>JAUXSE010000035.1 GCA_030681515.1 Geothrix sp. | reverse complement strand
TCCATCTGGGCGACCATGTCCCGGACGCGGATGTAGCGTTCGGGCTGGCCCTGGGGCAGCAGGCCAAGCTGGGTGATCTTCGCGGACACGAAGAGCATGGCGCTGGCGTTGGGGCAGGCGGCCACGCAGGCGGCGCACCCGATGCAGGCGGCCGCGTCCATGGCGAGCTCGGCGTTCTCCTTGGGGATGGGCAGGGCGTTGGCGTCCTGCGGGCTCCCCGTGGGGGCGCTGATGAAGCCGCCGGCGGCGATGATGCGATCGAAGGCGCCGCGGTCCACCATCAGGTCCTTGAGCACCGGGAAGGCTTCGGCGCGCCAGGGTTCGAGGGTGATGCTGTCCCCGTCCTTGAAGCTGCGCATGTGCAGCTGGCAGGTGGTGGTGCGCTCCTTGGGGCCATGGGGGCGGCCATTGATCACCATGCCGCACTGGCCGCAGATGCCCTCGCGGCAGTCGTGGTCGAAGGTGATGGGTTCATCCCCCTTGCGAATGAGGCCTTCGTTCACCACGTCGAGCATCTCCAGGAAGGACATGTCGGGGCTGATGTTCTCGGCGGGATACTCGACGAACTTGCCGTCGCACTTGGCGTTCTGTTGCCGCCACACGTGAAGGGTGAGATTGATGTGCTTGGCCATGGCTCAGTTCCTCACTTGTAGCTGCGGGTCGCGAGGTGGACGTTCTCGAAGGCGAGGGGCTCCGTGTGGCGGACGGGCATCTGCCCCTCGCCCTTGTACTCCCAGGCGGCCACATGGCAGAAGTTCTCGTCGTCGCGGACGGCTTCGCCGTCCTCGGTCTGCCATTCCTCGCGGAAGTGGCCGCCGCAGGATTCGCGGCGTTCGAGGGCATCCAGGCACATCAGTTCGCCGATCTCGAGGAAATCGGCCACGCGGCCGGCCAGCTCGAGGGACTGGTTCACTTCGCCGCCACTGCCGGGAATGCGGAGGTTCTGCCAGAACTCCTCGCGGATCTGAGGAATCCGCTGGAGGGCCTTCTTCAGGCCGGCCTCGTTGCGGCCCATGCCGCAGAACTCCCACATGACCTTGCCCAGCTCGCGGTGGAAGTGGGTGGGCGTTTCCTTGCCGTTGATGGCGAAGAACTTCTGGACGCGCTCGGAGGTGGTCTGCTCGGCGGCCTTCACGGCCGGATCATCGGCCTTGATGCGGGTGCCGGGCTTGATGCCCGCCAGGTAGCCGCCGATGGTGTAGGGGATCACGAAGTAGCCGTCGGCCAGGCCCTGCATGAGCGCCGAGGCGCCCAGGCGGTTGGCGCCATGGTCGGAGAAGTTGGCTTCGCCGAGCACGAACAGGCCAGGAATGGTGCTCATCAGGTTGTAGTCCACCCAGAGGCCGCCCATGGTGTAGTGCGTGGCGGGGAAGATGCGCATGGGCGTCTTGTACGGGTTCTCGTCCGTGATGCGCTCATACATCTCGAAGAGGTTGCCGTATTTCTCCTCGATCTTGCTGGCGCCCAGGCGGTGGATGGCCGCCTCGAAGTCGAGGTAGACGCCAAGGCCCGTCTCGCCGATGCCGCGGCCGTCGTCGCAGACCTGCTTGGCGGCGCGGCTGGCGATGTCGCGGGGGGCCAGATTGCCGTACGAAGGGTACTTCCGCTCCAGGTAGTAGTCGCGGTCCTCTTCGGCGATCTGGCTGGCGGGCTTGCCGCAGTCTTCCTTCTTCTTCGGCACCCAGATGCGGCCATCGTTGCGCAGCGATTCAGACATCAGCGTGAGCTTGCTCTGGTGATCGCCGGTGACGGGGATGCAGGTGGGGTGGATCTGCGTGAAGCAGGGGTTGGCGAAGGCCGCGCCCTTCTTGTGGGCGCGCCAGATGGCGGTGCCGTTGCAGCCCTTGGCGTAGGTGGCCAGATACATGGTGTTGCCGTAGCCGCCCGTGGCGAGGCAGACGGCATCGGCGAGGTGGGATTTGATCTCGCCGGTCACCATGTCGCGGGTGACGATGCCCTTGGCCACCCCGTCCACCACGATCAGCTCCTGCATCTCATGGCGGGCGAACATCTTCACAGTGCCAAGCCCCACCTGCCGCTGCAGGGCCTGGTAGGCGCCCAGCAGCAGCTGCTGGCCGGTCTGTCCGCGGGCGTAGAAGGTCCGGCTCACCTGGGCGCCACCGAAGGAGCGGTTGTCCAGCAGTCCGCCGTATTCCCGGGCGAAGGGCACGCCCTGTCCCACGCACTGGTCAATGATGTTGTTGCTGACCTCGGCCAGGCGATGCACATTGGCTTCGCGGGCCCGGAAGTCGCCACCCTTGACCGTGTCGTAGAAGAGGCGGCGGACGCTGTCGCCGTCATTGTGATAGTTCTTGGCGGCGTTGATGCCGCCCTGGGCGGCGATGGAGTGGGCGCGGCGGGGGCTGTCCTGGTAGCAGAAGCACTCCACCTCGTAGCCGAGTTCGGCCAGGGAGGCCGCGGCCGCGCCGCCGGCCAGGCCGGAGCCCACCACGAGCACCTTGTACTTGCGCTTGTTGGCCGGATTCACGAGCTTGAGATCAAACTTGTGGTTGTCCCACTTCTTCTCGATCGGGCCGTCTGGGATTCGGGCATTGAGTTCCATGGAGGGCTCCCTGGGATCAGTGGATGAAGCCGGCGAGGACGGCGACGGGGTAGGAGATGTTCACGCCCACCACGAGGAGGGTGAGGCCGGTGGCGAAGGTGCGCCGCAGGCTGTCGTAGCGTGGGTGTACCAGGCCCAGGGTCTGGGTGACGCTCCACACGCCGTGCCACATGTGCAGGCCGAGGCAGAGCTGAGCCACGATGTAGAATCCCGAGGCGGCGGGCACCTGGAAACCCTTCACGAAGTTTGCGTAGGGATTCGCGTGGTCGAAGGCGGGGTGGACGTTCCCGATGGTCAGGTGCATCAAGTGGTAGACGATGAAGACCGCCAGGATGAACCCGCTCCAGCGCATGGTCCGGGAGGCCCAGGTGGAGGCGATGTTCTGCTCGGCACGGTAGCCCACGGGACGGGCGGCCCGGTTGTCCAGGGTCAGCGTCACGGCGGTCCAGATGTGCAGGCCCGTGGCCGCGAGCAGCACGGCACGGAAGATCCAGATGCCGGCGCCGTGCAGCATGGTTTGCAGGAACTTGGCGTAGCTGTTGAAGGTCCCGGCGCCCATGTAGGCCTGGGTGTTGCCGATCATGTGGACGGTGACGAACCCGAAGAGGACGATGCCGGTGGCGGCCATGACGACCTTCCGGCCGACCGAGGACGCCATGAAGCCGTGGCCGCGTGCTTCCGCGCCCGCGATGCTCTGTTCAGCGACGGACATAGGTGGACTCCTTGAGGTGGCTGGGTGGCAACGGTGGGTCCAGCGGGAACGAACCCCTGATCCAATGCGAAGGGCATATGCGACCCAAGTATCCTCGGGCCCGAGTGGAATCCCAAGCGCTAAAGGTGACCTGTGACCATCGGCATCGGGTTGCCAGTCCCCTGGGAACGGTTCCTGCCGGAATGCCCCTGCCTGCCTGGCCCCCCATCTTGCGGTGGAGCCCCCATCCCAGCTAGAGTTGAACCCGATCCAGACATGATCTTTTTGGTGGGTGGCCCCAGTCAGGGCCCGCGCCGCTTCGGCGCAGGGCACCGTGGCTGGTGACGCCTGCCTCGATCCCCCCTCCCCGAACCATTCTTTCCCGAACCCAACTGGAGGAAACCCCATGGCGACGATGAAACGCCTCCTAGGCACTCTGGCGTCCACCTCAATCCTCAAGCGGGGGATCGTCCTTTCCGCCCTCCTGGCGGGGCCGGCGGCCTTCGCGGGAGAGGCCGAGCTGAAGATCCCCTCTTTGAAGGAGCAGATCTTCATGGGGATGACAGGCCACAACCTGCTGTTGATCGGGCTGTTCATCTGCCTGCTCGGCATCGGCTTCGGCCTCGTGCAGTACAAGCAGGTCCGGGATCTCCCAGTCCACAAGGCCATGCTGGAAATCTCCGAACTGATCTATGAGACCTGCAAGACCTACCTGGTCACCCAGATCAAGTTCATCTCCCTGCTGTGGGCCTTCATCGCCGTCATCATGGTGTGGTACTTCAAGTTCATGGCCCACATGGACTGGGGCCGGGTGGTGGTGATCCTATTCTTCTCCGTCATTGGCATCCTCGGTTCGGTGGTCGTGGCATGGTTCGGCATCCGCATCAATACCTTCGCGAACTCCCGGACCGCCTTTGCCAGTTTGGGCGGGAAGCCCTACCCGACCATGGAAATTCCTCTGAAGGCCGGCATGTCCATTGGCATGCTGCTGATCTCGGTCGAACTCTTCCTCATGCTCTCGATCCTGCTCTTCATTCCGGGTGAGGCGGCCGGTGCCTGCTTCATCGGCTTCGCCATCGGCGAGTCCCTGGGCGCTGCCGCCCTGCGCATCGCGGGCGGCATCTTCACCAAGATCGCTGATATCGGTTCCGACCTCATGAAGATCGTCTTCAAGATCAAGGAAGACGATGCCCGTAATCCCGGCGTGATCGCTGATTGCGTCGGCGACAACGCTGGCGATTCGGTCGGCCCCACCGCAGACGGTTTCGAAACCTACGGCGTCACCGGGGTCGCGCTGATCACCTTCATTCTGCTTGCCGTCAACGAGAAGGCCGCTGGTCCCAATTTCCAGGCCATCCAAGTTTCCCTGCTGGTCTGGATCTTCGTGATGCGCGTGGGCATGGTCGTCACCTCGGCGGCTTCCTACTTCTTGAACGGCTTCTGGTCCAAGATGCGGTTCGGTGCGGCCGCCAAGTTCGATTTCGAAACGCCGCTGACCACGCTCGTGTGGCTGACTTCCATCGTCTCCATCGCCATCACCTACGTCCTGTCCTGGATGCTGATCGGTAATTTGCCCGACCTCCTCTGGTTCAAGCTTTCGACCATCATCACCTGCGGAACACTGGCGGGGGCTTTGATCCCTGAGTTGGTAAAAGCCTTCACATCCACCAATTCTGGCCACGTCCGCGAAGTGGTGACGGCCTCCAAGGAGGGCGGCGCCTCGCTCAATATCATCTCTGGCCTGGTGGCTGGTTATTTCTCCGCCTACTGGATGGGCCTTACCATCGTCGGTCTCATGGGCGCAGCCTACTACGTCTCGACCTTCGGCCTGGGCACCTTCATGGAAGCTCCCGCGATCTTCTCCTTCGGCTTGGTGGCCTTCGGCTTTCTGGGCATGGGCCCCGTCACCATCGCCGTAGATTCCTACGGCCCTGTGACTGACAACGCCCAGTCGGTCTACGAACTCTCCACCATCGAAGAGATTCCCGGCATCGAGGCGGAAATCCAGAAGGACTTCGGCTTCAAGCCTGATTTCGAGAACGGCAAGATGTACTTGGAAGAGAACGACGGCGCCGGCAACACCTTCAAGGCCACTGCCAAGCCCGTGCTGATCGGCACCGCAGTCGTGGGTGCCACCACCCTGATCTTCTCCATCATCCAGTTGCTCAACACCAAGTTCGGCGCAGTGTTGCCGATCATTCCGGGGCAAATGGCGGTTCAGCAGGGCCTCTCCATCATCAACCCACTGTTCCTGCTCGGTCTCATCACCGGCGGCGCAGTCATCTTCTGGTTCTCCGGCGCCGCCTGCCAGGCGGTCGCCACGGGCGCCTATCGCGCGGTGGAATTCATCAAGCAGAACATCAACCTGGATGCTGGCGCCAAGAAGGCCTCGGTGGAGGACTCCAAGAAGGTTGTCGAGATCTGCACCAAGTACGCCCAGAAGGGCATGTTCAACATCTTCCTGGCGGTGTTCTTTTCCACGCTGGCCTTTGCCTGCGCGAACCACTACTTCTTCATCGGCTACCTGATCTCCATCGCCGTCTTCGGCCTCTACCAGGCCATTTTCATGGCCAATGCCGGTGGCGCCTGGGATAACGCCAAGAAGCTCGTGGAAACGGAACTCAAGGCCAAGGGCACGCCCCTCCATGACGCCGTCATCGTTGGCGACACAGTGGGCGACCCCTTCAAGGACACCTCTTCGGTGGCCCTGAATCCCGTCATCAAGTTCACCACCCTCTTCGGCCTTCTGGCCGTGGAACTGGCCATTACTCTCCCCGAGACCACCGCCCACATCGCGGCGCTGATCTTCTTCATCATCTCCACGGTCTTCGTCTGGCGTTCCTTCTACGGCATGCGCATCCCCACAGCGGAAGCGAAGTAGGCTTCAGCGACGAACCTGACAAAGAATTAACCAGCAGGCCCCTCAACCGGGGGGCCTGTTTTTTCGTGGTACGTTGGACCTCGTGTCCTACAGGAGCCTTTCATGCCTTCCCGTCCCCTCCGCCTCGCGGGCCTGGCGGCCCTCGTGAGCGCCCCGCTCGGTCTCGCAGCCCAGGTTCCCTTCCCCCCCGTGGCCAGGCAGATGGAGCATGTCTCCCTTTGGCATGGCGAAAAGGTGGACGACCCCTGGTTCTGGCTGCGGGAAAAGGCGAACCCCGAAGTGGTGGCCTACCTGAACGCCGAGAACGCCTACACCGGGGCCATGACCAAGGATCTCCAGCCCTTTTCGGAGGCCCTCTACAAGGAGATGCTGGGGCGCATCAAGCAGACGGATCTGAGTGTCCCGGTCCGGCGCGGCGCGTTCTACTACTACTCCCGCACGGAGGAGGGCAAGCAGTACCCCATCCAGTGCCGCCGGAAGGCGGCCCGGGGCGGTGCCTACGATGAGAGGGCCGACGAGGAAATGCTGCTGGACCAGAACGAACTGGCCAAGGGCCTGAAGTTCCTCAGCCTGGGTGGCATGGCCGTCAGCGATGACGACCGGACCTTGCTCTTCAGCACGGATGTGACGGGCTTCCGTCAGTACAAGCTCTTCACCAAGGATCTGGCCACCGGCAGGGTCAGTGCGCCCCTCGCCGAGCGGGTGACCTCCACCGCCTGGGCCTCCGACCACCGCCACATATTTTTCGTGACTGAGGACGATGTCACCAAGCGCTCGAACCAGCTCTGGCGCATGGATCTGAAGGACGGCAAGTCCGAGGTGGTCTTCGAGGAGAAGGACGAGCTCTACGGCATCGGGGTGACCCGCACCAAGGACCGCAAGTATCTCGTGGTGGAAAGCCGCTCGACGGATACCTGGGAAACCCGGTATCTGGCCTCTTCCAAGCCCCGCGGGGCCTTCAAGGTGCTGCTGCCCCGCGAGAAGGGCCACAAGTACGACATGGACCATCGTGAAGGCACCTTCTACATCCGCACCAACAAGGATGCCAAGAACTTCCGGCTGGTCACGGCGCCCGCGGCGACACCCGGCATGAAGCACTGGAAGCCCTTCATCCCCCACCGGGCGGACGTGCTGCTCGAAGGGATGGAACCCTTCCAGGACTTTCTGGTGGTGGCCGAGAAGAGCCAGGGCCTGTCGCGGTTCCGGATCCAGGACATCAAGAGTGGGCACTGGAAGGATGTCAGCTTCCCCGAAAGCGTCTACGCGGCCTTCCCCGGGGGGACGCCGGAATACACCGCCAAGGCTTTCCGGTTCAGCTATCAGTCCATGGTGACTCCGCCTAGCGTGTTGGACTGCGACATGGCCTCCGGGAAACAGACCCTGCTGAAGCAGATCGAAGTGCTGGGCGGGTACGACAAGGCCCAGTACACCACCGAGCGCCTGTGGGCGACCGCCCGGGATGGCGCGAAGGTGCCGCTGTCCGTGGTCTACAAGAAGGCCGTGAAGCGGGACGGCAACGCGCCACTCTTTCTCTATGCCTACGGTTCCTATGGCTACGGTCAGGCCGCCACTTTCTCCAGCCCCCGCCTCAGCCTGCTGGATCGCGGCATGGTCTACGTCATCGCCCACATCCGGGGCGGCAACGACATGGGCGAGGCCTGGCACGACGACGGCATGCTGATGAAGAAGATGAATACCTTCACCGACTTCATTGATTCCGCCGACTTCCTGGTGAAGGAGCAGTGGACCGCCAAGGATCGCCTCGTCATCGAGGGTGGCAGCGCCGGCGGCCTGCTCATGGGCGCCGTCACGAACCTGCGGCCCGACCTCTTCAAGGCCGTGCACAGCGCCGTGCCCTTCGTGGACGTGATGAACACCATGATGGACGCCAGCCTGCCCCTCACCGTGGGCGAGTACCTCGAATGGGGCAATCCCAACGAAAAGGCGGCCTTCGATTACATGCGGGCCTACAGCCCCTATGACAACCTCCAGAAGAAGGCCTACCCGGCGATCCTCATCACCACCAGCTTCAACGACAGCCAGGTGATGTACTGGGAGCCCGCCAAATACGTGGCCAAGCTCCGCACCCTCAAGACCGACAGCCATCCCCTGCTGCTGAAGATCAAGATGGACCCCGCCGGCCACGGAGGCGCCTCCGGCCGCTACGACGCCCTGAAGGACAAGGCCTTCGAGACGGCGTGGATGCTTCAGCAGGTGGGCATCACCAAGTAGCCGTTTAATGCTCCAAAGGGCGCATGCGCCCTTTGGAGATAGCTAAAGAAGGAGGCGGATTGTGGTCCCACCTGTTCCTACTGGCTATCACACGGTCACGCCTTACCTCATCGTGCCGGATGGGGAGGGCCTTCTGGCCTTCCTCCGCGCCGCGTTCCAGGCGGAAGAACGCAGCCGCACGGTTCGTCCGGACGGTGCCATTGCCAACGCCGAAATCCGCATCGGTGATTCCCTGGTGATGGTGGCCCAGGCCAAAGAGCCATGGAAGCCCATGCCCGCGGGTTTCTACCTCTACGTGCCGGACACCGATGCCACCTACCAGGCCGCCCTGGCGGCAGGTGGGGTTTCCCTGATGGAGCCCTCCGACCAGTTCTACGGGGACCGCAACGCCGGGGTGCAGGATCCCTGGGGCAACAACTGGTGGATCGCCACCCACATCGAGGATGTGGACGAGGCGGAAATCCAACGGCGGATGGCGGCCAGGGGGTAGGCCAGCCAAAAGGACCTTTTCACCGCCAAGACGCCAAGAAAAGAAAAAAGCAAAAAAAACGCTTCCCGATTTTCGGCGAGGCTCAGCCTGATACGTTCAAGATCAACAGCTGATTCCACAGAAAGGCGCCGACCCAACCCACATGGGCCCGCCGAAGGCGGCCTCCGGCCCTGCCGCCCCGGCTGAAGCCCATGCCTGCGAAACGGCACATCCAGAACACACCGGCGCCTCGCGTTTTTCAATCTGTGTGAATATGTGCAATCTGTGGACCCAAGCCCTTTCTGCGCCATCTGCGTCATCTGCGGTTGAACACTTTGCTGGCTGAGGCAGACCGATAATCGAAAATCGCTTTTGCAGTTCTTGGCGTCTTAGCGGTGATCTTTTTGCCTTTTGATCGTGTGGATCCGAGTCGAAGGTTGAGTCCCGGCCCCACACCCGCGACAATGGAGGGTTGCGGTCCTCCGCCTGTCCCCGCGCTTCGTGCGGAGTCGGAATTCGTTCCGCACCATTTTATGTCCGGAACCCCATGTCCCTTACCGAAGAAATCCAACGGCGGCGCACTTTCGCCATCATCAGTCACCCGGATGCTGGCAAGACCACGCTGACGGAGAAGCTGTTGCTCTACGGCGGCGCCATTGACCGCGCGGGTTCTGTGAAGGCCCGGGAGGGCGGGGCGGCGGCCCATTCGGACTGGATGAGCATCGAGCAGGAGCGCGGCATCAGCGTCACCTCGGCGGCCATGCAGTTCGAGTATCAGGGCCGGGCCATCAACCTGCTGGATACGCCGGGCCACCAGGATTTCAGCGAGGACACCTACCGGGCCCTTACGGCCGCGGACAGCGTGGTGATGCTGCTGGACTGCGCCAAGGGCGTGGAAGAGCAGACCAAGAAACTGTTCCGCGTGGCCCGGGAACGGCAGCTCCCCATCTTCACCTTCGTGAACAAGCTCGACCGCCCCGGCCGCGAGCCCGTGGAGATCATTGACGAGGTGGAGGAACTGTTCGGCCTCCATGCCGTGCCCATGACCTGGCCCATCGGATCCGGCACGGACTTCAAGGGCGTCTACGTGCGCGCCACCGGCCAGATCCAGGTGTTCGAGCGGGCGAAGGCGGGCCGGAAGGCCCGCGTGGCGGGGAAGGGCGGGCTGGATGATCCGGAAATCGCCGGCCTGCTGTCCCCCGCGGAGCTGCGGCAGCTGAAGGAGGACGTGGACCTCATGGACCATGTCCTGCCCGCCTTCAACCGCGAGGCCTTCCTGCGCGGCGAGCAGTCGCCCCTGTTCTTTGGTTCCGCCGTGAACAACTTCGGCGTGGCCGAGTTCCTGGAGGAATTCCTGGAACTGGCACCATCCCCCGGCCCGCGCCCCCTCATGGATGGCGGCGAGGTGTCCCCGGAACAGCCCTTCACGGCCTTCGTGTTCAAGGTCCAGGCCAACATGAACAAGGCCCACCGGGACCGCGTGGCCTTTGCCCGCATCGTGTCGGGCCGCTTCGAGCGGGGCATGGACGCCCTGCATGTGCGCGAAAAGAAGTCCATCAAGCTGAACTATCCCCACATGTTCTTCGGCCGCGAGCGGCAGATCGTGGACGAGGCCTATCCCGGTGACATCCTGGGCCTGATCAACCCCGGCCTCTTCCGCATCGGCGATGTCTTGAGCGCCTCCGGGCCGCTGGAATTCCACGCGGTGCCCCGCTTCTCGCCGGAGCAGTTCGCCTCCGTCCGGTTGGCGGATCCCGGCGCCCGCAAGGGCTTCCTCAAGGGCCTGGGCCAGATCGCAGAAGAAGGCGTGGTGCAGGTCTTCTGGCCCAAGGGCGGCGCACCCCTCCCCATCCTCGGCGCCATCGGCCGCCTGCAGTTCGAGGTGCTCCAGCACCGCCTCAAGGACGAGTACGCCTGCCCCGTGTTGCTGGAGCCCCGCGGCTTCCAGATGGCCCGCTGGATCCAGGGCGGCTGGCCCGAACCCAGCAAGTTCTGGGGCGAACTGGTCGAAGACACCGAGGGCAACCCCGCCATCCTCTTCGAAAACGATTGGCAGCGAAGGACCACCGCCGAGAAGTGCCCGGGGCTGACGTTCCTGGAACATCCTCCTAAGTGAGCGCCTGGGCTCGGAATGCTTCGCATTCCGAGATAGAAAAGCAAATGACAGCCAAATGAGAAGCGGCGCTTTCGCGCCGCTTCTCCTATCTCGGAACGCGCAGCGTTCCGAGCAGCCACCTACTTCGCGTTCTTGTACATATCCATCACCGTGTGCAGCAGCTGGATCGCTTCCGCCTTCGGCCGCTGGAAGGCGTTGCGGCCCATGATGCTGCCGAAGGCGCCGCCCGCGGCGATCTCGGCCACTTCCTTCAGGACCTCCTCGGTGCCCTTGGCCTCGCCACCGCTGAAGATCACGATGCGCCGTCCGTTGAAGGCGCTCTGCACCACATGGGCGATGCGCTCCTTCAGGCTGGCGGTGGGGATGCCGTACTTCTCGTAGACCTTCCTGGCCTCGGCCTGCTCCACATGATCCTTGGGGGGCTTCACCTTGATGATGTGGGCGCCCAGCTGGGCGGCGGTATGGGCGGCGTAGGCCACCACGTCCACGGCGGTCTCGCCGTCCTTGCTGAGCCCCTCGCCGCGGGGGTAGGCCCACAGGACGGTGGGCAGGCCCACGGCCTTGGCGTCGAGGATCAGCTCGCGGAGGGCCTCGTACTGCTCGTTGCGGGCGCCGCTGCCGGGATAAATGGTGTACCCGATGGCGGCGCAGCCCAGGCGCAGGGCGTCCTCCACGCTGCCGGTGATGGCGCTGCAGGGCTCCTGGCCCTTGGTGAGGCTGTCGCTGTTGTTGAGCTTGAGGATGAGGGGGATGTCGCCGGCGTAGTCCGAGGCCACATGCTCGATGAAGCCGAGCGGCGCGGCGTAGGCGTTGCAGCCGGACTGGATGGCCAGCTCGATGTGGTACCGGGGATCGTAGCCGCCCGGGTTCGGGGCGAAGCTGCGCGCCGGGCCATGCTCGAAGCCCTGATCCACGGGCAGGATCACGAACTTGCCGGTGCCGGCCAGGCGGCCCGTGTTCATGATCCGGGCCAGGTTGGCCTTCACGCCCGGATTCTCAGAGGTGTACCAGGAAAGGATCTCGCGGACTTTCGCCGTGGCCATGGGGGTCTCCTGTTTGAAGGTGCAGGGGTTGAGTTTAGCGGATCAGGCTTTGGCGTAGTCGTAGAAGCCGCGGCCGCTCTTCTTGCCGAGCCACCCGGCGTCCACGTATTTGATGAGCAGGGGGCAGGGGCGGTACTTGGGATCGCCCAGTCCCTCGTGCAGCACGTTCAGGATGAAGAGGCAGGTGTCCAGGCCGATGAAGTCGGCCAGGGTGAGGGGGCCCATGGGATGGTTCATGCCCAGCTTCATGATCCCGTCAATGCTTTCCACGGTGGCCACGCCTTCGTAGAGGGCGTAGATGGCCTCGTTGATCATGGGCAGGAGCACGCGGTTGCTGACGAAGCCCGGGAAGTCGTTGCAGGGGATCGGGGTCTTGCCAAGTTTTTTCGAAAGGTCCATGACCGTCTCGAAGGTGGCATCGCCGGTGGCCAGGCCACGGATGACCTCGATGAGCTGCATGACTGGCACGGGGTTCATGAAGTGCATGCCGATGAAGGCTTCGGGACGCTTGGTGATGGCCGCCAGCCTGGTGATGGAGATGCTGCTGGTGTTCGAGGCCAGGATGGCGCCCGGCTTGCACACGGCGTCCAGGGTCTCGAAGATCTGCTTCTTGATCTCCCACTTCTCGGTGGCGGCCTCGATGACGATATCGCAGCCGGCGAGATCCTCGAGCTTGGTGGTGGTGCGGATCCGGCCCAGCACGGCGGCCTTCTCCTCGGCCGTCAGCTTCCCCTTGTCCACGCCCCGCTGAAGGTTCTTGTCCACGGTGGCCACCCCCTTGGCGGCGAACGCCTCGCTGATGTCCTGCATCTGGACGCTGTAGCCCGCCTGGGCGAAGACGTGGGCGATGCCATTGCCCATCTGGCCCGCGCCGATGACACCGATGCTTTGAATGCTCATTTGGGGATCCTCCAACCCTCAAGCATAGCCTCATGGATCCACGGAATCCGTCACCAGCGGTAGAATGGAGACTCCCCCGAGGACGCCATGGCCGCATCCAAGACCCGCACTGACTGGGCCCTTCTCCTGCTCCGCCTCGCCGTGGGCGGCATGGCCGTGGTGCAGGGCTTCGAGGTCCTCCGCCGCGCCCATGGCGCCATCACCTTCGCCCACGCTTCCACCTGGGGCCTGGCGCTTGGTGAGGTGGTCTGCGGCGTCCTGATGCTCCTCGGCCTCTGGGTGCCGCTGGCGGGTGGGCTCCTGGTGGTGGTGCTGGGCTGGCCCCTGGTGCATGGATGGATCCATGGCGCCGGGTTGCTGTCGAACCTGGGCGGCCTGTTCCGGCTGCTGGCGGGCCTGGCCTGCGCCATCGGTGGTGGCGGCAAATGGGCCCTGGACCGATAGGAGATCTCGATGCTGCGCCCACCCCACCACCAGATCTTCGCCTTCGACGCCGAGTGGGTCCCGGATCCCGCCACAGGGCGCCGCGTCCTGGACTTGCCCAAGGACATGCCGGATGAAGCCGTCATCGAGCGCATGTGGACCTACGGGGGCGCTACGGAGGCCGAGCCCCGACCCTACCTGAAGACCATCCTCTGCCGCGTGGTGTCCATTGCCGCGGTGATCCGCACCGTGAAACATGGCGAAGTCCACCACAAGCTCTACGCGCTGCCGGAGGGCCCCGAGGCGCTGCCCGAGGACGAGCTGCTCCGCCGTTTCCTCCTGGCCATGGGTGACAAGAAACCCCAGCTGGTGGGCTTCAACTCCCGGGACGCAGACCTGCCCATCCTGGTGCAGCGGGCCATGGTTCATCGGCTGTCCATCCCGGGCCTGGGCCGCAGCGCGGAGAAGTGGGCGCCGGGCGATTTCTTCGACCGCTACGGCAACCAGCACATTGATCTGCGCGAGATCACCGGCGCCTGGGGCAAGGCGTCGTCCACCCTCCACGAACTGGCCACGGCCTGCGGCATCCCCGGCAAGCTGGGCACGGATGGGAAGAGCGTCATTGATCTCTGGCGGGCCGGGGACATCGCCGGCATCGTCCGCTACAACCAGTTCGACGCCCTGACCACCTTCCTGGTCTGGCTGCGGGCCATGACCCTGTCGGGCCACCTCACGCCGGAGCAGATGGAGACCGAGGAGGCCCAGATCCGGGCCCTGGTCCAGCAGAAGGCCGCCGCCGACCCCGCCTTCGGCCTATACCTCGATGGCTGGACGCGGCTTTCCTGAACGAATCGGATTGGCACGGCTTGAGCAACCCACGCCTCGGGCCGATACACTATTGACCCAGGAGCCGCCATGACCCAGGAGATCCGACCCGAGGACCTCATCGTCACCGAGCAGGACGGCACCCGCCGCATCAATCACGATGTGATCGAGAGCTACGGCCTGTTCAACCTGCCCCGCGCCACCATGCGGCAGGCCCTGATGGTCTACTACGACAACGCCAGCCGGCAGGGCCGGGGCCCGGCCCAGACCGTGCGCACCTTCATCACCCTTGCCAGTTCCATCACCCGCTTTCCCCGGCAGGTGGCCATCAACTTCACCCGGGGCGTGGCGTACCGCAGGAATATGCGCATGCTCAGGCGGTACTCTCGCTGAAATCGCCGCGCGATTTCAGCGCAGGAAATGCTAGAGCCTGCGTAGGATCCGCTCGATTGCGGTGGCCTTGCGTCCCTCGGTGGTGACGAGGACGGCGTGGAGCTGCAGATCGCCTTCGGCGACTTCGTAGCGGGGGCGCTGCACCTTGAGGAAGCGGCCCAGGCTGGCTTCCTTCTTCATGCCGATGACGCCGGCGTAGGGGCCCGTCATGCCGATGTCGGTCACATAGGCCGTGCCACCCGGCAGCACCTTGGCGTCCAGGGTGGGCACATGGGTGTGGGTGCCCAGCACGGCGGCGGCGCGGCCATCCAGATGGTGGCCCATGGCCTGGGCTTCGCTGGTGGCCTCGGCGTGCATGTCCACGAGGACGAGGTCGGCGCGCTCCTTCTGGAGCAGGGCATCCACGCATCGGAAGGGACAGTCGCAGGTGGACATGTGGACCCGGCCCATGAGGTTGATGATCAGGACCTCGGCGCCCGAGGCCGTGTGCAGCTTCACCCAGCCGTTCCCGGCCGTGTCCGGGGGATGGTTGGCGGGCCTCAGGAGGCGGGGTTCCTGCCGGAAAAAGGACTCGATGCCCTTCACGTCGAAGGCGTGGTTGCCCGTGGTGATGACATCCACGCCGTACCGGTCGAACCACTCCCGGGCGATGGCCTCCGTGATGCCGTGGCCGTGGGCGGCGTTCTCGCCGTTCACCACCACCAGATCCGCCCCGGTCTCCCGGCGCAGGTCGGGCACAAAGGCCTCCACCAGCCGCCGCCCCGGTTCCCCCACCACATCGCCCAGCGCAAGGATTCGCATCACTCAACCATAACGAAAAAAGGGCGGCGCTGGCGCGCCGCCCTTGGGTGATGCGGGTGGGGATTAGAAGGAGAAGCGGGCGCCGATCTGGATCTGGCGAGCGCCACCCATCCAGTTCTGGCTCTTGTCCAGTCTGGGAATGGCGTCCGTGCTGGCAGAGTTGATTCGCGTTGATTCCCACGTGTCCTGGCGGTTCAGGAGATTGAACACATCCAGGGAGGCGGTCATCTTCAGGCGCTCAGTGAACCGGAAGTCGCGCCGCAGACCCAGATCCAAGAAGAGCTGGGATCCGACGCGTAGCGTATTGCGACCGTAGTCCTGGCCGTTCGCGAAGAACCGGTCGTTGCTGGTGTTGGCGTCGCCGTTCATGTCCTTGCTGTAGACCAGGCTGTAGGGCGTCCCGGTCTGGTAGCGCACGGAAAGGGAAGCCAGGATGTCAGAACGGCCCTTGTCGCGGTAGCTCAGGTAGCCCGTCAGGACTTCGCGGCGGTCCGTATCGGCATAGCCCCATTGGCCCCCAAGGTTGCCTGCATCCTGGATGCTGATGCCGGAGTAGTTGCGCTCGTTGGAATCGCTATCCTTGTTGATGGAGTAGGTGTAGTAGAACTGGGCGTCCAGGTTGCTGTCGTCCTTGTGGTACTTCAGGCTGATCGTGTAGGCCCGGTAGATGCTGGTGGCATCGGAGTAGTACATGCCCATGGTGCCGTAGGTGGCATTGGGCCTCGCCGGGTACATCAGGCGCCCGTAGGCGCCCATGGTGGGGGTTCCGACGTTCAGGTCCGCCGTGCGCTCGAGTTGGTTGGCCTTGGCATAGGTGGCGGACAGGCCCAGCACCAGGTCGTTGAAGAAGGGCCGCTCGGCACCCAGGTTCAGGCGATCGGTGTAGGGGTTCTTGAAGTCCTGGTTGAAACTCCAGATGTTGAACCTGGGTAGCACGCCGCCGGTGGGGAAGGACGGGAACCAGAAAGGGGTGGCGGGATTGAACGCCGTGCCACGGGGGATGCCGAAGGTGACATGATCATTCGCGGAGGCCCGGAAATCCACCTGCCCCGTCCGCAGGCCATTGGCGGCATAGGCCTGGTAGAAGAAGACGGCCGGGGTGGTGCTGACGTAGCGGCCGGCGCTTCCGCGCACCACGGTCTTGCCGTGATCGAAGGCGGGGGTCCAGGTGAAGGACAGCCGGGGCGAGATCTGGCTATCCGAAGGAATCTTCGAGGCCAGGGGCATGGCCGTGGAGGCTGGGTTGCTCATGTCCAGGATGGGATAATCCGGGTTCTCCTGCTTGTCCCAGCGGAGGCCCAGGCCCAGCTTGAAGGTGTCGGTGAGGCGCCAGTCAGCCTGGAGGAAGACCGCGATCTGCTTGTAGCTGGTATCAAACAGTCCCGCCTGCTGCACAGGGCCGTTCAGGCCGAAGTTCTGGCGGTAGGTGGACCAGTTGCCGGCGCGGAAGTCGGTGATGTTGTTGAAGAAATAGACCCCCTGCCAGTTGCCGGCGAAGAACTCGGAGACATTGATATCGTTGTAGTCGAGGCCGGCCTTCAACTGGAGGGTCGGGGTGACGTAGCTGATGTTCTCCTGGAACTGGGTGCGCTTGGTGCTGTAGGTGCGGTCAAAGGGGTAGGCGCCGTAGTAGCCCACACCGGTGATGCTGACCTCGGGAATGTTCGAAAAGGTCGTCCGGGGCATGTCGTCCTTGGTGTGGCTGATCCGGAACTCGTTCATCCAGTTGGCACCGAGGACCCAGTTCCACTGCAGCACGTAGGCGTCCGTGGTGACGTCATCCGAGGCCAGATTCTCGTAGGCGGCGGTGATGCCGGCACCGGTGACGCCCTTGAAGTTGGAATGGTTCACCCGCAACTGGAGGGTCTGGTCCGTGTTGATGTTCCAGTCGAAACGGAGGAAGTAGACATCGGAATCCGCCTTGGCAGAGTAGGCGCCGGCCTTGGAGATCAGGACGGCGTCCGCCGGGACGGCGGGGTTCAGGGGATAGAGTCCGGTCGGGGGGTTGGTCCCGCCCCAGGCCATGTTAATGGGATCCTTCCGGCGCTGGGCATCGTAGGCCACGAAGTAGAAGAGCTTGTCCTTGACGATGGGACCGCCGAGGCTGAAGCCGAACTGCTCCTGCTGGAAATCGCCAACAGGGTAGGTGGTGGTGGAGCCACTGGGCTGGCGCAGGGTCGGACCGGCCTCGACCCAGCTGCGGGGGCGCAGGTAGTAGAAGAGGCTGCCGCTGAGATCGTTGGTGCCGTTCTTGGTGATGGCGTTCACGTAGCCACCGCCCATGCGGCCGAACTCGGCGCTGGCACCGTCGGTGATGACCTGGTACTCGCGGATGGCCTCGATGGAGACGGTAAACGGGGTCTTGCCCTCGGCCGCGCCCACGGCCCCGCCGAAGAAGGGTTCGTTGGTATCGCTGCCGTCAATGTTGATGGAGGTGTTCACGCCGCGCTGGCCCGCAATGGCCAGGTTCCCGCGGCTGCTGTCCACCACCACCTGGGGGGTCAGGGTGGCCAGGTTGGTGAAGTTGCGGTTGAAAACGGGAAGATTGGTCAGGTTGTCAGGGGAGATGATGGCTGCGGCGCTGGCACGCTCACTGTCCACCTGGCTGGAGGCGGCCACCACTTCCACCACGGCACCGGATTCGGGCGCCAGCTTGACGGTCAGGGGGGCGGCGTCACCCAGGTTCAGGTTCACCTTGATGTTGCCGGCGGTCTGGAAACCCGTCTTGGTGACGGTCACCACGTATGGGCCCACGGGCAGCAGGGTGGCCAGGTACCGGCCTTCGCTGCTGGTCTGGACCGTGCGGGTGAGGCCGGTTTCGCCGTTGCGGATGACCACCGTGGCGCCAGCCACGGCGGCTCCGTTGGAATCCAGCACGCGACCGCCCAGCTGGGCGGATACGCCTTGGGCCATGAGAGGTGCCGCTGCCACCAGCAGGGCCACGAGGGGTGAGCTGCTCAAATGCCTTGAACGCATGGGAAGTTCCTCCGCCTTCGAGCGTAGCGGCCCGGGAGGCCCGGCAGAAGAGGACATGTGGGTCGTGGAACGAATTCCCGGGAAAAACCTCCACCTATCGCACGCGTTGCGTGCTCTTGGCACCAGCCTGGCAAGAAAAAGGGCGGCGCTGGCGCGCCGCCCTTGGGTGATGCGGGTAGGCCTAGAAGGACAGCCGGGCGCCCAGCTGGACCTGGCGGGTGGGGAAGAGGGTTTCATCCGCCCGGGTCATGGTGGTGAAGGAGCGAGTCGTCACAGGAGCGGCGTCGTTCCCGGTGTGGCTGATCCGATAGTAGGTATCGGCGCGGTTGAAGAGGTTGAATACGTCAATGGAGGTGTTCAGGCGCACCCGGCCGAAGGCCCATTCCCGGCTGATCCGGAGGTCAATGTTCGTCTGGCTGCCGGTCCGGAGGCTGTTCCGCTCCGTGCCGATGGGGCGGTCCACCCGCATGGTGTCGCCATTGAGGTCCGTGCTGAAGTAGGGCGTGTAGGGAAGCCCGGAGTAGTAGCGGAGGGTGGACCCGATCTGGACCTTGGAAACCGGTTCCTGATAGGACAGGTTGCCCACGAGGACGTGGGGCCGGTCGGTGTCCCCATAGCTGTAGTCCTCTCCGAGACGCAGCGGATTCTGGGTCCCCCAGCTGTTGTAGTTCCGCTCGTTGGAGTCGTTGTCCTTCGCTTCGGAGCGGGTGTAGTAGAACTGGGCCGCGAGGGGGCTGTCGGCCTTCTGGTACTTCGCGGAGAGGGTCAAGGCCATGTACTTGGCTTCCGCATCGCTGACATAGGCCTTGATCGAACCGTAGTTCGGGTTCGGCCGGGTGAGAAGGGGCCGTCCCTGGGCGTTGACGCTGGTTTCCGCCAGGTTCAGATCGGTGATGCGCTCCAGGTTCTTGGTTTTCGCGTAGGTGGCGCTGGCGCCCAGCACCCAGCCGGCGGAAAAGGCCCGCTCAAAGCCCAGGTTGAACCGATCCGTGGTGGGATTCTTGAACCCGGGGCCGAAGGTGGCCACCTGGAGGGTGCCCGCGAGGGTGGCGAGCTGAGTGGGGGTCAAGGTGGACAGGGCGGCCGGATTGATGGTGGCCGGGGCGGCGGGATTGAAGGCGGCGCCGTACCCGATGCCCAGAGACTGCGCCAGGGCCAGTTCCGAGGCGTTGCTGGAGCGGAAGGTGTAGGCGCCGACCCGGGCGCCATTGCCGGTGTAGACCTGGTAGAGGAAGATCGCGGGCGTCCGGCTGACGTACCGTCCGGCGGAGGCGCGGACGACCGTGTTGCCCTTGTCGGCTTCCGGGGTCCAGGTCAGGCTCAGCCTGGGGCTGATGGAACTGCTGGAGGGGATCGAGGCCGTGAGGGGGAGCTGGGCGGCCATGGGATTGCTGACGTCCAGCACGGGGAAGTCCGGGTGTTCCTGCTTGTCATACCGGAGGCCCAGGCCCAGCTTCACGGAAGAGGTGGCCTTCCAGTCGGTCTGGATGAACAGGGCCAAGTCCCGTTCCTTCTGGTCGAAGCGGCCAGCCTCATAGCCAGACAATCCGTTCAGCCCGAAATTCTGCTGATAGGTGCCCCAGTTGCCGGCGCGGAAGTTGGTGAGGCTTGAAATGTAATAGGACCCCTCGACGAAGGGCGCGAAGATCTCGAACACATTGTTCAGGATGAGGTCCATGCCGGCCTTCACCTGCAGGGTGGGCGTGAAGTAGGTGATGGCCTCGCTGATCTGCGTCTTCTTCAGCTCGAATTCGCGGGTGTAGGGGACCTTGCCGTAATTGCCCACATTGCTGATGGTCACCTGGGGGGACATGGAGGCCGCGACGCGGGGCTGCTCGTCCTTGTTCCAGTTCAACTTGAATTCATTGAGCCAATGGGAACCGATGGTCCAGTTCCACTGGAGCCCCAGGGCGGTGGTGTTGTATTCGTCGAAGGCGACATTCTCGGAGGAGTTGTACGTCCCGGCGTTGTAGACGCTCTTGATGCTGGATTTGGTCATGCGCACCTGGAGGGCGTGATCGGTGCTGAGGTTCCAGTCCAGGCGCAGGAAGAGGTTGTCTCCGTCATTGGGCTTGGAGTAGGAGCCGGCCTTGGAGAGCAGGACGGCATCCGATGGGTTGGTGGCGGGATCCAGGGTCACGGGGTTGCTGCCGCCCCAGACGAAGCTCTGGGGGCGGCTTTCCCGCTGGAAATCGAAGGCGACGAAATAGAACAGCTTGTCCTTGATGATGGGACCACCCACCGAGCCGCCATACTGGATCGTCTTGAAATCGAGGATGGTGTTGGCGCCGGGCCTTCCCGAGACATTGACTTCCGGCTCCACCCAGAAGCTGGGGCGGTAGTAGTAGAAGAGGCCCCCGGCGAGCTCATTCGTGCCGGACTTGGTGATGGCGTTCAGGTACCCGCCGCCCATGCGGCCGAATTCGGCGGACGCGCCATCGGTGATCACCTGGAACTCGCGAATGGCTTCCATGGACACGGAGAAGGGGCTGCCCGCCACGGTGCTGGTGCCCGTGCTGCCCGCGAAGAAGGAGGAGTTGTAGTCCCCGCCGTCAATGTTGATGGAGGTGTTCACGCCGCGGGACCCGGCGATGGCGATCTGGCCGCGGCCGGTGACGTTGACCTGGGGGGTCAGGCTGGAATAGTCGAGCAGGCTGCGGCCCTTGATGGGAATGTTCACCAGATCCGTGGGGGACACGGTGGAGGCGACGGTGGAGCGTTCCGTATCCACCTGGGTGCTGGTGGCGACGATCTCCACGGTGGCGCCCGTCTCAGAAGCCAGGCGGATGCTGAGGGGTGCCGCGTCACCGAGGTTGAGGTTGACCTTGATGTTGGAAGCGGTCTGGAACCCCGTCTTCCTGATGGTCACGACATAGGGCCCGACGGGCAGCGCCAGGGCCACGAACCGGCCGTCTCCGGCGCTCTGCAGGGTGCGGGTGAAGCCGGTTTCGCCGTTGCGGATGACCACCGTGGCGCCGCCCAGGGGCACCCCGGCGGTGTCCATTACGCGACCGCCCAGCTGGGCGGAGACGCCCTGGGCCATGAGGGGTGCCGCCGCCACGAGCAGGGCCACCAGGGTTGAACTGCTGAAGTGCCTTGAATGCATGTGATGTTCCTCCGTCTCCGAAGGTAGCGGTAAGGACCTCCTGGAAGAAGGGGGCTTTGGCTCACGAAACGAAAGTTACGTCCACGGCACCCGATGGTCACAGGGGGGTCCAAAGGGGGCCGTCTGTTAGGCTTCATTCTTTCCTTGGGACCCCCATGAAACTGGCCGCCTCCCTCATCGCCCTTCTATCCGTGGTGCCCCTGCTGGCCCAGGGACCGGCCACCCTGGGGGTGTCGGAGATCCGGGCCGGCATGAAGGGGTACGGGCGCACGGTGTTCCAGGGCGGGAAGATCGAGCGGTTCGAGTTCGAGGTGCTGGGCGTCCAGAAGAACGCCGCGCCGGGCCGGAGCCGCATCATGGTGAGGGCCTCGGGCGGGCCCCTGGCGGAAACCGGCATCCTGGCGGGCATGAGCGGAAGCCCCTGCTACATTGACGGCAAACTCATCGGAGCCCTCAGCACCGGCATCGCCTTCGAGAAGGAGCCCATCGGAGGCATCACCCCCATCGCGGAGATGCTGGACCAGCTGCGGGACATCCCCGAGACCGCCCCCAGCCGCACGCCCCTGATCCTGCCCAGGCTGGAACCCCCCAAGGTGCTGAAGGCCGCGCTGATGGGCCAGATGCTGGATTTCCGGACCGTGATGGGGGACTCGGACGCCCAGGCGCTGCCCATGGCCTTGGCGGGGAGCCCCCTTGGATCCGACGCTCAGCGGTTGTGGGCCGGATGGCCGGTCACCTTCACCGCCGTGCCCACCCTTTCCGGCGGCCGGGAGGAGGCGAGCCCCCTGGAGCCCGGGGGCATGGCCGCCATCACCCTCATGCAGGGCGATATGGATCTGGCGGCCGCCGGCACCATCACCTACATCTCCGGGAAGCGGATCCTGCTCTTCGGGCACCAGCTGTTCAATCTCGGGCCCGTGGACCTGCCCCTCTGGTCGGCCACGGTCGCCACCACGGTCGCGAGCTACCAGAATTCCTTCAAGCTGGCCCTGCCCGTGGCGCCCATCGGGGCGCTGCGCCTGGATCGCAGCTCGGGCGTGGCCGGCATCCTGGGCGCCGAGGCCCGCATGGTGCCCATGCGGATCGGCCTGAACCTGGGGGGGAAGCGGACCCTGAACTTCCGCTTCGAGATCATGGACCATCCGGTGGCCACGGCCGCCCTGGCCGCCACGGCGGTGGCGCAGACTCTGGATGCCCACACCCGGGGCCTCGGTCTCCAGAGCCTTTCCATGCAGGGCAACATCAAGCTGGCGGGCTACCCGGCCATCCTGATCGAGAATGTCATCGCGGATCTGAACCCCGCCCGCATGGCCCAGTATGTGGGCGGCATGTTGCAGGCCATCAGCCTGAATCCCTTCGAGAAGCCCGCGTTCGAGGGGATCTCGCTCACCATCAAGGCCGAGGAGCGCCTGGATCTGACGAGCATCGCGGGCGTGCGCCTGCTGAGCGCCCGGGCCAAGCGGGGCGAAGTGCTGCCCGTGCTGGTGACCCTCCAGAACATCCAGGGCGTGCGGGAGACCGCCACCTTCAACATCCAGGTGCCCTCCTCCGCCACCAAGGGGAAGGCCATCCTCATGGTGGGGGATGGGTACAGCCTCACCGCGGCCGATCCGGATGAGCGCGTGATCGAAGTCGCCAACCTCGGGGATGTGGTGCGCATCCTCAACGGGGCCCTGCGGAACAACAATGCCTATGCCCTGTTGGTGCAGACGCAGGCCGGAGCGGGGCTTCGCGGAAGCCGCATCGAAGGCATCCCGCCCTCCGTGGCCAGCCTGGTCAGCGGGGATGGCGCCAGCAGCGACAACAAACTCCAGCGCCGCATCGTGGGGCGCGCGGTGCTGCCTCTGGAGCGTGAGGTCCGGGGGCTGAGCCAGCTGGAAGTGGAGATCGAGTAGACCATGTGCACCATGCGAAAGGGTTCTATGCGCTGGATGACCTTCCTTCTTGCCGCCCTCGTGGGTGTGTCCACCTTCGCGGAACAGCCCACCGCCAACTTCTCGGGCTTCAACGACTGGCTGGGCTCCGAGACCCGCGGCGTGCGCATCGGCGCCGATGGCCGTCTGCGCCTGGCCCCGAGCTTGCGCCGGGTGGGCCAGTTGCCCGAGGGCGTGATCTGGGCTGCGGTGCCGGATGGTTCCGGTGGCGCCTACCTGTCCGCCGGCACGGACGGCAAGCTGTTCCACTATGTGGGCGGCCAGGTGAAGCCCCTGGGCCAGGTGAAGGGCGGCATCGTGTTCGCCATGGCGCGCCTGGGCCAGGATCTGGTGGTGGCCCCCACCGGCGAAGGCAAGCTTTTCCGCGTGACGCCCGGCGGCGAGGTGAAGCCCTTCGCGGATATTGACGCCCGCATCGTCTGGGCCCTCGCCGTCGAAGGCGATTCGGTGATCGTGGCCGGGGGCGCGGAAAAGGGCGCCCTGCTGGTGCAGGCCCGGGAGGGTTCCAGCCGCCGCCTGGCGGAACTGGCGGATGAGACGGCCTTCACCGCGCTGGCCGCGGATGGCCAGGGCGGCTGGTACCTGGGCAGCCACGGCCGGGGCCTGGTGCTCCGCTACAGCCGCCAGGGCGACCGCCTGGAGACCCTGATGGACACGCCCTTCGAGGAAGTGCGCGCCCTGGCCCTCGCCGACGGCCAGCTCTACATCGGCGCCGACAACGGCCTCACGCCCAAGTTCAGCACGGGCCAGCTGGAGCGCCGCGAAGGCTATCTCCAGGCGGATACCTCGGCCACCACCCGCTCCGCCGTCATCCGCCTGGACAGGGATCGCGTGCCGGAGACCCTGTGGCAGAGCGCCCAGAGCCAGGTCTACGCGCTCACGGCCTGGAAGGGCCAGCTGCTGGTGGGCACGGGCAACCGGTCCCGCCTGTTCTCGCTGCCCCTGGGCCAGGTGCGCGATACGGATCCCTTCGCCGTGGTGCAGGAACTGGGCACGGCCCAGGCCACGGCCTTTCTGCCCTCGGGCGGCGACCTGCTGGTGGTGGGTTCGAATCCCGCCGAGCTGCACCTGCTGTCCGAGGCCCAGGCCACCGAAGGCACCCTCGAATCGAAGATCCTCAAGGGCGCGCCCATCGCCGACTGGGGCCGGGCCTACCTGGACGCCGACATGCCCACGGGCACCAATGTCGAGATCCAGTTCCGCACCGGAAGCACGGAAACGCCCGATGCCACCTGGAGTCCCTGGACGCCGCCGCTGCGCAGCGGAGAGCGGCCCGCCCTGCCACCGGCCCGCTGCGCCCAGTTCCGCTTGCGTCTCAGCAGCACCCGGGGGGGCGCCACGCCCATCGTCGAGACCGTGAGCCTGCACTGGGCGCACCGCAACCTGGCGCCGGTCTGGGAAGGCGTGGATGTCATGCCTCCGGGCCTGGTCATCACCCGCACCGCGCCGCCGGACGACATCGGCATTGAGCGCGTCCCGCTGGAAACGCAGAAGCTCATTCCGGCCCTGGGCTACATGGGCGCCGAGAAACGCAGCTTCCGGCGGGGCGGACAGAGCTTCGTCTTCCGCGCGAACGATCCCAACGGCGATGCCCTCCAGTTCGCCATCCGCCTGGTGCCCGACCGGGGAACACCCCTTCTGCTGGAAAAGGCATGGAAGGAGAAGTTCTTCAGCTTCGACACCATGCCTGTGCCCGATGGCCGCTACCGGCTGGAGGTGGCCGTCTCGGATGCCCCCACGGCCCCCTTCAATGCCGCCCTTGCCAGCACCTGGCGCACGGCACCCTTCATGATTGACCACACGCCGTCCGCCATCTCCGAACTGAGCGCGGTGTCCGAAGGCGAGGGCATCCGGGTGCGGTTCCTGGCCCGGGACGAGACCTCCATGCTGAAGGACGCGGCCATCAGCGCCGACGGCGACCGCTGGCTTCAGATCGTGCCCGAGGACCGGGTCTTCGATCAGAAGGAGGAGCGTTTCGACGTGCTCGTGCCCCGCGAGGCCGTGCGCGGCGACCGCGTCCTGGTGAAGGTCGTGGATCAGCACAACAACGAGCAGACGGCGGCGGTCACGCTCGGCGTTGCCAAGCGGTAGCCGTTCCCTGCTCCAAAAACGGCGGGCAGAAGGGCCCGCCCTTTTGGGAGATAGAAAAAGATCTGGCCCTCCGTACGCTTTTCCTGACTCTAAAACGTGCGCGTCAGCGCGCGTTTTAGAGCCGTGCCGCTACAGTCCCCGGAACTGCGGTCCACGCTTTTCCAGGAAGGCGCCCATGCCCTCCTGCATGTCCTGGGTGGCGGCCAGGAGGCCGAAGAGGGCGGCTTCGTACTGGAGGCCCTGCTCCTGGGGCATCTCGATGCCCTCGTTCACGGCGGCGAGGGCGCTGCGCAGGGCCAGGGGGCCGCGGGACAGAATGGCCTTCGCCAGTTTCTCGGTGGCGGCCCGGAGATCGGCCTGGGGCACGACCCGGCTCACGAGGCCCATGCGGAGGGCATCGGCGGCGAGCGTCATCTCGCCGCTGAGGATCAGGTCCAGGGCCACGCCCTTGCCCACCAGGCGGGGCAGGCGCTGGGTGCCGCCGTAGCCGGGGATGATGCCGAGGCTCACCTCCGGCAGGCCGAAACGGGCGTTCTCGCTGGCGATGCGGATGTGGCAGGCCAGGGCCAGTTCGCAACCGCCCCCCAGGGCAAAACCGTTCACGGCGGCGATGACGGGCTTGGGCATGGATTCGATGCGCTGGAACACGGCCTGGCCACGGAGGGCCTGGACCCGGGCCCCGGCCGTGTCGAGGGCCTTCAGCTCGGAAATATCCGCGCCGGCCACGAAGGCTTTCTCGCCGGCCCCCGTCAGCACCACGACGCCCACCTCGGCATCCTGCTCCAGCTCCGCGAAGACCTGCTCCAGCTCCTTCAGCACCTCGTTGTTCAGGGCGTTGAGCTTTTCGGGCCGGTTGAGGGTGACCCAGGCGATGCGGTCGGCTTTTTCGACGAGGATGAAGGACATGGGGGCTCCTGGTTTATCTTCATTGTAGGCTGGGTGCGGAGTGACCGATGTTCCATCCCCCGCACCCCGAAACCTACCGCGACCAGTTGCGTGCCTTCCTGCGCGAGGACTGGGGCACCCAGGACTGGACGACCGCGGCGGTGCCGGACCGGCCCATGACTGCGCGGGTTTTCGCCAAGGGAGACCTGGTGCTGGCGGGACTTCCCATGGCCTCGGAAACCCTGCGCCTGGCTTGTCCGGGGCTCGTGGTGGAGCTTGCCAGGGGCGATGGACAGAAGGTCGCGGCGGGCACGGAGGTTCTGCGCCTCCGCGGCTCCAGCCACGGCATCCTGCTGGGCGAGCGGGTGATGCTCAACCTGCTCCAGCGCCTGTCGGGCACGGCCACCCTCACGCGGAAGTTCGTGGACGCCGTCGAGGGCACGGGGGCGCGCATCCTGGACACCCGCAAGACCACGCCGGGCCTCAAGCTGCTGGAGAAGTACGCCGTGCGCTGCGGCGGCGGCGTGAACCATCGGCTGACCCTGGGCGATGGCGTGCTGCTCAAGGAGAATCATCTGGCCGCGGCGGGGGGCGTCCGCGCCGCGGTGGAGGCGGCGCGCCGCGCCGCGCCGATTCTCCTGAAGATCGAGGTGGAAGTGGAGACCCTGGGCCAGCTCAAGGCCTGCCTGGAACTGCCGGACGTGGACGGCGTCCTGCTCGACAACATGGCCCTGGACCAGATGCGTGAGGCCGTGGCCCTGCGGGACCGCAGCGGGCGGCGCCTCTTCCTGGAGGCCAGCGGCAACCTCTCGCTCGACCGGGCCCGGGCCGTGGCCGGGACCGGCGTGGACTTCCTCAGCGTCGGCGCCCTCACCCATAGCGCCCCCGCCGCGGACCTCAGCCTGCGGATGGATTGAGCCTCTGGGGCTCCACCGCTTCGCGGCGGAGTTGACTGAAACCCGTGTTTGGCACAGGTGGTTCCGATATGCTGAAGCCTCAAATCACGAGGTAGGAGGCGGTATGCGTTCGATCCGATGGGGAATGGTCCCGGGAATTCTGATGGCGGCGCTGCCGCTCCTGGCCCAGGCGACGCGGCCCATGACCTTCATGGATGTGATGGAGATGCGCGGCGTGGGCGGCGGCCAGCTATCGCCCGACGGGAGCCGCGTGGTCTACACCGTGAGCATCCCCCACTGGAAGTCGGGCAAGGCCCCCACCGACATCTTCGTGGCGGATGCCGCCACCGGCGCCGCCCGGCAGATGACCTTCACGCGGGAGAAGAGCGAGACGGGGCCGCAGTGGGCGCGGGATGGGAAGCGTTTCGCCTTCCTCAGCGATCGGGAAGGCAGCCAGCAGGTCTACCTCATGCCCGTGGAGGGCGGTGAAGCGCGGAAGCTCAGTGAGGCCAAGGATGGCGTCCATGCCTTCGCCTTCAGCCATGACGGGAAATGGCTGGCCTTCAGCGCGGGCAAGGCCGAGGATCGCCAGATCTCGCTCGTGGATCTCGGCGCTGAGGACCTGGCGGTCGCGGCCCTTCCCAGGCACGCCACGCCCATTCGTGATTTCGCGTTCACCGAGGATGGCGGCCGCATCTTCTTCACCAGCCCCGACCACCTGGACAAGGATGATCTGAAGCGGAAGGAGAAGAAGTTCGACGTGCGCATCGCGGATCCCGAGCAGCCCCCGGTGCATCTCTGGTCCATGGACCTGAAAGACAGGGCGGAGAAACGCTGGACCGAGGGCGCGGGGTTCACGATCGCCGGCTTCCAGCTATCGAAGGATGGCCGCTGGGCTTCGTACCGGGCCCTGCCCGCCGCCCGCCGGGTGGGCGATATTTCGCAGGAGGCGGCCAGCCTGCATCTGCTGGATCTCGGCAGCGGCCAGGCCCGTCCGATCCTGGAGAAATACGCGCGGTTCTCCGCCTTCTCGCCGGACGGCCAGTGGCTCGTCTATGCGGCGCCCGAGCGGTTCGAGCGCCTCCGCAACGACAAGCTATGGGTGGTGCCCACGGCTGGTGGGGCCGCGAAGAACCTGATGGCCGGGAAGGACATGAGCGTGTCCAGCGCGAGCTGGGGTGAGGATTCCCGCACCCTCTACTTCACCGAGGCCCTGGGCGTGGACCAGCACCTGTTCGCCCTCTCCGCGGTGGACGGCGCGATGACCCAGCTCACGAAGCAGACCGGCGTTCTCGCGGGCGGCTACAGCGCCGAGGCCAGGGCCTTCCTGGTGAGCTACAGCCATCCGCGGAAGCCCCTGGATCTCTACGTGGCGAAGCCCCAGACCGTGGGTTCAGCGGCGGCCTGGGTGAAGGTCTCCGACGCGAACCCCCAGGTGGCGAAGCTGTCCCTGGGCGCCACGGAAACCGTGCGCTGGAAGGCCAGGGACGGCGTGGCGGTGGAGGGTCTGCTCATCCAGCCCCTGGGCTACGAAAAGGGGAAGCGCTATCCCCTCGTCGTGCAGCTCCACGGCGGGCCCGCCGCGGCGGACATGAACGGATTCCAGGGCCGCTATGTCACCTACCCGCACGTCTACGCCGCCGCGGGCTATACGGTGTTGCAGCCCAACTACCGGGGCTCGACCGGCTACGGCGAAGCCTTCGCGCGCCAGATCGGCGGCAACTTCATGCGCCTGTCCTACGGCGATATCCTGAGCGGCGTGGACCACCTCATCCGCGAGGGTGTGGCCGATGCGGACCGGCTGGGCATGATGGGCTGGAGCGCGGGCGGACACCTGGCAGGCTGGACGCTGACCCAGACGGACCGCTTCAAAGCCATCAGCACCGGGGCCGGGGCCGTGAACTGGATCTCCATGTACGCCGAAAGCGATGTGCAGAGCGTCCGCGAGTTCTACCTGGGCGGGAAGCCCTACGATGCCTGGGACAACTTCATGAAGGAATCGGCGCTGAAGTACATCAAGCACGCGAAGACCCCCACGCTCATCCACGTGGGCGAGGCGGACCAGCGCGTCCCGAAGCCCCAGAGCGACGAGCTCTACATGGCCCTCAAGCAGCTGGGCGTGCCCGTGGAGTACATCGTCTATCCCGGCATGCCCCACGGCCTCACGGAACCCCGGTACCAGCTGGTGAAGATGGTCAGCGAGTTCCACTGGTTCGAGAAGTGGATCAAGGGCCAGAAGGAATGGTTCGACTGGAAGGCGCTGCTGGACACGCTGCCGGTAGATGCGGATCCAGTCAAATCAGACCTGCCAGGCTCCGCCGCTCCGCGGCGGAGGTAACTCCAAAACGGGCCCCGCAGGGGCCCGTTTTGGAGCAGAAAGTGCGCCTACTTCACTTCCAGCTTCCGCGCTTCCAACAGGTGTCCCAGCGCCTTCTCCAGGGCCGTCACGGCCTTGGCATAGGTGATCCGGGATTGCAGCTCGCTGCTCTTGGCGGTGTCCAGGTCGTTCTGCTTGGAGAGGACGAGGAAGTTGGTGCTCATGCCGTTCTCGAACTTCTTCTGCTCGGCTTCGAGATCCTTTTCCCGGAAGTAGCGGGTCTTCTCGCCGGCGGCCACGCCCTTGGTGGAGGCATCCAGGTTGCGGAAGGCCTGGCGCACCTCCAGGGTGATGCCCAGCTCCAGATCCCGCAGGCTCAGTTCGCTCGACCGGCGGTTGGCCCGGGCCTGGGCCCGGTTGCCCCGTGCGGCGCGGTTCTGGATGGGCATGGCGAACTGGAGGCCCACGGTATAGCCCGGGTAGGCGCCCTTGGTCAGATCCTTGTTCACCGCGGCCAGGCCCTCGGAGGCGATCTGCGAGGCGGCGTTGCCGTTGTAGGTGGCGAAGGCATCCAGCTGGGGCAGGGTGCGGTTGCCGGCGGCGGTCTCCAGCACCTGCTTGGATTCCAGGTCGAGGCGGGCGCTCTTCAGCTCGATGCGGTTGGCCAGGGCCTGCTTCTCGGCGGCGGACTCATCCATATCCAGGGGCTGCACGCTGGGGGCGTCGGCCAGTTCCAGGCCTGCGGGCCGCTCGGCGGAGGGGTACAGGGCGCGGATGAGGGCGTCCTTGGCGTTCATGAGCTGGGCCTCGGCGGCAATGATGTCCTGCTCCCGCTGGGCCACGGAGGCCTCGGAGGAGGTGACCTCGATGGGCGCCAGGGTGCCCACCTGCACGCGGATCTGGTTCTCCTTGAGCTGCTTCTGGGCCAGGGCCAGGGTCTGCTGCTTGTTCTCCAGGTTCTGCTGGGCGAACACCACGTCCCAGTAGAGGGATTCGGTGCTGGCCACGAGATCAATGATGGCTTTCTGGAAACCGAGATCCGCCGCCTGGGCGCTCTTGCGGGCCACGATGAGGCGGCTTTCCGTGGCGTCCCGGCCGAAGTTCTTCAGCAGGCTCTGGGTGTAGGTCGCGCTGAAGCTGCCGTCATAGGGGTTGCTGGTGAAGGGCACCTCGGGGCCGCCGTTCACGGTGCCCTTGCTGAAGCGGTAGGTGGGCGCGTAGTTCAGGCTCAGGTTGCCGCCCCATCCGAAGGCCTTGGTGGATCCGACCGTGAAGTTCCGGCTGAAGGTCGTGGACTCGGAGGAAACGAATGGCCCACCAGGGTAGCTCTGGCTTCGGCTGGCGTCCTGGGTCTTGCCCAGGTTGAGGCTGCCGGTCAGGTTCCAGTCGAAGGCGCCCTGTTCGATCGTGAGGCCAGCCCGCGTGAAATCCCGGGTTTCGGAGGCGATCTGCACCTGGAGATTGTTTTTCAGCGAGGTCTCGATGGCACCCTGGAGGGTCAGTTTCGTGGCCGTGGCCTTGGGTGCTTCGGTCCCGGGGGCCTCCTGGGCCACCAGGGAGAAGGCCACCAGCAGGGCCGGGAAGATCGGGAGACGCGTCATCACCACTCCTAGAAGATCAAAAAGAACTGCCACGGGGACAGGCTGCCTACGGACAAGTCCAGGGGACGGTTTAGATTAACCCCGGTAGCAGGATGCCGCCCTCGCCGGGTGAGGGCAAGAGGTATTTCATCAAGCGTTGAAATCACTATTTCAACAGCTCCCGGGCGATGACCATGCGCTGGATTTCGCTGGTGCCTTCGTAGATCGTGGTGACCCGGACATCGCGGTAGAGGCGCTCGACGAGATACTCGCGGGAGTAGCCGTAGCCCCCGTGGATCTGCACGGCGCGGTCGCAGATCCACACGGCGCTTTCGGTGGTGAAGAGCTTGGCGGTGGCGGCCTCCACGGTGCAGGCCTTCCCGGCTTCCTTGAGGGCGGCTGCCCGGTACACCAGCAGGCGGGCGGCCTGGAGGTGGGCCTCCATCTCGGCCAGGTAGGTCTGGATCATCTGGTGCTCGCCGATGGGCTTGCCGAAGGAGATGCGGGCCTTGGCGTAGGCCAGGCTTTCGTCCATGGCCCGCTGGGCGATGCCCAGGGCCTGGGCGGCGATGCCGATGCGCCCGCCGTCGAGGCCGCCGAAGGCCACCTTCAGGCCGTCCCCGGGCTTGCCGAGCATGGCGTCTTCGGGCACGAAGGCGTCTTCCAGGGCCACCATCACGGTCTTGCTGGACCGCAGGCCCATCTTCTCCTCGGGCCGGCCCATGACCACGCCGGCCTGGTCCGCGTCGAGGATGAAGGCGCTGATGCCCTTCTTGCCCTTGTCGGGATCGGTGCGGGCCATGGTGACGAAGTACCGCCCCACGCCGCCATTGGTGATCCAGGCCTTGGCGCCATTCAATCGCCAGCCACCGTCCACCTTGGTGGCGCGGGTCTTCAGCGCGGCGGCATCGGAGCCGGCGTCGGGTTCCGTGAGCATGAAGCCGCCCAGGACGTCGCCGCTGGCCAGGGGCTTCAGGTAGGTCTGCTTCTGCGCCTCGGTGCCGAAGGCCAGGATGGGGGCGCAGGCCACGGAGTTGTTCACGCTCATGGTCACGGCCACGGAGGCGTCGGCGTAGGCCACCTGCTCCAGGGCCAGGATGTAGCTGAGGAAGTCCACGCCCGCGCCGCCATAGGCTTCGGGCACGGTCATGCCAAGAAAGCCCATCTCCCCAAGCTGCTTCAGGATGGCTTGTGGGAATTCGCCGCTGGCATCCCGGGCCGCGGCGCCGGGATCGATCTCGGACATCGCGAAGTCGCGGGCGGCATCGCGGATGGCGATCTGGTCATCGGTGAACACGGGAAACATGGCGGCTCCGGGAGATGGGTCAGGTTACCAAGCGCCAGCCGCCGGCCCGGAGGGACCGGGGCCAGCCATGACCTGAATCACAGACCGCGCCCGCCTGGCCTCATGATCCGGGCGATTTCCTCAGAAGCTGGACGGCTGCCTTCGACCCCTCCCACCTCATGCGCTCATGGGCTTCGTCCATGCCGCACCACAGGTACTCGCTGTGTTCCGACGGTTCCAGGTGGACCTGGGCGTCCGGCGCCACTTCCATGGAAAAACAGGTCTCGGTGTTGAAGCGCGGCTCGGCATCAGGGAAGCGCACGATCGCGGGATCCACCCAGAAGCTGTGGGAGAGGCCCATGGGCCGGAGGGTGCCCGTGAGGCCGGTTTCCTCCATCAGTTCGCGGTGGGCGGTCTGCTCGGGCGTTTCGCCGGGCTCCATCATGCCGGTGACGCTCTGCCACCAGAGGCCGTGCTCGGGGCGCCGCAGCATCATGAGGATTTCGGAACCCGCCGGGCCACGGCGCCAGGTGAGGGCGGACACGCTGCGGCTGGGTTCGCGCGAGGGCTGGAGGTCCATGGCCAGGCACGCGATCAGGTGGATCTGGAGCCGGTCCGTGGCTTCCTCCCAGGAAGGGGCGCCGTTTCCGAGCAGGGAAGCCAGGCTGCACACGCCCTTGTCGGTGAAGCCGCAGGGGGTGATCCAGCGGAAGTGATCGAGTTCCGGGCGCACGTTGAAGGCGATGCCGTGGGTGCTGATCCAGCGGCGGAGGTGGAGGCCGATGGCACCGAGCTTCTCCGGGCCCCTGGGGGTGTCCACCCAGATGCCGGGGGCGCCCTTGAGCCGGCTCGCGGGGACGCCGAAATCCCCCGCCGTGCGGATCATGGCCTCCTCCAGTCCGCGCACCAGCCGGCCCACGTCCTCCCGGCCGCCCCGCAGGTTGCAAATGGGGTAGGCTACGATCTGGCCGGGGCCATGGTAGGTGACTTCGCCGCCGCGATCCGTGCGGTGGACGCTGACGCCCTGGGTGGCGAGGAAATCGTCGCTCACGTGGATATCGGCGGGCGTGGCGTTGCGGCCCAGGGTGAAGACGGGATCGTGTTCCAGGATCACCAGCTGATCGGGACGGTCCTCCTCGGAAACATAGGCCGCAAGCGCCTTCTGGAGCCGCAGCCCCGCCGGGTAGAACACCCGTCCGAAGCGGCGGAGCTGGGTGGGATGGGGGACGGAGAAGCCGATGCCGGACATGGATCGAGTTTACCCAGACGAACGGGTCTCCCGCCCTCTGGCATGATCAAGGGAAGATGAGTCAGGATCCCTCCACCATCGGCCGCTACAAGGTCCTCGGCACCCTCGGCTCGGGGGCGATGGGAACCGTGTACCTGGCCGAGGATCCCCTGCTCAAGCGCTCCCTGGCCATCAAGGTCGTGCGGGAGGGGACGGGCGACGCCGAGGTGCTGCGGCGGTTCAAGCGCGAGGCGGAGATCTCGGCCCGCCTGAACCACCCCAACGCCATCACCGTGTACGACGTGGGGGAGGAACCGGAGGTGGGTCCCTTCCTGGTCATGGAATATGTGGATGGCGAATGCCTGTCCGAGCGCATCCAGCGAGGCCCCCTGGCCCCGGACGAGGCCGCCGGGTGGCTCATCCAGGCCGGGGATGCCCTGGAGGCGGTGCATGCCCTGGGCATCCTCCACCGCGATATCAAGCCCGAGAACTTCATGGTCGGTCGCGATGGACGCCTGAAGCTGATGGACTTCGGCATCGCGCGGGGGGACCAGGTCCGCCTGACCAGCACCGCGGCGTTCCTCGGCACCCCCGCCTATTCCGCGCCCGAGGTATTGAACGGCGCCCGGGCCTCCGAGGCGGCGGACCGCTGGTCGTTCACGCTCGCGGCCTTCGAAATGCTCACGGGGCATCTCCCCTTCGCGGGGGACAGCGTGGGGGCGGTGCTGTACCGCATCGTCCATGAGGATCCCGCCCTGCCGGAGGACCTGGCTCCAGAGTTGCACGCGGTGTTCCAGCGGGCCCTGGACAAGGATCCATCGCGGCGCTTCCCGGATCTGCGGACCTTTCTCAGGGCGCTGCTGGAGGCGCTGCCGCTGGAATCGGAGCTCCGGCGCAGCTACCTGTCCCATCTGGATTCCCCCGCGCCCGTCAAGGCCACGAGTACCCTGCGGATGGACCTTCAAGCCGCCCCTCCGGCCAGCCGGGCCCGCTGGTACTGGGCCGGGGGCGCGCTGACGGCGGGCCTTCTGGTCTGGGCGGCCTTCTTCCGGTCCGGGCCCAGCCGGGTGCTGTCCATCGAATCCCGGCCCGCAGGCGCGGAGGTCTTCCTCGACGGCACGCCCCTGGGCCGCACACCCCTCCGCCAGGTGGTGGTGAAGGGCAAGGCCGAGACCCTCCGCCTGGAGAAACCTGATTTCCTGCCGCTGGAGGTGCGCATCCAGGCCGAGGACCGGGACCTGTCCCTGCGCCTGCAGCCCGCGCCCTTCGAGGTGGCCGTCGCCAGCGAGCCCCCCGGCGCCGAGGTGTTCCTGGACGGGGAACCGAAGGGCCGCACGCCGCTGTCCGTGCCGGTGCCCGGCGAAGGCACCCACCAGCTGCGCCTGACCCTGGAAGGGCATCAGCCCTGGAGCGCCATCCCTGAACGGCACAAGCCGCTGCCCGATCCCGTCCGGCTTCAGAAACTCCGGGCCAGGAAGGCGCCGGAGGGGGACGGCAAGATCAAGAAGTTCTTCAAGGGGATCTTCCAGAAATAGCTATCAGCTATCAGCTATCGGCTATCAGCTATCAGCTATCGGCTATCAGCTATCAGCTATCAGCTGTCAGCTGTCGGCTATCAGCTATCGGCTGTCAGCCATCAACTACGGGAGCTGGTCGTTCAGCAGCACTTTCTGGGTCTGGGCTTCGCGGTAGGCGCGGAGGCGGGCGCGGAGGGTCTCGTCGGTGCCGGCCAGGATGGCGGCGGCGAAGAGGGCGGCATTCACGGCACCGGCCTTGCCGATGGCCAGGGTGCCCACGGGGATTCCCGCGGGCATCTGCACGATGGACAGCAGCGAATCCATGCCGCTGAGGGCCTTGGTCTGCACCGGCACGCCCAGGACGGGCAGGGCGGTCTTGGCGGCGGCCATGCCCGGCAGATGCGCCGCGCCGCCGGCTCCGGCGATGATGACGCGCAGGCCCCGCCCCTCGGCCTTCTCGCAGTACTTGAACAGCTTGTCCGGCGTGCGATGGGCGCTGACCACCTCGGCCTCAAAGGGAATGCCCAGCTCATTCAGCGTTTCCGCCGTGTGCTCCATGGTTTCCCAGTCCGAGCGGCTACCTACAATAAGGCCCACCAGCGGTGCACTTGTCATGGATCGGCTCCCCACTTGATCTCTCAGTGTAGCCCTCCCTCGGCCATGATGGATCCATGACGACCGTGATCGTGGTGGGCGGAGGCGCGGCGGGGCTGGTGGCGGCCTGGCGGGCGGCCTCGCGGGGCCATCGGGTGACGCTGCTGGAGGCCAACGGGCGCCTGGGCGTGAAGCTCCGCATCAGTGGCGGCGGCAAGTGCAACATCACGCACGATGGGCCGCCGAAGGCCCTGCTGACGGCTTTCTCCGCCGTGCAGGCGCGGTTTCTCCGGCCTTCGCTGCACGCCTTCGGCAACGGAGCCGTGCTGGAGCTGCTGCGCCGGGAAGGGGTGGAGACCTACACCCGCGACAACGGCCGGGTCTTCCCCCTGGATCTCCCGGGCAGCGCGGCGGCGGTGGTGGCGGCCTTCGAGACGCTGGTGCGGCGGGCGGGCGTGGAGGTGCGCACGGGGGCGCGCGTGACCGCGCTGGTGGGCCACGCGCCGCGCCTGGAGGGCCTGCTTCTGGAGGAGGAGCGGGTCTCGGCGGACGCCTTCATCCTCGCCACGGGGGGAGCCAGCTATCCCGAGACCGGCACCCGGGGCGAGGTGCTGGACTGGCTCAAGGGCCTGGGCGTGCCGGTGCATCCCTGGTTTCCCGCACTCGCGCCGATTCCGCTCCAGCATCCCCGTTCCGCCTGGGAGGGCGTGGCCCTCAGGGGAGGGGAGCTGAGGTTGAGCGCGGGACCCGAGGGCCGCCGCCTGGGAGCCTTCGCGGGCGACATCGTCTTTACGAAGGCTGGTATCAGTGGCCCCGCGGCCCTGGAATTGAGTCAGATCACGGAACGGGCCCACCGGAGCGGTGCCGCCTGGCTGGCCTATGCCTCGATCCTGGAGACGCCCGAAGCCGTGGATGCGGCGCTCCAGACCGAGCAGCACGGGAATCCCCGCCTGCTTGCGGCCAGCTGGGTTCAACGGCACCTTCCGGAGCGATTGGTGCTGCCGCTGTTGGAGGAGGCCGGAGTGGGCCGGGCCCTCATGCTGAAGGACCTTCCGAAAGCGGCGCGCAAGGCGCTGGTGGGCCTGGTGACGGCGCTGCCGCTCGGCGAGCCGCACGCGGTGCCCCTGGCCCGGGGCGAGGTGGCCGCGGGCGGGGTGGATCTCGCGGCGGTGGATCCGCGCACCATGGTTCTGCGTGGATGGGAAAACCTGCGTGTCTGCGGCGAGCTGCTGGATCTGGACGGTCCCGTCGGCGGCTACAACCTGCAGGCGGCCTTCAGCACCGGCTTCGCAGCGGGGACTCTTTAGGTGGATTTGGAATTTCAAAAAAAAGCAGGAACACAGAGGACACAGAGGGCCTCATCTGTGGGATTTCTGTGTCCTCTGTGTTCCGCTTTTTTGCCCAGGATTTCAGGACGTCATCAGATCCTGCCCGCCAGGTCCACCACCAGCTCGCACAGCCGGGCCGCGTAGGCGGTCTCGTTGTCGTGCCATCCGAAGACTTTCACGAAGCGCGGGCCCAGCGCCATGGTCAGGTCCAGGTCCATGACCACGCTTTCGGAACGCCCCGTGATATCGCAGCTGACCGTGTGGGGATCGGCGAGGGCGACGATGCCGCGCCACGACCCCTGCGCGGCGGTTTCGAAGGCGGCGCGGAGGCTGGCCACGTCCGCGTCGCGGCGGAGGATGGCCACCAGGTCCAACAGGTTCACGCTGAGCGTGGGCACCCGCAGGGCCACGCCATCGAAATCCGGAGGCAGGCCGGGCATGGCCCGGTGCAGGGCGCCGAAGGCGCTCGAGGTGGTGGGGATGATGCTCTGGAAGGCCGCGCGGCCCCGGCGGCGGTCCTTGTGGGGCCCATCCAGCAGGCGCTGATCGTTGGTGGCCACGTGGACGGTGCTCATGCCTGCGTGCTCGAGGCCGAAGGCGTCCTCCAGGATCCTGAGCACGGGCGCCGTGGCATGGGCGGTGCAGCTGGCGTTGGAGATGACGCGGTGCCGCGCCGGATCCAGCGCGGCGCCGTTCACCGGGGCGATGACCGTGAGATCCGCGTCGGGACTGGGGGCGCTGATGACCACGTGGGAGACGCCACCCTTCAGGTGGCGCGCGGCGCCGTCCCGGCGCGTGAACTGGCCGCTGGCCTCCACCACCAGCCGGGCTTCGGGGGGGAAGGGGATCCCGGAGGGATCCGGGGCATGGAAGAGGGGGATCCGCCGGTCGCCCAGCAGCAGGTAGTCCTGCCCACCCTCCGTCTGGCCCCCTATGGCCAGGGGGCTGGGGCCGTGGACGGAATCGCGGCGGAGCAGGTGGACCACTTGGTCGAGGGGGGCCGGGTCGTTCACGGCGCAGAGGAGCTCCGGCAGCGCGGCGCCCAGCCTGCGCACCGTGAGGCGGCCGATGCGGCCGAGGCCGTTGAGGGCGATGCGGTTCATGGCCTAGATCCGATCCAGCACGTGGATGCAAAGATCCTTCATCCGTGCGGCGTAGCCGTACTCGTTGTCGTACCAGGCGAAGACCTTGACGAGCCGGGGGCCGAGCACCTTGGTCAGGAACGGATCATAGAGGCTGCTGGCGCTGTTCCCCACGAGGTCGGCGCTGACGAGCTCCGCATCCAGCACCGCGAGGTAGGAAGCGAGAGGACCGGTTGCTACCGCCTGGCGGAAGGCGGCGTGGATGGCTTCGGGGGTGGCGTCCGCCCGCAGGATGGCCGTGAGATCCACGAGGCTGACATCCGGCGTGGGCACGCGCACGGCGATGCCGTCGAGCCTGCCCTTGAGGTGGGGCAGCACCAGGCCGATGGCCTGGACGGCGCCGGTGCGGGTGGGGATCATGCTCAGCGCCGCGGCCCGGGCCCGGCGCAGATCCTCGTGGGGCAGGTCGAGGATGCGCTGGTCATTGGTGTAGCTGTGGATGGCCGTCAGGAACCCGAATTCGAGGCCGAAGGCATCGTCCAGCACCTTCACCATGGGCGCGAGACAGTTCGTGGTGCCGCTGGCGGTGGAGATCACCCGGTCCTTCGCCACATCCAGCGAACCCTCGTTCACGCCCATGACCACGGTGCGGTCCGCGTCCTCCGAGGGGGCGCCGATGATCACATGGCTGACGCCGCCCTGAAGGTGCAGGGCGGCCTGGGCGCGCCCGGTGAACCTGCCCGTGCATTCGAGGACCACCTGCGCGCCGAGGGATCCGAAGGGGACGAGCCGGGGATCCGGCTCGGCGGAGACTCGGATGCGGTGGCCATCCAGCACCAGGAAGCCGCCGTCGGAGGCCACGGGGAAATCCGCCTGGCCGTGCACCGAGTCGTACTTCATCAGGTGGGCCAGGGTGGCCGCATCGGTGAGGTCGTTCACGGCCACCACCTGCACGTGGGGAACCTTCATCAGATGGCGCAGCGCCAGCCGCCCGATCCGTCCCAGTCCATTGATCGCCACCTTCTTCATGGCTCCTCCGAACCCTTGTTGTATCGGCCCGGGCCGATCCTGTCGAAAGAAAAGCCCGGCAGTGGGCCGGGCTTTGACACATGGACAAGCGAGCTTCAGCTGGCCAGGCTCACGCGCCGCAGGCGGCTGGGCGGGGCATCGAGCTTCTTGGCGAGGGTGTTCCGGTGGATGCCCAGTTCCCGCGCGGCGGCGCTGTGGTTGCCTTCGTGGGCCGCCAGCACCTCTTCCAGATACACCCGCTCGAACTCGCGGCGCGCCATCTCCAGGGGGATGCCGCCACGCACCATCTCGGCTACGAGGATTCGCAGCTTTTCGCGCATTCCATCTTCTCCAACAACTGGTTCGGGTCCACGAAGGTAGCACCCCGATGACGCGAGGGAAAGCCCCGTGACAACATTGAAATGCAGGCGCAGACTGTGGAAAAGTGTGTGGAATGCCTGTGCAGGCAACGGGGGACGATGTGCGCAAGACCAAACTCGTGATCACATTGGGACCGGCCCTCATGGAGGGGGATCGGCTGCGGGAATCCCTGAAGGAGGCCGATGCGGTCCGCTTGAATGCCAGCCACGGCGATCCGGAAACCCGGGCGGAGGCGCTTCTGAAGGTGCGCGCCCTGGCCCTGGAACTGGGCCGGTCCATTCCGGTGTTCCTCGATCTGCAGGGTCCCAAGTGGCGCATCGGCCTTCTGGACGCGCCGCTGGATCTGGCCGAGGGAAGCGAGGGGGTCTTCTACGCCCCCGGGAATCCCGTTCCCCCGGGATTCGCATGGGCGGCCCCCCTGCCGCACCCCGAGCTTTTCGAGGGCGCCGAGCCCGGCCAGCACTGGCTTCTGGATGACGGCGCCATCACGGTGAAGATCCTCGTCAAGGGGACCGAGCTGTTGAAGGCCCAGGTGGTGATCGGCGGCCCGCTGAAGGCGCGCAAGGGCATCCATCCCATCGGCATGGACATCAACATGGATCCTCTCACCGAGAAGGATCACGTGGACATCAAGTGGGGCGTGGAGCATGACGTGGATCTCTTCGCCCAGAGCTTCGTGCGCAGGGCCTCCGACGTGCAGCAGCTCCAGGCCATCATCCAGCACCTGGGGGGCACCCAGCCCATCATCGCCAAGATCGAGCACCCGACGGCCCTGGCGCACCTGGGTGAGATCCTCGATGTCTCCTGGGGCGTGATGGTGGCCCGGGGCGATCTGGGCGTGGAACTGGGGGTGGAGCGCGTCCCCACGCTCCAGAAGCAGATCATCAAGGCCGCGCGACGCGCCCTGAAGCCCGTGATCACGGCCACCCAGATGCTGGAGAGCATGATCGAGCACGCCCAGCCCACCCGGGCCGAGGCCAGCGACGTGGCCAACGCGATCTGGGATGGCACCGACGCGGTGATGCTCAGCGCGGAAAGCGCCTCGGGGGCCCACCCGGTGGAGGCCGTGCAGTGGCTGGCCCGCATCGCCGCGGAGGCCGACGCCAACGTGAAGCAGCGCACGACCACCTTGCCGGATGAGCTGGCGGAGAAGGTGCTGGCCCGCACGGACATCTCGGTGGCCTTCGCCGCCTGCCGCACGGCGGAGGAGATCAACGCCCGCTGGATCGTGGCCTTCACCGAAGGGGGCGGCACGGCCCGCATGGTGAGCCGCCTGGCGGGACGGACCCCCGTGCTGGGCGCGACGGTGGATGAAATAACCGCCCGGCGCATGGGCCTCCTGCGCGGAGTGACCTCGCTGATCATTCCCCGGGTCAGCAGCACGGATGAGATGGTCGAAGTCGTCCGGGCGCTGCTCATCGCCAAGCATGGGGTGGGCAGCTTCGATCGTGTGGTGATGACCATGGGACTCCCCCTCTGGAAGACCGGCACCACCAACACCATGAAGGTGATGACCTTCTGAAAGGAGCTGCCATGGGTCTTTCACGTCCCCAGCCGGGCGAGTACGCCGAAGGCTACGCGCCCTACCTCGCCGCCGCGCCGGAAGGTGATCCTCTGGCCCTCCTCCAGGCCCAGATGGGCGAGGTGACGGACATCTTCGCGGGATTATCCGAGGCCCAGGGCACCCACCGGTACGCCCCCGGGAAATGGAGCCTCAAGGATCTGATCCAGCACCTCGGCGATGCCGAACGCATCTTCGCCTACCGGTGCCTGCGCATCGGCCGGGGCGACGCCACGCCGCTGCCGGGGTTCGACGAAGACGCCTACGCCCTGACGGCCCGGGCGGATGAACGCACCCTGGCTGAATTGCTCGCCGATTTCAAGGCCACGCGAGCGGCGAGCCTGACCCTGTTCCATGGCCTGCCGGAGGCCGCCTGGAACCAGCCGGGCATCTCCAGTGGAAAGGCCATCACGGCCCGCTGTCTCCCCTACATCTGCCTGGGCCATGCGGCCCACCACCTGGCGGTCATCCGCGAGCGCTACCTGCCGGGGCTGAGGTAGTCCTTCCAGTCCCCGAAGGCCGCCACCAAGGTTTCCAGCTGGGCCGTTTCCGTCGTCCGGAAGCGGCTCACCAGCTTCCACCCCTGGGCCACCTTCTGGTACCGGTGCAGCCACAAAAAGGGGCCCTCCCACGCGCCCTCGGGATCCGTTTTCGTCTTCACCAGGAAGGCCACCGTGGTCCATGGGCCCCGGGCGAGGAAGCGGCGACCCAGTTCCTGGATGCCCGTTTCCTCGTCGGAATCCAGCACCAGGTCATCGAGATCATGCACGATCATGGGAACACCCCCGGCGGTTCCCCCATCCTATCTCTCTAGAGGCGCCTTCATGGAAAAGCTCATGGGTTTTGTCGGGGCCACGGTGGGCAGCCTGGTGGGCTGGTATCTGGGCGCCCTGATCGGTTTCATGACCGGCGTGATCCTCAGCATGGTGGGCACGGGGTTCGGGCTCTGGGCCGGACGGTGGGTGACGCAGCGGTGGCTGGAGGGGTGAGGGGCCTGGAGCTTTCCCCGTCTCCATGGTTCCATTCCAGTCATGCGCATCGAATGCATCGCCATCGGCACCGAGCTGCTCACCACCCGGCGCGTGGACACCAACTCCGTGTGGCTGGGTGAGCAGCTGGCCGCCATGGGCCTGGGGTTCCATCGCAAGACCACCGTGGGCGACAGCCAGGAGGATCTGGCGGGACTCTTCCGCGAGGCGCTGGGGCGCTCGGATCTGATCCTCATCACCGGCGGGCTCGGACCCACCTTTGACGATGTCACGAAGGAGATCTTCGCCGGGATTCTCGGGGCGGAGCTGGTGGAGGACGCCGGCAGCCGCGCCGACATGATGGCCTTCTACGCCGCCCGCAACCGGGTGCCGCCCCAGGTGAACTTCAAGCAGGCCCTCATCCCCGCCGGAGCCGAACCCCTGCGGAACCAGGTGGGGACCGCCCCCGGCGTGTGGTGGCAGGATCCGCCGGGGCATCCCGGTGTGCGGATCGTGATGATGCCGGGTGTGCCCCGGGAGATGAAGCGCATGTGGGAGGAGCAGGTCGGACCGCGGCTCCGGCCCCTGGCAGGCAGGGAGGTCCATACGCTCCGGATGGTGGTGGCCGGCGTGCCCGAAAGCAACCTGGACGAGCGTACCCGCGCGGTCCGCGAGCGGCACGGCCACCTCGACTGGACCATCCTGGCCAACCTCCTCCAGGTGGAACTGCTGGTCCGGGGCCCGGATCCGGCGGCGCTGGCGGCGGTCCGCGCGGATTTGGAACCCGTGCTGGGCGCCGATCTGGCCTGCATCGGCGATGGCAACCTGGAGGATGCCGTGCTGGATCTCCTCAAGGCCCGCGGGGAAACCCTGGCGGTGGCCGAAAGCATGACCGGCGGCCTGCTGGCCTCGCGCCTCACAGCCATCCCTGGCGCCAGCACGGCCTTCCTGGGCGGCGCCACGGCCTATACCGTGGAGGCGAAGGCCTCCTTCCTGGGCTTGGATCCGGCCTGGCTCGGAACGGTGGGCACGGTGTCCGATGCCTGTGGCGGCGCCATGGCCGAAGCCGTCCGCCAGCGCCTGGGCGCCACCTGGGCCCTGGGGATCTGCGGCAACGCGGGTCCGGGCGTCGAGGGTGGCGCGCCCGTGGGGACGGTCTTCATCGCCCTCGCCGGTCCCGCCGGCACGGTGGTCCGGTCCCATGCGATGGCCGGTGACCGCGCGGAGGTGCAGTTGCGCAGCACGGCGTTGGCCCTGGATTTTCTGAGGCGGCAGATGGCCCTTCTAGGTATAAAGCACTAGATCAATCATATCAATCATTGTGCCAAAAACATGCTTCATTGTTGATTGAATTGATATCAATGACACCCATGCTTGCCCTTGGGGATCCCGCAGGATCCCGAGGGGGTGCAGCATGGAACGAAGGTTCACTCAATCCTTGATCCTCGGCCTGACCGGCCTGACCGGCCTGACCGTCCTGACCGTCCTGGCCGTGGCCTGCGGCGGCGGGGGTGGCAGCCAGGCTCCCGCGCCCTCCGCTCCACCGGCCACGGTGGCCGTGGTCGGAACGGTCGCCGGAACCTCGTCTGCCCCCACTTTCAACCGCCTGCCGCTGCTCACGGGCAGCGCCCTCGTCACGGCCCAGGGGAAGCCCTCCACGCCTTCCAAGATCCAGCCCGGTTCGGTGATCCGCGGCACCCTTTCCGGCATGAACCTCGCCGCCACCTGGGTGAAGGTGGAGACGGGTCTGGAAGACCTGCCGGGCTCCGAGCTGGAGGTGTCCGGAACCATCAGCGGCCTCGATCCCGTCGCGAAGACCTTCATGCTGATGTCCTACAAGGTGGATTTCAGCGCGGCCAAGGTGGAAGGGACCCTGGCGGACGGCGCCCGGGTGGAGGTCGAGGGCATCCTCGGCACTGGTATGGCACCGATCCTGATGGCCAAGGAGGTTGAGGTGTCGTTCACCGACTCAGGCTCTGGATCCAGCGACCAGGAACGGTAAGGCACGGTCACGGCCGTCAACGCCACCAAGGTGGAGATCGGCCATTCCTGATGGGGGACGGGGCCGGGACCTGCTCTGCAGGTTCCGGCCCGCCCTGCGGAAGGGCGCGGGTGCTGATAACCTGCGGGGATGATTCCGGTTCCCCTTCCCACCCTGGTCCTCTGGTGCCTTGGCGCCTTTCTGTGCGGCAGCATCCCCTTCGGCCTGCTGCTGGTGAAGCTGGCCGGAAAGGGGGACGTGCGCGCGCACGGCAGCGGCAACATCGGCGCCACCAACGTCAGCCGCGTGGGGGGCAAGGCCCTGGGCGTCGTCACGCTGCTGCTGGACATCCTGAAGGGCTTCCTGCCGGTGTTCATCGGGAAGCAGCTGGGCATGGGTGACTCCGCCTTGTCACTGCTGGCGCTCTCGGCGGTGCTGGGCCATGTATTCACGCCCTGGCTGAAGTTCCAGGGCGGCAAGGGCGTGGCCACGGCCCTGGGGGTGGCCCTGGCGTTCCGAGCCGCCATGGTGCTGCCGGCGCTGGGCACGTTCATCGTGGTGCTGCTGGCCTTCCGCTACGTGAGTCTGGGCAGTGTGATGGCCGCATTGTCCCTCCTGATCGTCCTGCTGCTGAAAGGTGCCCCACCGGTGGTTCTGCTGCTGTGGGCGGTCCTCGTGTCGCTCGTCATCGCCAAGCACCACGAGAACCTCCGCCGTCTGCTGAAGGGCACCGAATCGCCCCTTTGGGGTGGCGGGAAGGAGGACGCGCATGGCTAGCCGCGCGGATATCGGCGTCTTCGGTTCCGGCGCCTGGGGCACGGCCCTGGCCATCACCTGGGCCCGGGCGGGGGCGAAAGTGGCGCTCTGGGGCAGCTTCCCGGAGGAGATGGCCCTGATGGCCGCCACCCGGCGGCATGTGCGGCTGAAGGATGTCGAGTTCCCGGCGGGCCTTCAGACTTCCGACGACCCCTCCGACGCCTTCGCCGCGCCCCTGTGGATCTCGGCCATGCCCACCCAGGTGACGCCGGATGCCTGGCGCGGTCTCCTTGCGCGTACCTCGAACCGTCCTGAGCTGGTGATCCACGTCAGCAAGGGCATCCTGCAGAGCACCCATCAGACGCTGTCCCAGGCCCTCACGGGCGTGCTGGACGTGCCCGTGGGGGCCCTCTCCGGGCCCACCTTTGCCGATGAGGTCTCCCGTGGCGTCCCCTCCGCCATCGTGCTGGCCCTGCCGTCCGCGGTGTCCCATGACCGTGCCGAAGCCCTCCAGGCCCAGTTGGCTTCTGAGAAACTGCGCATCTACCTCAGCCGCGACGTGGTGGGCACGGAGCTTTGCGGCGCCCTGAAGAATGTCCTCGCCATCGCGGCGGGTCTGGTGGATGGATTGCAGCTGGGCTACAACGCCCGCGCGGCGCTCATCACCCGGGGCCTGGCGGAAATGGCCCGCCTCGTGGAAGTGCTGGGCGGCCAGCATTCCACCGTGATGGGCCTCGCCGGCATGGGCGACCTGCTGCTCACGGCCACCGGGCCCCAAAGCCGCAACCGCACGTTCGGCGAACTGGTGGGCAAGGGCCACAGCGTGGACGCCGCCCGGGATGCCCTCGGCGGCCAGGTGATCGAAGGCATGTTCACCACCGACGCGGCCCTGGCCCTGGCCCGGGATCACGGCCTCGACCTGCCCATCGCCGCCGAAGTGCAGCGCCTGCTGAACGGCGAATCGCCCCAGGAGGCCGTGCGGCGGCTGATGACGCGCTCGCTGAAGTCCGAATAGGGAGGTGCCATGACTGCGCCGTTCCGTTTCCGCATTCACCAGCATGGTCCCGCAGGCTCCCCGGCGCGGGAGGCCTTCGAGCCCGCCGATCCGAAACCGGGCTGGGTACGGCTGGAATTGAGGGCCATGGCCCTGAACCGCCTGGACCTCTGGACCACCGAGGGCCTGCCGGGCTACCCCTTGCCCCTGCCGCTCACGCCGGGCTGCGATGGCGCGGGCGTGGTGGAGGCCGTGGGCGGGGGCACAGTCCTGCCTCCGGGCGTGGAGGCGGGCGGCAGCGTGATGATCGCGCCGGGCCTCAGCTGCGGCGCCTGCCCGGCCTGCCTGCGGGGCGACGACATGCTCTGCGGATCCTACGGCGTGCTGGGTCATGCCAGCGATGGCACGGCGGCCACGCACGTGCTGGTGCCCGCGGCGAACCTGCTGCCCATTCCCGGCAACTGGAGCTTCGAGCAGGCGGCGGCCTTCCCCCTGGTCTTCCTCACGGCCTGGGAGATGCTCGTCCACAAGGCAGCCCTGCGGCCCGGTGAGACCGTGCTGGTCTGGGGTGGGGGCAGTGGGGTGGGCAGCGCGGCCATCCAGCTGGTGAAGGCCCTGGGCGGTTTCGCCATCGCCGTGGTGGGCAGCGAGGCCAAAGCCATCCGCTGCTGGGAGCTGGGTGCCGAGCACGTGATTGTCCGCGGCGATATGAAGGCCCTGGCCGCCAAGGTGCGCGAACTGACCGGCAAGCGCGGGGTGGACGTGGTGTTCGAGCACACGGGCGCCGCCACCTGGGGCACCAGCCTTTCGGTCTGCGCCCGGGGCGGCCGCATCGTCACCTGCGGGGCCACCACGGGCCGGGAAACCGCCTTCGACCTGCGGACCCTCTTCGCCAAGCAGATCCAGATCCGCGGTTCGTACATGGGGCGCCGGGAGCACCTCTGGACGCTGCTTGCGCTGCTGCAACGGAACCCCACCAACCCGCCCTTCCGTCCGGTCATCGAGCGCGTCTTTGACCTGTTGGAATACCCGGAAGCCCAGCGCCACTTGGAGGCCGGAAACGGCTTCGGCAAAGTGGTCTGCCGGGTGGCCTGATGCTGCGCATCCTGCCGCTGCCCAAAGCGTCCACCTTCGCCTGGGTGGACCTGGTGGATCCTACGGCGACCGAGATGGAGGATGTCGGTGCCCGCTACGGCCTCCACCCCGCGGTATTGCGGGATTTTCTCAATCAGCCGCATCTGCCCAAGTTCGAGCGGCTGCCGGGCCAGCAGCTGCTGATCCTCCGGGCCTACGACGAGGTGGCCAAGCGCGGCGACACCATCCAGGCCATGACCCGGCGGCTGGTGGTGCTGATGATGGAGGGCGTCCTCATCACGGTCCACCGCCGGGAGCAGCCCTTCTTCGTGGAGGTCGCGGCCCAGGTGGCGGCAGGCCCTGCCCTCCGCCCGGAACAACTGGCCCTGGCCCTCTGCGCGGGCGCGGTGAAATCCTTCGACGAACCCCTGAAGGAGAGCGAGGACAAGCTGGATCACATCGAGGCGGCCCTCTTCAGCCGCAAGCAGCCCCACCTGGGCGTCAAGCAGGTCTATGGGCTCAAGCGCCGCTGTGCGGTCATCAAGCGGACCCTGGGGCGCACCATGGCGGCCCTGGGCCCCATGAAGGCGCAGGCCCACGATGACCAGGGTCTGCTGGCGGACGTGGTGGAGGAGGCCGACCGCCTCCATACCTGGGCGGACGAGCTGCTGGAGAACGCCACCCACCTGATGCACCTGGAGATCAACCTGGCCAGCCAGCGCACCAACGAAGTGATGCGGGTGCTCACGATCTTCAGCGCCTTCTTCCTGCCGCTCACCTTCATCGCCGGGGTCTACGGCATGAACTTCAAGCGGATGCCCGAGCTGGAGCACCGCTTCGGCTACCCGCTGGTGGTCGCCGTCATGGCGCTGACGGCTGCAGGCATCTGGGCCTGGTTCCGGCGGAAGGGGTGGCTGCGCTAGTCCACGGCTGCATCCATGGCCCCAAGCGGCTAGACTGGACCGTTCGCGCAAGGAGCATCCGTGAAAGTCCTCATCCTCGGTGTCAACGGGTTCATCGGGTCCCACCTGGTGGACCGCATCATGGCGGACACGGACTGGGAGGTCTACGGCATGGACCTCGGCGCCCACAAGGTGGCCGAGCATCTGGCCAACCCGCGCTTCCACTTCGTGGAGGGCGACATCACCATTTCCAAGGAGTGGATCGAGTACCACATCAAGAAATGCGATGTGGTGCTGCCCCTGGTGGCCATCGCCACCCCCAAGGTCTACGTCACCGATCCCCTGCGCGTCTTCGAGCTGGATTTCGAGGAGAACCTCCGCGTGGTCCGCCATTGCGTGAAGTACAAGAAGCGCGTGGTGTTCCCCAGCACGTCGGAAGTCTACGGCATGTGCCCCGACGCGGAGTTCGACGAGTACGATTCCCCGCTGGTGACCGGCCCCATCCCCATGAACCGCTGGATCTACAGCACCAGCAAGCAGCTGCTGGACCGCGTGATCTGGGCGTACGGGTTCCAGCAGGGCCTGAAGTTCACGCTCTTCCGCCCCTTCAACTGGATGGGCCCCAAGCTCGATAGCCTCAACACCGCCAAGGAGGGCAGCAGCCGCCTGGTGACCCAGTTCAGCTGGAACCTGTTCAACGGGGAGCCCCTGAGCCTGGTGGATGGCGGCGAAGCCCACCGCTGCTTCTGCGATGTCAGCGACGCCATGGACGGTCTCATGAGCATCCTGCGCAACGAGGGCGGCAAGGCCGATGGCCAGATCTTCAACATCGGCAACCCCGTCAACGACCTCAGCGTGCGCGAGGTCGCCGAGACGATGATCGCCATCTGGAAGGACCATCCCTTCCGCGTCGAGCGGGGCATCCCCGAAGGCCGCATGGTGGAGGTGGGCAGCGGCGATTTCTACGGCAAGGGCTACCAGGATGTGGCCCGCCGCACCCCCAGCATCAAGCGCATGCAGGGCGCTTTCGGATTCGAACCCAAGGTCTCCATGCGGGATTCGCTGAAGAAGACCATGGACTTCTTCGTGGAAGAGCACAAGGCGCAGGAGAAGGTGGTGGAGACGGAGGGGTAGGTTCAGTCCTGCTCAGCCTGCTCAGCCTTCTCAGCGCGGCGCTTGGTTTCGACCCACCCGATGGGTGCGGTGCCGCGCTGAGAAGGGAAAAGGCTGTCGCCTTTTCATCATGACCGGTTCACAGCCATACCGGCTGTGGTTCCCGCTAGCCTAGTGGGATGACGCGCCGCGAACGCTCCACCCTTATCGCCATCTGGTTCTTCCTTGGCTTGCTGCCCTTGCTGGTGCGCCCGCTCTGGGAGCCAGACGAGGGGCGCTATGCGGAGATCGCGCGGGAGATGCTGGCCACCGGCGACTGGCTGACGCCGCGGCTCAACGGGGTGCTCTACTTCGAGAAGCCGCCCCTGCAGTACTGGCTGTCGGCCCTGAGCATGAAGCTCTTCGGCCTGAACGGCGCGGCGGCGCGGCTGCCTCTAGCCCTGGCCTCGGGCCTCATGATCTGGGCGGCCTGGCGGCTGGCGAAGCGCCTGGGCGCCCGGGAACCCTTGTGGGCCCCCTTCATGGCCGCCACGGGATTGCTGGCGTTCGTGGTGGGGCAGCTCCTCACCCTGGATGCCCTCTTCAGCGCCTTCCTCGTGGCGGGCATCGTCGCCTTCATCGAGGCCGTGGCCCGGCGCCGCGAAGGCCAGCCTTCCCTTGGCTGGACGCTGCTGACCTTCGCGCTGCTGGCGGGCGCCATGCTCACCAAGGGGCTGGCGGAGGTGATCCTCACCGGCGGCATTCTGTTGTTCTCGCTGGCCTTCGCGTGGAAGGACGCGGATCTGCGTCGCGCGGTGCTTCGCACCGCCCTGGACCCCCTCGGCTGGCTGCTCTACCTCGCCCTGGTGGCGCCCTGGTTCTGGGCCGTCAACCGTGCGAATCCCGGCCACGCCCAGTTCTTCTTCATCCACGAACACTTCACGCGCTTCCTCACCCACGAACACGCGCGGCAGGGTTCCAACAACTGGCTGCTGGACAAGCTCTACTTCATCGGAATCCTCGCACTGGGTCTGCTGCCCTGGCTGTCGGCCACGCTCGTGGGGCTGAAGCGCAGTTGGATCTTCCTGAAGGGCAGGGGGCCCCAGGCCCAGGATCACCTGGCCCGTTGGATCGTCGGGATCACGGTCATGGCCTTCCTTTGGCCCCTGGCCTTCTTCAGCGTGTCCGGCTCCAAGTTGCCGCCCTACATCCTGCCGGTTCTCGTGCCCCTCGCGGCCCTGGCCTGCACCTTCGAACGCGACGGCGAGGAAATCACCGCCCTGCGCCGCATGGGGAAGGAACTGATCCTGCTCGGCGGGATCTTCATGCTGGCGGCGGCCATCTTCCGTGGCGATCTGGAAGGGTTCGCCTGGATCCTGGCCCTCGGCGCCGGGTTCCTGGGCCTCGGCCTTTGGGCCCACCGGCCGAAGGGTCTCAGCGGTCCCCGCCTGATGGCGGCCTTCGGCGCCGCCCTGTGGCTGCTGCTGCTGGCGGCCCAGGCCGCCGCGGGGCCGGGCAAGGCCGTGGCCGACCTGGTCAGGAAATCCCCCCAGGATGCCCGTTGGATCAGTTACGGCACCTATTTCCAGGGTCTCTCCTTCTACGCCCGCACCCGGTCCGTGGTGGTGGCGGGCACGGGGGAACTGGCCTTCGGCCGGGACCGGCTGACCGATGCTGAGCGCTGGTTCAACGAGGATCCCGCCGCCCTGGGCGCCATGGCCGACCGCATGAAGGCCGAGGATCCCTCCAGGCCCGTCCTCGTGATGGCCAAGGTGGCCAACTGGAGGCAACTGGGCGCGGATGAGAAAGCTCGTTGGGAGGTCGTGGTGCGAAGTCCGGCGGCGGTGGTGGCGCGAAGGCGGTAGGGCCGGGATGGAGCCTACTTCACCGCCTCTTTGATCCCGCGCCCGGCTTCCTTCGCACCCTTGGCGATGCCCTTGCCGGCGGTCTTCGCACCGCGGCCCACGGCCTTGCCACCCTCCTTGGCCGCGTGGCCCACGGCCTTGCCGCCTTTTTTGAAGCCCTGGCCGATCTGCTTGCCGGCCTGCTTGAGATCCTCCTTCACGCGGCCCTCGGAGGCGGGGCTGGCCAGGAGCAGGAGGCTGAGGAGGGCGGGAGTCATGCATCCATGATAGAGCCTGGGCGGAAGGGGCGCTTCCAGTGGAAGATGGAAAGATGGATGGACACCTGCCCCAGTCGCCTTCCCGGTCCCTCGTGGGCTGGCTGCGCGCCCATGCGCCCGAACTGCTCTTCGCGGTCCTGCTGCTGGCCGTGCTGCCCATGCGCGATCTGTGGGCGCCGGACGAGCCGGATTTCGCCCAGTGCGTGAAGGAGATGCGCCTGCGGGGCGACTGGCTGCTGCCCTGGCTGAATGGCGTGCCCTACAGCGAGAAGCCGATCCTCTACTACTGGGTGATGAAGGGCGCTTCGGTGCTGCTGGACGCCTTCACCGGTGGCCTCGGCTTCACCCAGGGCGTGGCGGCCTGGGCCCTGCGCCTGCCCTCCCTGATCGCCGCCGTGGCCTTCCTCTCGGCCTTCCGCCGCTGGGCCGTCCGTTTCCTGGAACCGGGCACCGCCGAGCCCGCGGCGCTGATCCTGGCCACCACGCCCCTCTGGTTCTGGCAGGCCCAGTTCATCCAGATTGATCTCCTCTTTTCGGCGCTGCTCGCCTGGAGCTGGCTCTGCTGGCTGGGTGGCTACCTGCTGCTGCGGGGGCAGGGGGAGGAGACCGCGCCAGGCGAGCACTGCCGCTGGTTCCTCAAGGCCTACTTCTGGCTGGCCCTGGCTTTCCTCGCCAAGGGGCCCCTGGCACCCCTGCTGTCCGCGCTGGTGCTGGCGGCCTTCCTCGTCTGGCAGCGGGATCTCGCCGTGCTGCGCCGCGCCCGCATCCCGGCGGGCCTGGGACTCACCCTGCTGATCGTCGCGCCCTGGTATGTGGCCGCGGGACTGAAGGGCGGGGCCCACTACGCCTACGAACTGATCGTCTTCCAGAACTTCGAGCGGGCCACGAAGGCCTGGGATCACATCCAGCCCTGGTGGCGGTATGGCGAGTACATCCTGGGGGATTTCTTCCCCTGGGTGCTGCTGCTGCCCGCCCTGGCCCTGCATCTGCGGCGGCAGCGCGCGCTGGGCGATCCGGCGAAGCGGTTCCTGCTGCTGGCCTTCCTGGTGCCCTTCATCTTCCTGAGTGCGGTGCAGAGCAAACAGGGCAAGTACCTGCTCATGAGCTATCCCTTCCTGGCCCTGCTGTTCGGGGGACTGTTCCGGCAGGCGGCGCCTGCTCAGGCCCGGCGTCTGGGTGGCCTGCTCGCGGCGGGACTGGCGGTGCCCGCCGCGGCCCTGGCGGCCCTGGCCCTGGGCGCCGGGGGAGGAAGGGTCCAGGCGCAGATCGAGCCCTTCCTCGGGCCCCTGCACCTCATGGCCCTGGGAATGGTGTGCGGCACGGTCTTCGTCCTGGTCCAGGCGCTCCGGGGCCGGGCGAGCCACCTGGTCCCTGGGACGGCCCTGACCCTGGGCGTGCTCTACCTGGTGGGGGGCACCTGGGGTTTCCATCTGCTGGATCCCCAGAAGTCCTACCGCCGCTGGACAGCCGCTGTCCAACCCATGATCGTGGGCCGGCAGGTCTTCTACTGGCAGACCATCCGCAGTGGCGTCATGGTCTACACGGATCACCTGATGCCCGAGGTGCGGACGGCCGAGGCACTGATATGGATGGATCCCGATGCCCGGCTCGTCGCTCAGCGAGGCGAGTGGGAGCAGGATGCCTGGGGCATGACGCCGGCCCTGCGGGATCGCTTCGAGGTGCTGCTGGCCATTCCCACGGGCGGGGGAGAGATCCTGCTGCTCCGGAAGAAGCCCGCATGATCCCATCGGGCGCCTACTGGGTCCGGGTGAACCGCTTCTTCGGCGACGGCATGATGGCGTACGCCGCCATCGAGCCCCTGCGCCGGGCCGGGCTTCCCCTGGTGTTCTGGGGACCGGACCGGGCCGTGGATCTGTACGCCGGCAGCGCGAATGTCGTGGCCACAGTCGCCGAAACCGGCCGGAAGTACGGCGTCTGGCCGGCGGCCCGGATGCTCCGGGAACATCGCCCGGCCGCGCTCATCGGCTTCCCCAAGAGTGTCCGGCCCCATGTCGCGGGCCTGCTGGCCCGGGTCCCGCTGCGCCTCGGCTGCGGGGACGGCGGCGCCAGCCTGTTGCTCACGCACAGCGTGGCCTTCTACCAGCGCGAGGATCATTTCGTGGAACGCTATGCCTCGGTGGTGACGCGGGCTTTCCCGGATCTCGGCCCACTGGGGTTCACGGCCTTCCGTCCCCGGGAAGAGGCCTTCGAACGCCGCGAAGCCCAGGCCGGGGAATCCGGTTTCTCCGGAGACTACGTGGTGTTGGCGCCGGGCGCCAACAGCGGCTCCAAGCGGCTTTCCGTCCCCTTGTTCGCGGCTCTGGGGCGCCGCCTGGAGGCCGTGGGCCTGGGTGCGGTGATCCTGGGTGCCGGGGCCGAGGACCAGCGGCTGGCCACGGAACTGATGTCGGAACTGCCCTGGGCCTTGAATCTCGTGGACCGGTGCAGTCTTTCGCTTTCCGCGGCCTGGATCTGCGGCGCCCGGGGCCTCGTGGGCATGGACTCGGGTCTGGCGCACATCGCCGGGGGGGCCGGGATCCCCACCCTGGCCGTCTTCGGGCCCACACGGCCCCAGCATTCCCGGCCCTGGGGCCCCCGGGTGAAGGTGATCCGCCATGAGACCCTGTCCTGCCTGGAGTGCATGGCCTTCCATTGCCCGCTTCCCGATCACCCCTGCATGAACGGCCTGGATGAAGATCTCCTGTGGCATGAACTATCCGCGACGATGGAGGCCCCATGAGCCCCAACCTGAAGGCCATCCCCCTCATCGTGCTGGGCGTGCTGCTCAACGCCGCGGCGCAGATCTGCCTGAAGAAGGGGCTGCAGGCCGCCGGCGGCATGCAGCTCGCGGCGGGGCCGCTCTTCAAGCTCATGCTCGAACCCTGGGTGATCGCGGGTCTGGCCTGCTACGCCGTGAGCGTCATCGTGTGGCTCGGCGCCCTGTCCATGGTGCAGGTGAACTACGCCTACCCCTTCCTGGCCCTGGGCTTCATCGCCAACGCCCTCATGGCCCGCGCCTTCCTCGGCGAAGCCATGACCCCCATGCGCTGGATGGCACTGGCCGTCATCGTGCTGGGCGTGGGGTTGCAGGCGTTGAGCGGGCGGGGGCAGTGACAGGCTGATTCATCTCGGGTCATCCCCAGCCCGGGGGAGCTTTGATGCATGCCCACCACCAGCCGCGGACCCTGCCCTTCGAATTGAAGGCATGGGTAGCTCAACTTGATTGAATGCGGCCGAGTGGGTGTTGAATGATTAATATGTAATTAATAAAATAATTATAGTTAATTACATGGCCCAGAACCTGCTCACTCACCTTGTCACCGAGGTCCGGTGGCCCTGGTTTGTGATCCCAAGGAGGCCCGTCGTGAAATGGACTGGAACCTATTTCATCGGTTTCATCGTACTCATCGGTGGGGTTCTGGCCGCCCTCTGGAAGCTGGGCATTTTGGAAACCATCGGTGCGACCTGGACGGTGATCGGTGTCGTCATCCTGATTGGAGTGGGCATCATGACCGCCGTTTCCAACAGCGGTACCAAGGGAAGCATCGAAATCGACCGCAAGTAGCCACGCGAACTCAACCCGGGGTTATCCGCACACCTTCGCCAACACGCCGGACTGAAGCTCTGCGGCACTGAAGACGCCGCGGTCCAGCACGAGGCTGGTGAGGAGGTCCACGGGGGTGATGTCGAAGCTGGGGTTCCAGGCGGGGATGGCGAGCGGGGCCCAGCGCAGCTGGCCGTAGCCGCGCACCTCGGCGGGATCGCGCTCCTCGATGGGGATGGCCGCGCCGGTGGGGCAGGCCAGGTCCACGGTGGAAATGGGCGCCACGGGATGGAAGGGCACGCCATGGAAGCGGGCCTGCACGGCCAGTCCGTAGGTGCCCACCTTGTTGGCGAAGTCGCCGTTGGCGGCCACGCGATCCGAGCCCACCAGCACGCGCTGCACCTTGCCGTCACGCAGCAGCAGGGCCGCCATGCTGTCGGTGATGAGCGTGGCCGGGATGCCCATCTTCTCCAGTTCCCAGGTCGTGAGGCGGCCGCCCTGGAGCAGGGGGCGCGTCTCGTCCGCGTACACATGGATGCGCTTGCCCTGTTCGTGGGCGCGGCGGATGACGCCCAGGGCCGTGCCGATGCCCGCGGTGGCGAGGCCGCCGGTGTTGCAGTGGGTGAGCAGGCCCTCGCCGTCCTGGATGAGGGCCGCTCCGTGCTGCGCCATGCCCTCGCACAGCCGCACATCCTCCTCGAAGATGGCCTGGGCCTCGCGAACGGGATCGGCGGCGCCCTTCATGCGGTCCATGGCCCACATGAGGTTCACGGCCGTGGGCCGGGCCGCACGCAGGGCCGCGCAGGCGGCGGCATATTCGGAGGCAGAGGCCCCGCGATGGGCGAAGGTGGCCAGGCTCGCCGCCGCCGCCACGCCGATGAGGGGCGCGCCGCGCACGGCCAGCCGCTGGATGAGGGCGATCATGGCGTCCGGATCGCTGCCATCCAGCCAGACCTCAGCATCCGGGAGCTGGGTCTGGTCCAGCACCCAGAGCGTGCGGCCATCGTGACGGAGACCGAGGGAGTTGAAGGGGTTCATGGAAAACCTTTGCTTTCTAACCGCAGATGACGCAGATGGCGCAGATGGGACTAACGAGCATTCTGCTTTTCATCTGCGAAATCTGCGTCATCTGCGGTTTCAAATTAAATAATCTTGGGTCCGATTCTGGCTCGGAGTGCCCGCAATTCCTCAAGAACAGAGGCCGCTAGTGGCTTCGCGCCGCCCAGGGTTTCGGCCTTCCAAAGGATCTCAGCGACCTGTTCCAGGCGCTCCATGCCGCCCACGGCTTCGTCCATGTGTTCGCCCCAGCAGAGCCCGCCGTGGCGGGCCAGGATCATGAGGCGGTGTCCCGGCAGGAAGGGCAGCAGGTTCGTGCCCATGGCCTCGGTGCCGGGCAGGGCCATGGGCACGATGGGAATGCGACCCGCGGCGAGGATGACTTCGGGCAGGCCGTCCGAAGGCAGCTCCTTCAATTCAGGCCGGGCCAGGGACCACGCGATGGCCGTGGGGGGATGGGCGTGGACGATGGCCTGGGCTTCGGGCACGGCGCGGTAGATGGCCAGGTGCATGGCCCGCTCGCTGCTGGGGCGGCCCGAAAGGATGGTTCCATCCAGCGCCAGATAGGCCAGATCCTCCACCTTCACCTTCGCCTTGGGCACGCCACTGGGCGTCATCGCGATGCGGCCATCCGGCAGGCGCACGGATAAATTTCCGTCCGAGGCCGCCAGCAGCCCGCCCGCGTGGAGACGGCGGCAGGCTTCGAGGAGGTCGTCCAGGATTCGTTCCATGCCTTCATGTTCGCATGGCTCCAGAAGTGGCCGCAGGCCACTTCTGGAGGGAGGAAGGGCCTGGACCCCTGAGCGGCTATGCTGGCTGGATGGACGATTTCAGGGACTGGATCCGCGAGCGCTGGGGCCTGCTGACCGCCGGGCTGGTGGCGCTCCTGATGGGCTTCTGGTGGTGGCAGGGACGCCCTGTCCATCAGTCCGCCGGCATCCTCGCGCCCGGGGATCCCGTCCAGGCTGCTCCGGAATCCCGGGCGCCGTGGACCTTCCGGAACCACCGGATCACGCCCCTCGCCCATTTCGAAATCCGGGCGCGGGTGCTGAGTATTGAACGCTACCGCTTCGACCGGGCATCGGAGCTGTCCTCGCTGGATTTCGCACTGGGCTGGGGGCCCATGTCCGATTCGCGGATCCTCGAAGCCTTCTCCATCCAGCAGCGGGATCGCTGGTACTTCTGGAGCGCCGCGCGGATGCCCCTTTCCGAATCCGAGGTCATCAGCCACAGCGCGAACATGCACATGATCCCGGCCACCGAGGCCGTGGCGAACCGCCTGCGGTCGGTGCGGCCCGGGGAGATCGTCGAGTTGCGCGGACAGCTGGTGCGGGCCGACGGGAAGGACGGCTGGCACTGGGCCAGCAGCGTGTCGCGGGCGGATACCGGGGATGGTTCCTGTGAGGTGGTCTGGGTGGAATCGGCCCGGAGCCTATCCAGATAAGCGAGGAGGGCAGATCGCTGATCCGGGATGTGACCACCGTGGCCCGGGCGCCGCCCGGCCCCCTGCTAGACTTGGATAGAAGGCCCTGGAGCCCCAATGTTTGACATCGAAGCCTCCCTCGACAGCCGTCTGCTGGCCGTGCCCCGGAACCGCCCCACGGTGGTGTTCCCGGAGGCCCTGGATCCCCGCACCCTCGAAGCCGCCTGCTTCCTGGGCCGCTTCATCCGTCCCGTGTTCCTGGCCCCCGAGCCTGAGGTTCGCGCGGTGGCGGAACGGGAGCTGGCTCACCTGGGGGCCGACCGGGTGGCCTACACCCTGTCCGAAAGCGCCTTCGTGTCCCCGGCCTCCCGGCCCGACCTGGTGGAGACGTTCGCCGCGGCCTGTGTGGAGCACGGACGCAGCCAAGGGCGGGTGGTGGCTCTGGCGGAGGCCCGCGGGATGGTGTCCGAGCCTTGCCTCTTCGGCATCTGGGCGGTGAAACAGGGCCACGCCGACATGGTGGTGGGCGGCGCCATCCACGAGCCCAAGGCCTTCTTCCGCCCCATGGTGGATCTGCTGGCCCAGCGCAGCGTCAGCTGCGAGGCGGGCGTGTTCGTGCTGCCGGATTCGCATCCGGACGATGTCTACCCCCACAACATCGTGGTGTTCGGCGATGTGGGTGTGAACGCCACCATGAACCCGCGCATCCTGGCGGAAGTGGCCGTGGGCACCTGCGCCGTGGCCCGGGATCTCATCCCCGAGGACGTGCTGCCCGAGATCCGCTGCGCCATGGTCTCGTACTCGAACCGCGGCAGCGACGAGGGGCCTTCGCCGGAGCTGGTGCGGCAGGCCGCCGATCTGGTGCCCGGCATCCTGGCCGAGCGCATCGCCCATGCGGAGCGCTACCGCAGCATCCACATCCGGGGCGAGGTGAAGGTGAGCGTGGCGCTTTCGCGCCGCTCCGCCGACCTCTACCACGCGGATGGCCTGCCCTGGGAGGGCGGTCCCAATGTCATCGTGTGCCCCAACCTGGACATGGGGAACCTGCTCTACCACCTCTACGCCACCCGCTTTCCCGAGGCGAAGAAGTTCCCCGTGATGTTCGGCCTCTGGTTCCAGGGCGTGGACCTGCCCATGGACTGCACGCCCGAGGATATCCGTCTGGCGGTGAAGGCTTCCGTCATGCGCCTGCACCACTACGGCGAATGGAGGCGCACGCCCAAGGACACCTTCTTCCACCGCCACCGCGTGCTGGTGCTGAACCCCGGATCCACCTCCACCAAGACCTCGGTCTTCGAGGGTGATGAAGAACGCTTCACCGAGGAGATCCAGCATTCCGCCGAGGATCTGAAGGCCTTCGACGGCACGCCCATCACCGGGCAGTTCGCCTTCCGGAAGGAGGCCGTGCTGCGCTTCCTCGCCGGCAAGGGCCTCTCCCTGGACGACCTCGACGCCGTGGCCGGACGCGGCGGCCTGCTGCGGCCTATCCCCCACGGCACCTGGAACGTGGGCGCCGCCATGCTGGACGATCTGAAGGCGGGGCAGCGCGGCGAGCACGCCTCGAATCTCGGCGCCCTCATCGCCTCGGAGCTGCTGGCGGGCACCGGCAAGCCCGCCTACATCGTGGATCCCGTGGTGGTGGACGAGGCCGATCCCAAGGTGAAGGTCACGGGCCTGAAAGAACTGCCCCGCCGGGTCATCAGCCATGCCCTGAACCAGATCGCCACGGCCCGGCGCTACGCCGAGGAGCACGAAACCTTCTACGAGCGGGTCAATGTCATCGTGGCCCACCTGGGGGGCGGCATCACCGTGGGCGCCCACCGCCGGGGCCGCTACATTGACGTGAACAACGGCCTCGACGGGGAAGGGCCCTTCTCGCCCCAGCGCACGGGCACCCTGCCGGTGGGCCAGCTCATTGATCTCTGCTTCTCCGGCAAGTACACCAAGGCCGAGCTGAAACTCCTGAACAAGGGCCGGGGCGGCCTCATGGACCTGCTGGGCACCGCCGACATGCGCGAAGTGGAGCGCCGCGTGGACGCCGGGGACGCCGAGGCCAAGCTGGTCTACGACGCGCTGGCCTACCAGACCGCCAAGGCCATCACGGCCCTGGCGCCCGCCTTCGACGGCGAGCCCATTGACGCCATTCTGCTGACCGGGGGCATGGCCCGGTCTTCCCGGCTGGTGGGCGAACTGCGCCGCCTCACCACGGCCCTGGGCTGTGGCGTCCAGGTCTATCCCGGCGAAAACGAAATGGCCGCCCTCGCCAAGGGCGTCCTGCGCGTGTTGTCCGGGCGGGAAGCCGCGAAGGATTATCCGCCCTCCTAGGCCAGCAGCGCCGCCAGCGCGATGGAACTGAGCTTGGTCTTGGCGCTGTCGCCGCGGCTGCTGAGGACGCAGGGGACGCGGGCGCCCATGACGAGGGCGGCGATCTCGGCGCCGCCGAGTTTGGTGCCGGCCTTGTAGAACACGTTGCCGGCTTCGATGTTGGGGAAGAGCAGGCAATCGGCATCGCCAGCCACGGGGCCCACCAGGCCCTTGATGCGGGCGGATTCGGGGTCCAGTGCCCCATCCAAAGCCATGGGCCCGTCCACCAGGGCGCCCTTGATCTGGCCGCGGTCCGCCATCTTCGAGAGCAGGGCCGCCTCAACGCTGGACCTCAGTTTCGGCTGAACCTGCTCCGAGGCCGCCAGCACCGCCACTTTGGGCAGCTCGATGCCCAGGGCATGGGCCGTCTTCACCAGGTAGCCGAGGATGGCCAGCTTCTCCTTGAGCTCGGGCTCGGGAATTACCGCCACATCGCCCACGATCATGAGCCTGGGATGGCCGGGGTGCTCCATCACGGACACATGGCTGAGGATCGCTCCGGGATCGAGCAGGCCCTGCTCCTTGTTCAGGATGGCCTTCATGTACTTGTCCGTGCCGAGCAGCCCCTTCATCAGGATGTCGGCTTCGCCAGAGCGGACCAGGGCCACGGCCATGGCGGCGGCCTCGGTATCCGTGGCGGCATGGATCATGCGGAAGCGCTCCTCCGGCAGGCCGTGCTCCTGGCAGACCTTCACCATGAGGGGCCCGTCGCCCACGAGGATGGCCTCCACCAGGCCCGCCTCCACGGCGGCATTCACGGCCTCCAGCGTGTGGGGATCGTTGGCCCAGGCCACCACCAGCCGCTTGCGGGGGCGGTCCTTCACGGCGCGGAGCAGGTCGTCGAGGGTGTTGATCCGCATGGTTGGATCCTGTCAAAAAGGCCGATGGCACCGGCGCGTCCTGGGGAAGGTAGCATGGTCACCATGGCCGTCTCAGTGAGCTTCCGCACATACCTCCTGGAACAGATGGGGCAGATCCGCCCCATCACCACCCGCCCCATGTTCGGGGGCCTATGCATCTTCGTGGACGGCCGCGCCTTCGCCCTGGTGGCGGAAGACACGCTCTACTTCAAGGTGGATGACAGCAACCGTCCGGATTTTGAGGCGGCGGGCATGGGCCCCTTCCTGCCCTTCGGTGATCCCGCCAAGCCCATGGGGTATTACCAACTGCCCGAGGAAGTGCTGGAGGATCCAGATCGGCTGGCGGTGTGGATGGCCGAGGCCATCGCCGTGGCCGCCCGGGCGAAGGCCAAGGCTCAGCCGAAACCGAAGCCGACTCCGAAGGCCGGGGGTAAGTAGCTGCCATGAACCTGGTGCTGCTCCTCCCGGAGGATCTCGTGGCCCGCGACCACGCCCACCTCACCGGCCGCCGCCTCGCCCATGTGCGCGCGGTGCACCGGGTGGTCGTGGGCGATGAGCTGGCCGTGGGCCTGCTGGGTGGGAAGATGGGCCGGGGCAGGGTGCTGCGCCTGGACGCCGAAGCATTGGAACTGGCGCTGGGGCTGGACCAGGAACCGCCCCCCAAGCTGCCGCTCACCCTCGTCCTCGCCGTACCGCGGCCCGTGGTGTTGAACCGCATGGTGGCCGCCGCCACCAGTCTGGGCGTCGCGCGCATCGTGCTGCTGAACGCCTGGAAGGTGGAAAAGGCCTACTGGGCCAGCCCGAAAATGAAGGATGAAAACCTGCACGGGCAGATGCTCCTGGGCCTGGAGCAGGCGAAGGACACGGTGCTGCCGGAGCTGCGCCTGGCGCGGCTCTTCCGGCCCTTCGTGGAGGATGAGCTGCCGGAGTTGCTGGCCGGCGGCACGGGCCTGATGGCTCATCCCGGAACGGGCGAACCGGCGCCGAAGGCCCTGGCGGCCCCCGTCACCCTGGCCATCGGCCCCGAGGGCGGCTGGATCGAGGCCGAGGTGCAAAGCCTGTTGAAGGCCGGCCTGAAGCCCCTGGACCTGGGCCCGCGCATCCTCCGCACCGAAACCGCCCTGGCGGCGCTGGTGGGAAAGCTGTTTTAGGTTCTCTGGATTTCCGGTCTTTTCGCGCCCTTTCGCGTCTTTCGCGGTTCCTCCCATTCATCGTTAAACGAGGTAGGATGTTGCACCCGTTCCCGGAGTCTTTGATGCTGCGTTTCCGCGTTTCCGCTGTGCTGTTCGCCGCCTGTGCCCTCATGGCCCAGGACCGCGCCCCCCGCTTCGTCAGTTCGCCGGATGTGCACGGCGATCGCGTGGTGTTCACCTGGGAGGATGACCTCTGGCTGGGTTCGCTGAAGGGTGGTCCCGCCCGGCGGCTCACGACCCATCCCGGCCAGGAGACCGCGGCGCGGTTCAGTCCCGATGGCCAGTGGATCGCCTTCAGCGCCCAGTACGACGGCGGCATCCAGGCCTATGTGATGCCGGCGGCGGGCGGCACGCCGAAGCGCCTCACCTGGTCGGGCGCGGCCACGGTGCAGGGCTGGATGCCGGACAGCCGCAGGATCGTCTTCAAGACCGTCTCCGATCAGGATTTCCGGCCCGTCGAGCGGCTCTTCACGGTGGATCTGGACGGCCATGAGCCCGAGACCCTGCCGGTGCCGCGGGGCGTGCAGGGCACGGTGTCGCCGGACGGCCAGCGCCTGGCCTACAGCACCAAGGGCGTGGTGGAGTACTACTGGAAGCGCTACAAGGGCGGCCGCCACCAGGATCTGTGGCTGGCGGACCTCAAGACCCAGCGCTTTGAAAAACTCACGGACTACGTGGGCCGCAACGGCGCCCCCATCTGGGCCAACGGGAAGGTGATCTTCGAGTCCGATCGCGGCGCCAATGGCATCACCAATCTCTATGCGGTGGACCCCGCCACCAAGGCCGTGGAGCCGCTGACGGACCTCCAGGACTTCGACGTGCAGCAGCCCAGCACCGATGGCCGCACCGTGGTCTTCGTGCAGGGCGGCCACCTGCAGGCGCTGGATCTCGCCACCAGGGCCGTGCGCCCCGTGGCGGTCACCACCAGCAGCGACGGCTGGAAGGCCGCGCCGCGGCCCCTGAATCCCAAGGACTGGATCCAGGCCATGAGCCTGGTGGGCGGCACCGCCGTGTTCGAGGCCCGGGGCGACGTGTTCCTCCTGCCCACGGACGCCGCGAAGCCCGCCCAGAACCTCACCAAGACACCGGGTGTGCGCGAGCGCATGCCGCGCCTGTCGCCGGACGGCAAGCGGGTGGCCTACTTCAGCGATGCCAGCGGGGATTACGATCTCTACGTGCAGGCCGTGGACGGTGTGCCGGAACGCGTATCCACGGGCCTGAAGACCGCCCTCTACCGCCTGGAATGGAGCCCGGATGGCACGAAGATCCTGTTCGGCGACAAGAGCTTCGTCATCTACGTGATGGACGTGGCCACCCGGAAGCTCACCCAGGTGGACGCCTCCCATGAGTTGAAGAACGACCAGTTCACCTGGGAAGTCAGCGACTACGCCTGGGCGCCGGATTCCCAGTGGATCGCCTACAGCTTCGTCGAGCCCAATCGCAACAGCCGCATCCACCTCTACAACCTCGCCACGAAGCAGAAAGTCGCGCTGACGGACGGCTTCTATGATTGCCTGAACCCGCGCTTCGACATGGATGGCAGCACCCTGTATTTCCTCAGCTACAGCAACTTCCACACGAAGCTCGACCCCAGCCAGGACAACCACATCCAGTCCGCGCCGGTGCAGGTGATGTCCGTGAAACTGAAGGCGGGGGAGGACAAGGCGCCATCCCCTTCGTCCGCCACCAGCGCCTTCCGCGTGGACGTGGCTGGCCTGCCGGAGCGCATCGCGCCCCTGCCCGTGAAGGCCGGCAACCTTTTCCACCTGAAGGCCGGCAAGGGCCTGGTGGGCTGGGACGAGGTCGAGGCCTGGGATGACGGCGTGGTGGAGGAACTCTACACCTCGCGGGGCGGCGACAAGTGGAAGCTGCACCTCTATGACCCCGCCGCCAAGAAGGACCAGGAACTGGTGCTGACGGGCACGGTGAGCGACTGGACCTTCGACGCCGAAGGCAAGCGGGTGCTGATCCGCAAGGCTGCCAACTACCATGTGGGCGAGGCCGCGGCCCTGTTCACCACCAAGGCTCTGCCCGAGAAGCTGGACCTGGAGCGGATGTCCATGACCGCCGACCCCCGGGCCGAGTGGAAGCAGATCTTCGAGGACACTTGGCGCTGGTACCGGGACTTCTTCTACGACCAGGACATGAACGGCAACGACTGGGCCGCCATCGGCGCCAAGTTCCGCGCCTGGCTGCCGGAGCTGAACTCCCGGCAGGAGCTGAACTGGCTGCTGAGCCAGATGGTGGGCGAGCTGAACGTCAGCCACACCTACGTGAGCGGTGGCGATGTGGGACCTGGCGGACCCCTGCCGACGCTGGTCTACCCGGGATTCCTGGGCGCCGACTTTACCGCCGAAAAGGGTGTCTACCGCTTCGCCAAGATCTACGGCCCCACGGCCTACGCCCGAAACCTCAAGGCACCTCTGGCGGATCCCGCGCCCAGGGTGAAGGAGGGCGAGTATCTGCTGGCCATTGATGGCAAGTCCCTGCGGGCCCCCGAAGCCCTTGCCTCCAGGCTCCAGGTCATCAAGGGCCAGAAGGTGATCCTCACGGTGAACAGCAGGCCCACGATGGAAGGGGCCCGCACCCTCGAAGTCGAACCCGTCACCAGCGACTCGACCCTGCGCTACGAGCGCTGGATCGCCGGCAACATCGCCGCCGTGGACAGGGCCTCGAAGGGCCAGCTGGGCTACATGCACATCACCGCCATGAATGATCAGAACATCGGCCAGTTCGACAAGTACTGGCGCGCCTTCCGGTACAAGAAGGGCCTCGTCATTGACGTGCGCGGCAACGGCGGCGGCTGGACCGAGTACTTCATGATTGACAAGCTGGAGCGCAAGCAGGTGGGCTTCAACGTCATGCGCGGCATGGCCCCCTTCCGCTACCCCAACACGGCCTCGGACGGCCGCTATGTCTTCCTCAGCAACGAACAGAACGGCAGCGATGGCGAGGCCTTCCTCATGCACGCGAAGGCGCGCAACCTCGGCACCATCGTGGGCGTGCCCAGCTGGGGCGGTCTGGTGGGCATCATCAACACCCAGTTCACCCTGGACGGCGGCACCGTGGAGCAGAGCAACAACGGCTTCTACGGCCGCGAAGGCAAGTGGTGGGTGGAGAACCACGGCGCCGACCCCGACCTCACCGTCGAAAACGACCCCGCCAGTCTCCTGCAGGGCCACGACCGCCAGCTCGAAGTGGGCATCGAAACCCTGATGAAGCAGCTTCGGGACAATCCCACGCCGGTATTCCCGCCGGTGCCGGCTTATCCGAAGCGGTAAGCCGCTCGCACTGAAAAAGATTCACCACGATATTTCAGTTGGCGTAGCCAAAACGGCTACACTTGCTTGGGAGGGTCCCATGCGCCATGTGTCGCTGCGAGCGTTTCGAACTCTGGGGGCGAAGGCCCTTGAGGCTGTGCCCAAGGGGGAAACCATTCTCCTGTCTGGCCAGCAGGGCCCGGCCTACTTCCTGGTGCCTGTGCTCGGGGATGTGGCGCTGGAGGATCGGGAGCTTCGCCGGGCCATGGCCAAGGCGAGCCTTCGGGAGAGTTGGCGGGTGGCGGAAGCATCCGGTCTGAGTCAGATGAGTGACGAAGAGATCCAGCGCGAAGTGGACCACGCCCGAATCGCCCGAGGCCGACGGAAGGCCGGATGAGGCTGGTCGTCCTCGATACCAATGTCATCGTCTCCGCTGGCATCAAGCCCGGGAGCGTGCCGGCCCGCATCGTCATGGATTGGGCCCTGGATGGGCAGGTGCAGATGGTGGGCTGTCCCCGCATCGTCCGGGAGTACCGGGAGGTCATGAACCGGGACAAGTTCCGCCGCTACGGGTTCCCGCCCCACTGGCTGGATTTCCTGATCGAGGAGTGCCTCCAGCTTCAGGATCCGGACCCGTGGACGCTCCCCATCCCTGATCCCAAGGAGGGGCCCTTCCTGTCCCTCGCGCAGGCTGCGGGCGCCTGGCTGGTCACGGGCAACCTCAAACACTTTCCGGAGCCGGGAAGGGGGGGCGTCATCGTGGTTTCGCCCGCTGATTATCTGGCTCGCCTATAGAACCGGTAAGCCGCTCGAATCCGGGGCCGACTCAAAACCCCACCGCATACTCCCCATCGCGCATGAGCGCCACGGTGCTGCCGTCGGCCAGGGTCAGATCCACGCTCGCCACTTTCACATCGGGCTGGGTTTCGGGGACGTAGACGCGATCTATGTGGATGACGGCTTCGGGGCCGCTGAAGTCCCTGGGGCCCACCTGGCCGCCGAAGTGGTCGCTGCGGCCGAAGGCGAGGTGGAGGCCCAGCTTTTCGTCCAGGAGGATCTCGCCGATGGGCTTCACGCCGAAGGCCGCCAGCACGCCCAGGCCCAGCTCGGCGATGTTGCCGTAGGCGGGTTCCCTGGCCAGCAGCGCCGCTTCTTCGCGGGACTTGGGGCCCTCGCTGAGGACTTCCAGCGCCTTGTTCTGCGCGATGCGGTAGCGCACGATCTCGGCGCCGAACTGCACGGGCATCACGCCGCTCGTGCGGCTGGGATCGCCCGCGATCTCGCCCTCGTAGGGCACGATGTAGGCTTCGCCCGAGGGCAGATTGCCCGCCACGCCGGGCTTGGGCAGCAGGCCGCCGGACGCGTGGCCCGTGCGGTGGCGCAGGTCCAGATGCAGGTCGCAGGGGCCGCTGGGCGTGTCGAAGCGGAAGTCCGCGCCCTCGGCCCGGTCCAGCAGATCCTTCAGGATCTCCACGCGGCGGTTCACCTCGGTGTAGTCCAGGCGCAGGGCGGGGATCATGTCGGCCCGGAAGCCCGGCATGGTGGCGGCGCGGATGGGGTGTTTCTTCGCCGCCAGCTTCAGCGGCGCCGTGGCCGAGAACTTGGTGAGCGCGATGAGGATGGGGTGCGTGGCGTAGATCTCCGCAAAGGTGATGGAGGCCGCGGGATCCAGGGATTCCGACGAGGGCAGGGGGCCGCCCGCGTGGAGCCAGGCCCGCTCCGGCAGGTCGCCGTTGTTGGTGTGGACATTGGGATAGACCACCAGGTGCGTGTCCAGACCCAGCTCGGCGCGGTGCGCCACCAGCTCCGCGGCCCAGGCGGCGGCGATATCGCGGCGGGCGGCCCAGTTCGCATCGTCCGGCACCCGGGCATCCGGCAGATCCACCAGGATGGCCATCGCACGCTCGCCTGGCTGGGGCTGGAACACCCGCTGCACCAGGGCCACCAGTTCGGGTCCACTCAGTTGCTCGCTCATGCCGGCCTCCAACCGGGAGGATGCCATGGCGGCGGTCCTCCCCGGTTCATTTTCATGCCCGGAATCGCCGCTGGCGATTCCGGGTGCGAAGGGATGGCAGACTGGGGGGATGGCAAAGAAGCGTGGATGGATGCGGCGGGTTCTGGTGGCCCTGGGCTGGGCGGTGGGCCTGTTCCTGGGCTTGAATATCCTTCTGGTGCTGGTCTTCCGGTTCGTGCCGGTGCCGGTGTCGGGGCTGATGGTGCAGCGGCGCATCGAGTCCTGGTCCAGCGGCAAGCCGTATGCCTCACGCCATCGGTGGGTGCCCCTGGAGGAGATCTCGCCCAGCCTGGGCGTGGCGGTGATCGCGGCGGAGGACCAGACTTTCCCGGATCACTTCGGCTTCGACTGGCAGGCCATCGAAAAGGCGGTCCAGCACAATGAGCACAGCCGCCGCAAACGGGGCGCATCCACGGTATCGCAGCAGACCGCGAAGAACCTCTTCCTGTGGAACAGCCGCTCCTGGATGCGGAAGGGCCTGGAGGCCTGGTTCACGCTGCTCATCGAGGTGGGCTGGTCGAAGCAGCGGATTCTCGAGGTCTACCTGAACATCGTGGAGTTCGGCGATGGCGTCTACGGCGCCGAGGCCGCGGCCCGCACCTACTTCGGCAAGCCCGCCAAGCGGATGACGCCCTCCGAGGCCGCCCTGCTGGCGGCGGTGCTGCCCAACCCCCGCAAGTTCCGCGTGGCCGCCCCCAGCGAGTACATCCGCGGCCGGCAGGCCTGGATCCTCAATCAGATGCGGCAGCTGGGCGGCGCGCAGCTGGTGAAGGATCTGGAAGGCTAGGAGCCTGTCCAAGTATTCGAGCGCCCCGCGATGGGTCCAGGCGGGATGCAGCGCAAGGAAGGGCCCGCAGGGCAACGTGGTTCGTTGTTCAAGGGCTCTGACGCCGCGGGGCGCCCGCCTGGACCCATCCCGGAGGG
>JAUXSE010000034.1 GCA_030681515.1 Geothrix sp. | reverse complement strand
CCCTCCGGGATGGGTCCAGGCGGGCGCCCCGCGGCGTCAGAGCCCTTGAACAACGAACCACGTTGCCCTGCGGGCCCTTCCTTGCGCTGCATCCCGCCTGGACCCATCGCGGGGCGCTCGAATACTTGGACAGGCTCCTAGTCCTGTCGGGCACGGTTGTCAGGATTCTCAATGATTCCTTGACGAACCGTCAGGGGCCATCCCCGGGGGCGAGGGCCCCGGCACTCGGCAGAACCCCCCCGCGCGGCGGCACCCTGTAACAATGGCTTTGACCCTCTCTATCGTGAATGCATCGGAGTCCCCCCATGAGCGACCAACCCACCTCCCTCTATGGCGATCAGCCGGAAGGCCCGAAACCCCAGGCACCCGGCCTGATGGATCAGATCACCGGGGTGTTCACCAGCCCCGTGGAGCTGTTCCAGCGGCTGAACAAGGCCCCCAGCTGGGGCTGGGCCCTGGGCGTGCTCATCGCCGGCGCCCTCGTCATCACCGTGATCTGGGGCCTGAAGGTGGATGTGGAGGAGATGATCCGCCCCATGCTGGAACGGAATCCCGGGATCCAGTCGTCCCAGATAGACACGATCATCGAGATGCAGAAGAAGTTCATCCTGCCCCTCGGCATCCTCAGTGCGCTGTTCGGAACCCCTGCGGTGATGGCCCTGGTGGCGCTGTTCTACTGGCTGATCGGCAAGGCCCTGCCCGAGGACACGGCCCCCAGCTATCCCCAGGCCCTCAGCGCCGCGGTGGTTCCCGGTCTGGTGAAGCTGCCGCACCTGCTGCTGATGGCCGTGATCTGCCTGGTGCGCCCCATCGGCGGCCTCACGCCCGACAAGATCACGCCCACCTCCCTGGGCTATTTCCTGCATGTGGAAAGCCTGAAACTCCAGGCCCTCTTCTACGCGATGGATCTTTTCTACCTGGCGGAGGCTGTGCTGACCTACCTGGCCCTTCGCCACCTGGTGCGCATGAAGACCGCCGGAGCGCTCATCTGCGTGCTGCTGCCCATGGCTTTCGGCATCGGATTCCGTCTGCTTGGAGCGAAGTAGATGGCCTCCCGGAACACCAAGCTCTTCATCGGCGGCGGGGCCGCCCTCCTGGCCCTGATCCTCCTCGGCATCGCCTTCGGCGGCGCCAAGGATGAGGACAGCGCCTTTTCCTGGGATGCGGTGGGACGCGGGGACATCCGCGAAACCATCAGCGCCAGCGGCGAGGTCCGCGCCAAGACCCAGATCAACATCGGCACCTCCGTGGCGGGCGAGATCAAGGCCATCCACGTGAAGGACGGCCAGGATGTGAAGGCGGGCGATCTGCTCGTCACCATTGACCAGGAGCGCCTCCGGCAGTCCCTGGCCCAGGCCCAGGGCGCCCTCGACGCGGTCCGTCAGGATGCCTCCCGCCTGGAGGCATCCATGAAGCGCAGCGTGGACAGCTTCCCCCGCTACGAGTCCCTCCGGCAGCAGGGACTCATGTCCGACGAGGACTTCCGCCAGCAGAAGCTCGTCAAGGAAAGCGCCGTGCTGTCCTTCAGCGCCGCCCGGGCCAATGTGGCCCAGAGCGAGGCCAATCTGAAGGCCATGCGGGACGGGTTGTCGAAGGCCACCCTCCGCGCGCCCATCCAAGGGAAGGTCACCAGCCTGAAGGCGGAGAAGGGCGAGACCGCCATCCCCGGCATGAGCAACCTGCCGGGCGCGACGCTCATGATCATTTCCGACATGAGCGAGATGCAGGCGGAGATCAAGGTCAATGAAAGCGAGGTGGTGCGCACCAGGGTGGGCCAGACCGCCCAGGTGACGGTGGAATCACTGCCAGGCAAGATCTTCCAGGGTTCCGTCATCGAGGTGGCCACGGGCACCGAAAAGACGGGCACCGATGCCAATCTCTACAAGGTGAAGGTCCTGCTCTCAGGCCAGCGGGCGGATCTGGACAACCTGCGGCCAGGCATGAGCGCGCGGGCCGTCATCCTCACCCAGGTGGCCAAGGGCGTGCTGCGGGTGCCCCTGCAGGCGGTGCTGGAGCGGGAAGGCAGCCAGGAGGAGGCCCAGAAACAGGGCCTGCTGGCACCCACCAGCCGCAACATCGTCATGCTGTTCAAGGATGGCAAGGCCATCGAACGCCTCGTTCAGGTGGGCATCGCCAACACCCAGTTCTTCGAGCTGAAGGAAGGCCTGGTTGAGAGCGACAAGGTCATCACCGGCCCCCTCCGGAAGCTGAAGGATCTCAAGGACAAGGCCGCCGTGAAGCTGCGCGCCCGGTCCGATAGCGACTTGGCGAAGGTCAAGGAATCGAAGAAGTAATGGACATCCGCGAACCTCTTTCCGCCGCCATCCGGGCCCTGAAGGCGAACAAGCTCCGCTCGGCGCTCACCGCGCTGGGCATCATCATCGGCGTGGCGGCGGTGATCGTGGTGGTGAGCCTCGTGCAAGGGCTGAAGACGAGTGTGCTCAAGCAGGTGGAGAAGGCCGGAAGCCAGACCCTCTTCGTCCGGCCCATCTTTCCCGTGGATGTGCCGCCGGAGGAATTCGCCCGGATCAAGGACCGCGACCTCACCCTCGACCACATGCACGCCCTCGCGAAGGACATGCCCCAGCTCACGCACCTGACACCGCTGTTCTTCACCAGCTATGAAGTGAAGCTCGGAGGGCGCACCACCACCACCCGCGTGGTGATGACGGACGACAGCTACCTTGATCTGAACAGCGTGAACCTGACCACGGGCCGCAATTTCGTGCCCTCGGATCTACGCCTCGCCAGCAAGGTGGCCATCCTTGGCCCCAGCCTCGTGGAGAAGCTGGGCATCCAGGGGAATCCCCTCGGGCGCATCCTCGTGGTGAACAAGAACCTCAGCCTGGAGATCATCGGGCTCCTCGAGGCCCAGGGCGGCTCCCTCGGCAACGACCCCGACGACGTGATCATGGTCCCCCTCAGCACGGGCATCTCCCAGCTGACGGAGACCCAGCGCCGGCAGCTCTTCTTCCAGGCCCGGGTGGATCCACGGCTATCGGCGGACGACGGTGCCGACCTGCTGACGGACGCCCTCCGCCGCATCAAGGGCCTGCGCGGCAAACAGCCCAACAGCTTCAGGGTGTTCAGCCCGAAGCAGATCACCGGGATCGTCAGCGGCATCACAGGCACCATCACCGCCGTGGCGGGCGGCATGGTTTCCATCGCCCTGCTGGTGGGCGGCATCGGCATCATGAACATCATGCTGGTGAGCGTCACCGAGCGCACCCGCGAGATCGGCGTCCGGAAGGCCGTGGGCGCCAAGCGCCGCGACATCATGCTGCAGTTCCTCATCGAGGCGGCCTTCCTGTGCATCCTGGGCGGCGCCCTCGGTGTGGGCCTGGGCTTCGTGCTGGGCGCGGCCCTTGGCAAGGCCCTGCTCGGCAGCATGGGCTCCGTGCCCCTCTGGGCCATCGTCAGCGCCTTCGCGGTTCCCGCGGCCATCGGCCTCGTCTTCGGCCTCTATCCCGCCGCCAAGGCCAGCAAGCTGGATCCCATCGAGGCGCTCCGCTACGAGTAGCGGCGCGCCTCTGGATCCCGCGGCTCCGCCGACAACCCCCAGATCGGACACGCCCCCGGCGTGTCCTCCCGATCGGCTTCGCCTTGCGGATGGGGCCCCGTCCCATCGAAGCACTTCGGTACGAGTAAACCCATCTGACAGCCGATCGCAAACGGGTCATACTCCCCCCATGATTCCAAAGCTCTGGTGGTGGATCCTCGCGGCGGCGGGGGTGGTGCTGTTGGTCCTCCTGCGCAGGGTGGCCCGGCGCGCCCTCCGCCGCTGGGCCTGGCGCGTGGCCCTGCGCACCCGCCGGGAGCTGGGGTTCCGGCTGAATCCGGTGACGGTCACGCGGAAGCAGCGCCTGAAGGCGGACCTGATGGACGATCCGAAGCTGCGGGCGCGGATCACGGCCCAGGCGGGCGAGACGGGCCGGGAAGAGGCCAGCCTGCTGGCGGACGTCAGCCTCTACCTCGACGAGATCATTCCGAATTTCAACCTGATCACCACCTACACCTTCGGCAAGCGGCTGGCGGGCTGGCTGCTGCGCACCTGCTACCGCGTGCGCATCGGCCGCAGCGCGGAGGCGGCCCTGAACCGCATCCCGCGGGACGCTTCGGTGGTCTACGTGATGAACCACCGCAGCAACGCCGACTACCTGCTGGTGGCCTTCCTGCTGGCCAATCGCGTGTCCATTTCGTACGCCGTGGGGGAATGGGCCCGGGTCTGGCCTTTGGAACGCCTATTCCGTAGTTTCGGCTCCTTCTTCGTGCGGCGGCGCTTCCGCGATCCCCTCTACCATGCCGTGCTGGAGCGCTATGTGCAGCGGGCGGTGGCGCAGGGCACCACCCAGGGCATCTTCATCGAGGGCGGCCTCAGCCGGGACGGAGGGTTGCAGGCGCCCAAGCTCGGCCTCCTGGACTACATGCTCCGCGCCGGGGCGAAGGATCTCGTCTTCATCCCCGTGGGCATCAACTACGACCGCGTGGTGGAGGACAGCAACCTGGTCCGCGAATCCATCGGGAAGCCCCGGCGCAGCCCCATCGCGCTGGTCCGCCGGACCTCCCTCTGGCTGCTGGGCCTGGTCTGGCGGGGGGCCACCGGGCGCTTCCACCGGTTCGGCTACGCCGTGGCGAATTTCGGCCCGCCCATCCACGCCCGGGCCGTGCTCGCAGGGGCCGATCTCCGCACCCTGGACTGGGAGGCGAGACGCCCCTTGCTCGAAGCCTTCGCGGACTCCCTGCTGCGCGCCGTGGGGGCGCAGGTGCCCATCACGCCCGTGGCGGCCGTGGCCTGGGTCTACCGGAGCCTGGACGATCCGGCTCCGGGCCGGGCGCAGGTGCGCGACCACCTGCTTGAGGTGCTCGCCGGGGCCCAGGAGCGGGGCCTGCCCCTCTACCTGCCGCGGGGCTCCTTCCAGCGGGCCTTCGACGTGGGGCTGCGGGTCCTCCTGCTGCGGCGCATCCTCGTGCTGGAAGGAGGACGGCTGCTCCTGCCGGCGCACAAGGCGTCCCTGCTGGCCTACTACGCCCAGGGCGTGGCCCATCTCCTGGACCGGGCGCAGACCCCATGCCCCTAGTGGTGAGGCGCCCCGCGGGCTGAAACCCTGGCCTCGCGAATGGCACTAGACTGAAGCACTGCCCTCTGGAGTCTTCATGTCCAAGCTCGTCCGCATCGCCAATGGCCAGGGTTTCTGGGGGGACAGCATTGACGCGCCCGTGCGCCTTGTGGAAGCCGGGGGCATTGACTACCTGACGCTGGACTACCTGGCCGAAGTGACGCTTTCCATCATGCAGAAGCAGCGGCGGAAGGATCCGGACCTGGGCTATGCCACGGACTTCGTGGATCTCATGAAGCGCGTGCTGCCCCAGCTCAAGGCCAAGGGCATCCGCGTGGTGGCCAACGCGGGCGGCGTGAACCCGGAGGCCTGCCGCGCCGCGGTCCTGGCGGTGGCAAGGAAACTGGGCGTCACGGGCCTGAAGATCGCCACGGTGACCGGCGACGATGTGCTGGCGCGGCTGCCCGAATTCCAGGCCCAGGGCCTGGAGCTGGCCAACATGGATACGGGCGAAGGGCTGTTCGACGCGCCCCGGGAGATCCTCAGCGCCAACGTCTACCTCCAGACCCAGGCCATGGTGGAGGCCCTGGACACCGGTGCCGACATCGTGCTGACGGGCCGCTGCACGGATCCCGGCCTCACCCTGGCGCCCCTCATCCACGAGTTCAAGTGGGCCGCGGAGGACTGGGATCGCCTCGCCGCGGGCACCATCGCGGGCCACATCCTCGAGTGCGGCGCCCAGGCCACCGGCGGCAACTTCAGCCGCTGGTGGGAGGTGCCGGATCTCTGGAAGGTCGGCTATCCCATCGCGGAATGCTCCGAAGACGGCACCTTCGTCATCACCAAGCACGCGGGCACCGGCGGCATGGTCACGGTGGATACGGTGAGCGAGCAGCTGGTCTACGAGATGGGGGATCCGGAGAACTACATCACGCCGGATGTGGTGGCGGAATTCACCAGCATCCACCTGGAAGCAGCCGGTCCCGACCGGGTGCGCGTCTCGGGCATCACGGGCAAACCCCGCACCCCGTTCCTGAAGGTGAGCGGCGCCTACCTCCGGGGCTACAAGGCCACGGGCCAGCTGACCCTCTGCGGCCCCCGGGCCCTGGAAAAGGCCCGGCTTTGCGCCGATATCGTCTGGAAGCGGCTCCAGGCCGCGGGTTTTGAATACGAACACACGGATGCGGAGTTCCTGGGCGCCAGCACGGTCCACGCCGGCATCGCCCCCGCCCCGGCGGATCCGGCCGAGATCGTGCTGCGCCTCAGCGTGAAGGATCCCGACCGGAAGAAAGTCGAGCGCTTCGGCCGGGAGATCGCACCCCTGGTGACGGCGGGTCCGGCGGGCGTCACAGGATTTGCCGGGGGCCGGCCCAAGGCCCAGGAGATCGTGGCCTACTGGCCGGCCCTCCTGCCCCGGGAACTGGTCACCTGGACGGTCACGACTGAAGAGGTTTGATCCTCTAAACCATCAGCAGTTCTCCAGGGTCCAATGCCTGCACCCTTGCGCCACCCCCCCTGATCTCCCACCCTTGTTGCCACAGGTTCCCGGAGTCCCCCATGCGTCCACGCGCCAGTCTGTTCCTCGGTCCGCTCGGAATCCTCGCCCTGCTCGGCTGCTCCGGCTCCGACACGGTCTATGGCCCCTCCTCGGGCTACCTGGTGAACGCCATCGCCGTGGCGGATATTGATGCCAACGGCCTGCCCGATATCCTCGGCATGGTCTCCACCGATATCGGGGGCGTAGCCACCCAAGGCTATGTATCCACCCGGCTCCAGAGCACCGCAGGCGCCTTCGTCATGCCCACCCGCTTCGGCGTGGGCACCGGCCCAGCCAACCTGGTGGCCACGGATGTGAATGGTGATGGGCGCCCGGATCTGGTGGTGGCCAACGCCAATGACCAGACCGTCACCGTCCGCCTGGCGGATCCCGCCCGGCCCGGGTTCTTCCTGCCGGCCATGGTGCTCGCCACGCCTGGCCGCACGCCCCTCGACGTGGCCGTGGGGGATCTCAACGGCGATGGCCTGATGGATGTGGTGGTGGCCGCCAGCGGCGCCAACAGCGTGCTCGTCTTCGCCCAGACCGCCACTGGCACCTTCAACCCGCCCGTGGCCTACGCCGTGGGCGGCGATCCCCAGGCCGTGACCGTGGCGGATCTCGACGGCAACGGCCGCGCCGATATCGCCGCAGCCACCACCGCCAACACGGTCTCTGTGCTGCTCCAGACCGGGGCCGGCATCTTCGCCTCCGCCGCGGACTACACCACCGGCGTGCAGCCCGTGGCCATCAGGGCGGGGGATCTCGACGGGGACGGCAAGCTGGACCTGCTCACCGCCAACTGGGGTGCCGCCCTCAGCCCCGGCACCCAGGGCCTGAGCGTGCTGATCCAGGGCGCCCCCGGCACCTTCGCCGCCCCGGTCCACTACGCCACCGACTACCGGGCCGCCGCCCTGGCCGTGGGCGATCTGAATGGCGATGGCCGCCCGGATGTGGCCGTGGCCTGCGCGGGCCTGCCGGGCTACCCCGGCGCCACCTCCGTCTTCCTCCAGGGCGGCATTGTCGCCGGGGCCCTCCTCCCCGCCGTGAACTACACCGGCGCCTGGGGGCCCCTGGGCGTGGCCTTCGGCGACATGGATGGCGATGGTCGCCCGGACCTGGTGCTGGCGGATGGCGATATCGTGGTGCGGCTGAACAGCGCCATCACGCCGGGCACCTTCGGGTCGCCGTACTTCTTCTACAACTGACGCGAAAAAGCCCAGGAAGTCCGGGGCTTTTTCGCGCAAGGAACGGATCTCGGGCAGGCCATTTCCTCTCTGTGTTTTCCTCCGCGATCTCCCGTGTCTCCGCGGTGGATCCTTGCGGTCGGACCGTCTCAGCCCTGTATCCAGACGGGTTCGAGCCCCAACAGCCTCGCCACGGCCTCGCGCCCCCGGGGGCCGGGATCCACGGTGAAATCGTTCACCCAGGCGTTCACGTAGCGGCCGATCATCTCGCGGTCCATGCCGCGGCCGAAGGATTGGCTGTAGTCCACGCTTTCCCAGTGGCGGGCCCGGGCCAGCTCGACGCTCCGGCGCATGAGCCCGGCGAAGCGCAGCTTCACAGCCTCGGGCAAGTCCTTCCGGATGGCGTTGCCGCCCATGGGCAGGGGCAGGTCGTAGGCATGCTTCCACCAGGCGCCCAGATCCACCACCAGGCGCAGGCCCGCGTCGCGGTACATGAGCTGGCTTTCGTGGATGAGCAGGCCGGCCTGGAAGCGGTCATCGGCCACCGCCGGCAGGATCTGATCGAAGGGCAGCAGCTCGACGGCGGGCTCGAAGCCATGTTCGGCGCACCACTTCCGCATGGACAGGTAGGCGCTGGTGCGCCGCCCGGGAATGGCGATGGTGAGGTCCCTCAAGGCCGCCACATCCATGGGCACGCGGCTCACCACCAGCGGGCCCGTGCCCTCCTGGATGCTCGAGCCCGCCGTCAGCAGGTCGTAGCGGTCCTTCAGTTCGGGATAGGCGCCGAAGCTGATGGCCGTGACATCGTAGCGACCTTCGACGGCCTCGGCATTGAGCTGCTCGATGTCCTTGCGGATGAACTCGATCTCGAAACCCTCAGGATCCAGCCAGCCCAGGGCCAGGGGCGCCATCATGTACGCGTCGTCGGAATCCGGGCTGTGGGCGATGGTGAGCTTCATGGCGGGCCTCCCATCCAGTTCAGCACAGATTTAGTTAGGAATGGATCTGGAACGCCGATGCACACTGATGCCTGAGGATACTTGCATGGACGCACAGCCCACGCCACCGGAGTCCACCTGGTACGACGCCCTCCGAAGGCAGGCGCGTGCGCATCCATTCACGGCTGCGGGCCTCGGGATCGCCATGGCGGCGGTGCTGGGGCTGTTCCTGCAAAGCCTCGCGCGGCTGGTGGCCGGCGAGGGGAATGCCTACGTGGGCTACGCGGCGATCGGCGGCGCGGCGGGCTTCGCTGCCACCGCGCTGGGCGCCGTCCCGGCCCTGGTGCTGCGCCGGGTTCCGCCGAAGGTCGAAGACATGATGCTCGGCTTCGCCGCCGGCATGATGCTCGCCGCGAGCGCTTTCTCCCTGCTGCTGCCGGGCCTCAGAGCCGGAGAACGGCTCCTGGGCGGCGCGCTGCCCGGCGCCGGCGTGGTGGTACTTGGCATGGCCCTCGGCGTGCTGCTGATGCTCGGCCTCGACGAATTCACGCCCCACGAGCATGAGCAGGCCGGTCCCTGCGGACCGGGGCACGAACGCTGCTCCCGGGCCTGGCTGTTCGTGTTCGCCATCGCCTTGCACAACCTGCCGGAGGGCATGGCCATCGGCGTGAGCTTCGCCCAGGGGGATATGTCCGTCGGCCTGCCTCTGACCACGGCCATCGCCCTGCAGGACATCCCGGAGGGCCTGGCCGTGGCGCTCACGCTGCGCGCCGCCGGATTCGCCCCGTCCTACTCGGTCCTGGTCGCCATCGCCAGCGGCGTCCTCGAACCGGTCGGAGCCCTGCTGGGCGTGGGCCTGTCGAGCGGCCTCGCCATCGCCTACCCCGTGGGTCTCGGTCTCGCCGCCGGGGCCATGCTGTTCGTGGTCTCCCACGAGGTGATTCCGGAGACCCACCGCAACGGTCATCAGACCGCGGCCACCCTGGGGCTCATGGTCGGCTTCGCCCTGATGATGGTCCTGGATACGGCCCTGGGCTGAAGGGCCCCATCGGCCTTCAGCTGATGGTTTCGGGGTTCCGCGCCGTGAGCTTGCCCTTCACCCGCTCTACCCCCTTGGCGGCCAGGGCGTAGCGGGGATTCGCCTCCAGGGCCTGGCGGAAGTGCTCCAGGGCCTTGTCCAGCTGGCCCTTGGCCTCGAAGACGCGGCCCAGGTTGAAGTGGGGGAAGCAGTAGCTTTCGTACCGCCGGGCCTTGAGCGCCATGCGCAGCCAGGGGATGGCCTCGTCGGGCTCGTCCTGCTCCAGGTAATAGGCGCCGATATCGTTGTAGGGATTCCCGAACTCGGGATCCAGGTCTATGGCGCGGTGGCAGTCCTCGATGGCCGAGGCGTAGTCCTTCTCGAAGGACCGCGCCCAGCCGCGGAAGGTGTAGGCCTCCGCCGTGGGATGGATCTCGATGGACTTGGTGTAGAGGCCGATGGCCTTGGCCAGCTCACCCTTCATGTGGAGCTGGTAGGCCTTGCCCACCCACTCCATGGCCTCCTGCCGCTTGTCCTTCCGATCCTGCTCGTCGCTCATGGGTCGTTCCTTGGCGGTCTCAGGATAAAACCTTCAGGGACCGAGGGCCACCATACCCTCTATCCTGGGGTCATGGCCAACGATCTGCCCGGCTCCTATTGCCAGAACTGTCTCTCCTGGAACCCCGGGGAACGGGAGACCTGCCTCAAGTGCGGCACGCGGCTGCTCATCCTGGCCGGGGACCAGGCCTGGGAGGACGAGCCGGAGGACGCCGATGGCGGCGAGGATCTGGAAGAGCACCTGCTGGAGCGGATCACGGGCCTGGAGGAAACCATGCGCCGGGTGGAGACTTACCTCGAGACCGTGTCGGACCAGCTGGGCAAGCTGGAGCGCAGCGAAGTGATGCTCCGCAACGGCCTCATGGCCCTGGTGCAGGAGATGGAGCACAAGCGCCAACTGGATGCCCATGCCTTCTCTGAACGCTGGGAGCAACTGGTGGAGGAGAACCTGCACCTGATCGGCGCCCGGGAGCTTTTCACCCGCTACCGGGCCCGCATCCTGCCCATCGCCCGCCCCAAATCCATGTCCCAGCTCAAGCGGGCCCTGCTGGAGACCACGGCCCTGCTGGAGGCCGCGGACCTGCTGGGCGCGGCCCAGCGCCTGGGCCAGGCCGTGCCGCTGGATCCCAAGAACTACGAGCTGATCTTCACGGCCGCCTCGCTGCACGAGGCAGCCCAGAACTTCGAGGAGGCCGAATCCCTGGCCCGCAAGGCCGTGGGTCTGAGCCCCCGCCATTTCGAGGCCTGGATGCTGCTGGCCAAGCTGCTCCAGGAGCTGCCCGAGCAGGCGGACCAGGCCATCGAGGCCCTGCACCGGGCGGCGGACCTGCGCCCCGAGGATCCCGAGCCCCGCATGATGCTGGCCGAGCTGCTCCTGGACCAGGATGACCTGCAGGGCGCCCTCGAAGCGGCCCAGGAGGCCGTGGCCCGGCGCAAGGACGGGGAAACCCTGCTGCTGCTGGGGCAGGTGCTCCTGGCCCGGGGGGAATGCGCCCTGGCCGTGCCCGTGCTCAAGGACGCCAGCGTCTATCTGCCCGGCGATCTCCACGTGCGGGAGGCCCTGGCCGAGGCCTACCTCCTGCAGGATGAGCGCCCCAAGGCCTTCAGCATCCTCCAGGAACTGCTCATGCAGAATCCCGGGGATCCCCACCTGCTGCTCATGCTGGACGCCGAGAACCACCCCCAGCTGCGGGAGGCCCGGGATGGCAAGTCCGGCACCCAGATCATGCTGGACGAGGTCGAAGCCCTGCTGGACGAGCACCAGGCCGAAGGCGCCGAAGTGCTGCTCAAGCGGGTGCGGCGCAAGGGCCGGAGCCAGCGATCGGATTGGCTCGACCTGCGCCTGGCCTTCATGAAGGAGCCGGAACGGCAGATCAAGGCCGCCCTCGATTTCGCCTGTTCCGACCGGCATCCCCGCCTCTGCTTCCTGGCCCTGCGCCTGGTCCTGGAACACCTCATGGAGCAGAAGCGCGAGCCTGAGATCACCCGGGCCCTGGACACCTTCCTCACCCGCCACCCCAAGAGCACCGGCGCCTGGGAGGCCGCCCTCATGCGCCTGGCCTACCGCCTGATGAACGGCGAAGTCACGGAGCAGGATCTCGTCGAGGTCCGCCGCCTCCATGCCCACCCCCTGCCCGGCCTGGAGCCCCGCGCCCGGACCCTGCTGGGCCAGTATCTCCTCGCCCTCAAACACCACCAGGACGTGCTCGATCTGCTGGATCCCCTGCTGGAGAAGGAACCCACCCTCATCAACCACTTCCAGCTCGGCTCGGCCCTGGCGGGCCTGGGGGCGCGGGAGGATGCGAAAATCCTGCTCAAGGCCGGCCTGGACGCCGATCCCGGCGACCTCAACGATACCCAGGCCAAAGGCGTGAAGGGCCAGATCCGCGTCCTCATGCAAGAACTGGGGGAGGGCGTCCAGACCTGACCGGCTCGTGATCGAGACCACCGTCAATTAAGTTGACAATTTTGGTCGGGATTCCAGAATGGTAGGGAACCGGGGGACGGCGATGAGCACCACGATCAATGTGGTCACCAGCCAGGAATACAAGTACGGCTTCGTGACGGACATCGAGGCGGATAGCGTCGCGCCCGGACTGAGCGAGGACGTGATCCGCCTCATTTCGGCCAAGAAGGGCGAACCGGACTGGCTGCTGGCGTTCCGCCTCAAGGCCTACCGGCACTGGCTGACCATGACCGAGCCCGATTGGGCCAAGGTGGACTACCCCAGGCCGGACTTCCAGAAGATCGTCTACTACAGCGCCCCCAAGCCCAAGGTGCCCAAGTACGCCTCCATGGACGAGGTGGACCCCGAACTGCTGCGCACCTTCGAAAAGCTGGGCGTGCCCATCCACGAGCAGGCGGCCCTGGCGGGCGTGGCCGTGGACGTGATCTTCGATTCCGTCAGCGTGACCACGACCTACCGGGAGAAGCTGGCCACGGTCGGCATCATCTTCTGCAGCTTCAGCGAGGCGGTGAAGGAACACCCCGAGCTGGTGCAGCAGTACCTGGGCAGCGTGGTGCCCTATTCTGACAACTTCTACGCCGCCCTCAACTGCGCGGTGTTCACGGACGGCAGCTTCGTGTTCATCCCCAAGGGCGTGACCTGCCCCATGGACCTGAGCACCTACTTCCGCATCAACAACAAGGATTCCGGCCAGTTCGAGCGCACCCTCATCGTGGCCGAGGAGGGTGCCAGCGTGAGCTACCTGGAGGGCTGCACCGCACCCCAGTTCGACACCAACCAGCTGCATGCCGCGGTGGTGGAGCTGGTGGCCCTGGATCGCGCCTCGATCAAGTACAGCACCGTCCAGAACTGGTACGCGGGCGACAAGAACGGCGTGGGCGGCATCTTCAACTTCGTGACCAAGCGCGGCCTGTGCAAGGGCAAGGCCTCCCGCATCAGCTGGACCCAGGTGGAAACCGGCAGCGCCATCACCTGGAAGTACCCCAGCTGCATCCTGCTGGGCGACGAGAGCGTCGGCGAGTTCTACAGCGTGGCCCTCACCAACCACAAGCAGCAGGCGGACACCGGCACCAAGATGGTGCACATCGGCCGCAACACGAAGAGCACGATCATCAGCAAGGGCATCAGCGCCGGGGACAGCTCCAACAGCTACCGCGGCCTGGTGAAGGTGCAGCCCAAGGCCGAGGGCGCCCGGAACTTCAGCCAGTGCGATTCCATGCTCATCGGCCCGGCCTGCAGCGCCAGCACCTTCCCCTACATCGAGGTGCAGAACCGCAGCGCCCGCGTGGAGCACGAAGCCACCACCAGCAAGATCGGCGAGGAGCAGCTCTTCTACTTCCAACAGCGCGGCATCCCCACCGAGGAAGCCATCAGCATGATCATCAACGGCTTCTGCAAGGACGTCTTCCGCGAGCTCCCCATGGAGTTCGCCGTCGAAGCCACCAAGCTGCT
>JAUXSE010000014.1 GCA_030681515.1 Geothrix sp. | reverse complement strand
AGGCCCACGATGGCTTCGGGGCGGATCAACAGGTGGCGGTGGCCGCGGACCACCCGGGTGCCCAGGGCCGCTTCCGCCTCCGCCAGGGTCTTCCAGATGGTGCGCAGGCGCTCGCCCGCGAAGGCCCAGACCGCATCGTCTTCGAAAATGAAGTGCGTGGTCCTGGCGAGATCCACCAGCACCACGCCCTCCCCCGCCTTCACGGGGAAGCGGAAGGGCCCCCCGGGCCGGACCGGATTCTCGCGCCCGGCCCCGCTCCCCACCAGGGTCCGCAGGCGCTGGAGGGTGGCCGCCAGGCGCTCCGCCGTCACCGGCTTGAGCAGGTAGTCCGCGGCGCCCTGCTCGAAGGCCCGCACGGCGTGCTCGGCGTAGGCCGTCACGAACACCACGGGGAAGGGGCGGGGCAGGTCCGCCGATACATCCAGGCCCGTGAGGCCGGGCATCTGGATGTCCAGGAACAGGGCGTCCACGGCCTCGCCGCGAGATAACCAGTCCAGGACCGCGGGGCCGTCCTCCAGCTCGGCCATCACTTCGCAGCCCGCCTCGCGCAGCAGCCGCGTCAGCCGACGCAGGTTGAAGGGCTCGTCCTCGGCCACCAGCACGCGCAGGGGATGCCCGCTCATGCCTTCACTTCCAGCCTCAGCTCGGCCACGGTCCAATCGCCCTCGCGATGGAGGCGCAGCGCGCCGGCCGGGGCCCCCTGAAGGGCGAGGCGCTCCCGCAGGTTCCGCAGGCCCAGGCCCTGGCCTTCCTTCTCGACTGGAGCCGGTCCGGTGTTGGCCACGCGCACCTCCAGCCCCGCCCCCACCCGGGCGACCTTCACGTCCAGCATTCCGCCCCCCACGGCGGCCGATACCCCGTGCTTCAGCGCGTTCTCCACCAGGGGCTGGATCATGAGCGGCGCGATCTCGATGGCATCCAGCGAGTCCGGCCAGTCCCAGCTTTCGCGGAGACGGCGGCCCAGGCGGATGCGCTCGATGGCCAGGTACCGCTCCACCAGGCGGCGCTCATCGCCCAGGGGGGCCCGCAGGCGCGGGGCGTGGTCCAGCAGGGCCCGCAGCAGCTCCGACAGGTTCACCAGGGCGGCCTCCGCCGCCCCGGGATCCTCGCGCACCAGTTCGGTCAGGCCGCTGATGGCGTTGAACAGCACGTGGGGATTCATCTGGCCCTGCAGGGCGCGGGCCTGGGCCTCGTCCGCGGCGCGGCGGGCCGCGGCCTCCTGGATCTCGGCCCGCTCGCGGTCGGCGAGGACCCAGCCCAGCAGGAGGCCGAAACAAAGGTGCGCCACACCCAGGATCCAGTACCGGGGATGCACGGGCATCCACCGCACCTCCTCCCGGTGAGGGCCCATCATGGTCCCCCGGGGTCCGGTCCCGCGTTCCATCATGCCCATCCCCCGGCCCGGGGGCTGGGGGCCGGATCCCATCGCACCCAGAAGCAGCAGGACCGCGAGGGTGAGGGCCGCCATGGAGGGCAGGGCCTGGGCCGCCCCGCGCAGCAGGCCCGCGCTGGGGGCCTCGTCCCCGCTCCACTGCCAGGGGGCCGGGGCCAGCACCAGGAAGCTCACCGCCCACAGCGAGGGGGTGAACAGCTCGACCCACCCGGGATCGGGCAGTCCCATCAGCGCCCGGGTGCCGTTCCACACCAGCCCGAACAGCAGCGCGGCGCCCCAGGTCCGGGGGCGCCGCGTGCGTTGCCAGGTGGCCTGAAGGACCGCTGAAGCTTTCATGATCCCCCAGGATAGCCGGTGGCGAGCTCTAGGAGGCCTTCACCTGGGGGCAGTCGGGGTTCATGCCGGGCCCGAACCCGCGACCGGCGCCGCGACCCTGACCCTGACCCTGGCCCTTGCCACGGGCGCCGGAACGGCCCATCCCCGCCGTGCGTTTTTCGAACTGGACCTTCTGCGCGTCGGTGAGCAGGGGCAGGATTTCCTGCCGCATGGCCCGGCGCTCGAGCATCAGGTCGAACTGGGCGGCGGAGACCTTCTCGTGCTGGGCCTGGAGGGTCTTGGCATCGGTGGCCGCGTTCGTCATGGCTTCGCGCATGGCCTTGCGGGCCGCGTCCGCCGTCTCGCCCTTGGCCGTGATGGCGGCCTGGTGGCGCTCGCGGATGGCCTTCACCTGGACCTGCTGGGCCTCGGTGAGGTTCAGCCCCATGCAGCCGCGGCCCTGGCCGGCGGCGGTACCGCGGCCGGGGCCGGAACCGGGCCCGCGGCCCTGGGCGACGAGGGTGGCGCCGAGCGCCAGCAGGGCCACGGCGAAAACAGCGAAACGAAGGGGGTGGGTGCGCATGGCAAGCTCCGGGGTTCGGGGGGCGGATCATCCGTCCACACCAGGAGATGCGCTCTCGGTCCGCAGGGTGGAGCCGGGTCCACGAATCGCAGAGGACGGGCCCCGAATGGCAGATCCGGGGGGTCGAATGGGAACTACCCCTCCTCGGTCTCCCCGATGTCCTCGGCGATGGCCTCCCAGCGGCGGCGGGCCTGGAAGGCGGGATCCGCCAGGTGGGCCAGGAAGCCTGTCATGCGCGACCCCCAAGGGGATCCGGCCACGCAGCCCTCTGGCGCGTGGGGCAGCAGTTCCGCAGGGGCCTCCTCCAGGCAGAGCTGGGTGAGGATCAGGCTCTGCCGGTAGCTTTCGCCCACGGGCGTCAGATTGGCCGCCAGGGTGTCCAGGATCTCGACCAGGGGCGCGTCCCCGGGAAGCCCCTCCACCTCGGCCTCGATCAATTCCACGGTCTTGATGCGCGCCGTCAGCAGCTTCAGATGCAGGCGTTCCAGTTCCCGCCGGGCCACTCCCTGGGCCAGGGCATGGGCCGCGTCCTCCAGGTGGGGATGCAGCTTGCGGAACAACAGGGAGAGGGCGGTTTCCGCGGGGGTCATGGGGGGGGTTCCGGTCATGCCCTCCAGCGTACTCCATCCCGTTGGACGAACGGACCCGTCTGCCTCAGCATGGGGGCCAGGAGTTTCCCATGACCCCCTCGGACCTGCTGGACCTGACGACCCTCCAGAACCTGGTGGACCTCGACGATGGCGGCCATGGACTCGTTTCGGAAATGATCGGCATCTTCCGGGACGACACTCCCCGCCGGATCCGGGACATCCTCGCGGCGGCGGCGCAGGGGAATCCCGAGGAGCTCTCCCGAGCCGGACATGCCCTCAAGGGCGGGGCCGGGGCCCTGGGCGCCAAGGCCCTGCGCTTCCTCGCGGCGGATCTGGAGGCCCTGGGACGGGGCGGCTCCGTGGATGCCGGCACGGATCTGCCGGCCCAGCTGGAGACCACCTTCCAGGCCACCCTCGCCGCCCTGGAGGCCTACGTGCGCGAAGGTGAGGCGAAGCGGCGCTGACACCCGCGCCGCAAGCCCCGCTCAGGGCCCCCCGAAGGGCTTCACGCCGGCGGTGCCCTTGGGGGGGGGCAGATCGCTGATCTGGATGCGGCCGTTGGCGTCGGTCCACTGGAAGACGCGCGTGGCAGCCCGCTGCTGGGGCGTGGGATCGGGCACGGTCTGCTGCTCCTCGACCTTGAATCCGCCCCGGCCCTTCTGGAGCAGCGCCATGCTGCCCGCCAGCCGGGGATCGGGCTGCACGGCCTTGCGGTGGTAGAGGTCCAGCACCTTGGGCACGTAGGCCCGCGTTTCGCGGAAGGGCGGGATGCCCTTGTGCCGGTTCACGGCACCCTCGCCCGCGTTGTAGGCGGCCACCACCCGGGTGAGATCCCCCTTGTAGTAGCCGTGGAGCCACTTCAGGTACTTCACGCCACCGTTGATGTTCTGCCGGGGATCAAAGGGGTCGAGCACCCCGAATCGCTGCGCGGTGGAAGGCATCAACTGCATGAGGCCCAGGGCCCCCGCCTTCGAGCGGGCCTTGTAGTTGAAGGCGCTTTCGGCCTGGATGATGGCCCGCGCCAGGTGCGCGTCCACGCCCTCGGCCAACGCGATCTCGTCCACCAGCGCGATGAGCTCGGGGCTCTTCAGCGCCCGGGCCATTTCCGCGGGCGTCACGGCGAGGCGCACCTTGCCCACGCCCACGTGCTTCAGCACCAGGCCCTGCCCCTGCATGTAGCTGGGCGGCAGGTTGTTAATCACCAGCCGCCCCTGCTTGTCGTAGTAGGTGTAGAGGTAGGTGACGCCGGGCTTCACAGGATTCCTCGAGCCCTTCGGCATCCCGGCGGCCAGGGCCAGGGTGGCGAGCGAAAGGATCAGGGCCGGGCGCAGCATCACGCACCCATGATACGGCCTCGCCGTGATTTAGCCGGTGAACGCCGAAAAGGCCCCGGGCGTGAAAGGTCCTGAGTCATGGCGCGCCACCACGCCTCCTCCGGGTGCCACTCGCAGCACCTTGGCAAAAACATCGACCTTCCAGCCAAATTCACGCCTGAGCACTTCCCCACCCCGATGGATCTGAACCACCTGATCCCAGGCCTCGCGGGAAACATGGGCGCGCATGGCCCCGGCGACCTCCACCATGTCCGAGGCTGCCAGATCCGTGGCCGCCGTCGGCAGGCTGAGGAAGGGGATGCCCCGCTCGGCCAGGGCCGCCTTCCAGGCACTCACATCGTGCCGGGCCCCGTGGGTGAAGCCCATCACGAGGACCAGCGTATGCGCCGGCAGGTCCTGCGGCAGACGCATGAGTCGGCCCGAGAGGGTGGTGCCTTCGAGGTCGGGAAGCGCGAGAAAGCCCATCTATTCAGGCTCCACGAAACCGTCATGAGCGCAAGTCTTGAGGGGTCCATGCCTTTTCTTTACTTGCAGAGAGATCTTTTTGGGATCCTGTTCACCATGGATCCCACCGCAGACTATCTGAAGGCTTTGTCCTCTGCCCTGGCCAAAGGCGACGCCACCGAACACACCCACCGGCCCGCCCTCAAGACCTACCTGGAAGCCCTGGCCCCGGGCATCACGGCCACCAACGAGCCCCGGCGCATCGCCTGGCCAAGAACTACCTGTTCGAAGATGAAATCGGCGAGCTGAACCGCATCGTCGTGATGTGGCTGGATTTCGCCGAAGACCAGGCGCGGCGACGCAAGGAGATCTTCCTGAAGGATTGGGCGGAGAAGCTGGATGCCTTCCTGACCTTCAACGAGCGTGGGGTGCTGCACGATGCAGGACGCGTTTCGAAGGAACAGGCACCCGGCGGTCTCGTGGCATAAGCTCCTCGCCGGGTCCCGACTCGGAACAGCTCTGGTCAACTGAGTGGCCAACATGGTTGTGATGCTCAGCCCGACGGGTGCCCGGCTCGGAACGCGGCACTGCCGCGCCCCTCGCCACCCGTCTGGGCTTCGCCTTACATGTTCCTGCGGTACTGCCCGCCGACTTCGTAGAGGGCCTGGCTGATCTGGCCGAGGCTGCACACTTTGGCGGCGTCGAGGAGGGCGTCGAAGAGGTTGCCGTCGGCGCGGGCGAGATCCTTCAGGCGGTCCAGGGCCCGGGGCGCGCGGTCGGCGTTGCGGGCGTGGAAGGCCGCGAGGTTCTGGATCTGCTGCTGTTTTTCCGCCTCGGTGCTGCGGATCAGTTCGGGCGAGCCCGGCGCGGGGGGCTGGGGATTCAGGAAGGTGTTCACGCCGATGATGGGCAGCTCCCCGCTGTGCTTGAGGTGCTCGTACTGCATGGACTCTTCCTGGATCTTGCCGCGCTGGTACATGGTCTCCATGGCCCCCAGCACGCCGCCGCGGTCGGCGATGCGGCGGAATTCCACCAGCACGGCCTCCTCCACCAGTTCCGTCATCTGCTCGATGAAGAAGGCCCCCTGCAGCGGGTTCTCGTTCCTGGCCTGGCCCAGCTCGCGGTTGATGATGAGCTGGATGGCGATGGCCCGGCGCACGCTCTCCTCGGTGGGGGTGGTGATGGCTTCGTCGTAGGCGTTGGTGTGCAGGCTGTTGCAGTTGTCGTAGATGGCGTAGAGCGCTTGCAGCGTGGTGCGGATGTCGTTGAAATCAATTTCCTGGGCATGGAGGGAACGGCCGCTCGTCTGGATGTGGTACTTCAATTTCTGGCTGCGATCGTTGGCGCCGTATTTCTCCTTCATGGCCACGGCCCAGATGCGGCGGGCCACGCGGCCGATGACGCTGTACTCGGGGTCCAGTCCATTGCTGAAGAAGAAGGAAAGGTTCGGCGCGAAATCGTCAATGTGCATGCCCCGCGAGAGGTAGTACTCGACGAAGGTGAAGCCGTTGGCGAGGGTGAAGGCCAGCTGGCTGATGGGGTTCGCGCCGGCCTCGGCGATGTGGTACCCGCTGATGCTCACGGAATAGAAGTTGCGGACCTTCTCCTCGATGAAGGTCTGCTGGATATCGCCCATGACCTTGAGGCTGAACTCCGCGCTGAAGATGCAGGTGTTCTGGGCCTGGTCCTCCTTGAGGATATCGGCCTGCACGGTGCCGCGCACGGTCTGGAGGGCCTCCGCCCGGAGCTTGGCAAAGACCTCTGGGGGCAGCACCTCGTCGGCGGTGGCGCCCAGCAGGGCCAGGCCCAGGCCGCCGTTGCCTTCGGGGAGGGGCCCCTCATAGCGCGGACGGGTCAGGCCCTTGGCCGCGTACGTCGCGGCGATCTTCGCCTGGGCGGCCTCCATCTGGCCATGCTCCTCCAGCCAGGCCTCGGCGCGCTGATCAATGGCGGCGTTGAGGAAGAAGGCCAGCATGGTGGGCGCGGGACCATTGATGGTCATGCTTACGCTGGTGGTGGGGCAGAGCAGGTCGAAGCCGGAATAGAGCTTCTTCGCGTCGTCCACGGTGCAGACAGATACGCCGCTGTTGCCCACTTTGCCGTAGATGTCGGGGCGGACGTGGGGATCCTCGCCGTAGAGGGTCACACTGTCGAAGGCCGTGCTGAGCCGCACGGCGGGCTGGCCCTTGCTCACGTAGTGGAAGCGCTTGTTGGTGCGCTCCGGCGTGCCCTCGCCCGCGAACATGCGGGTGGGATCCTCGCCCACGCGCTTGTACTCGAAGACGCCCGCGGTGAAGGGAAACCGGCCGGGAAGGTTCTCCAGCAACTGCCAGCGCATCAGTTCGCCCCAGCCCGTGAAGGGCGGCAGCGCCACCTTGGGCACCATGGAGCCGCTCAGGGATACGGTGTAGTTCGCGGTGCGGATCTCGCGGCCCCGCACGACATAGGCATTCTCTGGCTCCGTGTAGCTGCGCTTCAGGCCGGTCCAATCGTGGATGAGGCGGCGGCTTTCGGCGTGCAGCTCCCCCAGGTGCTCCTGGTAGCGCTGGCGCAGCACCAGGATGGCCGTGCCCTGGTCGCCTTCGCCGGGTTCCACGAGATGGACGGCATCGTAGAAAGCGCCCGCCGCCGGCACCTTGTCCCCCAGGGCCCGGAGGCTGGCCCAAAGCGCGTGGGCCAGTTCCGCGGTCTCGGCCTGGCGGCCGGCCCAGGCCTTGTAGCCCTGGACGGTATCGGCGATCTCGGCCAGGTAGCGCACCCGCTCCGGAGGGATGATGGCGGCGCGGCGGGGATTCCCGGCCTCGGCCTCCCCCCGGACGGGCATGCCCGTCCCCAGATCCATGGTGAGCGTCGGCGCCCAGTGTAATCCGGTCTTCGCGGCGATGGCCTTCACCAGGTTCACGAAGAGCCCGTTGGTGGCGGGATCGTTGAACTGGCTGGCGCAGGTGGCGTAGACCGGCATCTCCTCTGGGGGTTCGGAGAAGCGCTTGTGGGCCCGCTGGTACTGCTTGCGCACATCGCGCAGGGCATCCTCGGCGCCCCGCTTGTCGGCCTTGTTCAGCACGACGATATCGGCGAAGTCCAGCATGTCTATCTTCTCAAGCTGGCTGGCGGCGCCGTATTCCGGCGTCATCACGTACATGGACAGGTCCACCATGTCCGCGATCTCGCTATCGCTCTGCCCAATCCCCGCGGTTTCCACGATCACCAGGTCGTAGCCCTCGGCCTTGACGGCGGCGATGCTGGCCACCAGGGCCTCGCTGGTGGCGCGGTGGGCGGCGCCGCGGGTGGCGAGGCTGCGCATGAAGACGCGGTCCCGCAGTTCGGGGTGGTACAGGGAGTTCATGCGGATCCGGTCGCCCAGGAGCGCGCCGCCCGTTTTCCGCTTGGTGGGATCCACGCTGAGAACCGCCACGCGCTTGCCGGGGAAGTCCACCAGGAAACGCCGCAGGAGTTCATCAATGAGCGAGGACTTGCCTGCGCCGCCTGTGCCTGTGATGCCGAGGACGGCTGTCAGCTGTCGGCTATCGGCTATCGGCGGCCGACTCGCGCCTCCCAGCTCAATCTCGGTGATCTTCCGGGCCAAGGGCAGCGCCGCGGGCTTCTCGCGCGGATCAAAATCGCAGCGCTCGACCATATCGTCAATCATGCCCTGGAGGCCCATGCGGCGGCCGTCTTCGGGACTGTAGATGCGGGCCACGCCGCAGGCTTCCAGCTCACGGACTTCCCCGGGCGCGATGACGCCGCCGCCGCCGCCGAAGATCTGGATGTGTCCGGCGCCGCGCTCCCGCAGGAGATCCACCATGTACTTGAAGTACTCGACGTGGCCCCCCTGGTAGCTGGAGATGGCGATGCCCTGGGCATCCTCCTGGATGGCGGTGTCAACGATGTCCTGCACGGCGCGGTTGTGGCCCAGGTGGATCACCTCGCAGCCCGTGGCCTGGAGAATCCGCCGCATGATGTTGATGCTGGCGTCGTGCCCGTCGAAGAGGCTCGCGGCCGTGACGAAACGCACCTTGTGCCGCGGCGTGTAGCCCTCGGCCGGAAGGACGGCGGACTCAGGTGCGATGGATGTGGACATGGAACCCCCGTTCGGGCGAAACCCCAGTCTACCGGCCATGCCCGCCCCCCCGGAAAGAGGGTTTCCCGGGGGTCAGGCGCCCTCCAGGAGGCCGATGGGAAAGCGGTCCTCCATGAGGCTCTGCCGTTCCCGCAGATGCTGCATGAGCGCCTTCCACTTCGGCAGTCCCCGCAGGGGCTCCAGCATGGGGCTGCGCTCGTACCACTCGGTGCAACCGAAGCCCCGGGCGAAGGCGCGGCTGGCCATTTCCATGGCGCTGGCCCGGTCGCCCATCAGAGCGTAGGCTTCGGCCAGGCGGATGGTGAACTCGCCGTCGGGCTCGCGCATGCCGATGCGTTCCTGGTCGTACTCACGGAGTTTCTGCCAGGCCTCGTCCTTCCGGTTTTCGAGGATCAGGTCGAAGATCTCGGTCAGGCGCAGGATGTTCGGGTAGCCGTTGACCAGGGCCGCGGCCATCTGGAACTCCCTGTGCGCCCGCGCGTGGTCCCCCCGCACCAGGGCCAGGTAGCCGCGGTAGAAGGGCAGCACCCCGGTGGTGCTCCGGAGGTGCCCCGGCTGCTCCTGGAGGCTGGCCTCGAAGCGCGGGATCTCGCCGGTATAGAGGCAGGTGATGTCCACCGCCTGGGGCTGCAGGGACGTGAAGGCCAGGCCGTCGCGGAGGTCCATGGCGCGGCGCGCCAGGGGCAGCAGCCCCGCTCCCCGCGCGGCATAGGCGATTCCGGTCAGCAGGGTCGGGTTGTGGGGCTGCCGCCGCCTCGCCTCGAGCAGAAGGTCGAGGGCCTCCCGCTGATTGCCGCTGTCGGCCTTGAGCAGGGACAGGAGGAAGGTGCCGCGGGGGTGGCCCGGGGCCAACGCCAGACCCCGCTGAAGGTGGGCTCCGGTATCCGACTGCTCCTGGCGGAAAGCCCCCGGGCTGTTGAGCATCCGCCGGTAGGAGAGGTTCCCGAGGAGGATCCAGGCGCTGGCGCAGGTGGGCTCCCGGCGGGTGGCCTGTTCCGTGAGGGCGATGGCGCCCTCCAGATGCTGATTCTGCAGCCGCCAGGCCCCGGCCCGGACCAGGTCCCAGAAAACGTCGGCCTTCCTTGGTATCAGGCCCTCCACCGGCCCCTCCACGGCCCGGGGAAAGGCGCGGAGGAAGCCCTCGAAGGCCTGGCTGGGCGGAAGCGCCTCGGACTCGCGGAACACCCACGGAGCGCCCTCCTTCGCGATCTGCTTGCCCCACGCGAACCGGTAGGGCAAGGCCAGGAGATCCCCCTGCCGCCGAGGTTCGATCTGGACCAGCAGGGTCCGCGGCTGGCCCCGGAACAGGTCCATGTCGGCCGGCACGGTGCTGACACTGGTGACGGCGAAGCCCCCGACCTGCTCCAGAAGATCCTGGACCATGGCGCCGATGGCCCGCCCCTCCGTCACATCCAGATCCCCGGAGCCCTGGGCGGGCGGGGGCGTGATGAGCAGGACGCGAAGGGGCCTGCGACCCTGGTGGGCCAGAAACCACGCCAGGCCACCCCCGCCCGCGAGCAGCGCGAGAAGGGCGGCCCCCAGGAACAGGGACGCGCGCCGGGATCGTGAGGTCGCTTCGGGCATGGACCTTCAGCTTAGAGCGCGGGACAAAACCCGACAATGCCGGGATGTCAAAGCCCGAACCGGGCCGGCGTGAAGTGCGACTGGAGCAGCTTCTGGCGCTCTTCCAGGTGCTGGATCAGCGCGTTCCACCGGGCGGTGCCCCGGACCGGCGCGAGGAAGGGGCTCTGCTGGTACCAGCGGGTGCAGCCGAATCCCTGGCTGAAGGCCCGGCCCGCCTGGATCAGGGCCTGATTCGTATCCCCCATGAGGGCGCAGGCCTCGGCCATCTTGAAGGTGAACTCGCCATCGGGCACCCGGAGCCCCACCCGATCGGCGTCCAGGCGTTTCATCCGCTCGGCGGCGAGAGTGGGCTTCCCTTCCGCCAGGGCCTCGTAGATGCCCGCCAGCTGGTGGAACTGGGCGAAGCCGTCCGGCAGCGCCTGCGCCTGGGCGAACCAGTGGCGCGCCATGCCCCGATCCCCGCGCATCAGGGCCACGTAGCCGCGGTAGAAACGGACCACCGCGTTGCGGGGATCTCCGGGCCGCTCCGCGAGACCCGCCTCGAAGCGCGCCAGATCGCCCACATAGAGATACAGGTTCTCGGTGACATTGGGCTGGAGTTCCGGGAACACCAGCTGATCGCGCCGCGCCAGGGCGCGATCGGCCAGCTCCAGCAGGCCCGCGCACCGGGCGGCATAGGCCAATCCGGTGTAGAGCGTCGGGTTCCGGGGGTGCGCGCGCAGGCTCTGCTGAAGCACGTAGAGCGCTCCCCGCTGGTCCCCGGCGTCAATCTTCAACTGGGCCAGGAGGTACCCGGTCTGGGGATGGTGGGGCACCAGCTCCAGGGCGGCCCGGAAGTACCGCTCCGCCTCGGCCTGGCCCTGGGGATGGCCCACGGGATCAATCAACAGCTCGCGGTAGAGCAGATCGCCCATGACCATCCAGGCCAGGGCGCATCGGGGTTCGGCCCTGGCCACCTCCCGGGCCAGGGACAGGCCATCGGCAAGGCGGGCATTCTGGCGGTGCCACCCCATGGCCCGCAGCAGGGACCAGAAGGTATCCGGCTGCTTCGGCAACAGGCTGGATTGCGCCTCGGGCCGGGCGACATTGAAGGGCAGCCCCGCCCGCAACGCGGCGAAGGCCTCGCCCGGTGGCCGGGGGGAGACCGTGGATACCCTCCAGGCCCCGCCCCCCCTGGACCGGAGGGCGTCCACCCTCGCCACCCTCTGGGTCATGCCCAGGTGAAGGCCTTCCATGCGGGGATGCAGTTCGAGGACCACCGCCGCGCCCGGCAGGCGGGCCAGGTCCTCCGGGCCCGGGGAGCGGGATAGCCGCGTGAGCGAAACCGGGGCCAGGGTCTCCAGATCGTACTCCACCAGATCCGCGAAAGCGCGCCTCAGATCCGGATCGAGTCCATCCCCCAGGGCCCCTTCCGGCTCGATGAGCAGCACCTGGAGGGGCTGGCCCCATCCCCGCGCGTGGAGCATCCAGGCCACGCCGATTCCCGACACCAGCAGCGCCGCCATGGTCCATGCCACCGCCAAGGGAAAGCGCCGCGGGTTCAAGGATCTGGAGCGGGCCGGCATGGGCGGACTCGAGGAGGGGACACCCCCCAAGGTACCCCAACTCTCCCGGTGATGGGACCTGAGGGGTCGCAAGACCCCATAATCTGGGGGGAGCTCCCATGATCCGTGCCGCCTTGATCCTTCTTCCGGTGCTGTCCCTGGCCGCACAGGCACCTTCCCGGCCCCCGGCTCCCACCGAGGAGACCACCATCCAGCGGTTCCGGGCCCACGCGAAACCCCGGAACGTGGCGCCCCGCGCCCCGCTGAACGCCGAGGAACGGAACACCATCCGGCGGTTCAAGGAGGCCAAACCCAGCGTGGTATATGTCTCGGCCATCGCGGCCGGAAGAAGTCCCGGGACCCCCGATGTCACCAAGATCCCCATCGGCACCGCCACGGGATTCGTCTGGGACGAATGGGGCCACATCGTCACCAACCACCACCTCATCACCGTGGAGGAGGGCGGGAAGCGCCGCGGCGACGTGGACGAAGTGGAGATCACCCTGGCCGATGGCAAGACCTACAAGGGGCGGGTGATCGGGTACAGTTTCGCCTTCGACATCGCCGTGCTCCAGGCCTTCGCCCCCCTCGAAGCCATGCGCCCCATTCCCATCGGTTCGAGCCGGGATCTCCAGGTGGGACAATCGGTGATGGCCATCGGCAATCCCTTCGGGCTGGACCATTCCCTCAGCAAGGGGGTCATCTCCGCCCTGGGCCGGGAGATCGGCACGAACTACAGCACCCGCATCACGAACGCCATCCAGACCGATGCCGCGGTGAATCCCGGCAACTCCGGCGGCCCCCTGCTGGACAGCGGCGGGCGGCTGGTGGGCATGAACACCGCCATCGTGGCCACCAAGGGGGAGGGCTCCGTGGGCGTCGGCTTCTCCATCCCCGTGGATACCCTCAACAAGTTCGTTCCGCTGCTCATCGCCCGGGGCTTCCTCGTGCCCGAGCGCATGGGGTTCGAAACACTGAACGCCGCCGTGGCCCTCCAGACCTTTGGCATCCAGCGGGGACTCGTCGTTTCGGAGGTAAGCGCGGACAGCCCGGCCAGCCGCGCGGGCATCCGGCCCCTCCAACTGGACGAGAAGGGGGAGATCAAGATCCTCGGGGATATCCTGATCGCCTACCAGGGCAACCTGATCGAGAACAATGGCCAGCTCATGGCCATGCTGGAGCTAGAGCCCCCCGGCGACGAAGCCGTCTTCGACGTGCTCCGCGACGGGCAGATCATCAAGGTGGTGCTCAACCTCAAACCGGGAAAGGCTCAGCCCGCCAGCCTCTGAGCCCTTCCCGGCCCTCGGATCACTTCTTCGCGGGGATCTGGATCATGGGGGTCGCGCCGCCCATGGGCGTGATGATCAGGTTGCCCTTGGCGCCGATATCGCGCAGGGCCTGGATGCGCTGGTACTCGATGATCTGGGGCGTCAGGCTCTGGCTCACGATCTGCTGGGCCTTGGCCTGGCCCTCGGCCTCGATGCGCTTGCGTTCGGCCTCCTGCTTCTCCTTCTGCAGCACGAAGGCCATCTTCTGGGCATCCTGGTCCGCGCTGATCTTGTCATTGATGGACTTGGTGATCTGGTCCGGCAGAATCACGTTGCGGAGCAGCATCTGCTCCAGGGTGATGCCCCGGGCCTGGAAGGACGCCTTGAGGGTCTTGGATACCTGGTCCACGAAGGATTGCCGCTTGGAGGTATACAGCTCGGTGGCGGACAGGGCGGCGGCGGCATCCCGCAGGCTCGCGCGGATCTCGCTGCGCACGATGCGCTCCTCCACATCGGGCCCGATGGTCCGGTAGATCTCCGGCAGGCGCGCCTGCTGCAGCGCGTAGAAAACGGTGGCATCCAGCTTCACCGTGAGGCCGTCGCTGCTGATGACGGAGATGGAATCATCGCCCCGCTTCTGCCCCTCGTCCGCCACGTTGGACATGGTGTAGTTGCGGGTGCGGACCTCCATCTCCACCACCTGGGCGAAGGGGTTGATGAAGTGGAGGCCCGAAGGCAGGGGTTCGTTGTTCACCTTGCCGAACAGCACCTGGATCCCCGCCTGGCCCGGGGGCACGATCACGGCCATGGAGGCCAGCAGGGCGATCACGCCCAGCCCAAGGCCCACCCACTGCAGAATGCCCAACCGGGCCGACAGGGGAAACTCGACCTTCGTCTTCCAACGCCACGCCAGGACACCGACCACGAGCAGTAGGACTGCAACGAGAACCACGGAACACCTCCAGGGGGAGGTCAGGTTAACAGGCGTTCCCAGCCCGGCTCGCGCTAGTGTCTATGCCCGTGTTCCCCGGGCGGGGGCGGGGGCGGCACCGCGCCCTTCGCGGGCCGCGCCTTGGGATCGAGGAACCGCAGAGGCACCTTCAGGGGCGCGTCCTGGTTCGAGCACTCGAGCACCAGCATGGCTTCGGGAGCGTGGCCCACCCGGCGGATGCGGAGCACGTGCCGGGCGGCCTCGGCACCCGGCCTGTCGAGCAGCTGGAAGCCCTGGCCCTGGATGTCGGCCTTGAGGATGCGGAAGGGTTTCCCATCGCGGGCGGTCAATTCCAGCCCCTGCAGCGTGGTCTTCAGATCGCTGAACACCAGGCGGGAGGGGGTGGGAATCACCGGCGTGGCGATGCGCCAGTCGAGATACAGTGTGAACAGCGGCTGCCGGGGCGCGTTGGTCGCCACCTTGAGGATTTCCAGCCCCGCCGTGGTGCCCGGCTGGAGGCGGCCCGGGCGGAGCGTGAGCCGCAGCTCAGCTGCCGTCCCGTCATGCACCAGTTCGGCATCGAGATGGTGTGGAATGTCGCTGGCCAGGACCAGCTTCAGGAGATCCCCACCTTCGCGGGTGAACCGGAAGCGGATCTCCGGGCTTTCATGGGGCGCCACCTCCCCCAGGCTCTTGCGTCCGCTGTCCACGGCCACTTCGGGCCGGATCGCCATGTCGTAGCGCAGGATGTAGTTGGGTTGGGCCGGGTCGTCCGTCCCCAGGCGCACCGCGCCCTTGATGAAACCCTCCATGCCCGCGGGGTCCACCCGGACGCGCACCATCCGGATTTCGCCCGGCTGCATGGGCTCCGTGAACTGCGCCTCGTCCAGGCTCAGTCCCAGCGACAGGTCCAGCACCCGGAAGCGGAAGGGCCGGTCGTGGGTACTCCGGATGCCGAAGAGCCCTTCGCGGATCTCCCGGGGACCGACGCTGCCCAGGTGGACCGGAAACGGCGTGGTCAGCTCGATGCGGGCCGGGGGCACCGGATCCGGCTTGGCCGCCTGGGTTGCCGGCATGGGCGCCGGAGCGGGCGCCGGCGACTGGAGCAGGAGGAGGGTGGTGAGGATGAGCATATCGGATCCTAAGGGGATTCCAGTGTGCCGCGAGACGGCGGCAACGCCAACCGCGCGAACTTCGACGACTGCCCGACCCCGGAATACGGTCAGGTAGTCCGCAAGAAAAGGCCCCGGTCCAATCGGACCGGGGCCTTTTCCAGGTTGGACGGACTAAAGAACGTTGACGGCCGTCCAGGCGAGGGCCACGGCCGCATACTCCGGCGAGGCGGCGCCATAGAGGTCCGTGGCGGCGGTGAGGGTCGCCGTCCGCGCCCCGGCGTAGATCGTGCTGGAGGTCATGTACTTGGTGACGGCGCGGTACCAGATGGCCGTGGCCGCCTGGTTCCCGATGCCCGTGATGCTGGTGACCCCGTTGGCCATGGGGCTGGCGATGTTGCCGGAGAAGGTGTCCACCTGGCTGCCGTGGGCCACCAGGAAGTACCAGTGGTTGGCGGGGCCCGAGCTGTAGTGCACATCCAGGCGCCGGAGGGTGCTGGACCAGAAGTCGGGGCTCCTGCCGTCCAGGCTGGGCTTGTACATCCAGCGGAGCGGGTGGTTGAAGCTGGCCGTTTCGAGCTGCTCGCCGATCAGGTAGTTCGCGGCGGGCACCAGCCCGCCCACCGTGCTGATGGTTCCGGTGATGGCGGTGTAGTTCGGGATGGCCGTGGTGCCGGCGCCCCGCACATAGAATTCCGCCGCCGCGCCCATGATGTCCGAGTTCGCCTCGTTCAGGCCGCCGCTTTCGAACTTGTAGGTCAGGTTCGCGGAATAGGCCATGACGCCGTGGCTCATCTCGTGGGCGGCCACGTCCATGGAGGTCAGGGTGGTGAAGAGGGTGCCATCGCCATAGGTCATGCAGAAGCAGGTGGTGGACCAGAAGGCGTTGTCGTAGGCGGAGCTGTAGTGCACGCGGCTGAAGGTGGCGGTGCCCAGGTTGTCAATGCCGTTGCGGGCCAAGACGTTCTTGTACATGTCCCAGGTCTTCTGCATGCCGTAGGCGGCATCCACGGCGGCGGTCTGGCCGTTGGCCAGGGTGGTGTCCGTGGTTTCCACGTAGTTCAGGCCATCGCCCCAGGTGTTGTCGGCATCGGTGTAGATGTTGCCGTTCACCGTGGTGCTGTGGTTCATGTTGGTGACCACGGTCTGGCCGTAGGTGCCGCCCACGCCGCGGGTCATGTCGCGCAGTTCGAAGCCGGTCACCAGGCTGTTGGTATCCAGGCTGACCGTGCCGCTGTACTGGGAGAGGCCCGTGCCGGTCACGCCGGATGTCTGGAGGGTGCTCCAGCGCTCGAGGATCGCGCCGGTCTTCGCATCCACGAAGAAATCCGTATGGGCCGTCTCGGCGGCGCCGTTCTCGAGCTCCGTGTGGATGTGCCAAACGAGGGCATGGAAGGCGCTGTTTCCGGCTTCCACGGGGGCCACCACCAGTTCGGCGGTGGGCGCGTAGGCATAGGGGCCCGTGGGATTCAGGGCCTGGTGCACCGTGGCCAGCGCCTCGCTGGAGGTCAGGACAGGGGTGGTGTTCAGCTTCAGCCCCTTCACCAGGCCGTCCGTGATGGTGCGGGTGGCGCCGCCAGAGAGATGCACGATGGCCTCTCCCCCGAACACCTTCACGCCGCGGTAGAGCTGGTTCATCCGGACGTCCGACTCGTTCAGCAGGTTGTCCTGGTGGATGCGGCCGGGGGCGAAGCCGTGGTCCCGGTCCAGGCCCAGCTGGAAGGTCCGGGCCGACAGGCTCCTGGCGGCCTGCTGGTGAAGCGGGTTTTCCCGGGCCGCCAGGGGGCCCAGGGCGAGGCCTGCGACGAGGCTCAAGCGGATGATGCGATGCATGGTTCCTCCAGATTGGAAGGTAAGTTGGGGGGCGCCCAGATGCGCGGACATGGACCATCCGAAAGGAGACGGTCGGTCAGGACACGGGTGGGATGTCACATGGAACTTCTGCGCCATGGATCTGGGATTTCCCCAATGATCAAGCCGAAATCCTCCCAGCCCGGTGCGTCATGTTGTCGCATGGGCGATCGGGCCCTAGTGGTGCCCACTCGAAATAGCTGGATCATCCTGCCCACTCCCGGGCACCACGTGGCGGGGGTCTGGGGGCACGGCAGTGCCCCCTGCGGGGTGACAGCCCCAGCGCGCCTGCGCGATGGGGCGCCAGAGGGGCCATGCCCCGATGGAAGTGCACCTCGCCATCACCCCGTTGATCCAGGTATTTCAGGCGAGGTGCACTAGTACGGCCGGATGCCCAGCTCCCGGAGGAGGTCGCCCAGCAGGTACAGCGATCCCGTCACCAGCCGCGGGGCCTCGGCCTGGGCCCGCAGGTGGGCCGACGCCTGGCGGACCGTGAGCATCGGGGCTTCGAGGCCCCAGGCCTCCCAGAGATCCGGGGCCGTCGCGTAGCGGGGGGCATCGCCCTGCACGAAGGTCACCGAGAGGGGCCGCATCCGCATCAGCTCCCGGGCCACGCCCACCAGATCCTTGTCGCCCATGGCCCCCACATAGAGGTGGGGCCGCACCCCGCAGGCCAGGGCATGATCCGCCAGCACCCGGGCACCGTCGGGATTGTGGGCGCCATCCATCCACACGCCTTCCAGCCCCGGCACCTTCCATAGGCGGCCGGGCCAGTGGGCCTGGGCCACGCCGGACCAGAGGGGATCGTCGGGGATCGGAAACCCCAGGGCCCGCAACTGGCGCACCACCTCGAAGGCCGTGGCCAGGTTGTCCAGCTGGTGGAGCCCAGCGAGGCCCACCCGCTTCCCCTCCACCCGGGAATGGTCCCAGCGGATGTCCGCGGGCCCCAGGCGGGGCGCGGGATGCAGGGTGGGCTCACAGGGAAGCAGGGGCCGGATCCAGTCGGGGTCGAGCGCGGGCCCCAGCACCAGGGGCCGCCCATCACGGGCCGTGCACAGCTTTTCCCGCGCGATGGCCTCGCGGGTATCGCCCAGGTACTGCTGATGGTCCAGACTCACCGTCGTCAATACGGTGAGGATGGGGTCGGTGGCATTGGTGGCATCCCAGCGTCCGCCCATGCCCACCTCCACCAGGGCCACCTCCACGCCCGTCATGCGGAAGGCGGACAGGGCGGCGGTGATCATCAGTTCGAAGTAGGTGGCTTTGATGCCGATCCGGGCCTCGGCCTCGAAGGCCTCGCCCAGCAGAAGTTCCAGGGCCCCCTCCCCGATGGGTTCCCCGTCCACCCAGATGCGCTCGGTGACATCCGCCAGATGCGGCGAGGTGGTCCAGCCGACCACGAACCCCGCGGCCTTCAGCATGTGCGCCAGGAAGGCGCCCGTGCTGCCCTTGCCGTTGGTGCCCGCGATGAGCACCACGGGGAAGCCCCCGTCCGGGTGGCCCAGGTTCTCCAGCAGGGCCCGGATGTTTTCGAGGCCGCACTTGATGCCGAAATGGCCCCGCTCCTGGAGGCGCGGGATGAAGGTGGGCTCGTAGTCGCCGTTCATCAGTCCCTGGGCGATGGCATCATCCACGCCAGGCAGGCGGCGATGAAGTCCTTGAGTTGATCGCGGTTGACCACCTTGTCCACCATGCCGTGGGCCTGGAGGAATTCGGAGCGCTGGAAGCCCTCGGGCAGGCTCTGCTTGATGGTCTGTTCGATGACCCGGGGCCCGGCGAAGCCGATGAGGGCCTTGGGCTCCGCGATGTTCAGATCACCCAGCATGGCGTAGCTGGCGCTGACGCCGCCGGTGGTGGGATCGGTCAGGATGCTCAGGTAGGGCAGTCCCGCCTTGTCGAGCTTGGCCAGCGCGGCGCTCACCTTCGCCATCTGCATGAGGGACAGGGTGCCTTCCTGCATCCGGGCGCCGCCGCTGCAACTGACGATGATGAAGGCGCACTCCTTCTCCAGGGCCCGCTCGGCCCCCAGGCGCAGCTTCTCACCCACCACGCTGCCCATGCTGGCCGCCAGAAAGTCGAAGTTCATGATGGCGGCCACGACGGCGTGCCCCGACAGGGTGCCTTCCACCACGACCACGGCATCCTCGGTCTGCCCGGCCTGGTCCAGCTTCCTGAGCTGGTCCTTGTAGCTCTTCGTCGAAACGAACCCGAGGGGATCCCCGCTCTTCAGGTGGCTGAAGAGCGTCGTCCAGCCCGCGTCCATCAGGTTCTCCAGCCGCTCGTCCACACCGATGCGGAAGTGGTACCCGCACTTGGGGCAGACGTTGTGGGTATTGACCAGCTCCTTGCGGTAGATCAGCTCCTTGCAGGCCTCGCACTTGATCCAGAGGCCCTCGGGCACGCGGACGGTCTTTTCCTCGACGGCGGTTTTCTGCTGGCGCTTCTTGACGAACCAGGACGACATGGAGACTCCTAACCTAGGTCACGTTCCTGGCGGCGCTTGGCCGGACCGTGCTTGAGGGCCTCGAAGAGGCGGTCCAGCTCGCCTTCGCTGCCGTAGTGCATCACCAGGGCCCCGGCCTTGCCCTTGGCCTTGATCTCGACGCGGGTGCCCCAGGACTGGGTAAGTTCCTCGGCGGCGGCCTTGATGAAGAGATCCTGGGGATGCTTCGTCCTCCCCTTTGCCTTGCTCTGTTTCTGGAGCTGGTGGATGCGGGCCTCCAGGGCGCGCACGCTGAGCTGCTGGGCGATCACCTCGTGGGCCAGTTGCTCCTGAAGCCGGGCATCAGCCACGCCGAGCAGCACCTTGGCGTGGCCGGTGCTCAGGCGGCCGTGGGAGACATCCGCCTTCAGTTCGGCGGGCAGGCGCAGGAGACGCAGGGTATTCGCCACCTGGGGCCGGGACTTGCCCACGCGGTCGGCCACCTGCTCCTGGGTGAGCCTCAGGTGCTCTCCCAGCTGCCAGTAGGCCGTGGCCTCCTCGATGGGGTTCAGTTCCTGGCGCTGGATGTTCTCCACCAGAGCGAACTCCAGCAGGCGGTCGTCCGGAACCTCCTTGATCACGACGGGCACCATGGCGATTCCGGCCTTGCGGGCCGCCCGCCAGCGGCGCTCGCCGGCGATGATCTCGAACTGATCACCGACCTTGCGGACCACGATGGGCTGGACCATGCCGTGCTGTTTCAGGCTTTCGGCCAGTTCCGCGAGAGAGGCCTCGTCGAAGTGGGTGCGGGGCTGGGCGCGGTTGGGCACCAGACTGCCCAGGGGCAGCTCCCGCTGGCTGGAGTCCTCGGGGGCCAACTGGCTCATGAGCGAGGTGAGTCCCCGGCCCAGGGCCGGGCGCTTCAACAGGGTCATCAGGCTTCCCTCCTCGCGGGGATCTCCAGGCCGAGCCACTCCTTCGCGAGACTGAGGTAGGCCTGGGCGCCCTTGGATCGCAGATCATAGAAGGCCACGGGCTTGCCGTGGCTGGGCGCCTCGGCAAGCCGGATGTTGCGGGGGATCATGGTCTGGAAGACCTTGCCCGGGAAGGCATGGCGCACTTCGTTGGCCACCGCAGCGCCGAGGTTGGTGCGCTCCTCCGCCATGGTGAGGAGGATGCCGCCCAGCTTGAGGCGGGGGTTCGGACCGGCCTGAATGCGACGCAGCGTCTCGGTCAACTCCGCCAGGCCATCCAGGGCGAAGAACTCGCAGGGCATGGGCACGATGACCTCGTCCGCCGCGGTGAGGGCGTTCAAGGTGATCATGCCGAGGCTGGGCGGTGGATCAATGAGGATGTAGTCGTAGCGATCCATGAGCGGCGCGAGGGCCTGCTTGAGCACCTGGAGCTGGGGCAGTTCGAAGAGCTCGAACTCCAGTTGCGCGAGATCCTTGCCCGCGGGGATCACCTGCATCATCGGCACTTCGGTACTGAGCACCAGGGCCTCGGCGGGCGCGCCCTTCATCAGGGCGTAGGCTCCCGCGCGGTGGTCCGGCTTGGGGAAGCCCAGGCCCGTGGTGCTGTGGCCCTGGGGATCGAAGTCCACCAGCAGCACCATCTTCTCCATCATCGCCAGGGAGGCGGCGAGGTTGATGGCCGTGGTGGTCTTGCCCACGCCGCCCTTCTGGTTCGCCAGAACCAGCACGCGGGCACGCATCAGGCGGCCCTCATCATGGCGCTGGCGCTGATCAAACCACGCATCTCGGCATCCCCTCGGGTGTGGAACACGCCAGTCTAGCAGGTCGGGTTCCACGGCCAAGCGCCGGTGTGATCAGTGCCGCAACCGCAGCAGCAGCGAGGGATCCGGATGCACGACCCCCAGCCGCCGGACCGGCCCGGAAAGCCACAAGTCGCGCCAGGTGCCGTCCGCATCCAGGTCGAGACCGACCGACACGGTCTCTCCGCCGGCGGTATGGAGCCGCCAGGTCCGGACACCCTCCGTGTGGGCCAACCATGCCGCCGCCACCGCGCTGCCTGTTCCGCAGCAGAGGGTTTCGCCCTCGACCCCCCGCTCCCAGGAACGGATCCGCGCCTCCCCTGGCGCGAGGACCTCGACCACGTTCACGTTGGTGCCGCCCGGGAATGCGGCGTGGCGGCGGAGCGGTGGCGCGAGGACCGGGAGGTCCACCGCCGCCACCGATGGCACGCGCAGCACCAGCTGGGGATTGCCGATCCATCCGAAGCCCGCGGGCCAGGCCGTCGGCACGGGAACGGCCCTCAGCCCGAAGCCTTCGCCCTGGGGCATGCGGATGCCGATGCCTTCGCCGCCACGCCGGAGCAGGATGCGCTCGCCACTGGAGACGGCCTCGACCTGCCCGTCGCCCGGGGCTCCAGGGATGGCCATGGCCGCTCTACTACCGTTGGAACAAAAGGACTTGGAGCCATCCGCATCCCAGTGCTCCAAGAGCCACGGACCCGCTCCGGGCCTTTGCATCAAAAAAAGGCCATCTAAACCGAATCCGTGGCCCCTTGGACACAAGATTTTGGCATAATCATCACCATAACTATCTTTAACCTCGTCTGCCCAAAGATAGCCGAACACATTGCCCGAAGCGGAGGCGAGCTGGAGTTCCAACCTACCGCTCGCGGTTTCGGAAGGTGTAGACGGTCTCGCCCTTGCGCGCGTAGCCCTGGCGGCGCGCCAGGGCCTCCATCAGCTCGGGGTCCTTCGCCGCGAGGCGCTGAACCTCCTCCAACAGTTCCCGGTTGCGGCGATTGAGCTCCACCAGCCGCGTACGGGCCGTCGCCAGCTCGGCCTCGCGCTTCCGCAGCTCGGGCAGACCGCCCTGGGAGAACAGCATGGCCATCAGGGCCAGGAGCCCCGAGGCTCCGAGCGCGCCCCACAGGGTGGAGGACTTGAGGAGCCAGTTGGCGTTCATGAAGGGTGCCCCCCTAGCTGAGGTGGGATCCGAAGGCTGCGCGGCCCGCGTAGTGGGCGGCGGCGCCCAGTTCCCACTCGATCTGAAGCAGGCGGTTGTACTTGGCCACGCGGTCGGTGCGGCAGGGGGCGCCGGTCTTGATCTGCCCGGCGCCGGTGGCCACCGCCAGATCCGCGATGAAGCTGTCCTCGGTCTCCCCGCTGCGATGGCTGATGATGGCCCGGTAGCCCGCCTTGTGGGCCATGTCCACGGCCCGCAGGGTTTCGGTGACGGTGCCGATCTGGTTCAGCTTGATGAGGATGGCGTTGGCCACGCCTTCCTGGATGCCCTTGGCGAGGATGGCCGGGTTGGTCACGAAGAGATCGTCGCCCACGAGCTGGGTCTTGGCTCCCATGGCCACGGTCTGAGCCTTCCAGCCCTTCCAGTCGCCCTCGGCGAAGCCGTCCTCGATGGAAACGATGGGATGCCGGGCCACCAGGCCCTCGTAGTACTCCACCAGCTGGGTGGGGGTCTTTGGGGTTCCATCCAGGGTGTAGGTCTTGCCCGTGTGGAATTCGCTGGCAGCACAGTCCAGGGCCAGGAAGATGTCCTTCCCTGGCTTGTAGCCGGCCTTCTTGACCGCCTCCCCGATCAGGTCGAGGGCCTCTTCGTTTGAAGCCAGGTTCGGGGCGAAACCGCCCTCATCCCCCACCCCGGTGGCCAGCTTCCGGGCCTTCAGGACCCCCTTCAGGGCGTGGTAGATCTCGGCTCCCCACCGGAGGGCCTCCCGGAAGTCCGGCGCGCCCACAGGCAGCACCATGAACTCCTGGATGTCCACGTTGTTGTCCGCGTGGGCCCCGCCGTTGAGGATATTCAGCATCGGCACGGGGAGCAGGCGGGCAGAGGCGCCGCCCAGGTACCGGTAGAGCGGCATCCGGGTGGCCTTGGCCGCGGCGTCCGCAAGCGCCATGGACACGCCCAGGACGGCGTTCGCGCCCAGACGGCCCTTGTTCCCGGTCCCGTCCAGATCGCACATCAGTTCGTCGAGCTCGACCTGCTGGAAGGGGTCCATGCCCTGAAGCGCCGCCGCCAGTTCAACATTGATGGCATCCACGGCTCCGAGCACGCCCTTGCCCAGGTAGCGCTTCTTGTCCCCATCCCGACGCTCAAGGGCCTCACGGCTGCCCGTCGAAGCGCCCGAAGGGACGAGGGCCTGACCCGCGGTTCCATCCGAAAGGTGCACCCTGGCCAATACCGTGGGATTCCCACGGCTGTCGAGCACTTCGAGGGCGGAGACGCGGTCAATGATGATCATGGAGACACCCGGATCAGAGAGGCGCGCCAGCGCGCCTCTCTGATCTTAGTCAGGTTATGTGTGGCAGTCCGGCCTACTTCTTGGCGGCCTTCTTCACGACCTTCTTGGCGGCCGGCTTCTTGGCGGCGGCCTTCTTCGGCGCGGCCTTCTTCACGGCCTTCTTCACGACCTTCTTGGCGGCGGCCTTCTTCGGCGCGGCCTTCTTCACGGCCTTCTTCACGACCTTCTTGGCGGCGGCCTTCTTCGGCGCGGCCTTCTTCACAGCCTTCTTCACAGCCTTCTTGACGGCCGGCTTCTTGGCGGCGGCCTTCTTCGGCGCGGCCTTCTTCACGGCCTTCTTCACGACCTTCTTGGCGGCGGCCTTCTTCGGCGCGGCCTTCTTCACGGCCTTCTTGGCAGCCGGCTTCTTGGCGGCGGCCTTCTTGACGGCCGGCTTCTTCGCCGCGGGCTTCTTGGCGGCGGCCTTCTTCTTGGGGGCAGCCTTCTTCGCCGGCTTCTTGACGGCGGGTTTCGCGGCCGCGGGGGCAGCGGGGGGGATGACCATGTTGGTCAGTTCGGCCATGGGTGGCTCCTTTACGCCCTTTTGGGCGGGGTTGGAAGGGGTCGTGCGGGAAGATGGTTTGCCCTTAGCATCTTTCGCGCCAAGTTGGACCGTATCTTTCCGCTGGGTGGATATACGTTCCTTGGCCGCCGAGGCGGCCGTAGGGGCTTGCGCCGCGTCAGCGGCAGAGCCGGTCTTGCCCTTGGGCTTCGCGGCTTTTTTCGGGGGCTCCACGCCTGCCAGGATCTGGGCCAGGCGCTTGCCGGGATAGTAGTCATCGAGAAGGGCGTCACCGATGATCAGGCCATGGACCCCGAGGGCTTCCATCTGCTTGATCTGTTCCAACCGCTGGATGCCGCCCTCGACCAGCTTCAAGCAGCTCTTGGGCACCTTTTTGACCAAGGCCACGGCCTGGTCCCAGGAGGCCTCCCAGGTGTCGAGGTTGCGGCCCACGGCGCAGATGATATCGGCCCCCGCCTCCACGGCGCGGCGCAATTCCGCTTCCGAGGTGACCTCGACCACCACGTCGAGCCCCTTGCTCGTGGCGAACTTCAGCAGGGTCTGCAGCCGGTCCTGGGCCAGCAGGGCGGGCATGAGGAAGATGGCGTCCGCCCCCAGGATCTTGCTCTCCTCGACCTGATATTCCTCGAAGATGAACTCCCGGCGGATCAGGGGCAGCTTCACATGGCTCCGCACCTCCGAGAGATGCTTGTCCTCGCCGTGGTAGAGGAATTTGTCCGTGGCCACGGACAGCGCCCGGGCCCCGTTTTCGGCCAGGCTCTTCGCGTGGGTCGAGGCCTTGTAGGACTCCCGGACCTGCCCGCGGCCTGGGTCGCCCCCCGCCACCTCGCCCAAAATGGTGATTCCAGGCTGGCTGAGCTCTTCTTTCAGGGAATGGTGGCCCTTGTAGGCATCCTTCACCGCCACGGGGCCCCTCTGCTTCTTGATTTCCACATCAAGGGCCTTGAAGATGGCGACTTTCTTTAGCATTTCCCACACTCCAAATCTCAGATACCTCGCTGCTGGCCCTATGGGGAAGATGATCGGGCATTTTTCCTCTGATTCAACATGAAACCAGCGATCTGGAAGAGGTCAACAGAGAAATTACATAAATCTTCATTTTTTTTGACGCTACCTCCCCGGCCCTGGTCCATTCGTTTCCGCATCCCCGGGGAGGGTATCTGCGCGAGAACCCGGACTCGGGGGCGGTCCGATGCGGGGGAAATGCGCCATTCCAACCGGCGACGGTACGAGCAGAATCGTTGGTACCAGCCGTTCTATGGGCATCATGCCGAGGATCGCGGATCGGCTCCCTCGGCGCCATGAATCGGCGCCGACGCCGCGGCTCGAAGGCTGGACGCGGCGGCTTCGTGCCGCCGGAAGGCCCTCGCCTGCTACGCTTCAACTCGCGCCTCCCACATCCCCGGCCCCATGCTTACGGCCCCTCGGGATCCAATCGGAAGCGTTCGGAGGCCCCCATGACGATCCAGGTAGTCGACCATCCGCTCCTCCACCACAAGCTCTCCCTCATCCGCGATCGCAAGACGCCGGGAAGCCTCTTCCGGGCCCTCATCGAGGAGGTGGGCTTGATCCTCGCGGTCGAATCCACGCGCACCCTCCCCGTGGAATCCGTGGTGGTGGAAACACCCCTGGAACGCACCGGGACGCTCCGCCTGAGGTCGCTGGATCCGGTGCTGGTGCCCGTCCTGCGCGCAGGCCTCGGCCTGCTCCCCTCCTTCCTGAAACTGCTTCCGACGGCCAAGGTCGGCCACCTCGGGCTGTACCGTGATCACGATTCCCTCGTGCCCGTGCCGTACTACCGGAACTTTCCGCCGCTTCTCGAAGCACGACCCGTCTTCGTGCTTGATCCGATGCTCGCCACGGGCGGCAGCGCCTCCGAGGCCGTCAGCCAGCTCAAGTCCGCGGGCGCGATCAACCTCTCTCTCGTATCCGTGCTGGCCGCGCCCGAAGGTCTGGATCGGCTTCAGCGCGATCATCCGGATCTGACCATCGTGGTCGGCGCCGTGGACCGCCAGCTCAACGAGAAGGGCTACATTCTTCCGGGTCTCGGGGATGCCGGCGACCGCCTGTTCGGCACCGCCTGATCAGCGCGCGGCCGCGCCGTACCCCTTCAGTGCCCTGCCACCGCGCCCCTGCGCGTCCAGTTCGGCCCGGACCTGGTCCCGCTGCACCGCCAGGGTGGCCGCGCGGCCCTGCGCCTGCTTTCCCAGCGTCCGGGCGCGGATGGCCAGATCCGCCCATCCTGGCCCGCGTTCTGCGCCAGCGACCGCCGACTGGAGTTCACGGTTCCATGCCGCAAGGGCCTCCGCATCGGGCAGGGCCTCCGGCTCCCGGAGCCAAGCCTCCATTTGTTCGACGGCCCGGAGCACGTCCGCATCGCTCATCCGACGAGGTCTCCCGCCTGGAACGCCATGGTTCCAGTCGCCCCCGTGCGTTTCAGGTGGTGCTGCTCCCAGGTCTGGCGCAGATCGCCCATCTGCCTGGATACCCGCTCCAGCCGCGGGGTTTCAAGCTGGGCGCCCGCCTCGACGATTTCCCTTCCCCACCAGTCGTACAGGCGCAGGAGATTCTGGGCGAGCTCCCCGCCCTGGTCCATGTCGAGTCTCACGGCCAGCTCATCCACGATGGCGGAAACCCGGTTGAGGGCCTGTCCCTTGGCCGCGTAGTCCTTCCGGGAGATGGCCTGCTCGGCCTGGGCGAGGAACCGCTGGGCCCCTTCAAGCAGGAGCGCGGCCAGCTGTTCGGGGCTGGCGCCCATCACGCGCTGGGTGAGGTAGTGATCGGTGGCTTTGGCATAGGGGGTCATGGCGCGGCTTCCTTGCTATCGTAATCGGCTGTTCCCCGGAGGAACTCGAATCTCAGCGGATGCCCGAGAGGCTCTGCCCCGCGGCCTGAAGTTGCCCCACCGTCGCTTCGAGCTTCGCGAACTGGGCCACCAGCACCTCGCGCCTCCGATCCAGGCGCGCCTCGCCCTCGCCGATCTGGCGGGTCAGGGTGGCGTTCTGGTCGTTGATGCTCGTCAGGATCTGGGGGATGTTCCCCGTGGTGGAGGCCGTCAGGCCTGACACGGCATCCTGGACGGACTGCCCCACGCCCCGCGTCAGATTCAGCGTCCCGGTTCCGGTGCCCGATATCGAAAGGATCAATCCTTCGAGGGGGGTTCCAACTGTTCCGGCGATGGCGCCGCTGCTTCCCGCCAGCAGGTAATCGGTCCCGGCTACCGTGAAGGTGCCGGCTATCGCACCGCCGCTGACATAGGAAGTGATGTTGAATCCGACGGCTCCGGTCACCGTCTTCGATCCACCCGAATAGAAGGACACCACGCCGTTGGTGGATTCCCCCGTGAAGGCGAAGACGCGCTGGGCGGCGTCCGGGTCCGTGTCCAGGGCCGACTGGAAGGCGGTGACATCCAGGCTCAGGCTTCCGTCCCGGTTGGTCTTGATGCCCAGGTCGGCGGTGGAGGTGAAGGCGGCCGTGGCGGGCAGACCCTCGGGGGACCCCGAGAAGGCCGAACGGACCTGGGCGATCATGGACCGCACCGATGGATCGTTGGCCAGGGCCCCGCCACTCACCGAAGCATCCTTGTAGGTCTTCACCAGCGCGTTGAATTTGCTGATGGCATCCTGCATGGCGCTGGTGATGGCGGCCTTGTCCAGCGCCACCGTGAAGGTGGTGGGCGTGGTCTGGCCGCCCTGCTTGAGCGTGAAGGTGACGCCGTCCACCGCGTCCGTGACGGTATTCGACTCCCGGGTGAGCTGGATGCCGTTCACCGTGAAGAGGGCATCCTTGGCCGCATCAGCCACCGCCGAGGAGAGTCCTCCCGAAAGGGAGGTCGGTGCGGTCAGGCTATCCACCGTGCCCACCGGGATGCCGAGCGTATTCACGGCGCCGCCCGGGGTGACATCCGCGAAGGTCACCACGCCGCCGGTGGTGCCGGTGCCCGTATCCTTGGCCGTCAGCACCAGCTGGTAGGGATTGGCGCCGCTGCCGGTGTTCACCACCGTGGCGGTCACGCCGAGCCCCGTGGAGCCCACCACATTCGGATCGGCCGTTCCAAGGGCGTTGATGGCGTCCCGCAACCCGTAGAGGGTGTTGTTCGTGCCCTCCAGGGTCAGCGTCTTGATGACACCGTCCGTCCCCTGGACGGCGAAGCTCGCGGAAGTGCCGCTGAAGACCGGGGTGGTCAGGGGATCCGCCACCGCCAGATTGGAAGGCACTCCGCCCACCAGGGTCGGCGAAATCCGCCCCTTGGTGGCCACCTGGCTCACGAGGAGGTCATAACTGCCGACCGCAGCCTTGGAGGCACTGGCGGAAACATAGGTGTTATTGATGTCCGTGCTGGACACCGACCGGGCCCCGAAGCTGGTGCCACCCAGGGTGGCCAGGCTCGATGAAAGCGAGGTCATGTTCGTTTTCAGGGTCTGCAAGGCCGCCAGCCGCTGATTGTTGCGGGTCTGCCGGTCCTGCATCCGCTGCAACGGCTGCGCCTCCTGCTGGAGGATGGCGTCAATCAGCAGATCCGTCTGCAGCCCGGTGGAAATGCCCTGGAAGCTGAGGGGTGTGGCCATGGGATACCTCCGCCTGCGGGGAGAGCTCAGCCCTCCCTGTCCACGAGGACGCCGGCGGCGGCCTTGGGGGTTGCCATCTCGCGCAATTTGCGCGCCATCGCCAGGATCTCTTCGGACGGCACCTGGCGGATCACTTCCTTGGTGGCCGCGTCTACGATCTTGAAGTACGTGCGTCCACTGCTTTCATCCACCTGGAACACCAGGTCCGACTGGGCCTGCTGCAGGTAGCCTTTGAACTCCCGGATGGCGGAATCGAGGGCTTCGGCAGACGCGCCCGTGCGCCCATCCTCCAGGCCTTCCAGCGGGGAATCGGCGGGCTTGGTGGCGCGTGGTTTTCCCTGGACCGACGGTGGCTTAGCGGCCATCGGAAGGGTCAGGGGAAGGCCCGGCGCCAAGCTACCCGTGGGGTTGACTTGATCTACCATGACAGCGCTCCTCACCGAAAATCCGGGAGGGCAGGCATTGCCCGCCCTCCCGGAGACTCAGGGAACCCGCCTACCGGAGAAGGGCGAGGATGGACTGGCTGGACTGGTTCGCCTGGCCCAAGGCACTGATCCCGGACTGGTTCAGGATCTGGAACTTGGAGAGGTTCACCACTTCGTCCGCGATATTCGCATCGCGGATCTGGCTGTAGGCCGCCGTGAAGTTCTCCACCTGGATGCCAAGGGAGTTCGACACGCTCTGCAGCTGCTGCTGTCCGGCGCCGATATCGCCGCGCTGGGTGGAGATGGCGGTGATGGCGGCCGTGATGCTGCTGGCGGCGGTCGCGGCGTTGCTCGTGGTGGTGATGGTCCCCGTGGCGTTCGTGATGGCGCCCAGGGCCACGTTCACCGTGGAGAAGTCGCCCACCGCCGCGGATACCGTGGAACCGAAGACCGCCGTCCCATTGAACTTGGTGTTGGTGTTCAGGTCGGTGATGGTGGTGATGATCTTCTGGTATTCCGCGTCCAGGGCCAGCTTGCCGGTGCCGCTGTCTTCACCTGAGGTGGTGCCCTGGGCCTGCTGGGCCAGTTCCGCGGCCCGGGTCAACAGGCTGGTGACTTCGTCCAGCACGCCGTCAGCGGTCTGAAGGATGGAGATGCCGTCGTTGGCGTTGCGGCGGCCCTGGCCGGCGATGCGGATATCGGCGCCCAGTTTGTTGCTGATGGCGAGGCCCGCGGCGTCGTCCGACGCGCGGTTGATGCGCTTGCCCGTGGTGAGCCGCTCGATGGTCTTGTTCAGGCCAAGGTTGGTGACGCCCAGCTGACGGCTGGCACCCAGGGCGGCGACGTTGTTGAGAATTGAAGACATGGCATCCTCCGTGATGCGTTAGGCAGCGTCCGTGCTGCCGGATCTGACGAGGGAAGCCCTCGACCTTTCCTGTTTCGGAACCCCGGCCCGAATCCTTTAACTTTTTTTCTGCCCTGCCTCCAAGGCCCGCCACAGCTTATGATTCCGGCATGGCGACCCTCTCCCTGGCGATGATCGTGAAGGATGAAGCCCGCCACCTGGGACATTGCCTCGCCTCGGTGAAGGACCTGGTGGATGAGATGGTGATCGTGGACACGGGTTCGTCCGATGACACGGTGGCCATCGCCCGGACCTTCGGCGCCAGGGTGCCGTTCTTCCCCTGGCGCCACGACTTCGCCGCGGCCCGCAACGAAAGCCTGAGGCACTGCACGGGGGACTGGGTGCTGATCCTGGACGCCGACGAAGCGGTGGATGCCTGCGACCATCCGGTCATCCGGCGGGCCCTGGACCGGGATCGACCACCGGCCTACAACCTCACCCTGCGAAGCTATGTCCGGGATGGCGAGTCCATCTTCCTCGGCCAGGCCGTCACCCCGAACGAGAGTGGCTATCACGAAGGCTCCTCCCATCCGTTCTATGGCGACGCTCCGGGCCTGCGCCTCTGTCGCCGCTTCCCGGACCTGGCCTACCGGGGCCGCATCCATGAACTGCTGACGCCGTACTTCGCGGAACGCCGGCTTCCGGTGGGCCCCCTGGAGGCCGTCATCCACCATTTCGGGAAGGTGGACGACGACCGGGAGGCCGCCAAGGCCGTCTACTACCTCCAGCTCGCGCAGGAAGAGGCCCGGCGCCAGCCCCGCAGCCCCCAGGCCCACTTCAACCTCATGACCCAGGCCTCCATCGCGGGGGATTGGGGGCTGGCCCAGGCGGCCGCCACGGCCTTCACCCGGCTTCAGCGGTCGGTTCCCGCCCCGGTGCTCGCCACCCTCGCCATGGCCCACCTGCACCAGGACCGCCCCGCCGAAGCCCTGCCCCACCTGCAACGCCTGCTGAAGGAACATCCGGGGCATCCGCTCGCCTCGCGGCAACTCCCGCGGGCGCTCCTGGCGCTCGGCCGGACCGATGAGGCCCGCGCCAACCTGCTCCAGGGCCTCCAGTCCGGCCCCCGCGACGAGGCCCTGCGGAACCAGTTGATCGCCCTGGATCTTCACTGCCAGCAACCCGCCCAGGCCGCGGCCGATGCCTGGGAGGCCCTGAAGGCCCTCCCCTCCGGGGGCGATGGGCACTGGCACGCGCTGGTGGCCGCCTTCCTCATGCAGGCAGGCCAGCTTCAGCAGGGCCGGGCGGTCCTGGATCTCGGGCTGCGCCTGCACCCCGCCCACGAGGGGCTGCTCCGGTTGGCGAAGACCGGAACCGCCGAGAAGGCCTAGCCCCTCTCCCGCCCGAGCATGGCCCGCAACCGGCCCATGAGCCCGCTCTGGACCTCCTTGTGGGAAGGGGTCGCCGGATCTTCAAGGGACCAGCCCGCGGGCACGGCCACGGAGGGATCCAGCTCCAGCGCCCTGCGGAAGCAGCCCTGGGCGTTGGCCTGAAACCCCTTGCGATGGTAGAGCTCACCCATGAGGGCCCAGGGTTCAGCCGCGCGGGGGTTGAGCCTCGATGCCACCTGGAGGGCCTCGATGGCCCGGGTGGACCAGGCCGGATTGCTGAGCCGGAGGCGTCCAAGCAGCATCCAGGATTCGAAGGCTCCGGGCGAATCGCCATCCAGCTTGATGGCCTGCTCCAGGGCCCGGATCGCTTCGCTGGTGCGGTCCTGCATCATGTAGGACTTGGCCTTCACCAACAGGTGGCGGGCGCGCTCGGGGGCCGAAGCCTCCTCTTCATCCAGGGCGACGGGCGGCAGCTGCGACGGCGTGGGCTCCGGGGCGTCCAGATCCACCGAATCCGCATCAAAAAGCAGGGCCCGGGGCGTCAGGGCCGGGGGAGGGATCAGATCTTCCTGCACCAGCAGGATCGGTTCCGGCTCGACTTCCGGCTCCGGGATGGGCGGCGGCTCCAGCTTCGGCAGCAGGGGAAGCTCGCCCCGAACGAGACTCATCCCACCCAGGGCCCACAGGGTGGCCACCAGGAGGGCGGCCTCTTCCTGGGGCAGTCCGGTCAGCGCGGCGATGGTGTCGCACCCCAGGGGTTCGGTGCCCAGCAGGGATAGCGAGTAGGCCAGGGTGGGCGTCAGCGGGAGATCACTCAGGGAGTCCAGCAGGTTCGGCCGGGCCTTCCAGCGCCAATCCGGCTCGCTGCGGAACATCTCGACCAGCTCCCGGTCAATCTTGGCGCTCTGGAAGGTCTCCCAGACCAGCCAGCGGTGGTCCAGGTGGAACTGCAGATCTCCGCTGAGATTCCCGCCGAGGGCCTCGGGGATCCAGGTCATCTTGAGGATCGGGTGTTCCATGGCATGGAGCAGCACCGAAGCCAGCAGCTCGTGGAGGCGCTCGTCCCGCTCCTCCACGGTCATGAGGCCCCACTGCACCACCCGGTCGCCCACGCGGGAACCTTCGCCATCGGCCAGCAGCTCCTTGAGCGCGGCCATGTCCAGCACGCCGCGGCGGATGAGGAAGTTGCCGAACTGCTCGCCCACGGCATCGCTGCGGAGGTATTTCAGATCGCCTTCGGCCCAGTAGAGACGGCGCGTGCCATCGTTCTGCTCCAGCACCAGTTCCCCCTCAGCCTTCTGCTGGTGGAGGGATCCCATGAGGGCCGGCAGGAAATGGCGGAGGCGAACTTGGGGCACCTGATCTCCGGTGGGATTGACCTAGTTTGCACGTTCCACGCCAGGGCGCCAGCCCCCAAAGCAGGAAGTCCATGCCGAAATATCCCAAGTCACTTGGCCCAAACCCCGTCTGGACTTATGCTGTCCCTCCATCCACCCCGTGCCCGGAAGGGTTCCCCCATGTTTGAAAAGCTCGGGAAATTCGAGATCAGGCGCCTCCTCGGCAACGGCGCCATGGGTGAGGTCTACCTCGGCGTGGATCCCTCCATTGGTCGCGAAGTCGCCATCAAGACCATCCTTCCCGCCGCGGCCCAGGGCGGCGAAGCCAAGGAACGCTTCGCCCGGGAGGCCCGGGCCGCCGGCGTCCTGAACCACCCGAATCTCGTGACCATCTATGAATTCGGCGAGGACCAGGGCGTGCTCTACATCGCCATGGAGTTCGTGAAGGGGCACGACCTGGACGAGCTGCTCCAGGAGCAGTCCCTCACGCTGTCCGAATCCCTGGAACTGCTGGCCCAGGTCTGCGATGGCCTCGGTTTCGCCCACCGCCAGCACATCGTCCACCGGGACGTCAAGCCCGCGAACGTCCGCGTGCAGCGCGACGGAAAACGGCTCCACGCGAAGGTCATGGACTTCGGCGTGGCCAGGATCAGCAACTCCGACATGACCGCCACGGGCATGGTGATGGGCACCGTGAGCTACATGGCGCCGGAGTACATCCGCACCGGCAAGCCCGACCCGCGCAGCGACCTCTTCGCGGTGGGCGTGATGCTCTACGAAAGCCTGAGCGGCCGCAAGCCCTTCGCCGGGGATACCACGCCCACGGTGCTCTACAAGATCGTCAACGAGGCGCCCGAGCCCATCGAGACCGAGAAGCTCCGGGGCATCAGCCCCGCCATCCGGTCCGTGCTGGACCGTTCCCTCGCCAAGAATCCCGACGAGCGGTTCCAGAGCGCCGAGGATCTGGCCAAGGCGCTTCGCGCGGCCAAGGATCCTTCCTGGAAGGGCCAGATGGACGAGGCCACCGCCCTGCTTCAGGCCTCCGCTCCCACGGCGCCCGCGATGCCCGCGGCCTCGGCCCCCACCCTTCAAGGTTCCAGCGCGCTCACCGCGCCATCCCGGGCGCCGAAGCCTGCGCCAGCCCGCGCCGGCGGAGGGGGCAGGGGCCTGGGGATCGGCCTGGCCGCCCTGGCGCTGGCCGGGATCGGGGGCGCATCCTGGTGGACCCTGAGGGGCCGCGCCGCCGCTGCCATCGCGACGCCCGCCGAAGGGGAACCGGCCTTAGCCCCCTCTGGCCCGGTGACGAAACCCCAGCCCCCCCTCCGCGCCACCGCGGGGAACGCCACCCCATCGCCCGCGCTGGAGCCCACCTCCGGCCCGAAGGCTTCGCCATCGGGGCCCTCCAGCCTGGATCCGAAGCCGGAAGCCCGGCCCGAGCCGGCCCGGCCCCAGCCCCGGCCCGTGGAATCCAAGGCCATTGACCAGCCCGAGCTGTATCAGCCCGAGAAGCTCGACAAGCTGAAGACCCACGAGCGCCTGAACCTCGGCAACGTATCCCTCAGCGAGGCCATCCAGCTCGCGGACAGCCAGCCCGACAAGGCCATCCACGGCTTCCGGCAGACCCTCAAGGCCGACCCCTATAACGTGAATGCCCACGCCTGGCTGGCGGTGGTGCTCTACGATCAGGGCCGCATTCCTGAGTTCGTGCAGGAGATCCGGGAGGCCCGGCGCCAAGGCATCCTGGGGCAGATGTCCCGCAATGTCCGATTCAAGTCGGTCTTCAACCAGGCCCGGTTCAACCGGAAGCTCCCGCCCGAGCTGGCGGACTGACCGTGCCGCGGCGAACGGAGGACCTGGGCACCCTGGAGGCCCGGCTGGGCTACCGGTTCGCCGATCGCGCCCTCCTGAAGGAGGCCCTCACCCATGCATCGGCCGGATCCTCCCGCGACAACCAGCGCCTGGAATTCCTCGGCGATGCCCTCCTGAACTTCACCGTGGCCCTGCTGCTGCACCAGGAGCGCCCGGACTGGCAGGAGGGTTCCATGAGCAAGCTCCGCGGCATGCTGGTGCGCACGGAGTCGCTGCACGATTGGGCGCAGGATCTGGGACTCGCGATGGCCCTCCAGGCCGTCCACCCCCGCAAGGCCCCGCCCATGGGCGCCAAGCCCCTGGCCGATGCCCTTGAAGCCGTCCTCGCCGCCATCTTTCTCGACGCCCGGGCCACGGGAGCGGATGGTGCCACCGCGGTGCTCGCCTTGGTGGAAGCGCGATTCCTGGATCCCATCCGCCAGGCCAGCTCCGAGGGCTGGACCCGGCTGGACCCCAAGACCCATCTTCAGGAAACCGCGGCCCGCCTGGGCCTTCCGGCCCCGGTTTATGCCCAGACGGATCTAGCCGGGCCGGGCCATGCTCCCAGATTCACCATGCGGGTCTCCGTGGGGACGCTGTCCACGGAAGCCGAGGGCTCCACCCGCAAGCGCGCCGAAGGCGATGCGGCCCGGCGGCTCCTCGACCTGCTCGCGGGTTCCACACAGGCGTGACCCTTGCGTTACACTCCCAATCTGCCGCTCAACCGGGGTGTGCGTTTGAAGATCTACCCGACCTTGAACCTCCAGCACGGCCGTGTGGTCTCCACCGCGGGGCAGGCTGAGCCCTGTACGGAAACCCCCCTGGAGCTCGTGGCCCACCTGCTCGATGAAGGCGCCACGCGCCTGGCCCTGGTGGACGTGGACGCGGCCTTGGGCAAGGGGAACAATCGCGAACTGATCGCCCAGCTCCTCCAGCGGTGCCACGCCCGGGATCGCAAGGTCTGCGTGCAGGTCGCCGGGGGCATCCGCAGTTCGGATCAGGCCCAGTTCTTCATTGATCTCGGCGCGGCCTGGCTGGTGGCCGGCACGATCCTCCACAAATCCCCCCTGGTTTCCGAGCAGCTGATGGCCCGCTTCCAGCCCTTCCTTACCGCCGCCATTGACGCCCGGGGCGGGAGAGTGCACCGCTCCGGCTGGGTGGATACCGCCAGCCTCAGCGCCCTCGAGTTGGCCCTCCGCGCCAAGGCCTACGGATTCAAGCGCCTGCTGTTCATAGACATTCCCGAGGACGCGTCCGCCGATCCGGATTTCCAGACCGCCCAAGAACTGGCGGCCGCCACGGGCCTGCCGCTGATCATGGGGGGCAGTCTCACGTCCCCCCGGCATCTGGAGGCGATTCCCGCCCACCACGGGCTGAAGGGCGCGCTGGTGGACGCCCGGTTGTTCCAGGAAAACCCGAAGCTGCTGGCCTTCCTCCAGGCCGCCTGCGCCTGAACCGGGAGGAATCGTGACAGATGGGGAATCCGCATTCCTGGAAACCCTCGCGGAGGCGGATCGGGTCCATTTCCGCCACCTCGCGCTGGTGCGGCCCCAGCTGCCCTCCGAAGGCCAGATCCACATGCTCGAGGGACTGGCCCGGACCCTGTCCTCCCCGCCCCTGCTCACGCTCATGGCCCGCACCCCCCACTGGCTGGCCCACTGGCCCATCCTGCTCGGGCTCGCGGAGAACGAGGCCACCCCGGAAGCCATCCGCCGCGATCTGGAAATGGTGGTGTCGCTGTTCGACCAGATGCGGGAGATGGACCAGGCCCCCGCGGCGGAGAAGGCGGACCGTTCCGAATCCGTGAAGATGCTCTACTCCCAGTTGAGCGTGGGCTTGAAGCCGGTCGCCAAGCTCCTGGCCAAGCAGGTGGCGAAGACCGTCTCCGCCACAGGCACCACCCAGGAACTGCCGCCACTCCCCCCGGAACACCCCGACTGGGAGGCTCTGGCCGCGCTTCCGGCCGCCCTCCCGGAACAGCCCTCCGCGCTGGGGCTCGACCGGTCCGATCGCCTGATCCGGGCCAAGCAGACCGCCCAGCCCGTGGAACTGCTGGGATTCCTCGTGGATCCTGATGCCGACCTGCGTCAATCCGCGCTCCAGAATCCCCTCGTATCCGAGGATCTGGTCTGCCAGGCCCTTGGCCTCAGCCGCGAGGCCGAGTTCTTCGAGGAAGTCTATGCCGAGGCCCGGTGGTACTTCCGGGATCCGGTGCGGGACAGCCTCCAGGAGTCCCCGGGCTGCCCCGCGGACCTGTCCCGCCGGGTGGGCCTTTCCGGGCACCTGGTGGCGGCCCTGGATCGCGGGGCGCCGGACCGCGCCTCGCTCCGGCGCATCGTGAGCCTCTTCACCCAGCTGGACGAAAGCGAATACCAGTTCATCACCTACTGGGCCAAGCGCCAATCGCCCCAGCTGCTTCGCGTGGTGAAGTACTTCTACGATCGCCTCTTGCGCCAGCGGTCCGGGCTTTCCTCCGCCCTTCCGGAGCGGGGCGAAGAGGGGCGCTGGGCCACCCTGGAAGAGCGCGTCTTCCTGGCCACCCAGGCCACCCAGGAAGACCTGATCAGCCAGGTGCTGAAAGATCCCGATCCCCAGGTCTTCCAGCTCGCCCTGGAGAACCCCGCCCTGAGCGCCCGCCTGCTGGCTTCCACCATGCCCGCCTTCGGCCAGGACCGGGTGGAGACCCTGGCGGCCCACCCGTCCTGGCCCCGGGACCCCCTGGTGGCCGAGGCCCTGGTCCACCATCCCCAGCTATCCGAAGGCTCTGCCCTGCGCCTTCTGGAGCAACTCCCGGGCATGAAGCACGCCATCGAGATCCTCCGGGATCCCCGGCTTCCGCACCTGGAAGTCAAGCGCCGCGCCCTGGATTCCCTCCGCACCCTCTACCTCGGCATGGACGTGCCGGATCGCATCACCGCCCTGCGCACCTCCGGCGGCGAGATCATGCGCCATCTGCCCCAGGAGGTGCTCCAGGACGAGGAGACGCTCCGGCGGATGGTCGGCGACCGCCAGCTGGACCCGGGCATCCTGCTGCGTCTGGCGCGCAACAAGCTCACGCCGCGCGCGGTGCTGGAGCAGATCGCCAGCCACCCGGTGCTCATGGCCCATGCGGCGATCATGTCCGAGCTGCTGCTCAATCCCAAGACGCCGCGGGAAGCCTCCATGCGGATCTGGGGCCTGCTTTCCGAGGCTGAACAACAGCAGCTCCTCCGCAGCCCCCATCTCCCCACCACCCTCCGGACCCTGGGGTAAACGCCCCACCGTCGGCATCGTAACCCCTTCCTGGAGCCACCATGCGATGCCCCGCCGCCATCCTGATCCCCGCCGCGGTGGCCCTGGTTTGCCTGCCCTTCACCACGTCCTGCCGCCCCAGGCCCCGCGTGCCCGGATGGGTTCAGGCCGCGCCGGGCGATAGCGTGGCCGCGTTCTCCGGCGAAGCGGGCTGGGTGCTGACCCACAAGGATGTCCAGTCCATTCTTGCCCGCGACCCCATGGTGGAACGCGCCCTCGACCTCTTTCTCCAGAAGGCGCACATCAATCCCCGGACCGAAACCGGCCGCGTGACCTTCCATGTCATCGGGGTGCCGCAGAAGGGCGAGGATTCCCTGCGGCGGGGCCTGGAGCACGTCCTCATCCAACTCAACCAGTTCAAGGATCCCATCGCCCTGGTGGCCGCCCTCGCCGAATCCTTCCCCCAGGAGGGCAGCCTCCGCCTGCAGGGCCGGGAATGGCCGCTCCACGTGATTCTCGATATCGAGGCCCAGGGCGCCAAGGCGCATATCCGCGCGGCCAGCGACGAAAAAGGCCAGATCTGGATCGGCTCCCTGGAGGCCCTGGGCCGCCTGGCGGCCAAGGCCAGCCTCGACGCTCAGCCGGATGCGGCCCTCGCCGCGGAATGGATCAATCCCCGGGCCCCCTTCCAGGGCTACCTTCAGCCCGAAGCCCTGCTTGGGGGGTTGCGCGAATCCATGGAGGGCACCGCCCTGAAGGACCTCCCCCGGGGCGTGAATGCCCTCTTCTGGAGCATCACCCCCGCCCCGGAGAAGGATCAGCCCGTGCGATTCGAACTCGCCCTCGCGGGCACCCCGGAAGGCATCAACCAGGTCACCCCCTGGCTCCAGCGGCTGGTGGCCGCCGCCAACGCCGTGCAATCGGCCCCCGGCGCCACGCCTGAGCTGATCCAGGAGAAGCGGCGGGTGGCCCTGCGGTGCGCCCTCACGCCCGATCAACTGAAGCTGGTGATGGAGAAACTCGGCCAGTCCGGATTCACGCTCCCCGGGTCGCTCGGCGGCAAGAAAGCATGAGTCCGGCCCTCCCCCTGCCCGCGGGTGGCGGATTCGCTCCGGCGGAGGGGGAATCCCCCGAATTCTGGATGACCCAGCTGAAGACCGGCCGCGAGGAGGCCCTCGCCCATCTCATGGCCCGCTTCGAGCGGCCCCTCCTCGCCTTTCTCCACCGCCGCCTCCAGGGCGAGGCCGGGGTCGTCCAGGAGCTGGCCCAGGAGGTCTTCCTGAAGTGCCTCCAGCACTGCCAGCGTTTTGAAGAGGGCCGCCCCGTGGCCGCCTGGCTTTTTACGCTGGCGGCTAATGCGGCGACGGACCACCTGCGTAGAAGAGGGCGGGAGGTATCCCCCCCCGAGACCTTTGACGCACCGGATCCCCACCCATCCTCGCCCTGGGAATCCGTGGACCAAGGCCGGCGAATCCAGGCCCTGAAAGGGGCTCTGGAGGGCCTGACCCCCCGCCAGCGGGCCATGGTCCTTGCCTACTACGTCCAGGAGCATCCCGTGAAACGGATTGCCCTGGATCTGGGTTGCGCCGAAGGAACCGTGAAAGCCACCCTGTTCCAAAGTCTCCAGAAGCTCCGCAAGATCCTTGGACCTCAGCCATGACCCCCGACCCCGATCCCCAGCGCCTCGACCCCGGATTCCTGGACGATGCCCGGCGTTTCGAGCTGCTCGACCAGCCCGAACGCTGGCCCGAGGATCCCGTGGCCCAGGCCGAACTGGCCGAGCTGCTGGAGCTCCATCTGGCCCTCGAAAGCCACGGCCCGGCTTTGACCGAAGGCCTGGTCCCCGCGCCCCGGACGCGCTGGAGCGGATCCTGGACCCTGGCCGCGGCCGCCGTCCTTCTCGTCGCCCTCATCCCCGCCGCCTTCACGACCCAGCGCATCCAGACCTTCCGGGCCCTGGCCCGCGATACCGCCCGCCTGGAACAGCTCGCCCAGAAGCGGACCCAGGATCGCGCCTGGATCGCCTTCTTCCGTCAGAGCACGACGCTCCTCCAGGATTTCGAGCAGAACCCCGCCCTGTGCAAGAAGGGCGAGGAGGACCGCCGCCAGGAGCGCGAAATGGCCCTGGTCCTGCTGGAGGCCAGCCACCAGCTCGCCGCCCAGGGCGCGCCCATCCAGGAGGCCGAGGCCATCCGGGCCAGCCTCCATTCCTGGCTTTCCGAGGTCGCCTTCGAAGACGACTGCCTGCCGGTGGAACGGGCCCAGGATCTCCGCCAGTGGGCCGCGGCCCACCACCTGGAGACCCAGGCCGATCGCATGGAACGCCGCCTTCGCGGAGATGGCGCATGATCCTGAGCCTTCTGCTGGCGGTTCCCGCGCTGGTGATGCCCGCGACTCCGGAGCCCGCGATCCTCGCCGCCCCGGAAAATCCCGCCGACACCCTGTTCCGCCAGGGCCGGGATCTCCGCTATGCCCAGCGCTGGTTCGAGGCGGCCCAGGCCTACCGCACCCTGCTCGGGGAATTCCCCACCTCCTCCCGGGCCGCCGACGCCCGCTACTGGCTGGCCTCCAGCCTGGAACAGGACCAGCGCTGGGACGAGGCCGCCGCAGCCTACACCGAGTTCCTGGCCAAGCACCCCGACCAGCGCCTGCTGGGCAAGGAGGCCCGGCTGAACCGGGTGCGCTGCTGGGGCATCCGCCAATGGGACAGCCCCACCGCCTCCGCGGGCCTGGCGGAGGCCCTCTCCGATGATCGCGACGAAGTCCGCATCGCCGCCGCCCTCCAGCTGGCCCGGCGCCGGGATGCCCGGGCCCTGCCGGTGCTCCAGGCGGGCCTTCGGGTGGACGCCTCCTCCGAAGCCTGCCGCATGGCCCTCCTGTCCATGGGCGTCCAACCCCAGGCCGCGGGCCCCACCCAGGGCCGTTTCCTCGTGGTGCGCGTGAAAGAGCGGGACAAGGCCGAGGCCCTCACCGTGCGCCTGGCCCTGGGCCTGGCCCGGGCCGTGGGCGGCTACCTGTCCGACGAGCAGCTGCGCCAGGCCAAGAAGAAGGGCGTGGACCTGGAGCGCCTCATGGACCAGGCCCTGAACGCCCCCAAGGGCACCGAGCTGTTCAGCCTGGACGACGGCAAGAGCACGGTCACGGTGACGGTGGAATAGGCCGCGATGAGCGCCCCCTCTCGGGGAGGCGCTAAGCTGGTCCCTGACCATGTCCCGACTCCTCCGCTTCTTCAAAGACCACCTGCGTCCCCATGTGCCCACCATCGCGGGGGCCTCACTGCTCTTGCTCCTGGCGGGCCTCTGCCAGGGCGCCCTCATCGCCTCCATCAAGTTCGTCTTCGACGATGGCAAATCCCACGCCCTGCACGCCGCGCAGCCGGGCCTCTTCGGCCAGCTTGAGCACCTGCGCACCTGGGCCATGGAACGCCTGCCCGAGGCTTCGGCTCTGCGGAGAAGTGGCCTGGTGGTGCCGCTGCTGCTGGTATCCCTCTTCGCCCTGAAGGGGCTCTTCACCTATGCGGGAACCCTGCTCATGGTCCGCAGCGGCATCCGGGCCACCCAGGCCCTGCGGGAACGGTTCTTCGCCCACCTGCTCAACCAGGAACCGGCCTTCTTCCAGAAACACCCGGTCGGCGAGCTGCTCACGCGCAGCCTCAGTGACGTGGGCGCCGTGCAGGGCATCGCGAGCAATCAACTGGCGGAGGCCGTCCGCGAGATCTGCGTGGCCCTGACCATGCTGGCCACGGTCCTCTACATGGACTGGAAGCTGAGCCTCACCCTCTTCCTCGCCGGCCCCCTCGTCGTCCTGCCCATCAAGCGTCTCAGCCAGCGCATCCGCAAGGTGAACCACCGCAACCAGGAGGCCTCCAGCCGCCTGCTCCAGCGCCTCAAGGAAGTGTTCAGCAACATCCGCGTGGTGCAGGCTTTCGCCCGTGAATCCTACGAGGTCCAGCGCTTCCAGATCCAGAACCAGGAGCTCTACCGCCTGGGCATGAAGAGCGCCCGGGCCTCGGCCCTCTCCACGCCGATCATGGAACTGGTGGGCGGGATCCTGCTGGCCAGCCTGGCGGTCTACGCCTCCGGGCGGTTCCAGGCCGGCACCCTCACCACCGAGAATTTCCTCACCTACATCCTGGCCATCTACGCCCTCTACGATCCCCTCCGCCGCCTGACCAAGCTCAACAACGAAGTCCAGGTGGCCTCCGCCAGCCTCGACCGCGTCTACACCATGCTCGACCGGGAGCCGGAGCTGCCCGTGAATCCCCATCCCAAGCCCGTGCCCCCCCGGCCGGGACGGCTGCGCTTCGAGGGCGTCGAGTTCACCTACGACGCCAAGCATCCGGTGCTCCGCGGCATTGACCTCGAGGTGCGCTCCGGCGAAACCGTGGCCCTGGTGGGCGGCAGCGGCGGCGGCAAGACCACCCTGGTGAACCTGGTGCCCCGCTTCTACGATCCCACCGCGGGCCGCATCACCCTCGATGGCACCGACCTCCGCGACTTCGATCCCCGGGAGCTGCGCAAGCTCATCGGCATCGTCACCCAGGAGACGCTGCTCTTCATGGACACGGTGCACGACAACATCGCCTACGGGATGCAGGCCAGCCGCGAGGCCGTCATCGCGGCCGCGAAGCAGGCCCACGCCCACGACTTCATCATGGGCCTGCCCAGGGGCTACGACACGCCCCTGGCCGAGACCGGATCCAGCCTCAGCGGCGGACAGCGCCAGCGCCTGGCCATCGCCCGGGCCCTGCTGCAGGATCCGCCCATCCTCATCCTGGACGAGGCCACCAGCGCCCTCGACACCGAAAGCGAGCGGGCCGTGCAGGCCGCCCTGGAAACCCTCATGCGGAATCGCACCACCCTGGTCATCGCCCACCGCCTCAGCACCATCCAGCGGGCCACCCGCATCTGCGCCCTGAAGCAGGGCCGCATCGTGGAAGTGGGCACCCACGAGGAGCTGCTGGCCCGGGATGGTGAGTACGCGCGGCTGCACAAGCTGCAGTTCGCCGAGGCGTGACGAAGGCCCGATGCAACGCTCCGACTTCCACTTCGACCTGCCGCCGGAGCTCATCGCCCAGCACCCCGCGCCGGACCGGGATGGCGCGCGCCTGCTGGTGGTGGACGCGCGGACGGGAGGCTGGGCCCACCGCGCCATCCGCGACCTGCCCGGCCTCGTTCCCGCGGGAACCCTGTGCGTTCCGAACGATGTGCGGGTCCGCCACGCCCGTCTCTTCCTGCGGCGCGGCGGGGGGGGCGCCGGCGAGGCCCTGCTGCTGCGCAGCCTGGGATCGGGCGTGTTCGAGGCCCTGCTGAAACCCGGCGCCCGGCTCAAACCCGGTGCCTCGGCGGCCGTGGTGGATCCGGTCTCCGGGGCGGAGCTGGCCCGGCTTGATGTGCTCGGTGCCCTGCCCGAAGGCCTTCGCACCGTGCGCGTCCACGCCGGCCACGGCCTGGACTGGGATGAAATGGATCGCATCGGCCGCCTGCCCCTGCCGCCCTACATCGGGCACCTGGCGGATGGCGAGGACGAGGCCCGCTACCAGACCGTGTTCGCCGCCCGCGAAGGCGAGGCCGTGGCGGCTCCCACCGCGGGCCTGCACTTCACGCCGGACCTCATCGCGGCACTTCGGGCCCGGGGCTGCGGATGGCATCCCGTGCGGCTCCACGTGGGCCTCGGCACCTTCCGCCCCATGACCGCGGCGCGCCTCGAAGATCACGTCATGCACGAGGAGCGCTTCGAGATCCCGGAGGACACGGCGGCCGCGATCGAGCCCGTCCTCCGCGACCGCTCCCGGCCCCTGCTCTGCGTGGGCACCACCTCGCTGCGCACCCTCGAAGGCGCCTGGGATGGCCTTTGTCTGGCCCGCCAAGGCGCCACCCGCATCTTCATCACACCCGGACACGCGCTCCGCACCGCGGATCACCTGCTCACCAACTTCCATCTGCCGGAGAGCACCCTCTTCGTGCTGGTATCGGCGCTGCTGGGGCTGGACCGGGCCCAGGCCGCCTACGCCGAGGCGGTACGGGAGAGGTACCGATTCTTCAGCTACGGGGACGCCATGCTCATCCTGAACGCACGCTGAGGGCTACAGGTAATCCACGAACTGGTGGATTACCGGAATCCGGTGCCGCTTGCCCTTGGTGGCCTGGAGGATGCTCGTCACGGACATGCCGAGGCACCAGAGCAGCCAGAGCGGCAGGAAGAAGCGCACCGAGACGGGTCCGAAGATGGGGAACAGCCCCACGATGATCATGGCCAGCGTCGCCGCGCCTTCCGCGAAGGCCAGGATGACGCCTTGGCGGGCGTGCCAGAGCAGCTCGGAATCCTCGCGGTTCCGCATGTAGGGCAGGAAGGCCCATGGCCCCGCATAGCACAGGATCAGGTCTCGCAGGCGCTCCCCCACGTAGAGGGGGGTCGGGGACTCCAGGGGCACGGCAACCTCCGCACCGAGAATAGCGCAACAAGGGACCTACCGCCCCCGCAGCGCCACCAGCAAAGCCATGGCCACCAGGACGAAGGAGAAGGCCTGCCTCAACCGGGCGCCCGGGAGGCGGGTGGCCACGCGGGCCCCGGCCAGGGCGCCGGCCGCGAAACCCAGGACCACGCCTCCGATCACCATCCAGGGCAGGCCACCCTGGGCCTTGGCGTAGATGTAGACGCCGGGCAGGCCGATGGGGGGAAGCAGCATCATCAGGCTCGTGAGCTGCGCCTCGTGCTGGGTCATCCTGAACCTCGAAGCCAGCAGGGGGATCACCACCACCGCGCCGCCCAGCCCGGTCAGCCCAGACACCACTCCCGCCAGCAAACCGATGGGCACACCCCAGGTCCAGAGCCCCGCGCCCGCATCGAGGGACGTCCCGCCGGGATCCGGAATGAAGGGATCGCGGCGCAGAAAGCCCTTGAGGGCCAGGAACAGCAGGAAGGCCGAGAACCCCCAGCGCAGGACCTCCGATGGGATGCGATTGGCCACCAGCGATCCCCCCGTGATCCCGAACAGGAAGGCCAGGATGAGCACGCCCACCAGGGGGACGCTGGAGGCGATGCCCCGGCGGCGGTACTCGAGCACGGCGGGAAGGCCCGTGGGCAGCAGCATCGCCGCCAGGGTCGCGCCCTGGGCCCGGTGCTGGTCGAGGCCCGGGATCAGGCCCAGCAGGGGCACCATCACCAGGCCACCGCCCACGCCGAACAGGCCTGACAGCAGGCCCCCGCAGAGACCGGTGCCAAGACCGGCCAGCAGGTGGTTCGCGTCAACCGTCATGAGACACCGGTTCCCCCTTCCAGATTCTGCGACGGCGTGTGTTCCAATGGAAGGCGGGAGGCCATCGTGCAGGTCCAGCTTAGCGAGGATGTGGTACTCGACAGCCGGCGGGCCCTGTGGCTGCCGAAGCAGAAGACGCTGGTGCTATCGGATCTGTTCTTCGGCCTGGGCGCCGCCCGGCGGCGCCGTCCCGATCCCATGCCGGCCACGCCGCACCTGGAGATCTGGGAGCGCGTCTTCAGCCTCATGGATGACTACGCCCCGGCCCAGGTGGCCCTGCTGGGGGATCTGAAGCCGAGCCAGGGCGCCGTGGAAGGGGATGAAGCCGAGGAATTGCGCGCCATCTTCCGCAAGCTGAAGGGCGGGGGCCGCACCGTGGTCCAGGTGGTGGGACACCCCGAGCGCAGCAGCGGCCCCGCCCTGGAAGGCACGGGCATCCAGCCCGTGGAGCAGCATCGCGTGGGCCCCTTCACGCTCATGCACCGGCGGCGGATCTTCGTCTATCCCCGCCATGATCCCCAGCACGGATTCTGGATCAATGGCGGCGTCCACCCCCTCTTCGCCGTGCCCGGGCTGGGGCCCGCGGGAGAACCGGACTGGCTGCGCCTTCCCGCCTTCCTCTACACGGGCTTCGCGCTGGTGATGCCCCCCTTCGTGAGCTACGCCCAGGGCTTCGAGGTCATCCAGCCCGAGCGCCTGCCGCGCCAGGCCAGGGCCTGGAAACTGCTGGCCGACCGCCTGACCCCCCTGGATCTGGGAGCCCTGCCCCCCACGCCGGAACACCTCCGCACCCTCACCCGGCCGCCCCGGAAGGGGAGGGATCCAGGCAAGGGCGACGAGTAGGGTCTGCCTTGAAAGCAGACGCCGATCCTACTTCTTTTTGCCCTTCGGCATCGGCGCGCCGCCGCGGATGCCCCGGCCGTCATCCAGGGTGAGATCCCAGCCCAGGCGATCCCCCTTCTTCATGCCCAGGCGCTTGAAGGTCCCCGCCCGGAATTCAATGAAGTACCTGGAGGGCACCGTCCCCCCGTAGGTGGGGCAGTCGTCGCCGCGCATGGGGCTGCATGGGGGCACGTGCTCGGCGGCCTCCACCACCCTGCCCTCGGCATCCACCCACGCCACGTCCAGGGCGATGAGGCAGTTCTTCATCCAGATGGGATGATGGCCATCCTCGCCGTACACGAAGAACATGCAGCGGTCCTTGGCCAGGTTCTGGCGATACATCAGGCCTTTGGCCTTCTCTGGTTCCGTGGCCGCCACCTCCGCCAGGAAGGCCGTCTGCTTGAAGGCCACGGTGCCCCCGCCCCCGGCCATGAGGGGCAGGGACAGCAGGACGGCGAGGATCATGCGCATGTCAACTCCAGGATTCCAGTATCAATGAAGTGCCGAAAGGCGCGCGAAAGCTCCTGGTGACCATGATACCTCGCATGGTGTGGCACCATGATTCCGGAGGCGGAGGCGCCGCCAGGAGAGCCATGCGCGCACCGTCCCCGTTCCTGATCCCCTTGCTCGGTGGGCTGGCCATGGCCACACCCGGGCCGGAAACGGGCATCCAGGCCACCCGGACGGCCACCGGGATCCGCGTGGATGGCCTCCTCGACGAAGCCGCGTGGACCCAGGCGTCCCCTGCTTCCGGCTTCACCCAGGAATGGCCCCTCCGGGGACAACCGGCCCGGCAAAGCACCGAGGTCCGCGTCCTCTACGATGACCACTTCCTCTATGTCGGGGCGCGGATGCGGCATGACCGCCAGCTGGATGGGGGCTCGGCGACCATCGTCCGCCGCCTCCACCGGCGCGACCAGGACAGCCCGAGCGACTGGTTCGGCGTGGCCGTGGATTCCAGCCACGATCGCCGGACCGCCCTGCTCTTCGAGGTGAACGCGGCCGGCGTCCAGAAGGATCAGGTCATCTACAACGATGCCGATTTCGATTCGAGCTGGGACGGGGTCTGGGAAAGCGCCGTGAGCGTGGATTCGGACGGGTGGACCGCCGAGCTGAAGATCCCCCTCTCCCTCCTGCGTTTCAAGCCCGGCGATGGCCCTCAGACCTGGGGCGTCAACTTCAATCGCGGGGATCAGGGCGCCGTGCGCGAATTCACCCGATGGAACGTGGTGCCTCGCGGCGAGAGCGGCTTCGTGAGCCGGTTCCCGGAGCTTAGGGGCCTGGAGGGCCTGAAACCCCAACCCCGGCGCGAATTCCTGCCCTACCTGAGCACGGCCCGCAAATTCGAAACGACCCGCCCCTATGATGACCGCCGCTGGGACACCCGGGCCGGCCTGGACGCCCGGTGGGGCCTCAATTCCCACGCCCAGATGGATCTGTCCCTCCGGCCCGACTTCGGGCAGGTCGAGGTTGATCAGACCGTCCTGAACCTGAGCACCATGGAGACCTTCTTCCCGGAGAAGCGCCCCTTCTTCCTCGAAGGCATGGACATCTTCCGCGTGGCGGGGCCGGATCTCTTCTACAGCCGCCGCATTGGACAGGGATTGTCGGATCCCGAGCTGAACGCCGGGGAGACCCTGCTGGATCGCCCCAATGCCACCGACATCACCGCCGCCGCGAAGTACACCGCCAAGTTCGCCGGTGGCACCCAGGTCGGCCTCCTGGGCGCCAGCGTCGAGCCGGCCCGCGCCACCATCCAGGAGGCCGGCGGAGGCCGGGTCCGGCGGGAAATCTCGCCGCTCACGAATTTCGGCATCCTGCGCGTCCAGCAGCTCATGGATGACCGGGGCAGCTACCTGGGGGGCTTCGCCTCGGGGATGGCCCAGGCCGGACCCGGCGGCCGGGTGGCCCAGCTCCAGGCCGTGGATGGCGTCTACAAGACCTCGGACCGGAGCGGCCTCCTGGAAGCCACCTTCAGCCGGAGCCAGGCCGGTCCCAGGGAGGCGCAGGAACAGGGTTGGCGGGGCCGCCTGCGGGCCCACCAGGAGTGGCGCAACGGATGGAGCCTCGAACTCCAGACCATCAACGCGGGCCGCGCCTACGATCCCAACGATACCGGCTACCTCAATCGCGCCGATGAGCAGCGCGTCTATGCCGAAGCCACCCGGCGCTGGGACCGCACCTGGGGCATCTTCCAGAACTGGGTGGCCGAAGTGGATCTCACGACCGCCCGGGACCAGGCGGGCCATGTCTTCCGCCGGAGCTTCGGCGCCCGGGCCAAGACGGACTTCACGAATTTCTTCGCCCTGTGGGGCGGTGCCGGCGTGGACCTGGCCGTGGAGGATGACCGCGAACTCCGCACCTACGGCGACCCCCAGAAGAAGTACCTCGCCCGTCCCTCCATCCCCTTCGCGCGCATCGGCTTCGATTCGCCCGGCAACCGGCCCTGGTACCTGCGCCTCACCACCGCCCGGTCCTGGCACGAAGGGGGCCCCTCCCTGGACACGACCCTCTTCCAGATCCTCAAGCCCACCTCGGCGATGGAAATCCAGCTGTCCACCTCCCTCACCCGCGACGCAGGGGAGCTGAAGTGGCTGGAGACGCCCGCCGCCACGCCCATCGTGGGACTGCGGCGCCTCAGCCAGCTCGACCAGACCCTGCGCGTGGCCTATGCCTTCTCCCCCACCTTCACGGTGCAGGTCTTCAGCCAATGGCTCGCCGCGAACTGGAACTTCCGCGACCTGAAGCACTACGCCAACGATCAGACCCTGGTGCCCGGCCTGCCCGCGGATCAGCCCGCGGGCACCGCACCCCAGGCCGCCTTCAGCTACCGCGCCTGGAACCTGAACCTCATCACCCGCTGGGAGTTCCGGCCCGGTTCCGCCTTCTTCCTGGTCTACACCCACGGGGCCAGCACTGACGGCCTCATCAACGACCGCGCCAGCCTCTCGCCCCGCCCCGATCTCGCCATCCTGCGGCACCTGCCTTCGGATGACGTGGTGCAGGCGAAGATCAGCTGGCTGTTCCGGTAGGCCCCGTCATCCCTTGCCCGGCGCCAGCAGCGCCTTGAGGCCCACGGGATAGAGGGGCTCCACCACCTGCCGCACGGCGGCGGCGTACTGCTGGATCTCCCACTGGGCGTGGCCATCGGCCCGCAGCCGGATGAAATGGGCCACCGCTTGGAGGCTCACGGTCCAGTAGACCTCGGAGTAGAGCGCCACCGGCAGCACGCAGCGGGCCTGCTCGCGGCAGACGCCGAGGGACAGCAGCTCCTTGTAGTGGGCCACGGCGCCCCGGCAGCTTTCCAGGTAGCTCGCCAGGGCGCGGGCGCGGTTCGCTTCCGCGATCTCGCCCTCGCTGCCCTGCTTGTTCACCTTGGCCTGCTGCCGGAACGTGGCCGGCACGAAGAACTCGTCCTCCGGGAACTCCACGTACCTTCCCGAAATCTCGTTGAATTCGGAATTGTGAACCACCATCCCGTTGGCCACGAAGTTGTGCCAGTCCCCATCGAGGCAGAGGTCGTATGTCTGCTGCGGCCCTACGTATTCCAACGAGATTACGGATACACCATGCGCAAGGAGCCGGCGGTCTCCCCGCCTTCGTGCGGCTGTTTCAAGGTGCGCAGGAAGAGGGCCTCGGAGTTTCACGGCAAACGCTTGCTCGGAGCCCCGTGTCCGATGAACCTCGCGGTGGCATGGCCCGCAAACAGACGCCAGGTTCGTCACATCCAAGGCACGCTCCGGATCCATCCACACCGGAATGATGTGATGGGCGTGAAGGTCCAGGGAGGCATGGCCACAGACCTGACAGAGGTTCCCGTTGGCTACGTGGACCGCGGGCGCCTGCCGGGCGGTCCAGGCCGCGATGCGCTGGCGGAGGGTCGCGGCCCCACCCCGCCAGAAGTTGCTTCGCGCTCCCGAACGCGCCGCCCGCAGCCTGGCCCGCTGTGCCTCAGTCATCCGTTTGGGGCCAGTCTTGTATCGGAGCCCCTGGTTCCAAACCTTCACGCCGGTCTGGAATCGGGTTTCCTCGGGCCGGAAGGACTGCCCGTGGACCTTCAACCACTTCCGGATCGTGTGGGGGCTGCATCCGGCATGGGAGGCCATCTCCGCCAAACCGAATCCGGCCTCACGCTGACCGCGGAGCCATTCGCCATCCCGGTAGGCTTCCACCCCATTGACCATCACCGAACAGGGCCGCGCCATCTCGATCCGACCGTCCTTGTGATGCACCAGACCCACAGCATCCTTCAGCGTGGCCCACCCCTCAGCCGTGAGGATCCTGTGGCTTTCTGTGAGCGTGATGTGCTTCCCGTCCGCCAAGGTGAGCCGATAGACCGGTTGAACCCCTTTGTCCACGATGTCGCGGATCCGCCCCGCCTGGAAGGCGCGACTGGCCTCGTTCAGCACCCGCACCTTCATTTTTCTGACCCGGCCCTGGGCGGACCGGAGAGCTGAGAAGCGGCCATCGCGGATCTTCCGCACGGTGGCGCGATCCACACCTGTGAGGCGCTCGATCTCCCGGGCCGCCACGTCCTTCCCGAGGAGATCCCGCACCAGGGTGACTCGTGCAGCCTCCGGCGCCGTCCCGTTCTTCTGGCCCTGCGTCCACAAGCGCCAGAGGTCATCCAGGGTCTTCTGATTCTGCCTCGTCGCCATGCCGTTCGTGTTCACGAAGCTCACTACCGTGTCGCCGGTCAGGCACCCGATGCGATGCTTCATCCACTGGCGGAACACGAAGATGGGCGCCTTCACGTGCAGCGTCAGGGCGGTGTGGCGGAAGGGCGACGTGTGCTCGTGCGCCGCCAGGTACTCCACCAGCTTGGCGTCGCCCTCCTCGAAGGCCTCCTTCCGCTTGCCGAAGGACACCCGCGCCGCGTTCACCACGGACAGGTCCGACCCCATGTGATCCACGAGCCGCACGAAGCCTTTGTCGAGGACCGTGATTTCAGCTTGGGACATGCAGGCTCCGGAGAATCTTCGGCCAGTTTAGCCCCAGGGGGAGACTGCCGGGCCCTTGTTGCAATGACGATCGATCAATGAAATAGTCGTTCAGAAATCCGTTCCCATCAATGGAGTCGTGCGTGCTCAACCGGAGCTTCTGTTCACTATTGCTCGTCTTGGCCCTGGCCTTCGGTTGCGGGGGTGGAGAAGGGGGGGGGAGCGCAGCGCCTTCCGCTCCCGTCATGGATGCTCCCACGGCACTGACCGTCACGGTCTATCAGACCCCGGCGGTTTTCCATATGACCTGGAAACGGCCGACCACCGCCTTTGACGGGTACGAGTTTGAAGGACGAATTGGAACCGCGACCTACGCCAAGCTCCACGATGGCCTGGTGCCGAGCACCTGGAACGAGGCCTACTATGATGCGGGTTCCAGCGTCCCCGAGCTGGCGACCTTCTCCATCAGGATGCGGGTCATGCGGGGTTCCACCCCTTCCAGCTACAGCAACGATGCGAGTGCGCGCCTCTCCCTGCAGCCCCCCACCGTCTGGTCACCCTACGCCACCTCGGGTGGGATCAGCGTCTCCTGGTCGAACAACAGCCAGGTGGCAGATACCCTCGTACTCGAACGGGGCGTTGTGATGGGCACCATCACCAGTTGGACAGCCATTCCCGGCGCCGCTTTTGGCATCACCTCCTGGCTCGACCATGATCCACCCGAGGGTGCAGTCTGTGTCTACCGGGTCACCTATAGCAAGGGACAGGATTCAGCTCAGGCCACCTCCTATTCCACTACGGCATCCATGGTCGCTCCCAACCAGATCTCCGTCATACCCCTGGTGGAGGGCGTCCGGCTCGCCTGGACGAACCCCAGCCTGGTGGCCACCGAGACCGCCATCCTGCGCGCCTCTGGATTGGACTCGTACCCGAGCTATCAACTGGTGGCCCTGGTGTCGGCCGGGACAACGACCTACGACGACACCCAACTCGCCACGGGCTATTACACCTACCGCCTGGAGAACCGCAAAACAGGCCTGAGTGCGGCCCAATCCACCCCCGTGCAGGTTGCGACCCTTCCGCCGCAGAACGGCGCCTCGGTGATGCCCAGCCTTCTCGCCCTTCCCCAGGCTGCGGCCATCCGGCGCAGCAGCTCGGGGGCCTGGTTCCTGTCCGGCAACTACCAGTACGAGGTCCTGGTACGGGAGCCGTCCGGCAACTCCTGGATCGACCATGTGCCGAACAACGCACAATCGTGGTCGGATCCGTATTTCCTGCTGGACAGCCAGGACCGCCCCCACCTCCTCTACACCCGGGCCGTGGTCCAGGGCACCCAGGAGGTCGCCCTCATGCACGCCTGGAAGGACGCGGCCGGGTGGCAGAGTGAGGAGATCGCCCGGAGGACCCTCTCCTCCGCCATGCCGGCCTACACATTCTCTCTGGATGCACAGGACCAGCTGCACATCCTCTGGCTCAAATCGAACGGGACGCTCCAGGACCTGGAGTACGCCGCCAAGGGATCAGATGGGACCTGGGTGATTGAAGGGCTGACCGGCATGTCTTCGCAGTACTCGCTGGGCAGCTTCAGACTGGCTGTCGATCCCACCGGACAACCCCATGTCCTCGTCGGAGCGTGGCAGGAACTGTTCCACCTCACGCGCTCATCCGGAACCTGGGCCGTCGAGCCGGTTCCCTCGAACGGGGCCATCGCCGGGTGGTACGACTTCCTGGGCATCGTCACGGCCGGTCCAGGGTCCGTATCCGTGCTTGCCTCCCGTGCCCACCAACCCTACGACGGATCCTATGACCTGATGATGTTCCGGAAAGAGGCGGGCAATTGGCTTCCCGAGGAGGTCGTCACCACCACCACGGGGTATTCCTCCTTCAGCGGAACCCTGGCCTCCAACAAGGCCGGCACTCGCTTCGGGCTCTACCACGCCACGGCCAGCGGCAACATGCTGCGCGTCTGGACCTCTGGGGTCTGGACCAGCTCCCTGGTCGGTCCCAGCAGTTACGGCGCCCCGCAACTCGGCTTCGATGCCTCGAACAAGCTCTACCTTCTGCTACCCGCTGGCTGGGGCAGCAGCACAAGCGGCTTCCCTTACGTGCTCTATCAAGAACAACCCTGACGCAGAAATCCGCATCCGAAAGGCCCGGGAACTCTGATCCTTCGGCTTTCCGACTGGCCATGGGAGAATGAACCCCCAGGGCACGACAGAACCGCAGGCCGGCTTGACCCGACCCAGGGGTGAGACGGGCATATTCTTCCGGAGGCGCTGATGCGCTTTTTCATCGACACCGCCAACATTGACGAGATCAAGCGCATCAACGCCCTGGGCGTGCTGGATGGGGTGACCACCAACCCGAGCCTCATCGCCAAGGAGACCGGCAAGCCCTTCGAGGCCATCATCGCGGAGATCTGCGGCATCGTGGACGGCCCCATCAGCGCCGAGGTCATCGGCCTGGAGGCCCCGGGCATGATCGAGGAGGGCCGCCGCCTCTCGAAGATCCACAAGAACGTGGTGGTGAAGCTGCCCCTCATCGCCGAGGGCCTGAAGGCCTGCAAGGCCCTCAGCGCCGAGGGCATCCACACCAATGTGACCCTCTGCTTCAGCGCCACCCAGGCCCTCCTGGCCGCCAAGGCCGGGGCCACCTACGTCTCGCCCTTCGTGGGCCGCCTGGATGACATCAACCTGGACGGCATGGAGCTGATCCGCGAGATCATGGCCATCTTCGAGAATTATGGTTTCGATACGCAATGCCTGGCCGCCAGCATCCGCAGCCCCCGCCATGTCACGGATGCCGCTTTGGCCGGGGCCCATGTGGCCACCATCCCCACCAAGGTCTTCGATCAGATGCTGAAGCACCCCCTCACGGACAAGGGCGTGGAGGGCTTTCTCGCCGATTGGCGCAAGGCGGGCCGCTGATGCGGCGGGTACTCCTCGCCCTGGCCGCGGCCAGCGTCCTCTTCGCGCAGGCACCCGCGGTTCAGGCCCCGGACGCCCCGGCGGCCACGAAGCCCCACCTCGACTGCGTCTTCTGCAGGATCGTGGCGGGTGCCGCGCCCTCCAAGAAGGTCTACGAGGACCAGTATGTCCTGGCCTTCTGGGATATCCGGCCCCGGGCCAAGGTGCACCTCCTGGTGATCCCCAAGCAGCACGTGGTCAGCCTCAAGGAACTGGATGAACTGCCCGTGGAAACCCGCGCCGCCCTGCTGAGCGCATGCGTGAAGGTGGCCCGGGACCAGGGCATCCTCGACCAGGGCTTCCGCGTCATCTCCAACACCGGCAGGGACGCCAGCCAAAGCGTCTTCCACCTCCACTTCCACGTGGTGGGCGGCGAAAAGCTGCGCGAAGACGCCATCACCAAGGATCCGGGGCGATAGCACCCGCTTCATCGTCAGCGCCCTTGGTCTCGTGAACTGTGATCATCCGCCCGGCCCGGCGCCGGTACCATGCTTCTGGTGCCCGGATCCGGGCCACGAGGTGCTGTCCATGGATGCGATCACGTCTGTTCTTCGCCGCTGCGAAATCTTTTCGGGACTGTCCGACACGGATTTGAGTCTGATCGCCAAGGCCGCCCGGCGCCGGGAGGTTGCGGCGGGGACCAGCCTGTTCAAGCAGGGCGAACCGCGGCTGGGAGCCACGGTCATCGCTGAAGGCCGCGTGGAGATCACCCGCGACAACGGGGAAGGCGCGGAACCCGTGGTGATCCTCGGCCCGGGGGATGTGGCGGGCGAACAGTCCTTCCTGGCCGTCAGCATGCACACCGCCACGGGCGTGGCGATCACGCCCGCCGTGCTGCTGGATCTGGATCGAGGGGCCGTGCTTGGAAGCCTTTCCGGGCACGGCGCCGCCGCCATCGCCGTGCTCAGCAAGGTGGCCAACGTGCTGCACCAGCGGCTGCTCTACTCGGCCACGCCCCGCACGGGCCGGGAGCAGGCCTATGCCAGTGGCCGGACGCGGCACGAATCCGATCTGCTCGGGCCCATGGACGTGCCCGAGGATGCCCTCTTTGGCGTGCAGACCCTCCGTGCCGTCCATAACTTCCCCATCACCGGCGTGCCCACCAGCCACTTCCCGGCCATGATCCGCGCCCTGGCCATGGTCAAGCAGGCCGCCGCCCGCGCCAACGCGAAGCTGGGCCTGCTGGAGCCCGTCCTCGCGGACGCCATTGACCGGGCCTCCCAGGAGATCATGGACGGCCACTGGCACGGCCACTTCCCCACGGACATGGTGCAGGGTGGCGCCGGCACCTCCACCAACATGAACGCCAACGAGGTCATCGCCAACCGCGCCCTGGAGCTGCTGGGCCACAAGCGCGGGGAGTATGCCCACTGCCACCCCAATGACCACGTGAACCTGGGCCAGAGCACCAACGATGTCTACCCCACGGCCCTGCGCCTCAGCACCATCTTCATGCTGCGCAGCCTCATTGGCGCCATGGAGCGCCTGAAGGCAGCCCTCCACGCCAAGGGCCGGGAGTTCTCGGACGCGATCAAGATGGGCCGCACCCAGCTCCAGGACGCCGTGCCCATGACCCTGGGCCAGGAGTTCGAGGCCTATGCCGTCACCACTGGCGAGGACATCCAGCGCCTGCAGGAGACTGCCCGCTTCTTCCTGGAAGTGAACATGGGCGGCACGGCCATCGGCACGGGCATCTGCGCCGATCCCCGCTATCCCCAGCTGGTGGTGGAAGAGCTGTGCAAGGTGACGGGCCTGGACATCGTCCTCGCCGAAAACCTGGTGGAGGCCACGCCGGATACCGGCGCCTTCGTCATGTTCTCGGGCGTGGTGAAGCGCGCCGCCGTGAAGCTCAGCAAGCTCTGCAATGATTTGCGCCTGCTCAGCAGCGGCCCCCGCTGCGGTTTCGGCGAGATCAACCTGCCCCCCGTGCAGCCCGGCAGCAGCATCATGCCCGGCAAGGTGAACCCCGTGATCCCCGAGGTGGTGAACCAGGTGGCCTTCCAGGTCATCGGCAACGATCTCACCATCACCCTGGCCGCCGAGGCGGGCCAGCTCCAGCTGAACGTCATGGAGCCCATCCTCGCCTACAGCCTGGCCACCAGCCTGCGCAACCTCACGGCCGCCGTGAACGTGCTCACCACCAAGTGCATCGTGGGCATCACCGCCAACCGGGAGCACTGCCGCCAGCAGGTGGAGCACAGCATCGGCATCGTCACCGCGGTCATGCCCGCCATCGGCTACAAGCGCGCCACGGAGGTGGCCAAGGAGGCCCTGGCGACCGGCGTGCCGGTGCGTGAGCTCATCCTTCGCAAAGGCTGGCTGACCCCCGCCGAACTGGACGAAGCCTTCAGCCTGGAGGCCATGACCCAGCCGAGGGCCATCCGATAGGGGCGCCAGCGTTCAGGCCCGGATAGTGGACGTGCCCTGAATCGACCTCTTTGGGTAAGCTGAAGGCTCTCTCAAGGAGTTCCCATGTTCCGACCGATCCTGATGACGGCCGTGTTGTGCCTGGGCCTGGCGGCCCAGGAAACCCCCAAACCCGAGCCCGCCCCTCAGCCTCCGGCCGCCCCCGCCGCGGCCCTCGGCCCGGCGACTCCCGACGCGGCGCCGGCCCCGGCCCCCGCCTCGATACCGGCACCCGCTCCCAACCCGGCGGCTCCCAAGGCGCCCCTTCTGGACGACGGACTGCTGGACCCCTCCTGGTTCGGCGAAGCTGCCGCCTTCACCAAGGGCGAGGACGTGGACTTCTTCTGGGTCAAGCCCGGCCTCAACCTCTCGGGCCACGTCCTCTTCATGAAACCCTGGGAGGATCCAGTCATGCTCCGCAAGGGCCGGGATGGCAAGGACAACGCCAAGGCCACCGAGATCACGGATAGCTTCCCGGGCATGTTGCGGGGGGCCCTGACCGGAGCCTTCAACGGCAAGGCCAAGGTGAGCCGCAACGAGGGTGACTTGACGCTCGTGGGACGCTTCGTCGATGCCAATGCCGGAAGCAAGGCCGCCAAGTGGCTCGTCGGCTTCGGCGCCGGCAGCGAAACCGCCACCTGGGATCTCAAGGTGTCTGATTCCAAGACAGGCGAGCTGCTGCTGGCCGTCCACCATCGCGCCATCAGCGGCACGGCCATGAGCAACATCCAGGACAAGCTGGTGAAGTGGGCCGACAAGTTCTCCATCTTCATCGCCACCCAGGCGCTCAAGTAGATGTGAACCGGGGCCCGGCCGGTCAGGGGCCCGATCAAGGTTAAACTGGCGGCTGATCCCCATGATCGGCCGCCCGTTTTGTACCCCGGGAGTTCCCATGTCCCTCGAAAAGAAGATCGAGATCCTCAAGGCCAAGCATGCCCAGGCCCTGGCCGGGGGCGGCGAGGCGCGGGTCCAGAAGCAGCACGAGGGCGGCAAGCTCACGGCCCGGGAGCGGGTGGCGGCCTTCCTGGACGAGGGCTCCTTCGAGGAGATGGATGCCCTCATGGTCCACCGCGCCGAGGGCGTGGAGAAGATCCCGGGCGATGGCGTGGTGACGGGCTTCGGTCGCGTGGACGGCCGCCCCGTGGCCCTCTTCGCCCAGGATTTCACGGTGTTCGGCGGATCGCTGTCGGAAGCCTACGCCAGGAAGATCTGCAAGGTGATGGACCTGGCCATGAAGGTGGGCTGCCCCGTCGTCGGGCTCAACGACAGCGGCGGCGCGCGCATCCAGGAGGGCGTGGTGAGCCTCGGCGGCTACGCCGACATCTTCCTGCGCAATACCCTGGCCAGCGGCGTCATCCCCCAGCTCAGCCTCATCATGGGCCCCTGCGCGGGCGGCGCCGTATACAGCCCGGCCATCACGGACTTCATCACCATGGTGAAGGGCACGAGCTACATGTTCGTGACGGGCCCGGATGTCATCAAGGCCGTCACCCACGAGGAGGTCACCAAGGAGGAGCTGGGCGGCGCCCATACCCACGCGACCAAGAGCGGCGTGGCCCACTTCGTCTGCGCCAGCGACCTGGCGGCCCTGGCCCACACCCGGGAGCTGCTGTCCTTCCTGCCCAGCAACAACCTGGGCGAAGCCCCCCGCCGCGCGCCCAAGACCCAGATGCCCCTCGAAAACCCCGACCTCGACAAGGTGGTGCCCGATGACCCCGGCAAGCCCTACGATATCCGCGACATCATCCGCGGCGTGGTGGACGATGCGCACTTCTTCGAGGTGCACGAGGCCTTCGCGCCCAACCTCGTCGTCGGCTTCGCCCGCATCGAGGGCCGCAGCGTGGGCATCGTGGCCAACCAGCCCGCCTTCTACGCGGGCGTCCTGGACATCGCCTCCAGCGAAAAGGGCGCCCGCTTCGTGCGCTTCTGCGACGCCTTCAACATCCCGCTGATCACCTTCGAGGACGTGCCAGGCTTCCTGCCGGGGGTGACCCAGGAGCACGGCGGCATCATCCGCCACGGCGCCAAGCTGCTCTTCGCCTTCTGCGAAGCCACGGTGCCCAAGATCACCATCATCACCCGCAAGGCCTACGGCGGCGCCTACTGCGTGATGGCCAGCAAGCACATCCGCACGGACTTCAACTTCGCCTATCCCACGGCCGAGATCGCCGTCATGGGGGCCGAGGGCGCCATGAACGTGCTGCACGGCAAGGCCATCGCCGCCGCACCGGATCCCGCAGCCAGGAAGGCTGAGCTGGTGGCCGAGTACAACGAGAAGTTCGCGAACCCCTACATCGCGGCGGAATTCGGCTTCATTGACGAAGTGATCCTGCCCCGCGAAACCCGCCAGAAGCTCATCAAGGCCCTCGCCTTCCTGGAAACCAAGCGCGACAGCACGCCCCCCAAGAAGCACGGGAATATTCCCCTCTAGGAGCCCCCATGCGCGCCGTCCTCCTCGCCTTCGCCGAGACCCAGAGTGTGATGTAGGGTGGCCCCTTTGGCCTGATTCCGGGAGGTCCATGCCCAGGTGGTTCATTGATGAACGCGGCACGCTCCGCGGTGGATGGAAGGCACTCGGCTTCCTCCTTCCGCTCGCGAGCCTCGGATTCCTGGCTTCCCTTGGTTTGCAGGCGGCGGGCCTGCGGACGGGGGCATGGGCAGGCGCCGGGGTGGGCGCCCTGGCGAGCTACCTCTGTGTGCGGCTGGAGGGACGGACCTTCGGCAGCCTGGGGTTTCTCCCGGGACGGCGTTGGCTGCTGGAGTTCCTGGCGGGCACCCTCGGCGGCATCCTCCTGATTCTCCTGATGGCCCTAATGGTGAAGGGGCTGGGCGGTTTCCACTGGGAGCGCACTCCGGGGGTCGGCATCCCGCAGCTTCTGACCGCGGCCGCGATCCTCCTGGGGGTAGCCTTCCACGAAGAGATCATCGCCCGGGGCTACCCCTTCCAGCGGGTGGTGGAGGGCGCGGGCCCCTGGGTGGGCCAGCTGGTCTTCGCCACGCTCTTCGCCCTGGCCCACTGGGGCAACCCCGGCATGGCCGGGGCCACCCGGATCTGGGCCACCCTGAACATCGGACTCGCGGCGATCCTGCTGGGCTTCTGCTACCTCCGGACCCGGAGTCTGGCCCTGCCCATCGGCGTGCATCTGGGCTGGAACTGGGCCCAGGGCAGCCTGCTGGGCTTCGGCGTGAGCGGCACCACTGACATCAAGGGCGCCTGGACGCCGGTCTTCCACGGCCGCCCCGAATGGCTCACCGGCGGCGCTTTCGGCCTGGAGGCGAGCCTCCCCTGCGCGATCATCTGCGGCGGCGCGATCGTCGCGCTGTGGTGGTGGAAAGGAACGGCGCCTGAGCCTAGCGCCGGTGCTTCCACTGCTTCGGGGTCTTGATGCCCGCGCCCATCACCAGCCGCATCTCGCTGGTGGGCGCGAACCCCATGCGCTGGTACATGCCTTCGGCCTCAAGGCTGGCGTGCAGTTCCACGATCTCGATGCCCAAGTCCCGGGCCAGCTCCAGGATGGCGTCCGTGAGGCGGGCGGCCAGTCCCCGGCGGCGGTGGGAGGGCTCGGTGTAGACGTTGAAGAGGTAGCCCCGCACGGAAAGCGGGGTCACCGGGGTGGGCACGGTGTCCTTCAGCAGCATCAGCACGCTGGCCACGACCCGGCCCTCGTCCTCCACCACGAGGCCGCGACACTGGCCCGTCACGAGCCAGCCGCGCAGCTGGTGCCGGAAGGCTTCCGCCATGCGCTTCAGCCCTTCCTCTGAGCCCATCTCCATGTCGCGGAACATGGCGACGCGGTGGGCCACATGGGTTTCCAAGTCGGCCAGTCCGGAGGGGCGGAGGGTGGGATTCATGCGGCCAGTGTAGGCGCTAGCCGCCTGTTCGCGCCAACATGTTGTCATTCGGATCGGCTGCGAGCGCGGGTCCCCCGCGTGAGTAGCGGGGTCCGGGGGGACATCGCGAGTGAAGCGAGCAGGCGGTCCCCCCGGACAGCATCGGGCGCTATGCTGAAACATGCACTACGCGGCGCTCGCCTCGGGTTCCAAGGGGAACTGCCACGCCCTGTCGGACGGCGAGCGGACGCTCCTCATTGACGCGGGCATCTCCCTGCGCCAGATCCGGCAGCGGCTGGAGGCCGTGGGCTGGAGCGCCGGCGAGGTCCGGGCCCTGGCGCTCACCCACGAGCACTCCGATCACATCGGCGCCCTGGGCGTCATCCTGCGCCGGACGGATTGGGCCATTCTTGCCACGGCGGATACGCGGAAGGCCGCGGCGCGGGCCCAGGGCATCGAGATCCCGCTGGATCGCTGGATCGAGCTGGTGGCGGGCCGGCCCCTGGATTGGGATGGCTGGCGCGTGCTGCCCTTCGCCCTGCCCCACGATGCCGCCGATCCGGTGGCCTTCCGCGTGGAAGCCGCGGGCCAAGCCTGTGCCGTGGTCACGGACCTGGGCCATCCCACGGCCCTGGTGGCGGACCACCTGCAGGACCTGGACCTCCTGGTGCTGGAGGCCAATCACGATGTGGACATGCTCCGCGAGGGCGACTACCCGCCCCAGCTCAAGGCCCGCATCCTGAGCCGGGTGGGCCACCTCAGCAACGCGGCCATGGCGGAGCTGCTGGGCCGCGCCTGTTCGCCGCGCCTGCAGGGGCTCGTGCTCGCCCACCTCAGTGAATCCAACAACCACCCGGACCTGGCCCGGTTCGCCGCGGAGGAAGTCCTCCGGGGGACCGCCGTGGCGCTGCACCTGGCCCACCAGCGGGAACCCCTCGCCCTGACCACCCTCCCTGCCTGAAGGCCGCCCATGTTCCGACGCGCCGCCACTCTGCTCCTGCTCGCCCTTCCCCTCGCGGCCCAGGCCCCGCCTCCCCTGCGCGAGGTGGTGGAGCGTTTCGACGGCGCCCAGGCCCAGGTCCAGACCCTGCAGTGCCCCTTCACCCTCACCCTGCGGCGGGCCCTGCTGAAGACCCCTTCCGTCACCCGGGGCACGATGTACCTCCAGGGCTCCGAGTTCGCGCACTTCGCCTTCCAGGCCCCGGAGGATCTGATCCTCCACCTGACGCCCAAAGCCCTCATCTCCTACAGCCCCGAGGCGAAGGAGGGCGAAAGGATGAAGATCGGAATCATCAAGAACGCCGACCGGAAATTCCTGGGCCTCGGTCAGAAGCTGAGCTACCTGTCGGACTACTTCCAGATCGCCCTGGGCGAATCCAGGGACGGTTCCAACACCTGGTCCCTGGCGCTCACGCCTCGCACCCTCTCCCTGCGGAAGCGGATGCTGGCCCTCAACCTGTGGGTGGACAAGGAGACCTGGCTGCCGCGCCAGGTGCAGTGGATCGAGCGGAGCGGGGATTCCTGGCTGCTGGAACTGGGCCCCCTGCGGATCAACCAGCCCCTGCCGCCCTCCGTCACCGGGTTCAAGCTGCCCGAAGGCATCCCCCTGCGGAGCGAGTTCAGCTTCTTCGCCACGCGCAAGAAGTAACGGGTACACTTCGGAAGCATTGACGAGGAACCGATGATCGTGGTGTGCCCGGCCTGCCAGGCCCGCTTCCAGTATGACGACAGCCGCTTCGGCGAGAACCGGATCAAGCGGTTCAAATGCCCGAAGTGCGCCCACGTCTTCGAGGTGGTGAACCCCACCCTGTCCCTTTTTCCGCCGGGTGAAACCCTGTCCCGCCCCCTCACGGGCCCCCTCCCCCCGCCGCCCATGTCCGAGAACGACCCCACGCCCCCCGCGCCGCTGCCCGCCGCCCGCACCACCGCCAAGCGCGACCGGGAATCCATGCTGGTGGCCGCCGGCCTCCAGGTCCCCGGGATGCCGCCGGGCCTCGTGTTCAGTCTCGCCTTCCTGAGCGGCCCCCAGGCCTCCACGGTCCAGGTGCTCGATCAGCCGCAGACCATCATCGGGCGCGAGGAGGGGGATGTCATCACGCGGGATCCCGAGACCTCGCGCCGCCATGCGCTGCTGGAGATCCACCGCGATGGCACCGTGTGGATCAGCGACCAGCAGTCCACCAACGGCACCATGCTCCATGGCGAGCGCATCACCGGCCCGGTCCAGCTCAGCAGCCAGCAGGAATTCACCTGCGGGAACAGCACCTTCATGCTGCTGGTGCGCAACACCACCGAGTTTCCGCTGAACTGAGACCCATGACGTCCGATCCCTACGCGCCCCACCTCCGCCAGGCGGATGATCTCTTCGCCCAGGGGGAGATCGTCAAGGCCGGCCAGATCTGGCAGGCCATTCTCAAGCAGCAGCCCACCCACGCCGGCGCCCGCGAGCGCCTGCTGGCCGTGAAGCAGCGCCTCCTGGCCCTCCATGAAGCCGCCGCCCCCGCCGTTCCAGAGCCCGCCGCCCCCCCCGCGCCGGAGGCCGCCCCGATGGTTGAGCCGGCCCCGGTGGTTGAGCCGGCCCCGGTGATCGCGCCGACCACGGCCGAGCCCCCGGCCCCGATGGTTGAACGGGCCCCGGAGGTTGAACCGGCCCCGGTGCTTGAATCCGCTCCGGCGGTGGCCGATCCCCGGTCCACCACCCCCGAAGAGCCCCTGCCCTCGCCCCCCCCGGGGGTGATCACCGGCTCCCTGGATCCCGACCGCCTGCTCACCGAGGGCTGCACCCTCTACGATATGGGCCAGACCGGGGACGCCCTCCGCAAGTGGGAGCAGGTGCTGACCCTGGATCCCGCCCACGCCCTCGCCCGGGGCTACGCCAACGGCGCCCGCCGGGAACTGGGTCTGCCGGCCCTGCCGGCCCCCGTCGCCCCGGCCCCGGCCCCGCTGGAGGCCCCGCCCACCGACGAGGACGCCGACAAGCTCCTGCGGGAAGCCGTCCAGCTCTACGACATGGGCCTGGTGGAGGAAGCCATCTCCAAGTGGGAGCGCGTCCTCCTCCAGGAGCCCCACCGGCAGGAGGTGGAAGGCTACCTGCGCATGGCCCGGGCGGAGGTGGGCCAGGAACCCCTCCGCGCCGCGCCCGCCGGCGCCGCCCTGCCCGAACCGGAGTCCCTGGATCTCAAGCTGCGCCAGGCCGAGCATCTCCTGACCCTCCAGCGCCACGAGGAAGCGGCCTTCACCTTCCAGCAGGCCCTGCGCCTGGCCCCGGGGGACGCCCGCGCCCTTCAGGGCCTGGAACGCTGTCGCAAGCCCGCGGGTCAGGCTCGGGGCCCCGTCGCGGATGCCCGATCCTCCGCCCCGGTCCTGGTGCTGGACCCCCAGGGCCGCATCGCCATGGCCGACCAGGGGCCCCGTCCCACGCCCACCGAATCTCAGGGCATCGAACCTCCGGCTGCCCTGCTCAAGGCCGCCCCGCCCCCCCGCGAAGGCCCGTCCGTGCCGGATCGCCTCCGCGAAGCCGTCGAGCGCCTGCCCTGGCTGAAGGATCCCAAGGTCCTCGCCGGCATCGGCGGCAGCATCCTGGTGCTGGCCGTGGGTCTGGGTCTCGTCCACAGCCACCGCAAGGACCAGGCGTTGCTGGAAGAAGTCCGCGCCGCCCGCAGCGCCGCCATGGCCCCCGTGGCCCGGCAGACCCAGGCCCCGGATCTCTCCGAATCCCCGGAATCCCTGCGCGAGGAAGCCGAGGCCACCCTGGGCACCGATCCCCTGCGTGCCTTCCTCCGGGCCGAAGCCCTCGTGACCCGGCATCCGGGGAACGCCGCGGGCGCCCAGTTGCTGGAGCGCGCCCGCGCCGGGCTGCCCGGCGGCGTCACCGGCGCCAGCCTTCCCGAGTTCCAGAAACACCTCCAGAACGGTGATCTGGAGGCGGCGCTCCGGGTGATGGACGCCCTGCTCCGCGCCCAGCCCGGCGATGCCGATCTGCGCGCCCGCGCGGGCCGCCTGCACCTCGCCCTCTGCGCCGCCCACGCGGGCCAGGCCAAGTGGGAGGAGGCCCACGAGGACCTGCTGCGAGGCCGGGCCCTCTTCCCGGGCGACAAGACCTGGCAGATCCGCCTCAAACTCCTGGAACGCGTGAAGGCCCTGCCCAAGGCCCAGCGGGCCGCGTGGATTCCGCTGCTGGGGTAGCCTCAGACGCCGAGGCCGGGCTTTGCCCGACCAAGGTGTGGGGGCTCCGGGGGGACATCGCGAGCAGAGCGCGCTGGCGGGCCCCCCGGGACGGCATCAGTCCACCCAGATTTCCGGCGGCACGGGGTGGCTCAGGAAGTGGGTCATGCCTTCATTGAGGCCATAGGCCCCGGTGGTGCCGAAGGCCAGGAGATCGCCCGCGGCCAGTTCCGGCAGGCGTGCCTCGCCCAGGCGGTCCAGGCTCGTGCAGAGCGGCCCAGCCAGGGTGTACGGCAGGTCGCCCTCGCCCTTCCCCACGGCCTTCACGGGGAAGGGCTGACCCGTGAGCAGGGGACGGAGCAGGTGGTTGATGCCGCCCTCCAGGATGGCGAAGCGGGTGCCGCGGCTGTCCTTGAGGCGCACCACCCGGGCCAGGTAGACGCCGCAGGGACCCGCCAGGAAGCGGCCCGGCTCCAGGATCAGCTCGCCGGTGAACCAGGGGTGCCCTGCCAGCAGATCCGATAGTCCATGGCCAAAAGCCTCCAGGTCCAGCGGCGTCTCCTCCGGCGCGTAGGGGATGCCCAGGCCGCCGCCCAGATCAATCTGCTCGAAGGCCAGGCCGTGGGCCTCGCGCAGGCGCTTCGCCAGATCCAGCACCGCGCCATGGATGGCCAGCAGCTTCGCCGCGTCGCGCTGGTTGCTGGCGGCGAAGACATGCAGCCCGCGGATGCGGACATGGCGCAGGCCCGCGGCCCGCTGGAGCAGGGCCGGGACAGCCTCCTCGTCCACGCCGAAAGCCGATGGCCCGCTGCCTCCGATGATGCGGTCGCCCTCCTCCACCTCGAAGGCCGGGTGCACCCGCAGGTTCACCGCCACGCCGCGATCCGCCAGGGCGTCCAGCCGCGCCAGATCCTCGAACCCCTCCGCCTGCACCCGCACGCCCATGGCCAGAGCCTTGCGCAGCTCTTCCTCCCGCTTGCCCGGCCCCGCGAAGAAGGTGCGGCCGGATGGCAGCTGCAGCGCCGCCACCCGCTCCAGTTCCCCGATGGAGGCACAATCGAAGCTGGCCCCCAGTGCGGCGAAGCGCGCCAGCAGATCCGGATGCGGATTGGCCTTCACCGCGTAGGCCAGGCGCACCCGGGGTGGAAGCACCGCGCGAAGGGACTGGAACTGCTCCGCCGCTACCGCGCCGGAGTAGGCAAAGCAGGGCGTGCCGTGAGTGGCGGCCAGGTGGCGGCAGGTGGCGTCGTCGAAGGCGAAGAGAGCGGTCATGTCCGGCCCTCACGAATGAAGCTGATATGTGTTGGCCCATCAGGAAGCCTTTTCCTGGAATTCGAAGGGGCGCCTACGTCGCGATGACGCGCACCATCTCCAGCACCTTGCAGGAGTAGCCCCATTCGTTGTCGTACCAGGCCACGACCTTGATGAAGGTGCCGTCCAGCGCCATGCCGGCCTCGGCGTCGAAGACCGAGGTGCAGCTTTCGCCGCGGAAATCCGTGGAGACCACCTTCTGATCGGTGTAGGCCAGCACGCCCTTCATGGGGCCTTCGGCGGCGGCCTTCATGGCGGCGCAGATGGCTTCGTAGGTGGTCTCGGTCTTCAGCTCCACGGTCAGATCCACCACCGAGACATCCGAGGTGGGCACGCGGAAGGACATGCCCGTGAGCTTCTTGTTCAGCTCGGGGATGACCTTGCCCACGGCCTTGGCGGCGCCGGTGCTGCTGGGAATGATGTTCTCCAGGATGCCGCGTCCGCCGCGCCAGTCCTTGTTGCTGGGGCCATCCACGGTCTTCTGGGTGGCCGTGGTCGCATGCACCGTGGTCATCAGGCCGCGCTTGATGCCGAAGCTGTCGTGCAGCACCTTCGCCACGGGCGCCAGGCAGTTGGTGGTGCAGGAGGCGTTGGAAATAATGGCCTCCCCGGCGTAGGCCTTGTCGTTCACGCCGAAGACGAACATGGGGGTGTCATCCTTGCTGGGCGCGGACAGGATGACCTTTCTCGCCCCCGCGGCCAGGTGCTTCCCGGCGCTTTCCCCGGTGAGGAACAGGCCGGTGGACTCGACGATGATGTCCGCGCCAACATCGTTCCACTTCAACTCCGCCGGATCTTTGATGGCCGTCAGCCGGATGCGCTTGCCGTTGACGATGAGGGTGCTGCCCTCCACGGCGATGCTGCCCTTGAAGCGGCCATGGACGGAGTCGTACTGGAGCATGTAGGCCAGGTAGTCCGGTTCCAGCAGATCGTTGATGCCCACGATCTCGATATCGGGGAAGTTCTGCACCGCCGCGCGGAACACCATGCGTCCGATGCGGCCGAAACCGTTGATGCCTACTTTGATCGCCATGGGTCTGCTCCTGACAAATAAGGCGGGGGCGGATGCGGGTCTGATGCCCCCCGGTGGAACAGAATCGCAGATCCGGGAAGGATCCCGCCAGGGCCTTGAGCACGGGAATGCCGCCGGCGGGGGCGGCGCCGGGGGCCGCAGGGCCCATTCGGCGGGATCCACGCGGACTTCCAGCACGCCCCGCTCCGCCTGTGGCGGATCAGTCTTTCCAGAAGGGCGCCAGCCGCCGCACGCCCTCCCGCAGTTGTTCGGGGGTGGCGGCGAAACTGAGGCGGACATGGGCGCGGCCCCCTTCGCCGAAGGCGAGGCCAGGGATGAGCACGACCTTGGCTTCGTCGCGCAGCCTCAGGCAGAAGGCCAGGGGATCGGCCTGGGCGGAGGGCGGCAGGGGCATGAAGTGGTAGAAGGTGCCATCGGGCGGCGTCACGGCGTGGCCCAGCTCTTCGCGCAGGGCTTCAGCCAGGGCCTCCCAGCGCAGCTGCACGGCGGCGCGGGCCGCGGCCAGCACGGTGTCGGAATGTTCGATGAGCGCCAGCGCGGCCCACTGGGCGGGGGTGGCGGTGCCGGTGACGGCGTAGCCATGGACCGTCCGGGCGGGCAGCAGCCAGGCGGGATCGCCCACGGCCCAGCCCACGCGCAGGCCCGGCGCCCCCCAGCCCTTGCTGACGGAGCTGGTCACCACCCCGCCATCGGTGGCATCCCGCAGGCTCGGCGCGCGCAGGCCGAAGTGCAGATCGCGGTAGACCTCGTCGGAGATCAGCAGGACACCACGGGCCGTGCAGGCGTCCGCCACCCGCTTCAGGGCCCCGAGGCCGCCGCCGCCGCCCGTGGGGTTCGAAGGCAGGTTGAGGATCACGGCGGAGGCATCCGGCGTGGCCTCCAGCACGCGGATCAGCTCGTCGGCATCCAGGCGGAAGCGGTCCGCCGACAGGCGGTAGGGCACCGGCTCCGCCCCCGCCAGGCGGGCCAGGGCCGGGTAGGCCACGAAGCCCGGATCGGGCAGCAGCACCTGGGTTCCGGGGTTCACCCAGGCCTGGAACAGGGAGAAGAGCGCCCCCTGGGAACCGGCGGTGATGAGCACCTCGTCCAGGTGGGCGCCGTGGAAGGCGGCCACGGCCTGGCGCAGTTCCGTCAGCCCCGCGTGGGGCACATAGGCGCAGGGGCCCGGAGCCCGCAGCAGGGCCTTGCGGGCCACCTCCGGCAGGTCCCAGGTCGGTTCGCCAAGACCGAGAGGGATGGCCCCGGTTGGTGTGCCATCCGTGATGGCGCGGATGGGCGAGGGCTTCAGCAGGGATAGACGGGTAGCGGGCTTCATGGTTACTTCCCTCAGCAGCGATTCAAGAACAGATCCACCACGAATTTTTCGTGTCCTCGTGCCTTCGTGGTGGATCTTTTGGGTCTGACTACCTCAATGCCTGTTCGAGGGCGGTGGCGGCGTCGGTGCGCTCGTCGCGGTACTTCACGATGCAGGGGGCCGAGAGCTGGAGTCCGTGCGCCCGGGCGAAGTCTCCCGTGGCCGGACGCGATCCCGGCACCACCACGGCGCCTTCGGGCACCTCCTGGCGCCATTCGCGGCCATGCACCAGGTCGTAGATCACGGTGCTGCCGGTGATGATCACGCCCGAAGCCAGCACGGCGCGACGACGCACGACGATGCCTTCGAACAGGCCCACGAGGCCGCCCACGAAAGCGTCGTCCTCGACGATCACGGGCCGGGCCCCCGCGGGCTCCAGCACGCCACCGATCTGGGCCGCGGCGGACAGGTGTACCCGCTTGCCGATCTGGGCGCAGCTGCCCACCAGGGCGTGGCTGTCCACCATGGTGCCCTCGTCCACGAAGGCCCCCACGTTCACATAGGCCGGGGGCATGAGCACCACGCTGCGGGCGATGTGGGCGCCGCGGCGCACGGCGGAGCCGCCGGGCACGAGACGCACGGCGTCTTCGAGGCCGAAGTGGCGGGGGGGGTAGGCGGTCTTGTCGAACATGGGGTAGCCGGGGCCCTCCATCTCCACCAGGTTCGTGCGGCGGAACCCGCACAGGATGGCCTGCTTCACCCAGGTGTTGGCTTCCCAGGTGCCATCCTCGCGGCGTTCGGCGGCGCGGATGGTGCCGGTCTCCAGGGCCACCAGCAACACCTGGTGCATGGCCGGGGCCTCGGGATCGGCCACCAGGGCCTCGGCGGGGCGGTGGAAGAACGCGCGAATGGAATCGGGATCGAGAACCATCAGAGCACTCCGGGAATGGTGCCGTCGGCGGCGAGGCAGAGGGCCTCGGCCACGCGGGTGCGCGTGGCGGCGGACGCGGGCACCAGGGGCAGGCGCATCCCATCCCCGGCGAGACCCAGCAGCTTGAGGGCCGCCTTCAGGGGGATGGGGTTGCTTTCCAGGAACAGCGCGTCCATCAGGGGCAGGAGCTGCTGGTGCAGGCGCAGGGCCTCGGCGCCATTGCCCTGGCGGGCCGCGGCGATCATCGCGGCGGTTTCGCGGGGCAGCACGTTTCCCAGAACCGAAACCAGGCCAGACGCACCCACGGCCAGGGCCGCCAGGGCCAGGTTGTCATCCCCGGACAGCAGGGTCTTGCCCCGGGGCAGCGTGCGGGCGATTTCGGCGATCTGCGCCAGGTTGCCGCTGCTTTCCTTCACGGCCACCACCCGGGGATTCTCCCAGAGACGCATCAGCACCGTGGGCGTCAGGTTCAGCCCTGTGCGGCCTGGCACGTTGTAGACGACGAGCGGCAGGTCCGGCGCAGCTTCGGCGACGGCGGCATAGTGGGCCACCAGCCCCTCGGGGGTGGGCTTGTTGTAGTAGGGCGTCACCACCAGGGCCCCCGCCGCGCCCAGGGCCTGGGCCCGCCGGGTCATGGCCGCGGCCTGGCGCGTGGCGTTGTGGCCCGTGCCCACCACCACGGGACGGCCGCTGCTTTCCTCCAGGCAGGCGGCGATGAGCGCATCCCGCTCGGCGTCGAGGAGGGTGGCGGCTTCGCCCGTGGAGCCCAGCGGCACCAGGGTGTCCACGCCCCCGGCCACCACGTGGCGCACCAGCTTCCTGAACGCGGGAAGATCCACGTCGCCCGAGGGCGTGAAGGGCGTCGCCAGCGCGACGGCGAGGCCGGATAGATCCAGGATCATGGCTTGCCTCCAAAGGTGAACAGGGGAACCAGTAGATCCGCGGCCACATCGTCCATGGTGAACACACCCTTCCGCCCGTGCAGCCACCGGGCCGCCGCCAGGGCGCCCTGGGCGAAGGGGACCCGGGACCGGGCCCGGTGGGTGAGTTCCAGCACCTCGGCCGGGGCGTCGAGACCCACGGCATGGGTGCCGAACTCGGCCCCGGCCCGCACCACGCCCACGCTGAGCTGGTGCGGGGCCGGGGTGCCCAGGGTCCACTCGGTTTTCCGCGGGCAGCCGGCCATCAGGGCGGCGGCCAGGGTCTTCGCCGTGCCCGAGGGCGCATCGGCCTTCAGGTGGTGGTGATGCTCCAGCAGGTAGGGATCCCGGGCGGGATCCAGCGCCGCGAAGCGTCCGATCACGGTGGACAGCCGCGCCATCAGCGCCACCGTGAGCGAGAAGTTCGAGGCCGCCAGCACCCCGATGCGCCCACCCACCCGGGATTCCAGCTCCGGCATCGTCCAGCCCGTGGCCCCGATCACCAGGTCCGTGCCGGTGTCCAGGGCCCAGGCCAGGTGCGCCTCCACGGCCTCCGCCGCGCTGGCATCCACGGCCACATCCACGGGCGCCGTTGGGCGATCGCCGCGCCCCGCCTGCCAGATCAGGGCCGCCCCCGCTTCCGCCGCGATGGCCGAGCCCAGGCGGCCCCGCCCGAAGAGGCCCAGGCGGAGCGCGGTCACGGGTGGCCCCCCACCAGCACGCGATGCATGCGGCGCAGGGCTTCGGCGGCGTGCTCCTGCTTCACCACGAGGCTCAGGTTGATCTCGTTGGCCCCCATGCTGATCATCTCCACATTGACGTCACCGAGGGCCGTGAGCAGTCGCGCGCCCAGGCCCGGCGTGGATTTCAGGCGCTCACCCACGGCGGCGATGATGGCCCGGCCTTCGTGGATCCCCACCGTCGCGAAGGCTGACAGGTCCTGGATGAGGGGCGCCAGCGGAACATCCGCCTCCACCGTGAGGGAGACGCTCACCTCGGCGGTGGCCACCAGATCCACGCTCACGCCCCGGCGGCCGAACACTTCGAAGAGCCGCGCCAGGAAGCCGCTCTGGGCCAGCATCCGGGTGCTGCTCACCGTGAGCACGGTCACCGGGCTCCGGCTGGCCAGGGCCGTGATGGGCCGGCCCGTGCGGACTTCGGCGGAGATGGTGGTGAAGCGGCCCTCGGGCTTCTGGGTGTGGCGTACGGTGACGGGGATGCCCGCCTCCACCGCGGGCTGAATGGTGGCCGGATGAAGCACCTTGGCGCCGAAGGCCGCCAGCTCCGCGGCCTCCGCGAAGCTCAGCTCCGGGATGGGGAGGGCCTCGGGAACGATGCCCGGATCGCAAGTGAGGACGCCTTCCACATCGGTCCAGATCTGCACTTCCTCCGCCCCCAGGGCCGCGCCGAAGAGGGCCGCCGAGTAGTCGCTGCCGCCCCGGCCCAGTGTGGTGGTGAGGCCATCCTCCGTGGCGCCGATGTAGCCCTGGGTGACCACGGCCCGGCCCGGGGCCAGCAGCGGCTTCAGGTGCCCGGTGGCCAGGGCGCGGATCGCTTCCGGCTGGGGCGCGGCCTCGCCGAACCCGGCATCCGTGCGAAGGACCGTGCGGGCATCCAACCAGGCCCCGCCGATGAAGGCCGCGAAGACCCGCGTGGACAGCCGCTCGCCCAGCGACGCGATGGCGTCCATGCTGCGCGGGCTCAGCTCCCGCAGCAGGGCCACGCCCCGCAGCAACAGCTCCAGCTCGCCGAAGAGGTCCGTCAGGGCGGTATCCAGGTTTTCGGGCACGGCGCCCTTGAACAGTTCGTCCGCGGCCTTCCGGTGGGCCGCCATGAGGGTCCGCTGCCGCGCCATCGCGCCGGCCAGATCCCCGCCCTCCGCGGTCTTCGCGGCGTCAAAGAGGCCATTGGTGGTCTTGCCCATGGCCGACAGGACCACCAGGGGCGACCGGGGCAGCGCGGCCCGCACCAGCTCCGCCACCTGTCCCATGCAGGCCGCGTCCGCCACGCTGCTGCCGCCGAACTTGAGGACGATCATCGGAGGTACCCCTTCGCGTGGGCCAGTTCCGCGTTCAGGATGCTGCCACCGGCGGCGCCCCTCTCTGTGTTGTGCCCCAGCAGCGCGAACTTCAGGCCGAGGATGGCACAGGGCCGCAGGCGGCCCACGTGCACGCTCATGCCCCCGTCCACCTCCACATCGCGGCGGACCTGGGGGCGGTCCTCCAGTGTGTGGAGACGGACGGGCATGGCGGGGGCGGAGAACAGGCCCAGGCGCTGGGGCTCGGGCCGCCAGTTCTGGAGGGCCTCGCGCACGGCGTCCAGAGAGGGGTTCCCGTTCAGCCTCACGCTGACCGCCTCGGTGTGGCCCTCGATGACGGGCACGCGATAGCACAGGGCGCTCACGGCCAGGGGGGCCTGTTCCACGCCGCTCCCCGTGAAGCGGCCCAGCAGTTTGGGAATCTCTTCTTCCACCTTGGACTCCTCCTGGCGGATGAAGGGGATCACGTTGCCCAGGATGTCCAGGCTGGCCACGCCGGGGTAGCCCGCGCCGCTGATGGCCTGCATGGAGGTCATCAGCACGGCCTCCACGCCGAAGGCCGCGTGCAGGGGCGCCAGGGCCATCCCCAGCACGGTGGCGGTGCAGTTGGCATTGGTGACGATGCCCCCGGTCCAGCCGTGGTGGTGGCGCTGGACCTCGATCAGGCCCAGGTGGCCGGCGTTCACTTCCGGCACCAGCAGGGGCACCTCCGGCGACATCCTGAAGGCCGCGGCATTGGAGAACACCATCGCTCCGGCCCGGGCGAAGGCTGGTTCGAGATCCAGGGCCGGTTCCGAATCCAGGGCGCTGAAGACCACGGGCGATAGCGCGAACTCCGGCGTGCCCTCGGCCATCACCTGGTCGCCCAGACCGCCGTAGGGCTCGCCGTCCAGGCGCCAGGCGCAGGCGTCCCGGTAGCGCTTGCCGGCGCTGCGTTCGCTGGCGGCGAGGTGCTCCACGCGGAAGATGGGGTGGTTGGCCAGGCGGCGCACGAAGCGCTGGCCGACGACGCCGGTCGCGCCCAGGACAGTGACAGGGATCTTGGTAGTCATGGTTCAGTCTCCCAGGAAATGCAGGGCCAGCCGGCGGTTGAGATCCACGCCGGCCTCGAGGTCGGCCAGGCCGAGGTGCTCGTCCAGGGTGTGCGCGACGGAAATGCTGCCGGGCCCCGCCAGCACCACCGTGCGATCCGGCACCAGGGCCCGCAGCGCCGGGGCATCCGATCCGAAGGGCATGGCCGCGGATGCGAAACCCGGCACGGAGGGATAGAGATCGGACGGCTCGTCCAGCCGGAGCTCCACCATCCCCTCAGCCGGCGCCAGCCGTCGCACCTCGCCCAGGAAGGTGCTGCCGGGGACCACGCGGGCCAGCAAATGGGCCTCCGCCGTGGCGGGGATCGAGTTGAGCGCCTCGCCCGCCTGCAGCAGGCCGAGGTTCCACTGTTCGGGCCCGAGCCGCGGATCCACGGTACGCGGCTGCTCCCGCAGGCGCTGGAGCCAATCCAGCAGGGGCCAGGTGGCGTCGTGCCCCAGTTCGGGACTGCCGCTGTGGGCCGCCCGCCCGCGGGTGTGAAGGCAGACGTGCTGCACCCCGCGCTGCCCGGTGGCCAGCTTCAGCTCCGTGGGCTCGCCGTTGATGAGTACCTTCAGGGCCCGGAAGTGGTCCGCCCAACCCAGGGCCGCCGCAGCCCCGGCGCTATCCGTTTCTTCGCCCACCACGCCCAGCCAGGCCAGTCCCTCGCGGCCTTCGCCCAGCAGGGTCTTCACCGCCGCCAGCTGCGCGATGATCTGTCCCTTGGCATCGCAGGCGCCGCGGCCGAACAGGAGGTCCCCCTCCAGGCGCGGCGGCAGGTAGGGCGGCACCGTATCCAGATGGGTGGAGAAGAGCACCCTCGGACGTCCCCACAGGGCCAACACGTTCGTGCGCCCCTCGGCCACGGGCTGTTCCACCACGGTCGCGCCGAGCTCCCGCAGCAGGGCCCGCAGCTCCGTCAGGCCCGCGTCTTCGCGACCCGAGGTGGTCTCCGTGGCGCAGAGGGCCATGAGGCGGGTGGCGAGCCAGCATCGGAAGTCCGCGGGGGATGTGTTCATGGAAACCTCGGCGTGCCGCCGGTACTGATGGGGATCGCTCCTCCGTTGGAGTGATCACCTTCCCATGTCCGGGGGCCCTAGCGCAACTCCGCCGGCACCAGCGCATCCGCCAGGCGCCTCACGTAGCCGCTGAGATCCGTGACGGCCCTCACGGCATCGGGCATGGTGCGGAGCAACTGGAAATAGCCCGCGTAGGCGGCGTAGGCCAGCAGGGACCGTTCCCGGGCCTCCTTTTCCGCGAACCCCATGGCCTGGAACGCCTCCACCCCGAAGGCGAGGCGACGCTCCGTGGCCCGGCGGAGGGCGGGCTTCACCCGGGGATCCTCGCTGGACACCGCCAGCGCCGCGAAGAATCGCCCGTTCTCCACATCCTCGAAGGCCGCGAAGAGCAGCACCCGCAGGCGACGCCGGGGATCGGCGATGCCCCCGTAGCGGCTGACCACGTCCGCGCCCTGGTCCTGCTCCCAGGCCTCCAGGACCGCGTGGATCAGCTCGTCCCGGTTCCGGAAATGCCAGTAGAAACTCCCCTTGGTGACCCCCAGTGCCTGCGCCAGGGGTTCCACGGCCACGGCCTGCACCCCGTCCCGGGCGATGAGGTTCGTGGCGGCCAACACCCAGGCCTCCCGCGAAAGCGGAGCGGCAGGTCGGACCATCTTCTTTGGAGCGGACATGGCGGCCTTGACGAGGGGCCGGACCAGCCTACCATACGATACCGTATGGATTCCATACAGGAAGGCATTTGGCCCAGGAGGTCTCATGAAATCCATGATTCTTTCCCTCATCGGCGCCCTGGCCCTGATCGCTACGGGCTGTGCCACGCCTGAAACCGTGCAGCGGCGGAGCAGCCTGATGGACTACCTCTACCCCAAGGCGAAGGCAGCGCCCACCCCGAACCCGGCCGGGGCGCGCCTGAAGCTGCCCCTGCGCCTCGGGGTCGCCTTCGTGCCCGGCGGATCGCAGTCCTGGCGAATCCAGAACCTGATGGCTCCGGGCCAGGAGAAGCAGCTGCTCGAGGTGGTGAAGCAGAGCTTCAAGGACAAGCCCTGGATCACGGAGATCAAGCTCATCCCCAGCGCCTACCTGCGCGCGGGCGGCGGCTTTGAGAACATGGACCAGGTGGCCGGGATGTACGGGGTGGACGTGATGGCGCTGGCGAGCGTGGACCAGGTCCAGAACACGGATCCCCGGTGGTACAGCTTCACCTACCTCTCCATCGTCGGCGCCTACGTGCTGCCGGGGGATGCCAATGATACGAATACGCTGATTGACGCCGCGGTCTACGATGTGGCCAGCCACACCTTCCTGCTGCGGGCTCCGGGCCAGAGCCGCATCAAGGGCAGCTCCACCTGGGCCTACCGCGAGCGCCAGCTCCGCGAGCATTCGTCCCTGGGCCTGCAGGCGGCCATGACAGATCTGGCCAAGAACCTGGACGCCGAAGTGGCCGCCTTCAAGGCCGAGATCGCCAGCGGTGATCGCAAGGATGTGGACGTGGTGGATCGCCAGGGCGTATCCCTGCGGCAGAGCGGCGGCCGGAACTTCGGCGGCGGCTTCGGCTGGATCGAGGCCATGGCCGCCGCCCTCATCCTCGGTGCCGCCCTTCGGATGCGGCGGGCCTGATGGATCCCCTCGCCCTCAGCGCCCTGGCCCTGCAAGAGCCCTGGCGCCTCTGGACCGGCCACCTCGCCCACTTCGGCTGGGACCACGCCCTGGCCAACGCCGTGGCACTCGCCGTGCCCTTCCTCCTGGCCTGCCCTCCCGACCGCCCGCGCCTGATCCTGGTGCTGGTCCTGGGGGCTCCCCTGCTCAGCCTGCTGCTGCTTCCCGGGCTGGGCGCGGATCAGTACCGCGGCGCCTCGGGCCTGGCCTGCGCCCTCTGGGCCCTGGTGGGCCTGCGCCAGGCCGGACGGCGGGACTCGGCTTCCATCGGTCTGATGATGCTTGGCGGCCTTGCGCTGAAACTGGGGGCCGAAACCGTTTTCGGAAGCAGCCTCCTCCTCCACCCCGAAGGCTGGCGGACCCTGCCCACCGCCCATCATTGGGGGGCCCTCCTTGGACTGGCCTTCGCCCTGCCCCCCTGGCCGCGTCCCCGCGCCGCCTGATCCCCGCCTCCGCTGCCGGGGCTAGACTGGTGGTCCGGAGCCTCCCATGTCCCTCGTCATCGCCGGCAAGACCTTCAACAACCGCCTCGTCCTCGGCACGGGCAAGTACAAGGACTTCGCCACCATGCAGGCCTGCTACCGGGCTGCGCGGGTGGAGATGGTCACCCTGGCCGTGCGCCGCTTCGATCTGGGCGCCCAGGGCGAGGACAACATCCTGAACTGGATCCCCAAGGATATCGCCCTGCTGCCCAACACCGCCGGCTGCTACACCCGCGAGGACGCCCTGCGCGTGGCGCGCCTGGCCCGCGAGGCCCTGCAAACGGACTGGGTGAAACTGGAAGTGATCGGCGATGCGAAGAGCCTCTATCCGGACAACGAGGAGACGCTGGAAGCCGCGAAGATCCTCGTGAAGGAGGGCTTCATCGTGCTGCCCTACATGAACGCCGATCCCATCCTCGCCAGGAAGCTCTGCGACGCGGGCTGCGCCGCCATCATGCCCCTGGGCAGCGCCATCGGCTCGGGCCTGGGCGTGCAGAACCCCATGACCCTGCTGCTCATCAAGGAAGTGGTCGAGGCCTACGGCCTGCCCATGATCGTGGACGCGGGTGTGGGCACGGCCTCGGACGCGGCCCTGGCCATGGAACTGGGCGCCGACGGCGTGCTGCTCAACACCGCCGTGGCCGAGGCCGGCGAGCCCACCAAGATGGCCCAGGCCATGGACCACGCCGTGATCGCGGGCCGCCTCGCGTATGAGAGCGGCCGCATGCCCAGGCGCCTCTACGCCAGCGCCAGCAGCCCGATGGCGGGCATCGTCGGACGCTGAGCCATGCCCGACCTCGAACTCGCCCCCCTGGAATGCCGCGTCCTCGGTTGCCTGCTGGAGAAGCAGCTCAGCACGCCGGATGTGTACCCGCTGTCCATGAACACGCTGGTGAACGCCTGCAATCAGTCCAGCAACCGGGACCCCGTGCTATCGGTGCGTGAATCCGAGGTGCAAGGGGCCGTGGAGGCCCTCATCGCCCGCGGCCTGGCGGAGCACTGGCCGGGTCGCGTGCTGAAGATCGCGCACACGGCGAAGCCCACCTGGAATCTCTCGGTGCAGGAAGCCGCCCTGCTCGGAGAGTTGCTGCTGCGGGGCCCCCAGACGCCCGGCGAACTGCGCACCAACACCCGCCGCATGTATGCCTTCCCGGACCTGGCGGAAGTGGAGGCCTGCCTGGCGGTGCTGATGGAGGCCGAGCCGCCCCTGGTGCTGCGCCTGGCCCGAGCCCCAGGCGCGCGGGAGGCCCGCGTGGCGCACCTGCTGTCCGGCCCCGTGGAGGCGGGCGGTCCCGTTCCCATCGCCCCCGAGGCCCCCGCCCGGGCGGGGCGCATGGAGCAACTGGAGGCCGACCTTTGCTCCCTCCACGAGGAGCTCGCGGAGCTGCGCCAGGCCTTCGAGGCCTTCAAGGCCCAGTTCTGATGCCCCCATCCGCCGTGGTGACCCGGTTCTACGCTTCTTTGGCCAAACGTCTAAACGAGTACCGCGACGAGCGCTTGGACGCCTAGCTTCTTCCGTCGGTCTCAAGGGCCTGGAGCCCCGCCACCAGGGTCTCGAAGCGGTCGGGCTCGGCCTGGAGGATGAGCCGGAAGGGCCGATGAGCCAGATCCTCGGCCACGGCCCGCAGAACCGCCAGCAGGGTTTCCGCCTCCGCGGGCGGCGCGTCCTGGAGCAGCTGGTCCGCCTCCAGTACGAGGAAGGTGCCGCCTTCGGGCAGGTCTGCCAGGGCGTCCCGCAGGGCATCCCAGGTGCCCCCGAAATGGGGCGGGAACTGGGCGGCGGCGGCCCATTCATCCATCAGGCCCCGCCGGGTCCGCATGTGGGTTCCGCGCAGCCACCACCGGGGCGCCTGGCTCGCGGTGGCGTCCACCAGGGCCTCCGCAGACCCGCGCCAGGGGTGGATCAGGGGCCCGCCCGGACCCGCGGGGACAGGCGGTCCGGTCATTTCACCTCGACGAAGCTGCGGTAGTGATCGGCGGTGTACCAGGCCCGGCCGTCCTTGGCGGTGACCAGGCGTTCAGCGCCCCGGCTGCGGCCTTCGGCCTTCGCCCGCACATCCCATTCCCGGTATTCGATTCGCTTCCGCCGGGCATCGTAGCGGGGCAGCAGGCCTTCGTAGTTGCCGAAGACGCGCCCGCCCACGAAACCGGGGGGGGCGTAGCCGTGCTGACGGATGTAGGCGAGGGTTTCGCGGGCGTGGGCCGGGACCGGGTCCGGTGCGACCTGGATCTGCGCCTGGGCCGGGGCCGGAGCGGCCGGTTCGGGCCCACAGGCGAGGAGCGGCAGAAGGGTGGCCAGGCAGACCAGGCCCGCGGCCAGGTGCGCCAGGATCCTTCGCCAGCGGGTCATGCGGCCTCCAGGGGGGTGGAGGCAGTCTACCGCTACCCGGCCTGATTCGCGGTCGTGATGGTTTCGAGGCCCTTCGCGTCCGGTCCCGTTTCGGCGCGGCGCAGCAGGTAGGCGAAGAGGAAGCCGAAGAGCCCCAGGCTGCTGAAGATCCACATCCCCATCCGGTAGCCCCCGGGATTCGCGGCGCTGGCGGCGGAATGATCGTTGGCCCAGCCGATGAGGAAATTGAAGGTGGCGAGGCCCACGTTCTGGATGAGCGTCATCAGGCCGTAGGCCGTGCCCAGCTTCTCCTGGGGCACCAGGTAGGCCACCGAGGGCCACATGATGGCGGGGATGAGGCTGAAGGCGATGCCCATCATGGCCATGGGCACATAGAGGCTCACCGAGGTGTAGGCCATGAGGAGGTAGACGGGTACCAACAGGAGGCTGCCCGCCATCATGAAGAGGGCCCGCTTGCCCACGCGATCCACCATCAGGCCGAAGAGCGGCGTGCCGACCATGGCGAAGAGGGTGAGCATGGAGGACAGGAAGCCGCCGGTTTCGCGGCTCACCCCGTGGGCGTCCTGGAAGAACTTCACCGCGAAGGTCTGGAAGGGGAAGATGCCGCTGTAGAAGGTGATGCAGAGGGCCACCACGTACCAGTAGGTGGGGCTGAACTTCAGCAGATCGCCCCAGACCACCCTGTCGGTGCCGCCCTGGGAACCCAGCGTGTAGCGGCGGGCGGCGCCGTTCTCCATGAGCCAGTAGACGCCCGCGGCGATCACGCACACCGCGCCGAAGACCGTGGCGATGAGCAGGGGCGTGCGCCAGGATCCGAAGGCCCAGCTCGCCCAGGTGGGGCTGTTCAGGGCCGCGAAGGAGCCCAGCCGCGCGATGAGCAGATTGATGCCGAAGGCGAAGCTCAGCTCCTTGCCCCGGAACCATTGGGCCACCGCCGCCGTAACGGCCACGATGAGGCTTTCGGCGCCGAGGCCGAAGACGAGGCGCCCCGAGGCCATGATCCAGAGCTTGGGCGAGAGGGCTGTGATGGCCGCGCCGAGGAAGCAGAGCACGGCGAAGATGAAGGTGGCCTTCTTGACCCCGATGCGATCAATGAGGATGCCACCGAGCAGCACCATCACGATGTTCGGCACGCTGTAGATCCCCTGCAGCAGCCCGATGTTGGAATCGGTGAACCCCAGCTGCTTCTGCAGCACATCGGCCAGCGGGCTGATGGCATCGTAGACGTAGTAGTTGCCGAACATGGCCAGGCTGATGACCACCAGCACCAGCCACCGGAAGGCGGGTGGCGGCGCGGGGCGTTCGAGGGCGGGCGCGGCTGGCGGCATGGAACTCCCGGATAGGACGGTCCCTTATCCTGCCATCAAGGCCCCCGAGGGGCGTTTGTTGAAACTGATTCTCAAAAAAATTAACATTTCTTAACACCCACGAGTCCCTTGTAATTCAGTAGGCTGCCTTACACATCTTTCCCATCCCCACCCCAACCAACCCCAGAACCTTCGGGTTCTCCAGGAGGCCTGCATGCCGTCCCGTCTTGCCCTTCGTCTCGCCGCCACCGCGGTCCTCATGGTCCCGGCCTTCGCCGCCCGCCCCATGGACAACCCCATCGCGGACGAGGCCCGCCGCCACCTGGATGCCCGGGTCTACCAGCTCGGCCTGGATCGGGATCATGGCTTCGCGCCCAAGAGCGTCCTGGAGGAGGCCACCGGCGAGGCCCATGTCCGCATGGACCAGACCTACAAGGGCGTCCGCGTCTTCGAGGGCGAGTCCATCGTCCACATGAAGGGCGGCCTGGTGGGTTCCCGCACGGATGCGCTGGTCCGGGGCCTCAATCTGAACGTATCGCCCACCCTGGCCGCCGCCGAAGCCCTGGCCGCCGCCCACCAGGCCCTCGCCCCCCGGGGTGCCTATGCGTACGCCCCCGGCGCCGAGCTGGTGATCGCCACTGTCACCCGCGAGGTGGAGACTCTGCGCGGCACCCGCGTCACTTCCCGCCCGGCCCTGGCGTACCACGTCCACACCGAACTGGAAAACGGCGCGGACGAAACCCGCCACACCGACTTCCTGGTGGATGCCCACACCGGCGCCATTCTGGAAAGCTGGAGCACCCTCCACACCGCCGGAGCCAACGGCACGGGCATCAGCCAGTACAGCGGCACCGTCAACCTGAACACCAACAGCGCCGCCACCGGCTTCGAGCTGTACGACACCACCCGCGGCGCCGGCGTGAAGACCTACAACCTGAACCACGCCACCACGGGCACCGGCACGCTCTACACGGATGCCGACAACACCTGGGGCGATGGCGCCAACTACGTGGAGGGCTCCTCCACCACCGCCGCCAACGGCCAGACCGCTGGCGTGGATGCCCACTTCGGCGTCCAGACCACCTGGGACATGTACAAGAACGTCTTCGGCCGCAACGGGATTGACGCCCTCGGCACCGCCACCTACAGCCGCGTCCACTACAGCAACAGCTATGACAACGCCTTCTGGTCCGACAGCTGCTTCTGCATGACCTACGGCGATGGCAATTCCTTCCAGACCCTCACCTCCATGGACGTGGCGGGCCACGAAATGACCCACGGCGTGACCTCCCGCACCGCCAACCTGACCTACCGTGCGGAATCCGGCGGCCTGAACGAATCCATGTCCGATATCTTCGGCACCCTGGCCGAGTTCTACCGCGGCTCCACGGGCAGCACCATCCCCGCCACCGGCGGCAACTGGACCATCGGCGAGCAGCTGGCCACCCCCGCCTTCAACCGCCCCCTCCGCTACATGTACAAGCCCAGCCTGGATGGCGCCAGCAAGGACGCCTGGTCCTCCACCCTGAAGCGCCTGGATGTGCACTACAGCTCGGGCCCCATGAACCGCTGCTTCTACTTCCTGAGCCAGGGCACGGGCACCGGGAACTACGCCTCGACCTACCTGCCCGGCGGCATGACCGGCATCGGCAATGACACGGCCGCCCGCATCGTCTACAAGGCCCTCACCGCCTACATGACCTCCAGCACCAACTACGCCGGCGCGAAGACCGCCTGCCTGAGCGCCGCCGTGGCCCTGGGCTACCCCGCGGGCTCCATCCAGCACACCGCCGTGGTCAATGCCTTCAAGGCCATCAACGTCAACTAGATCCACTTCACCCAACCAAGCGGGGCCCGGGCGACCGGGCCCCTGCCTGGTTGGGCCGGGATTCCTCCTGTTCTGAACTTGGGGCTCGCGGGATAGTTGGGGCATGTCTTCGTCCCCCCGGCGCACCTGCCCCAGCTGCCAGACCCGCCTTTCGCCCCTCGCGGCGGAATGCCCCGAATGCGGCCTGGCCCTGGCTCCGCCCAGGCAGGGCCGCCCCCTCCTCTTCCAGGCCTCGGCCCTGGCCCAGGCGGCCTTCGAGCCTCCCCCCCGGGCCCTGACCGCCCCGGCCCTGGGCCGGGTGGCCCCCGTGGCCGTGGAGGTGAGCCTCGACGAGCTCGAACGCCCCCGCCCCCTCGCCCCCCCCCCTGCCTCGGCCATTCAGCCCACCCTTGAGACCCAGGAGCCCGCGGCCAGCTTCTGGCCCCTGGTGCGGGTCGAGGCCACCGAGGCATTGCTGCTGGCCATGGCCCAGGGCCTGGCGTTGCTGCTGCCGGCCTGGGCGCTGGGCGTCTCCCCCGCCCGCCTGTTCCTGGGCGCCTGGCCCATGGTCGTCCCCTACCTGTTCACGACCTCCTGGATGTTCTTCATGGCGCCGCTGGTGCTCACCGGGCAATCGCCGATGATGGGCTTCTTTGGCGTCACCCTTCCCGAAAACACCCCCGAACGCCGCATGACCTTCTCCCTGGTCCACATGCTTTCGGTGGCCTGCTTCCCCTTGAGTTTCCTTTGCATGGTGCTCAGCCCGCGCCACCAGACGCTGGCGGAGCTGCTCAGCGGCCAGGAGCTGCTGGCGCGGCCGCTGCCCCGGATGCGCTGAGGGACGGAGATCCCTACTCGATGATCGGTTCCAGGTGGTACGGGATCGAGATCACCACGGTCTTGGGTTTCATGAGCAGGGTGCCCTTGATGCGCCAGGCGGTCTGGTTGTGCAGGATGTTCGCCCACCAGTGGCCCGTCACGAATTCCGGCAGGATCACCGTGATCGTGTATTCCGGCTCCACGCGCCGCATGCGATCCAGCTCCTCCATGATGGGCTCCACGATCTTGCGGTAGGGGCTGCGGATGGCCCGCAGGGGGATGCCCTCGCAGTACCGCGGCCAGTCCGCGCGGAGCCGCTCCAGGGCCGCGCTTTCGCGGCCGTGCTCGTCGGGGAAGTCCACGGTGATGGCTTCCACCTCGCCGTGGTCCGCGATGACCTTGGCGTAGTTCAGCGCCTGCACCACGCCGGAGTGGATGCCCGAGACCAGCACCACCACTCGATTCCGACGAGGGCTGATGAAATCGGCCCGGCTGCCCGCCAGGATGGATTTCACCCGGATGTAGTGCCGGTGGATGTTGTAGAACGTCATCACCATGAGGGGCAGCACCAGCACCACTACCCAGGCCCCGTGGACGAACTTCGTCGTGGTGATCACGATCATCACCACCAGGGTGGTCAGGGCGCCGGTGCCGTTGATGATGGCCTTGAGGCCCCAGTGGCGCCCCCGTACCTTCAGCCAATGCCGCACCATGCCCGTCTGCGAGATGGTGAACCCCAGGAAGACGCCCAGGGCGTAGAGGGGCAGCAGGTGGTGTTCCTTGGCGTTGAAGAGCCACACGAGCAGCGCGGACAGGAACGACAGGATGAAGATGCCGTTGGAAAAGACGAGACGGTCGCCCTGGCTGGCGAACTGGCGGGGGAGAAAGCCGTCCCGCGCCATGATGGCGCCCAGCCGCGGAAAGTCCGCATAGGCCGTGTTCGCCGCCAGCAGCAGGATCAGCATGGTGAAGGTCTGCACCGCCAGGTAGGCCGCGTGGGCGAGGCCGGGGCCGTCCCCGAGGATCCGGCGGCTGAGCATGGAAAGCAGGGATTCCGCCCCGCCGGTGTAGGTCACGCCCAGGTGGTTCGCCAGCCACGTGATCCCCAGGAACATGCTCCCCAGCATGAGGACCATCGCCGTCATGGTGCGCGCGGCGTTGCGGGAGGTGGGTTCACGGAAGGCCGACACGCCGTTCGAGATGGCCTCCACACCGGTAAGTGCCGTGCATCCAGCCGCATAGGCCTTCATGAACACCCATATGCCCAGCCATCCCGCAAAGGGGGGCGGCACCAGCTCGTGGTGTTCGGCCGCCTGCATGTTGCCCGTGAAATAGCGCCAGAAGCCCAGGCCGATGATGCTGAACATGGAAATCACGAACCCGTAGGTGGGGAGCGCGAAGACCGCGCCGCTTTCCTTGACCCCCCGCAGGTTCATGAGCCCCACGAAGGCGATCACAAGCACGCCGAGTATCACCCGGTACGCGTCCATGGCCGGAAAGGCGCTGGTGATGGCCGTGACGCCGGCGGAGACGCTCACCGCCACCGTCAGCACGTAGTCCACCAGGAGTGAGGCTCCCGCCACCTGGGCGGGCAACTCGCCCAGGTTCTCCTTGGCCACGATGTAGGCCCCGCCTCCGGTGGGGTAGGCGAAGATCGTCTGGCGGTAGCTCACGGTCAGGATCACCAGAAGCAGGACGATGGCCATGGCCACGGGCCAGGACTTTCCGATGACTGCGGGGCCGAAGGCCGCCAGGGCCATGTAGGGCGCCAGCGCCGCCATGATCTCGCCCGTGGCGTAGGCCACGGAGGAGAGCGCATCCGAGCTGAACACCGCCAGGGCGATGGGGTTGCTGATGCGGGCTTCGCCGGATTCTTCGTTGGCGAGGCGCCGGCCCAGGAGAAACCTTCGGAAATTGGCCATCGTTCAGGGTTCCTGCATCAGCGGGCCATCAGACATGGGCCGGAAGGGGTGGCCGCGAAGCCCGCCAGCCAGGAGGGCCGGGGTGGTTCGCGAAAAAAGGAAGACCATGTCCGACCCACTCCAAAGGAACCCATTATGGCCGTTGCGGCGGGCCGTGGGGGCAAGGGTTGACGAACGCCACAGGGAACCACACCCTCCGGCGGTAACCCCCGGGGAAGGCCCGCGCCCTCAGCATGAAAGGTTTGTTCTGAGCGGCGGCTTAGGGGAACCTGAAGGATCAGGAGGCCCGATGGCCCGATTTCCCAAGCGTGCGGGCCGAGAAGTGCTCGACGGGCATCCCCGCCTTCCCGAATGGATCACCCGGGAGCGGGTCAAGCTCGGCGATCTGCATGGCATGAAGAAGGATCTGCGCGATTCGCACCTGCACACGGTCTGCGAAGAGGCCCGGTGCCCCAACCGCACCCACTGCTTCACCCAGGGCACGGCCACCTTCCTGCTCATGGGGGAGGTCTGCACCCGGGCCTGCGGGTTCTGCAGCATCCAGAGCGGCCGGCCCAGCCTGCTCGACCCCCACGAGCCCGCCGGAACGGCCGAGCGCGTGGCCGCGCTCGGTTTGCGCTTCGCTGTGCTGACTTCCGTCAACCGGGACGACCTGCCGGACGGCGGGGCCGCCCATTTCGCCGAGACGGTGCTGGCCATCAAGCGCCGCAATCCCGGCGTGGGCGTGGAGGTGCTGGTGCCCGACTTCCTGGGCGACCTAGACGCCGTGGCCCGGGTGGTGGCCGCCGGGCCCACCGTGTTCAACCACAACACCGAGACCGTGCCCAGCCTCTATCCGGAGGTGCGGCCCGCGGGCAGGTTCGAGCGGTCGCTTCGTGTGCTTTCGCACGCGAAGTTAATGGGAAGCGCCTTGTATGGCTCTGGCTTCAAGACCAAGAGCGGACTCATGCTCGGACTTGGCGAAGCCGAGTCCGAGCTGATGCACACCTTCGAGGCCCTGGCCAAAGCCAATGTGGACATCCTCACCCTGGGCCAGTACCTGCGCCCCACCCGCCATCAGCTGCCCGTGAAGCGCTATGTGCATCCCGACGAATTCGCGGAACTCGGCGCCCGGGCCAAGGCCTTCGGCTTCACCACCGTCTACGCCGGCCCCCTGGTGCGCTCCAGCTTCAACGCCCACGAGGTGGCGGAGATGCAGGGCATCAGCATCGCCTGAGGCATCCTGTTTCCCGGGAAAGGATCACCACGAAGGACACGAATACGCCCTCGGGCGCAGATAAGATCACAAAGAAACCCAAACCCCCTTCGTGCCCTTGGCTCTTGTCTTTTCGTGTCCTTCGTGGAGGCCTTGCCGAGACGAGATCCAATGGATCACCCCCTGCGTGGTTCCACGATGATCGCCACGGGCTCGGCGGGGCAGGCGAAGACACAGAGACCGCAGCCGGTGCAGATATCGGCGTCCACCACGGGATGCCCCACGGTTTCACCTTCGGCCGGGGGGGCGATGCGCAGGGCCTCCTCGGGGTAGGGGCAGCGGTCCACGCAGACGCGGCATTCGCGGGCCTCGCGGTCGGTGGACTCCCAGGTGACGCACAGGTTCGGCTTCACCCGGGCGGTGCCCATGCGCACAGCCTTGGGCCCCTCGACCACCGTGCCATCGGCCCGGGTGCGCACAGGCCAGACCAGGGCCTCGTCATCGCACTCGGCCACGCAGGGCAGGGTCGTGCACAGGAAGCAGGGGATGCTCCGAGGGTCAAGGTAGGGGGTCTTCATGGCCAGACCCGCCGTCGGCGGGGCCTTGAGGATGGCGTTCTCGGGGCAGGCCCGCACGCACTTGTCGCAGCGGGTGCACTTGGTGAGGAATTCCAGTTCATCCAGAGCGCCCGGGGGCCGCAGCAGCTTGGGCCCCAGTCCCGTCACCGCGTCCTCGATGCGGTCCGCCACGAACCCGGCGAAGAGGGTGCCCAGGGACTTGAAGAAGTCGCCGCGTTCCTGGGGTTCGTCGAGCTTCTGGGCCATGGTTCTTCAGTCCATCAGGCCCAGCACCCGCAGGGTGGGCCGCAGGACGCCCCAAAGTACGGGATCGAAGCCCAGGGTGAGGACGGCGGCCTTGCTGTCGCCCGTCAGGTCCAGGTGGGCCAGCAAATCGGCGCTCACCGCCACATCCCGGGAGCTGGGGGCCGTCTCCACCCACTTCACGCCGAGGGGAGCCTCCTGCTTCGTCAGGGCCTGCCCATCCTGGGCGCGGATCTGGAGGATCACCAGGTCGCCATGGAAGGACGGGACGCGGATCTCCATGAGCCGCCCCCTGCCCGCCACGGGTGTCACCGGCACCACCTCGAAGGCCTGGCGGTAGCCGAGTTTGGCCAGATCGGGATCATCGCCGTTGAGGACGGCGAGCGTCTGTTCCACCAGGCCATCCAGGCCCCGGTCGCCCATCCAGGCCACGGAGCGCAGGTGGGTGCCGCCCACGTCCCCCACCCCGCCGAGCAGGGCCGGGATCAGGACCAGCACCTGCTCCAGGGCCGGGCGCCCCCTCAGCGACTTCACGGCCTGGGGCCAGGGGCCCGCCAGGGGCACGGGATCAATCCGGGCCTCGGGCTCGGAACGGAGGTCGAGGATGCGGCCCGGAAAGCCCTCCAGCAGGGCGAGATCGGGCGTATCCGCCAGGATCACCGCGTCCAGCCCCTCCAGCAGGAGCTGGCTGGGCGCGAACACCACCAGGTCGCCCACCTCCTCGTCCACACTGAGGGCGCCGATGGAAAGGGGCACCACGGAGGCGTCCCGGGCCTCCAGGGCGCCCACCAGTTCGCGGCCCAGCATCGTCTGGGCACCAATGACAGCAAGCTTCAGCATGATGTGCCTTTCGATCTCAAACACGGACGGCAGATTCATCGGCCGGTGCGTGGTCCTTCAGGGCTTCCGCCACCGGGCCCGCCAGGAACTGGCGCACCTGATCCCCGGCCCGGCCGGTGAAGCGGCGCGCGTCCAGCAGGGCCGTCAGTTCGGCCTCGGTCATGGCCCAGGCGGGATCCTCCGCCAGGAGCTTCAGCAGCTCGTTGGGGCGGCCCTCGGCCTTGATGCGGCGGCCCGCTTCGAGGGCGGCCACCCGGAAGCGCTCATGCAGATCCTGGCGGTCGCCGCCGCGCTTCACGGCCTCCATGAGCAGCACTTCGGCGGCCATGAAGGGCAGCTCCTGGGCCAGGCGCGCCTCGATCATCCTCGGATAGACCACCAGGCCCGAGGCCACGTTGCGGAACAGCACCAGGATGGCGTCCACCGCCAACAGGCCCTGGCTGATGGTGAGGCGCCGGTGGGCGCTGTCGTCCAGGGTGCGCTCCAGCCACTGGCTGGCGCTGGTCTGGTAGGTGGACGGCAGGAGGCCCAGCACGAAGCGGGCGAGGCTGTTGATGCGCTCCGAGCGCATGGGATTCCGCTTGTAGGGCATGGCGCTCGATCCGATCTGCTTGGACTCGAAGGGCTCCTCGACTTCCTTCAGATGTTGGAGCAGGCGCAGATCGTTGGCGAATTTCGACGCCGATGCCGCGATGCCGCACAGCACCTGGCCCATGCGGTCCTCCAGTTTGCGGGTGGCGGTCTGGCCCGACACGGGAATGGCGGGAAAGCCCACCTTTTCACAGAAGCGCCGCTCCAGGGCCTCCACCTGGGCGCCATCGCCCTCGAACAGTTCCAGGAAGCTGGCCTGGGTGCCCGTGGTGCCCTTCACGCCGCGCACGGGGGTGGTGCGGATGACGTGATCGAGATCCTCCAGATCCAGCAGCAGATCCTGGATCCAGAGGGTGGCGCGCTTGCCCACGGTGGTGGGCTGGGCGGGCTGGAAGTGGGTGAAGCCCAGCGTGGGCTGATCCTGCCACTGGGCCGCGAAGGCCGACAGGGCCGCGATCACGTCGCGCAGGCGGCGGCGCAACAGGGCGAATGCTTCGTGGGCGATGAGCAGGTCGCCGTTGTCCGTGACGAAGCAGCTGGTGGCGCCCAGGTGGATGATGGGCCGGGCCCCCGGCGCCTGTTCGCCCCAGGCGTGGATGGCGGCCATGACATCGTGGCGCACGGCGGATTCGTGCTTGGCGATGGCCTCCAGATCCACGGCGTCCTGGGTGGCCCGCATCTCGGTGAGCTGCGCCGGAGTCACGGGAAGGCCCAGTTCCGATTCGGCCTCCGCCAGGGCGATCCAGAGTCGTCGCCACAGGCGCTGGCGGTACAGCGGCGACAGCAGGCGCACCATGGCCTTGCTGGCATAGCGGCTGGCCAGGGGATGCTCGAAACGCTCCAGCTCGGGACCGTCATGGGGCGGGAGGAAGGGCATAAGATCTCCGGCCCTCCAGTGTCGCACGCCCGCAGAGCTGTGACCCCGCGCACGAAGAGGGGGCCTTGGCGAGCCCTGTCAGCGGCTAGGATAGGGGCATTGCCCGGGAGCTCCTGCCATGTATGAAGTGATCCGAACCTCCGACCCTGCCGTGTTCCAGGCCCTGGAGCTGGAGGTCCAGCGCCAGCGGCACCACCTGGAGCTCATCGCGTCGGAGAACTACGCCTCCCGCGCCGTCATGCAGGCCATGGGCTCCCACTTCACCAACAAGTACGCGGAAGGCTACCCTGGCAAGCGCTACTACGGCGGCTGCAGCAATGTGGACACCATCGAGAACCTGGCCCGGGACCGCGCCAAGCAGGTTTTCGGCGCCGAGCACGCCAACGTGCAACCCCACAGCGGCGCCCAGGCGAACATGGCCGTCTACCTGGCCGCCCTGAAGCCCGGTGATACGGTCATGGGCCTGGACCTGGCCCACGGCGGCCACCTGACCCACGGCCACCCCCTGAACAGCTCGGGCATCCTCTACAAGTTCGTGCCCTACCACGTGCGCCAGGAGGACGAGCGGGTGGACATGGACGAGGTCCGGGCCCTGGCCCTGCAGCATCGCCCGAAACTGATCGTGGTGGGCGCCTCGGCCTACAGCCGCACCTGGAACTTCCCCCTCTTCCGCCAGATCTGCGACGAGGTGGGCGCCCTGCTCATGGTGGACATGGCCCACATCGCGGGCCTGGTCGCCACCGGCCACCACCCGAGCCCCGTGCCTCACGCGGATTATGTCACCACGACCACCCACAAGACCCTGCGGGGCCCCCGGGGCGGCATGATTCTTTGCAAGTCCCATCATGCCAAGGAGATTGATCGTGCCGTCTTCCCGGGCATCCAGGGCGGCCCCCTCATGCACATCATCGCGGCCAAGGCCGTGGCCCTGCACGAGATCATGCGCCCTGAATTCAAGGCCTACAGCGGCCAGGTGATCCGCAACGCCCATGCCCTGGCCAAGGGCCTGCAGGACCGCGGCTGGCGCATCGTCAGCGGCGGCACGGACACCCACCTCTTCCTGGTGGATCTGCGCGACCACGGCCTCCTGGGCCACGAAGCCGAGGACTGCCTGCAACGGGCCGGCATGACCACCAACAAGAACGGCATCCCCTTCGATCCCAATCCGCCCCTCAAGCCCTCCGGCGTGCGCCTGGGCAGCCCCGCCCTCACCACCCGGGGCATGAAGGAGGACGAGATGGACCACATCGCCCGCTTCTTCGACGTGACCCTGCGCCACCGCGCCGACGAAAGCACCTTCGCCCGGATCCGCCAGGAGGTCTTCCACTTGACGGATCAGTTTCCCATTCCTGAGTGACAGGCTCCAAAACGCTGTGCGTTTTGGAGCAGGGCATACTGGCGGAATGGATGCTGACGGCCTCTTCGTGTATGGAACGCTGCGGGAGGGTGGGTCGAGCCATGCCTGGCTGCTGCGCACCCACCCCGAGGGCCTGACCCGGGCCTGGGTGGCGGGACGCCTCTTCCACCTGCCCGCGGGCTACCCGGCCCTGGTGCCCGGCGCCGAACCCGCGGAACCGCCCCCTGGCCCCGGCTGGGTGCGGGGCGATTTCGCGGGCTACGAAGACGAGGGTGACCTCGATGCCGCCCTGGCGGATCTGGATCCCATCGAAGGCGTGGAAGAGGGCGTCTTCACCCGCGAAATCCGGCCCGTCACCCTCGAAGGGGGCTCGCAGTACCACGCCTGGGTCTACGTGTTCCACGTGGAACGCCTGCCCCGGCTGGAGCAGGAAGCCACGGAGCTTCCCGATGGCGACTGGACGCCCTACCTCTAACGCAAAACGGCGCGGGCTGGCCCGCACCGTTTTGCGCAAGTCGAACAGATCGTCCGCTACAACCCCAACTTGGGCTGCTCGCCGCTTTCATCGGGACCGGGATGGGCCAGGTCGGCCTCGACCAGATCATCCTCCTCGTCCAGGGCCATGGCGCTGGCGTCAATCTTGGCGAGGCCCACGACGCGGTCCTGGGCGCTGGCCAGCTTGAGGAGGCCGACACCCTGGGCGTTGCGGCCGGTCTTGCGCACCTCGTCAATGAGGAAGCGGATGACCATGCCCTCCTGGCTGATGAGCAGGCAGCCTTCCCCGGGCTTGACGAGCTTGAAGCCCACCACGTGGCCGTTGCGGACCCCGGCCCGGATATTGATGACGCCGGTGCCGCCCCGGCCCTGGAGCCGGTAGTCCTGAAGGAGGCTGCGCTTGCCGTAGCCCTTTTCGCAGACCGTGAGCAGCATGCCGTGGTCCTCGGTGCTTTCGTCCGGCTCCACGCCTTCCGGCAGATCCGGCAGGGGCTCGGCCACCTCCATGTCCACGATATGGTCGCCCTTGGCCAGCTTCATGCCGCGCACCCCGGAGGTGGCGCGGCCGGTGGCGCGGACATCCTCTTCCGGGAACCGGATGGCCTTGCCCTGGGCGGTGGCCAGGACGATCTGCTGGGCCCCCGTGGAGCGCCGCACGGCCACCAGGCTGTTGCCGTCATCAATGTTGAGGGCAATGAGGCCGTTGACCCGGATGTTGGCGTAGGCCGCCAGGCTGGATTTCTTCACGGTGCCGTCGCTGGTGGCGAAGACCAGGGTCTCCCCTTCGGGGAAGTCCCGCAGGGCCATGAGGGTCACCACGTTCTCCCCGTCCTTCAGGGAGATGAGGTTGCGGATGTGCTTGCCCCGGGTGGAGGCGGCGGCCTCGGGCAGATCGTAGACCTTGAGCGCGTAGACGATGCCCTTGTCGGTAAAGGCCATGAGGGTATCGTGGGCCTTGGTCATGAAGAGCTGCTCGACGAAATCCTCGTCCTTGGTCTTCATGCCCACCTTGCCCCTGCCCCCGCGCCGCTGGCGGCGGTAGGCATTGAGGTCGGTGCGCTTGATGTAGCCCGCCTTGGACATGGTGACGACCATGGGATCGTCCGGCACCACGTCCTCCATGCGGATCTCGCCGGAGTAGCCCACGATCTCGGTGCGGCGGTCATTGCCGAACTGATCGGCCACCTGCTGCAGCTCCTCCTTGATCACCTTCAGGAGCAGCTTCTCGTCGGCCAGGATGGCCCGGAGCTTGGCCATGGTCTTCTCGATCTCGGCCAGTTCATCGAGGATCTTCTCCCGCTCCAGGCCAGTGAGGCGCTGGAGGCGCATATCCAGGATGGCTTGGGCCTGGAGGGCGGAGAGGCACAGCCGGGGATCCTTCTTGATCGCCGCGGCGGTGGCGAAGGCGCCAGCCATGAGGCCCGCTTTGGCTTCCTCGGGGCTCTTGGCGGCGCGGATGAGCTTGATGACGGCATCCAGGTGATCCAGCGCGATCTTCAGGCCCAGCAGGATGTGGTAGCGCTCCTCGGCCTTCCGCAGCTGGAACAGGGTGCGGCGGGTCACCACCTCGCGCCGGAAGCCGATGAACTCCTGCAGCACCTCCCGGAGGGTGCAGACGCGCGGCTGGCCGTTCACGATGGCCAGCATGGTGATGGGGAAGCTGTTCTGGAGCGGGGTCTGCTGGTAGAGCTGGTTCAGCACGATATCGCTGGGCTCGTTCTTCTTCAGCTCGACCACGAGGCGGATGCCCTCGCGATCGCTTTCGTCCCGCAGATCGCTGATGCCATCCATCTTCTTGTCGCGCACCAGCTCGGCGATCTTCTCGATGAGGGTGGCCTTGTTCACCTGGTAGGGCAGTTCCGTGAAGACCAGCTGTTCGCGATCCCCCGCCCGCTTGATCTGTTCCACGTGGGATTTGGCGCGCACCACGCAGCGGCCACGGCCCGTGCGGTAGGCGTCCAGCACCCCCTCGGTGCCCAGCATGAGGCCACCGCCAGGAAAGTCTGGCCCCTTGATGTGGGCCATGAGGCCGTCGAGGGCCAGGCCCGGGTGATCAATGAGGTCCACCAGGGCGCGGCAGCACTCCCGGAGGTTGTGGGGGGGGATGCTGGTGGCCATGCCCACGGCGATGCCCTGGGATCCGTTCACCAGCAGGTTGGGGAAGCGCGCGGGGAGGACGACGGGCTCCTCCATGCTGCCGTCGTAGTTGGGAACGAAATCCGCCGTGTCCTGATCTATGTCGCCCATCATTTCGTTGGCGAGGCGCGACAGGCGGGCCTCGGTGTAGCGCATGGCCGCCGCGGAATCGCCGTCAATGGACCCGAAGTTGCCCTGGCCGTCCACGAGCACGTGGCGCATGGAAAAGGGCTGGGCCATGCGGACGAGGGTGTCGTAGATGGCCGAATCGCCGTGGGGATGGTACTTGCCCATCACATCGCCCACGGTGCGGGCGGACTTCTTGTAGGCCCGGTTCCAGTCGTTGCCCGCCTCCTTCATGGCGAACAGCACCCGGCGGTGCACGGGCTTGAGGCCGTCGCGGACATCGGGCAGGGCCCGGCCCACGATGACGCTCATGGCGTAGTCCAGGTAGGACTTCCGCATTTCTTTTTCGATTTCGAGGGGTTCGATACGGTTCTGATTCATGGGGTCCTGGGGCGCGGAAATCGGCCTGCGGCCAATTTCCGCGTTAGAGCTAATGAATGGTGGAGAGGGGTGGGAGTCATGTGGAGGGTTCCACGTGGAACAAACGCTTTTTCCAACTCAGGATTCGGTCGAGGGCCGAATCCTGAGCCCTAGATGTCTATGTTTTCTGCCAGAAGCGCATTGGTCTCGATGAAGCGGCGCCGGGGTTCCACAGCATCGCCCATGAGGATGGTGAAGATCTCGTCGGCCTCGACCGCGTCGTCCACCCGGACCTGCAGCAGCGTGCGACGCTCGGGATCCATGGTGGTCTCCCACAACTGCTCGGGGTTCATCTCGCCCAGGCCCTTGTAGCGCTGGATGCCCAGACCCCGCTTGCCCTCCTCCATCACCATGGCCAGCATGGCTTCGGGCTCAGAGAAGACCAGTTCCTTGCCGAGCCTGGTGCCGCCGTCCTCGGGATCCTCGTCGCCATCCTTGTCCCGGGGCGCGTCCTTGACGTCTTTGACGTCCTTGAGGCGGCGCAGCCGCAGCTCGCCCCCACGGAAGCCTGCCAGCTCGGCGTGGAGGGCGGCCAGACGGCGGAATTCGCCCCAGTGGGCCACCTGGCCATCAATCCAGAGGGTGATGGGGCGGCTCAGGTGCATGCGCACCACCCGGAGGCGGTGGCTGGCAGGGACGATCACGGCCGGATCGTCGCCTTCGGTCGCGCGCTCTTCGGGTTCGGTGGTCTCGATCTCGCAGGTGCCGTGCTTCTGCTGGGTGATGGCGGCGGCCAGTTGCTCCAGCCCTGCCAGTTGATCGAAGCGGTCCGCGTCCAGGAGGCCCGCGGCCAGCAGAGCGTCCACCAGGGGCCGGGCGTACCCGCGGCGGTTCAGCTTGCCATAGAGCTGCTGCACCTCGCCCCACTTCTTCATCTCGCGCACCAGGGTGGCGCCCTTGTGCTCGGTGCCGTCCGGCAGACTGAGGGTCCAGCCGTCCAGGGCCTTCTGGAACAGGAACTCTTCGAGGGCCCGCTCATCCTTGAGATACTTCTCTGTCTTGCCCTTCTTGACCTTGTAGAGGGGCGGCTGGGCGATGTAGAGATGCCCCCGCTCCACCAGTTCCGGCATCTGCCGGTAGAAGAAGGTGAGCAGCAGGGTGCGGATGTGGGAGCCGTCCACGTCCGCGTCGGTCATGAGCACGACCTTGTGGTAGCGGAGGTTCTCGACCTTGAACTCCTCCTTGCCGATGCCCGTGCCCAGGGCCTGGATGAGCACCCGCAGCTCGTTGTGGCTGAGGATCTTGTCGAAGCGGGCCTTCTCCACGTTCAGCACCTTGCCCTTGAGGGGCAGGATGGCCTGGGTGGCGCGGTGCCGGCCCTGCTTGGCGCTGCCGCCGGCGGAATCGCCCTCCACCAGGAAGATCTCGCTGAGGGCCGGATCCTTCTCCTGACAGTCCGCCAGCTTGCCGGGTAGGCCGCCCCCGTCGAGGGCGCCCTTGCGGCGGGTCAGGTCGCGGGCCTTGCGGGCGGCCTCCCGGGCCCGGGCGGCCTCGATGGCCTTCTCCAGGATGGCCTTGGCTTCCCGTGGGTTTTCCTCGAAGAAGCTGGATAGCTTTTCGTAGACGATGGTCTGGACGATGCCCTTCACCTCGCTGGAGACCAGGCGATCCTTGGTTTGGCTGGAAAACTTGGGGTCAGGAACCTTGGCGCTAAGGACCGCCGTGAGGCCCTCGCGGACATCCTCGCCCGTGAGGGTCACCTTGGCGCTCTTCAGCAGGTTGTTCTTCTCGGCATAGGTGTTGATGACGCGCGTCATGGCGGCCCGGAAGCCCTCCAGGTGCGCGCCGCCATCCCGGTTGCGGATGTTGTTCGTGAAGCAGTAGAGGGTCTCCTGGTAGGAATCGTTCCACTGGAGGGCCACCTCCACGGTGGTGTCCTGCTTCTCGTCCTTGATGAAGATCGGGGGCTTGTGGAGCACTACCTTGTTGCGGTTGAGGTGCTCCACGAAGGCGCTGATGCCGCCGGCGTTCACGAAATCGTGGGTGTCTCCGGTGCGCTCGTCGGTGATGCGGATGTGGACGCCCTGGTTGAGGTAGCTCAGCTCGCGCAGCCGCTGGCTGAGGATCTCGAAGCTGAAGTCGAGCACGTTGTTGAAGACTTCGGGATCGGGCTGGAAGCGCACGCGGGTGCCGCGCCGGGCCGTGGGGCCGACCAGCCTCAAGGGGGCGTCCGCCTTGCCCTGGGAGAAGGTCATGGCGTGCTCCTGGCCCTCCTTCCAGACCGTGAGCCAGAGCTTGGAGGACAGGGCGTTCACGCAGGACACGCCCACGCCGTGGAGGCCGCCGGAGACCTTGTAGGCATTCTTGCCATCGGTGCTGGTGTTATCGAATTTTCCACCCGCATGGAGCACGGTCATGATCACTTCGGCGGCGCTGCGGCCCTCCTCCTTGTGGATGTCCACCGGGATGCCGCGGCCATCGTCCTGCACGGTGCAGCTGCCGTCGCTGTGGAGGATGACGTCCACCTGCTTGCAGAACCCCGCCAGGGCCTCGTCCACGGAGTTGTCCACCACCTCATAGACCATGTGGTGCAGGCCGCTGCCGTCGTCGGTATCGCCGATGTACATGCCGGGACGCTTGCGGACGGCCTCGAGGTCTCTCAGGACCGTGATGTTGTCGGCGGTGTAGCTGTCGGTTTCCAGGGGGGTGTGGACGTGTTTGCTGAGGACTTCTTCGGACATCAAGACTCGCTTTGTGGAATGCGGTGGAGGGCGGTGCAGGTCAAGCGGTGGCGCTGTTCGCGAAGCGCACGGGCATGAGGACGTAACGGAAGCTGAAATCCTCAAGGCTGGGGGACATGAACACGCCCTGGCCCACCTCGTCCTTGAACTGGTAGACCACTTCCTCGCCGGGCAGCCGCTCCAGCAGCTCCGTGAGGTAGTCAATGTTGAAGGCCAGCTCGAAGGGATGCTCTTCGCCCGTAAAGGGCAGGGTGGCCTGATTGACGCCTTCGTCGGGGTGCTGGAAGACCGTGCGCAGGTTCGGGAACTCGTAGAACAGGCGCACGTTCTTGTTGTAGTCGTCCTTCTTCAGCCCCACGAAGCGCAGGGTGCGGAGGAAGACCTCGCGATCCATGATCACTCGCTTGGGCAACTCCGCCGGCAGCACCTTTTCATAGGCGGGATAGTTGCCCGTGACGAGGCGGGTGCTGAACTTGAGGCCTGGCTGATCCAGGAAAAGCGTGGTTCCGTCCCAGCAGAGTTCCACTTCGCCCTCGTCTCCTAGCAGGGTGGGAATGAGGTCCAGGGCCCGCTTGGGCACGATCAGCCGGACTTCGTCATTGAGCTTCGTTTCACAGGGGACCTCCGCCACCGCCAGGCGGAAACCGTCCGTGGACACCACGCGGACGTGGTGCTTGGACAGGTGGACTAGCACCGCGGAGAGGGTGGGCTTGGTGGCGTCCTTGCTCACGGCGATGGATCCCAGCTGAATGGCGCGCTTGAAGCGCAGCACGGGGATCTTCACGACAGGAAGATCCTTGCCGGGGGTGGGCAGTTCGGGAAAACCCTCGCCGGGCTGGATGTTGTGCTCGGAATTCATGCCCTTGGCCCGCAGCCACAGGCGGCCCCCCCCATCGGGGCACTCCAGGCTCAGGATGCCTTCGGGAAACACCCGGACGGTCTCGATGAACTTCTTCCCGGGGATGGCCATGGTCCACTGCCCCTGCCCTTCGCCGGGCACCGTGGCCTCAAAGGCCAACTCCATGTCCGTGGCCTTCATGACCACTTCCTTCGGCCGCACGTCCACGAGGATGTGCTGAAGGATCGGAAGGGTCACCCGCCGGTCCAGGGCATGCTTCAAAAGCCCCAGGGTGCGATCCAGACGATCCTTGGAAACCTGTAATTGAAGAGTCATGAATCACCCTTGATGATGCTGAGAAGCGGTGCGAGCTGTGGAAACGTGTCTCAAAGCCCTATCCTACCGGAGTTTCCCCGCCCGGGACAGGCTGTGGAAAGCCCCCGGGACGGCGTGGATTCGGGACCGCCAAGGACCCCCGGAGCCCCCGGAAGGATCTCCTGTGGAATGACTTGAACGCAGGTCTGTGGAAAACGACATAGATCCTGCGGAATCAATGGATGCTATTGAGGAGGGCCTGGACCATCCTGTGGAATTCCGGATCGCGCTTCATGCGCTCCCGAACGGAATCAATGGCGTTCATGACGGTCGAGTGATGCATGGCGAAGGCTCGCCCGATATCGGCAAAGGGCTGGGAGGCGATCTCCCGGGCGAGGTACATCGCCACCTGCCGGGGCACCAGGATCACCTGCTGGCGGGACCGCTTCTTCATGAGGTCCACGAAGGAGACATTGAAGGTTTCGGCGGTCATGCGGTAGATGCGATCGGGGGGGATCGCCGCGGTGGGTTCCTCGCCACTCTGGCCCAGGAAGGCCGCGTGGGCCACCTCCAGGGTGGGAGGCACTCCGATGAGGCTGGCCTGGAAGATCACCCGGGTGAGGAAGCCCTCCAGGTCCCGCACGCTGCCCTTGGCCTTGTGGGCGATGAAGGTCAGGACCTCCTCCGGGATCGGGGGGACGCCGTGGAAATCGGCGTCTTCCAGCTTCTTCCTCAGGATGGCGATGCGCGTTTCGAAGTCCGGCGGCTGGATATCGGCGGTGAGCCCCCACTTGAATCGCGTGATGAGCCGTTCGTGGCAGCCCTCCAGCCGCTGGGGCGGTTTGTCGGAGGTGATGACGATCTGCCGCCCGTGCTGGAGCAGGTGTTCCAGGATGTGGAAGATCTCCTCCTGGGTGCGTTCCATCTTTCCCAGGGTCTGTACGTCGTCCAGGAGCAGCACATCGTTCTGCTGGTACTTCTTGCGCATGGGCTCCGTGTTCTTCGCCCGGATCGCCACGGTCAGCTCGTTGAAGAAGTTGTCCACCTTGATGTAGACCACGCGAAGCCCGGGATTGCGCTCCAGCAAGCCCTTTCCGATGCCCACCATCAGGTGCGTCTTTCCCAGCCCCGCGCCGCCGTAGATGAACAGCGGATTCATGCTGAGGGGCGTGGCCGCCTTGCCATAGCTGTCCACCACGGCCTTCGCCGCGGCAAAGGCCAGCTGGCTGCCGGGTCCCACCACGAAGCGGTCGAGGGTGTAGCGGTTGAACAGGTGCGGGAAGGAGATGCTGGACTCCGCCGCGCCCGGGGTCGAGTGGAGCATCTTTTTCGGGGGCGGTTTGGCGGCGGGAACCGGGGAGCCGTTGATCTGGAACTCCAGGCGCAGATCCCCGAGGCCGCCCTGGGCCAGGGCGTCGTTGAACTCCTCGGGGAGCTGCTGCTCGATCCAGAGTTTCGCAGCGGCGCTGGGCACCTGGATCCACAGGGTGCCATCCTCCATCTTCACGGGCTCGCAGGGCGCGATCCACTCCCTGAAGCTGGCCTCGGGCAGCAGCTTGGATAGGCCGAGCCGGAGGGTGTCCCAAAGGGCGGCGGGATCGGTGGATCGCATGGGTTCACCAGCATCGGTGGGGCGGAACGCGGGCACGGGCCGTCGGCGGAGGGTGCGGCGCACACTCCGGCCGCGCCTGGCTCGCGAGGGGGGATCCCAATCTAGCACCCCGTGGCGGGGATGGAAGGACGGAAATGCCCTTGAGCGCGCAGGCCCTCGCTGATACCCTCGAAGGTTCGTCCTCCTCCCCGGGAGGGGACTCCTGAGGTGGAACCATGAAGCGCACCTTTCAGCCCAACAACCGCCGCCGTGCCAAGACCCACGGTTTCCTGACCCGCATGAAGACCAAGAACGGCCGTCTGGTGCTCAAACGCCGCCGCGCCAAGGGCCGCCACGTCCTGGCGCTCTAGGCGGGCGGATCAGGCCCCGCCCCGTGATCTTCAAGGGCCGCTTCCGCACGGTTCGCCACAAGGACCACGCGGTTCCCACCCCCCCGCCCCGGCCCCTGCTGGGGCAGGCGTCGTCCCTGGATATCCGCGCCTGGCGCCGGGCCGAGACCGGAGGGCCGATGCTGCTGGTGACCTCGCCCCGCAAGACGGGTCGCGCCGTGCGCCGCAACCAGTTCCGCCGCCGCGTGAGGATGGCTTTCCTGGCCGGGGTGGCGCCCCTGCTGGACCAACCCTGGGTGGTGTGGGTGCGCCCGGGCCGGACCGCCCCGCCCCTCGATACCATCAGCCTCCAGGAGATTGAAAACCAGCTCCGGCTGGCCCTGCGCCGTCTTCCCGCCCTGGACACCCAGGACAACCAGGGCACCCTGGATACCCCGGATACCCCATGAACAATCGCAACATCCTTCTCTTCGTCATCGGCAGCATGATCCTGCTCGGCGCCCAGTTCTGGCTATCATCCCGGTACGCCAAGCCCGCGCCCAGGATCGAGGCCCAGCAGCCCGTCCCCCGGGCGGCGGATGCGCCTGTTCCGGCGCCGGCGCCCCCGGTGGCGCCCCCGGCGGAGGCCCTGGCCGCGGGCGGTACGAAGCCCGCCGATCCGGCCGCCCTCCACACCTTGTCCTCCGGGGAGCTCACCCTCACCTGGCAGGTGGCCACCGGCGCCCTCAAGCAGGTCATCTGGCGCCAGGATGGCACGCAGTTCTTCCCGGACGCCTTCGCCGGGCTCGGCGCGCTGACGGGCGCCGGGTTCGAGACGGTACGCGAGGAGCGCGGCGCCACGGGCACCGCGGTCATCTTCGAAAGCGCCGCCGGAGAGCGGCTCAGCTACCTCGTGCCGGCCCAGGGCCACATCCTGAAGGTCGAGGCCGCCTCGCCGCGCAACGCCCCCCTGGTGCTGATCGCGAACCCCACGACCGACGAGCCCGTGAAGCAGCTGGGCCGCGTGTTCACCCTGACGGACAAGAGCATCGAGGCCGTGACCTGGTCCGAGATGCTGCACGACCCCTTCTTCAGCTTCGTGGGCGCCAAGCGCAAGGGGCTGCCGCCCTCGTCGGAACGCCTGGGCCTGGACGCCGGCCTCGACAAGAACGCCAAGGACCAGCACAGCCACTACTTTGCCGCCCTCTGGAAGCTGCCCCGCCTGGCGGGCCGGGACACCGCGGGTTATGAGCTGTTGCCGGAGAACGGCCGCATGGAGGCCTCCCTGTACCTGGGGCCCAAGCAGGCGGAATACCTCCTGGCCTTCGAAAAGCCCTTCACCCGGGTCATTGACTATGGTTTCTTCGGCGCCGTGGCCCACCTGCTCTTCTGGATCCTCAAGAAGGTCCACGCCCTGGTGGGCAACTGGGGTTGGGCCATCGTGATCTTCACGGTGATCATCCGCCTGGCCACCTGGCACCTGAACACCAAGCAGACCATCTCCATGCTGCGCATGAAGGATTTCGAGCCGCACCAGAAGGCCCTCCAGGCCAAGTACGAAAAGTTCGGCGGCGATATGACCAAGAAGGCCGAGATGCAGAAAGAGCTGATGGCCCTCTACAAGAAGAACGGCCACAACCCCATGGGCGGCTGCCTGCCCATGCTGCTGCAGATGCCCATCTTCCTCGCCCTCTGGTCCATGCTGAACGCGGTCTTCGAGCTGCGCCACGCCCCCTTCTTCGGCTGGATCACCGATCTGTCCGCCAAGGATCCCTACTACATCTTTCCGGTGCTCATGGGCGCCTCCATGTTCGTCCAGCAGTACATCACGCCCGCCGTGGGTGACCCGGCCCAGCGGAAGATGATGCTGGTGCTCATGCCCGCCATGATGACCTTCTTCTTCGCGTCGAGCCCCGCCGGGCTTACGATCTACTACTTCGCGTTCAACATGATCGGCCTCTTCCAGACCTGGTGGGTCATGCGGTCCTACCAGCCCCAGCCCATCACGGTGTAGGAGCTCGTCATGCGGAAAAGCGGCGCCAGCCTGGAATCCGTGCCCGAACTCATCGCCCGCTGGGGTGCCCACCTGGGGCTGACCCTGGAGGCCCGCTTCGCGCCCTCCGGCGACGAAGAGGCCTTTCCCAACCGCGTGGCCATTTCTGGTCCTGACGCGTCCCACCTGGGCGCCAACCGGGGCGTGGCCCTGGATGCGCTGCAGTTCCTGATCCACGAAGCCCAGGGCGAGCGCGAAGACTCGAAGCTGGCCTACCTGGATGTGAAGGGCGCCCGCCTCTTCCGCATGCAGGAGGTCATGGCCATGGGCCAGTTCGCCGCCGGGAAGGCCCGCGAGCTGGGCAGCCACACCCTGGGCGCCCTCAGCGCCCGCGAACGCCGCTGGGTGCACCTTGTGGTGAGCCGCGAACCGGGCCTGGGCACCGAAAGCGAAGGCGAGGGCGCCTTCAAGCCGGTGAAGGTGTTCCGGAAGTAGGGGTTCCCGTGGGGACCTTGCCTGGCTCCGGGCTGCGCCCGGAGTTGGAAAAACAGAAGGGGTGATTGGCTTGCCCACGTTGTCCCAGCCCCCCATCTGCGCCCCCGCCACGCCGCTGCTGCCCTCGGCGGTGGCGTTGGTGCGGGTCTCGGGAGGGGATTTGACGGCCAGGCTCGCGCCCCTGGTGGCCCTGCCGGAGCCGCGGGTGGCCTCGCTGCGCACGCTGAGCTGGGATGGCTTCCGCGAGCGGGCCCTGGTGCTGTTCTTCCCGGCTCCCGCCAGCTACACGGGCGAGGATGTGGTCGAGTTCCAGGTCCACGGCAATCCCCGGCTGGTGCGGCGCCTGCTGGGTCACCTGGGCACCCTGGGCATCCGCCTGGCGGAACCGGGCGAGTTCACCCGGCGGGCCCTCCTGAACGGCAAGCAGGATCTCCTGGCGGCGGAGGCCCTGCGGGACCTGATCGCCGCGGAAACCGATACCCAGATCCGGCTGGCCCAGGCGCGGGCCGGAGCCCAGCCGGACTGGATTGCCGAGGCCCGCCGGGCACTGGCCCCCTGGATGGCCCGGGCCGAGGCGGCGGTGGACTACGGCGAGGAAGAAGGAATAACACTGAATCTGGAGGACTTGGCCTTGGATCTGGCGCCGCTCCGGGCGCGGTTCCACGTGGAACAAACCCGGGCCCGGGCCGCCCGGCACCTGCGGGGCGGCCTCCGGCTGGCCCTGGTGGGGCGGCCCAATGCCGGCAAGAGCACCCTGTTCAATGCCCTGGCGGGAGAGGATCGGGCCATCGTCACCGAGATCCCCGGCACCACTCGGGATGTGCTGGAGGTGCGCTGCGAATGGCGGGGTCTGCCCCTGCGCCTGTTTGATACGGCGGGCCTGCGGGATACGGAGGATCCCATCGAGCGTCTGGGCGTGGCCCGGGTGGGCCCCGTCCTGGAGGCCGCCGATCTGGTGCTCCACCTTTGGCCGGCCCCGGATCCGGGGCTGGATCCGGTGATCCGCGACGCCCTGGCCCCCTTCGCCGGCAAGGTCCTGGAGGTCCGCACCTTCGCGGACTGGGCCGAGGCCCCCGGCGTGGCCATCGCCGCCCACCGGGGCGACCTCGACGCGCTGGAAGCGGCCCTGAAGGATCGTTTCCTCGGCGGCCTAGCGCCGGACGCCTGCCTCGGCGCCCTGGCCACGGATCGGCAGGGGGCGCTGCTGGATGACCTGGCGGGACAGTTGGATCTCCTGGTGGGCCTGGATCGCGGATGTCCGCCGGAACTGCCGGCCTCCCTGCTCCAGGGGGCCTGGGGACTGCTGGCCCGGCTCACGGGCGAGGATCGGGCCGAAAGCGCCCTGGACGCGCTGTTCAGCGGCTTCTGCCTCGGTAAGTAGCGCGGGGCGAAGTAGACTGGCCCGGGGAGTCGCGGATGAAGCCTGGCTATGAAGCGGTGATCGGCCTGGAGGTGCATGTCCAGCTGCGGACGCGGTCCAAACTGTTCTGCGCCTGCCGGAATGCCTATGGGGCGGCTCCGAATACGCACACCTGCCCCGTGTGCCTGGGGCTGCCGGGTGCCCTGCCCGTCCTGAACGGCGAAGCGGTCCGCTTGGCCCTCACCCTGGGCCTGGCGGTGGAGGCCCGGATCCAGCCCCAGAGCGCCTTCTACCGGAAGCAGTACTTCTACCCGGACCTGCCCAAGGGCTACCAGATCACCCAGGGCCCCGTGGCCCTCGTGGAGGATGGCCATCTGGACATCCCCGGCGATGCCCGGGTCCGGGGCACGGACGCTCCCGTGCGGATCCGCCTGGAGCGGGCCCACCTGGAGGAGGACGCCGGGAAGAGCCACCACGATCTGGACGGGATGGCCAGCCACGTGGATCTGAACCGGGCCGGGGTGCCCCTCCTGGAGATCGTGGGCGCCCCGGATCTCCGCAGCCCCCAGGAGGCCTCGGACTGCCTCAAGTCCCTCCACCGGCTGGTGGTGGCCCTGGGCATCTGTGACGGGAACATGGAGGCGGGCAGCTTCCGCTGCGACGCCAATGTGAGCCTCCGGCGGACGGGTGATCCGGCCTTCGGCACCCGGGTCGAGGTGAAGAACCTGAACTCCTTCCGCTTCGTGCGGCAGGCCCTGGAGCACGAAATGGACCGGCAGGCGGCCCTGCTCGAAGGGGGCGAGCCGGTGCGGATGGAGACCCGGGGCTGGGACGCCTCCGCCGGTGAGACCCGGAGCCAGCGCACCAAGGAAGCGGCCATGGACTACCGCTATTTCCCCGAGCCCGACCTTCCTCCCCTGAGGGTGGATCCCGCGGAGATCGAGGCTGCCCGGGCGGCCCTGCCCGAACTGCCCGACCAGCAGATCCGCCGCTGGCGCGAGGCCCACGGACTGGGCATGGACGAGGCCCAGGCCCTGGCCCAGAGCCCCGCCTTCGCGGCCTACTTCGAGGCCCTGGCGCGGGCGTGCGGCTCCGGCCGGGGCGCCGCGGCCTGGATGCTGGGGGAGGTCAGCCGCACCCTGAACGAGCGCGGAATCAGCATCGAAGCCTTCCCCCTGGCGCCGGAGGCCCTGGGGGAACTGGTGCGCCTGGTGGAGGCCCGGACCCTCGCCCTCGGCACCGCCAGGGATCAGGTCTTCCCCGCCCTGCTGGCGGGGGAGGGGAGCGCCAGGACCATCGTGGCCCAGAAGGGGCTGGCCCAGGTCAGCGACCGCGGCGCCATCGAGGCCCTGGTGGCCCAGGTCCTGGCGGCGAACCCGGGCCCCGTGGCCCAGATCCGGGATGGGAAGGAAGGCCTCAAGGGGTTCCTGGTGGGCCAGATCCTCAAGGCAGGCCAGGGCCGGCTGGATGCGAGGCTCGTCAACGAGATGCTGGCGGAAGCCCTAGCCAAACCCTGATTCCAGCCCCATTCTGACCCCATGAGCCCGAAGCAGGAGCGGAGGGCCACTTTGGCGAAGCCGAGGCCCGAAGGGTGCGGCACAGGAGGTGACGCATGAGTCCGAAGCAGGAGCAAAGGACCACCTTGGCGAAGCCGAGGCCCGAAGGGTGCGGCACAGGGAGGCTCCGCCTCGGTGAGCAGAGCGAGCCGGAGCACGCGCAGCGTGCATTAGGCGGAGGTGACGCATGACGAACGAGATCCCCCCCGCCCTTGAGGCCTACCATCCCGGCGTGGTGCATGTGTGCCAGGGCTGCGGTTGTTCGGTCGTGGCCGCGGTGTTGACCCCCGGGGAGCCCTTCCGCTGCGTGGACTGCCGGGGCCTGGTCCCGGCCTCGGAGGATGATCTCACCCGGGCGGCCCTGGAGGACCGCGGGCCCTATGACCTGCCGGACGACCGGCCCACGGTCTGGCGCCTGATCGTGGTCATCACCTTCGCCGTGGTGGCCCTCGCCATCGTGTTCTGGAAGCGATAGGCCCGACGGGCCTATCCTTGGGACCGGAGTTGCCGATGCCCAAACCCTGGGGACCTACCACCACCGCCATCCACGCCGGGAAGCGCTTCAATCCCACCCGGGCCGTGACCACGCCCATCTTCCAGACCTCGGTGTTCCAGCTCCTGGAGAACCGCGAGGGCGCCGAGTTCGCGTCCAGCATCGAGCCCCCGGCCTTCTACACCCGCTGGGGCAATCCCAACACCAGCGAGGTCGAGGCCGTGCTGGCGGAGCTGGAGGGCGCCGAACGGGCCCTGGTGGCGGCTTCCGGCATGGCGGCCTTCGCCCTGGTCTTCGAAGCCTTCCTGAAGCAGGGCGATCATATGGTGGCTCCCGCCGCCATCTACCTGGGCACGGAGCAGCTCATCCGCCGCTGGGAAGCCACCCGCGGGCTGAAGGTGACCTGGGTGCAGGACACCCTGGACCTGGGTGAATGGGAAGCCGCCCTCCGCCCAGAGACCCGCATGATCTGGGTGGAGACCCCCTCCAATCCCACCCTGGCCCTGACGGACCTGGCGGCCGTGGCGGCCCTCGGAAAGCGGCACGGCATCCGCACCGTGGCCGATAACACCTTCTCCAGCCCCATCCACACCCGGCCCCTGGCTTTCGGCATGGACCTCAGCGTGGCTTCGGCCACCAAGTACCTGGCGGGCCACTCGGATGTGGTGGCCGGCGTCATCGCGGGCTCAGACGCCGATGTGGTGGCCTGCTGGCAGCTCACCAAGGTCATGGGTCCCACCCTGGATCCCATGGCGGCCTGGCTGCTGCACCGGGGCCTGAAGACCCTGGCCCTGCGCGTGCGCCGCGCCTCGGACAACGCCCAGGCCCTGGCCCAGTGGCTGCTCTGGCAGCCCCATGTGGCGCGGGTGGACTACCCGGGCCTGCCCACCCATCCCGGCCACGAGATCGCCCTGCGCCAGATGGAAACGGGCTTCGGCGCCATGATCGGCTTCGAGCTGGGGGCGGGCCTCCGGGCGGGTCAGGCCTTCTGTGAGGCCCTGGAGATCATCACCCGGGGCGTGAGCCTGGGCGGCGTGGAAAGCCTCATCCAGCATCCCGCCAGCATGAGCCACCTGAAGACGGCCCCCGAGGTGAAGGCCCGCCTGGGCATCACGGATGGTCTGCTGCGCTTCTCTGTGGGCATCGAGGATCAGCCCGATCTCATCGCCGATCTGGAGAAGGGCTTCCAGGCCGCCGCGGAGGCCCGGTGAGGCTCCAGCTCAACGGCCAGGCCCGCGAAACCCCGCCTCTGGCGACCCTGGCGGACCTGGCGCTCTGGCTGGAGCTCCCCGCCTTCGGCAGCGCCATCGAGCTCAATGGCGAAGTCATCCGCCGGGCCGACCACGCGACCGCCGTCCTGAACGACGGCGACCGGCTGGAGGTGGTGCGGCTGGTGGGGGGGGGCTGAGGGCGGAGCCTCAGTTCACGCTGATGGTGTAGGTGTTCAGTCCCGTGGCCGTGGTGGCGCCCGCCCGGACCCGGGCGGCGTAGACGCCCGCGGGGAGGGCGCTGAGGCTCAGGACGCGGGTGCTGCCGGGGGCGCTGTAGCTCCAGTCCACCAGGCCGCCGGGGCCGATGAGCTCCAGGTAGAAGTCCTGGCCGCTGGTGGGCGTCATGGTGATGGTGCGGGCCCCGCCCCCGTGGGTGAAGCGGTAGGCTTGGCTCTGGTTGCGGTCGTAGTAGTAGGTCGAGGCATAGGTCTGGAGGAGGCCGGATTCCGAGAAGCCGACGGGGCGGGTCTGCCAGAGCGCCGTGCCCACGAAGTAGGTGGCATCGGGATTGGGAATGGCCTCCAGGGCCAGTTCGTTGAGGGCGGTGGTCCAGATGGGGGCGGTCACGCGGCTTTGCACGCCCAGCAGGTAGCTGGGGTAGCAGCCCAGGGTGGCCTGTTCGTATTCGCCGGTGCCATTGGTGAGAGCGGTGGTGGAGCGCGCGGCGGCCCACAGGGTGTTCAGGCCGGCCGGCGTGCCGCCCAGCGTGTTCTTCCAGAGGCCCCATAGGCTCACGGCGATGGAACCGCGGGTGAATTCGCTCTTGGCGGTGGGCACGGAGGCGTGGCTGGCCAGGTCGAAGGCGTAGACCTGGGCCACGCCGCCGGCGTCCACATAGCTGTCGAGGATCTGGCTGTTGTTGCGGGTGGTGGCGGAGAGGAAGTCCGAGAAGCCGGCCACGAAGGCGGCGGTGGATTCACTCTGCACAGTGCGATCCACCCAGACGTTGTCGTTGTCCCGGCGCAGCAGGGAGAGGGCGCTGCTGCCATCGGCCTTGTAGCTGCCGTCGGCGAAGAGCAGGCGGGCGAAGGTTTCCTGGAGCACGCCGTCATCCCATTCGTCGGTTTCGGTATTGGCGGCGCCGCTGCCCAGGCCCCAGACCGTGTGGCTGAAGAGGGCCCGGCCACCGGAGACGAGGTAGGTGGTCGGGGAGTCGTAGGTGAGGGCGGGGTAGGTGCGTTCCTGGTCCGCCAGATTGGCGCTGGTGGTCCAGAAGGTGTGGAGGCTGGGCAGGCGCAGGGTGGTGGAACCGTCCATATCCCGCACGGCGGCCCCGAAGGTCACGGCCTGGTCGGCGATGTTGAAGGCCCCGGCGATGCGGTTGCCGGCGAGGGCGGTGACCCCCAGGGTGCCGTCCCGATCCGCCAGGAAGGTGGCGCTGGTGACGGACCAGGTGGCGATGGCGTCGAAGGCCGTGCCGGAGATGTAGGTGGCCGGCAGGGGCGCGTTCTTCACGCTGCCCCGCAGGAAGAAGCTGGTGGGATCGGCGCTGGGCACCTGGTAATCGGCGTAGACCTGCACGTAGACCGAAAGCCCCTTGGGCACGATGGCCGTGCCGGTGCCATCGCTGCCCAGGTAGCCCGACGTCAGCAGGGCATTGGAACCGGCATCCCGCACCTCGGCATAGCAGTAGCGGGCGGGGCGGATGGTGAGGGGGCCGAAGCCCGTGGCGGTCAGGGGCTTCTTTTCAAACTGGGCCTGGAGGGTGATTCGGGCATCGGAAAGCAGGACATCGCTGCTGCGGCAGGCCATGAGCAGGGTCAGGGCCATCAGGCCGGTGAGGCATTGCCAGGTTCGCGGGCGCATGGGGACTCCAGGGGGAGGGACCGATTCAGGACTCAAGGGTCGTGCCAGGGGGGGAGGAAGTCCAGCCTAGCGCCAGACTTCCCAGCGCCCACCGGGCCACCGGGCGCCGGCCTGGAGCTGCCAGGAGGGCGGAAAGAGCAGGACCGGTGGGGTTCCCCCGGCGGGCCGATCCCCCTGGAAGCGGTGGAACTCGTCGCCGAGTCCCTGATCGAGGAAGGCACTGACCAGGGTGGCCCCGCCCTCCACGAGCACCCGTCCCACGCCCCGGGCCGCCAGTTCGTGCAACAGGTGACGCAAACTGCATCCCCCGGGCCCCGGAGGCAGGCGGAGATCCTCCACCCCCCGCAAAGGCTGGGGATCTCCCGTGACGGCCCGGAGGGCGGGCTGGCCGGCCACGGGCCGCCAGACCCGGGCCTGGGCCGGTACCTGGCCCCCGTGGTCCAGGACCACCCGGTGGAAGATCCGGTGGGGCGCGGTGGGCGCGGGCCACCGGTCCGTGAGCTGGGGATCGTCCAGCTCGGCGGTGGGGCGGCCCACCACGATGGCCTCCGAGGCCCGCCGCAGGGCGTGGGCCAGGCGCTGGACCTCGGGGGGGGTGATCGGGGTGGTCTGTCCTGCGGGCCCCAGGGCCCCGTCCGACCCCAGGGCCAGCTTGAGGCTCACCCAGGGCAGGCCCGTGCGGATCAACTTGAAGAAGGGGGCATGGAACCGGGTGCAGGCCACGCCCAGCAGGCCCTCGTCCACGGCGACCCCCTGGGCCCGGAGGATGGCGAGGCCACCGCCGTCCACCCGGGGGTTGGGGTCCCGCACCCCCACCACCACGCGGGCCACCCCCGCCTGGATGAGGGCCTGGGAGCAAGGGGGCGTGCGTCCGTGGTGGCAGCAGGGTTCCAGCGTCACATAGGCCGTGGCGGCACGGACATCCTCGCCCCGGGCTTCGGCATCGCGCAGGGCCAGGACCTCGCCATGGGGATCGCCGGCCCGGGTGTGGGCGCCGCATCCGATGACCCGGCCCGCCTTCACCAGCACGCAGCCCACGGGGGGGTTGGGGCTGGAGAGGCCCACGCCCTTCAGGCCTTCCCGGATCGCCAGGGCCATGAAGCGGGCATCGCCCTCCAGGAGCGCCGGATCGGGCCAGGGGCCGCCCGTGGCCAGGGTCCAGGCCACCTCGGGGCTGAGGTCCAAGTCAGACATCGAGCAGGCCATCCACGAAGGCTTCGGCGTCGAAAGGGAGGAGGTCCTCCAGGCCCTCGCCCACGCCCACGAAGGCGATGGGGAGATTCAACCGAGCCAGGATGGGCACCACCACGCCCCCCTTGGCACTGCCATCCAGCTTGGTGAGTACCAGATCCGTGACCCCCGCGGCCCGGGCGAAGGCCTCGGCCTGCACCAGGCCGTTCTGGCCCGTGGTGGCATCCAGCACCAGCAGCACCCGGTGGGGGGCCCCGGGGATTACCTTCTGGAGGCTGCGGCGGATCTTGTCCAGCTCCTTCATGAGGTGGTCCTTGGTGTGCAGGCGCCCCGCGGTGTCTATGAGCACCCAGGGCGTGCCCTTGGCCTGGGCGCTGGCGGCGCCATCAAAGGCGATGGCCGCCGGGTCGCCCCCCATCTGGTTGCGGAGGACCGGCACCCCGGCCCGCTCGCCCCAGCGCTCCAGTTGATCAATGGCGGCGGCGCGGAAGGTATCCCCCGCCACCACCAGCACGCCTTCGCCCCGGGCCTTCAAATGGGCCGCCAGCTTGCCCAGGGTGGTGGTCTTGCCCACGCCGTTCACACCCACCAGCAGCACCACCTGGGTGCCGTTGGCGAGGAATGCCCGGGCGGGCCGCCGGCGCAGCAGCTTCAGCAGCTCGTCCTTCAGCAGGGCCTTGGGATCAATGTCGGCGCCACCCTTCAGCTCGGCCCGAAGCCGTGCCAGGAGCTGATCCACAGCCCTCACGCCCAGGTCCGCCTGAAGCAGCAGATCCTCCAGTTCCTGGAGCTGGGCCTCGTCCAGCCGCCCCAGGCCCAGCAGGCGGCCCATGGGGGCCAGCACCAGCTCCTGGGTGCGCTTCAGGCCCTTCCTGAACTGGTTGAACAAGCCGCCGAGCAGACCCACGGATACCTCGCGAAGGTCCAGTCTACCGGGGCTTCGGAGGTTCCCCCGCGAGGGAATCCCGGGATGGCGGTACCCTGGGCGGGTATCCCCCGACGCGGCATCGAAGAACCGGAGTACCCATGACGCCCCTGCCCATACCGGCCCCGGACCCCCTGCTCCTGCCGATGCCGCCCTCCGCCCTGAAGGCGCTGCTGCTGGTCACCTTCACGCTGCACCTCCTGGCCGTGAACCTCGGCGTGGGCGGAAGCCTCATCGCCGCCGTGCACGCGCTGCGCGGGAAGCCCGAGGATCGCGACCTGGTGCGCCGCCTGGCGCCCATGCTGCCCGCCGCCGTGACCTTTGCCATCACCCTGGGCATCGCGCCCCTGCTCTTCGTCCAGTTGATCTATGGCCCGTTCTTCTACACGGCCTCGGTGCTGATGGCCGTTCCTTGGCTGGCGCTCATCTTCCTGCTGATGGCGGGCTACACCCTGCTCTACCGCTTCGTGGGATCGGCGGGCTCGGAATCCCTCCACGCCTTCAGCGGCATCGCGGGGGCCCTGCTGCTGCTGTCCGTGGGCCTGATGCTGGTGAATGTCACCACCCTTTCGCTGCGGCCGGACCTCTGGGCCGCCCAGGCGGCAGCCTCGCCCCAGGGCCTGCGCATGAACACGGCGGATCCCACCCTCTGGTCGCGGTACCTGCACATGGTGGTGGGCTTTGCCGCCATGGCGGGCCTCCTCCTGGCCGGCTGGGGCGCCTGGCGCGACCACGCCTACGCCCGCCGCGCCGGCCTGCGTTGGTTCATCGCGGCCACCGCCAGTCAACTGGTCTGGGGCACCTGGCTGCTGGTGCAGCAGCCCGCGCCCGTGCTGGACCTGCTGCTGGACGGCCGCTCCGCGGCCAGCCTCACGATGTGGATCTCCACGGGCATGGGCGCCCTGGCCCTGTTCATGGCCATCCCCGCCAGCCAGGGGGGCGCCCCGGCCAGGGCCGTGTGGGCGCCCTTCTGGCTGGGTCTGGGCTCGACCCTGGGGATGATCCTGCTGCGCGATCAGGCGCGGGATGCCAGCCTCGCGGCCTTCGGATTCCATCCCGGCGCCCTGCCCCACAAGACAGACTGGCTTTCCCTGGGCGTCTTCGCGCTCACCTTCGCGGGGCTGGCCATTCTGTTGATCGTCATCCTGCGCTGGGCGGTCCAGCCCGTTCCCGCCGCCGGGGAGGAGGCCCCATGAACCATCCCGTGTGGGATCTTCCCCTGCTTGGCAGCGGCTGGATCATCGGCATCATCAGCATCATCCACGTCTCCATCGCCCACCTGGTGGTGGGGGCCGGCATCTGGCTGGCGTTCCTGGAGGATCGCGCCCAGCGCGCCGGGGACCGGGAACTGCAGGCCTGGCTGCGGGGCCGGGCCAAGGCCCTGCTCTGGTTGTCCGCGATCTTCGGGGCGGGCACCGGCGTGGGCATCTGGGTGGCCATCGGTCTCGTGAATCCCACCGCCACCCAGCACCTCATCCGCGCCTTCGTCATGGGCTGGGCCATCGAATGGCTGCTCTTCGCGGGCGAGATGGCCACGCTCATCGTGCTGGTCCGCGCCTACGACCGGCTGAGGCCCCGGCAGCGCCTGATCCTCTACGGGCTCTACGCCCTCTGCGCCTGGCTGAGCCTCGTGGTCATCAGCGGCATCGTGGCCTTCATGCTGAGCCCCGGCGCGGGCTGGACCACCACCCACGCCATGGGGGACGGCTTCTTCAACGCCACCTACCTGCCGAGCGTGCTGCTGCGCAGCTTCGTGTCCCTGGCCCTGGGGGGCCTGTGGGCCCTGGCGGCGGGTGGGGTGGCCCCTCCGGCGCTGAAGCCGAGGATCCTCAAGCCTACGGCCCTGTTCACCCTGGCCGGGGTGCTGCTGACGGTCCCGGCGGGCTGGTACTACTTCCAGAGCTTCCCGCCGGCCGCCCGGGAGCTGGTCCTGGGCAACCTGAAGGGCGCCACGGGCCTGGCCCAGGGCTTCCGCTGGGCCCTGCTGGGACTGGGGGCCTACCTGCTGCCGGCCCTGCTGGTCCTGTGGGGGGTCTTCAGGCCCGCCACCTTCCGGCGCCCCGTGGCGCTTCTGGGCCTGCTGCTGGCCTGCTGGGGCTTCGGCGGCTTCGAGTGGATCCGGGAGGTGGCCCGCAAGCCCTTCGTCATCCGGGACGTGATGTACTCCAACGGCATCCGGGTGGAGCAGGTGGCGGGCTACCAGAAGGACGGCTTCCTGCCCCAGAACGCCTGGGCCCGGACCTTCGCCGCCTCGAAGGGGGACACGGACCTGGCCAAGGGCGAGGCGCTCCTGCGCAGCCAGTGCCTGGCCTGCCACACCCGGGACGGCTACCGCAGCCTGAAGGTCCTCACCGCCAGCAACACGGCGGAGGACAATGTGCTGCTCATCCAGGGCCTGCGGGAATTGGATCCGGCCCTAAACCCCTACCTGGACCGCATGCCCCCCTTCGCCGGCACCGAACAGGAAGCGGAGTGGGTGGGGAAATACCTCAGCAGCCTGAACGGCAAGTAGTGTTCCACCGACCCTAACGCCCCAGCGCCCACATGGGCGGCACCTGGGGCGGGAAGAGCACGGGTGTCATGGCGCCCGCGGCCTGCCAGGCCCTGGTGGACCAGGTGCGGTCGTCCCAGGTGGCGTGGGTTCCGTAGGCCGCCGCCATCAGCAGCAGTCCATCCACGACCGGGTTCACCAGGTGGGGTGCCCGGGCCGGTCTGAGGCTGCGGGGATCCAGGGAGGTGGCCACGGCGGCAGGCCACGGGGCCCGGGAGGGTTCCTGAATCCGTCCCAGCTCCCGGATCTCGCAGACCAGCGCTCGGGGGACCAGGAAGGCCCCCGAAGGCAGGGCCGGCCCGAAGGCCAGGGGCGGGAGTTGGATCAGCAGCGTGAAGGCTTCGGTCAGCATGGGGCGCTCCCCGGAGTCCAAGGTACCGCCCCCGTCCCCCCGGGGCCACACATTCAGCGTTTTCGCGCGGCCTTCGCGGCCTCGGGCCGTTTCCAGCCCACCAGGGCGTGCTCGAAGACCTCCTCCACGTGCTTCACGGGGTGGAAGCGGAGCTGTTTGCGCAGCTCAGGGTCAATCTCTTCGAGATCCTTCAGGTTGGCGTGGGGGATGAGGATGTCCTTGATGCCCACCCGCAGGGCCGCCAGGGCCTTCTCCTTGAGCCCGCCGATGGCCAGGGCCTCGCCGCGCAGATCAATCTCGCCGGTCATGGCCAGGGTGTTCCGCACGGGGACACCCTTCAGCACCGAGAGCAGCACCGTGGCGATGGCCAGACCCGCGCTGGGGCCGTCCTTGGGGATGGCGCCCTCGGGGAAGTGGATGTGGATGTCCTGCTTCTGGAAGACCTCGGGATCAATCTGGAAGGCCTCGCCCCGGCTGCGGATGTAGCTGAGGGCCGCCTGGGCGCTTTCCTTCATCACGTCGCCCAGCTGCCCCGTGAGGGTGAGCAGGCCCTTGCCGGGCATCTTCAGGGCCTCGACGAAGAGCACGTCGCCGCCCACGGCGGTCCAGGCCAGGCCGGTCACCACGCCCACGCGGGGGGCCTTCAGGCGCTCGTCCTGCAGGAACTTCACGGGGCCCAGCAGCTCGTGAAGGCTCGCGTCATTCAGGGTGAGCATCTTCTTCAGGCTGTTCTCCGCCACGCGGCGGGCCACCTTGCGGCAGACGGCCCCGATCTCGCGCTCCAGCTGGCGCAGCCCGGCCTCCCGCGTGTAGCCCGTGATGATGGCTTTCAGGGCCTTCCGGGGAATGGACACCTGCTGTCGCGTGACGCCGTGCTTCTCCAACTGCTTGGGGATCAGGTGCTGCTCGGCGATGCCCAGCTTCTCCTCCAGCGTGTAGCTGTTGAGGTAGATGATCTCCATGCGGTCCCGGAAGGCCGGGTGGATGGGCTCCAGCTCGTTGGCGTTGGCCAGGAAGAGCACCTGGCTGAGATCCAGCGGCACGTTCAGGTAGTGGTCGCGGAAGGTGTGGTTCTGCTCGGGATCCAGCACCTCCAGCAGGGCCGCGCTGGGATCCCCGCGCATATCGCGGCCGATCTTGTCCACCTCGTCCAGCATGATCACGGGGTTCATGCTCTTGATCTGATGCAGGGCCTGCACGATGCGGCCCGGCATGGCGCCCACGTAGGTGCGGCGGTGGCCTCGGATCTCGCTTTCGTCGTGCACGCCGCCCAGGGAGATGCGCGCGTACTTGCGGCCCAGGGCCCGGGCGATGGACTTGCCCAGGGAGGTCTTCCCCACGCCCGGGGGCCCCACGAAGCAGAGGATGGTGCCCCGCAGATCGGGCTTCAGCTTGCGCACCGCCAGGAACTCCAGCAGGCGGTCCTTGATCTTGGCCAGCCCGAAGTGATCCTCGTCCAGCACGGTCTGGGCCTGCTTGAGGTCGAGATTGTCCTCGGTCATCTGGCCCCAGGGCAGTTCGGTCATCCATTCCAGGTAGGTGCGCGTCACGGCGGTTTCACTGGAATCCGGGTGCATGCGTTCGAGCTTCTTGAGGTTGCGCTCGATCTCGACGAGGGGCTCCTCGGGCACCTTCAGTTTGGCCAGCCGGTCGCGGAAGGCCGTGATCTCCTCCGATAGTTCCGAGCCCTCGCCCAGCTCCTGCTGGATGGCCTTGAGCTGTTGGCGGAGGTAGTAGTCCCGCTGGCTCTTGTCCATCTCGCCGCGGGCTTCCATCGTGATCTTCTGCTGCACCTCCAGCAGCTGGATCTCCCGCGTGAGCAGCTCGTTGACGCGCTTGAGGCGCAGGCCCGGGTGGGCGATCTCCAGGATTTCCTGGGTCTGCTGCAGCTTCAGGTCCAGGTTGGAAGCCACCAGGTCCGCCAGGCGGCCGGGATTGTCCAGGTTCCCCGCGATGACCAGCACCTCCTGGGGCAGGGTCTTGCCCAGGGCCACGGCCTTTTCCAGGGTCTGCTTCACGCTGCGCATGAGCGCGTCCTGCTCCAGGTCCGGCGAATCCATCTCGGGCTCGGTCAGGGGTTCCACCCGGGCCTTGAAGAAGGCGTCCGTCTCCGTGAAGTACTCCACGCGGACGCGCTGCAGGCCCTGCACCAGGGCCCGGATGCGGCCGTCCGGCAGCTTCAGCACCCGCATGATGAGGGCCGCCGTGCCCACCTGGTAGAGGTCCTCGGGCCGGGGGTTGTCCATCTCCACCTGCTTCTGCGACAGCAGCAGGATCATCCGGTTCTCCACCAGGGCCGTGTCCACGGCGCGGATGGACTTCTCGCGGCTGATGCTCAGGGGCAGGATCACGTAGGGATAGACCACCACATCCCGCAGCGGCAGCACTGGCAGCTCTTCTGGCAGCTTGGGCTGCTCATCGGGTGGGGGGGGGAGCAGGACATCATCGGCCACGGACAAACCTCGGCCTTCAGGATACCCCTACTTCTTCCGCCCCTTCAGCGCCGCGACATCCACCGTCTCGTCGGGGAACAGAGCCTGGGGCAGCGGCTTGATGGATTCCGGCGATGGGGCGCGTCCCGGGGCGGCCTCCTTGTGCATGAGGCCCTCCAGGGCCTTCACGAAATCCGGCAGGTCCTTGAAGTCCCGGTAGACGCTGGCGAAGCGGACATAGGCCACCTGGTCGAGGCCCTTCAGCTCGTCCATGACCAGCTCCCCCAGTTCGCGGCTGCGGATCTCGCGATCGGGCCGCTCCATGAGCCGGGCATGCAGGTCGCCCACCAGCTCCTCGATGCGGGCCAGCGACACCGGCCGCTTCTGGCAGGCAGCCAGGAGTCCCTTCATGAGCTTCTGGCGCTCGAAGGGCTCCCGGCGGCCATCCTTCTTGAGGATCACCAGGGGCACCTCCTCCACGCGCTCGTAGCTGGTGAAGCGGCGGCCGCAGGAAAGACACTCCCGGCGCCGGCGGATGGAATCCCCCTCGCGGGACTCCCGGGAATCCACCACCTTGTCCTCGATGTGCCCACAGAAGGGACAATGCACTCTGGCTCCCGGAGAAGTCCTAGACTTCGACTACCCGCGGTTCCATCACGGCCTCGCAGGTGACGGAACTCGCCACGAAACAGTACTTGTGGGCCTTCTCGAACAGCGTGATCACCTTGGCCATGCTGGTGCCGCGCGTCACGCGGATGACGGGACGCAGGTACACGTGGGTGATGCGGGTGACCTTGTCCACGGTGTCCAGCAGGGACTCCGCGTGGTCCTCGTAGCCCACCACCTCCACCTTGGCCTTCGCGCACAGGGCCAGGAAGGTGAGCATGTGGCAGGTGGCCAGCGCCGAGCCCAGCAGGTCCTCGGGATTCCAGCACGAGCCGTCGCCCGCGTACTCCGGCGCGCTGCTGACGGGAATGGCGGTCTTCTGGCCGTTGGAGAGCGTGGCGTTCCGGTTGTAGGGGGCGTCCAGGCTGTTGCCGGTCCAGGAAAGGGTGAGGGGATAGCGGTGGGCCATGGGATTCCTTGGAAGACTTGGGACAGGTTAACGCGAGGGGGGAGGCATCGAAGGCGGGCTTTGCCCGCCTTCGATGCGGGGCCCCCAGGGGGGCCAGACGGCCCCCCTGGACAGCATGGCCTGCTAGCCTGGATCCGCCCCCGGAGTCTCCATGCGTCCGCTGATTCCCATCACTCTGGCCAGCCTGTCGCTGCCCGTCCAGGCCCAGTTCTGGAGCGAACTCGCCAATCCCAAGGTGGAGGTGACCGTCATCCATCCCCCGGGCATGGGCCTCAAGGTGGAGCGCCTGGCCTTCGCCCCCGCCCGCGATTTGAATTCCCGGGAGCTGGCGGACGCCCTCACCGCCGATCTGGTGCAGAGCCGCCAGGTGGAGGTGGTGGACCGGGCCCACCTGGATGCCGTGCTGAAGGAACAGGAACTGGGGGCCAGCGGCTACATCGAGCCCGCCACCATCGCCCGCCTGGGCAAACTGCTGGGCCCCAGCGTGCTGGTGATCGTGAACGTGAACCGCTCGGATCTCTCGCGCAACCAGTCCACCAAGGAAGAGCGCAGCCGCGACTACAAGACCAAGCAGGACGTGGTCCGCCTCAAGCGCACCAGCATCACCAGCCTGGATTTCAGCGCCACCGTGCAGGTGGTGGACCTCAGCACGGGCCGCGTCTTCGGCGCCCAGCGCCTAGAGGACAGCCCCAGCCTGAGCAACACCTCGTACGAGGGCTTCCCCGCCTACCCCCGGGATTCCGATGTGCGGCGCCTGGCCTTCGAAACCGCCAAGGTGAAGGTGCTGCGCATGCTCCTGGCCTGGAGCGAGGTCCGCAAGCTCACCTTCTTCGACGACGAGGTCTTCGGCATGGCCAAGGCCCATCAGCGGCTCCGCTCCGGCGATCTGCGGGGGGCCATGGACTTGGCCCTGGACGGCCTCGACCAATCCAAGCGCGACAAGGGCCAGAAGCCCAAGTACTACCCAAGGGCCCAGTACAACGTGGGCATCATCCGCTTCATCCAGGGCCAGTACGAAGAGGCCCTGCCCTACCTGCGCACCGCCCTGGACATGCAGCCCGACGCCAGCATCTTCCAGACCGCCCTGCGGGAATGCCGGGAGGCCATCGAACTACAGGAGGCCCTGCGCCGGTCCGAAAGCCGCAGCGAACCCGCCGTGCGCCCCGAGGCGCGGCCGGAGCCACGGCCCCATCCGAACGCCGAAACCGCGCCGGCGGCCCGATCCGGCCCCGAGGAGCGCCTGCAGAAACTCCAGGAGCTCTACAAGAAGGGCCTGCTGGACAAGAAGGATTACGACACCAAGAAGGCCGAGATCCTGAAGGAGCTGTAACCGCGAAAAGCGCGAAAACGCCCCTCGGGCGTGAGACAAGGAGATGGGCGGTCGGCCTGCGGCAGAGGATGTCCTGGGCAGCACCCACAAGCAACGGGAGTGCAGCCGATTTCATGAGCATGGAAAGCAAGCCGATGCAGATCACCCCGTTTACAATCAGTGTTCCAGATGATGTTCTATCCGACCTCAGGGCGCGCATCCTTCACACGCGCTGGCCTGATCAGGCGCCCGGAACTGCTTGGGCGCAGGGGACAGACCTCGAGTACCTGAAGCGCCTGCTTAGCTACTGGGCCCATGGTTTCGACTGGCGAGCACAGGAGCGCCGGCTGAACGCGTTCAAGCACTTTCGCGCTGAGCTTGGTGACATCCACATTCGCTTCGTACACGAACGAGCACGGGAGGGAAGTGGCATCCCTCTGATCCTGACCCATGGTTGGCCCAGCTCATTTCTTGAATTTCTGCCGCTTGTGCCCCTCTTGACCGACCCGAAGGCCCACGGCATCAACGCTCCGGCCTTCGACATCGTCATTCCCTCGCTTCCGGGGTACGGCTTCTCGGAACGACCGGCACAGGCAAGCTACCGCACCGTCGCGCGAATGTGGCATGGGCTCATGCACGGACTCGGCTACGAACGATATGGGGCCGGAGGCGGAGATTTTGGTGCGGGGGTCGCCACGTACATGGCCATCGAGAATCCGGCGCCCATGATCGGCATCCATCTGACAACGATGGAACTCTGGCCGCCCACAGGTGAAGGGACGCGGCCATTGACCGAAGCCGAAAGCGCCTATGTGGCCCAGGTGCGCCAATGGGATGAGGTCGAACGGGGTTATTCCGCCATCCAGTCGACGCGGCCACAAACCCTCGGCTATGCGCTGAACGATTCGCCAGCCGGACTCGCGGCTTGGCTGCTTGAAAAGTGGCGTGCGTGGAGCGACTCGAACGGCGACCTCGAAGGGCACTTTTCGCCGGATTTTCTCCTCACGATGCTCACGCTTTACTGGGTCACGGAGACCATCACCCCTTCGATGCGCGACTATTACGACAACCGGTGGCATGGGGCGGGCATTCCACCCGGCGATCGCGTGCGGGTGCCTGCGGGATTTGCCAACTTCGACAATAACCATGTGTCAGAAGGAAGCCCGCCACGGGAATGGGCGGAGCGGCTTTACGATGTTCGTCGGTGGACCCCCATGCCGAGCGGCGGGCACTTTGGCGCCGCCGAGGAGCCCGAGCGTCTTGCGCGTGATATCGCAGCCTTCTTTGCAGAGATCTGACGCCGCGCTCAGAGACCCGGTGGCACCCCGCAACGGCTCCCGGTCGGTGGTGACCCGCTAAGCTTGGGTTGATCGGCGGATCCACCACGGAGCCGCTCACCGCCCATATCGCGCCTTTAGCGGTTTTTCGTTCTTCGAGTGATTGGAATTCCATGCCCACGCCCGCCCGCCTCCATGTCGCCCACGCCCTGCACGAGGTGTTCGGGGAGGGGGGCCGGGTGCCCGATATCTGGGACCGGGATCTGGGCGAGGACGCCCATCTGGCCCAGGCCCTGCTGGGGCTGTGCCTGCGCCGCTGGGGCCGCCTCCAGGCCTGGGTGAAACCGAAGCTCAAGGATCCCGATCGCGGCGTGCCCCTGGGCACCCGCGTGGCCCTGGCCATGGGCCTCGCCCAGTTGGCCTGGCTGCCGGGCGTGAGCGATCATGCCGCCGTGAACGAAGCCGTGGAGCTCGCCGCGAGCCGCGACCTGGGCTTCGTCCCCCACAAGGGCCTGGTGAACGCCCTGCTGCGGCGCGCGGCCAAGGACCGCGCGGCCCTGGCCGCGGAGCTGGAGGCCCTGCCCGCGGCCCTGGACCGCGGCCCTGCGACGGAGCGCGCCCTGAAGGAGGCGCTCCGGCCCCATCACGCCGAGGGTGAGCTCGAAACCCTCTGGGCGCGCCTCCAGCAGCCGCCCCGCCCCGACTTCCGCCGGCTGAAGGGGGAGCTGCCCGAAGGCCTGGTGCCCGTGGCCGGCCTGCCCGGTTGCCTCTGCCTTGACGAAGGCGCCCCCTTCCCCCGTCCCTGGCTGGAAGCCTCGGGCGGCATGGTGCAGGACCGCAGCTCCCAGGCCCTGCTGGCCTACCGCTGGGACCGGCCGGTCACCCGCGTCATGGACGCCTGCGCCGCCCCCGGCGGCAAGACCACGACCCTGGCCCTGCGCCATCCCGGGGCCGCCATCACGGCCCTGGAAGTGCATCCCAGGCGGGCCGCCCGCCTGCGCCAGACCCTTCAGCAGCGGGGCGTCGAGGCCCAGGTGATCCAGGCCGACGCGGCGGAATGGCTGGAGGTCTGCGGCACCACCTTCGACCTCATCCTGCTGGACGCCCCCTGCACCGGCAGCGGCACCCTGCAGAAACACCCGGAGTGGCCCTGGCTCAAGCACGACGATCTGCCCCGGCTGACCGGCCTCCAGCGCCGCCTGCTCGCCGCCGCCGGGGATCGTCTGGCCCCCGGCGGCCTGCTCATCTACGCCGTGTGCTCCTGGCTGCCCGAAGAGGGTTGTTCCCACCGGGAATGGTTGGAGCAAGCGCGGCCGGACTTGCATCCGGCCGCGGTGTGGCCTGCGGCCATGGGGGCTGCCCAGGACACTGAAGGTGGTGCCACAGCGGTATTCAGGCCCCATCCCCTCACCTGGGAGGGCGAGGGCTTCCAGGGCTTCGCCGTCCAGCGGAGCTGAGGGGACCGGGCTCAATGCATGGGGATCTTGCCCCGCTCCGGGCGCTTCGGGGACAGGAGCAGGCCAGGGCCGGACTCGTAGATGGCCGGGCCGTGGAAGCGCAGCGTCTTGGTGCCCGGTTCCCGCCGGGCGCCCGCCTGTTTCGGCACCCCCAGCAGCCAGGCCTGGGCCTTGATCTGGATGGGGCAGACCTCCCCCCTGAATCCCGCCCGGCGCGATTCGATCTGGTACTCGCCCGGGGGCAGGCCACCGGCCTGGAAATGCCCCTTCTCGTTCGTGAGGGTGGTCCATACCCGGCCATCCCGGTGCCTGAGGCGAACCTCGACCCCAGCCACCGGGGTGCCGCCCGGGGTTTGGACCGCCGCCTTGATGCCGCCGGTGGTCCCGGAAAGGGAAGCCGAAGCGGGCAGCGGAGCCTGGGGCTGCTGGAGCAGCAGGCAAAGGCAGAGGGCTGGAATGGTCATGCGGTACCCCCGGGGAGACATCCAGAACCTGGGATGCCGCCCGGGGCCAAGGGAAGCCTGAAGCCGAACACCGGGAAGCCCTGCTGCAGGAAGTCCAGGTCCTCGGAACGGGCGAAGCCCAGCTGCTCGTAGAGCCGCCAGGCGACCTGCATCGCCTGGGTCGTGTGCAGGATCACCTGGGCATGGCCCTTGTCCCGGGCCAGCTGGATGCAGGCGTTGGTCAGCGCCCGGCCCGCCCCCAGCTGGCGGAATCGGGGGCTGATGCCCAGCAGCCGGATACCGGAGGCATTCTGGACGGCGGTCGCCGTCCCGCCGGACCCGTACTCGGCCATGTCGCCGATCCTGAGTGGCATGGTCATCCCGCGCTCCTCGCTTTACCGAATGATGTCAAACCGGCCCCGCCTGCGCCGAGGCGATGAGCGGAAGGGTCAGGGCGCAACCGAGATCATGGCATCGGCACTGTATGCCCTTGTGTCTTTGAAGCGAACATCAATGTAAAGGAAAACAGGATAAAGGCTGCTGGGAGTAGGTTCAGGGGCAAAGTCCCAACGGTGTGCATAGGCAACAGCATGATTTTTCAGAGATGGGGGACCATACAGTGTTTCGACACGGTCAACCTTGCCAGCAGTGTTGATGAACAGCTGGCAGATGATTTGTCCTCTGAATCCATGGGGGAATTCCGAGGGGTCCAGTTTGAACAGGCCCGGGTGGCCTTGGGGCTTTGCAGCGTGAAGGCCCGGCTGTAGATCTGGGTTCTTCGATGAATCGTTCAGGCCAATCAACGTCATCAACTCGGGGCGACTGATTTTCGCCGTCGGACGGGCCTGTGAAATCAGGTCGGTGGCTAGAAGAATGGGCAGGACGAGGAACCGAGGGTTCATAGAAGTCCTAACGAAAGCTGCGCGACGGGGCGGCCGATGACTCGCAGAGGCAGCGTCCGGGTTGAATGATGGGTTGGACCGCTTGCTCCCCTCAACGTGAGAACGGAGAAAGACAGGCCTTGGGGTTGGAAAAGATCAAGGATGTTGCAGAGCCCTTGAAAAGCGGAACGGTGTTGGAGAACAGAATGGCATCGCCTGAAGCATTGGGGATGGTGAATCCGTTCTCACGGATGAGCGGAGGGTACCCCTTCACTTACGACCAAAATGAAACAGGACGCCAAGTTGTAGCCATTGCGCGCTTTTCAGGGGCAGTGGTTCGCCCTGATCGTCACCAAGGTTCACATGATGAATTGAGCCAACAATGCCAAGCCAGGGCTTGAATTGATAACCACCATTGGCACTGATGCCGAGTTTTCTATATTGCTGAAAGCGTGAGGTCGAACCCCATGTACCGCCAAAGGGAGAAGGAGTCATTACAGTTACGTCTCGATAGAGTTCAGTAGTATTAATGCCGAATCCAGCATTCCATCCATGATTTCGCGAGTTGAAGTAATGGCACCATTCGACGCCAACTTGAAAGTAGTGATACTCATTTCGGAAGGCCGTCGAGGGATCAATATTTTCAAATTCACCCGTGAATCCGATTGAGTTGACTGTTGCTCTTATGTCGTCAAGACCGGAAACCTGATAACTCAGATTGAGGCCGATGCCCCCAGCTCCGTTGAATGTTTTATGTGTGCCCGCGTACTGATCATTCGACAGACCACCGAGTGGAGATCCTGTAGAAAGCTGAATGCCCCAACTGATGTCTTGGGCGCCAAGGAAGGCCGAGCAGGAGAGAAGCAAGGCTAGGCGTTGAACGAGGGCTTTCATTGAATCTCCTCAGGGAAACATGTGGGGTGCCTAACGAAAGCAGCTGACCGGCCCCGCCTGCACCGAGGCGTTGAACGAAGCCGAGGAAGACGGGACAAGAGAAAGAGCGGAAGGCCATGCAGGCGGGGTCTGAGTTGAGCGGAGGGCTGGGCGCCGCCGCCCGCGGACTTGACAGGCAGGAGCTTGAGCTGTACATTAAACGGTACACGTCGGGAGGACTCTCATGAACGCAGTGACCTACACGACCGCACGAGCAAACCTTGCCAGCACCATGAACCGAGTTTGCAACGACCACGAAGCATTGATCATTACCCGCAACGGCGAGCAGGCCGTGGTTATGCTCTCGCTTGAAGACTTCAACGCGCTTGAGGAAACGGCCTACTTGCTGCGTACACCCGCTAACGCTAAGCGCCTTCTCGCGGCTGTCACACAACTGAACGCCGGGAAAGGCGTTGAGCGGAAGCTGGTCAAGTGAGGTTGATTTTCGCGGACGATGCATGGGAAGACCACCTGTATTGGCAAAAGCACGATAAGCAGATGGTCGAACGGATCAACAAGCTGATAAAAGAGGTTCAACGCGAACCTTTTTCTGGAATTGGAAAGCCAGAAGCATTGAAACATGCATTGGCAGGATTCTGGTCACGCCGCTTAACTGATGAGCACCGCATGGTGTATCGAGTTGAAGGCAATGCTCTGTTGATTGCTCAGCTGCGATTCCATTACTGAGGCGCCCAACCTTGAATTCGGCGAAGCCGCCGAGCTGGCCTCAGCCCTTCCCCGGCGCGGGCCCCAGGGTGGCGCCCTCGACGATCTTCACGGGGACCACGATGTGCCGGACGGCGTCGCGCTCGATGGCGGCGAGGGCGAGGGTGACGGCCTCGTGGGCGATGGCGGGGATATCCTGGGCCACGGAGGCCAGGCCCGGGTAGAGATCCACGAGCCCGTCGAAGCCCAGCACGGACACCTGGCCGGGCACGGGCACGCCGAGATCGGCCAGGGCGCCCAGGACGCCCACGGCCATCTCGTCCGTGGCGCAGAAGATGCCCGTGGGCCGATGGCCCCGTTGCCAGGCGTCGCGCATGAGCCGATAGCCGCCCAGCACGGACCCGCCGCCACGCAGGATCACGGGGGCCAGGGAGGCGCCCGCGCTTTCGGCGATGGATGCCATGAACCCGGCGGCGCGGTCCACGGCCCACTGATGTTCGTCGGATACGGTGAGGTGCAGCAGATCCCGGTGGCCCAGGGACAGGAGCCGGGCCGCGGCGAGACGGCCGCCGCCGATATCGTCGGGCGCCACACAGGAAACCCCCGGATGATGGCCGATGAGGGCGCCGGGCACACCGCGCCGCCACAGGGTGGCCAGGCGCTGGTCAATATCGGCGCAGTGGAACATCAGCACCGCGTCCAGACGCCGGCGCACGGGCGTGATGTCCACGGGCAGCTCGATGAACTGCGTGGCATGGAGCTGCATCTCGTGAAGCAGGGCGCGCCAGATGACGTTGAAGTAGGGCGATAGCCGGTTCTCGCCCGCGCCCACCCAGATGCCGAGGGTGTGCCGGGTGCGCCGCGACAGCTCCCGGGCCACGGGATCGGGCTCGTAGCCGAGCTTCTTCATCACGGCGAGGACCGTGGCGCGGGTTCCGGAGGCCACGGTGGGCCGGTCATTGATGACGCGGCTCACCGTGCCCGTGGAAACGCCGGCCTGACGGGCGATCTCGCCGATGGTGATCTTCATGGGGACCGCGGGTGGGTGGGGAACGGAAAGAGGATGTCTGCTCCCCATGAATACCGGCCGGCTCCAGGGGCGTCAATGCAAGGCTGGATCAGGGAGTGCAGTCCGGGGCGTGGGCGGCGCCGTAGAGGCTCAGATCGTAGTCGTGGACCAGGTAGACGGGCGTCGCTCCGGTGAGCTGGTCCAGGTGGGCGCGGTAATTCCGCTCGAACCGGGCCATGAACCGGCCCCCCTCCAGGAAGCGGGGCGCGTTCTTGGAGGCGATGCCGCCGGCCAGGAAGATCCCGCCCGTGGGCAGGAACACCGCGCAGAGCTCGGCACACACCCGCGCGTAGAGATCCACGAACATCGCCATGGCGCGGCCGCAGGCGGGATCCGAGGCGGCCTGGGCGGCGATGGCGGTGGGCTGGTCGGTGGCGGGGAGGGCCAGGAGGGTGGAGGCGACCGGCGTCCAGGGCACGCGCTGCGAATCCAGCAGGAAGCGGAAGAGGAGGGCGAGCCCCGGGCCCGACACCGCCATCTCGGCCCCCGGGGGCCCCGGAAGGCCCGCCTGCAGATGCCGCCAGAGGGCAAGGGTGTCCTCGTCGAAGACGGGCAGGCCGATGTGCCCCCCCTCGCTGGGGAAGGCGCGGGGGCCATGGGGCGTGGGCACGACGAAGCCCACGCCGAGGCCCGTGCCAGCCCCCACCACCAGGGAAAGCCCCCGGGGGTCCGCGGCGGGCAGGCGGCCGTCCCCGTGGGGGAGGGCTGTCACCTGGCGGGCATCCCCCAGATCCAACTGGAGCACGCCGCAGGACAGGGCCGTGAAGTCGTTGACCAGGTGGACGGGAATGCCGAGGGCCCGTTCCAGCCCGGCCCCGTCAATGTCCCAGGGCGCGTTGGTGAGGTGGATACGGCGATCCAGGACGGGGCCCGCGCCGGAAAGGCAGGCCCGCCCCGGGCGGAGGGAGGGATCCGAAGCAAGGAACCGCTGGATGGGGCCGAGCAGGGACCGCTCCTCCTGGGTGCTGAAGCGGGCCTTGCGGAGCAGGCGGTACCGGCCCCCCTCCGGGGTCAGGAGGGCCAGGTTGAGGTTGGTGCCGCCCACATCGGCGGCCAGAACGGCATTGTCAACGCTTGCATTCACTGGAACATCCCCTCCGCAGGACGAAAGGGGCCGCAGCAGGGGGCATCCGCCCAGGGCCCAGCCCGTGGGGAGATGGTCCCCGGTCCCGGGGCGGGCGTCCACTGGATCCCCGGGTGTCCACCGGGGCGAGAGGCCGGTTTCTGGACGGGCCACTCTCTTGAAGATGCCTGAATCGTTGGGTTTCATGTGATCCGTGAAAAAGTTCCCGACTTCCGCGAATCCCGGCTTGACAGACCCGTGACGCCGGTTGACCATACCTGCGACCTTCTTGTAACCGTTTACATTCAACCCACCGCACCACCCCCTGCCCCTTTCTTCTTCCATTTGACCAAGGCAGGAACGCGCTTCAAGGCCAAGACGTGTAACCGGTTACAAGAATGATCCAGGGTTCTTTCCGGTGCCCCAGGCCCCACCCCTTTGTCCACCCCGCCCTTCCGATGGCCCTTCCCATGCCGCTCCTCACCCCAGCCCAAGGAACCCAGACCATGCCCGCCCTGGATCCAGACGACCGCCGGGCCGCCGAATGGTGGCGCGGGGCGGCGATCTACCAGATCTATCCCCGGAGTTTCCAGGACACCAACGGGGATGGCGTGGGCGATCTGCCCGGGATCACGGCGCACCTGTCCCATGTGGCCGGCCTGGGGGTGGACGCCATCTGGATCTCGCCCTTCTTCCCGTCGCCCATGAAGGATTTCGGCTACGACGTTTCGAACTACCGGGATGTGGACCCCACCTTCGGCACCCTGGCGGATTTCGACCGCCTGGTGGTGGAGGCGCATCGTCTGGGCCTGAGGGTGCTCATTGACCAGGTGCTGTCCCACTCCTCGGATCAGCATGCCTGGTTCAAGGAAAGCCGCCTCAACCGCACCAATGACAAGGCGGATTGGTACGTCTGGGCCGATGCGCGCCCGGATGGCTCGCCGCCCAACAACTGGCAGTCGGTCTTCGGGGGCTCCGCCTGGTCCTGGGAGCCCCGGCGGCGTCAGTATTTCCTCCACAATTTCCTGGAATCCCAGCCCGACCTGAACTTCCATCACGAGCCCGTGCAGGCCCAGCTGCTCGAAGAGGTCCGGTTCTGGATGGAGCGCGGCGTGGACGGCTTCCGCTTCGACGCCTGCAACTTCCATTTCCACGACAAGAGGCTTCGCAACAACCCGCCCGCGCGGCCCGGCAAGGTGGAGCTGACCTCGGTCCGGGAGGGCAATCCCTACGGACTCCAGATCCACCGCTACGACAAGAGCCGGCCCGAGAACCTGGGATTCCTCCAGCGGCTGCGGACCCTCATGAACGAATTCGGCGCCATGAGCGTGGGCGAGGTGGGGGACGAAGGCGCCCTGGCCACCATGGCGGAGTATTCGGCCCACGGCGACAAGCTGCACATGGCCTACGGGTTCAGCCTCTTCACCGAGGAGTTCAGCGCCGAGCGGATCCGCTCCGTGGTCCAGGAATTCGAAAAGCACATCCGCCGGGGCGGCGGCTGGGGCTGCTGGTCGCTGTCCAACCACGATTGCGTGCGCGTGGTCACCCGCTGGGGCAAGGGCGTGGACGATCCCGCCTTCGCCAAGCTCCTGGTGGCCATGCTGGGATCGCTGCGCGGAAGCTTCTGCATCTATCAGGGCGAGGAACTGGGCCTGCCCGAAGGCGAAGTGCCCTTCGACCGCCTCATTGATCCCTACGGCATCGCCTTCTGGCCCGACTACAAGGGGCGGGACGGCTGCCGCACGCCCATGCCCTGGACGCCGGAACGGCCCCGGGGCGGCTTCTCCGCGGTGGAGCCCTGGCTGCCCATGTCCCCGGGGCACCTGGACCGTTCCGTGGCCACCCAGGCTGCCGATCCGGATTCGGTGCTGCGCTTCTATCGGCGGTTCCTCCCCTGGCGGAAGGCCTCAGAAGCCCTCTGCCGCGGCACCATCCACTTCTACAAGACCGCCGAACCGATCCTGGCCCTGCGCCGTGAGGCCGGAGCAGGAGCGGAGGGCCACCTGCCGCAGGCAGGCCCGAAGGGCGCCGCACAGGGCGTGCGGCGTGAGGGTGAGGAAGGCCAGGAGCGGCTGCTGGCGGTCTTCAACCTCAGTCCAAACCCCGTCCAGTACACCCTTCCGGCCCCGGTCCAGCCCCTCGAAGGGCATGGTCTCGACGCCGGCCGGCTGAACGGCCGGGACCTTCACCTTCCCCCCTGGGGAGGGTTCTTCGGCCGCCTGGCCTGACCCCATGCGCCCGCCCCGCTCTTCCACCCCCCACTCACCCCGCCGCGCCGCGGCATCTCCCACTGGAGGCAAGACCATGAATCGTCTCTCCCTACTCAAGGCCGCGCTGCCCATGGCGCTGGTCTGCGGACCCCTCCTCGCCCAGGATGTGGTCGAAATCCACGGCTACATGCGCGCCGGCGTCGGCCGTTCCTCGAACGGCGGCGAGCAGGTGTCCTTCTTCATGGCCAATACCGGTGGAAGCCCCACGGGCGGACCCGGCTACCGGCTGGGGAACGAGACCGACAACTACCTCGAACTGGCCGTGGACGTGCGCGCCTACGAGAAGGGCAACACCACCTTCAAGCTGCACTTCCGGCCCGCCTTCCGCCAGTACTACCAGGTGCGCGATGCCTCCGCCGACGCGGGCGGCGATGTGGACGGCAGCAAGAGCCCCAGCCCCAACCAGCAGATCTGGATCCGCGAAGCCTGGGGCGAGGCCACCGGCATCTTCGGCACCACCGGCGCCTTCAAGGATGCCTCCCTGTGGGCGGGCCGCCGCTTCTACATGCGCCAGGATCTCCACCTCCGCGATCAGTGGTACTGGAACAACAGCGGCGATGGCGTGGGCCTCGAGAACATTGACCTGGGCTTCGGCAAGCTCCACTACGCCTACATCCAGCACGACACCGGCAACGTGAGCAGCGACTGGAACAACGGCGCCATCCAGGGCGTGCTCAATCCCTACAGCCAGTGGGTGGGGGGGTCCGGCCACAGCATCGTCGCCTCGCACGACCTCCGCCTGTCGGACATCAAGCTGTGGGAAGGTGGTTCGCTGACCTTCGGCGTGCAGTACAACGACGCCCGCCCGACCTCCGGCCAGGAGACCCCTGGCAACGAAAACAAGGGCACCCAGTACAACCTGATCGTCAATCAGGCGGGGTTCCTGGGCGGCGACAACCGCGTCTACGCCACCTGGGGCAACGGATCCACCTACTGGAACTGGTACAACCCCGATGTGAAGACCGAGAACAACTGGTGGCACATCATGGACATCTTCTACATCAAGCCCATGGCCAACCTGGAAATGCAGGGTGTGGTCCAGTACCGGAAGCAGAACGGCGAGGGCAGCATGTTGGGGACGACCAACACCTGGACTTCCGTGGGCGTCCGCCCGGTCTACTTCTTCACCAAGCACTTCTCCGTGGCCTATGAAGTCGGCATGGACAAGCTGAAGTTCGACAACGAGACCGAGGACCGGAAGCTCCTGAAGAACACCATCGCGCTGCAGTGGAGCCCCCAGGCCTCCTTCTGGAGCCGTCCGGTGATCCGCCTCTTCGCCACCCGCGCGGACTGGAACAAGAACGCCAACAACTGGAACAAGGTGGGCGAGGGCCACTTCGGCACCGCCTTGCAGGGCCTGACCTTCGGGGCCCAGATCGAGGCCTGGTGGTAAGGCTCGCTTGATGGAACGGCCCGTCCCCCGGGACGGGCCGCTTCCTGGCTGAGGTTCGCCAAGGATCCGATGTGATACTCCGCCCCATTCTGACCCTCGCCACCCTGCTGGCCCCCCTGTTCCTGGGCGGGCTGGGCTGCCATGGCCCGGAGACGGGGGCCCCCAGCCGCTATCCCGTGGACACCACCACCATCGCGCCCGGCCAGCAGTTGGAAAGCGCGCCTGGCTGGTACGGCGATGCGGTGATCTACCACCTGTGGGTGAAGGCCTTCGCCGATGGCGTCTACGGGGACGGCATCGGCGACCTGCCCGGCATTCAGGGCAAGCTGGACCACCTCCAGTCCCTGGGCGTGAACACCCTGTGGCTCTCTCCGATTTTCGAGTGCGGCTACAAGGGCGAGAACATGCACGGCTACGACACGACGGACTACTACGCCGTGAACGACCGCTTCGGCACCCGCGCCGACCTGAAGGCCTTGATTGACGCGGTGCATGCCCGGGGGATGCGGATCCTCCTGGATTTCGTGCCCAACCACACCTCCACGAAGCATCCCTGGTTCACGAATGCCGCCACCCGGGACAGCTGGTACATCTGGAACACGGGGCAGCCTGCCGGATGGGGCCTCCCCTGGGGGGGCGGCACGCCGCAGGATGTGTGGAAGCCGGGCGCTTCCGGCTACTTCTACACCGCCTTCGCGACGGATTCCCTCGCGGATCTGAATGTCTACAACCCGGCCGTGCAGGCGGAGATCCAGAACGTGCAGGCCCACTGGCTGGACCGCGGCTTCGACGGCATGCGGATGGATGCCGTGCGCTACCTCTGCGAATCCGGCCCGGGCCAGCAGGCGGACCAGCCCGATACCCACGCGCGGCTGAAGGCCTTCCGCGCCCTGCTGGACGAGTACGACAGCGGCGATCGGCATCCCCATCCCGGTGGCGACCCCTTGAAGCACAGCAGCAAGGTCATGATCGCCGAGGCCTGGACCAACGATGCAGCGGGCGTCACGCCCTACTACGGCAACGGCGCCGACGAGTTCCACCTGTGCCTGGACTTCAGCGCGCCCTGGGCCATCTCCAACACCATCACCCGGGGCGACGCCACGCAGCTGACCTCGCTTTGGGAATTCGAGCAGCGCACCTACCCCGCGGGGTACCGGTCGGCCACCTTCGATTCCAACCACGACAATCTGATCTCCCGTCCCGGCACCCAGTACGGCGGCAGCAAGGCCAAGATCATCCTGGCCGAGGCCCTGAACCTGCTGTCCCCGGGCACGCCCATCCTCTACTACGGGAACGAGGTCGGCATGACGGGGGCGTCGGGCACGGATCTCAACCTGCGTCAGCCCATGGACTGGGCCGCCGTTGCCGCCCAGACGGGCCAGCCGGATTCCATCCTCAGCTGGTGCAAGTACCTCATCCAGGCCCGGAAGACCTATCCAGCCCTTCGGGGCGGCTATGCCACACTCGCCACGGATATCGGACCCGCCAAGGCCATCGCCTACCTGCGCGATGCCGGTACCGAGCGGGTGCTCGTGGTGGCGAACCTCGGTGCCGCACCCCAAACCGTGATCGTCTCAGGCTTGACGAGCCGGGGTGTGCCCTCGGGGGGGCCCGTGCAGGCCATCCTGGGCGATCTTCGGGGCGTGAACGCCCTGACCGGGGACCTCTACACCGCCGCCAGCATCCCTGCCTACGGCGTTCGCGTGCTGTACGTCGCGGGTCCGGGCTTCCAGACCACCCTGCATGGCGACCTTCCCTGACCTTGCCCTCCGGGCCCCACGGCCTATCCATCAGACTCCGCCCTTCCCGCCCTTCCCGCCTTTCCCTGGACCCACCCATGGCCAACCTTCAGTTCAAAGCCTTGCGCAAGTCCTTCGGAGACTTGGAGATCCTTCACGGGATAGACCTCGAGATCCAGGACGGCGAATTCATCGTGTTCGTGGGACCCTCGGGCTGCGGGAAGTCCACCCTGCTGCGCTGCATCGCCGGGTTGGAGGAGATCACCAGCGGGGAGTTGTTCATCGGCGGGCAGAAGGTGAACGAGGTGCCGCCCTCCAAGCGGGGCATCGCCATGGTGTTCCAGAGCTACGCCCTGTATCCGCACATGACCGTGGCCGAGAACATGGCCTTCGGCCTCAAGCTCGCCGGACATTCGAAGCCGGAGATCGCCGCGGCCGTTTTGCGGGCCGCCCAGATCCTCCAGATCGAATCCCTGCTCGATCGCCGTCCGAAAGCGCTGTCGGGGGGGCAGCGCCAGCGGGTGGCGATCGGCAGGGCCATTGTCCGCAAGCCGGGGGTCTTCCTCTTCGACGAACCCCTCTCCAATCTGGACGCCGGACTCCGCGTGCAGATGCGTGTCGAGCTGGCCCGCCTGCACACGGACCTGGCCACCACCATGGTCTACGTCACCCACGACCAGGTGGAGGCCATGACCCTGGCCCACCGCATCGTGGTGATCAACCAGGGCCGCATCGAGCAGGTGGGGGCGCCGCTGGAGCTGTACCACCACCCCGCGAACCGGTTCGTGGCGGGCTTCATCGGATCGCCCAGGATGAACTTCCTGCCCTGCGCCCTGGTCTCGGCGACGGAAGCCGGCGCCAGGGTGCGACTGGAGGACGGGACGGTCCTGTCCGCGGGCGCCGACGCCCGGGGACTGGCGGAGGGCACGGATCTCACGCTGGGCATCCGTCCCGAGCGCCTCCTGGCCGACACAGTCGCCGGGGAGGGCACGGCCAAGACCTCGGTGATCGTGGCCGAACACCTGGGGGACACGGTCTTCCTGTATGTGCGGGCGCCGGGTGGCACCGGGCAGTTGACCGTCAAAGCCAAGCCCGAGAATCCCCTCCGGACGGGCGACGAGACGCACCTCGGCTTCCCCGCCAAGCACTGCCTGCTCTTCGGCCCGGACGAGCAGACCCTTCCCCGCATTTCCTAGCAGCCCTTTGTTCAACAGGGCCCTCGGGCCACCCCCAAAAGGAGTCAGACGTGAGCCATCCATCCAACTTCCGCAAGCTGGCGACGACCACCGCCATGTTCCTCGTCGCCGGCGCCCTGACGCTGGCCCAGGCCGCCGAGAAGGGCAAACTGCTCATCTGGATCAACGGCGACAAGGGCTACAACGGCCTTCAGAAGGTGGGCGACGAATTCGCCAAGAAGACCGGCATCAAGGTCATCGTCGAGCATCCCGAGGACGCCCCGGGCAAGTTCCAGCAGGCCGCCGAAGAGGGCAAGGGCCCCGACATCTGGATGTGGGCCCATGATCGCGTGGGCGAGTGGGCGGAAAGCGGTGTCATCAACGCCGTGACCCCCGGCAAGAAGATCAAGGACGACATTGACGCCACCGCCTGGCAGGCCTTCACCCTCAAGGGCAAGGTCTGGGCCTATCCCGTGGCCATCGAGGCGGTCTCCCTGATCTACAACAAGGCCCTGGTGAAGACGCCACCGAAAACCTTCGAAGAGATCTTCGCCCTCGACAAGAAGCTGGCCGCCCAGGGCAAGAAGGCCATCCTCTGGGACTACACCAATACCTACTTCACCATGCCGATGCTGGCCGCCAACGGCGGCTACGCCTTCAAGATGAAGGCGGACGGCACCTACGACGCCAAGGATACGGGCGTGAACAACGCCGGGGCCCTGGTGGGCGCCGAGATGCTCACGCGGCTGGTGAAGGAGGGCGTGATGCCCAAGGGCGCCACCTACGCCGATATGGAAGCGGGCATGGCCCAGGGCAAGCTGGCCATGATGATCAGCGGCCCCTGGGCCTGGGACAACCTCAAGAAGGCCAAGATCAACTTCGGCGTGGCCAAGATCCCCAGCGTGGGCGGCAAGGCGGCGTCCCCCTTCGTGGGCTACCTGGGCGCCATGATCACCAAGGCCGCTACCGGCGCGGGCAACGTGGACATCGCCCGCGAGTTCATCGAGAACCACATGCTGAGCCTGAAAGGCCTGGAAACCATCAACGCCGACGTGGCCATTGGCACCCCCGCCAGCAAGGCGGCCTTCGCCAAGATGAAATCCGATCCCTTCATCCAGGTCGCCATGGCCAGCGCCAAGGATGGCGTCGTCATGCCCAACAACCCCCAGATGGGGCGCTTCTGGGCCGCCATGGTGTCCGCCCTGAACAACATGACCGAAGGCCGGCAGACCCCCAAGGAAGCCCTGGACGCCGCCGCCAAGCGGATCCTGAAGTAGTCCTTCTCCAGATCGGGCGGGCCCCAGGGCCCGTCCGATCTGGAGTTTGAAAAGCCTTTAATTTGGAACACCCCATGTCGATGCCTCAGGCCCTGAAGCGATTCCTCCATCCCGTCCTCATGATTCTGTTGGGCGGGGTGGGGCTCTACATCGTCACCCTGGTCTACGCCACCGGCGAAAGCCTGCTGGCGGGCGTGATGCTGGTGACCCTGGCCTGCTTCCTCTGGATCTACACCTCCCCGAAGACCTACGCCTACCGCTACCTCTTTCCGGGGATCGGCGCGGCCCTGGTCTTCGTGATCTTTCCGATGCTGTACACCGTGCGCATCGGATTCACCAACTACAGCTCGAAGAACCTCCTGACCTTCAACCGGGCCACCCAGTACCTTCTAGAGGAGACCTACCGGGCCGAGGGCCCCACCTACACCTCGACCCTCCATGCGGAAGGCGGCCGCTGGCGGTTGCGGCTGGAGGACGAGGAGCATGGCACCGCCTTCCACACGGAGCCGTTCGCCCTGGGGAAGGACGGGCACCTGGCCCTGAAGGCCGAACCGGCGGGCACGTCTCCACTGGACGGCGAAATGCCCATGAAGGATCTGATCGGGCATCAGACCTTCCTCAAGGGACTCACGGTGCTGATGCCCGATGGGGGCCAGGTGCGCATGACGGGCCTGCGGGAATTCGCCCCGTCGCGTCTCCAGTACACGCGCAACCAGGACGGCAGCCTCACCAACCATCAGGACCAGAGCCTCCTCCGTCCCAACCCGAAGACCGGGTTCTACGAGACACCCAGCGGGGAAGCCGTGGATCCGGGCTTCCAGGTGGACATCGGCTGGCAGCACTACGTCGAGATCTTCACGGATGCGAGCATCCGTGAGCCCTTCGTGCGGATCTTCGCCTGGACGGTGTCCTTCGCGGCCCTGTCGGTGCTCTTCACCCTCAGCCTGGGCATGGTGCTGGCCGTCCTCCTGAGCTGGGAGAATCTGCGCTTCCGCAGTGTGTACCGCCTGCTGCTGTTCCTGCCCTACGCCATCCCCGGCTTCATCTCGATCCTGGTCTTCAAGGGGCTCTTCAACAACAACCTGGGCGAGATCAACATCGTGCTCGGGGCGCTCTTTGGCATCAAGCCAGCCTGGTTCTCGGACCCCTTCCTAGCCAGGACAATGATCCTCATCGTCAACACCTGGCTGGGTTTCCCCTACATGATGGTGATCTGCATGGGGCTCATCAAGGCCATCCCCCTGGACCTCTACGAGGCTTCGGCGGTGGCGGGGGCGGGCCCCATCACCAACTTCTTCAAGATCACGCTGCCGCTGATCATCAAGCCCCTGACCCCCCTGCTCATCTCTTCCTTCGCGTTCAACTTCAACAACTTCGTCCTCATCAGCCTCCTCACGGGCGGCCGGCCGGACATCCTCAACACCAGCATCCCGGCGGGCACCACCGACCTCCTGGCCACCTACACCTACCGCATCGCCTTCGAGGATTCAGGCCAGCAGTTTGGCCTGGCCGCGGCCATTTCCACCGTGATCTTCCTCATGGTGGCGGTGATCACCATCGTACAGATCCGGGCCACCAAGATCACCCAGGACGACAAGCGCTGAAAGGAGCCCGCCATGGCCATCGTCATTGACAAATCCCAGCGCTGGCGCGTTCTCGCCGCCCACGCCTTCCTGGTGTTTCTCTGTGTGCTGGTGATCTTTCCACTCTTGATGGTCATCTCGATCTCGCTCCGCCCCGGAAACTTCGCGACCGGAACACTGATCCCGGAAACCATCAGCCTTGAGCATTGGCGGTTCGCCCTGGGCATTCCCTCCGCGGGACCGGATGGCCAGATGATCAAGCCGGACCTGCCGGTGCTGCTCTGGCTGTGGAATTCCGTGAAGGTGGCGACCCTCTCCGCCACCGTGGCGTTGTTCCTCTCCACCACCGCCGCCTACGCCTTCGCCCGCATGAAGTTCGCCGGAAAGAAGGCCGCCCTCCTGGGCCTGATGCTCATGCAGATGTTCCCCACGGTGCTGGCCCTCATCGCCATCCACGCCATCTTCTCCCGCATCGGCCACGTCTTCCCCCTCTTCGGCGTGGACAGCCACTGGGCCCTGGTGCTGGCCTATTCCGGCGGCATTGCCCTGCACATCTGGACCATCAAGGGCTTCTACGAAACCATCCCCATCGAGATCGAGGAAGCGGCCACCGTGGATGGCGCCACCCCCTGGCAGGCCTTCTGGCGGGTGCTCCTGCCCATGTCACTGCCCATCCTCATGGTCATCTTCCTGCTGGCCTTCATCGGCGCGATCATCGAATACCCCCAGGCCTCCATCCTGCTGCGCAGCCAGGACAAGCTCACCCTGGCCGCGGGCATGAAGCAGTTCCTGTACGCCCAGAAGTACCTCTGGGGCGACTTCGCCGCGGCCGCCATCCTGTCCGGCCTCCCCATTTCCATCGTCTTCATCCTCGCCCAGCGCTGGATGATCTCGGGCCTCACCTCCGGCGCCAACAAGGGCTGAACACGCTTCTCCCACCCGAGGGCCGATGCCCTCCCTTCCCCCACAAGGAGTCACGCATGAGCCTCCGCACGACCGTCCTCAAGGCGATCGCCATGTTCGCCCTGGTCCTCGCCCCCGCCCTCGCCGCGCCCCCCGCGGGCATGATCGAGATCAACTACCACCGCTGCGACGGCAACTACGCGAAGTGGGGCGTGCATCTCTGGAAGAGCCCCAACATGCCGCTGCCCGATATCGAATGGCCCAACCCCATGAAGCCCACGGGCACCAACGACTTCGGCGTCTACTGGCACGCGGATCAGGAGGAGTTCAAGACCGGCGCCAAGATGCAGGTGAACTACATCATCCACAAGGGCGACATCAAGGAGCAGGGCGCCAAGGACATGGCCTTCGACGGCAATGCCCACAAGGCGATCTGGGTCATGACCAATGACCGCACCATCTACTTCTCCAAGGAAGAGGCCCTCAAGGACCACGTCTGCAAGAAGTAGTCCGCAGCCGGCCCCGGGGCCTCCGCCCCGGGGTTACCTTTCTGCGCCAGGGCCGGGTGAAGCCCGACCCTGGCATTCTCATCCCACTCAGGATGCCGAGTTCGCCATGAGCCAGCCGTTTAGCCTTTCCACTGTCACTCGTGCCCTGTACCTGGCCGCGGGCCTTTTCGCGGCCAGCCAGCCCGTGGGTGGCCAGGCGCTCGCGCCGGTGCCCGCGCCAGTCTCCGTGCCCGGCACCTTTGCCGAGAATCCCATCGTCTACTTCGTGATGACGGACCGGTTCTACAACGGCAATCCGGCCAACGATCAGAGCTATGGCCGCCAGCGGGAGAACGCTCCGAAGGCCGATGTGGGCACCTTCCATGGCGGCGACCTCAAGGGCCTCACCGTGAAGCTGAAGGAGGGCTGGTTCAAGGCTCTCGGCGTGAACGCCCTGTGGATCACGGCCCCCTACGAGCAGATCCACGGCTGGGTCCAGGGCGGCCAGAAGGAGTTCAAGCACTACGCCTACCACGGCTACTACGCCCTGGACTACACGGTGCTCGACAAGAACATGGGCACCCCCGAGGAGCTGCGCGAGCTGGTGGACACGGCCCACGGCCAGGGCATCCGCATCCTCTTCGACATCGTCATGAACCACCCTGGCTATCTGGATATCCAGACCGCCAAGGATCTGAAGATAGATGTGCTGTGGCCGGACTGGGAAAAGGATCCCAACCTCCTGCGGAACTACCACAACTACATTGACTACAACAGCTTCAAGTTCGGCGACTGGTGGGGCCGACCCTGGGTGCGGGCGGGCCTGCCGGGCTACATGGACGGCGGTCGCGATGACCTCACCATGCAGCTGGCCTACCTGCCGGACTTCCGCACGGAAAGCACCGACTTCGTGAAGCTCCCCCAGTTCCTGAAAGAGAAGGCGGACACCCGGGCCGTGGATCGCCCCAACACCACTGTGCGCGGCTACCTCGTCCAGTGGCTCACGGATTGGGTGCGCGAGTACGGCATTGACGGCTTCCGCGCCGATACCGTGAAGCATGTCGAGCCCGAGGCCTGGGTCGCCCTCAAGGCGGAAGCCGTGAAGGCCCTGGCGGACTTCAAGGCCAAGCATCCCTCCCGCCAGGTGGACGATGCGCCCTTCTGGATGGTGGGCGAGTACTGGGGCGTGGGGCCCGGGAAGCACAAGCTGACGGGCTTCGGCTTCGACGCCATGATCAACTTCGACTTCCAGCAGCAGGAGGACGCCTACGCCAAGCCGGAAAAGCTCTTCAAGAGCTACGCCCTGGCCCAGGCCGGCAAACCCGTCCACATGCTGAACTACCTGTCCTCCCACGATACGGAGATCTTCGAGCGCGATCGGCTCATCGAAGGTGGCGCGGCGCTGATGCTGGCCCCCGGCGGCGTGCAGATCTTCTACGGCGACGAAACGGCCCGGCCCCTGGGGCCCGTGCCCCGCACGGATCCGCAGCAGGCTACCCGCTCGGACATGAACTGGGCGAGTCCCGACGAAAAGGTCCTGGCCCACTGGCGCAAGCTGGGGGCCTTCCGCGCCCGGCACCGGGCCCTGGCCACCGGCGGGCACCAGCAGCTCAGCGAGTCCCCCTACACCTTCAGCCGCGTGGAGCCCGTCAGTGGCGACCGCGTGGTGGTGGCCATGGGCGCCAGGGGCCAGGTCAGCCTCTCCGTGGCCGGCGTCTTCGAGGATGGCCAGGTGCTGCGGGACGCCTACACCGGTCGTACCGCCACGGTCGCGGGCGGCAAAGTCACTCTTCAAGCAGATGAGTACGTCCTGCTTGAGCGCGTAGCGGTTGCCAACCATTGATTGTTCCATCTCGCGCCATTCGGCACGAATGGCGCGCAAAGCCACCATGACCAAGCAGGCAAGGAGTCCGGATGTCCACCAAGAAGCTGCCCCGGGTCGCCTATTTCTGCATGGAATACGCCCTCGACAGCGCCTTCAAGATCTATGCGGGGGGCCTGGGCATCCTGGCCGGCGACTATCTCAAGGGCGTGAAGGATCACGGCTATCCCCTGGTGGGCATCGGCATCCGCTGGAAGCAGGGCTACGGCGAGCAGATGGTGGACGCGGAGTCCGGCAAGGTCTACGACGCCTACCGAAGCGGCAACCACGAGTTCCTCGAAGATACCGGCGTCACCGTCGAGATCGAGATCAAGGGCAAGCCCGTGAAGATCAAGGTCTGGCGGGTGAACAGCTTCGGCGTGGATTCCCTCTACCTGCTGGACACGGACGTCAAGGAGAACGATGGCGAATCCCGCTGGATCACGGGCCAGCTCTACGGCTGGTTCGGCGAGGAGCGGGTGGCCCAGGAGATGGTGCTGGGCATCGGTGGTGTGCGGGCCCTGCAGGCCCTGCGCATCAAGCCGGACGTCTATCACTTCAACGAAGGCCACGCGCTCTTCGCTGGCTTCGAGCTGATGAACCAGCGCATGGCCAAGGGTGCCACCTTCGAAACCGCCTGGGCCAAGACCCGCGAGGAGGTGGTCTTCACCACCCATACGCCCATCCTGCAGGGCAACGAATCCCATCCCATCGCCCGGTTCATGTACCTGGGCGCCAACCTCGGCATGACCAGAGCCCAACTCAAACAGCTGGGGGGCAGCCCCTTCAATATGACCGTGGGCGCCCTGCGGCTGTCCCGCATCGCCAACGCCGTGGCCGATCTCCACCGCGTCACCGCCAACGGCATGTGGAAGAAAGTGGAGGGCCGCTGCGAGATCATCGGCATCACCAACGCCATCCACCGCCCCACCTGGGTGGACCCGCGGATGCTCGATCTGGCGGCGGCCTGCGACGGCTCAAAGAAGGCCAAGGACGCGCTGTGGAAGGCGCACATGGACAACAAGAAAAAGCTCATCCAGTTCGTGGAGGCGCGCACCGGCGTCAGGCTCGATGCTGATCAGCTGCTCATCGGCTTCTCGCGCCGCGCCGCGCCCTACAAGCGCTCCAACTTCATCTTCACCGAACGCAAGTTCATCGAGCCCCTGCTCAAGACCGGCAAGCTGCAGATCGCCTTCTCCGGCAAGGCCCATCCCCTGGACGATAACGGCAAGCGCATCGTGGAGAACATCCTGGAGATGACCCGGAAGTACCCGGGCCGGGTCGTCTTCCTTGAAAACTACGATATGGAGATTGGCCGGATGCTCACCCGAGGCTCCGATGTCTGGCTGAACAACCCGCGCCGCCCCAAGGAGGCCTCCGGCACCTCGGGCATGAAGGCCGCCATGAACGGCGTGCTGAACCTCTCCATCCTGGATGGCTGGTGGCCCGAGGCCTGTCAGCACGGCGTGAACGGCTGGCAGTTCGGTGATGGTTTCGAGAGCGAGGACGAGGCCGTGCTCGACAAACACGACTTCAAGGCCTTCAAGAAAGTGCTGGCGGACGAGCTGCTGCCCACCTACTACGACCGCCCGGGCGCCTGGGTGGACATGATGGCGGCCTCCATCCAAAGCACCCGCGACGCCTTCGGCGTCCAGCGCATGCTCGACGAGTACTATGAACGGATGTACCTCAAGCCCCCCTCGAAGCGGGAGTCGAAATGAATTCCTGGCGCCTGTTCCCAGTCCTGATCGCCGCCTTCCTGGGCGCGCCCCCGGCGGCACCCTTGGCCGCCCAGATCACGCCCTACACGACCACGGACGCGGACCGGAACCTGTCCCCGGCGCCAGACACCACCGCCCAGAACATTCCGGGCGCGGCGCTGGGCGCCAGGCCCAACGCCGATGGAACGGCCACCTTCACGGTCTGGAGCCCCTTCGCCACGTCCGTGAAGGCCCACTTCTACGCGAACTGGAACGATGCCCTCAGCGCGCCCACGGCCACCTTCTCCCTGACCAGGGGGGCCAGTGGACTCTGGAGCGGCACCACCACCCCGGCCAACGGGCTCTACACCTACCAGGTGAACAGCGCCTATCTGCTCGATCCCTATGCCAAGGCCATGGGCCAGTGGTCCAACCGCACCCCCAGTGACACCATCGGCAAGGGGTACATCCTCGATCCCGCCCTGCCCCTTCCGGACGGCGGATGGACCGACTACGGGGCCGGCGCCTACTTCGATGGTTCCCAGATGCGCGCCCCTTCCGGGGGGATCGCGCCCTACGCCTACCGGGGCAACCGGGATGCGGTCATCTACGAGGCCAGCATCCGCGACTTCACGGTGGACCCGCTCCTGGCGGGTCTCCAGAACCCCTTCGGCACCTACCGGGCCATGGTGGAGGCGCTGCCACACATCCAGAAGCTGGGCGTCACCCACGTTCAGCTGATGGTCCCCACCGAGAACTACTTCTACGACCAGACCCGCGTCGGCATCCGGGAACTCGACGGCACCCAGGCGGGCGGGGCCAACTACAACTGGGGCTACGATCCCCAGAACTACTTCACGCCCACGGGCATGTACTCCGCCGCGCCCAACGACCCCCAGTCGCGGGTGCAGGAACTCAAGACCCTGATCAACGAGATCCACAAGGCGGGTATGGGCGTCATCCTGGACGTGGTCTACAACCACACGGCCAACACCGCGGTCCTGGATTCCACCGCCAATCCGGCCTACTACTACCGGGGCACGAACAATTCCGGCACGGGCAACGACACCCGCTCCGAGGCCATGATGATGCGCAAGCTCATCGTGGAATCCACGGAGTTCTGGGTCCGGACCTACCGGGTGGACGGCTTCCGCTTCGACCTCATGGGCCTGGTGGACAACCAGACCATCGCCGCCGCCTACGCCCGCGCCAAGGCCCTCAACCCGAAGGTGATCTTCGAGGGCGAAGGCTGGAACATGTACAACGGCGCCACCTCGGACTACACCGGGCAGGCGATCTTCGGATCCCAGCAGGCGAATGCCGCCTGGTTCGCCAGCCAGGGCATGAACCTGTCCATGTTCTCCGATAGCTACCGGGACATGATGAAATCGGGCGGGTACAACGATGGCAAGCCGGGCTTCATCTCCGGCCTGGCGCAGAGCGTGGCGGCACTCTTCTCCAATACCCTCGGCCGGCCCACGAATTTCAACGCGGGCTCGACCAATGGCGTCATGAACTACCTGACGGCCCATGACAACCTCTGCCTGTACGATGTCCTGGCCATGTCCATGAACCTGCGGGCCACCGCGGCGGATCACGCCACGGCCCTGGCCCGCATGAAGGTGGGCTACGCGGCGCTGCTCACCTCCCAGGGGGCGGTCTTCCTCCATGGCGGCGATGAGATGTTCCGCTCGAAGGAGCTGTCGGGCCCCCCCAGCAGCGGTTCCAGCAATGTCACCTCCAACGGGACGACGGGGCGCTACTTCTGCCACAACTCCTACAACGCCTCGGACGCCATCAACATGATCCGCTGGGGCAATGCCTATTCCGCCGATCCCGTGGCCGCGGGCTTCGCCAACCTCGATCCCGCCAGGCCCGGGGGCCAGCTCTACCAGTATGTGCAGGGCCTCATCGCCCTCCGGAAGAGCACCGACGCCTTCCGCCTCCTGGACGCGGCCATCCCCGGCAGCGTCACCCTCATCAAGCCCAACTGAGCGGAGCGGCCATGACGATCCATCCCATGCGCGCCCTGGTTCTCGGCTCCGCCCTTGTCCTCGTGGCCCTCGCGGGGGCCTGCGGCGGCGGGGGCGGCGGAGACAGCGCCACCCTGCCCGGCGATGCCACCCTGGCCTACGGCTACAAGTCCGTGGGCGCCGATGCCACCTACTATGTCTTCCACAACGCCGACAGCCGAACCCGGTCCTTCACGGCGGACACGGACCTTTCCACCGCCACCCTGCTGGCGGACGGCGCCACGGCCGGCCTCACCCCCATCACCACGGCCACCGGCGTATCCGTCACCGGCAGCACCGTCACGCTCCAGCCCCTGACCTCGGCCATCTTCCGGAAGTGACCCCCCTCCGGGGCCCGTTCAGCGCAGCCCCGTGAAGGCCACCGCCACCTGCCGCCGCCCCGGGAATCCGGGCAGAGGCTGGCTGCTGCGGCTCGCGATGGTTCCCTCGAAGACGTAGGGCCGCAGGAGCGCCCGGGCATCGCGGGGCGCGAAGTAGAGGATGGCCGGTTCGCCGTGCAGGGCCTGGGCCGTGAGGTAGCCCACCAGGGCGTGCTCGGCGGAGTGGTAGCCACTCTTCCACTGGTGGATCTTGGGCCCGCTCCAGGGTTTGAACTCCGGGCCGCCCGCGCCGCCCCAGACCTCGTGGTTCACCGGGTCCACCATGCGGCGGAACCAGAAGTCCGCGGTGCGGGGCAGGGGCATGGCCTGGGCCGGATCCAGCAGGGCCAGCGTCGCCGCCAACTGATCCAGCTCCGCGTAGATCCACCACTCTTTGCCGGTGTCCACCGAGCCGTCCGGCCGCAACCGCGATCCCCAGGTGCCGGAATCCGGCAGGTAGGCCTGCTTGAGCACCGCCTGGGCGCCGGTGGTGGCGAGGGCCACCAGGGCCGGATCCCTGGTGAGCCGCCCCACGCGTTCGAGCATCCAGTAGGCCTTGGCGCTGTGGCCGAAATCCGTGTGGCGGGAGCCCAGCTTCTTCTGGGCGGGATCGTGGAGGGTGCCCCAGAAGAGGTGGCGATCCACGTCGTGGTAGTCGCGCACCATCGCCCGGGCGAGGCGCTTCAGATCGGTGGTCCAAGCCTTCCGGTCGCGTTCGGGCAGGATGGGCGCGAGCAGCAGCAGGTAGGCGTTGATCTGATCCAGCTGGGCCACCAGTTCCTGACGCCGGTGCTCGTCCTGGGGGTTCTCCTTCACCACCCAGCGCAGGGCCTGCCACTCGGGATTCCAGTACCGGGTGAAGATGTGCCGCTTCAACCTCTTGATATCCCGCAGCACGGCCTCGTCGCGGGTGAGGTAGTAGTACATGGCCAGGCCCAGCTGGGCGTAGGCCAGATCCTGGCTGGTGCGGGCCAGGACTTCCGGTTGCGGCACCCCCTTCTCCCAGTAGGACACGGCACTGCCGGTGGCCGGATCCAGGGCCTGCTTCCGGATGAAGGCCGCGCCATCCCGGGCCAGTTCGAGCATCCTGGGATCGCCCGTCAGGTGGTAGGCCACGCCGTAGAAGTAGGTCTGGCGGGACTTCATGCGCACGTACTCGCGACCGAAGTTCTCCTTGATCCAGCCCGGCGCCGTGGCGAGTTCGTCCGGCGGCTGCATCCAGTCCACGGCCTTGCCATCGTTGCCCCGGAAGGTGGGGAAATCCCCCCGGGGCGAACCCCAGGCGTCCGCCACATTCCAGAAGGGCAGCAGATCCTCCCGGAAATGCCTCAGCCAGCGTTCGCCCGTGGGCAGCTCCGCCGGGACACGGGAGGTGGAAACCACCGACGCCACCTGGGCCTTCGCCGGATGGCTGATCATGACCAACGCCAGGGCTGCGAGAAGGGCGAGGGGCTTTAGCACGGCGAGGCTCCAGGGCGCGAGTTCTGTCCCATTGTCTGTTGGGTGGAAGGAGAAAAAGAATGGTTCCTGGGTCCATCAGCATATGGGCAGCCCTACTGGCCCGGTTCAGCGGGAGGTTAGCCGCACGGATGTCAATATTCGAGCCCTTTGGGAAGACGTCGGAACGGACCCACATCGCCACGAAACAGGCGGAACGGCATCGAGACGCGGAACCTCGTAGGGATAGGTGAGCCTTCAAAAGGATACGGTTTGAAGCGCCATCCGAGGATGTAGTCAGCTGCGACCAGGCGAAGCTCTTTCGGCCCAAGAAGTGCTGTGGATCTCGTAGGGGTACCCTTCGCATCCACCCAGACCTCTACGAGCACCTCACCTTGGATACCCTCACCCAAAGCCTGTTGTGGGTAGGGAGGAGTTGGTGGCTGGTATGAAAGCTCTATGTCTCGATAGGAAACGAGCCTAGGCGCGTCTTTTGCGAACAAAGGATCACCCAACCGGACAGTTGGAACCGGGTCACTCTGACTCTTCGGATTCGAAACGCAACCGTCGAGCAGGACAAAGCAGAATGTGATTTGCAGAAGTGCCTTGAGCAAGAGAACTCCTGAGTGATTGACGGCGGCCAACGAATACCGTAAACCGGCCCAACCTGCACCGAGGCGCCGAACGAAGCCGAGAAAGACGAATGAAAAGAAAAAGCGGAAGGCCATGCAGACGGGGTCCGAGTTGAGCGGAAGGTTAGGCGGCATGATTGGAAAGCAGTTTTAGTGCCATGAGAATGCCGAATACTGTGGACCAGATGGCGCAGACCAGATAAGACGCAAATGTTACCCAATACATGATGGGTTCACTGTCCCGGTGGTATATCCGAATGTTGAGCCCCCATCCACGGCCTTTGATTTCCTGTTCGGAGAAACCTTTGAAAACCATCCAGAAGAACAGTGCTCCAATGGCCAGGAAGAACGTTGCGAACATGGCGTGCTCCTGATGGCTCCGAATGAAGCTGATATGTGTTGGCCAGTCAAGGTTGCCAGCCATTTTTTTTGTTCAGCAGTGTGTGGGGAGCAGAACGGACGGCTTTCTGACGGTTGATCAGTCTGATATTCGCGGGTTGGCCCCGCATGACAACCGATTCGTCGGGGAGCTGCCTTGCTCTAACTTCGAGGGTCATTCCGTGGCCGGGTGCCTCCTGGCGGTGAATCAGTTCTTTGGTTGCAGCCCGGGCCGCGCTGAGATTCCGCTGTGTCCTCCGTGTCTCCGTGTCTCCGTATCTCCGTGCCTCCGTGGTGAGTCCCCGAGGCTCAGGCCCGGGAGATGATCCCGTAGAGGTCCGGCCGCCGGTCCCGGAAAAAGCCGAAGGAGGCCCGGTTCCGCCGGATCTCGTCGAGATCCAGTTCCGCCGTGATCACGCCCGATTCCGTCCGCCCCAGTTCGGCCACCTTGTCGCCGCGGTGGTCCGCGATGAAGGAATGGCCGTAGAAGGTCTGGCCGCCTTCCAGGCCCACGCGGTTGGAGGCCACCACGGGCACCACGTTGGAGACCGCGTGGCCGATCATGGCCCGCTGCCACAGATCCTTGGTATCCAGGCCAGGGTTCTCGGGCTCGGTGCCGATGGCCGTGGGATACAGCAGGATCTCCGCGCCCAGGAGCAGCATGGCCCGGGCGCATTCGGGGTACCACTGGTCCCAGCAGATGCCCACGCCCAGCTTGCCGAAGCGCGTGTCCCACACCTTGAAGCCCGTGTTGCCGGGCCGGAAGTAGAACTTCTCCTCGTAGCCGGGTCCGTCCGGGATGTGGCTCTTGCGGTAGACGCCGAGCACGGCGCCATCCGCGTCCACCATGGCCAGGCTGTTGTAGAAGGCGTGGCCATCCCGCTCGAAGAAGGAGACCGGGATCACCACGCCCAGCTCCTGGGCCAGCTTCTGGAACCGGGTGATGGTGGGATGGCCCTCGGCTGGTCGCGCCCAGTCGAAGAAGGCGTCCTTTTCTTCGCGGCAGAAGTAGAGCCCCTCGAACAGCTCCGAGGGCAGGATCACCTGGGCGCCCCGGGCGGCGGCCTCTCGCACCAGGGCCTCGACCCGGGCCACGTTTTCATCAAGGCTGCTGGTGAAGGCGCACTGGGTGGCGGCAACGCGGACGCTGTTCGTCGGGTTCACAGAACCTCCGGCTGCTGCTGGGTGATGCAGTGGAAGGCGCCGCCCCCGCTGAGGATGGCCCGGGCGGAGCGGCCCACCACCCGGCGCCCCGGGAACAGGGGTGCCAGGGCCGCCACGGCGGCCCCGTCATGGGACGTGCCGTAGGTGGGCACCACCACGCTGCGGTTGCCGATGTAGAAGTTCACGAAGCTGGCGGGCATGGGCTCGCCAGCTTCGTCCCGCACCAGGCCCGGCGAAGGGATGCGCACCACCTGGAGCTTCCGGCCCCGCGCATCGGTGAAGGCCGCCAGATCCGCGGCGATGCGGTCCAGGGTGGCGGCATTGGGATCGCCGGGAGCCCGGGCCTCCATGCACACCACCACGCCGGGCGCCACGAAGCGGGCCAGGGTGTCCACATGGCCGTCCGTGTGATCGTTGATCAGGCCCTCGTCCAGCCACAGCACCTTCTCGGCGCCGAGGTCCCGGCGCAGGGCCGCCTCGACATCGGCCTGATCCATGCCGGGATTGCGGTTGGGGTTGAGCAGGCATTGGCGGGTGGTGAGGACGGTGCCTTCGCCATCCCCCTCCACGGAACCGCCTTCCAGGATCCAGCCATGGTCGCGGCGGGGCATGCCGCTCAGTCCCGCCACGCGATCCGCGACCTGCTCATCGCCAGCGAGCACATGCTTGCCGCCCCAGCCGTTGAACCGGAAGCAGGCGGCCTGGAGGGAACCTGTTCCATCCTTCACGAAGATCGGCGCCGTGTCCCGCAGCCAGATATCCCCCACGGGCACGCGATGGCACCGCGCCTGCCCGATCACCGGCGCCAGGGCCGCCCGGGCTTCGGCTTCGGCCGCGGCGTCCTGCACCAGCAGATCGAGGGCCTCGCCACCGTCCTCGGCAATGGCCCGGCCCAGTGCCGCGAATTCCGCCTGGGCCGGGGCCAGGTTGACCCCCCAGAGGTGGCCGTGGCTGGGCCAGGCCAGCCAGCAGCGGCTGTGGATCTCCCATTCGGCAGGCTGGCGGACATCGGGAAGGGTCATGGGGTGCTTTTCCAGGGTGGGGATGGGGGCCCGCACGGGGCGCATCCTCCAGTTCACCAAAAGCCGGTCTCCCCGTCGAGGGGAAGGGGAACGGGAGCCGCTTCGAGCTGCGCCTTTCCGGAGATACCCCTTATTATGAGGCTACCTTCCCGGAGTCCCCATGACCTCCCTTCGCATCCTGCGCGTCCCGGTCCTGCTGTTCGCGCTGCTGGGCTGGGGGGGTCCCCTCCTGCCGGCCCCGCGGGCCCAGGCGGAGGCCCCGACCGAGGGGCTCCGCGAACACTACACCAAGCGCGAGGTCCTCATCCCCATGCGGGATGGCGTGAAGCTCTTCACGGCCATCTACACCCCGAAGGACACCGGCCGCACCCATCCCATCCTCATGCAGCGCACGCCCTACAGCGTCTGGCCCTACGGCGAGACGGCCTACCCCTCGCACCTGGGGCCCTCCCCGCGGTTCCAGGAGGAGGGCTTCATCTTCGTCTACCAGGATGTGCGGGGCCGGATGATGTCCGAGGGCGAGTTCGTGAACATGCGGCCCCAGCGGGCCGTGAGCGGCGCGGCCGTGGACGAAAGCACCGATACCTTCGACACCCTGGACTGGCTGCTCAAGCATGTGGATGGGAACAACGGTCGCGTGGGCCAGTGGGGCATCAGCTACCCCGCCTTCTACGCTGCCCTGGGCGCGCTATCGGGTCACCCGGCCCTCAAGGCGGTATCCCCCCAGGCGCCCATCGTGGACTGGTTCCAGGGGGACGATTTCCATCGCAACGGCGCCCTCTGGCTGCCCCACGCCTTCAACTTCATGGCGAGCTTCGGCCGGCCCCGGCCCGCCCCCACCAAGGCGTGGCCCACCGGGTTCAAGCACGGCACCTCGGATGGCTACGAATGGTTCCTGCGCCTCGGCAGCACCGCCGCCACCCGGCAGTACACGAAGGAGGTGCCCTTCTGGAACGAGATGCTGGACCATCCCAACTACGACGCCTTCTGGCAGACCCGCGACCTGCGCCCCCAACTGAAGGCCGTGCAGCCCGCCGTGCTCACCGTGGGCGGCTGGTTCGACGCGGAGAACCTCTTCGGCGCCCTCCAGGTGTTCCAGACCCTGGGCCGCCAAAGCCCCGCCACGGACAGCCGGCTGGTCATGGGCCCCTGGTTCCACGGGGGCTGGGAACGCAGCAAGGGCGACCATCTGGGCCCCGTTCAGTTCGGGGCCGATACCTCCGATTGGTTCCAGGCCGAGGTGCTGTTTCCGTTCTTCATGCACCACCTGAAGGAAGCGAAGAATGCTGATCTCGCCAAGGCCACCGTCTTCGAAACCGGCGCCAACTGCTGGCATAAGCTCGATGCCTGGCCCCCGAAACAAGCCAGGGACGCCAAGCTCTTCTTCCAACCCAACGGGAGTCTTTCCCTCACGCCGCCTTCGCCAGAGGGCGGCGCCGACACCTTCCTCTCCGACCCCGCCAAGCCCGTCCCCTTCATCGAACAGATCGCCATCGGCATGCCCAAGGAATACATGACCGCCGATCAGCGCTTCGCCGGGCGGCGCACGGACGTGTTGGTGTTCCAGACGGAACCCCTGGCGGAGGATCTGACCTTCGCCGGTCCCCTGCGTCCCGAACTCTTCGTGGCCACCACGGGCACCGACGCCGACTGGGTGGTCAAGCTCATTGATGTCTATCCGGACGAGTTCAAGAACCCGGATTTCAAGGAGGGCGGTTCGCCCTGGAACCGCGCCCCCAACCCCATGGGCGGCTACCAGCAGCTGGTGCGCGGCGAAGTCATGCGCGGCAAGTTCCGCGACAGCCTGGAGGCCCCCACGCCCTTCACCCCCGGCCAGCCCACCCGCGTGGCCTGGTCCATGAACGATATCTTCCACACCTTCCAGAAGGGCCACCGCATCATGGTGCAGCTCCAAAGCACCTGGTTCCCCCTCATGGACCGCAATCCCCAGGTCTTCATGGATATCAACAAAGCGGGAATCGGTGACTACAAAAAGGCCACCCATACCGTGTTTCACGACGCGGCGAGACCGAGCGGCATTGGGGTTGGAGTGTGGTCCGAAATGCAGAAATAAAACACAGAAAAGTACGGATGGACTCAACGCGGCCAGTTGAACGAAGCCGCTCCGCGGCGGGGGACGGTCGTATCGGCAGGCCGGTCGATAAAGACGGCCAGCGCGGAAGGGTAAAAGCAGGCCCCTTGGTCATCGCGGTGAATGAGCACCGCCCATGACCAAGGGGGTAATGCATGAAGGCAGTCAGTCTATCTTTGTCCCGGCTGGAAGGGGATCTGCAAATGGCAGACCGAGCCAAAGGGACCATTCAGCAATACCTGGCATCGGTCCGGCGTTTCGAGGAGTTCCTCGGGGCGGACCTGGCGGAGGTGGAGCAAGAGGCCATCCGGCGCTGGGTTGACCACCTCCGGACCCAGCCCATCGGGCCGGAGCGGCTGCGCTGCCACTACTCGGCGCTGAAGTTCCTCTACGGGCTGACGCTGGGGCAGCCGGAGAAGGTGGCCTTCATCTCGATGCCGAGGAAGGACTCGCCCCTACCCACAGTGCTGAGTCCCGCCGAGGTCCAGCGGGTGCTGGACGGATTCACTGTGGCCAAGTACCGCGTGTTCTTTGCCCTGATCTACGCCACGGGCCTACGGATCTCCGAGGCGACGCAACTTCAGACCTCCGACATCGACTCGATGCAGCAGGTCATCCACGTGCGGCATGGCAAGGGTGGCCGGGAGCGGCTGGTGCCTATGCATTCGAAGCTCTACGGGCTTCTGAAGGCCTACTACAAGCATGAGCGTCCGCCTCGCCCATGGCTGTTCACCACGAAAGGCGGTCGGCCCCTCTGCCACGAGACGGCCCGCCGGGCGCTGCTCTGCGCCTCCGCCGTGGCGGGCATTGGGAAGGTGGTGACGCCCCACATGCTCCGGCACTCCTTTGCCACGAACTTGCTGGAGCACGGCACGGACCTGCGAAAGATCCAGGTGGTGCTGAGCCACGAGAGCATCCGCTCCACGACGATCTACACCCAGGTGTCGCCCAGCCAGATCGCCGCCGTGCGAAGCCCCCTGGAGGATCTGACCATGTAATGCCGTGGGCTTTGCCCGTCCACGCTTCGACATCGCGGGCATCGTGAGGCTGCACCGAAGGGCACTGGAGGCGGAGCATCGCCTGACCCGGTCACAGAAGCGCGTCCTCACGGCCATCAGCCGCTGTCGCACCGCCGCCCTCGGCGGCCATCTGGAGGTCTGTACGGGCTGCGGGCGGGAGCATCCAGTCTACAACTCCTGCCGAAACCGCCACTGTCCCAAATGCCAGGCCCTGGCCCAGCAGAAGTGGATTGATGCCTGGGCCGAGCGGATCCTGCCGGTCCGGCACTTCCATGTGGTGTTCACCCCGCCATCGGAGCTGCGGCCCCTGGCGATGCGGCACCCGACGGAGGTCTATACCGCGCTGTTCCGCTCCGTCAGTGAGCTGCTGCTGGAACTGGGCCGGACCCACCTCGGGGCCACCCTGGGCCAGACCATGGTGCTGCACACCTGGACACGGGAACTGCACTTCCATCCGCACATCCACGTGTTGGTCACAGCAGGCGGGCTTTCGCTCGATGGGCAGAGGTTCGTCCATACCCGCAAGGACTTCCTGTTCCCCGTGAAGGTGATGGGCCAACTTCTGCGGGGGAAGATGTTGGACGCCCTGCGGAAGCTCTACCGGAAGGGTGTGTTCCCCGAACTGAACCAGGAGGCCTTCAACCGCCTCATGGCCAGCCTCGCCACTCACAAGTCCTGGGTGGTCTATTCCAAGGCCCCGTTCCGCGGTCTGGCTATTTGATGTCGGTGGTTTTGAAAATGAAAATTTGACCACTCCGGTCCAATACGCCCGGGAACGAGAGACCACCCTGCTTCAAGAGGAGGAGGCCATCCTGGCCCCAACGAAGCAGTCGATCACCGACTTCATTGCTGATGAACTGATAGCCGAGCGGATAGCTTCCTCTGGGTGCAAAACCATTCACATCAAAGGCCTGGAGCGAGCCATTCGAGGCGTAATAGATCAGCCCGGCCGCGACATTCGGAAGGACGGCTCCCGCTGGTGCATTGGTCAGGGGTGGTTGATTCGCCTGGAGCTGATTGCCGGTGGTGGCGTCATAGATGTACCCGAATGGGAAATAGAGGCGGTTTGAGGCGTAGATGCAGTGGTAGGGGGGCGTAGTGATGCCGCTTTCGATGATGACCCCTGAGGGAGAGTAGCTCATAAAGTTGGTACGACTGCCGGCTTCCTCCTCAACGCCATAGATGGTTTTTCCATTGGCAGAGAACTGGAACCAATCAATGGGTGCATTCTCGCTCGCCACAATTGGTCTGGCCACGCCGGCATCATAAATGGCCACGCCGGCGGGTGAATAAATTCCAGCGAAGACTCTGGACACCAGAAGCGAGTTTGGAGAACCCGGCATAGCTGCGAGGGCCAAGGGGTACCTCGGCCCGCGGGTTGGGTCGGCCTCGAGCCTCAACAGGGGGCCTAATGTGTTGGTTACCACATCCACCTGCTGAATGGCTCCCACAGATCCAAGGGCCACATAAAGAGTCCGGTCGTCGTCTGCCAAAGCCAGCTGGCCCGGCTCGCACCCCACCGAAAGGCGTGAGATGACTTCGCCAGTTGATGGATCGATGGTGGCCAGAGTGTTTCCGCCCTTTCCGGCGCGACTTGGAATCGAGGCATAGAATCGTTGCGTCAGTGGGCTGTAGACGATGTCGTTCGCATTCAGGCCCATGCTGGCTTGGGCCAATCCAGGTTGTGCCACGATGTTCATCCGAGCGCTCGCACAGATTTCTCCATTGGAGGCCCTAAGAATGTAGCTGGTGTTTTGGGCGGGTTGTACTTGGGTCATGCCGTTCATTGGCATGGGACCCAGGAGCCCCCAGTTGCCAGAAGTGCCCATCCAGTTCATGGAAAGTGAGGATGCCCCAATGGTTTCAAATTGCAGTGACACGGATTGGCCAGGGGCCACTTCGCCGCGAGAAGCTGAGAAGCTGGGAATTCGGGGAAGCGGGGTTCGTAGGAACAGGATCTGGCCGTCTCCGAGGAGGGCAAGTCCCGAGGTTCCTGTCAGGGCCAGCTTATAAGCCGTGAAGTTGAGCTCGATGTAGCCAGCAGGCGTATGGCTTGCAGAATCAAAGAGGTTGAGCCTGCCATCGGTGGTTGCGAAATAGGTGAGGCCTGAGGCTGGGTCAGGCAATACAGCGCCACCCCCGTAGAACGAGGCTTTGCGGGTGAGGTCCATGGCATCGACGACTTCCCCCGTGGTGAAGTAGAGATTGCCCTCCGAGTAGGTCATCTCCTGGAAGAAGCCACCCGCCGCTTGAGGCATGCTATCCAGGAGAGTCACACCAGTAGGCTTCACATCGAGGGTGCAGAGTCCGAATTCCCCTGAATAGTTGTTGTAGCCGTACAGCAGGTCGGGGTTGGTTCCCACCTGGATTACGCCGACGAGATGGTTGTTATCGGAGAAGGAAACAGGTCGGGGAATTCCGTTGTCATAGATGGTCACACCGAGGGGCGCTCCGCCCGCCGGCCCTCTGAAGACCCTTGCAACCGCGAGGGAATCGGCCAGGCCCGGTAGCACCACCATGGATCCGACAGACTGCGTCGAGTCACCTCCCCAAATGGGAAAGGGGGCAGAGACCACGTTCGTTCGAAGGTCAATTTTCTGGATGGAGGAAAGATTGGCCAGTTCCACGTATAGCGTTCCACCATCACTGGAAAGGGCCATGGCGTTTGCTCCCCTTCCCACGGGAACCCTGCCCACGATGGCTGTAGTGTCTGGATCGATAACGACGATGGCATCCGACGAACCCCCAGAAAGGTCTGGAATGCTGGCGTATAGACGATTTGTGAGGGGACTGAAAACCATGTCCATCGCTACGAGGTTCAGGGTTCTAAACATAGCGTCCTAATTCATGCCGCATAATCGCCGAAGGATGATGTTGGGCTTGTGCCAACCAGCGAAGCATTCCTCAACGGTTTCGATGAGCATTGCCAAAGTGGGGAAGTGGCAGTTATGGGTGGCCAGCCTGC
>JAUXSE010000013.1 GCA_030681515.1 Geothrix sp. | reverse complement strand
TTCAGGCTTCAGGCTTCAGGCTTCAGGCTTCAGGCTTCAGGCTTCAGGCTTCAGGCTTCAGGCTTCAGGCTTCAGGCTTCAGGCTTCAGGCTTCAGGCTTCAGGCTTCAGGCTTCAGGCTTCAGGAAAGATCGGCGGCGGCCTGAAGGCCGCACCTTTTTTTTATTTTGGACCAGGCAACTTTGGGCGGTCGCTCACAACCCTACGGCCCCTCTTTTCCTGAAGCCTGAAGCCCGGAGCCCGAAGCCTGTCCTACGCCAGTTCCGGCAGCCGCCTCGGCGTGGGCGCGGACCAGTTCAGTCCGCCCGGAAGCAGGGCGAAACGGTTCATGATGCCCACCCAGCGGGCCAGTTCCGATTCGCGCACGCCCCCCCCGGGCCCGGCCAGGGGCAGCCCCAGGAACTGGAGGTAGTCCTGCACCTCGGCGCCGGACACGCCGAGCAGGGCGGGCAGTTCCTCCAGGCCATGGTTCCGATCCCCCGGCGGCGGCGCCAGCAGGCGGTAGTCGTAGGTCTCCCGCAGCACCGAGGCCGTGGCCGCGGGATCCAGTTCCTGGGCCGCGTCCAGATGCGGAAAGGGATTGCCGCCCATGAGCCCCAAGGCCTGGGCCATGCCCAGGTGCGCCAGCAGATGGACGGGATGGACCTTCAGCACCGCCTCGAACGCGGCGCGGGCCTCCTGGGTCCGGCCCAGGCGCAGCAGGCCCTCCCCATGGCGCAGCCGCGCCTCCACGCGCCCGGGCTCGGCCTTGATCCATCGCTCGGCCACCGCCGCCATTTCCTCCGCCATGCCCTGGGCCCGGAAGAAACCGGCCAGGTACGCGAGGCTGGTGACATCCTTCGGGGCCAGCAGCAGCAGCCGGTCCAGGATCTCCGCGGCCCGCAGGGACTGGCCCTCCTGATCCAGCCGGTGCGCCCAGTCCCGGAGCACTTCCACCTGCCGGGCCACAGGATGGTTGGGCGTGGAGCGGGCCGGATCCGCGGGGTGCAGGAGCTGGGTCCGCACCCACAGATACCGCAGGGCGTGGCGCCCTTCGGGACCGCCCAATTCCTCCTCGATGGCATGGACGATGGTCTTGAGCCCATGCTCCCAGAGGGGCGGCACGGGCATCTGGACGTGGGTCCGCAGTTCGCGGCTGAGGGGATCCAGCGGGTTCCCCGCCCGTCCCAGGTGCAGCCGGAGCCGGATCAGCTCCAGTCCGGGGTCCGCCCCCGGCTGGAAGGCCACCCGCAGGGCAAGCTCCCCCGTATCGGGGTCGAAGTCGTCCAGAATCAGGAAACGCAGGTGGGCCCGCATGAAGCGAGGGTATCAAGCCGCCGGGTGGATCCAAAGGCAGTCGCGGGTAAATCATCCCCCGGAACTCAATATTTCCTGTGACGATATTGACTGGATCTTCCTCGCCCGTCAGGATGGTTCCCTACGCTTGCCCCATACCCAGGAGATGCTATGAAAAAAACACTCCTCCCCTTGTTACTCGTGGCCGCGCCCCTGAGCGCCCAGAGCTTCGAAGCCGGCCTCTTCATCGGCCAGCAGTCCTACAAGAGCTTCTCGGATGCCGGTCTGACTGCCGAGCCCGCCAAGAAGACCGTCGCTGGCGTGCGCTTTGGGTACAGTCTGGTGGACCTGGGTCCCGCCCTTCTGCAGGTGACCGCAGGATACCAGCCCGAATCCAAGACGGGCATTGAGGTGAATGGCACGGCTGTACCGGGCTTTGATTTCACCCAGAAGCACTGGTCCGTGGGCGCCATGTTCAACTTCAAGGCCTTCGTGGCCATCGGCGCTGGTGTGGAATACCGGTCGGAGTCCCTGGGAGTGAAGGGCCCCCTCACCGACATCTCCACCACCTACGGCCGCCCCTGGGCCCGGGCCAATGTGGGATTCGCCTTTCCCACCCCCATCGTGAAGCCCTTCATCGGCCTCGAAGTGGCCCTTCCCCTCACCAGCACCAGCCCCAGCACGGCCGAGTACTTCGGGCCCGATGATGCTGTGAGCCTGAAGGCCCATGCCCCCAAGATGCAGATCGGCGTCTACGGCGGCATCCGCTTCTGACCACCATCCTTGCCTTGGGAAAAGGGCGCCTTCCGGCGCCCTTTTCCGTATGATGAAGGCTCATTCTCCGAGGGACGATGGAACTCCGGATCCTGGGCTGCAGCGGCGGGGAAGCCGATGGTGAGCGCCTGACGGGGCTGCTCGTCAATGGCTGCGTGGCCATTGACGCCGGATCCATCACGGCGGCCCTGACGGTGGCCGAGCAGGTGGAGATCCAGCATGTCTTCATCAGCCACTCGCATCTGGACCACATCTGCACCCTGCCCTTCTTCACCAAGAACATCTTCGGCCACGTCCACGAGGCCGTGGAGATCCATGCCCTGCCCGAGACCCTGGACGTGCTGCGCCGCCACCTCTTCAATGACGAGCTGTGGCCCGATTTCAGCGTGATCCCCAGCCCCAACGATCCCACCATCCGCTACACGGAAATCGAGCCCGAGCGCACGTATCACGTCTGCGGCATGCGCATCACGCCCATCCGCGTGAATCACCTGGTGCCCTGCGTGGGCTACAAGGTGGACGATGGCAAGGACGCCTTCATCTTCACCAGTGATACGGCTGAGACGGACCGCATCTGGGAGGTGGCCAACGCCACGCCCAACCTGCGGCTGGTCATCGCCGAGGCCAGCTTCCCCAACGAGCAGGCCCGGCTGGCGGAGGCCTCCAAGCACCTCACGCCCGCCAGGCTGGGCGCGGAACTCAGGAAGCTCGAGCGCGACGTCCCGGTGCGGATCTATCACCTGACCCCCGGCGACAAGGCCGTCATGCTGCCGCAACTTGAGGCCCTGGGTGATGCCCGCGTCAGCCTGCTGGCCCAGGACGAGCGGCTGGTCTGGTAGGAGGATCAGGCCTTCGGGAACGCCTCCTGGAGCGCCGCCAGGGCCTCCTCGTAGGCGGCCGGGAGCGACTCGGCCAGCGCACGGGCAGAGTCCCGGCGGCCCGCGTGGACGTGGGCCTCGACCTGGGCCGCGAGCTCCGCGAACCTCTGGAGCCCCAGATTCCCCAGGGCCCCCTTCAACTGATGGGCCTCGTGGACCGCCGTCTCATCGTCCGCGGCCTCCACCGCCGCCCGCAGGGTCAGGAGGCGGGGCGGGGCGTCCTCCTTGAGAAGCCCCACCAGTTCCTGCACCAGTTCCATTCCCGCCCCGATATCGAGGAGATCCCGGAGGGGCCGGGGATCGAGGATCGGCAAGTCATTCAAGGCCGGCTCCGCTGGGCTGGATCAGCCTGGATCACCCTCGGCGCATCCGTTCGGGAGGCTGGAGATCGCGTCATCTGAAAGGGGCCTCCCCAAAGGGAAAGATCAGAATCCGTGGCCCGAGGGATGGCCAGCGGCCTGGATGCGGATGAGGCTGGCGTTGAGCTTGGCCTGGGCATTTTCCAGATCATGCTCGGTGATGGCTTCCTTCAGGAGTTTCAGGGCGCGTTGGCGCGAAGCCTCGGCCCGCTCCAGGTCAATCATGTCCATGGTCTCGCTTTCGCGGGCCAGGATGGTGACGCGGTCGGGGCCCACTTCCGCGAAGCCGCCAAAGACCGTGATCCAGTGCTTCTGGCCATCCTGGATGTAGTACAGCAGGCCATCGCCCACCTCGGTCATCAGGGGCGTGTGGCCCGGCAGGACGCCGTAGTAGCCCCGCGAGGCCGTGGGGAACTGCACCTCGGATACCTCGGCCGAGAATACGGGCCGCTCCGGTGTGACCACTTCCAGTTTGATGGTCTGAGACATGACGGGCCTTTGGGAAGGCTCAGAATCCGCTCACGCGGATTCTGAGTAAAGAAAAGCAAAACTAAACGGCGGCCAGCTTCTCAGCCTTTTCGACGGCTTCTTCGATGGTGCCGACGAGGTAGAAGGCCTGCTCGGGCAGGTGGTCCCACTTGCCGTCGCAGATCTCGCTGAAGCCCTTGATGCTGTCTTCGAGCTTCACGTACTTGCCCGTCATGCCCGTGAACTGCTCGGCCACGAAGAAGGGCTGGCTGAGGAAGCGCTGGATCTTGCGGGCGCGGGACACAACGAGCTTCTGGTCATCGCTCAGTTCGTCCATGCCGAGGATGGCGATGATGTCCTGGAGTTCCTTGTAGTTCTGCAGGATCGCCTTCACGCGCATCGCGGTGTTGTAGTGGTGGTCGCCCAGGATGCGGGGGTCCAGCAGGCGGCTGGTGGAGGCCAGGGGATCCACGGCGGGGTAGATGCCGAGGGCCGCGATTTCGCGGGAGAGGTTCGTGGTGGCGTCCAGATGGGCGAAGGTGGTGGCGGGCGCGGGATCCGTGTAGTCGTCCGCGGGCACATACACCGCCTGCACCGAGGTGATGGAGCCCTTCTTGGTGGAGGTGATGCGCTCCTGCAGTTCGCCCATCTCCGTGGCCAGGGTGGGCTGGTAGCCCACGGCGGAGGGCATGCGGCCCAGCAGCGCGGACACTTCGGCGCCGGCCTGGGTGAAGCGGAAGATGTTGTCCACGAAGAGCAGCACGTCCTTGCCTTCCACATCGCGGAAGTACTCGGCGACGGTGAGGCCCGTGAGCGCCACGCGGGCGCGGGCTCCGGGGGGTTCGGTCATCTGGCCGTAGATGAGCGCCACCTTGCTCTTCGACAGGTCGTTCTTGTCAATGACGCCGGAATCCATCATCTCGTGCCAGAGGTCGTTGCCTTCGCGGGTCCGCTCGCCCACGCCCGCGAACACGGAGTAGCCGCCGTGGCCCTTGGCGATGTTGTTGATGAGCTCCATGATGAGCACGGTCTTGCCCACGCCGGCGCCGCCGAAGAGGCCCGTCTTGCCGCCCTTCGCGTAGGGTTCCAGCAGGTCAATGACCTTGATGCCCGTTTCGAACATCTCGGAGGAGGTGTTCAGATCCTCGTACTTGGGGGCCTCGCGGTGGATGGGCAGGGTCATCTTGTGGCCGATGGGGCCGCGCTCGTCCACGGGATCGCCCACCACGTTGATGATGCGGCCCAGGGTTTCGGGGCCCACGGGCACGTGGATGGGCCTGCCGGTATCCGTCACGATCTGGCCGCGGACCATGCCCTCGGTGGGCTGCATGGACACGCAGCGAACGCGGTTCTCGCCGAGGTGCTGCTGCACTTCCAGCGTGACCGAGGCGGTGACGCCCTGGGCATTGGTGATGTCCGTGAGCAGGGCGTTCATGATCGCGGGCAGGTGGCTGTCGTACTCGACATCCACGGCGGGACCGACGACGGCGATCACGCGGCCTTGAAGGGTGTTGGACATGGGGACCTCGACGAAGGAATGGGCGAATAGCTAGGCGTTGGCGCCGGAGACGATCTCGATGATCTGGTTGGTGATGCTGGCCTGGCGGATCTTGTTCATGGTCAGGGTCAGCCTGGCGATCATGTCGCCGGCGTTGCTGCTGGCCTTGTCCATGGCCGCCATGCGGGCGCCATGCTCGGAGGCGCTGCTCTCCAGCAGGTTGCGGAGCAGCTCCGTCTCCACGAAGCGGGGTAGCAGGGTTTCCAGCACCGAATTGGGGTCGGGTTCCAGCAGGTGGGATACCTCGATGGCATCCCGGCCTTCGGCGCGCCGGTCCATCTCCATGGGGAACACCCGGAACACCGTGGGCGTCTGGGACATGGGGCTGTTGAAGTAGTTGTAGATCACGTAGAGCGCGTCTATCTGGTCCGCATGGTACTGGGCGGTCGCGCCTTCGGAAATCTCCGTGACCACGGATTGCAGGCCAGCCAGCGGGAGGTTGTGGTATTCCTTCGCGGCTGTCAGCTTGCGCTTCCGCGCCCACTCGGCCGCGCGCTTGCCAACCACGTCCAGGTGGACGATCTCGGAAGGGCACTCGGACACGAAGGCGTTGGCGGCCTTGAGCACGTTGGCGTTGAAGCCGCCACACAGGCCCTTGTCCGAGGCCACGAGGATCACGCGGATGCGCTTCTCCTCCCGGGGGGACAGGAAGGCCTGGGCGGCGGGGCCCGGCTGGATCTCGGCATCACCCTTGATGCGGCCCACGACGCGGCGGACGACTTCCATCATCTTGCTGGCGTAGGGGCGCAGGGCCACCAGGCGCTCCTGGGATTTCCGCAGCTTGACCGCGGAGATCATCTTCATGGCCTTGGTGACCTGCTGGGTGTTCTTGACTGACCGGATACGGCGTCGGATGTCCTGGAGGCCGGCCATGGCTAGTTACTCCAATCCGAAAGGGGTCGGTAAGGCAAGCTCATGGCCTTGGTGACCTGCTGGGTGTTCTTGACTGACCGGATACGGCGTCGGATGTCCTGGAGACCGGCCACCGGACTAGGCTTCCGCGACCGGGCTCAGGGAGGCCTGGAAGGTCTCCTTGAAGGCCGCCATCTGGGCCTTGAGCTGGGCCTTGGCGTCGTCGCTGAGCACCTTGGTATCGCGGATGCCGCGCAATACTTCGGGGGCGTTCACGTCGAGGAAGGCCATCAGTTCGGACTCGAAGCGGCGCACCTGGGCCACCGGCAGATCGTCCGCGTAGCCGTTGGTGGCGGCCCAGATGATGACCACCTGCTTTTCCACGGGCATGGGCTGGTACTGGCCCTGCTTCAGGATCTCCACCAGGCGCTGGCCGCGGTTCAACTGAGCCAGGGTCGCCTTGTCCAGGTCGGAACCGAACTGGGCGAAGGCCGCCAGCTCGCGGTACTGGGCGAGGTCCAGCTTGATGGTGCCCGCCACGGACTTCATGGCCTTCACCTGGGCGGAACCACCCACGCGGCTCACGGAGATGCCCACGTTCACGGCGGGCCGGACGCCCGAGTTGAAGAGGTCGCCTTCCAGGAAGATCTGGCCATCGGTGATGGAGATGACGTTGGTGGGGATGTAGGCGGACACATCCCCGGCCTGGGTCTCGATGATGGGCAGGGCGGTCATGGAACCGGCGCCCCGCTCATCGCTGAGCTTGCAGGCCCGTTCCAGGAGGCGGCTGTGCAGGTAGAACACGTCACCGGGGTAGGCTTCGCGGCCGGGGGGACGGCGCACCAGCAGGGAGATTTCGCGATAGGCCACGGCCTGCTTGGAGAGATCATCGTAGATGCAGAGGACATGGCCGCCGGGGTTGTCCTTGCTGCTGGGCTGGCCATCCTTGCCGTGCCACATGAAATACTCGCCGAGGGCGGCGCCGGTCATGGGGGCGAGGAAGAGCAGCGGGGCGGCTTCGGAAGCCGATGCGGCCACCACGATGGTGTGCTTCATGGCGTCGTACTCTTCCAGCGTCTTCACCACCTGGGCGATGGTGGAGCGCTTCTGGCCGATGGCGACGTAGATGCAGATCACGCCGGTCTCGCGCTGGTTGATGATGGTGTCCACGGCGACGGCGGTCTTGCCGGTCTGGCGGTCGCCGATGATCAGCTCGCGCTGGCCGCGGCCGATCGGGATCAGCGCGTCCACGGCCTTGATGCCGGTCTGGACGGGCGTGTCCACGCCCTTGCGGGTGATGACGCCGGGGGCGATCCGCTCGACCGGGCGGGTCTTCGTGCGCGGGATCTCGCCCTTGCCGTC
>JAUXSE010000005.1 GCA_030681515.1 Geothrix sp. | reverse complement strand
CGGCACGACGCTCAAGCCCCGGAGCGGGCACCCGGGGCCGCGCCTGGCGGAGGTGCCGGCGGGGCTCCTCGTGGGGGTGGGGCTGCAGAACCCGGGCATCGCCGCCGTGCTGGAACGCTACGCCGAGACCTGGGCGAAATGGCCGGTGCCCGTGATCCTGAACGTGTGCGGCGAGTCGGCGGGGGAGCTGGCGGAGATCGTCCGGCGGCTGGAGGGGGTCCCCGGTGTTGCGGGGATCGAGCTGAACCTGTCGTGCGGCGGGGGCGGCCGCGGCGGCGTCGTGTTTGCGATGGACGCGGACGCCGCGGCCTCGGCGGTGAGCGCGGTCCGGCGGGCCACGGACCTGCCGGTCATCGCGAAGCTCTCGGCGGCCGCGGCGGACATCCGTTCCGTGGCCCGCTCCGTGGAGTCGGCCGGTGCCGACGCCATCAGCGCGATCAACACGCTGCCGGGATTCCTGCCCTCCGCGGACCGGCGCTCCCCCGCGCTCGGGAGTGGGTACGGCGGGATCTGCGGGCCCGCGCTCAAGCCCATCGCCCTGCGGGCGGTCTACGAGATCGCCCAGGTCGTTGACGTGCCGGTCATCGGGATCGGCGGGGTGTGCTCCCTCGGCGATGTGCTGGACCTCCTCGCCTGCGGAGCGTCAGCCGTGGGCGTGGGTGTGGCTGCGCTCGCGGACCCGATGCTGCCGGTCCGCCTGGCCGATGAGCTGGCCGATGCCTGCCGTTCCCGTGGCGTGACCTCGGTGGCGGACCTGGTGGGGACGGCGCTGCCGCCGCGCAGCGGGCCACCGTCCACGCGCGGGGCCGAGTACGCGCGCTGATGCCGGTCCCGCTGCTCGGCTGGCTGGCGGTCATCAACCTGGCCACCGCCGCCTCGTATGCGTGGGACAAGCTCGCCGCGCAGCGGCCGGGCGGTCGGCGGATCCGCGAGCACACGCTGTGGCTGCTGTGTTTCGCCGGCGGGGTGGGCGGGGCGTGGCTTGTGTTCCTGGGGATGCGCCACAAGACGCGGCACCGATCCTTCTGGTTCGTGCAGGG
>JAUXSE010000065.1 GCA_030681515.1 Geothrix sp. | reverse complement strand
TGGCTTGGTACCCTCGTAATTTGCCAAGCCAAGCTTCCTGGTTATTGCCGCGTGGTTTCTGGCGGAGCATACGAAACGAACGTATATGACGGGGCATGTCATCGCCTACATGATTTTCGCAATTTTTGTGGGCCTGCTCATTGTGCAGCCCGACTTCGGCCAGACGGCGCTGGTGGTGCTGACCTTCGGCACCATGCTGCTCATCTATGGAATTCCGTGGATTGTGGTTCTGGGGCTTGCAGGGCTCTGCGCCTCGGGCGTGATGGCGGCTTACGCGTTGGTTCCGCACGTGACCTCGCGCATTGACCGGTTTTTGAATCCCGATAAGGGCGACACCTTCCAGGTCGATACGGCCACCGCTGCCTTTCACAATGGCGGCTTGCTGGGCACGGGGCCTGGCGGCGGCCAGGCCAAGCAAATTCTTCCCGACGCGCACACGGATTTCACTTTCGCAGTCGTCGGCGAGGAATTCGGCTTGATAGCCTGCATCGGCCTGATGCTGCTCTTTGCCTTTGTCGTCATGCGCATCCTGCAGCGGGCGAAGATTGTGCCTGACCCCTTCCCCGCCATCGCCCTCAGCGGCTTGGGAATTGTCTTCGGCTTGCAAGCTGTCATCAACATGGGGGTAAATGTCTCCCTGCTGCCGGCGAAGGGCATGACGCTGCCGCTCATTTCCTATGGCGGATCTTCGCTTATCGGCGTTGCCTTTGCCATGGGCATGGTTCTGGCCTTCAGCCGCAGGCAGCCGCATGTATCGCTGGCCTCAACCACGTGGCAACCCATTGCAACATGAGTATGAGTCGATGAGTGAGGTGTTTGGTGGAGATTAGGCGCGGCGTTGTGGTTCTGGCGGCGGGCGGAACGGGCGGGCATTTGTTTCCCGCCCAGGCGCTGGCGGAAGAGCTTGTGGCGCGCGGCTTTCTCATCCACCTGATCACCGATGAGCGCGTCGCCGATTACGGCAAGGCCTTTCCAGCCATCGAAACCCATATTGTTCCCTCGACGACGATTTCGCTGTCCAAGCCGTGGCTGCTGCCGGGGCGCTTGCTCAGGCTATTTCGCGGCGTGCAGCAGGCCAAGGCCATATTGAAAAGATTACAGCCCGAAGTGGTTGTAGGCTTCGGCGGCTATCCGTCGTTTCCACCAATCATCGCCGCCTCGCAGCTTGGCATTGCGACTTGCGTGCATGACCAGAACGCGGTTATGGGGCGGGCCAACCGCTTCCTCTCGCGCTTTGTTGATGCGGTTGCCTCCTCATTCCCAAAACTGGCGAAGCTTCCGGAGCGGGCAAAGGCAAAACTGGTGGTGACCGGCAATCCGGTGCGTGCCCTGGTGATGGCCGAGCGGGCCTCGCCCTATCCCGCCACGGGTGCGGACCAGACCTTCAATTTGCTGGTGTTTGGCGGCAGCCAAGGGGCGCGCTTCTTTGCGGAGTTCATGCCCAAGGTTATGGCGGAAATGCCGCGGGCCGTTCTCAAGAATTTGCGCCTCACCCAACAATGCCGCCCAGAAGACATGGAAGCGGTCAAGGCCGCCTATGAGTCGCTCAATTTCAAGTTTGATTTGCGTTCGTTCTTCATGGACATGCCACTTCGGATTGCAAATGCCCATCTGGTGAT
>JAUXSE010000056.1 GCA_030681515.1 Geothrix sp. | reverse complement strand
TCTCACCCTTCTACCCTTCGTCGCGGTTTTTCCCCAGGGGTCACACCCGTTCCCATCCCGAACACGGCCGTTAAGACCTGGAGGGCCGATGATACTGCTCTGCACAGGAGTGGAAAAGTAGGTCGCTGCGACGTTATATCCCCTCCGGGCCATCACCATTGATGGCCCGGAGCCGTTTTACTGATAAAATTGTCTTCTTAATTTCGAGGAACCCATGGCCATTGAGGTCCGCCTTCCAGACGACTCCCTCCGGCAACTGGCCGAGGGCGCCACTGGAGCCGACCTGGCGGGGGGCATCGGTGCGCGCCTTCTGGAAGCGGCCCTGGCCGTCAAGGTTGATGGGCGCCTGGCGGATCTGAAGGCCCCCCTGGTGAATGGGGCCAAGGTCGAGATCGTCACCAGCAAGGCCCCCGAGAGCCTGGAACTGATCCGTCATTCCACGGCCCACCTCCTGGCCCACGCCGTGAAACGGCTTTATCCGGGCGCCCGGGTGGGCATTGGCCCTGTGATCGAGGACGGCTTCTACTACGACTTCTGGGTGGACAAGCCCTTCACCCCCGAGGATCTGCCGGCCATCGAGGCCGAAATGCAGAAGATCGTGACCGAGGACGTCGAGGTCGTGCGCGAGGACCTCGACCGGGATGTCGCCGCGGCGCGGTTCCAGGCGATGGGAGAACCGCTCAAGGTCGAGATCGTCTCCAGCATTCCCCCGGGTGAACGGATCGGCGGCTATCGGCAGGGCGATTTCTATGATCTCTGCCGTGGGCCCCACGTGCCCAGCACCTCCAAGCTGAAGGCGTTCAAGCTGCTCAGCATCGCGGGTGCGTACTGGCGGGGCGACGAGCGGAATCCGATGCTCAGCCGCATCTACGGCACCGCCTTCCACACCCCGAAGGAACTGGACGAGCACCTGAAGCGGCTGGAGGAGGCCAAGGCCCGCGATCACCGCAAGCTGGGCAAGGAGCTGGGCCTCTACTCCTTCCATCCCGAAGCGCCCGCTTCGCCCTTCTTCCATCCCAAGGGCACGCAGGTCTACAACGAACTGGTCACCTATATCCGCGAGCTCTACTTCAAGTACGGCTACAGCGAGGTGATTACGCCCCAGATCCTCGACGTGGCCCTGTGGAAGACCAGCGGGCACTATGAGAATTTTGCCGAGAACATGTACTTCACCACCGCGGAAGAACGCGAGTACGCGCTGAAGCCCATGAACTGCCCGGGCCACTGCCTCATGTTCGGCAGCCAGAAACACAGCTACCGCGACCTGCCCATCCGCTACGCCGATTTCGGGCGCCTGCATCGCTACGAGCGCAGCGGGGTGACCCACGGCCTGACCCGGGTGCGCACCTTCTGCCAGGACGACGGCCACCTGTTCTGCACGCCTGAACAGGTCAAGACCGAAATGGCCTCCTTCCTGACCCTGTTGAAGGAGGTCTACGACACCTTTGGCTTCGGCGGAATGCGGGTGGCCCTGAGCACCCGGCCCGAGAAGCGCCTGGGTTCCGATGAGATCTGGGACGCCGCGGAGCGCGCCCTGGGGGAAGCCCTGGACGAGGCCGGGATGCCCTACACCCTGAACCCGGGCGAGGGTGCGTTCTACGGTCCCAAGATCGAGTTCCAGCTTCTGGATGCCCTCAAGCGGCCCTGGCAGCTGGGCACCCTCCAGGTGGACTACATGATGCCTGAGCGCTTCGACCTGAAGTACACCCGCGCCGATGGAACGGAGGGCCGCCCCATCATGCTGCACCGGGCCATCCTGGGCAGCCTCGAACGCTTCATGGGCATCCTCGTCGAGCACACCGCCGGCGCCTTCCCGGCCTGGCTGGCCCCCGTGCAGGTGGCGGTGCTGCCCATCACCGACCGCGCCCATGCCTTCTCCATCGAGGCCGCGGCCCAGGCGAAGGCGCGGGGCCTCCGGGCGGAACTCGATCTCCGGAACGAAAGCCTGAAGGCCAAGATCCGCGATGCCCAGTTGGCCAAGGTGCCCTACATGCTGGTCATCGGGGATCGGGAAGCCGAGGCGGGCACCGTGTCCGTGCGCCACCGCCACCGGGGCGATCTCGGGGTGCAGGCCCTGGATGGCTTCCTGGCCACCCTGGCCGAGGAAGTCAGCAGCCGCCAGCGATGACCCTGTTTTCCGCGCTTGGCGTGAATCCACTCCAGTGATAGACTTTTCGTCCTTGTGCAACTAGGGGAGGAACCATTCGTCCTAACGAGACCCGCATCAACGACGGCATCCGGGCCCAAGAGGTCCGCGTCATCTCAGAAGATGGCGAACAGCTAGGCTTGATGCCTCCCCACCAGGCCATCCGGATCGCGGAAGAGCGCGGCCTCGACTTGGTAGAAGTGGCCGGAAACGCCCAGCCACCCGTATGCCGGATCATGGACTACGGCAAGTACAAGTTCATGGAAGCCAAGCGGGAACACGCAGCCCGGGCCAAGCAGAAGAACATCGTGGTCAAGGAAGTGAAGTTCCGCCCCAAGACCGACGATCACGATTTCGATTTCAAGGTGAAACACATCCTGCGGTTCCTGGAGGAAGAAGACAAAGTCAAAGTGGTGGTCATGTTCCGCGGACGGGAAGTCGTCCACCGCGATATCGGCTACCGGATCATCGAGGAAGTCATCCACCGGGTCGGCGACAAGGCCATCGTGGAGAAAGGGGCAGGCATTGATGGTCGCGATATGCACGCGATCCTCGCTCCCCGGATCATTGAAGTGCCGAAAGCGCCGAAGAAGCCCAAGACCGCCAAACCCGAGTCTCCAGTCATCGAAGCACCCACCGCCCCGATTCAGTGAGGAACCCATGAGCTACAAGATCAAGACCCACAAGGGCGCCCAGAAGCGGTTCAAGAAGACCGCCAGCGGCAAGTTCAAGCGCGGCTGCTCCCACCAGCGCCACATCCTGACCAAGAAGACGGCCAAACGGAAGCGGCAGCTGGACATGGGCCGGATGGTGTCCAAGGCGGATTCCAAGGCTGTGGCCGCCATGCTGCCCTACGCCTGATTCCTTGCGGGGTTCCTTGCGGGGTTCCCTGCGGGAACCCCGTTTACGCGCAGGCGCAGCCTGCGCGCAGGTTGTCTCTCAACGCCTTCGGCGCTAAGCTCGAAGGTTCAACCCGGTGGCTGAGGCCACCCCCGATGAGGCCCCTAAAGTCCGTTCCATTCCGAACGCGCTGCCTCGAGGAAAGGAAATACCATGACTCGCGTAAAACGTGGCTTCAAGCGCGCCCAGCGCCGCAAGCGCATGATGAAGTTCGCCAAGGGTTTCTACGGCGCCAAGTCCCGCCTGTACCGCTCCGCCAAGGAAGCCGTCGAGAAGGCCCTCGGCTACGCCTACCGCGACCGCAAGGTCAAGAAGCGTGACTTCCGCCGCCTCTGGGTGGTGCGCATCAGCGCCGCCTGCGGGCAGAACGGCACCAGCTACTCCAAGTTCATGGGCGGCCTGAAGAAGGCCTCCGTGGACCTGGACCGCAAGATCCTCGCGGATCTCGCCGTGCGCAATCCCGAGGCGTTTACCAAGCTCGTGGCCGTGGCCAAGGGCTGATCGCGACGCAGCACGTCGCAGATACCCGGAAGGCCGCTCACGCGGCCTTCCTTTGTTTTGAGACCACGATGGATTCGATGCAGAGACAGTACGAGGAAGGTCTGCTGGCCTGGTGGGGGGTGATCCTCCGCGGTTCGAAGGAATCGGACGGGCCGGGCGAAGCCATGGTCCTGCGCGAGATGAAGAAGAGGTCCGCCGACTTCTACAACCTCTTGCCGGAGTGCAAGGACCTGGATTCGCTGAATCGCCTGAAAGGTGAATTCGTAGGCCGCGATGGCAGCCATGCCGCGAAGCTGATGGATCGGCTGAAAACAGCCCCGAAGGAGCAGAAACGCGACCTGGGCGCCGCCATCAACGGACTCAAGCAGGGCTGGGAGGAGGGACTGAAGACCCGCCAGGCCGAGCTGGGAGCGGCGAAGAAGGATCTGAATGCCCTCGCCGACCGCTGGGATCCATCCCTGCCGCCTCCCGTGCCGGCCCGCGGGGCGCTCCACCCGCTGAACCGCCTCATGGACCGCCTGGTGGAGGTCTTCCGGCCCCTGGGTTTCCACGTGGAGGAGGGCCCCGAGGTCGAGACCGAGGCGCACAATTTCGACGGGCTGAACATTCCCGAGGATCACTCCGCAAGGGCCTCGTCGGATACGTTCTACCTGGCGGCGCACCCGGACCTGCTCCTCCGCACGCACACCAGTCCCGTGCAGGTGCGCACGCTTCTGCGCGTGGCGCCGGAACTTGGTACGCGAGGCGGCATCCGCTTCCTGGCCCCCGGCCGCGTCTATCGCAAGGATGAGATAGACCCCACCCACAGCCCCATGTTCCATCAGGTCGAGGGGATGCTCGTGGGCCATGGCATCGGCATGCAGCACCTCAAGGGCACCCTGGAATATGCGCTGCGGGCGCTCTTCGGACCCCACACGGAGATCCGCCTGCGGCCCTCGTACTTCCCCTTCGTCGAGCCGGGCTGCGAGGTGGACGTGAGCTGCCCGCTCTGCGGCGCCGCGGGCTGCCGTGTGTGCAAGGGATCGGGCTGGGTGGAGATCCTGGGCGCGGGCCTCATCCATCCGAATGTGCTCACCTACGCGGGCATTGATCCTACCGTGTGGTCCGGGTGGGCCTTCGGCATGGGTGTGGAACGCATGGCGATGATGCTGAGCCAGACTCCCGATCTGCGACTGTTCTTCGAGAACGATCAGCGCTTTCTCCAGGCCATGGGAGGGCTCGACTGATGTGGATCGAACGGAAGGCCCTGGCCGCTGAAATCCCCGCAGCCGCAGGTCTGGACACCCGCCGGCTCTGTGAAACGCTTGCCGCTCTTGGTTTCCCCGTGGATGGCGTCGCCGCCCGGGAAGGCACCGAGGCGCTGGATGTGGACATCACCGCCAACCGTGGGGACGCCATGTCCCACCGCGGCCTGGCCCGGGAGCTCGCGGCGAAGCTCCAGCAGCCGCTGGCACCCCTTGAGGCGTCCCCGGCGGTCGAGGGAGCACCGGGGATCGATGTGCGGCTGGAAACCCCCGCATGCCCCGTCTACAGCACGGCCATCCTCGAACTGGGAATGGGCGATACCCCTCTGGAAGTCCAGGCCTTCCTGCTGGCCCTGGAATCCACGCCCAAACGGCTGCCCGCGGTGGACGCCTCCAATGAACTGCTGCACCGGTTCGGCCACCCCACCCACGCCTTCGACGCCGATCGCATTCGCGGCGCGGTGGCCATCCGCTGGGCCAGGGCTGGCGAGACGCTGACGACCCTGGATGGCGTCACGCGGACACTGGTGGCGCAGGATCTCGTCATCGCGGACGCATCCGGCCCCATCGCCCTGGCGGGCGTCATGGGCGGGGATGGCACCAAGGTGACGGAAGCCACCCGCCGCGTGCTGCTGGAAAGCGCCTGGTTCGATCCGAAGACCGTGCGCGCCACGGCCCGGCGCCACAGCCTGCACACGGACGCCTCCCACCGGTTCGGGCGGGGTGCCGATCCGGCCATGGCTCCCGTCGCCAGGGATCTGCTGGTGGACCGGCTCCGCGCCTGGTGCGGCGCCCGACTGATGGGTGCCTGGACGGTCGGCTCCGCGCCGGTCGCCGGCGCACCCGTGCCCTTGACGGAAACCCTGCTGGCCCGCGTGGCCGGGGAGCCGTTGTCCCTGGCTGAAGCGGCAGATGCACTGAGGCGGTTGGGCTGTTCCGTGGATGTCGAAACGGGAGGCCTTCGGGTCATTCCACCCACCTGGCGCCACGACCTTTCCATTCCCGAGGATCTGGCCGAGGAGGTTCTGCGCCTGAGGGGCTACGAGCATATCCCCTCCGTGCTGCCGCCCCTGGAAGGCCCGCCCGAACCCCTTTCACCGAGCTATCTCCAGCGGCAGCGCCTGGCCCGGCGCCTGGCCCACCTGGGCTTCCACCAGACCGTGACCTATGGATTCATCAGCCCGGAGGCGGACGTCGCCTTCGCGGCTCCCGGGAATCCCGCCGAGGGCCGGACCCTGGTCAACCCGCTGGGGCAGGAATACTCTGTGTTGCGCGGGTCGCTCCTCCCCAGCCTCCGCGCCGCCGCCGAGCAGAACCTCCGCCAGGGCGCCCGGGAAGTTCGCCTCTTCGAACTCGCTCCCACCTATGCCAGTGCCCCCCAGGGCCCCGTGGAGCGGTTCACCCTGGGCATGGCCTGGGGGGGCATCCTGGATGGGGAGGATTACCTGAGCCCAGCTCGCCCCGTGCGCGAGGCAGACCTCAGTGGAATCGCCCAGGAGCTGGGATGGGACCGTCTCCCGGAGGTGCGTTCCCTGGGTGAGGGCCTCTTCGGATTCGAGCTTACCGTTTCGGAACTGCCCCCGGCCGAAGCCCGGGTCATCCCGGCCTTCCGTCCGTTCAGCCGTTTCCCCGCCGTGGAACGGGATCTGTCCCTCCTGGTGGACCTGGGCCAGGCCTACGGGGCCCTGGCGGCGGCCATGAAGGCGGCCCTGCCTCTGGACACGCTCCAGGACCTGCGATGCGTGGATGTGTTCCGCTCCAAGGGCCTGCCGGAAGGCCGTCAGGCCTGGCTGATGCGGATGCGCTTCCAGGCGGACCGCACCCTCGTGGGCGAGGAGGTGGACGGCTGGGTGGCGGCGGCGCTGGCCGCGGCGGAATCGCTCGGCGCGAAGCTCCGGGCGTAAGATGAGCCTAGGAGCCAGTCCATGGACCTTCTGAAGCAGCTCGAATCCAAGATGCAGGCCCTGGTCCAGCAGCGCAACCAGCTGAGGGATGAGCTGGATGCGCTCAAGGCGGCCGGGGCGACGGAGAGTCAGGAACTCCAGTCCCTCCGGGCCCAGCTGGAGGCTGCCCAGGCCGGGAAGACCGCACTGGAGAAGGACCGCGAGGCGGTGAAGGAGCAGGTGGCGGCGATCCTCCGGGCCCTGGAGGCCCTGGGATGAAGCCTCCGGTCCCCTTGCCGGGCACCCGGCCGGTCACGGTGACGGTCCAGGGACGGTCCCTGCAGGTCCAGACGGACAGCCCGGAAAGGCTGGCCGCGGCCGTGAGGATCCTGGAAGACACCTTTCAGGACATGGACTCCCAATGCCAGCTAAGATGGGGAAGCGTTCCGAAGGGCCTCGACACTCCGTCCTGGTACCTCCTGGGCGCCCTGAACCTGGCGCACCGCGTGGCGCGTCTGGAACAGGAAGCCAACCAGCACACCCACAACCTGGAACAGACCCTTTCGAAGCTTCTGAACGATGTTCCGGACGAACCTTCCGCCCCCGTGCCACTCCTCGACGAGGACGGAGACTGATTTCCCTGCGAGGCCCGTGATCATGGCCAAGCTCTTGTTCCGTAAGTCGACTCGGGAAACCTTCCCCCTGTCCTGTGCGTTCCGCGCGACGGCGCGCCTTAGCCAGGGACTCTGGTTTCCCCCCTACAAGCTAGGGAACTCGGCAAGCCTCCACGACTGAGCGGGGATTTTCAATTCGGGTGCTGGTGGCTCTTTGGATCCTCTTCCTTGGAGTCGCCCATGAATTTGATCAGTTGGATCTTCCTGGCCCTGGCCCTGGCGGCCGGCGCCGTGGCGTACCTGATGTCGGTGCGGGCCCAGAAGTCGGCCCTGGACAGTTCCCAGGCCCAGGCGAAGGCCGAGGCCGACACCAAGGTCCAGCGGGAGCGGCTGCTGGACGAGGCGAAGCGCGAAGCGCAGCGGCTCCTGGAGCGCGGGACGAAGGATGCCGAGTCCCTCCGCAAGGAATCCGAGCTCAAGGCCAAGGAGCAAGCCCTCCAGGCCCGCCAGGAGGCCGAGAAACTGCTGACGGAGCGCCAGAAGAACCTGGAGAAGCAGGAGCAGCGCCTCCAGACCAAGGAGGAGGGCCTCCAGACCAAGGAGGAAGGCCTCGACAAGAAGGTCCAGCAGGTGGACCAGAAGGCCAAGGATCTCGAGATCTTGACCGACAAGCGCAAGGCCGACCTGGAGAAGCTCGAAGCCCAGCGGGTCGAGGCGAAGGAGCTGGTGGAGGCCCAGGCCAGGCGGTTGGAGGAGATCGCCGGGCTCACCCGCGAAGACGCCAAGAAGGAACTGACCGCGCAGCTCGAATATGCCGCCAAGATGGACGCCGCCAAGCTGGTGCGCCGCATTGACGAAGAGGCGCAGGAGGAGGCCCAGAAGAAGGCCCGCTGGACCATCGCCGCCGCCATCCAGCGGGTGGCCTCCGATGTGGTGGCCGAACAGTCCGTGAGCTCGGTCCAGCTGCCCAGCGATGACCTCAAGGGCCGCATCATCGGCCGCGAGGGCCGGAACATCCGGGCCCTGGAGAAGGCCACGGGTTGCGACCTCATCGTGGACGATACGCCGGAGAGCATCGTCGTCTCCAGCTTCGACCCCATCCGCCGCGAGGTGGCCCGGCAGGCCATCCTCAAGCTGCTGGCCGATGGCCGCATCCACCCCGCCCGCATCGAGGAGGTGGTGGAGAAGGTCAAGGTGGACATGGACCAGCACCTCAAGGAGATCGGCGAGGCCGCCTGCATCGAGCTGGGCTTCCCGGATGTCCATCCCAAGCTGCAGAAGCTCGTGGGCCGCCTGAACTACCGCACCTCGTACGGCCAGAACGTGCTGGAGCACACCAAGGAGGTGGCCCGCATTGCCGAGTACATGGCCGGAGAGATGGGCGCCGACGCCCGACTGGCCCGGCGCGCGGGACTCTTCCACGACATCGGCAAGGCCATTGACCGCGAGGTGGAGGGCACCCACATCGAGATCGGCATGCAGCTGATGCAGCGCTACGGGGAGAAAGAGGAAGTCATCCACGCCATGAGCTGCCACCACGGGGATTTCGAACCCCGCACCGTGGAGGCCATGCTCATCACCGCGGCGGACGCCCTCAGTGCCGCCCGTCCCGGAGCCCGCCGGGAGATGCTGGAAACCTACGTCAAGCGCCTGGAACAGCTCGAAGGCATCGCCAACAGCTACAAGGGCGTCCAGAAGAGCTTCGCCATGCAGGCGGGCCGGGAGATCCGCATCATGGTGGACGCGGGCTCGGTGAACGACGACCAGGCCTACTGGATCGCCAAGGATGTCTCGCGCCGCATCGAAGGGGAGATGCAGTACCCCGGCCAGATCAAGGTCACGGTCATGCGGGAGCTGCGCGCTGTGGAAATTGCCCGCTGAGCGGTCAGGCCCGCGTCTGATACAGTCCAGAGAGATACCGCCACGCTGAACCGGGTACATCCTTGGACGCATCCTTTTCCCCGCCCCCCGCGACCGGGCCGCTGAGCGCGGTCGCGGAGGGGATCTACGCCCTCAGCCTCACCCGGACGAAGGAGGAGGCCTTCCAGGTCCTGTTGGGCCGTGCGGCGGCCATCCTGCCCGGGCCCCACTGGTTCCTGGGGCGCCTCGTCACAGAGGAAGGCCAGAGGAAGGTGACCCTCGCGGGGTGTACCCCCTCCCTTCGGGCCCGGTTCGGACCGGTGATCGAGGGACTGGGTTTCCCGATCATTGACACAGGGTTCGCCCGGGAGGTCTACGACCACCACCGATTGTGTTTCGTGGAGGACGCCCAGGCTTCTCCCGAGATGATCCCTCTTTCCATCTCCCAGGCCTACGCCCTGAGAAGCCTGCTCGGCCTGCCGCTGGTCTTCGAAGGTCGCGTCACGGGCGTGCTTTTCGCCGTGGGATTCCAGGACGAAGCCCCTGTTTCCCCGTGCGAAACACGGTTTTCGATCCTGCAGAACCTGGCGCGGATCGCGGCCCTGGCCCTGGAGCGCATCGAGGCGGAGCTGCGCCTGGACGCCTCGGCAGGGCTGGCCCGGAACCTGGCCGCGGCGGTCAGGGATCTCGCGGGCGCGGCGGAGGAGGATGCCCTGGTGTCCATTCTCTTCCGGTGGGCGGCCGCACTGGCCCCTTTGCCCGAATGGTGGTTCAACCGCTACGACCCCTTGGCCCGGGCCACCACCACCACCCGGTGGACCCCCGGAGTCGAGGCCTTCGGAACCCCCGAGGAGATCCGGCGCCCCGTGCCCATCCACGCCAGCCCCATGCTCGTGGGGATGCACCTGGACCACCGCCCCGTCCACATCCCCCGGTGCGAAGGGCATCCAGATCTTCCCGACATGGATCTCTGGCCCTTCCGGACCCTCGTGGGCCTGCCCCTCGTGCATGAAGGGGACGTGGTCGGCACCCTCAGCGGAGGATCCTTCGGGGACCAGGGCCATGTCCGCGTGTCGGACGATCAGTTCAAGGCCCTGGGGAGCCTGGCGGAGGCCGCGGGCCTCGTCCTGAACCGCCTCCACGCGCGGAAGGACCTCGAGGAAGGGGAAGCGCGGTTCCGTCTTCTCTTTGAACAGTCACCGGATCCCATCGTGCTGATGTCGGAGGGCGCCATCACGGATGCCAATGCCGCGGCCGCCGAGCTGTTCGGCATGGACCGGAGCGGGATGGGCGGCATTCCGGCCCTCTCCCTCGGTCCGGAGGGCCAGCCCGATGGCCAGGGCAGCGCCGAGGGCTGGCGGGATCACATGGAAGGCGCCCTGGCGGGCCGCCACGAGCGCTTCGAGTGGACCTTCCTGTGTGCCGGCGGCCGGGAGGCGATCTGCCAGGTGGACCTCACGCGGCTGGACCACGGGGACCAGCCCATCATCCACGCCATCGTGCGGGACCTCACCGCGCAGAAACGGGCCGAGGGAGAGCGCGCCGCCCTGGAACGGCAGTTGTTCCAGGCCCAGAAGATGGAAAGCCTGGGTGTGCTGGCGGGCGGCATTGCCCATGATTTCAACAACCTGCTCATGGGCGTCCTCGGCCACGCGGGGCTGGCCCTGGAGCAGCTGAATCCGCTGCACCCGGCCCGGCGGAACCTGGAGGCCATCCAGAAGGCCGGGCAGCGCGCGGCGGATCTCACCCGCCAGATGCTCGCCTACTCGGGCCGCGGACAGTTCGTGGTGCAGCATCTGGATCTCACGTCCCAGGTGGAGGAGATGCTCCACCTCCTGGAGGTCAGTCTTCCGAAGACCGTGGTGCTGAACCCTGATCTCCGCAAGGGCCTCCCGGCCGTATCCGCGGACGCATCCCAGATCCAGCAGGTGATCATGAACCTGGTCATCAACGCCGCCGAGGCCATCGGGGATCTGTCGGGCGCCATCACCATCGCCACGGGGGCCCAGTATCTCGACCCGGCCGCCGTGGGCAAGATGCTGGTGGGCCAGGACGCCGGCACGGGCATGTATGTGTACCTGGAGGTGACGGACACCGGGTGCGGCATGGACGCCGATACCCTGCACCGCATCTTCGAACCCTTCTTCACCACCAAGTTCACGGGGCGCGGCCTGGGCCTTTCGGCCATCATGGGCATCGTCCGCGGCCACAAGGGCGCCCTGGGCGTCTACTCCGAAGTGGGACAGGGCACCACGTTCAAGGTGCTCTTTCCGGCCCATGGCGTCACCGCCGCATCCCTCGCGGCCCAGGGGCTGGAGGCCTCCTGGACCGGCAGCGGGGTGATTCTGGTGGTGGATGATGACGAGACCGTGCGCACGGTGGCCCGGCAGGCCCTGGAGCTCAGGGGATTCCAGGTCCTGGAGGCCCATGATGGGCGGGTGGCGGTGGACCTGGTACAGCGGCACGACGGGGCCATCGCCCTGGTGCTGCTGGACATGACCATGCCGCACATGGGGGGCGAGGCCGCCTTCCGCGAGATGCGGCTGCTCCAGCCGGACCTCCGGGTGATCCTCAGCTCTGGCTACAACGAGGTGGAGGCCATGGGCCGATTCACGGGCAAAGGGCTGAAGGGCTTCATCCAGAAGCCGTACGGGCCCCGCGAGCTGCTGGCCAAGATACAGGGCGTGCTGGAGGCCTGATCTTCTGATCGCGTGGCATAAGCTCCTAGCCGGGACCTGGCGGTCGCGTGGCATAAGCTCCTCGCCGGGTCCCGGCTTCGTGGAGGACATCAAGTCCTCCACTGCGCCACCCGGCGGTCGCTTAGGGCGCGAGATGGATCAGTCCGCGCTTCAGGGCGATCACGGTGGCCTCGGTGCGGTCCTTGGCCTGGAGCTTGCGGAGCAGGTTGTTCACGTGGATCTTCACGGTCGGCTCGGCGAGACCCAGGGCATCCGCGATCTCGCGGTTCCGTTCCCCCTGGGCCAGGAGCCGGAGCACGTCGAGTTCACGCGCGGTCAACCGCTCGGATTCCATGGCCTCCACCAGCCTGGCGGCGGTGGTCGGAGGCAGGTACCGCTGCCCCGCGGCCACGGCCCGCACGGCCTCGATGAGGATGGTCCGGCGGACGCTTTTGAGCAGGTAGCCGCGGGCGCCCGCTTCGAGGGCCCTCTGGATATCGGCGTCCCCGTCGAAGGTGGTGAGCACGAGGATGCGGGCCTCGGGGTCCTCGCGGCGGATGGCCTGGATGGCCTCCACGCCGGTCTGGCCGGGGAGCTGCAGATCCATGATCGTCACCGTGGGGCGGAGGCTCCGCCAGGTGGCGACGGCCTCCTTGCCATCACCGGCCTCCCCCACGACCTCCAGGTCAGGCTCGCCTTCGTGGAGGATGGCCACCAGACCGTCCCGCACGACGGGGTGGTCGTCCACGATGAGCAGGCGGATCTTTGCGGACGGGATCGTGGTCATGGACGCCACCTCCGAGTGGGAAGGGTGATGATGATGCGGGAGCCCAGGCCCTGGCTGCTGTCTATATCGAGGTGGCCCCGCAACTGCTTGATGCTTTCCCGGATGCTGCGCAGGCCGTACCCCGTGGCCTCGGCGGATGGGTCAAATCCCTGGCCATCGTCATCAATGCTGAGATGCACCTGGCGGCTTTCGAATTGGAGCACCACGCGCACCCACCGGGCCTTTCCGTGGCGAAGGGCGTTGGTGAGCGCCTCCTGGGCCATCCGGAGCAGTTCCTCCTCCAGATGGTTGTTCAGGCGGCGGGGCTGGCCCGTCTGGGCGAGCTCCACCAGGATATCGGTGCCGGCCAGCAGGCGGTCGGACAGGGCGTGCAACGCGCCCAGGAGATCGGTCCCCTCGGGCCGGCGCGGCCGCAGGGTCATCACGGATCGCCGCGCCTCCTGGAGGCTGGCGGCCGCCAGGTTGCGGGCATGTTCGAGACGGGTGAGGATGGGGGCCGGATCCCCCTGCATGCGGCTGAGCTTGGCCTCGGCGGCCTCCAGCTGGAGCATCACACCCGTGAATCCCTGGGCCAGGTGGTCGTGGATCTCCCGGGCCATGCGGTTGCGTTCGGCGAGCACGGCGGACCGGGCTTCCATCTGCTGAAGCCGCAGCCGCAGCAGCCACCACCCGAAGGCCGCCACCCCCAGGGCACCCAGGATCCAGAAGACCGGCCGCTGATAGAAGTAGGGATGGACGCGCACCCTGAGGAACGCCTCCTGCGGCGGACCCTCCTCGTCCAGCCGCCAGGCCTGGAGCGCGAACCGGTACGATCCCGGAGGAAGGTTGGAGTACGCCGCGAATCGCCGGTCTCCGACCTCGTTCCAGGCCTGTTCCAGCCCTTCGAGGCGGTACCGGAACCGCACCTTGTCCGCCCTCGTCAGGGAGGTGGCGGTGTAGTAGATCTCGAAGCGGTGGGTTCCGGGCGGAACCTCGATGGGATCCGTTTCGGGAAGGACCGTCTCATCGCTTTCCGCCTTCAGCTTGTGAAGGCGCATGGGAGGGCTCGATGGGGGTGGGGCGCCGACATCCAGGCGGGCCAGCCCCCGGCTGGTGGGGAAGTACAGATCTCCCTGGCGTGTGAGCCAGGCCACGGGCTGCGCGCCGCCCTGGGTCTCCCGGGAGGGCATCCCGTCGCGGTGGTCGAAGACCACGGCGGGAAGGGGACCGGTTTCATCGAGGCTCTTGAGCAGGGCCGTGCGGGGGATCCTGAACACGCCTTGGCCCGTGCCCAGCCACATCCGGCCGGCGGGATCCTCCAGGATGGCGTGGATGGCCAGGAGGAGGGGGCCCGGGCGATCGGAGAAACTCCGGAAGACGCCATCCTGGAAGAGCCTCAGGCCATCCGGAGTGCCGATCCAGAGCCCTCCCTCCTGATCCAGGTGCAGGGACTGGGCGCCACTGGATCCCAGGCCCTCCCGGCGCCCCAGCCAGCGCATCTGACCGGATTCGAGGATGCCCAGCCCCAGGGTCCGGCTGGCCAGGTACAGGGGGCCCGGCTCGCCTCCGGTCATGGCCAGCACCCCCTTGACCGTGGGGAAGAGGTGGGGAGCGGCGCCGCGTGGGAACGAGAGCAGTCCCTGGCGCGGCGTGGCCGCCCACAGGGTGCCCCGGGGATCTTCATACAACGAAAGGATGGTGTCGGGCTGGGGGCCGTCCGGCCATCGGATCCGTCGGAGCCGATGTTGATCCCATGCGTGGATCTCCCCATTCCGGGTGCCGATCCAGAGCCCCCCCGCCCGGCGGGGCCACAGGGAGGAGATGGACCCGCCGAGCCCCCCCTTCATCGCCACGCGCTCGATCCGCCCCTGGCGGATGACGCCCAGAGTCTGGTCTCCGGTGAGGCACCAGACCGTGCCCTGCGTGTCCTGGCATACGGCCCAGGCGGGATCCTCGGGATTTCCCCCCGACACTGGAATCCCCTGGAAGGGGACCGGATGGAGCACATGCAGGCCCCCGGCCTCGCTGCCCGACCACAGGGCGCCGGAACGGTCTTCGAGCAGCGACAGGACGGTCCAGCGGGTTCCAGGAGGTTCCGGCGAGGCCTCCAGGCGTCCTTCGGGATTCCGGCGGAAAAGCCCACCCTGCTCGGTGCCGATCCATAGACTGCCCTGGCGATCCTGCAGGAGCGCGGTGATGGGCCTGGAAGGCAGGGTCCGCGCCCACCCTGGGGCCTCCAGCCGCCCCTCGGTCAAGGACAGCAGACCCTGGGAGCGCGTGCCCACCCAGACCACGCCATCGTCACGGGCATCCAGGGCGGTGATCTCGGTGGCCGTCAGGGCCATCAGCACCAGGCGGTCCTCGCGGACGCGCCACAGGCCGGATCCGGCGGTGCCCACCCAAAGGGTGCCGTCCGGGGCTTCGGCGATGGCCCGGATGCGCAATTGGGTCGAATCCGCGGGGAGGGCCTGAAACCGCGCCCCCTCCAGCCGGTACAGGGGGCCCTCCGCGGGCGCCGCCCACAGCATGCCGTTCCGGTCGCAGAGGAGCCGGCGGATGGGGTGGTCCGGCAGGCCTTCGGCCGGGCCCAGGCCCTGGAGGCTGCCCCCCTGGAATCGGTAGAGCCCGGGTTCCGAGGTGCCGATCCAGAGGCTGCCGTCGGCGGTCTCCGCCAGGCACTGGATATCGTTGTGCGTGAAACCGGGCAGGTTCATCCGGGAGAAGTGCTCGAAGGCCGCGCCATCGAACCGGACCAGACCTTCCTTGGTGCCAATCCACAGGAATCCTTCCCGGGATTCGAGGAGGGCGGCGGCGGTGTCCTGAAGCAGGCCGTCCTCGCTTCGCCAGATCCGATGGGTCTGGGCCGACAGCGGCTTGGCGGGATCCAGGGCGAAACCAAGACTGCCGGCCCAGAGAAATCCCAGGATGGTGACAATCCATCCAAAGGTGCCCCTTGAGGAGCATCGATTTCCTGCAATCCGTGTGCACATGGAAACTGAAGATTAGGGCATCAGGGGTGGGGGATCAACGGGGAAAGGGCTAGATCAAACGATCTAAAAATAAGGATCCATTCGGGATATGGTCACAAGGGACGTCCAGGGGGATAGTGTTTCAACTACCTCCGAATGGTTCCAATGTTGGATGGAACTGTGTTTTTCCGGAGGAGATGCATCGGTTCCTTCGTAACATGACCGTCCAACCGCCCGCATGATCCTGTTACAAACAGATGGCATACTTATGGCCATCGCATTTTTTTCCCGTCCTAACCATCGCCAGTGCGCACCTTCGCGGGTCCTCTGCCTTCCTTGGGTATCCCATGAACAGGACTTGGAAATGGGCGACCAGCCTCCTGGGTTTCGTGGGCAGCGCCCTGCTGACAACCCTGGTCTTGCTGGGCTGTGGCGGGGGCAAGGGCGCCACCGACACGGCCCAGTACTACGGGAACTACCATCCGGCCGGGTGGATCAGCGCCCACGGCGGGCAGGCGGTGGCCGGCGTGGCTGCCTGCACCAAGTGTCATGAGATCTCCCTTCTCCGGGTGGGCAGCGGCATTCCCACCTGCCTGACCACCGGCTGCCATCACCAGTCGGTGCCGGGCTGGGCGAACTCCGATATCCACGGCATGAAGGCGAAGCTGGCGGCGGGTACGACGGGAGGAAGCCTCGCATCCTGCCAGATCTGCCACGCCAAGGATTTCTCCGGTGGAGCCTCGGCCAACGCCTGTGTCACCTGCCATGGCGTGAAGGCGCCGCACCCCGCCAAGCCCTGGCGGACCTCGGCCGGCTCCCTCCAGACCCATGTTTCGACCGATCCCTCGAACGCCGCTGTCTGCGCCCAGTGCCATTTCCCCGGTTCGCCCAGCAATCCGGCCGGATATCCCGCCGTTCCCGCGCCCGCCGGCACCCAGCCGGGCTGCTACAACGCCACCCTCTGCCATGCCAATTCCGGCGCGCCGCACGCCCTGGGCGCCATCTGGAAGGATCCCACCAGCGCGGCCTTCCACGGCATCGAGGCGAAGAAGGATCTGAAGTACTGCCAGAGCTGCCACGGCACGCCCGGCACCACGAAGTTCGACGGTGGAACGGCCGCGACGGCCTGCTCCTCCTGCCACTCGAAGACCACCGGCGCCGGTGCCCATTCCACGACCTGGTGGAACGATCCGGTCCAGACCTTCCCGGGCTATGTCCCCGGTCATCGCAACGCGACGAATCCCCTCAGTACCACGGGATCCTGCGTGATCTGCCACGCCGTGACCAGCGCCTCGACCTCCACCCTGACGGCGGCCCCCAGTTGCTATTCCGCCAGCTTCGGCAATTCGGAACACGCGGCGCTGAGCTGCCACGCCAACGGGCCCGCGGCCGCGAACCATCCGATTCCCTACATAGACGCCACCCACACCACGGTGACCCAGGCCCAGTTCAACGCCGCCTGCATCAACTGCCACGCGGTGAGCGGGACATCACCGGTATCGGCCGCCCCCCTCTGCGCCACCTGCCACAAGGTGGCCTCGCCGCTGGCCGCGGGGACCGCCGCCGGAACCTGCCTCTCCTGCCACTCCGGTCCTGCGGGCCTGCCCGTGGGCCCCACGGGGGCCGCCTTCCCCAGCATCGCCGGAGCCCACGCCAAGCACATGGCCCTGCCCAATGTGAGCTGTGCCTCCTGCCACAGCGGCATCGGCGCGGGCAGCCTGACCCACTACAACGCCGCCAACGCCCGCGTCACACCGCCAGCCTCGCCGGCACCTGTCGCCATCGCGGCCACCTTCAATGCCCAGACCGGCGCCGCGACGTTCTCCACCAGCGCCCTCACCTGCTCGACTTCGAGTTGCCACGGGGGCCAGGCCACGCCCAACTGGCAGACGGGGGCCCTGGCCCTCGCCAGCGCCGCGGCCACCTCCAATACCTACTGCGCTTCCTGCCACGCCAGCGGCACCACCCAGTTCAACAGCTACAACAGCGGCCAGCACTCCAAGCATTCACCCGCCTACTGTGCGGACTGCCACAACGTCCTGAGTGGAGCCACGCAGACCAGCCACTGGGCCAATCTGCAGACCTCCACCATGGAGGGCCCCGCCAGCGCCACCATCCAGTTCTCCGCGGCCGCCACGGGGGCCAGGACCTACACCGCGTCCAACAAGAATTGCACCCTCACCTGCCACTTCCCCGATAACACCACCAGGGACCACGCCCCGGAAACCTGGTAATCCACCCACTTTCCTCTCAATAAGGAGGCCCCATGCGCCACCCGATCCTGCCCGCCCTGCTGCTCGCCGGAGCGACCCTGTTCGCCGGCGATCCCGCCAAGGACCTGCCCAAGTTCCAGGGCGGCGACCTCCAGAAGTACTGGATGGACGCCTGCGCCCGCTGCCACGGCGCGAACGGCAATGGCCGCGATAACGGCGGCAAGCAGCTGCCCGACGCGGGCTTCGACTTCACCGACAGCCGCAAGGCCAACAAGAAGAAGGACAGCGACTGGCTGAAGGTCACCCTCGATGGCAAGGAGAAGATGCCGGCCTTCAAGGACAAGATGTCCGCCGACGATGCCCAGAAGATGATCGCCATCATGCGCAAGTTCGCCGCCAAGTAGTGATCCTGGAGATCTGATGACACGGAAGACCGCTCCCCTGCTCGCCTGTGCCCTTCTGGCCGGGGGAGCGCTCCACGCCGAATCCTCCGAATATCCCCTGGTGATCAACCTGCCCACGGCGGAGCGGATGCAGTACTGGGATATCGGTGTGGCGTTCACCCACCGGTTCATCCAGCCCGTGAAGGACCATGGCAAGGATGTCTACGGACTCGACGGGTACACCTACGCGGGCCTGGGATTCACCTTCGGCATCAAGCCCATTCCCGGCCTGAACGCCTTCATCTACCGCACGGCGGACAACAAGACCTTCACCTTCGGGCTTCAGGAACAGGTCCTGAACGGCCAGCGGGTCCGCTTGGCCGTGCGCGCCGAGCGGTTTGACGAGGTCGTGAAGGAAACGGTCACGCCCCTCGGCCGGGTGGGCGTCTCCGGCGTGGCCGTCCAGGTGCCCACGGAGATCTTCATCACCGACGACATCATTTTTTCGCTGGTGCCGACCTACATCACCAAGACCACCACCACGGACACCATCCTGCCGGTGCCGCCGGGGACGACGCCGAACACCACGCCCAATACGGGCGGCGTGTTCAATGTGGGCCTGGGCCTGCGCATCGGATTCACCGAGAAGTTCTCCTTCGTGGGCGAGTACTACCCGCGGCCCTCGAAGTTCTCCAAGGCGGCGCCCGGTGGCATCACCGATGGCACCACCTACCAGAACGGGTTCGCGGCGGGGTTCTCCTACAAGACCTTCAAGCACCGGTTCACCGTGGTCGGTTCCAACGCCAGCGGCACCACCACGAACCAGGTGCTGAGCGGGGACTACGGCGGAGGGCCCCGGCCCTCGGACCAGTGGTCCATCGGCTTCAATGTCGTCCGCGCTTTCTGATCCGGGGAACCCATGACCGCCTCCCCCCTGCTCGAGTTCATCGCCCGGGAACATCCGGCCTTCGTTCATATCCCTCTGGGGTTGATCGCGGTGCTTCCCCTGGCCATGCTGGCCTCGTTCTATCCCAAACACGGGAGGGTCCTGACGGGCACCTCGTTCTTCATGGCCGCCATCGGATGGCTCGCCAGCACCATCGCCCTGTTCAGCGGGCTGGTGTGGGGGCGCCAGATCAACCTGATCCCCCCCTCCGGATTCCTGCCGGTGGTGACCAACGAAAAACAGGTGCTCCAGCGGATCCTGCAGGTCCACGCCCTGGCCGCGGTAGCCGGCTTCCTCATCGGCGGGGTGTGCGTCTACCTGCTGTGGCGCATCTGGCGCCAGGATTCCGACCCGGCCGCCGGTGGCGTGCACCACCGCCACCATGCCGGCCGCCGGTTCTGGGAGCGGGGCGTGGGAATTCCGGCCCTGCTGGTGGCCTTCATCTGGCTGGGTTCCTGGGGGTTCAGCGGCAAGCTGGGCGGCATCATGGTCTTCGGCAACGAGGAAACCAACAAGGCGGCCGCCGAGGCCGATGCCGCCAAGCGGAATGATGTCGAGGCCGACCTGCCCATCCGGGCCCTGGACTACGCCAGCCTCGAACCGGCGGAGGACAGGCCCGTGCGCAGCAAGGCCCATGGTGACCGCTGGCGGAGGATCTGGGTCACGGCCTCGGGCATTGACGCCTACAAGGCCGGCCAGCCCCTGCCTTCCGGCGCCTACGCCGTGATGTCCACGTTCACCGACGAGAAGGGCAAGCCAGGCACCGAGCCTGGGCCACTCTACATGAAGGAGACGAAGGCCGATGGATCCACGGCCTTCCTCTTCTACTGGCCGCGAGTGCCCGAGGCGCTGCGCAAAGAGGTGGGTGGACTGGACAGCGTCTACTGGCGGAGTCCCGATCCCAAGCTCTTCACCTGCCTCGGTTGCCACGAAAAGGGCGGGCCGATCCCAAAGCAGGCCGCCAAGTAGGCCGCTGGGAGTGAATCACAGGGCCGCGCGGAGCGCGGCGAAGGCCCCGGGCAGGCCGGCGGGGTTGGTGCCGCCGCCCTGGGCCAGATCCTTCTTGCCGCCGCCGCGGCCGTTCAGGGCGGGGAGCATGGCCTTGAAGAGGGCGCCCGCGTCGCAGGGGAGGTCCGGAGAGACGGAGACCAGGGCCGCCACCTTGTCCTCGGCGACCTTGGAAGCCAGCACGATGACGGCGCTTCGATGCCGGGTCCAGAGGCTCCGCCTCTGAGTTACAGCTTGGCTGTAACTCAGGAGCACAGGACTCGATGTCCTGTGCGATAGGTGGAGTCATTCAGGCCCCGGCAGCTTTGCACAAGGTTTCCCAAACCTCATCGAAGTTGTCTGTCCGTTTTCCGCCACCCTGGGCGAGATCGGATTTCCCGCCGCCCCGGCCATCCAGGAGGGGGAGGATGGCCTTCATGAGCTTGTTTGCGTCGAATTCCGAGGTCCGATGTCTTGGAACCGAGATCACCGCAGCGACCTGATCGGGTGCAAGGACTGAATACAGGAAGATCAATTCGTCCTGGAGCGACGTTCTTTTCTGATCCATCAATTCCCGCAAGTCAGAACCCGCGAGGCCTTCGATCCGGTAATAGCGGAGGAACGTATCATTGACTTTCCGCTCATTTCCCAACGTGAGATCGGCGCTTCCGCCGCCGCTGGCGGCCTTGAGCTTGGCGTCCTTCAGATCGCGTTCGAGCTGGGCGATGCGTTGATCCTTGGCCAGCAGCAGGTCCGGTAGCGCCTCCCGCCCGGTGTTGGCCTGGCGGGAGAGCCCCTGGATCATGGCCTCATCGGCCTGGAGGAGCTCCAGGGCCATTTCGCCCGCCACCGCCTCGATGCGGCGGACGCCAGCGCTGACCGCGCCTTCGGAGATGATTTTCACCACGCCGATCTCGCCGGTGTTGGGGACGTGGGTTCCGCCGCAAAGCTCCGTGGAGAATCCGGGGATCTGGACCACGCGCACCACATCGCCGTACTTCTCGCCGAAGAGGGCCATGGCACCGGAGGCCAGCGCCTCCTCGATGTCCATCTCGTTCACCCGGGTGTCCACGGACTTCAGGGCCTGGCGCGAGGCGAGGCGTTCGATCTCGGCGATCTGTCCGGGTTCGAGGGGCGCGAAATGCGTGAAGTCGAAACGCAGGCGCGCGGCGTCCACCACGCTGCCGGCCTGCTTCACATGGGTGCCCAGCACCTCGCGCAGGGCCGCGTGCAGCAGGTGCGTGGCCGTATGATGGGCGCGGACCCGGCGGCGCCGGATGGGGTGCACCAGGGCGTTCACGGCGGTGTTTTCCATGAGGGTGCCCTGGACCATGACCTTGTGGACGTGGCGCCTCTGGGCCGGGGCGACGCAGTCGAGAACATCGGCGTGGCCGCCTTCGAAGCGCAGCTGGCCGGTATCCCCCACCTGGCCGCCGGACTGGGCGTAGAAGGGGGTGCGATCCAGCAGCACGTAGCCTTCGCCCGTGAGCCGCTTCACCCGGCGGTTCCCTGCGTCGAAGAGCGCCACCACATGGGCCTGGCATTCGAGCTGGTCGTAGCCGGTGAACCGGGTGGGAGGGAAGTCCGCCAGGATGGCCAGATCCCCCGCGAGCCGCAGATCGTGGGTCTTCATGGCCGCCCGGGCCCGGGTGCGCTGGGCACTCAATTCCTGCTGGAAGCCGGCCAGATCCGCCGCGATGCCCCGTTCCCGGCACCAGTCTTCCACCAGGTCCACGGGGAATCCGTAGGTGTCATAGAGCCGGAAGATATCGGAGCCCGTCAGGGTGCCCGTCGAAACGTCGCTGGTTTCGAGGAGTTTCAAACCCGCGGACAAGGTATGGCTGAACTGCTGTTCCTCCCGCTGCAGGGACTTCTGGATGCGGCCCAGCTCGCCCAGCAGTTCGGGGTACTGATCACCCATGGCCTGGAAGACCGCCGGGGCCAGATCCGCGAAGAAGAGGCCTTCGATGCCCAGCTTCCGGCCGAAGCGCAGGGCCCGGCGGATGATCTTGCGCAGCACGTAGCCTCGGCCCTCGTTGCTGGGCCCCACGCCGTCGAAGCACATGAAGGTGGCGGCCCGGATGTGATCGGCGATGACCTGGGAGGCGGTGCGGTTCGCGTGCTCCCGCCGGTCCTCGGGATTCACCTTCGCCGCCCGCCAGATGGCCTCGAAGATCGGCGCGAACAGATCTATCTCATAGTTGCTGTCCACGCCCTGGAGGATGCTGGCCGTGCGTTCCAGGCCCATGCCCGTATCAATGCTGGGCCTGGGCAGGGGGGTCAGGACGCCGTTTCCGTCCCGTTCGTACTGCATGAAGACCAGGTTCCAGATCTCCATGTTGCGGTCGCCGTCGCCGTTGGGCAGGGCATCGCCGGGAATGCGCTCGCCGCGATCGTAGTGCATCTCCGAGCAGGGCCCACAGGGGCCGGTATCGCCCATCTGCCAGAAGTTGTCCTTCTTGCCGAAGCGGAGGATGCGCTCCGGAGCCGCGCCGGCGGCCTTCCACAGTTCTTCGGCCTCGGTATCCGCGGGCAGGCCATCGGCCCCCTCGAAGACCGTGATCCATAGACGGGCAGGATCCAGGCCGAGACACCCGTTCTCGATGGATCCCGTGGCGAAGTCCCAGGCGAAGCGGATGGCATCGGCCTTGAAGTAGTCGCCGAAGCTGAAGTTGCCGAGCATCTCGAAGAAGGTGTGGTGGCGGGCCGTGAACCCCACCTGATCGAGATCGTTGTGCTTGCCGCCGGCCCGCAGGCACTTCTGGCTGCTGGTGGCGCGGCGGTAGTCGCGGTTCTCCTTGCCCAGGAACACGTCCTTGAACTGGATCATGCCGGAATTCGTCCACATCACCGTGGGGTCGTCGGCGGGGCCGATCACCGCGCTGGAGGCCACCCGGCGGTGCCCCTGGCGTTCGAAGTACTGAAGGAATCGCTGGCGGAGTTCGGAAGTTTTCATGAAGGATCCAGACTGAGATGGAGGTCGTTGCCTATCTCCAAAACAGGCAAAGCCCGTTTTGGAGCTGTGCTCAATGACGGAAATGCCGCATGCCCGTGAAGAAGAGCCATACACCCAGCTTCTGGGCGGCGGCGATGACTTCGTTGTCCCGGAGGCTGCCGCCCGGTTCGACGAAGGCCGACACGCCATGGCCCGCGGCCAGCTCGAGGCCATCCGCGAAGGGAAAGAAGGCGTCGCTGCCCAGCACGGCGCCGCGGGCCCGGTCCCCCGCCTTGCGGCAGGCGATCTCCACGGAATCCACCCGGCTCATCTGGCCCGCGCCGATGCCCACCGTGGCGCCCTCCTTCACCAGCACGATGGCATTGGACTTCACGGCCTTGGCCACCCGCTGGGCCAGCACGAGATCCTCGGTGCGGGGCTTGGCACCGGGGCCGCTGGCCTTCACTTCCCAGGCCTCGAAGGGCACGAAGGCGTCGTCCGCGCGCTGCACCAGGTAGCCGCCGCCGATGGAACGGGTATCCAGGCCTTCGGCGCTCTGGGGCCAGTGATCCGGCGTCTGGAGGATGCGCAGCTGCTTCTTGGCGGCGAACACTTCCAGGGCCTCGCCCGTGAAGGCGGGGGCCAGGATGACCTCCCAGAAGTTCTGGGCCATGACGCGGGCCACCTCGACGCCCACGGTCCGGTTGAAGGCCACGATGCCGCCGAAGGCGCTGACCGGATCGCCGGCCTGGGCGCGCATGAAGGCCTCCAGCGCGTGCGGTCCCTGGCCCACGCCGCAGGGGTTGTTGTGCTTGACGATGACGCAGGCCGGGGCCGGGAACTGCCAGACCAGGCGGGCGCAGGCATCGGCATCCAGCAGGTTGTTGAAACTCAGCTCCTTGCCCTGGTGCTGGTGGCAGGCGGCCATGCCTTCGACCTTGCGGCCGGGCTCCACATAGAAAGCCGCGGCCTGATGCGGATTCTCGCCGTAGCGGAGCCCCTGCTGCTGGACTAGGTTCAGGCAGAGGTGCTGCGGCAGGTCCGGAGAGTCGCCCCCGCTGAATTCGCGCTCCATCCAGCCGGAGATGGCAGCATCGTACGCGGCGGTCCGGCGGAAGGCCTCCAGGGCGCAGCGGCGGCGGTCCTCCAGGCTCCAGGCGCCGGCCTGGAGCTTTTCGAGGAAGGGGCCGTACTGGGCCGGATCCGTCAGCACCGTGACGGAAGCGTGGTTCTTCGAGGCGCTGCGGATCATGCTGGGGCCGCCGATGTCAATCTGCTCGATGGCATCCGCGGGGGTGGCGCCCTCCCGGGCGATGGTGGCCTCGAAGGGGTAGAGGTTGATCACCACCAGATCAATGGGCTCGATGCCCTGGGCCTTGGCGTCGGCCACATGGCCGGCCAGATCGCGCCGGTAGAGCAGGCCCCCGTGGATGCGGGGGTGGAGGGTTTTCACGCGGCCATCGAAGCACTCCGGGGCGCCCGTGTAGGCCGCCACTTCCAGGGCTTCGAGCCGGGCCTCCTGGAGGGTGCGCAGGGTCCCGCCCGTGGCCAGGATCCGCCACCCCTGGGCCAGCAGGCCTTCCGCCAGGGGGATGAGCCCCGCCTTGTCGTACACCGAGATCAATGCCGTCGGCATGGGCTCCCCCTGAACCCTCGATTTTTCCATGCTTCCTGGCCATCCGGAAGGCATTGGATGTCCAGGTTTGGGTTCGGCGGGATCCGGCCGAATAGAAAGGAGACAGGAGCCCCCATGGATGTCCAGGTCGAAGTCCAGTTCACCGTCCAGCACACCCTGGACCAATTGAAGGGGGAGTTCGTCCACCGTGGCCACATCCCGGACTGGAAGACGCCGGAGGGCGGCGGGGCTCCGGACCTGTTCTTCGAGACCAAGGTGGTGAGCCTCGCGCTGTCGTCGGAGAAGGACCGGCTCGCCTGGTTCGTGTTCTCCCTGGAAGCCACCGGGGAACTGCGGAATCGGGTGGTCATCCCGAATGTGATCCCTGCCACAGAGCACGTGGATATCCCGGATCTGGAGGATTTCCTGGACTTCTGCCGCCGGTGCATGGTGGGTGCCGTTGGAAGGGGCTGACAGGGTCACCTTTACCTTCAAGGCCCCAGGCCCCATCCTGAAAGCCTTGGAGCAAGCCCATGGCGACGATCAAGATCAACGACGTTGAGATGAGCGTGACCCCCGGCACCCTTGTGCTGGACGCCTGCCGCACGGTGGGCATAGACATCCCCCACTACTGCTACCACCCGGCCCTCTCGCCGGTGGCCACCTGCCGCATGTGCCTGGTGGAGATCAAGGGCCAGCCCAAGCTCGCCACCAGCTGCACCACCACGGTGCCCCCCGCGCCGAAGGACAACCCGGACGCGGTGGTGATGGAGGTCTTCACCAACACCCCCGCCGTGGTGGATGCCCGGGCCGGCGTGATGGAGTTCCTGCTCATCAACCATCCGCTCGATTGCCCCATCTGCGACCAGGCCGGCGAGTGCAAGCTGCAGGACTACTCGTACCACTACGGCAGCGGCGATTCCCGCATGGCCGAAGTGAAGCGGCGCTACCGCTACGAGGATCTGGGCGCCAAGATCGTCATTGACAAGAACCGCTGCATCCATTGCACCCGCTGCGTGCGCTTCACCCGCGAGATCACGGGCGGCGGCGAACTGATCGTGGCGCAGCGCGGCTCCCACCTGGAAGTGACGACCTACACCGGCAAGAGCCTCGACCAGAATCCCTTCGCCGGGAACGTGGTGGATCTCTGCCCTGTCGGCGCCCTCACCAGCCGCGATTTCCGCTTCCAGAAGCGGGTCTGGCACCTCAAAAGCGTGCCCTCCATCAGCCGCCACTCGGCCCTGGGCAGCCCCATATGGATAGACCACGAGGGCAACCAGATCCACCGGTTCCGCCCGCGGCCACTGGAAGGCAAGGAGACCACGCACTTCATCAGCGACGAGGAACGCCAGGCCTACACGCGCTACAACCGGACGGACCCGGCGCCTTCTCCCATGCTGAAGGGCGCGCCGGCCGCCCTCGACGCCATTCGCGAGGCCTTCCAGGCCGCCGGCCCCGTGGCGGTCATTGGCCAGGGCACCTTTGGCTGCGATGCCGCCCAGCGCCTGGGTGAGCTGGCCACCTCCGCCAGCCTGCGCTATGGCAGCGGCGACAGGACCATCGCCGTAGTGCTGCCCAAGTACCAGACCAGCGCCGATGGCATCCTGAATCGCCGCGGCTTCACGGAACGGGGCTTCCGCTTCGGCGCCCTGGAGGAACTGCTGGGCCAGGTGCAGAAAGGCCAGGTCAAGGCCGTGGTGCTCCTGCACGATGCCGCCTTCACCAGCGCCAAGGAGGCCGAGCTGCTGGGACAGATCCTCCAGGCCGCGGCCTTCAGTCTGGCCCTCGAAGTGGAAGCTTCCGGCCTGGGCCGCGCCGCCCAGGCCTGGCTGCCCATCACCAGCTTCGCCGAGGAAAGCGACTTCATCGTCAATCACGATGGCGAGCTGCGGCGCTACCAGAAGGCGCTTCAGCCGCCCAGGGGCGTCCGCACCTTGCCCGGCTGGGTGAAGGATCTGGTCGCCGTTCCCGCGGCCGTCTAGCGGCGAAAGGAGGGACCATGTTCCTCCACGATGCCCTGACCCGCGGGCTGGTGCGCTATCTCATGGCCGAGTTGCCCAGCTACCAGCGGCGGGTGCCCAATGACGTGGATCGGCTGCGGGCGGAGTTGCGGCCTGGGGACGTGGTGCTGGTGGAGGGCAAGTCCCGCGTCAGCCGCGTGATCATGACGCTCACGCAGAGCTCCTGGAGCCACGCGGGCATGTACATCGGCGACGCCCTGCTGCGGTGGGGCGGCCCCCATGCGGAGGGCGCTCTGGAGCGGTTCGGTCCGGAGTCGGCCCACCTGGTGCTGGAGAGCGACATGGCCGAAGGGGTCCGCGTGAAACCCGTGGCCTGGTACGCCGATCACAACCTGCGCGTATGCCGCCCCCAGGGGCTGTCCGCGGAGCATCTGGAGCAGGTGGTGGCGGAGATGCTGCGCCATCTCGGGATGCGCTACGACCGCCGCAACGTCTTCGACCTGGGCCGCTATCTCACCCCCCTCCAGCTCCTCCCGGCCCGCTGGCGGCGCCGGCCCATGTACCTGGGCAGTTCCAGCAGCCGGGAAGTGATCTGTTCGGCCCTCATCGCCAAGGCCTTCTACCATGTGGGATATCCCGTGCAGCCCATCGTGGGGGTGGCCCATGGCGCCGCGCGCGGAACGGTGATCGCCCGCCATCCCAGCTACATCATGCCGAGAGACTTCGACCTCAGCGCCAACTTCCAGATCCTGAAGATCAACCTGGCCCCAGCCAGGATGCGGGCGCCCAAAGACGCCCGCACCCTGAAGCCTGAAGCCTAAAGCCTAAAGCCTGAAGCCTACTTCTTCATCACCTTGGCATCCTCGACGATGAGCGCGTAGGTGTACCCGGCGCCGAAATCCTTGTCCAGGCGCACGGTCCCCTTGATGGTCACGACATCCCCCTTGGCGGCGGGATCCTGGCTGGTGACGGTGATGTCGTGGGTGCCCTTCCCGGTCTCTCCGCTGCCATCCTGCAGGTGGATCCAGTTCTTGCCCATGACGCCGGGGTTGTACTTCACCACCTTGCCGCGGATGGTGACGGTCTTCTCCTTCAGGCCACCCTTCTGGGCCCAGACTTCGGCGATGGTGCGGGCATCCCCGCCGGTGGCCTTGTCCACCTTGCCCACCTCGACGGGCGAGGCAGCCATGGTGACGCCGGCGTGGGGATTGCCGGTGGGGGCGGGGGCCGCGGTGGTGCCGGGGGTCGCCAGGGTTCCGAAGTAGACCTCGGAGAAGGTGCGGTTCAGGGTCTTGGATTCGAAATTGGACATCAGCATGGGGTTCACGATGGTGACCTCCGTGCCCTTCTCGACCTTGGCCTCGGGGATCGCGGCCCAGACTTCGCCCTTGGCGGTCTTGAGGCGCAGGTAGCAGTAGGGAGAGGCTTCAAGCCGCTCCAGCACCTTGCCGCTGATGCCCTCGACGGGGGCCGGGGCGCCCATGGCAGCCTGGGCCCCGCCGGTCATCGGCTGGGTGGGGGCGGCCACGATGGGGGCGGCGGTCTGGGTCTTGTTGGAATTGCAGCCGATGGTGGCCGAGGCCAGGAGGAGAAGGGGGAGGGCGCCACGCATGGATCGGATCTCCTTGTAGGAACCGGGACTGGACCACGGAATCCTGAGCTTAAGGCAAAAAACCCATGACCGGCGACAAAGCCTGTTCTGGATGGGCTTTGTCACGAAAGCGTGTCGTTTTTCAAGCCTTCCGCGCCGGGTCGTCCCAGAAGGGGTAGAAGCAGTACCACTGGCTGGGATGGTGGCGGACCAGGGCTTCCAGATCCATGACATAGGACCGCATCCCGGCCTCGATGGCGGCCCTGCGGTCGCCCCGGCCCCCCTGGATCCGGATGGGTTCTCCCAACCGGGCGTGGAAGTGCCGCGCCTCATCGGTGTAGAAAAAGCTCGTGACGATGGACGCACCGGTCATGGCCGCCAGTTCCCAGGGCCCCCGGGGGAAGGCCACTTCCCGTCCAAAGAAGGGCATGGGCAGGCCATTCTGGCTGAAGTCGCGATCCCCCTGCATGCCGACCAGGGCCCCTTCCCGCAGCAGCTTCACCAGGGGCAGGGTGGAGAATCCCACCCCGTCCACGGGGATGCCCACCACGCCGCCCTGGGCGCGCATCTGCTCCCGGAGGCGTTCCACGGCCTCGAAGCGGTCGGGCTTGTAGACCGCATGGACCTTCAGGTTCCGCGTCCGCAGCAGCATCCCCCCCAACTCGTAGTTGCCCGCGTGGGCGGTGAGCAGGATGACCCCGCGGCCTTCCGCCATGGCCGCATCGAGGCGCTCCATTCCCTCGACGCTGGCAAACTGGGCCAGCGCCTCCTCTACGGGCCGTTGGCCGAAGTAGAAGAAGTCCACCCAGGCCCGGGCGTGCTGGCGCACCATCTCCCGGGCGGTGCGGTCCACCAGGGGGTGGGCGGGCTTCAGTGCCATCACGCGCGCGGTGTTGCCCAGGATGGCCTCGAGGTACTTGGGTCGCAGCGCCATGAAGGCATTGGCGACCTGATCCGCGATATCGTGCCCTCTCTCGCGGCGGGCGAAGGAACGCGCCGCGAAATGGAACAAGGGGAACAGGGATCCGAAGACCGCGCCGTAAGCGAGGCCAAGGAGCTTGGAATCGGACTGCATGCGATCCTGCACGGGCTACCGCCACACATTCTGGTTCGGGTTCCGATCGTCCATCTCCAGCCAGAGCCGCTGGAGGCTCTGCAGGCGCTCGGGGTAGTCCAGTTCGAGGCGATTCAGCGTCCCCTCGTCCTCGGCGTCGAAGGCGATGGGGTTCTCCATCACCTCGGCGGGGAACTCGGGGAAGACCTGGCCCAGCAGGGCCCTGTCGAAGCCGCGCACGCTGAGACTGCGGATGCCGGGCGTGTCCACCAGGGTGCCGCCGGAGGCGAGCGGCAACCAGCGGGCCGCTGTGGTGGTCTGCTTGCCGGTGCCGAACTTCGTGAGGCCGCCGGTCCGGAGGGCCAGCTCGGGATGGAGGGCGTTCACCAGGGTGCTCTTGCCCACGCCGCTGTGACCCAGCAGCACCACCACCTTGCCTTGGAGCAGCCCGCGCAGGGGCTCGATGCCTTCGCCCTTCAGGGCCGAGGTTTCGTGGATGGCCACGCCCTGCCCGCGGAGGGGATCCAGTTCGGGGAGCGTGTCTTTTCCGGAAGCCCGGTCCCGCTTGGTGACGAGTACCCGGAAGGTGAGTCCGGCATCCAGGGCGAGCACCTGGGCCCGTTCCAGCAGGCCGGGGCGCAGGGGCGGATCCACCACGGCGGCGCAGATCCAAAGCTCATCGGCATTGGCGCAGATGAGCTGCCAGGGTTCGCGATCATCCCCGCCGCCCCGCTTGAGCAGGGTCCTGCGCGGCGTCACGGCCACCACCTGGGCTTCGGGGGAGCCCCCATCGCCGCGGACAGGCAGCGGCGCCGGGAGCGTGGGGTCCAGCGGCTCCACGGGCACGGCCGAGTAGCGGACCCGGTCCCCGCAGACGAGGCGCACGCCCTTGAGCTTGCCCCCCAGGGTGGCCCGCAGGATGCTGCGGTCCGCCAGCTCCAGATCCACCCACTGGCTGTGGCGCTGGATGAGGGTGGCTTCCGGGAGGTGCAACCAGGGGCCGGCATCCGGGAGCCGGAGCAGGGTCTCGGCGTCGTGGGCCTCGATGCCGGTTTCCAGCCGCTCGGCATGGCGCTGCCGCCGCTTGCTCTCCCCTCCCCGCTCATGCGAGTAGGCCTCCCGGTGGTCCAGATCCTGGGCCTCGCGGCTCTGGCCGAGGCGGAACTTGCGGGTCATCCGGCGCTCGACGCCGTCATGCGCGGCCCGCGAATTCGCCGGTCTCGGTGCTGACCTTCACCTTCTCGCCCTCCTTGATGAAGAGGGGCACCTTGATCTCGATGCCGGTCTCCAGCTTGGCGGGCTTGGTGACGTTGCCGCTGGCCGTGTCGCCGCGGGCGCCGGGTTCCGTGTAGGTGACGGCGAGTTCCACGTGGGTGGGCATCTGGAGGCCGATGGGATTTCCGTTGAACTTCTGGATCTGCACCATGAGGCCCTCGGTGAGGTAGTCGAGGGCATCGCCCATGAGGCCAGCGCCCAGGGTGTGGGTTTCGTAGGTCTCCTGGTCCATGAAATGGGTCCCGTTCCCATCGCTGTAGAGGTAGCTGGCGGGGGCCAGGGCGAGGTCGGGTTCCTTGAACCTGTCGCCCGCCTTGAAGGTCTTGTCGAAGACCGCCCGGGTGAGCAGGTTCCGCATCTTGATGCGCACCAGAGTCTGGCCGCCGCGGGCCGTGGGCGTGGAGATCTCCACGTCCAGGCAATGGAAGGGCGTGTCCTCGAGCTCGAAGTACATTTTGCGTTTGATCGCGATGGCTTCGAGAAGGGCGGCCATGGGGACTCCAGAATGTCGAATCTTCCATTCTAGCCGGGCTTTCGGAAGGGATCCCGAGGTTAGAATGAACGTTCCATGGCGGACCCGAAAACCATCGGCAGGTACCAAGTCCTGCGGCCCATCGGACAGGGCGGCATGGGGACCGTCTATCTCGCGGAGGATCCGTTCCTCAAGCGGCGCGTGGCCATCAAGGTGGTCCGGGTCACCGGCGCCGCCCGCCACCAGGCCATGCTGCGGTTCCGCCGCGAGGCCGAAATCAGCGCCCAGCTGAATCATCCGAACCTGGTGACCATCTTCGACGTGGGCGTGGAGGAGGACCTGGGGCCCTTCCTGGCCATGGAGTATGTCGAGGGGAAGAGCCTCGGCAAGCACATCAAGGAGAAGAGCCTCGATACGGAGACCGCCACGCGGGTGCTGATCCAGGCCATGCGGGCCCTGCGGGCGGCGCACCGGCGCGCCATCGTCCATCGCGACGTGAAGCCGGAAAACATCCTGCTCAGCGAGGAGGGCCGGGCCAAGCTCATGGATTTCGGCATCGCCCGCAGCCTGGGCCACATGAGCCTGAACCCCGAGCGTCCACTGGACGCGCCGATGCTGGATGAGGGCGCTCCCGGCAGCTATGCCCAGACCCTGGCCCTGCGCCTGACGGTCACCGGCGATTTCCTCGGGTCGCCCGCCTACGCGCCGCCGGAAGTGCTCAAGGGCGGCGAGGGGACGCCCGCCTCGGACCGCTACAGCTTCGCCGCCACCGCCTTCGAGCTGCTGATGGGCCAGCTGCCCCATCCCGGGAGCGGCCTCACGGAGATCATCATCCATATCCTCCAGGAGCCGGTCGCCGTCCCAGTGGACCTGCCGCCCCGCCTCGGCGCGGTGTTCCAGCGGGCCCTGGCCGCGGATCCGGATGACCGCTACACCACCCTCCCGGAGTTCATGGAGGAGCTGATAGATGCCCTGCCCGGCCCGGCCAGCATGAGGGCCCGTCTCTTCGCGGCCCTGGGCCAGGATGACGACGGCAGCAGCGTCTCCACGGCGCGGTTCCGGCTTCCGGGGTTGCTATCCGGCCCCGGTTCCGAGGAAAGCGGCCCGAACCTGACGGACCCGCGGCTGCGTCAGAGCCAGCCCGTGAAGATCAGCCTGGCGGAGGATCCCGTCGAAACCTACCTGGCGTCTCGAAAGACCCTGGCGGGCGCCAAGCCCGACGGCACGGACTGGGTGTGGATTCTCAAATGGGTGGCCTTCACGTTCCTGGTGCTCCAGCTCTTCTGGTGGCTGGCGCCCGTGCTGTCGCGGGTCGAGATGAAGCCCTAGCGGGGCTCAGGCGAAGGCCCGCATCAGCAGGAAGAGGCCACCGTTCCAGCAGGCATGGACGAGGATGGGCGTCCGCAGGCTGCCGGTGTGGCGCATGGCCAGACCCATGACGAAGCCGAGCGTGCTCAGGGTGGGCAGGCCCACGGGCTGGAGGTGGATGGCCCCGAAGAGCAGGGCCGAAACCACCAGGGCCAGGGTCATCCGCTGCCCCCGCGCCAGAACCGGCAGCAGGAAGCCGCGGAAGAGCAGTTCTTCGAAGGCGGGGGCCAACCCCGCCACGGTCAGGAACAGGATCAGGCTCGGACCCCAGCCAGACAGGCCGCGCAGCAGCTCCTGCAGATCGCGCTGGGGGCTCTGGTCGGGTTTCAGGATCAGGTTCGAGGCCAGGGCCACGGCGATGACCAGCAGCACCGCCAGGGCGAGGAAACCCGCCCCCCAGGCGAGGTCCCGGCCCATCCGCCCCGGGGCCACGCGGCGCCAAAGGGCGCCCGGACGGAGCCCTTCCGCCCAGCAGAGGAGGCGGAGCCCGAAGGTGGCGTGGAGCAGGTAGCCCAGGGGCACGGCCAGCCAGCGCAGGCCGGGCCATGGAAGGAGGAGCAGGCCCGCCAGGTTGCCGGCCACGAAGAAGGCGAGGAACCAGGCGAGCAGGACCAGCGCGGCGGCGCGCCCGGACAGGGACCACTGGGGCAGGGGGGGCGGAAGATCCCTTCCGCGGGTCGCCCACAGATAGATGCCCACGGCGAGTCCGCCCACAGCCAGGCCCAGCACCCCCAGGCCCAGGAGGCCGAGTCCCGCCAGGCGGATCATCAGGGCCCCTCGCGCCTGGGCGCGGAGGGCATTTCCCCCGCCCTCCCGGTCCCGGAGCCGGGCTTCGAGCAGGTCCGCGGCGTATCCATCCCCCAGGCGGCGGTGGACCTCGTCGCGGGTGGCGCGGTCCGGCAGCGGCGCCCCGGCATAGGCTGCGAGGGAGACGCGCCGGAAAGCCTGGCCCCCGGGCCCTGTCGGGGCCGCCCCATCCACCCAGGTGGCGGGCCCCTCCGCCTGGCCGTCCCGTTCCGCCTTCAGCACGGCCAGCAGGGCCCGGTCCCAGGGCTCCCTCAACTCGGCCTCGGCCTTCACCCACGCCTGGTCCGTCACGCCCCGGCCCCTGAGCAGCCTGGGGCCCGCCAGGGCCACCTCGGTCATCCGGCCCTGGAGGCTGGCGCGTTCGGAGGGGCGCCGGGCGCCCTGCTGGCGGGCGCGCAGGGTGAAGCCCACCGCCAGCAGGGCCAGCAGCGCCAGCAGGGCGATGAGGGGATCGGCCCAGCGGCGGTCGGGGTGCCAGGCTGTCCGGGGTTCAGAGGTCATGGATCCAGGCTACGCGAAGGGCTGGCGGCCCGTGCGCCGGAACCGGCCGGTCGCCCAGCGCAGGTAGAGGCGGTTCAGCAAGGCGGGGAAACCCGGCAGCCCCAGGAGCGGGGACAGCCACCGCCATCCCGGCAGCCGGCGGGCGATGGGGCGCAGCAGATCCGCGCCGGCGCGGATATCCCGGGTGCCCAGGTCCAGGCCGTGGATCTCCTTCTCCACGGGCCTTCCCGCCAACTCCGGGGCCAGGGCGAGCAGCTCGGGATCGCGCACGGACACGATGAGCAGCCTGCCCTGGCGGTCCCGCCGGGCCAGCCACAGGGCCATGCGGCAGCAGAGGGTGCAGGCGGGATCGTAGGCGAGGAGCAGGGGCGCGGGCATCGGCGCATGATGCCACGGGATCCGGGTATGTTGGGTGTCCGGAGGCCCCATGCCCTTTTCCCATCCCATCGAGGTGCGCTTCAGCGATCTGGATGCCATGAGCCACGTCAACAACGCCGTGGTGGTGAGCTACATGGAGCAGGCACGGTTCCAGTGGTGGCGCAGCTTCCTGGGGGGGCGGAAGTTCCAGGAGGAGGGCTTCCTCATCGCCCGGGCCGAGGTGGACTACCGCCTGCCGATCCTGCTGGGCGACGATGTCCGCGTGGAACTGCACTGCACCAAGGTCGGCAACAGCTCCTTCGAGCTGAGCTACCGCCTCACGAAGGGCCTGGGGGGCGAACTGTTCGCCGAAGGGAAGACCGTCCAGGTGATGCTCGATTTCGCCACCAATCGGCCCAAACCCCTGGCGCCCGCCACGCGCGAGTGGCTGGAAGCCCAGGACTGATGTTGCTCGGTACCGCCGCCTGGGCCGAAGGGCCCGCTGAACGCCGGGTTCTCGTGGCGCGGCTGGCCTCGGGGCGCTTGGCGGATCTGAACCGCATCGAGGCCATCCGCCTGCGCAGGCTGGGGGAGGGCGACCCCGAACGGCTGGCGGACGCGCTGGTGCCCCCGAGCCTCCGTCGCGTGCTGGAAGGGGGGCCGCGCGCCCTGGCCCGCGCGGGGCAGACGGTGGCCTACGCCGAAAAGTGGGATCGCCGCGGCACCCTGCCCGAGGCCCTGGCCCCGCGCCTGGAACGGGTGGATCTCCTGCCCTGCCTGTCCCGGCCCGCGGCCCTGCGCCGGCTGGGCGGGGGGGATCTGGACCGCTTTGGCGTCAAGGGGCCCGGGGCGGAACTGTCGGGCCCGCCCCAGCCCGGCCTGGCGGCCCTGGGCCTGGCCGGGGGCGGCATCGCCGGGTTCTGCCTGGCATTTGAAGATGCCGGGAGTGCCATCCTGGGCGCCTGGATGACGGACGCGTGGCCCACGGGCAGCCTGGAGCTGAAGGCCGGTGCCGCCCGGCGCAGCCTGCCCCTGAAGGCCTGGGAGGGCCTGGAGCTGCCACCCCTGCGCCCAGGCGAAGTCCTGCTGCTGCCCCCGCCGAGGCTGAAACCGCTGCCGCACCTGACCGCGGGCACGCCCATCCAGATCAGCGTCCCCTTCGAGGTCCTGGCCCTGCGCTGCGGGCCCGAAGGCGTGCATCCCACCGTGCAGTAGGCGCCGGACCCGCCCACCGCCGCCGCTGTTCCTCCGGCCCCAAATGAACCGCGATGGCCGGGCGGGACGGAGGTAGACTCTCCGCGTCCATCCCTTTGCTGATTTGCCCGCTATGATGGGCTTATCAAAATCGAATTCAGGCCGTCTAATCCAAAGTTAGGGTTTTCGGAGAGATTATGGAGAAGTCCTGGAAAGAAGCGATAAAGAAAGTGCTTGGGGAGTCGGACACCCCGCTGCACTACGCAGAAATATCAGAGCAAATATTATCTCGCGGTTACTACGAGACTGACGGCGCAACTCCTGCGGCAACAGTGAACGCACAAATTTCGGCATCGATAAAACATGATGGTGAGAAAACGCCATTTATGCGCGTTGGCAAAGGCATATTCACACTCAAGAGATCACTGGCAGCAGCTATCATTCCGGCAACAGTTCCGGTTGCCGATCAAAATAAACCTGCGTCTCTTGCCAAGCTGGACGTGGAGCTGTCTGATTCAATCATTCACTCCTTCGGCATGTACTGGCAACGTGATCTTGTCGTGTGGCGCAACGACCCTAAGATGTATGGAAAACAACAGGCACTTTCCAAGCCAGTAGATTTTGGCAAACAGAAAGGTATTTACATTCTTTACGACCACCACACCGTGGTGTATGTCGGGCGCTCTATTGACCGCCCGCTTGGTAAGCGCCTTTTCGAACACACAGTTGATCGCTTGGGCAGTCGCTGGAACCGGTTTTCTTGGTTTGGCTTGCTCGACGTAACTCAAGATGGCAATCTTCGAGAAACAGCTCTCAACACATCACTTGCCAGCCTTGTCGCAACACTTGAAGCCCTGCTTATCGAGGCGCTTGAACCGCCGCAAAACAGAAAGCGCGGCGATGATTTTTCTGCTATCGAATACATTCAGGACATTGACCCCGAACTGAAGGAAAGAGAAATTCAAAATACGCTTCGATCGATTGAGCAAAAAATGCGGGGTGGCTCGTGAAAAAATCTAACCCGGCGCTCAAGCGGGACTGCGCAAAAGCGCGCAGCCCCTTAGCTCCACGTTAGGCATTGGGTCCAGAATGTCGAATCAACCAATCCATGTTTACCTCGATAGCAGCGATTATTCTCGCCTGTCTAATCCCAGTTGTCAGACAGAGAGCACCATTGAAATTCGAAATCAGTTATTGGAATGGTCTAAATCTGGTCAAGTGAAGTTTCTATATTCAGGAATCCTTCTCCTAGAGATGGCACCGATGGAAGCGGTTCATACACCGTTAGCGAGTCTACGTGCAGATCTACTCGTTGATTTATGTGGGCGCAATGCACTAATATCATTTGATAGATTGCTAACGCTTGAATTTGCTTCAATCAATACTCAAAGGCCAGGTGGAGAGTCGGTACGATCATCAGATGCAGACTGGTTCCCTGATCTTGGAAACATTATTTCTCCTGTGAATTGGGCTGAGGCCATTCAAGATGTCGATAGCGCAGGGAAGAAGCACAGTCTCAACCGGCAACATCGCCGCACACTGAAGCGTAAAATATTCAAAAAGAATAAACCAACCAAGGAAGCCGTCAGAGCAATACTCGGTGATGACCTAACTAAACAACTTGATGAGTTTCTGGGCTTGTACCCAATGCGACCTTCCGATGCTGAGGTCCTATGGAAATATGTGTTGGGATTGACGACGACAGCGGAGGCAGACAGGGCGTTTAAAGAGAGTTTGCGCGATCCCAAATGGATGATGCGATGGTTCGCTCAACACCACGATCAGATGTCACCATTAATTGACTGGTTACGAGGGCCATCCAAAGCCCTTATGGCTGACACAAAAAGGATGACTGAACAAGCCAGCCAAATAGTCCTATTCGAAGAAACATTGGGCATACCCAAAGGCCAAAGGACACTGACCAAAAAAGTATGGAATCAACACCAAGATGAAATGGTGGTCAAGGTTTCATCAAGTGTGGTCACAAAGCTCGATCCGGATTTTCGAGGACAGATCGACCTTAACCAATTTGATCAAAATTGCCCGGGCTTTTCTACCTGCCTCAGGGCGCTTCATTCTTCAATTTGGAGTTCAGTAGGGCAAGCGTCCCGCATGCCTAAAGATAGTGATGTTGTAGACGCACTTCACGCATTGTACGCACCATACGTCGATGTTTTCCGGGCAGATTCCTTTATGGCACCATTCATTGCAGATCAGGTTCGACAAAATGGAACCATCGTCGTTTCTAAACTTGAATTACTGGTGCAGACAGTTCAAATGCTCCTACACACTGATCGCACCGCCAATGCCTAACCTCTCGCTCAAGTCGGACCCCGCCTGCATTGCCTTTCGCCTTCTCTCCTCTTCTCGCTCCCTCGGCTTCGCTCAGCGCCTCGGTGCAGGCGGCGCCGGTTGGCTGCTTTCGTTTGGGTTCCCCACTCCCCGGGTCAGGACTTGCACCGCTAATCAAATGTGATACATTTGTTCTGGAGACCTGCAAATGCATCTCCTCTGGGGCCTTCGAAACCTGGAAAAGATCCGAGACCATGGCCTTGAGCCAGAGGATATCGAATCTGCTTTTGACGCTGAAGACTGGGCTTCAATCCCCAGTGAGGTTCCATTCCGATTCGTAGGTGAAGGCACCAACCACACGGGTCGCCTCATCCGTGTGGTCTTCGCAGAAACCGACGATGGATTTTACCCCATCACGGCATTTCCAATCCGATCTCGCCAAAGGAGAACGCCATGACAGCTCGCAAGCGTCCATCCCTCGCCGAACTCGAAGCCAACATCGAGCAGGAAGCATCGTGGGCTGAGAAGAATTTCGGCCCTCACGTCACTGGCCGCCTCACCAAACCTGGTCGCCCGGTTAAAGGTACGGTCATAGAACCCACTCGCCCTCATTCTCTTCGAGTCCAAGACAGCATCTGGCAGGCGCTCTCCTGCAAAGCACAAATAGCCGGTCTGTCCGTGAATCAAGCCGCACAGCTTGCCTTGCTTGAATGGGCAAAGAGGTGAGATTCCGCCTGTGAGCCCTAGCCATCCGCTCAAGCCGGACCCCTTGCATTGCCTTCCGCGCTCTCTCAACATCTTGCAATCTCGGCTCCGTTCATCGTCTCGGTGCAGGCGGGGCCGGTTCGCTTCATTCGCTAGGCCTCACAGTTTCGAAGGAGTTCCTCCATGCGGCTTCCGATGTTCTTCCTCATCAAAGCGAGGCTGGACCCTCTGCTGCTGCCCTATCCCTACCAAGCACCGGCCCAAGCTCGTGCGTTTTTCTGCTTTCAATGAGTCGTTAGGATTCATGCGCTTCCATCTCCGCAGCCTCCGCGTCTCCGCGTGACCTCTCCTTCCGGTTCTTTCACGCGGAGGCGCGGGGGCGCGGAGACCGCGGAGCATGCGCCGCCCTCACCCCCGCATCATCTCCGCGATGAGGAAGGCCATTTCCAGGCTTTGGGTGCCGTTGAGGCGGGGGTCGCAGCCGGTTTCGTAGGCCTTGGCGAGGTCGGCCTCGGCTAGGCCTTCGGTGCCGCCGGTGCATTCGGTGACGGCCTCCCCCGTGAGCTCGATGTGGACGCCGCCCAGGTGGGAGGCGTGGGTCCGGTGGAGCTCGAAGGCCTGCTTCAGCTCGGACAGGATGGCGCCGAAGTCGCGCGTTTTCAGTCCGGTGGCGCTTTCGGTGCCGTTCCCGTGCATGGGATCGCAGCTCCAGAGCACCGGGTGGTCCGTGGCCTGGACGGCCTTCAGCAGGGGCGGCAGGGCCTGCTGGATCTTCGTGGCGCCGAAGCGCGAAATGAGCGTGATGCGGCCGGGTTCGCGCTCGGGGTCGAGCCGGTTGAGCAGGTCCACCAGATGGTCCGGCGTGGCGCTGGGGCCCACTTTCACGCCGATGGGGTTGCGGATGCCGCGCAGGTACTCGACATGGGCGCCGTCCAGCTGGCGGGTGCGCTCGCCCACCCAGAGGGTGTGGGCCCCCAGGTTGTAGTAGCTGGCATCCTCGCCGATCCAGCGGGTGAGCGCCTCTTCGTAGGGCAGCAGCAGGGCTTCGTGGCTGGTGAAGAAGTCAATGCGCTCCAGCACGTCCCGCTGGACGCCGCCCAGGGCCTCCAGGAAATCGAGGGATTCCTTCACCTGATCGAGGGTGCGGCGGTACTCGGGGACATCGCCGGTCCCCCCCGGCAGTTCCCAGCGCTCGGGATGATGCAGGTCCGCGAAGCCGCCGGCGGTGAGGGCCCGCAGGTGGTTCAGCGTGGCCGTGGCGTGGAAGTAGGCCTCCAACATGCGGCCCGGGTCGGGCCGGCGGGCGGCCTCTTCCGCTTCCAGGCCATTGATGAGGTCGCCCCGGTAGCTGGGCAGCTCGCGGCCGCGCACCATCTCGGTGGGCCTGCTGCGGGGCTTGGCGAACTGCCCGGCGATGCGGCCCACGCGGACCACGGGCTTGCGCCCGCCGTGGGTGAGGGCCACGGACATCTGGAGCAGCACCCGGAGCTTGCCTTCGATGGATTCGGGGGTGCAGTCCTTGAACTGCTCGGCGCAGTCGCCGCCCTGGAGCAGGAAGCGCCGGCCGGCGGCGGCTTCCGCGAGGAGGCCGCGCAGGCGGATGACCTCCTCGGGCACCACCAGAGGGGGCAGCCGGCGCAGGCGCGCGAGGCTGCCTTCGAGTTCGGAGGGGTCGTCATAGGCCGGCTGCTGTTGGGCCGGGAAGCGCTGCCAGCTGTGGGGATTCCAGGACGTCATGTCCCATTCTGGACCGGAACCGCCCGCGGAGCTACGCCCTAGGCGGTTTCCGTCTCGACGGGCGTGACCCACCGGTAGCCCTCGCCCCCCACGGTGGCGATCCACGGGGCACCCTGTTCCTCGCCCAGCTTGCGGCGCAGATTGGCGATGTGCACATCCACCGTCCGGGCCGTGGGCCGGGCGTCCCGCTCCCAGGCCAGTTGCAGCAGTTCCTTGCGGCTGTGGGTGCGGCCCGAATGGGTGATGAGGATCTCCAGCAGGCGGAATTCCCGGGGGGTGAGATCCAGCATCCGGCCATCGCGCTTCGCTTCGAGGCGCGGGAGGTCGAACCGGAAGGGGCCCGAGCGCAGCATCGGGGGGCGTTCCGTGGGGCGCGTCCGGCGGAGGATGGCCTTCACCCGGGCCATCAGCTCGAGCACCGAAAAGGGCTTCACCAGGTAGTCATCCGCGCCCAGGCTCAGGCCCTGCACGCGATCGGTCTCCTCGCCCCGGGCCGTGAGCATGAGCACCGGCACCTCATCCTGGCGGTCCCTCAGGGCCTTGAGGACGGCGAATCCATCCATGTGGGGAAGCATGAGGTCCAGCACGATCAGATCCGCGCGCCGGGCCGCGTGGGCCACCAGGGCGGGCACGCCGTCACCCGCCGCCTCCACGGAGTAGCCTTCAAAACTCAGATTGTTCACGAGGAGCTGGCAGAGGGACGGCTCGTCCTCCACCACGAGGATATGGGTCACGGATTCCCGCTCAAAGATAGGTTGGTTCACCATGGCGGCCTTCACTGGGAAATACAATTGAAATCTGCGACGAATTTCCTAGCCGATCGGGGGGTGGTGGGAAGCGTGGCCTCACCGGGGCAGGGGGCAGGACGATCATGCGGCGGGCACCTCAAGGAGGGCGGAGAAGCCCTCCCCGGGGGCCGACGAGAAGGTGAGGCCCCAGCCACGGGGCCCCCTCCGCGATCGAGCGGAGCGAGGAGCGGGAGCAGGCGGCGGGCGCCGCGTGCGATCGGGGGGTGGTGGGAAGCGTGGCCTCACCGGGGGAAGGGGCAGGACGATCATGCGGCAGGCACCTCCAGCAGGGCGGAGAAACCCTCCCCGGGGGCTGAAGAGAAGGTGAGGCCCCAGCCTTCCTGCTCCGCCACCTGGATGAGCAGACTCAGGCCGAGGCCCTGGCCTTCCCGCAGGAAGCCTTCTTTGCCCTGTTCGCGCAACCGCTGGAAGGGTTTGCCGAGGACTTTGAGCTGATGGGCATCGAGTCCCTCGCCCTCGTCGCTCACCTGGATGCAGAACCGGCGCCGGGCCCGCCAGGTTTCAAGCCGGACGCGGCCTTTGCCGTGGCCCAGGGCGTTCTCCACGAGCGTGAGAATGGCGGCCCGCAGCGAAGGGAGCGGCGCGTGTCCGGCTTCCTGAGTGAGCCGGAGCTCCAGTTCGCGGTGCTCCAGATCGAAGCCCGGCCGGATGTCCTCGGCGACCTCCTGGAACCAGGCCCGGGTCGCCTGCCCCCGGGGGCCGGAGGGGCCGCCTCCGCGGATCACGCGAAGACCGTTTTCGATGATGGTGGTCAGGTGGTCCACTTCCTCACCGATCTTCAGCAGTTCCTCGTCCGCGCGCTCCGGGCTGAGGCGGCCCAGGCGCAGGGAGTCGCAGCGGAACTTGAGGAGGGCGAGGGGGGTCTTGAGGCTATGGGTCATGGAGGCGAGGCGGTCCGCGTCCAGCACCGCCTTGCGCCGGCTGTGGTGGCGGAGCCATAGGCCGAGCAGAATGGCGGCACCGATCAGGGCCGCGACCCCGGAGGCCGTCCAGTACTGGCGCTTGAGGGATGTGCGGAAGGTGGCCTGCTGGGTGTCGAAGCCCACCCCGGCCAGGTTCCACCCGTCGCCGAACGCATTGGTCTTGGTCGCCGTGCCGAGGGGGAGGCTGGTGAGGCGCGCCGGGTCGACCTGGAGGTTGGGCTCGGCGCCCCAGGGTTCCCGTTTCAGATCGCTCCGCTCCAGGTCCGCCTCCCGGATCAGGCCCATGCGCAGGGCCCGGTTCGGCGCCAGGGCCGCCGCGAGTTCCCGTTCCACGTCCGGCGAGCCGGGGCGCCATCGCTTGATCACCAGCCAGCGATCGGACAGGAGCACGATGGTGGCGATCTGGCCGAAATCGGGATCCTGCGCCATGGGTGGATTCCATTCGAACCGCTGGGCCATTTCCGCGTGGGCGAACCAGCCCAGGTACTGCTGGATCAGGGCCGGATCCCGGGGCTCCACCAGGCGGTCGCCTTCGCGGATCCAGAAATGGCGCCCCTCGAAGCGATCCAGGAGGGCCACCACGAGGGGCTGGTCCGCCAGGAAGCGCCGCACGTCGGCCTCGTCGCCCCGCTGGACGGTCTGCAGGATGGGCAGGGTCTTCCAGTGGCGCTCCACCGCCTCGAAGTCCACCCAGTGGGCCTCCATGTAGGCCTGGCGGCCGATGTTCCACTGCTCCAGCAGGTAGAACCGGGGTGCCGCGATGAGCAGGGCGGCGGTGGCCAGCCCCGCCAGGATCAGCAGTACGATCCCGCTGTGCTGCTGGACCCGCTGCCAGCGGGAGGTTCCCGTGCCGGGATGCAGGGCGCGGTAGCGGGAGGTGCGATGGCGGTACATGGGCTCTCGGCGGAAAGGGGTCTGTCTGTCAGCTTAACGGCCGACAAGGGGCTCCGCGATCACCCCAGGGCGAGCATCCGTTCCAGGGGCTTCAGGGCCTTCACCCGCAGGGCCTCGTCCAGGCGGATCTCGGGCTGGAGGTCGCGCAGACAGAGGTAGAGCTTTTCGAGGCTGTTGAGCTTCATGTAGGGGCAGAGGCTGCAATTGCACCCGCTGTCGGCCGGGGCCGGGATCAACTCGGCCCCGGGCCGGCGCAGGCGCATCTGGTGGAGGATGCCGGCCTCGGTGGCCACGATGAAGGCCCTGGCGCTGTCCTTGACCACGAAGTTCAGCAGGGCGGCGGTGGAGCCCACGAAATCCGCCAGCTGGCTCACGGTGGCATCGCATTCGGGATGGGCGATGAGTTTGGCCTCGGGATGCTGCGCCTTCAGCGCCGCCAGGCGCTTGGCCGTGAACTGCTCATGCACGATGCAGAAGCCCGGGAACAGCGCCATGTCCCGGCCCGTCTGTTTCATCACCCACTTGCCCAGATGCCGGTCCGGGGCGAAGACGAGCTTCCGGTCCTTCGGCAGGCTCTCCACCACGCGCACGGCGTTGCTGCTGGTGCAGATGATGGTGCTGAGCGCCTTCACGCCCGCGGAGCAGTTGATGTAGCTCACCACGTCGTGATCCGGGTACTGCTTCAGCCATTCGGCGAAGTAGTCCGCCGGACAGCGGTCCGCCAGGCTGCACCCCGCGTCCATGTCGGGGATCACCACGGTCTTCGCGGGATTGAGGATCTTGGCGGTCTCGGCCATGAAGTGGACGCCGCAGAAGGCGATGACATCCGCATCGGCCTTGGCGGCCTGCTGGCTGAGCTGGAGGCTGTCGCCCACGAAGTCGGCCAGATCCTGGATCTCGGGCTCCTGGTAGTAGTGGGCCAGGATGACGGCCCGGCGCTCGGCCTTCAGTCGCCGGATCTCCGCCGGCAGGTCGAGGCCGGCGGGGATGCTTTCGAGGTCGGGGGCGTAGGGGGCGGTCAGGTCCATGACCCCATTCTAGGCCTTCTGAAGGAACCGGCGGATGCGCCACCCTGGCTCCGGGTGGTCGAACACTTCGGCGAAGGCCGCGCGCTCCCAGGCGAGGGCGGCGGAACGGGGCAGGCCCTCCTGGTGGCGTTGGAGGTTTCCGAGCAGGGACACCGCCCGTTCACAGGCATCAAAGCCTGTCTCCACAGGCGGGTTTCCGCTATCCTGGGGGCGGATCGCAGGGTCCAGGTGGATGTGGGAATCCGATGGCCGCCCCCCGGGGATGGACATCGGTCCAGGTCTAGGTGGATTCATGCCTCATCGTCCTAGGGGGGAACGTGGCCAAGACACAGGCGCTCGACACATCCAGCATCTCACGGCTGGACCAGACCCGGATCAGCCAGTACTTCGGTTGCAACACGTTCAGCGAGCGCACCATGCGCGAACGGCTGCAGAAGGACGTTCACAAGGCCTACCGCCAGGCGCTGAAGCGCGGCGAGGCCCTGTCGCCCGAGGTGGCCAAGAGCGTGGCGCTGGCCATGAAGGAGTGGGCCCTGGAGCGGGGCTGCACCCACTTCACCCACTGGTTCCTGCCCATGACTGGCGCCACCGCCGAGAAGCACGATGCCTTCATCACCTGGGACGAGCCAGGCCAGGTCGTCGAGCGGTTCAGCGGCGGCCAGCTCATCCAGGGCGAGCCCGATGCCAGCTCCTTCCCCAGCGGCGGCCTGCGCGCCACGTTCGAGGCCCGGGGCTACACCGCCTGGGATCCCGCCAGCCCCGCCTTCATCATGGAGGGGCCGCTGGGCAAGACGCTTTGCATCCCCACCGCCTTCGTCGGGTACCACGGGGAGGCCCTGGACCACAAAGTGCCCCTGCTGCGGTCCATGGAGGCGCTATCCCGCCGCTCCGTCGAGGCGCTCCGCCACTTCGGCGTGAACGCGGAAGCCGTGGTGGCCCAGTGCGGCCCCGAGCAGGAGTACTTCGCCGTGGATCTCGAGCTGGCCCAGCAGCGGCCGGATCTGATGTTCGCCAACCGCACGCTCCAGGGCGCCAAGCCCCCCAAGGGCCAGGAACTGGAGGACCACTATTTTGGCAGCATCAAGGAGCGCGTGCTCGGCTTCATGCAGGCGGTGGAGCTGGAGTGCTTCAAGCTGGGCATTCCCGCCAAGACCCGCCACAACGAGGTGGCCCCCAACCAGTTCGAGATCGCGCCCATCTACGAAGCCGCCAACCTCGCCAGCGATCACAACCAGCTGCTGATGGAGCTCCTCAAATCCGTCGGCGAGCGGCACGGCTTGGCCATCCTGCTGCACGAAAAGCCCTTCGCCGGCGTCAATGGCAGCGGCAAGCACGTGAACTGGAGCCTGGCCACGGACGAGGGCCAAAACCTGCTGGAGCCCGGAAAGACGCCCGAGGAGAACCTGCAGTTCCTCTACTTCCTCAGCGCCACGCTGAAGGCCATCCACACCCACGGCGGCCTGCTGCGCGCGGCCATCGCCAGCGCCGGGAACGACCACCGCCTGGGCGCGAACGAGGCGCCGCCCGCCATCATGTCCGCCTTCCTCGGGGCCCAGCTGAGCCACATCCTCGAAGCCATCGAAAAGGGCGATGCGGCGGACGCCTCCATCCAGCGCATCCTCGACCTTGGCATCGGCAACCTGCCCCGCATCGAGAAGGACGCCACGGACCGCAACCGCACCAGCCCCTTCGCCTTCACGGGCAACAAGTTCGAGTTCCGCGCCGTGGGCTCCAGCCAGCCCATCGCCCTGCCGCTCACGGTGATCAATGCTGCCGTGGCCGAGGCGCTGGAGGGGCTGAACGCCAGGCTGGAAGCCGAGATCGAGGCGGGCAAGGAGCCCAAGGCTGCGATCATGGTGGTGGTGCGCCAGGCCATCATCGAGACGAAGGCCATCCGGTTCGAGGGCAACGGGTACTCGGATGCATGGAAGGTCGAGGCCGAGCGCCGGGGTTTGCCCCACGCCAAGGACACCGTGGCCGCCCTGCGCATCTGGAAGGATCCCGCCTCGAAGGCCGTGTTCTCCCGATCCGGCATCCTGTCCGAGGGCGAACTGGAATCCCGCCTCCATATCCGCCACGAGCAGTACCAGAAAGCCATCGCCATCGAGACGCAGGTCCTGCGGGAGATGGCCGAAACCCAGATCCTGCCCTCCATCACCGCCGACCTTGGCGCCCGTGCCGGAAGCCTCGGGAAGCTGGCGGCCGCCGGCATCACCGTGCCCGAGACACTGAAGGCCGCCCTTCAGGACCAGGCCACCCTGGCCGGCGAGGCCCAGGGCCTGCTGTCCGCCATGAAGGCGGCCCTGGCCACCGCCGAAGCCATCGAGGACAACCATGCCCGCACCGAGGCCTTCGGCAATCAGGTGAACCAGGCCAAGCACGCCCTCCGCGAGGCGCTCGATCGCCTGGAAGAGGCCTGCGACGCCGATCGGTGGCCCCTGCCGAAGTACTGGCAGCTGTTGTCCCCGCTGCTTTGATCTTTTTGAGCGCAAGCAAGCGGGCCGCGAACGCGGCCCGTTTTCTTGCGGAGGAAAGGTCTATCGTCCGAACCGGAAGACCGCGCTGGCCTGGACCCAGGTGGCCGTGTCGAAGCCGAAGCCATCGCTGCCGTTCTTGTCCACGAAGACCTGGTTGAGGGTGCCTTCGAGGGAGAAGAATGAATTGAAGGTGTAGCCCCCGCCGCCGCGGACGCCGATCTTGCCGCTCTGGCTGGCGCTGCCGCTGAAGCCGATCCCGCTGTAATCGTCCTTGATGCTGTTGAGGGAGGCGCCGGCGATGGTGTACCAGCCCTGGCTGGGGTTCTGGAAGTGGTAGACCCAGTCCGCGCCGGCCTGCAGGATCTTGTAGTCGTTCTGGATGTCGCCGTAGCCACTGCCCCAGCCCGAACCCGGGAGGTTGTGGTAGGTCAGCTGGGCGCGGACCTGGTGGTGGGACGTGAGGTTGAAGTCCAGGTGGCCCCCCACATGGGCGCCGAAGAACTGGTTGGTGCCGAAACCGGACTTATCCTTCAGATCGCCCACGGGCAGGGAGAGCCCCGTCTGCAGTCCGCCGGTGAAGTCCTGGGCGGAGAGGGTGGTGCCCACAAGAAGAAAAACGATGGCGAGGGTATTGCGCATGGAACCTCCGATGGATACGGGCCCGGTCTGGGGGCCGGAGTCAGCCTAGCGGAGATCCGTCATCGCGGCGTCATCCGATCGGACTAGTGGTGCCCCGCTATTCCAGCGTGACGCCGCGCCCGCTAAGGATCCGCTGCTCGATGCGCGACGTGCTGTGGCCGGGCAGGAAGGGGACGAGCACAAGCCTTCCCCCGCGGTCCTCCACGAGGTCGCGTCCCACCACGGTCTCCGGCCTGTAGTCGCCGCCCTTCACGAGCACATCGGGCCGGAGGGCGCGGATGAGATCCAGGGGCGTGTCCTCGTCGAAGCGGACCACCGCGTCCACGCTGCGCAGGCCCAGCAGGACGGCCGCGCGGGCGGCCTCGTCCTGGAGGGGGCGTCCGGGCCCCTTCAGGCGTGCCACGGAGGCGTCGCTGTTGAGGCCCACCACCAGAAAATCCCCGAGGGCCCGGGCATCGGCCAGATACTGCACATGGCCCGGATGAAGCAGGTCGAAGCAGCCGTTGGTGAAGCACAGGATTCCGCGGCGGGGGGTGGCCGCGAGAAAGGCTTCAGGCGTCTGGAAGAAACGGATCAGTGACGGCATCTCAGGATCAGGATAAAATGATGGGTTCGGGAAGGATTCCCAGGAGAAGTCTGCCATGCCGCTCTACGAATACCGCTGTGAAGCTTGTGGCCAGCCCGAAGAAAAGCTGGAGAATCTGTCCGCGCCCGAAGCCCACGCCTGCCCAGCCTGCGGGGCCACCCTTGGCATGAAGCGCCAGATGTCCGTGGGGGCCTTCGCCCTCGCGGGCGGCGGCTGGTACAAGGGTTCGGCCTCCGAACCCGCAGGCCCGGCGCCCGAGGCCCCCAAGAGCAGCCCCGGCTGCGGGGCTGGGGGCTGCGGCTGTCCCCTGGCCGGGTGAGGTCCCGCTGATGCCTTCGCGCCATTCACAGTTGATGCGTTGACTTCCATGGCTTTCCCGATAGCCTAGATGGTTCCGGCCCTGTGGGCCGGCGCAAGATTTCATCCGTCCGACGTTCCCGATGTCCTCATGGTCGGCGAACCTCTCGGGCCCAGGCCCGGACCCACCGGTGCCTTCCTTGGAGGATGGTGTGCCTACCATCAATCAGTTGATCCGCCTCGGGCGGAAGACGTTCCAGAACAAGACGAAGAGCCCCGCGCTCGACGCCTGCCCCCAGAAGCGCGGCGTATGCACCCGCGTGTTCACCACCACGCCGAAGAAGCCGAACTCGGCCCTCCGCAAGGTGGCCCGCGTGCGCCTCACCAACGGCATCGAGTGCACCACCTACATCCCGGGCGTCGGCCACAATCTGCAGGAGCACAGCATTGTGCTCATCCGCGGCGGCCGCGTGAAGGATCTGCCGGGCGTGCGCTACCACGTGGTGCGCGGTTCCCTGGACGCCACCGGCGTGGCCGGCCGCAACCAGTCCCGCTCCAAGTACGGCGCCAAGCGCCCCAAGGCCGGCGCCGCGCCGGCCAAGAAAAAGTAGGGGGGTAGCCCATGGCCCGTCGTTCCGCACCCGCCAAGCGCGAGATCCTTCCGGATCCCATCTACAACAGCCTCGTCGTCTCCAAGTTCGTGAACATCCTCATGGAGCGCGGCAAGAAGGCCACCGCCGAGAGGATCCTCTACGGAGCCCTCGAGATCGTGGCCAAGAAGTCTGGAGAAGAGGCCCTCGAAGCCTTCCAGAAGGCCCTGAACAACATCAAGCCCTCGGTGGAAGTGAAGTCCCGCCGCGTGGGCGGCGCCACCTACCAGGTGCCCGTGGAGGTTCCCCAGAACCGCCGCGTGTCCTTGGCCATGCGCTGGTTGAAGACCTACTCCGCTTCCCGCGGCGAGCGCACCATGCGCGACAAGCTGGCCGGCGAGATCCTGGACGCCATGAACTTCCGCGGCGCCGCCATCAAGAAGAAGGACGACGTCCACAAGATGGCCGAGGCCAACAAGGCGTTTGCTCACTTCCGCTGGTAGTTCCTCCTCTGGAAATGGGGCGCCGCGGGCGCCCCATTTCCAGAGATGCTCAACCGCTTCTTTGAATCCTCAATGCCCCTAGGAGGCCGCCGTGGCCCGCCAGACCCCCCTCGAGCGCTACCGGAACATCGGCATCATGGCGCATATCGATGCCGGCAAGACCACCACCACGGAGCGCATCCTCTACTACACCGGCAAGATCCACAAGATCGGCGAAGTGCACGAGGGCGCCGCCACCACCGACTGGATGGTGCAGGAGCAGGAGCGGGGCATCACCATCACCTCCGCCGCCATCACCGCCGCCTGGGTTCCCCAGACCGGCCAGTTGAAGGGCGTGGAGCATCGCATCAACATCATTGACACCCCGGGCCACGTGGATTTCACGGCCGAGGTGGAACGCTCGCTGCGCGTGCTGGACGGCGCCTGTGCCGTGTTCTGCGCCGTGGGCGGCGTCGAGCCCCAATCCGAGACCGTGTGGCGCCAGGCCGACAAGTACGGCGTGCCCCGCATGGCTTTCGTGAACAAGATGGACCGCCCCGGCGCGGACTTCTTCCGCGTGGTCGAGATGATGAAGACCCGCCTGAAGGCGCGCCCCATGCCGATCCAGATCCCCATCGGCGCCGAGGAGCATTTCAGGGGCGTGGTGGATCTCGTGATGATGGAGGCCCTCACCTTCGATGAAGGCGACAAGGGCTTCAAGGTGCTCTACGGCGAGATCCCCGCGGAATTGCTGGATACCGCCAAGGAGTGGCGCGAGAAGATGATCGAGATGGTCGCCGAGACCGACGATGCGCTCATGGAGAAGTATCTGAAGGGCGAGGAGCTGACCGAGGAGGAGCTCCGCGGCGGCATCCGCAAGGGCTGCATCGCGCTGACCTTCACGCCGATGATGTGCGGCTCAGCCTTCAAGAACAAGGGCGTCCAGCCCATGCTCGACGCGGTGGTGAGCTACATGCCCTCGCCCCTGGATATCGCCGCCATCAAGGGCGTGGACACCGACGGCAACGAGGTGATCCGCAGGGCCGACGACAAGGAACCCTTCGCTGCGTTGATCTTCAAGATCATGGCGGATCCCTTCGTGGGCTCTCTCGCCTTCATCCGGGTCTACTCCGGCGTGCTGGCCGCGGGTTCCGGCGTCCTGAACGCCGCCAAGGGCCGCCGCGAGCGCATAGGCCGCCTCCTCCAGATGCATGCCAACAAGCGCGAGGACATTGACGAGGTCCGCACGGGCGACATCGGTGCCGCCGTGGGGCTCAAGGATGTGCTCACCGGCCAGACCATCTGCGACGAGAACCACCCGGTGATCCTCGAAAGCATGGACTTCCCGGATCCCGTGATCCAGGTGGCCATCGAGCCCAAGACCAAGGCCGATCAGGAGAAGATGGGCGTGGCCCTGAGCCGCCTGGCCCAGGAAGACCCCACCTTCAAGGTGAAGTCGGATCCCGAGACCAACCAGACGATCATCGCCGGCATGGGCGAACTGCACCTCGAGATCATCGTTGATCGCATGATGCGCGAGTTCAAGGTCGAGGCCAACGTGGGCAAGCCCATGGTGGCCTACCGCGAAACCATCCGGAAGCGCGTGGAATCCGAAGGCAAGTTCGTGCGCCAGTCCGGCGGCCGCGGCCAGTACGGCCATGTGCGCATGTATGTCGAGCCCAACGAGGCCGGCAAGGGCTATGAGTTCATCAACGACATCAAGGGCGGCGTGATCCCCAAGGAATACATCAAGCCCATTGACCAGGGCATCCAGGAAGCCATGCAGTCCGGCGTTCTCGCCGGCTATCCCTGCGTGGACATCAAGATCACCATCTACGACGGCAGCTACCACGACGTGGACTCCAACGAAATGGCGTTCAAGATTGCCGGCTCCATGGGTTTCAAGGCCGGGTGCGAAAAGGCGTCTCCCGTGATTCTTGAGCCCATCATGGCCGTCGAGGTCGTGGTCCCCGAGGACTACATGGGCGACGTCATCGGCAACCTGAACAGCCGCCGCGGGCGCATCGAGAACATGGAAGACCGGGCTGGCGTCAAGGTGGTCACCTCCAAGGTGCCCCTGGCCGAGATGTTCGCCTACTCCACCACCCTGCGGGGCATGACCCAGGGCCGCGGCAACTACACCATGCAGTTCTCGCACTACGAAGAAGCGCCCCGCAACGTGGCCGAGGAGATCGTGGCCAAGGTGAAGGGCGCCAAGTAATCTGCTCCAAAAGCGGGCTTTGCCCGCTTTTGGAGATAGGTAAAAGCTACTACCTGTTGTTTTAGCCCCTCTCGGGGGTGAGGCCATCCTTCGAACCTTCGGGTTGCCGGGCTTCTTGATCCACCGCTTCCTCCTTCGGGAGGTCGTGCGTTCTCACAAATAGCCGTTGAATTTCCAGCGGCTTTTGCTATGCTGATCAGCCCTGTCCCCGTCTGCGGGACGGATCCATACGGGCGGTCAGCGCCCCACGTCTATGGACGGTCAGCCGTCCCAATGGAGTGATCATGAAAGACAACATCCGCATCCGTTTGCGTGCCTTCGACCACCGTCTGCTCGACCAGAGCACCCGCGAGATCGTGGACACCGCCAAGCGCACGGGCGCCCAGGTGGCAGGACCCATTCCCCTCCCCACCCGGACGAACAAGTACACCGTCAACCGTTCCCCCCACGTGGACAAGAAGAGCCGGGACCAGTTCGAGATCCGCACGCACAAGCGGCTGCTGGACATCCTGAACCCGACTCAGAACACCGTGGACACTCTCATGCGCCTCGACCTGCCCGCTGGCGTTGACGTGGAGATCAAGGTCTTCAGCCGTCAGGGCAACCGGTAGAGGGGGGAGAGACATGTCCAAAGGAATCATCGGCAAGAAGCTGGGGATGACCCAGATCTTCAATGAACAGGGACAGGTCGTTCCTGTGACCGTCATCCAGGCGGGCCCCTGCGTGATCGTCCAGCGCAAGACCGTCGCCAAGGACGGCTACGAGGCCGTGCAGATCGGCTTCGTGGACCCCAACGGCGGCAAGCGCGCCTCCAAGGCGGAGAAGGGCCACTGCGAAAAGCTCGGTGTCGCCCCGGTCCGCGTGCTCCGCGAGATCAAGGTGGACGCGGCTGACGTCTCCAAGCCCGGCGACAGCGTCCTGGCCAGCGCCTTCGAGGCGAAGTCCAAGGTGAACGTCACCGGCATCAGCAAGGGCAAGGGGTTCGCCGGCGTGATCAAGCGGCACCACTTCTCCGGCGGCCGCGCGACCCACGGCTCCATGTTCCACCGCGCTCCCGGTTCCATCGGCCAGTCCAGCTACCCGAGCCGCGTGTTCCCGGGCGTGCGCATGCCCGGCCACATGGGTGATGCCCAGGTGACCGTCCGCAACCTGGAAATCGCCAAGGTGGACGTCGAGAACAACCTGCTGCTCATCAAGGGCGCCGTCCCCGGCCCCAAGGGTGGGTACATCGTCATCAAGCAGGAGGCCTGAGATGGCAGCGTTCCAGCACCCCGTCGTCAACCTCGAGAACCAGCCCGCGGGCACCGTTGATCTGCTCGCCGAGGTCTTCAAGCTCGAAGACCTCAACCAGCACCTGATCTGGGAGGCGGTCCGCCACTATCTGGCGAAGCGTCGCGCCGGCACCGCCAAGACCAAGGACAAGTGGGAAGTCAGCGGCTCCGGCCGCAAGCTCTGGAAGCAGAAGGGCACCGGCCGCGCCCGCGTGGGCTCCATCCGCAGCCCGCTGTGGAAGGGCGGAGGAACCACACACGGTCCCCACCCCCGCTCCTATGATTACGCCTTCCCCAAGAAGGCCCGGCGCGCCGCCCTGCGCAACGCGCTGTCGGCCAAGCTGGCCAGCGGCCAGATCATGGTGGTCGAGAACTGGGATGTGACCTCCCACAAGACCAAGTCCCTGATCCAGACCCTCGGCAAGCTCGGCGTCACCGGTTCCGCCCTTCTGGTGGGCGTCGAGACCAGCGGGAAGCTGACCCTGGCCGCCGGCAACAACCCGAGGCTGCAGACCATCGAGAGCCTGGGCGTCAACGTCTATGAGCTCCTCAAGTACGACCAGGTGATCTTCTCCAAGGAAGCCGTCCTGGCCCTCCAGGAGGTGGTGAAGCCATGACCAAGATCTTTGAAGTGATCCGCAAGCCCCTCCTCACGGAGAAGGGCCAGATCCTGCGGGAGAAGAACATCCAGGTGTTCGAAGTGGCCACCTGGGCCTCCAAGCACCAGATCCGCGAGGCGGTGGAGCTGCTGCTCCAGTCCAAGGTGAAGAGCGTCCGCACCGTGCGGATCCCCAGCCGGACCAAACGCCTGGGCCGCTTCGTGGGCACCTCCAGCCCCCGCAAGAAGGCCTATGTCGAGCTCGTCGAGGCCATTTCCTCGGCCGAGTAGGCGGCCACGCACGATTCATGGCGGACGGAAAAGCTTTGCCCACTATCGCCCGCCCCTTTCAACCCTAGGCAAGAGGACAATCATGAGCATCAAACAGCTCAAGCCCACGACCCCCGGTCAGCGCGGCATGTCCAAGTTCGGCTTCGAGGAAATCACCACGGACACGCCTGAGCGTTCGTTGATGGCCAAGAGGAACCGCACTGGAGGCCGCTCCAACACCGGCCGGATCACCACCCGCCACATCGGCGGCGGCCACAAGCGCCAATACCGGATCATCGACTTCAAGCGCAACAAGCTCGAAGTCCCCGCCAAGGTCGCGACCATCGAGTACGACCCCAACCGCACCGCCCGCATCGCCCTGCTGGTCTACTCGGACGGCGAGAAGCGCTACATCCTGGCCCCCGACGGCCTGGAAGTGGGCCGCACCGTGGTGGCCGGCAAGGACGCCGACATCCTGGTGGGCAACGCGCTTCCCCTCCGGAACATCCCGGTGGGCAACACGGTGCACAACATCGAGATGAAGCCCGGCAAGGGCGGCCAGATCGCCCGGGCGGCCGGCACCTTCGCCCAGCTCGTGGCCAAGGAAGACGACTACGCCCAGCTCCGGATGCCCTCGGGCGAGATCCGCAAGATCCACCTCGACTGCTTCGCGACCATCGGCATCGTCGGCAACCTGCAGCACGAGAACATCCAGATCGGAAAGGCCGGCCGCAACCGCTGGAAGGGCATCCGCCCGACCGTCCGCGGCGTGGTCATGAACCCCGTTGACCACCCGCACGGTGGCGGCGAGGGGCGCACTTCCGGCGGCCGTCACCCCGTGACGCCCTGGGGCCAGCCGACCCGCGGCTACAAAACCCGTGGCAACCGGCGCACGGACAAGTTCATCGTCAAGCGGATCAACTAGGAGGCACGACAATGGCACGATCCCTAAAAAAAGGCCCGTTCATTGACGCCCACCTCCAGAAGAAGGTGGAAGTCGCCCAGGCGGCCAACGACAAGCGCGTGATCAAGACCTGGTCCCGCCGTTCGACCGTCGTTCCGCAGATGATCGGACTGACCCTCGCCGTCCACAACGGCAACAAGTTCATTCCCGTATACGTCACCGAGAACATGGTCGGCCACAAGCTGGGTGAATTCTCACTGACCCGCACTTTCAAGGGTCACACCGGCAAATCCGATTCCAAGGCGAAGGGGAAATAGCGATGGCTGATATCGTTTCCACCGCCACCGTTCGCCACCTGCGCGGTTCGGCCCAGAAGGCCCGCCTCGTGGTGGACCTGATCCGCGGCAAGCACGTCGGCGAGGCCCAGTGGGTGCTCACCCAGGCCAAGAAGTACGCCGCCGCCCCCATCCGCAAGCTCCTCGATTCCGCCGTGGCCAACGCCATTGACAAGAATCCCTCGGTCAATCCGGACCAGCTGCTGGTGAAGACTGCCTTCGTGGACGAGGGCTTCCGCATGAAGCGCGTCCGCCCCGCCCCCATGGGCCGCGCCTACCGGGTCCAGAAGCGCACCTGCCATATCACCATCCAGCTCGCGTCCGCGGCCGGGGAGGAGTAGTCATGGGTCAGAAAGTCCACCCGTACGGGTTCCGCCTCATCTACCAGAAGAACTGGCACAGCAAGTGGTTCTCCAAGCGCGACTACGCCAAGCTGCTCCACGAGGACATCAAGCTCCGCCGCGAACTGAAGAAGCAGCTGCACAGCCTCAACGCGATGATCTCGAAGATTGACATCGAGCGCGCCGCGGACAAGGTCACCGTGCGGATCTACACCGCCCGGCCCGGCATCGTCATCGGTCGCAAGGGCGCCGAGATCGACAAGCTGCGCGAAGACCTCCAGAAGCGCCTGAACCGCCCGGTTTCCGTGGACATCCAGGAGATCAAGAAGCCCGAGGTGGATGCCCAGCTCGTGGCCGAGGGCGTCGCCCAGCAGCTTGAGCGCCGCATCGCCTTCCGCCGCGCCATGCGCAAGGCGGAAGAGGCCGCCATCCGGTTCGGCGCCAAGGGTTTCAAGATCAAGGTCGCCGGCCGCCTGAATGGCGCGGAGATCGCCCGGACCGAGGACTACCTCTCCGGCCAGATGCCCCTGCAGACCATCCGCGTGGGGGTTGACTACGGTTTTGCCGAGGCCCATACGACCTACGGGATCATCGGCATCAAGGTTTGGGTGAACCTGGGCGACCAGGTCGCCGAGACCGTGAAGCGCTGAGGTGATCCCATGCTGATGCCCAAGAAAGTCAAGCACCGTAAAGTCATGAAGGGCCGCACCCGCGGCGTCGCCACTCGGGGCAACGATCTCGCCTTCGGCGATTACGGCCTCAAGGCGCTGGAGCACTGCTGGCTCACCAACCGTGAGATCGAAGCCGCCCGTATCGCCATGACCCGCCACGTCAAGCGCGGCGGCAAGATCTGGATCCGCATCTTCCCCGACCGTCCCACCACCTCGAAGCCCGCGGAAACCCGCATGGGTTCCGGGAAGGGGGCTCCGGACGGCTGGGTGGCGGTGATCCGCCCCGGACGCATCCTCTTCGAGATGGAAGGTGTGACCGAGGAAGTCGCGCGCGAGGCCCTGCGCCTGGCCCAGATGAAGCTGTCGGTGGCGTCCCTGTTCGTCAGCCGCACGCCGCCGGAGGAGTGAGAGACATGACCAAGAAGAATCCCTTTTCCGGATTGACCGGCAAGAACGTGGAGGAGCTGGCGCAGCTGGAGGCCGAACTGGCCGCCAAGCGGTTCACGCTTCGCTTCCAGCACGCCGTGGGGCAGGTCGAGAACACCGCCGAGATCCGCAAGACTCGCCGTGAGCTCGCCCGCGTCAAGTCCGCCCTGGCCACGAAGCTGGCCATGAAGCTGGCCTAGGAGATCCCATGAGCCTCGAAACCAAGATGACTCGTAACGGCGTGGTGGTCTCCAACAAGGCCGACAAGACGGTGGTGGTGAAGGTGGAGCGCAAGTTCCAGCACCCGCTCTACCACCGCACGGTCAAGCAGACCGCCAAGTTCATGGCCCACGATGAGACCAACGCCTGCGGCATCGGCGACCTGGTCAAGATCGTGGAGACCCGCCCCCTTTCCAAGCGCAAGCGCTGGATGGTCCTTGAGATCGTCCAGAAAGCCGGCGAGTAAGGAGCTTAGATGATCCAGATGGGAACCATGCTCATCGTCGCCGATAATTCCGGCGCCAAGAAGATCTGCTGCATCCTGCCCCTGGGCGGTGGTGTGGGCAAGATCGCCCAGCTCGGCGACGTGATCACCGCCTCCGTCAAGGAAGCGATCCCCGGCGGCACCGTCAAGAAGAAGGCCGTCGTGCAGGCCGTGATCGTCCGCCAACGCAAGGCCTTCCGCCGCAAGGACGGCTCCTACATCCGCTTCGACGAGAACGCCGCCGTCATCATCAAGAAGGATGGCGAGCCCGTCGGCACCCGTGTCTTCGGTCCCGTGGCCCGGGAACTGCGCGAGCGGAAGTACATGAAGATCGTCTCCCTGGCCCCTGAGGTGCTGTGATGGAAACCACGACCAAGATGAAGCTGAAGAAGGGTGATCAGGTCGTCATCATCGCCGGCAAGGAAAAAGGCAAGACCGGGACCATCACGAAGGTCAGCCCCACCACCAACCGCGTGATCGTGGCCGGCCTCAACATGATCAAGAAGGCCACCAAGCCGAATCCCCAGACCAGCGAGGGCGGCGGGATCCTGGAGAAGGAGGCGCCCATCCATGCCTCCAACGTCATGTTCCTCGATCCCAAGACCGGCAAGGGTACGCGCAAACGTCCTCAGTAATTCGCTTTCCATCCTCCGCCTTTCATGGGAGGATGGTCGTTCTGTCCCGTGCGCGGGATGGAGTTTCACGGCGCATCCGCGTCAATGACAACTGAGGTTGGGGGGAAACGGGCCGGACCGCCGTCCCAAGCCCCCCCGCTCTCCCGAACCCCTGGGGCATCGCCGCCCCTCGGAAATGGAGGAATCCATGACTGCCACGCAAGGCCATGCGGAGCCCCGCATCAAGGCTCGCTACCACCAGGAGGTGGTGCCGAAGCTCAAAGAGGAATTCGCCTTCACTTCTGCCATGCAGGTGCCTCGCCTGCAGAAAATCGTCATCAACATGGGCGTCGGCGAAGCCATCCAGAACATCAAGGTGCTGGATGTGGCCGTCGAAGAGATCAGCGCCATCGTCGGCCAGAAGGCCATTGTCCGCAAGGCCAAGAAGAGCGTCGCCCAGTTCAAGCTGCGCGCCGGCATGCCCATCGCCTGCATGGTGACCCTGCGCGGCCCCCGCATGTGGGAGTTCTTCGACCGCCTGGTGACCTTGTCCCTTCCCCGCGTCCGCGACTTCCGGGGCGTGCCCACCAAGTCCTTCGACGGCCGCGGCAACTACACCCTTGGCCTCAAGGACCAGCTGATCTTCCAGGAGATCGACTACTCCAAGGTGGACAAGATGAAGGGCATGAACGTGACGTTCGTGACCACCGCCAAGAACGACGCCGAAGCGCGGGCCCTGCTGGCCCACCTCGGTATGCCCTTCCGCAAGTAGCCAAGGAGATCATACCGATGGCCAAGATTTCCAAAATCGTCAAGGATTCGCGCAAGCCGAAGTTCTCGACCCAGCACCGCAATCGTTGCAAGTGCTGCGGACGGCCCCGAGGCTACATGCGCAAGTTTGAACTCTGCCGTCTGTGCTTCCGCAAGTTCGCCCTCCAGGGCGACCTTCCGGGCGTCCAGAAGAGCAGCTGGTAAGGAGAGGGGACCATGAATACCGATCCCATCGCTGACTATCTCACCCGCATCCGCAACGGCATCATGGCCGGTCACGATGCCGTGGTGGTGCCTGCCTCCAAGATCAAGGCCGGCCTCTGCGGCATCTTGAAGCAGGAGGGCTACATCCACTCCTTCAAGCAGGTGGAGCACGAGGGCCGCACGTTCCTCATCCTCAACCTGAAATACGTGAAGGATAAGCAGAACGTGATCCACGGCCTGCGCCGCGTGTCCCGTCCCGGCCTGCGCATCTACACGGGCGCGCAGGACATTTCGGACGTCCACGGCGGCCTCGGCATCGCCATCCTGTCCACCCCGAAGGGACTCCTGACGGGCAAGGACGCCAAGAAGCAGAACGTCGGCGGCGAAGTCCTCGCCCACGTCTGGTAACCCATCCTGAAATGGGCGGTCTCCCCGCCCTCATCTAAGGAATCCACCATGTCTCGAATCGGAAAGAAGCCCGTGACGCTGCCCCAGGGCGTGAAGGTCACAGTCAACGGGTCCGAGGCCGTCGTCGAGGGCGCCAAGGGCAGGCTCAACTGCCCGATCCCCTCCGGGATCACGCTCGACATCCAGGCCGACTCCGTGAACCTCGCCCGGGCCAATGACGAAGCCCAGACCCGGGCCTACCACGGCCTGGCCCGCGCCCTCCTGGGCAATGCCGTCATCGGCGTGACCGAGGGCTGGAAGAAGGATCTCGACATCGTCGGCGTGGGCTACAAGGCCACCATGGACGGCGCCAAGCTCCGACTGGAACTGGGCTACAGCCACCCCATCAATTATGAAGCGCCCGCAGGCATTCAGATGGCCGTCGAGAAGGCCACCCACATCGTCGTGACCGGCATTGACCGGCAGCTGGTGGGCCAGGTCGCCGCCGACATCCGGAAGTTCCGGAAGCCCGAGCCCTACAAGGGAAAAGGCGTCAAGTACACCGGCGAAGTCATCCGCCGCAAGGCCGGCAAGACCGGGAAGTAAGGGGAACCCATGGCGAACGATCTCAACATTCGACGCGAAAAGACCAAGGCGCGCATCCGCGGCCGCTTGAGCGGGACCCCGGAGCGGCCCCGCCTCACGATCTACAAGAGCCTGAAGCGCATCTATGTGCAGGCGGTGGACGACACCCAGGGCATCACCCTGGCCGCCGCCAGCAGCCTGGAAAAGGATCTCCGGGGTTCTCTGAAGAACGGCGCCAACATCGAGGCCGCCAAGGCCGTTGGTGCCAGCATCGCTGCCCGCCTGAAAGAGAAGGGCATCACCACCGTGGTGTTCGACCGGAACGGCTACGTTTACCACGGCCGCGTCAAGGCGCTGGCTGACAGCGCCCGCGAAGCCGGGCTCCAGTTCTAGGGGATGACCATGGCGACCACAGATCACAAAGACCACAAGGAATCCCGCAACCCCGAAGCCGGGGAATTCAAGGACCAGGTCATCTACGTGGGCCGCGTCACCAAGGTGGTGAAGGGGGGCAAGAACTTCTCCTTCTCCGCGCTGGTGGTCGTGGGCGACGGCAACGGCAAGGTCGGCTTCGGTCTCGGCAAGGCCCTCGAAGTGCCCTCCGCCATCAAGAAGGGCATCGAGAGCGCCAAGCGCAACATGATCAAGGTTCCCCTCACCCCGAACGGCGGCCTGCCGCATCCGGTGACGGGCGTCTTCGGCGCCGGCAGCGTGCTGCTGAAGCCCGCCCCCGAGGGCACCGGCATCATCGCCGGCGCCGCGGTCCGCGCCATCATGGAGGCCGCCGGCGTCCATAACGTGATGACGAAGAGTCTGGGTTCCTCCAACCCCCACAACGTGGTCCGCGCCACGTTCGAGGGTCTGAAGGAGCTCATGGATCCCTACACGGTCCTGACCAACAGGGGCCTGGACCAGGTGGAGGCTTAACATGTCGCGATTCCTAGGCAAGCAGGTGGTGCTGACCCTCAAGCGCTCCATCATCTGCACCACTCCCAAGCACCGCGCCTTCATGCAGACCCTCTGCCTGAAGCGGCCCGGCGACACCCGTGAATGCGAGTACACCCCCAATATCCACGGGATGGTCAAGCTCGTCCCTCATCTCATCGACGTCCAGGTGAAGGGGTAGATCATGAAGCTCAACGAACTCAGGCCCGCTGAGGGCGCCACCAAGACCCGCAAGCGGGTGGGCCGCGGCAAAGGCTCCGGCCTGGGCAAGACCTCCGGTCGCGGCGAAAAGGGCCAGAAATCCCGCTCCGGCTATCGCAGCAAGCGTGGTTTCGAGGGCGGCCAGATGCCCCTGGTCCGCCGCCTGCCCAAGCGCGGCTTCACCAACATCTTCGCGGCGGAGACGAAGGAGATCGGCCTCGGTCTCATCTCCATCCACTTCAAGGATGGCGAGACGGTCACGCTCGAAGCCCTCCGGGACAAGAAGCTCGTCAACTCCCGCGTGGAGAAGATCGTGGTGCTGGCCAGTGGAGAGCTCACCGCCAAGGTGAATGTCGTCGCCGACCGCATCACCAAGGGCGCCCGGGAAGCCATCCTGGCCAAGGGCGGCACCATTCAGGAGCCCTCCGCGAAGTCCGCCGAGTAGCTGCATGATGAACCGCATCAGGAATCTCTTCGCGATCCCGGAGCTGCGCAAGCGGCTCCTGTTCACCCTGACCCTCCTGGCGATCTACCGCCTGGGGGTGCACGTCAGCGTGCCCGGGGTGAATGCCGAGAACCTGGCGGCCGCGCTCCGCCAGGGCGGCGGCGGGCTCTTCGACGTCATTGATCTCTTCTCCGGCGGCGCCTTCAAGAAGTTCTCCGTCTTCGCCCTCGGCATCGCGCCCTACATCACCGCCAGCATCGTGCTGCAGCTGATGGGGGCCGTGGTGCCCTACCTGGAGAACCTCCAGAAGAAGGAAGGCGACGCCGGGCGGCAGAAGATCAACCAGTGGACCCGGTACCTCACCGTGCTCCTGGCCTTCGTCCAGGGGATGGGCATCGCCTCCCTGGCCCAGAGCCAGAATACCCCCGGCCTGGAAGTGGTGACCTCCACCCTGTCTCCGACGGCGTTCCGCCTCCTGGCGGCCTTCACGCTCTCCGTGGGCACCCTTTTCGTCATGTGGATCGGTGAGCAGATCACCGAGCGGGGCATCGGCAATGGCATCAGCCTGCTGATCTTCGCGGGCATCGTGGCGGGCCTCCCCCAGGCCCTCTCCACCCTGACGGTCATGATCACCCAGTCCCTGAAGAACGCCCCGAACGTTCCGCCCCCGGGCATCTTCATCCTGCTCATCGCGGCGATGATCGTGGTGCTGCTCGCCGTGGTGCTGGTGGAGAACGCCTACCGGCGCATCCCCATCCACTACGCCCGCCGCGCGGATTCCGCCGGCATGTCCAGCCAGCGCAGTTCCTACATGCCACTGAAGGTGAACACTGCCGGCGTGATGCCCGTCATCTTCGCCAGCTCGGTGATCTTCTTCCCGGCCACCATCGCCCAGTTCACCCGTTGGGAATGGCTGGCGAAGGCGGCTTCCTACCTCAGCCCCCAGACGCACTTCTGGATCTACACCCCGGTCTTCGTGGGCGTGGTGATCTTCTTCGCCTTCTTCTACACCAGCATCGTGTTCAATCCCGACGAGACCGCCGAGAACATGAAGCGGTCCGGGGGCTACATCCCGGGCATCCGGCCGGGCAAGGAAACGAGCATCTTCATGGACAGCATCCTGTCCAAGCTGACCTTCGTGGGCGCCATCTACCTCGCCCTGGTTTCGCTGGTGCCCCTGCTCATCACGAACAACATCCAGGGCCTCAACTTCTACTTCGGCGGCACCAGCCTGCTGATCGTGGTGGGCGTGGCCATGGACAGCGGGGCACAGCTGGAAAGCCTGCTGGTCATGCGCCGCTATGACGGATTCCTCGAAAAGGGCCGCATCCGCGGACGATCCACCCGCGGAGGGGGGGCATGACCCTCACCGCGAACATCCTGCTCGGGGCCCCGGGCTCCGGGAAGGGCACCCAGGCGAAGCGCCTGGTGGAAACATTCTCTTTGACTCACCTGTCCACCGGTGACATTCTGAGAGACGCCGTTTCGAAAGGGACGGAGATCGGCCTGAGGGCGAAAGCCATCATGGCCGAAGGAAAACTGGTGGACGACGACACCGTCAACGGCCTTGTCTTCGCGCGGCTGCTGGACGAGACCTCTGACGTGTTGTTCGACGGCTACCCACGGACTCTGCAACAAGCCCAGGCCCTGGAAGACTTCCTCTCCTCCAAGGGCATGGCGCTAGGCTTCGTGGCGCTGGTTGATGTCCCCCAGGAGGTGCTGGAAGCCCGTGTGGTGGGCCGGCGCGTCTGCAGCAACAACGCTTGCGGCGCCATCTACCACCTGGAAGCCAAGCCCTCCAGGCAGGCCGGTGTCTGCGATCTGTGCGGAAGTCCCCTGAAGCACCGTTCCGATGACACCACGGAAGCCTTCCAGAGCCGGATGGCCGAGTTCCACTCGACCTTCCAGCCCCTTCTGGGCTTCTACGAACATCGGCCGAACTTCCGGAGCGTGGATGGCAATCGCCCCCCGGAGCTGGTGTTCGAGTCGCTGCGTCACGTCTTCGGAGAACGCGCTTGAGCAAAGAAGAAGCCATTGAGCTCGAAGCCACAGTGGTCGAGGCCTTGCCGAACGCGGTATTCCGGGTCGAACTGGAGAACAAACACCAGGTGCTGGCGCACATCAGTGGAAAGATGCGCAAGAACTTCATCCGCATCCTTCCCGGCGACCGGGTGCTCGTGGAGGTAACCCCCTACGACCTCACCCGTGGCCGCATCATCTACCGATTCAAGTGAACGAGAGGACACCATGAAAGTACGGCCCTCCATCAAGAAGCTGTGCGAGCACTGCAAGGTTGTCCGGCGCGAAGGCATCAACCGGATCATCTGCAAGAAGAATCCCAAGCACAAGCAGCGCCAGGGTTAAGGAGACACGATGGCACGCATCTCAGGCATTGATCTGCCCATCGGCAAGCGCATCGAGATCGCGCTCACCTACATCTATGGCATTGGCCGCGCCAAGGCCCATAGCATCCTGACGCGCGCGAAGGTCGGTTTCGGCACGAAGGTCCGGGATCTGACCGAGGACGAGGTCGGCCGCATCCGCCGCGTCATCACCGCCGAAGAGACCGTGGAGGGTGACCTCCGCAGGAACGTCGGCCTCGACATCAAGCGGCTCATGGACATCGGCTGCTACCGCGGACTGCGCCACCGGAAGGGCCTCCCCGTCCGTGGACAGCGCACGCATACCAACGCCCGCACCCGCAAGGGCAAGCGGCGCATGGCCGGCAAGAAGAAGTAAGGCGAGGAGCACATGGCCAAGACCCAAACCAGGACCGCCGGTAAGAAGGTGGTCAAGAAGAAAGAAAAGAAGAACGTTCCCCACGGCGTGGCTCACGTCCAGGCGTCCTTCAACAACACGATCATCTCCATCTCAGATCCGATGGGGAACATGCTTTGCTGGGCTTCCAGCGGCAACCAGAGCTTCCGCGGCACCCGCAAGGGCACGCCGTTCGCGGCCCAGGTAGCTGCCGGCGTGGCCGCCGAGGCCGCCAAGGAGCAGGGCGTCCGTTCGGTGGACGTCCGCGTCAAGGGCCCCGGCGCGGGCCGTGAGAGCGCGATCCGCGCCCTCAACGCCGCAGGCATCCAGGTGACCAGCATCCGCGACGTCACCCCCATCCCCCACAACGGCTGCCGGCCGCCCAAGCGGCGCCGGGTTTAAGAGAGGAGGAGAGACATGGCACGTTACACAGACGCCGTTTGCCGCCTCTGCCGTCGAGAGGGCATGAAGCTTTATCTCAAGGGCGAGCGCTGCTTCAAGGAGAAGTGCTCCTTCGAGACCCGCAAGGGCAAGCTCCCCGGCCAGCACGGCGCGGGGAAGATCAAGAAACCCACTGGCTACGCCCTGCAGCTTCGCGAGAAGCAGAAGGTGAAGCGCATCTACGGTGTGCTCGAAAAGCAGTTCCGCCACTACTTCGAAAAGGCCGACGCCAAGAAGGGCGTCACCGGCCACAACCTGCTCGGATTCCTCGAGTGCCGCCTGGACAACGTGATCTTCCGGCTGGGCTTCGCCCCCAGCCGCTCCGCCGCGCGCCAGATGGTCATGCACGGCCACGTGCGGGTCAACGGCAGCCGGGTGGACATCCCCTCCTTCCAGGTGAAGCCTGGCCAGGCGGTGGAGCTGGGCACCCGCGCTCGCGAGAATGACGGCGTCAAGTCCTCCGTCGAGACCTCCGCCGGCCGCGGCATTCCCAAGTGGCTTACCCTGGACGCTCCCGCCTTCAAGGGCCAGGTGCTCGCCGCACCGACCCGCGAGGACATCACCCTCGACATCAACGAGCAGCTGATCGTTGAACTGTATTCCAAGTAAGGGGGCAGGATGCTGAATCTCAGCGATTTCCAGAGGCCGCGCTTCGCGGAGGTGACCCCCGGGTCCCTCACGGACACCTACGGCGAATTCGTGGCCTATCCCTTCGAGCGTGGCTTCGCCACGACCGTGGGGCACAGCGTCCGCCGGGTGCTGCTCAGCAGCATCCAGGGCGCCGCTGTCACCAACATCCGCATCAAGGGCGTCATGCACGAGTTCACCACCCTTCCCGGGGTCTGGGAGGACATCACCCACGTCCTCCTGAACCTCAAGGAAGTGTCCTTCAAGCTGCACAGCAGCGAGCCCCAGACGGTGACCATCTCCGCCAAGGGCGAGGGCACGGTGACTTCCGCCGCCATCCGCTGCAACCAGAACGTGGAGATCGTGAATCCCAACATCCACATCGCCACCCTGGGCGAGGAAGGCGAACTCGAGATCGAGATGGTGGTCTGTCTGGGCCGCGGTTTCGTCACCGCGGACCGCAACCACAATGAAAGCCTGGGCCTGGGGTTCATCCCCATGGACTCCAACCACAGCCCCATCTCCCGTGTGAACTACATCGTCGAACCCGCCCGGGTCGGGCAGAGCACGGACTACGAGAAGCTCACGCTCCAGGTCTGGACCAACGGCGCCGTCAGCCCCAAGGAAGCCGTTTCTGACGCGGCCCTCATCCTGCGCGACCACTTCCTCGTGTTCGCCCGTCAGGACGAGGATTTCACCGAGATGGAGATGGGTGCCGCCACCCTGGGCGCCGAAGCCGCCAATACCTGGCTGGGCAAATCCGTCGAGGAGCTCGAGCTCTCCGTGCGGGCCAACAACTGCCTCCGCAACGCGAACATCACCACCATCGGCGAGCTGGTCCAGCGGACCGAGGCTGAGCTGATGAAAACCAAGAATTTCGGCAAGAAGTCGCTCCAGGAGATCAAGGACGAGCTCGCTCGTATCGGACTCTCCCTTGGCATGCGGCTCGAGCAGGAAGTGTAGGAGTCCCCCATGCGTCACAACGTTTCCGGCAAGCGCCTGGGCCGCACCACCAACCAGCGCAAGGCCCTCATGAAGAACCTCGCGACCGCCCTCATCGAGTGCGAGCGCATCGAGACCACCCTCGTGAAGGCGAAGGAGCTGCGCGGCTACGTGGAGCCCTTCGTTACCCTCGCGAAGGAGGACACCATAGCCAACCGCCGTCTGGCGATGGCCCGGCTCGGAAGCAAGGCCGCCGTTCAGAAGCTCTTCGGCGCCGACTTCCGCAAGCGCTTCGAAAGCCGCCCCGGCGGCTACACCCGCATCCTGAAGGTGGGCCACCGCCTCGGCGACGCGGCCGACATGGCCCTCATCGAGTTCGTGGACTACACCCTTCCCGAGCCGAAGGGCGGGGACGCCGAGTAGCTTTCCGCTATCACCAACGAAAACGCCCCGGCAAGCCGGGGCGTTTTCGTTGGACGGTGTCACCCGACGGTCCAGGATCCACTGGAATCCTCGCCGCCATCCTCTCCGAGACTCGCCTTCCGCAGCCGCCGGGACCGGGCCACCGTCACGGTGCATGGGGCCTGGGCCGCCACCTGGCTGGATACGCTGCCCAGCAGGGAACGGCGGAGGGAGCTTGCCCGGGCACCGATCACCACGTGATCCACATGATTGGCATTCAGGTACTGAAGGATGGCCGAGGCCGGATCCGGCGATTCCAGCACGTGGAAGCTGATGCGGCCCTCCTCCAGTTCCAGAGGAATGGCCCAGTTCCGGAGCTCGACCAGGCGCTGATGGTGGATGTTCCGGCCCTGCGCGTCGAGGGTCTGGTCCAGCGTGATGCGGCCCTGCTTGAGCACGTTCAGGCAGGCGACCCGGGCCCCTGGCAGGGTGATGAACATGCGCGCGACCATGGTGCGGAGGGTGTCGGCGATGGGGGCGGCCTCGGGCGAGAGGTCAATGGCGACGGCGAGGATCGGAGCATCGCCATCGTGCCGGGTGGGAGTCTTGGCCCTGGGGATGGCGAACTCCTGATCGGCAAAGCGCCGCCGGAGGACTGTGGTGAAGGGGTCCTGCCGCAGCTTCTCCGAACGGGCGGTCAGGTTGACCTGGGCGGGATGCTGCAGGGCCAGAGCCAGGTGGGCGGCGGTGGGGTAGCGCCAGGCCGGGTGGACTTCAAGGCAGCGCAGGATGATTTCTTGAAGCCAGGGCGGGCAGTCCGGCCGCAGACGGCGCGGTGGCACCGGATCGCGCCAGAGGCGCCGCTTGAGGCCGGAGAGGCGCTGGGGATCCCCGAAGGGCCGCCGGCCGGTCAGGAAGAAGTACATCAGCACCCCGAGCGCGAACTGGTCGCTGCGCGGGTCCCTCCGGTGGCCGAGCACCTGCTCGGGCGCCATGTAGGGGGCGGTGCCGTAGGGAAGCCGGAACTCCTCGCCCATGAGATCCGGCAGCTCGTCGTGGTGGGACAGGCCGAAATCAATGAGCACCGACTCGCCCGTGGGCCGCATCAGCAGGTTGGAAGGCTTCACGTCGAGATGCACGACATGCTGCCGGTGGAGATCGTCCAGGGCCGAGGCGATGCGCGCGCCGAGCGCGGCCACCTCACCCGAAGGAAGCGGGAGCCGGGTCAGGGCGGGAAGCAGGGACGGCCCGGGGATCCGCTCCATGACGAGGTAGGGTTGGGTCCCGAAGTCTCCATGTGCCACGTACCGGGGCACATGGGGCCCCGACAGCCGGGGCAGGATCATCTGCTCCATCTCGAATCCGACGATGGCGGCGGGATCCACCCCTTCAGACAGGACGGGCACTTTCATCAGGAGCGGGAATCCGGCATCGGGGTGGGTGGCGGCCCAGATGGTGGCCATGCCCCCTCGGTGGATCCTTTCGCCGATGACGAAGCCGTCCAGGATGTCGCCGGTGGCGATGGGCGGGCGGTTCATGGATCAACGTCCCTTCTGGAGCCGCGACGCGAGGTCGGGGGGAAGCCCGGCTTGCAGGATCGCGAGGGCCGTGGCACCCACATCGTAGGGCACACGCAGGTGGGTGATCTCGGACCGGTCCGTATCCAGGAGGGCGTAGGCGGCCGCAGGGTTGCCATCGCGGGACTGGCCCACGGCGCCCACCACGGTCAGCCAGCGGCGATGCCGGGGAAGGGGCACGGACACCGAAGGAACGGGCCGGAAGGACACCAGCTGCCCCGTGGCGGTGATGCCGTGCAGGGCGGGAAGGTGCGTATGCCCGCAGAAGACCGTCTGGGCGCGGCTGGCCTCCAGCGCCCGCTTCGCGGCGGGGGCGTCATGCACATAGATCCAGGCGGGGTAGGTCTGGGGGCTGGCGTGGACATAGAGCCGGGGGCCGTCCTCGAATCGCATGGGCAGGCTGGCCAGGAACTCGCGTGCCTCCGCGCCCAGTTGCCCGCGGGTCCAGGCCATGGCGATCTCGGCATCGGAAGTCATGGATTCATGAACCTCGGCCACCGCATGATCGTGATTGCCGGCCACGGCGATCGCCCCACGGGCCGTTTCCGCCATGATCCGCTCCACCACATCGTTGGGTTCCGGGCCGTAACCGACATAGTCGCCCAGGAAGACGAAGCGGTCCGCGCCGAGGGCATGGGCATGGTCCAGGCAGGCCTCCATCGCGCGCCGGTTGGCGTGGATATCGGCCATGAGGGCGATGCGCATGGGGCGTCCTGGCGGGTGGCGGGTCCTGATCATGATAGGAGTTCGGGGGCTCCTGACCGATGGGATCTCCGGACCTCAGGAGGGGATTGATGCGGGTGCGGGTGCGGGGTGAAGTGAGCATGGCCAAACACAACGGAAATATCCCAGCACGCATCCGGCCCCTGGGGGAGCGTGGGCTGGTGACCGCCTGTCGCGGATGGGAAAGATGATCAAAAGGTCATATGGAATCACGATTTGCATGGTGTGCTTCCTGTCACGAACAGGCGCCTCTCGCGCTTGATCTTGCTTGACCCGGCGGTGGGGAAGGCGTTAGCTAGGGCTCAGCCTACCCAACCGATCGTATTCCGCATGATGGACTTCCCATCGCGGTTCTCATAGCACCTCAGCCCTGCCGCACCCGATCCGGAGCAATCCAGACGCGCGTCACGCAACCCTTCCGGCCCTGGCCGCGCCGGCATCGCGAAAGGAACAGGATCAGTCCATACCTGGAGCCTGGCCGGCTCGATGGCGGAAACATCCCTGAGCATCCCCGGTTCAACGCAAGGCACTTCCAAGGAGGCAAGACGACCATGGCCCTCGCAACCGCACAAGTCGCTGACAAGACCCCAATCAGCAAGGAAGAACGATTGGTGATCGTCGCCTCATCCGTCGGCACCGTCTTTGAATGGTACGACTTCTACCTGTATGCGACCCTGGCTCCGTTCTTCGCGGCCCTTTTCTTCCCGAAGGGGAATGAGACGGCGGCTCTCCTCTCGGCCTTCGCGGCCTACGCGGCGGGATTCCTCGTGCGGCCCTTCGGGGCCCTGGTGTTCGGCCGCATCGGCGATCTGATCGGCCGGAAGTACACCTTCCTGGTGACCATCGTCGTCATGGGCCTTTCGACCTTCGCGGTCGGCCTGCTGCCCACCTTCCAGACCATCGGCTGGTGGGCTCCCATCATCATGGTCACCCTGCGCCTCTTCCAGGGCCTGGCCCTGGGGGGCGAGTACGGCGGGGCCGCGACCTATGTCGCCGAGCATTCGGCGCACAACCGCCGCGGCTACAACACCGCCTGGATCCAGACCACGGCCACCGTGGGATTCTTCCTGGCCCTGGCGATCATCGGCGGGTGCCGGTATGGCATGACCAAGGAGGCCTTCTCGACCTGGGGCTGGCGCATTCCCTTCTGGGTGTCCATCGTGCTGCTCGGCGTGTCCATCTGGATCCGCCTGAAGCTGCATGAATCCCCGGTGTTCCTGAAGATCAAGTCCGAGGGCAAGACTTCCAAGGCGCCCCTCACGGACAGCTTCCTGAAGTACCCCAACAACAAGTACGCGCTGCTGGCGCTCCTGGGCGCCACGATGGGTCAGGGCGTGGTGTGGTACACGGGCCAGTTCTACGCCCTCTTCTTCCTCCAGATCACCCTGAAGCTGGACTTCCTCACCACCTACATGCTGATCGGCGCCTCGCTGCTGCTGGGCACGCCCTTCTTCATCTTCTTCGGTTGGTTGTCGGATCACATCGGGCGCCTGAAGATCATCCTGTTGGGCTGCCTCATCGCCGCGCTCACCTACTTCCCCTTGTTCAAGGCCCTGACGCACTATGTGAACCCAGCCCTGGAGACCTTCCAGAACAGCACCGTCATCAATGTGGCGGCCAACCCCAAGGATGAATCTTTCACCCTCTTCGTGATGCCCAACACGAAGTTCAGCGAGGTGGATCGCGTCAACGACTTCTTCGCCAAGCAGGGCCTCAACTTCAACAAGGTCGCGCAGGAACCTGGAAAGAACGTGGTCGCCTCCATCGAGGGAAAGAATCCGACAACGGGCCAGGTCACAGTCACCCGCGTGGAGGGCTGGAACGCGGCCTCGGAAACGGCCCTCAAGAAGGCCCTGACGGAGCTGGGCTATCCCAAGGAAGCCGACAAGTCCAAGGTCAACTATCCGATGACGCTCCTGATCCTGTTCGTCATGCTCATCTACGTGACCATGGTCTACGGCCCCATCGCGGCCTTCCTGGTGGAACTGTTCCCGACGAACATCCGCTACACATCCATGTCGCTGCCCTACCACATCGGCAACGGCTGGTTCGGCGGCATGCTGCCCCTGATCGCCACCGCCATCGTGGCCTTGAAGGGCAACATCTACTACGGCCTGTGGTACCCGATCATCGTGGCTCTCCTCACGGTGGTGATCGGCGCGATCTTCCTGAAGGAAACCAAGGACCGGGACATCAGTACCTACGAGCATTGATGTGAAGCCCTGACGGCCGCGCCGTCAGAGCGTGGAAAGGGGCCGGGCGAGTGGAGGGATCCATGGCCCGGCCTCATCCACCTCTTCTCCCTTCTCCCATCACCCCTGATCCGGAGCCGACTCATGTCCGAAGATCTCTTCCCCGTGAAGCCGCACATCCGGGAGCGGGCCCACATCAAGACGATGGAGGAATACCAGCGGCTCTACCGGCTTTCCCTGGACAACCCGGAATGGTTCTGGGGCGAGCAGGCCAAGACGCTGACCTGGTACCACCCCTGGCAGTCCGTGTTCGACGCCGACTACAAGGAAGTGGACTTCTCCTGGTTCCTGGGCGGCCGCATCAATGCATGCTTCAACTGCGTGGACCGGCATCTGCCCACCCTGGGCGACAAGACCGCGATCATATGGGCCCAGGACGAGCCCGGCCAGTACACCCACATCACCTACCGCGACCTGAAGCACCATGTCGCCCGGGTGGCGAATGTGCTGCTGCACAACGGCGTGAAGAAGGGCGATCGCGTCTGCATTTACCTGACCATGATCCCGGAGCTGGTCTATACCATGCTGGCCTGCGCGCGCATCGGCGCCGTGCACTCGGTGGTGTTCGGCGGTTTCTCCGCGGAGTCGCTGCGCGACCGCATCGTGGATGCCCGCTGCAAGGTGGTGGTGACGGCGAATGAAGGCCTGCGCGGCGGCAAGAAGGTGCCCCTGAAGCGCACCGTGGACCGTGCCATCGAAGGCATGTCCCTGGTGGAGTGCGTCCTGGTGGCGCGGCGGACCGATGGGGATGTCCCCATGCAGCCGGGTCGCGATCTGTGGCTCGACGAGGAGACCGCCAAGCAGCGTTCCACCTGCACCAACGAATGGATGGGCTCGGAGGACCCGCTCTTCATCCTCTACACCTCCGGCAGCACGGGGAAGCCCAAGGGCCTGCTGCACACCACCGGTGGCTACCTGACCTATGCGGCGTTCACCCACAAGGTGGTCTTCGACTACCATCCGGACGACATCTACTTCTGCGCCGCGGATATCGGCTGGGTGACGGGCCACAGCTACATCGTCTACGGTCCCCTGGCCAACGGGGCCACCTCGGTGATCTTCGAATCCACGCCGCTGTACCCGGATCCGGGCCGCTACTGGCAGATCATTGACGATCTGGGCGTGACCATCTTCTACACGGCGCCCACGGCCCTGCGGGCCCTGGCCGCGGCGGGGGACGACTGGATCAAGAAATATAGCCGCAAGTCGCTCCGGGTGCTTGGCACCGTGGGTGAACCCATCAACCCCGAAGTCTGGCGTTGGTACCACGATGTGGTGGGCGAAGGCCGCTGCACCGTTGTGGATACCTGGTGGCAGACCGAGACCGGCGGCATCCTCATCACGCCTCTGCCCGGCGTCACACCCACCAAGCCGGGATCCGCCACGCTGCCCTTCTTCGGCGTGAAGCCCGTCATCGTGGATCCGGCGACCGGCGAGCTCCTTGAGGGCAACAATGTCTCCGGCGCCCTCTGTCTGGGCGCCCCCTGGCCCGGCCAGGCCCGCACCGTCCATGGGGACCACAAGCGGTTCCGGGAGACCTACTTCACCCAGTACCCGGGCTACTACTTCACGGGCGATGGCGCGAGGCGGGATGAGGATGGCTACTACTGGATCACCGGCCGCATTGACGACGTGATCAACGTGAGCGGCCACCGGCTGGGCACGGCGGAGGTGGAAAGCGCCCTCGTGGCCCACGAGGCCGTGGCCGAGGCCGCGGTGGTGGGCTACCCGCACCCCATCAAGGGGCAGGGCATCTACTGCTATGTGCTGCTCAATAACGGCTTCGCGGAGAACGGCAACCAGCAGCTCATCGGCGCCCTCAAGGAGCAGGTGCGGCAGGTCATCGGCGCCTTCGCCGCGCCCGACGTCATCCACATCGCCGCCGGCCTGCCCAAGACCCGCAGCGGCAAGATCATGCGCCGGATCCTGCGCAAGATCGCCTCCTCCGAGTACGACGGCATGGGCGACCTCTCGACCCTGGCCGAACCCGAGGTGGTCAGCCGCCTCATCGAGGAACATCAACAACACAATGCCTGAGCCGGAGACCTGCTAGGAAAGTGGCGCGAGCGCCGCTTTCCTAGTTGGGTAGGTCGCGGACGAAGGCCCGGACCAGCGCCTCGAAGCGGCCTGCGGACGCGGCACCCGCCGCCAGGACTTCCTGATGGGTGAGGGCCTGGGGCAGGATGCCGGCGGCCATGTTGCACAGGCAGGAGATCCCGGCCACGCGCATGCCCTCGTGGCGGGCGACGATGGCTTCGGGCACGGTGCTCATGCCCACGGCATCGGCGCCCATCCCGCGGAAGGCGCGGATCTCCGCCGGGGTTTCGTAGCTGGGGCCGGTCAGACCGAGGTAGACACCCTCACGGAGGGTCTGGCCGAGTTGCCTGGCACAGGCCTGTAGATGATTCCGGAAGGCCGGGTCGTAGACGGCCGTCATGTCCGGGAAACGGAGCCCGGTCCCCACGTTCGGTCCGATGAGCGGATGGGTGCCGAACAGATTGATGTGATCCGTCAGGGCCATGAGCTCGCCCACACCAAAGGCCGGGTTCAGGGCTCCCGCAGCGTTGGTGAGCAGCACGGCCTTTACGCCCAGGCCCCCGTAGAGGCGCATGGGCGCGACCACGAGGGACATGGGATGACCCTCGTAGAAGTGGAAGCGGCCCGCCTGCAGGACCACCTTCCGGCCTTCGAAGGCGCAGAAGACCAGTTTCCCGCCATGGCCGGCCACGGTGGGGGCCGGGAATCCCGGCAGGTCCGTGAAGGGGATGGATACGCCGGCCTGGGCCTCGGGACTGTCAGCCAGGGCGCCGAGACCGGATCCCAGGACGATGGCGAGTTCGGGGACGAAGGGCGCCTTGGCCCTGAGGGCCAGAAGCAGGTCAGACGGGGTCATCGAAGGCTCCGGGCCGGTTCAGGGGGCGGGAACAAGGGTCAGCGTCACCAACACGTCCGGTTGCAGGACGGAGGGGCTCTTCAGCCGGAGGCGCACCGGATGGTAGATCGGCGCGGTGGTATACACGGGGATGACGATGGTTTCCGTGGATCCGCCGGAACCGGTGAAGGTGAAGGTGCGGGCCATCCCGGACAGGTCCACGTCAACCTGGCCACCGGCCGCGAGAGCGGGACTGATCGTGAGATTGAGGACGCACCGCTTGTCCGCGTTCAGGCTGAAGCCGGCGTAGAACACTTCCCCCTGGGATACATTGGGGTACGATCCGTTCACCAGGCTGGCCTTGGCCATGCTGAAGGGGGCCGGGGGCAGGGCGCCCGTGGGATCCGTGCCCCAGTCCGCGACGAAGGAAGCATAGGTACCCGCCGTGGGGCGGGGCCAGGGGATGTCGAAGGGGAGGGTCAGGGGCGTCAAAACGGCGTCCGTGAACACGGCTGCCAGGTCCACGGGTTCGAGCAGGCCCTTGACCTCCTTGAGGCGGTTGAGCTGGTTGTAGATGTTGAAGGGCTCGATATCGCGGGCGATCAGCTCGGTGCCCACGACCACCGGAGCGGGGGGGAAGAAGTAGCGCACCGTGGCCGCCGGATTGATGTTGGCCCAATCCGTGGCGGCCCCGGGGGTGGGCAGGCTGTTCGCCTTGAGGATGATCTCCCAGGAGAGCGCCCGCAGGGCCGGGGCCGAGTGCGGTGTGAGCTGGGGGGCCGTCAGCCCCGAGATGTCCCGGATGTCCAGGAGGGGCGCCGCGAGGGCGGTACCCTGGGTGTCCGCCAGGTAGGGGGACTCGAGGACGTTCGCGGCCATGGCGTCGGCCAGTCCCTCGATGCGGGCCATGTCCGGGCTGAAATCCGTGAGGGCCGCGCCGGGGGGGAAGAGGGGACTCAAGGGGACGGAGTAGGTGCGATTGGCATTCCCGGCGAACAACAGATTCCGGGCCAACAAGGGCAGAATCACCCCCTCGTCCCAGGCGTCGTCGTTGGTGGGACCGCCGCGCAGCGATCCGAAGTAGCGGAAGGTCCCCAGGGAAGAATCGAAGGCCTGGGGAAAGAGGGACCGGTCGTACTCGACGTAGGATCCCCGGGGTTCCGACCGGCCGGGCCAGTAGTGGAGGTCCAGGGTGGTGCCGGGAGTGGCGGATCCGTAGGTGGTCACGAAGGTCGCAATGGTGTCTCCGATGCCCAGGATGCGACTGCCGCTACCGAATCCGGGGGTGCGGCCCGGAAGGCTCGTCTCCAGGACAGCCTGGTCCACCAGGGGGGCCTCCTGACTGCTGATCCGGTAGGAGGGGTTGGTCACCCACCAGGCATCGTTCAGGCCCACGGAGAAGTTCACGGTGGCGTCGGCGCTGAGCATCGAACTTGGCGCATTGACGTTCACCGGGGCGGAACCATCGGCGGCCTTCCGCAGGCCGTATTGCAGCCGGTTGAGGGCCTCCGTGGGGCTGTTGATCCCCGCAGGTTCTGCGATCACATGGATGGTGCCGAATCCGCCCAGGAAGGAGCTCAGGACCTCCACCATGGTGGGCCGATCCTTCGCGACCGTGAGGGAATAGACGCCCAGGCTGTCGGTCTGGCTCGACTGCATCAGGATCCAGACGAGGATCTTGGTGCCATCCGGCTGGATCTGCTCCACCTTCTGATAGGCACGGACAAAGACGCCCCGGGCCGGAAGGCTCTGGAGGTTGGTGGCCACGCTGGCATCGGCCAGCCCCGTGGGCACACCGTTCGCGTCCTTGGCCAGGGGCACCCGCTGGTAGGTCACCGTTCCGTAGATGTTGGCGGCCGTGGAGACCGCGGGGGTGGTGGTGGTGCTCCCACCGCAGGCCAAGGTCACGGCCAGAAGCGCGATGGCCCCCAGGGTCTGGAGGGAAGCTCGGTACAGCGGCATGACCACCTCGAAACGGCGAAAGCATCAAGTCTAACACGGCGTCCTGGACCGATCTCCGGGTGAGAACGGACGGCACGCTCCTCATCCAATGCCGCGGAGGGCGCGGAGGTTCAGCGCGGCGCGCCGGATCCCAGCAGGGCGTTCTGGGCCGCGATTTCGGCCGGGATCTCCTCTTCGTCGTTGAGCACCGGCAGGGGATTGCGCTGGATTCCGTCAATCTTGAGTTCGAAGTGGAGGTGAGGCCCGGTGGAATTGCCCGTGCGGCCCACTTCGGCGATCTTCTGCCCGCGGCGGACGATATCGCCCTCCCGGACGAGGTTCAGCCGGTGGTGGGCGTAGAGCGTGACCACGCCGTTGCCGTGGTCGATGACCACGTAGTTGCCGTATTGCTTGTGCCTGGCGGCCATGGCCACATGGCCATCGAGGGCGGCGAAGACCGCGGTTCCCGAGGGCGCCGTCAGGTCAATGCCCCGGTGGCGGCCCTTGTAGCGGATCCGCTTCTTCCGCTGGTTCTTGACCCGGACGGTCTTGGTGCGCATCCGCGGCCCCCATGCGGAGCTGATGGTGCGGGTCTCCACGGGCCAGAGCAGATCGAGGCGGTCGGGGTCCGCGGGGGCATAGGTCGGCAGCAGGGCGTTCAGCTCGGCTTCGGACACCGGTGGCATCACCGGCTGGATGCGGGCCAGCAACTGGGAGAGCGTGCCCGGGGCCTGATGGGTGTCCTGGTGGGCGGAAGTCGTGGCGCCGCTGACGGGAACGGTGGCGCGCACCTGGTAGGGCAGCAGCCGCTCCAGGTGGGGCATGGGCGCCGGCAGGAGGACGGGAGATCCGGGCAGGGCCGCGAGGGGGGGGCGGGGAAGGGACGTGGCCGACTCCTCCATCGGCTGGAGGGCCGGGCCTGCGGAGGCACGCATCTCACGGACCTTCAGGCGAGCCCCGATGGCCAGCTTCGAAAGGGTCAGGCCCGGGTTGAGGGCGCCCAGTTCCGCCAGGCTCAGACTGTTGGCTCGGGCCACCTGGGCCGCCGTCTCGCCTTTCCGGATGACATGGACCGAGCCATCGGTGGGCAGGCTGGCGGGCCGGGAGGTGCGCTTCTTGGCGGGGCGCTTCGGGGCAGCCTGGAGGCCGAGACTGAAGGACGCGAGGACGAGGGTCAGGACGGCAAGACGCATGGGTGTACTCCCGGCTGGAACGGAAAAGCCTGCTTCGCTAGGCCTCCATGGAGGGGGTCAGAACCCCGGTGCGCGATGAATGGGAACAGTCCAGCCCCATTCTACCGGGCGGCTGGAGCCTTGAATATGCAAATGTTTTCCAACTGGCCTTCTCTGGATCAGGGCTTCCAGGGACATTCCGTCCAGGGCAGGGTGAGAGTGCCCCGGCGTCCCCCCTCTTTTCGCAGCAGCCGGGCCGGGCCGAGGGACATGCCGTGGCTCACGGCCTTGAGCATGTCGTAGAGCACCAGCAGGCCCACGGTCACGCCCGTGAGGGCCTCCATCTCGATGCCCGTGCGCCCCTCGCAGCTCACCGTCACGCGCAGCCAGGCCCGGCGGGCGGCGGGGTCCCAGTGGTGGACCACATCCACGGCCTCGATGGCCAGGGGGTGGGCCAGGGGGATCAGGTCCGAGGTCCGCTTGACCCCCCCCACGGCCCCGATCCGGGCCACGGACCAGGGATCGCCCTTGGGGCCACCGCCCTTGCTCAGGGCCTCGGCGGCCGGTGCATCCAGGTCCAGGTAGCCGGCCGCCACGGCCATCCGCCGGGTCACGGCCTTGGCCGAGACATCCACCATCCTGGGGCGGCCTTCGGGATCGAGGTGGGTCAGTTCAGGCATCACATACTCCAGGCAAGAAGGATGTCCCGCAGGGCGGCCGTATTCGGGGCATAGGCCCTTGGACCGCAGGCGGCCAGGGCCTCCTGGGGGTAGAAGCCGTGACCCACGGCCAGGCTCGGCACGCCAGCGGCCCGGGCCATGTCCAGATCGAAGGGGGTGTCGCCCACCATGAGGATGTCCTCGGGCCCCAGGCCGCTCAGGGCCTGGAGACGTTCGAGGGATTCCGGGTGGGGCTTGCCCTGGGTGACCTCATCCGGGGTGATGATGGGGTCGAAGAGGGATTCCCAAGCCCACGGCGCCATCTGACGGAGGAGGGGCACGCGGCGCTTGGAGGTGACGACGGCCATGCGTTGGCCGCGTCCCTGGAGCTCCGCCAGCAGGTCGGGGATGCCCTCGAAGGGCTGGAGCAGATGCTCATGCTCGCGATGGCCGAAGCCGCGGTAGGCCTTCAGGACCGTGGCGCCATCCAGGCCCAGGGGCTCGAACGTGTTCCGGATGCCCGCTTCCAACGGCAGGCCCACGTACTTCAGCCATTCCTGCATGACCGACCGCGGCTGCCCCAAGGCATCCAGGGTGTGGGCCATGCCCACCTCGATGAGCGGGCGGCTGTCCACCAGCGTGCCGTCGAAGTCCCAGGCGATGAGTTTCAAGAAAGCCTCCCAGCCTCCATGATGTCAGGCCGAAGACAGGAGCAGGGCCAGGGCCGATGGACGGTCACAGAAACCTCACGGAAAGGAGCCACGTTTGGCATGGGGCTCCATGGGTTAACCCGCGGTAGAATTGAACTCTGTTTTGGAGTCAATGAAATGGCCTTGGCCAAGCGCTGGAATCTGCTGAATACGCTTTTCCTCACGGGGACCCTGGCCTTGGCCCTGGTGCTGGTGCCGTGGCGGCTGGCCACCGCGGGTCTGCGCCTCAGCGAGGTGCTTGTGTTCGCGGGCATGACCTTCGCCATCGGCACGGCCATCAGCGGCGGCTACCACCGGCTCTTCAGCCACCGGGCCTACAGGGCTTCCTGGCTCATGCGGTTCCTGTTCCTGTGCATCGGCGCGGCGGCCTTCGAGAACTCGGCGCTGAAGTGGTCCAGCGACCACCGGGTGCATCACCAGCATGTGGATACGGACCAGGATCCCTACACCATCGGCCGCGGCTTCTGGTTCGCCCACTGGACCTGGGTGATGGAGGCCAGGGAACTGCCCCTCAGCGGCGTGGCGGATCTGGAGAAGGATCCCCTGGTGCGCTGGCAGCACCGGCACCACTTCCTGATCGGGGCCGTGGTGGCCCTCATCCCGCTCGGGATCGGGCTGGCCACCGGCAATGTCGCCGGCCACCTGATTTTCGGGCTCCTCCTTCGCATCGTGGTGAACCACCACACGACCTTTCTGATCAACAGCGCCGCCCACATGTTCGGCAGCCGTCCCTACACCGACGCCCACACGGGCCGGGACAACTGGCTGCTGGCGCCCCTCACCTACGGCGAGGGCTACCACAACTTCCACCATCACTGGCAGTGGGACTACCGGAACGGCGCCCTCTGGTACCAGTGGGATACCACCAAGTGGTTGCTCAACGCCCTGGCCTGGATGGGCCTGGTGGGCCAGTTCCGGCGCGTGTCCGACGCGGCCATGACGCGGGCCCGCCTCCACATGGAGGAGAAGCGCCTGCGGGAGCGCCTGGCCATGGCCAGTCCCGGCAGCGCCACGCCCATGCAGGCCCGCCTGGCCGCCGCCCGCCTGAAGCTGGATGCGGCTTTGGCCGCCCTGCATGACCGGCACGAGGCCTGGAGCCAGAAGCAGGCCGAGTGGCGGGCCAAGGGCCTGGCCAGGGCCGAGGCCTGGCGGGAGGCGAAGGCGGAGTGGCAGGCCTCCATGGCGCTGCACCGCTCCGAACTGAAGGCTGCCTGGGCGGAGTGGAAGGCGGCCCGCCTGGAGGTGCGATCAGCTCTGGTGTACGCCTGAGAGGCCCCTTGAACCTGCCACCCGGTCCTCGCATCCCTCTGCGGGAGGATGTGTGGCTTTGAAACGATGGATGAGTGCCATGGTGCTGGCCGCGGGGCTTCTGGGGTGTACCCGCGGTCCCGCCTTCACCTACGATAAGGGCGATGCACGGGTGCTGGTGGCCTCGCGGACCCTGGCCCTGGCCCCGGGTGCTCCCACCCTGGTGCTGGCCGAGGGCTACGCGGAAATCCCTGATCCGGTTTTCGTCGAGCGGGTTCAGGAGCTGATGGGGCAGCAGGGCCTGGATCGCACCGCTCCGGACCAGGCGGATCTCTGGTTGAGCGTCCACCTGCTCGTCAAGCAGTCTCCGGGAGCGGGACGGACCGGCCGCGAAGGGGGGAAGCGGGGTGGCCAGTCCGGCGGGGGGAAGCGCGGCGGCGGCGGAAAGGCCTCCGGGGGCATGGGCGGCGGTTCCCGGGAGTCCGGGGCCTCGGCGGGTCCCGCCCATGAAGCAGGAGGCCAGCGGTCCCCCGGCGTGAAAGTGGTGCTGGAACTGAATGACCGGGTGACGGGTGCCAGGGTCTGGGCGGGGGCCTTCGAAGCCAGGCTTCAGGAACCCCTCCTCCAGCTCGAGGGCCGGGCCGAACTCGATGCCCTGCTGATGCGGTTGGTGGCGCCCTTGCGCCGATAGTCCGGTCCTCATGGAGGTTCCGGGGCTGTGGGATGATGGAGCCTTGAATTTGGAGGCTCCATGGCCCAGTACGACCTCATCGTCATTGGAAGCGGCCCCGGCGGCTACATCGCCGCCATCCGCGCCGCCCAGCTGGGTCTGAGTACGGCCATCGTGGAGAAGGATCCGGCCCTGGGGGGCACCTGCCTGCACCGGGGCTGCATCCCCGCCAAGACCTGGCTGGAGAGCGCCCACCGCTTCGAGCAGATGCAGGTGGCCGAGGACTACGGCATTGACGGCGTGGATGCCAAGGCCCTGAAGCCGAATCTGGGGACCATCGTCAAGCGCAAGGGCCGCATCGTCGCCAAGAACGCCAAGGGCATCGAGTTCCTCATGAAGAAGAACAAGGTGACCGTGCTGAAGGGCCTCGGGAAGCTGCTGGGCAGCGGCAAGGTGGAGGTGGCGGGCGAGGTCCACGAAGCCAAGCGCATCATCCTGGCCACGGGGTCGGCCCCCAAGGATATCCCCGGCATGGAGACCGATGGCAAACAGATACTCAACAGCGACCACATCCTCGACATGACCGAGCTGCCGGCGCACCTGGTCATTCTCGGCGCCGGGGCCATCGGCGTGGAGTTCGCGTCCGTGTTCTGCCGTCTCGGATCCAAGGTGACCCTGGTGGAGTTCATGGAAACCCTCCTCCCCCTGGAGGACGAGGACATCGGCCTGGAGCTGGCCAAGATCTTCCGCAAGACCTACAAGATGGATGTGCGCACCAAGACCAGGATCACCCGCATCGAGAAGCGCGCCGATGGCGTGGTGTGCCACCTGGAGGGCGAAACCCCGGGTGAAGTGGTGGGCAGCCACCTGCTGGTGGCCGTGGGCCGCGCATCCCGGGTGGACGGCATCGGTCTGGAGAAGACCAAGGCCCAGGTGGACCGCGGCTGCGTGGTCATTGACACGTTCATGCAGACCGGCGAGCCAGGCCTCTACGCCATCGGCGATATCGTGCGCACGCCCTGGCTGGCCCATGTGGCCAGCGACGAGGGCATCGTGGCCGCCGAGCACGCGGCCCAGAGCCTGGGCAAGGATGTGCATCCCCATCCCGTGCGCTACGACCGCTTCCCCGCCTGCACCTACTGCGATCCCGAAGTGGGCACCATCGGCCTCAGCGAACGGGCCGCCAAGGAGCAGGGCCACGACGTGCAGATCGGCTCCTTCCCCTTCGCGCCCATGGCCAAGGCGAATATCGTGGGCGAACCCCACGGCTTCATCAAGATCGTGGCGGACAAGCAGTACGGCGAGATCCTCGGCATCCACATCCTGGGCCCCAAGGCCACCGAGCTGGTGGCCTCCAGCGTGGCGCTCATGGGTGGCGAGTTCACCGTGGATGAACTGATCCACACCATGTATCCCCACCCCACCCTGAACGAGGTATTCCCCGAGGCGGCCCGGGCGGTCTACGGGCGCGCGCTGAACATGTAGCCCGGGCTTGATCCAGTCTGGGTGCCGTGCATCCCCGTGGGCCCGAAGGCCGCGGCCGGGGAAGCCTGTGTCTGCCGCGGCCTGGAGCCGGCCGGGCCGGACTCTTCCCACACGCGGCAGGAACTGGGTAGGGGAAATATTTTAATAAACGGGGAGTCCTCCCCATGGATGCCTGGACCCCTAGAAGAAATACTCGATCTGACTTCAACCAAAAGGTCTGGGCGCATCTATACCCATTTCCGGCGATCCAGGCCTGGTATGCCAAACCATTGCCTACGCAGACGTGCGCTTGAAGGAGGCCCCCGATGACGACCGGCTTGGACAGGAATCACCCCGCAGGTTCAGTTCCCCGTAAGAGTGGGCGGCTTCTCCTGGGAGCGGTCGCGACCTTCCTCGTCTCCGCCCAGCCGGTGGTGGGGCAGCAGCGGATGGTGATCCCACCCATCTCCACCCTCCCGACCTGGCAATCCAGCCCCGTGCTGACGAAATTCCTGGAGGAGCTGCGCGCCCCCGGCAAGATCACGGTGGCGCTCCCAGATGGAACCCGGACCCTCCCGGGCAGCCCCAAAGTGGCGGACCACTACACCATGGACATCAACGAGTTCAGGGACACCCTGCATCCCCATCTCCCCCCCACCACCCTCTGGGGCTACAACCCCACCCTGGCCCTCGGCGTGGGAGCCGGGACCATCGTTCCCCAGTCGCACCTGGGTGGCATCCTCATCGCGCAGCGGGGGAAACCGATTCAGATCACCTTCCGCAACAACCTTCCAGACCAGCATATCCTGCCGGTGGACAGTAGCATCCAGGGCGCCGATCCCAGCGTGACCCAGAACCGCACCAGCACCCACCTCCACGGGGGGGCGGTTCCCTGGATCAGTGATGGCGGACCCTTCACCTTCTGGGATCGCTCCGGCAACAAGGGCATCAGCTTCAAGAACAACGAGGTCCTGCGGCCCATCGAGTGGGCGGCGGGGAGCATCCCCGCCAACGAGGCCGAGTACTACTACCCCAACGATCAGAGTGCCCGCCTCATGTGGTACCACGATCACGCCATGGGCATCACCCGCCTCAATGCCTACGCTGGCATGGCTTCCGCCTACATCATCCGGGACCAGTTCGAAGCCGCGATGGTGAAGTATCTCGGACTCCCCAAGTTCGTGGAGAACGGCGGACGCGAACTGCCCCTGATCTTCCAGGACAAGGTCTTCCAGAACGGCAATGTCCCCAGCAACCCTGATCGCCCCTTCCCCGGGACGGCCCAGGGCTTGGGGAACCTCTGGTACCCATACGACTACGAGGAGAAGTGGGGCGATCTGGAGAACCCCACCGCGCCTGCCATCTCCGTGGTGCCCGAAGCCTTCGGTGACACCATGCTCGTCAATGGAACCGCCTTCCCAAGGGCGACGGTGGATCCCCGGCGCTACCGCTTCCGCGTTCTGAACGCATGCAATGCCCGGGTTCTCAACCTCCAGCTCTATGAGGATAACGGCCAGGGCCTGCCGGATTTCACCCGGCCCGGCCCGAACTGGACCGTGATCGGCACCGAGGGCGGGTTCCTGGCCAGACCCGTGACCGTTCCATCCGGGGTCCGGCTCACGACTTTCATGGATGCGATCGGCGGGCGCTGGGTTGACCCGGCTGCGCCCGGGGGGAGCCTGATCACGGCCCCGGGGGAGCGCCTGGATCTGGTGGTGGACTTCAATGGCAAGGGCGGCAAGAAGTACATCCTCTTCAACGATGCCCCGGGGCCCTACCCCAATGGTTCACCTGACAACGACTATCCCAATGCCGCCGGGATCGGTGACACCTCGGTCCTCATGCGCTTCGAGGTCCAGGCGGACAGCCCAGCCATCGCCAAGGACACCCGCTTCCTGGTCAGCGGGATCCCCCTGGCGGGCATCCCGGACGCGCGCATTGATCCGCCCCTGGCCGGCCGGTTCGCGGCCACGCCCGCTCCATTCCTGAGCTGGCTCACCGCCACCACCGCGCCCCTTCCCATTCCGACCCGCGGGGGCATCACGGTGCGTCAGCTGACGCTCAATGAGGGCTTCGATGGCAACGGCCGCCTGATCCAGATGCTCGGCACCAATGTCGCACCCAGGATCATGGGGGAATTCTCGCTCCCCTATTTCGATCCTGCGGATCCAGCCGGGTCTGTGGCGACCGAAACGCCCATGAATGGTGCGACCGAAGTGTGGCAGATCGCCAACCTCACGGCCGATACCCATCCCATCCACTTCCACCTCGCCAATGCCCAGATTCTTTCCCGCCGGGGGTTTGATTTCGTCGCCTACGCGAATACACCAGTAGGTACGCCGGCGATCCCCATCTACTACCCGAACATGCCGGCCCGGGGCCCCGAGGCGACGGAACTCGGCTGGAAGGAAACGATCAAGATGCATCCGGGCGAGGTCACGACGGTGATCATGAAGTTCGACCTGCCCCAGGTGCCCTTCACGGTTCCCGTAAGCCCGCGCACCGGTGGCCACGAGTTTGTCTGGCACTGCCACATCCTTGAGCACGAGGAGCACGACATGATGCGGACCCTGGTCGTGAAGTGATCCTGAAGGCCTGAAACGGCCGCGCACGATGGGGTTCACCACCCCCTGGGGTCAGCATCGCGCGCAGAAATGCGGGGGACTGGGCAGGCGCGCCAGGCCCGCCAGGGCCCGTTCCCAGGCCTGTACCGGTCCGCGGAATGCCGCGATCTCGGGCGTGAGGAGGCGCAGGGCGTGGAGCGGGGAGGGATCCCCGGGCAGGGGGAGGAGGGGCACGGGGGTTCCGGTCGCCGCGCGGAGCGCGGCCCGGAGCGCATCCGTCAGGGGCGTGGCGCAGGCCAGTTCCAGGGGTGGCACCCGCAGCTCGGCCCCATCAGGGAGGGGCACGCCGGACCAGAGATCCGTGTCAAAGCCGCCGCCATTGGGCATCTCCCGCCATTCCGGCTGGCGGAAGACCGTTCTGCGCCGGTCCTTCTCCCAGTCCGCCAGGAAGGTTTTCAGTTCCGCCTTCTCCAGCGGACCCATGGGCGCCTTGGCGAGGGGCGCGGGGGCCGTCCGGAAGATCCGGCCCGGGAGCCGGCGGACCAGCATGGGTTTTCCGTTCAGCCAGGGCAGGCCCGCGTCCAGGGCGGCCACCAGGGCGCCGATGCGGCGGCGATGGAACTCCAGGGCCGCGGTCAGATCACAACCGGGCAGCGGCACCAGGGCGAGGAGATTCAGATCGAGCCCCCCGGCCTGGGCCCGCTCGGCGGCCTCCAGGGGCTGAAGCAGATCCGCCGCGCCGCGCCCCAGCACGGCCACCTGGGGCAGGCCGTGTCCCTTGATGCGCTCGATCAACAGGAGGCCTCCGCCCATGCCCCCCGTCGCTCCGCTGAGCAGGGTGCCGCCCAGTTCCGCGGCCAACTGGAGGGCGGCGGGGTTCATCATCTGAGCCGCACGATGCGTGAGTCGAGCCTTTGGACAAACATGCTAGAGCCTAGCAGCCCCATCCGCCTCATCTGCTGATCGTGGAGGCTGGACAGCGTGGCCAGCGCGGTCGAGGCCCCAAGGAGGGCGCAGGCCATGAGGGACCCGCCTCTGCAAGCGGAGCGCAGGCATCGGCCGCAGTGCGGCCGATATCAGGCGGGACACTGGGTGTCCCAGGGATCGCGCTGGGTGCCCAGGAAGGCGTCGGCACTGCTGCCGGTCATGGACATTTCCTTGGAGATGAGTGGGTTCAGAAGCGCATATCAACCGGCGGACCCGCCTATGCTGGGGGCCTGGAGGACGACATGGATCTGGGCATCCGGGGCAAGGTGGCCATGGTGGCGGCGGGCAGCAAGGGACTGGGCCGGGCGGCGGCCTTGGCGCTGGCGGCCGAAGGCTGTGCGGTATCCATCTGCGGTCGGGGCGCAGAGGCCCTTTCAGCCACGCAGAAGGCGTTGGAGGCCTTGGATGTGCCCGCGCTGGCGATGGCGGCGGACGTGTCCAGCGCCGAGGATCTGGTCCGCTGGCATCAGGCCACGGAAGCGGCTCTGGGGCCCGTGGACATCCTCATCACCAACACCGGCGGGCCCAAGGCCGCGACCTTCGATCACCTCAGCGACGAAGATTGGGCTGCGGGCGTGGACACGACGCTCATGAACGTGGTGCGCATGACCCGCCTGGTGCTGCCCGGGATGCGCGCCAAGCGGTGGGGCCGCATCGTGCACATCACCAGCCTGGTGGCCAAGCAGCCCTACCCCCTGCTCACCATCAGTTCGACCCTGCGGGCCGGATTATCGGCCCTCACCCGCACCCTCGCCCTGGAAACCGCCAAGGATGGCATCACCGTGAACGCCCTGCTGCCGGGGCACATCATGACCGACCGCCAGACCCACCTCGCCGAGGTGAAATCCAAGGCCGAAGGCATCACCGTGGCCGAGCACTTCGCCCGCCAAGCCGCGGCCATCCCCGTGGGTCGCATCGGCGAACCCCAGGAAGTCGGCGCCGTCATCGCCTTCCTGTGCAGTGCCCCCGCGAGCTACCTCACCGGCCAGAGCCTGCTGGTGGATGGGGGGCTGGTGCAGGGGACGTTCTAACGCAGAAACGCCGGCCCTCGGGCCGGCGTTTCTGCGCAGGGAACCGACCTCAGCTCTTGATCCCACTCACCGTCTCGAAATAGTGGGCAAACGCCGCGATGCCGCCCCCGGCCTGCTCCCAGTCGTAGTTCTCGTTGGGGGCGTGGTAGCCGTGGCTGGGGAGGCTCAGGCCCAGGAAGAAGACTTCGCAGCCCAGGATGTCCTCCATGGTCTTCACGGCGCCGATGCTGCCGCCTTCGCGGGTGAAGGAGCAGGGCGCGTTGAAGGCGAACTGGTAGGCGTCCTTGATGGCCTCGGCGTAGGGGCCGGTGACGTGGCCCTTGAAGGGCGCCAGGCCGTGCTCCTCGTGGAACTGCACATCGGGGAAGTGTTCGTTCACGAAGGCCCGGATGCGGCCGATGGTCTTGACCTCGTCCATGTCCGGCACCAGGCGGCAGCTCAGCTTGACCTCGGCCCGGGGCGGCACGGCGCTCTTGATGCCAGGCCCCGTGTAGCCGCCGACCACGCCATGCACTTCCATGGTGGGCCGGCCCCACACGCGCTTCATGACCTTCATGGGATCCTCGGTGCGCATGCCGGTGATCATGTGGTCCTTCTTGAAGGTCTCCACGCTGAAGCCCGCGTGGGCCCACTCATCGAGTTCCTTCTTGGAGGGCTTCACCACCTCGTCGTAGAAGCCCGGGATCTTCACCTTGCCGGTTTCGCCATCCATCATGGCGGCGACTACCTTGATGAGCTCGGCGAGCGGGTTGCGCGCCGCGCCGCCCACCACGCCGCTGTGCAGATCGTGATCGGCGGTCTCCAGGGTCAGGCGGAAGCCCTTGAGGCCCCGCAGGCCCGCGGGGGTGCTGGGCTTGCCCCGGGTGATCCAGACCGTATCGCTCACCACGATGGCGTCCGTGCGGAAGCGGTCCTTGTGGCGGTTCAGGCCCCCCGCGAAGCTGGGCGAGCCGATCTCCTCTTCGGTCTCCCACAGGAAGTGGATGTTGAGGGGCACACCCGCGCGCCGGGCCGCCAGGGCGCCGAAGAAGGCCGTCACCGCCGGGCCCTTGTCGTCCGTGCTGCCGCGGCCCCGGTAGGTATCCCCGTCCACCACGAAGGTGAAGGGCTCCGCCGTCCACTCGGGTTCATTGGCGGGCTGCACGTCCATGTGGTTGTAGACCGTGATGGTGGGCAGGCTGGGATCCTCGCCGAACCAGCCGTGGACGAGCGGGTTGCCGCTGGTCTCCAGGATCTCGGCCTTGCCGCCGTGCCGCTCGAAGAGTGCCCGGGCCGCTTCGGCCACGCGCCGCACATCGCCCTGGTGGGCCGGATCGGCACTGACGGAGGGAATCTCCACCAGGGTCTTCAGCTCCGCCTCGAAGGCCGCGCGGCTTTCGCTGGCGAACTGGCCCAGGGCCTCGCGGGTGAGAAGGGATGGATTCATGGATGCTCCGGGGAAGGGGAATCATGATCCCACAACCGGGAATCCTGTGGATGAGCAGTCCCGGGCGTGAAAGCCGCAGGTATCCAAGGGAGGCGGGGGTATTCTGGTGACCTGTCGCAGCATCGGAGGCAGTCAGGGGGTTGCCAGACGTGAAACACCCGGGTTACACCCTGGAGGATTGGAAGGTCTGGGATGGGCGCTGGGAGTTGATCCAGGGGATCGCCTATGATATGACGGCAGCCCCCAACCTGGAGCACCAACGCGTGAATGGCCGCTTGCATGCGGCCATCTTCAATGCCTTGGAGGGGGCCCGCCGCAAGACCGGGGGCGGAGAATGCGAAGTGTTTACGGCGCCCGTGGATGTCTTCCTATTGTCTGGGGTCGTCCAGCCGGATCTGGTGGTGATTTGTGACCCTGCGAAGAAGAGTCCTCGTGGCATTGAAGGCGCGCCCGATCTGGTGGTGGAAATCCTGAGTCCCGGCACGGAGCGTAAGGATCTCACGACCAAGCGCTGGCTGTACGAGGCCGCTGGCGTGCCGGAGTACGTCATCGTGTATCCCGAGGAACGCCGCGCGGAGTTGCTTCAGTTGGGTACAAATGGCATCTATCAGACGGTTTCCCGCGTGGAATGGGGTTCGATGTTGGTGATGCTGGGCGGGATGATCCGCGTGCCTCTGGGTGAGGATGTGGACCCTGTGCCTGGCTGATGACCGGGGTGGCACCTGTACAATCCTCAGCCCGGATAGCCTGCGGCCACCTTCAGCCCCGTCCACTCCGGCAGTCCCAGCGCCAGATTGAGGTTCTGCACGGCCTGGGTGGCCATGCCCTTGCCGAGGTTATCGAGGGCGACCATGACGGCGCCGTGGCCGTGGCGCGCCGCCACACCGATATCCGCGAAGGCGCTGCCGGTGGTGGCAGCCACCCTGGGGCTGCCGTCCACCATGCGCACGAAGAAACGATCCTTGTAGAAAATTTCGTAGTGGGCCCGCAGGGCCCCTACCTCAATTCCCGCGCCCAGCGGGAATTGAGCCGTGGTGAAGAGCCCGCGCACCATGGGCGCGCTCTGGGGCACGAAACTGAGGGGCGCCTCCCAGCCGGCGCTGGCCAGGGTGCGCAGCACCTCGGCTTCGTGCGGATGGCCGAGCATCTTGTAGGCCCGGAAGTCATTCGCCCGGGTGGGATGATGGGTGGTGTCCGAGGGCGTGGCCCCGGAGCCCGAGGAGCCTGTCGCCGCGGTGACGGCCACGAAGGCGGGCTTCCATTCGGCGAGCGGCAGCAGGGCCAGCTGCAGGGCCGTGGCGAAGCAGCCGGGGTTGGCGATGCGCCTGGCGCCGCGCATGCGCTCGGGCTGCCAGTCCACCAGGCCGTAGATCCAGGCGGGATCCAGGCGGAAGTCCGCGGAGAGGTCAATGACGGTGAGCTTGTCCGTGAGTCCCAGCCGGCTCCATTCGACCTGGTAGTCGGGCCACTGCTTCGCGAACTCACCATGCGGCAGGGCCGCGAACACCACGGGCGCCTCGCTCTGGGCCAGGGCCGTCCAGTCGGGCGCGGCCTCGAAGGTGCCTTCCACCAGCCCCCGCAGGTTCGGATGCTGGGCATGAAAGGGCTTGCCCGCGTGGCTGCGGGCCGTGCCGCGCAGCGTCTTCACCGCCGGATGGGTCGAGAGCCAGCGCAGCAGCTCCCCTCCGCCGTAGCCGGACGCGCCAAGGATCAAGACATCCACTGATTTCATAAGGGCTCACAGAGAAAAACATCTATCCACAGATTTCACAGATTCACACAGATTGAAAGTCAGACACCGGCTTTTGAATCTGTGAAATCTGTGGAATCTGTGGACCCGATCATTTAGACCTTGGCCGCGATCTTGGGTTCAACGAGGCCCAGCACGAACTGGCCGAGGGCTTCGGCGTCGGCGCGGGCGTTGCGGGCGGGAAGGCCCAGGGTGGCCACGAAGCGTTCGCCCACGCGGTTGTCCGTGGCGGGCCCCGCGATGAGATCGGGCTGGATGCCATAGACCGCCTTCAGATTGGCCACGCCGCCGGCGGCACCCACGGGGTCGTTGGCGCAGAGGATGAACGCACCGCTCAGGGCCTTCAGATCGGGATCTGACAGGATGGCCTGCACGCCGTACTCGCCCATGATGCCATCGCCGGTCTCGGCCACGATGATGTCCACCCCGTGGGCCGCCAGCTCCGAGAAGATGATGCGCGACACGCCGGCGGCGCTGCCCGCGTCCGTGCAGACGATGCCCGCGTCCGTGAAATCCAGGGCCAATTCAGCCCCGTAATCCTTCATCGCGAGGGCATCGCGCATGAGCGACACGCCCGTGAGCTTGCAGGCACCCACCCGGTAGCCCGCGCGGCTGAGTTGGCGGATGGCGGCGCAGGCGGCGGCGGTCTTGCCCGCGTTCATGCAGGTGCCCGCCACGTAGACCACGGGGCAGTGGGGCGCGAGGCCCGTGCCCTTGAGGGCTCCCATGCGGATGTGGGCGGGCTGGCCCGCTCGGGACTGGAATTCGGGGAAGACCAGCACCTGGCCCAGCACCTCCAACTCGAAGGGCTTGCCCACATCGGGATTGTGGGAGAGGCACTGGCCCAGGACGCCGCCCATGTTCAGCAGGTTCACCGTGTCGCCGGGCTTCAGGGCCTTGGGCATGACGCCCTCGTAGCCCTGGAGGGCGTTGCGGTGGCCCAGGGCGCCCACGAGGATGTCCCCGTCGTGCAGCGTGCTCATGCGGCCGTGGGGATCCTCCAGCTGGTTGTACGAGGTCTTCTCGCCCTTCACCCGGCAGGCGATGACGGAGCCTTCTTCCAGCAGGATCTCGCTGGAGAGGGTGAGCGTGCGGCCCAGCCGCAGGTTGCGGGTGACCGAGGCGAGCTTGTCGACGTGGATGCGCATGGGTTCCTCGGGGCGATCAGTTGGACTTGGCTTTGAGAGTCAGGGTTTGCTGGACGCCGAAGATCTTCGCGAAGCCCGCGGCTTCGGCGCCGGTCCAGAGGTTATTGGCTTCGCCGTAGGTGGCGATGCGGGGGTCCATCAGGGAGTAGGGGGATTGCACGCCCTCCACCACGAAGGCCCTCGGGTGCAGGGTGAGGCGCACCTCGCCCCGGACGCGGTCCTGGCTGGATTCCAGGAAGGCTTCGAGATCGCGGGCCAGGGGATCGAAGAAATGGCCCTCGTGGAGCAGGCTGCCATAGAGGTTGCCCAGGGACTCCTTCCAGAAGAGCTGCTTGCCGCTGAGGACGAGCTTCTCCAGCTCCCGGTGGGCGCCGATGAGCAGGTGCGCCGCGGGGGCTTCGAAGCCGACCCGGCCCTTGATGCCCAGGATGGTATCGCCCAGGTGCACGCCCCGCCCGATGCCGTAGGGGCGGCCGAGGTCGTTGAGCCGGGCGATGAGGGTGACGGGATCCATGGCATTGCCGTCCAACGCCACGGGCACGCCCGCATCGAAGCTGATCACCACCGTCCTCGGGGCCACCCCGCCGATGACGCCGCCCGGGAAGACGGCTTCGGGCAGGGTGGCCCAGGCATCCAGGGTTTCGCGCCCCCCGACGCTGGTGCCCCACATGCCTTCGTTGATGGAGTAGTCCTGGGTCTTCTCGGGGAACACCACGCCGCGCTGGGCGCAGTAGGCCAGCTCCTCGGCCCGGGACAGGCCCAGATCGCGGATGGGCGTGAGGATCGCCAGCTCCGGCGCCAGGGCCCGGAAGGCCACGTCGAAGCGCACCTGATCGTTGCCCGCGCCGGTGGAGCCGTGGGCGATGGCATCGGCCTTCATGTCCTTGGCCAGTTCCGCCACGGCCCGGGCCTGGCAGACCCGTTCGGCGGATACGGACAGCGGGTACAGCTGGCCGCGCAGCACGTTGCCGTAGACCAGGTAGCGCAGGTAGCCCTCGAAGAGCCCGGCCCGGGCATCCACCGTGGTGTGGCTGAGGGCGCCCAGCTTCGGCGAGGCGGTCTCGATGCGGGCCAGTTCCTCCGGCGAGAAGCCGCCGGTGTTCACCGTGACCGTGGCCACCTCGTAGCCCTGCTCCCTGAGGTAGAGCACACAGAAGGAGGTGTCGAGGCCGCCGGAAAAGGCGAGGACGGCGAGCTGGCTCATGGGAGGCCTTTCAAGAAAATGCTGAACCACCGAGATCCCATGCCGGCGTGTCCTCGCCTGGGTTGATATGAAAAGGAAGAACTGCATTTAGCCGGGGATGGACGGTGATTCACGGTGATGGGGCCGTTTGCCACGCAGCATGGGCTGCACCCAGGGGCACCGTCTCCGTGCCTTTTTAGGGGCGCGGCGGCGATGCCCCTGGGTGACTTCCGGCTTGGCCGGAAGCCGCCGAAGGCGGGCCCACGCGGGACACATCGATTCTTTATCACCGTCATCACCGTAGATCACCGGCTTCATGCTTTTGCTTTTTTTAGGGGCGGGTTTTCAGGAGAGACACCAAGAGACCAAGAAAAGCAAAGACACCAGCTTTTGCCGTTCCTGGTGTCTTGGGGGTGAGCAGTTGTCAGTTCGCCCACAACGCCGCCTCCGCCTGGGCGTGGATGTCCCGCTTGGTTTCGATCCAGGTGCGAGCGTCCGCGAGTTCGGAAGCAAGGTCGTCCAGGCCCAGATTCCCGGCGCCGCCGAGGTGGGTGGCGGTGAGGGCGGCGCGATCCGGGGCGAAGGTGCCGTCCTGGATCTCCTGGGCGACCTTCCGGTAGGCCTCGCGGAAGGGCAGGCCCGACCGCACGTAGACATAGGCCTGGTGGGCGGCGTAGAGGTCATCGCTGGCGGCCGCCGCGGCGGCTTCGGCCTGCACCTGAAGGGCCGGCAGCAGGGGCTTCAGCACGGCGAAGAGATCATCGGCGCTGCGCAGGGCGGCGATGAGGGGCTTCTTCAGCAGCTGCAGATCCCGGTGGTAGCTGGAGGGCAGGCCCGTGGCGATGTGCTCGACGAGGCCCGCGGCGCCCCGCAGCTCCCGGCAGCGGCCCCGGGCCAGCTCCACCACATCCGGGTTCTTCTTCTGGGGCATGATGCTCGAACCGGTGGTGAAGGCGTCCGGCAGTCCGAGAAAGCCGAACTCTTCCGTGGTGTAGAGGGAGACATCCCACAGGAATTTCTCCAGCACGCCACCCGCGGAGGCGGCCCACTGGAGGACGGCGGTTTCATGGCGGCCCCGGCTGTTCTGCACATCCACGGGGCTGCGCTGGACCTTCGAAAAGCCGAGCAGCTTCGCGGTGAGTCCGCGATCAATGGGCAGGGGCACGCCGAAGCCCGCGGCGGATCCCAGCGGGCAGCGATCCAGGCGGCCGTAGACCCCCTGCAGGGCTTCGAGCTCCTCCAGCAGGCCCTCGGCGAAGGCGGCCGCCCATAGGCCGAAGGTGCTGGGCATGGCCCGGCGCAGGTGCGTGTAGCCCGGCAGCGGCGCGTCCTGGTGGGCGCGGGCGAAGGCCAGGAAGCCCTCGGCCAGATCCGCCACCCGCAGGCCCAGGCGCAGGAGCGCGTCCCGCAGGTAGAGGCGCAGGGCGAGGATCACCTGATCGTTGCGGGAACGGCCCAGGTGGATGCGCCCGCCGACGGGGCCCAGGGTGCGCGTGAGATCCGCCTCGATGGCCGTGTGACCGTCCTCCAGGTGGGGCGGAATGGGGAAGGCATTCTGCCGGGCCAGGTTCGCGATGCGCTGCAGCCCGCGGATCAGGGCCGTGGCATCGGAGGGATCGAGCAGGCCCGTGGCGGCGAGCATCTTCGCGTGGGCGGCGCTGCCCAGGGCATCCCAGGGCAGCAGGGTCAGGTCCGTATCCGGATCCTCGCCCACGGTGAAGCGGTGGATGGCCGCGTCCAGGGGCAGGTCCTTGGCCCAGAGCCGTTCGTGCATGGGTTCGATCATCGGGAATCCTCGAGTTCTTGGCTGGTCACGGAAGACACGGAATTCCACGGAAGACGCGGAAGGGGCCGTGATGCTCGCCGCACGGGCCCGCCGAAGGCGGCTTCCGGCGTGGCCGGAAGTGATCCCGGGGGCGCCTGAGCTGCGTCCCAAAAGCGCAGCCCAGGCGCCCCTGGGATCCAGCCCGTGCTTTTGGAGCGGACGCCCCCGTCCTTTTCCCTGCCTTCCTGCTCGTTTCCGTGTCTTCCGTGACCAGCTTCTTTGGAAGCCGTCTCAACCCTCATGGGGCACCTGCATCTTGAAAAACGTTGTCACAAGGTTGGCGTAGAAGGCTACTCCCGCTTCCAGTTCGGGAAGGGTGAGGTATTCGTTGGGCGCGTGGCTGCGGAAGGTGTCGCCGGGGCCGGCCTTCACCGCCGGGATATCGCCCAGGAAGGCCCAATCCGACGTGGTTCCGGAACCCACGGGGCCGGCCTTGCCCGCGGCCTGGAGGGCGGCGCGGACGATGGGATGGGAAGGATCCGTGCCCTTGGGCAGGTAGCGCTTGGAGTGGATGGCGACCTCGCTTTCCAGCCGCCGCTGGAAGTCGGCCGCGAGGGCGTCGTGATCCTGGTCGGGACCGGTGCGGAGATCCACGAAGAACTCGCAGGCATCGGGCACCTGGTTGCGCCTCAGGCCGCCCTGGATCTGGGTGACCTGGGCCTTCTGGGAGCCCAGCAGGGGGTGGGCGGGGAAGTCCATGGCGGCGATGCGGGTGATGTCCCGGCCAGCTTTGTGGATGGCGTTCTCGGTGCCCAGCATCTGGGCGTGGGCCACATGGCCGCTCTGGCCCCGGGCGGTGCATTTCAGCGCCAGCAGGCCCCGCTGGGCGGCGCAGACGCGCAGGCCCGTGGGTTCGCCCACCACGGCGCCATCCAGGGGGCCGAGCTGATCCAGGATGGTGGCGATGCCCTGGCCACCCGTTTCCTCCTCTGCCGTGAGGGCCACGACCACCTCGCCGTCGAGGTTCTGCTTCGAGAGATCAAAGGCGGCGAGCAGGATGGCCGCCACGCAGCCCTTGGCATCGTTGGCGCCCAGGCCCTGGAGCCGCGAACCCTGCCAGAGGGGCGTGAAAGGGTCGCCCTCCCAGCCCGCGCAGGGAGGCACGGTATCGAGGTGGGAATTGAGCAGCAGCCGCGGCCCGCCCTTCTTCCCGAAGGCGCACCAGAGGTTGTTTCCCTGGCGCTGGACCTCGAAGCCCTGGGTGGACAGGAGATCCTGCACCAGGTCCGCCAGGGGGCCCTCCTCGCCGGACACGCTCGGTGTGCCGACCAGCAGGGTGATGAGTTCCTCGGGGCTCATGGCTGGGCCCCTTCCAAGACAGAGATCCACCACGGAGACACGGTGCCACTCGTGGGCCCTTGGCCCGTGTCTCTGTGGTGGATCCTTGGCGTTGCGAAGGGGTTTGGCCTCATGCGGCACCTGTCCCGGCCACGATCATGGTTCCGCTGCCTTCGTTGGTGAAGATCTCGGCCAGCAGGGCATCCGGCGCGAGGCCGCTCACCAGGTGGACGCTGGGCACGCCGCCCTGGATCGCGGCCTTCACCGCCGCCACCTTGGGCCGCATGCCGCCGTTGATGACGCCCTTGGCCTCGAAGGTGGCGAGCTCCTCAAGCGTGGCGTGGGGGATCAGCGAGGAGGCCTTCGTGAGGTCCTTCAGCAGGCCCGGCACGGACAACAGGAAGAACAGCTTTTCCGCGCCCAGGGCCGAGGCCAGGCTGGCGGCGATGGTATCGGCGTTGGTGTTGTAGATGGCGCCGTCCGCGCCGCCGGACAGGGGCGCCACCACGGGCACGAAGCCACCCTCCAGCAGGTGGCGGAGAATGTGGGGATCCACGGCGTCAATATCGCCCACCAGGCCGAAATCCACCAGCTGGGGTTCCGTGGCGCCGTCCGGCACCACGGCCATGGGGGGGCGCTGGTGGGCCTTCACCAGCCCCGCGTCCAGCCCCGTGAGGCCCACGGCGGGCACGCCCGCGGCCTGCAGCCCGGCCAGCAGGTCCATGTGGACCTGGCCCGCGAAGACCATCTTGGCGGCATCCAGCACCGCGGGACTGGTCACGCGCCGCCCGGCGACTTTCTGCACGGGGATGCGCATGGCCTCGCAGGCGGCGTCCAGCTCGGCGCCGCCGCCATGCACCACCACCACGCGGATGGAAAAGGACCAGAGCAGGGCGAGCTGTTCGCACAGGGCTCGGCGGATTTTCGGTTCCGTCAGCACCTCGCCGCCCACCTTCACCACGAAGGTCTTGCCGCGGAACAGGCGGACGTACTGCGAGGCTTCCTTGAGGGCGGCATAGGGGTTCGGGGAAAGCGGCATAGGGGCCTCAAAAAAAGTCTGGAGTCTGGAGGTACTGCTTTCTGCTGCCGCCCGGCGGGCCGCGCCGGAGTTTTATTTTGATGTCGGTAGAGTGAGCGGTCGTTCAAGCATCCGGGTCGCTCCTGAAGCCTGAAGCCTGAAGCCTGAAGACTCAGCCCTGCGACAGCAGGGCGTGAAGCGTGGCCCGCTGCACGTGGAAGCGGTTCTCGGCCTCGTCCACCACGCGGCTCCAGGGGCCATCGAGGACGCTGTCGTGGACCTCGAGGTTCCGGCGCACGGGCAGGCAGTGGGTGAAGATGGCCTCCTTCGCGGCCTTCTGCATGTGGGCGGCGGTGGGCATCCAGGCGCCGAGGCCGGCCATGGGCGCGGCCTCGATTCCCGAGGTGGTAGATGGACCCCAGGCCTTGGCATAGACTGCGGCGCTGCCCTCCAGGGCGGCGTCCTGATCGTTCGTGTAGATGATCGTTCCGCCCGTGGCGGCGGCGTAGGCTTCGGCCTCGGCGCGGACTTCCGGCGCCAGTTCGTAGCCCCTGGGATGAGCCACCCGGATCTCCGCGCCGCAGGCGGCGGCGGTGAGCAGGAAGGAATTGGGCACGGCCTTGGGTAGGGGCTTGATGTGGGGCGCCCAGGTGAGGGTGACGGGCACCTTCGTGCTGCCGTGGGCCTCCTGGATGGTGAGCAGATCGGCGAGGCCCTGGTGGGGATGCTCCCGGGCGCTTTCCATGCTGAGGACGGGCACGGTGGAGAAGCGCCGGAAGGCGTTGATGACGGGATCGGTCTCGTCCACCGCGTCACCTTCGCCGCCGCTGAAGGTGCGCACGGCCAGCAGGTCCACGTAGCGGCCCAGCACGGGCACGCCCTCGCGCACATGTTCGGCCCGGTCGCCGTTCATGACGGCGCCGTCGCGGTCCTCCAGCTTCCAGGTGCCCGCGCCCACTTCCAGCACGATGGCGTGGCCGCCGTGGCGCAGCATGGCCGCCTCGAAGCTGGCCCGCGTGCGCAGGCTGGGATTGAAGAACACCATCCCCAGGATGCGGTGGGCGAAGAGGGCGCCGGGCGGGTTCTGCTTCCAGTTCGCGGCGACTCCAAGGATCCGCTGGACCCCGTCCGGGCCCAGGTCGGAAATGCGGGTGAAGTGCTTCATTTCTGCTCCGGCATGAAGGCATGGATGGCGATGATGAGGGCGATGAGGGCTTCGCCGCTGACATTGAGGGGCGGCATGAGGCGCAACACCGTGGGATCGCTGGAACCGCCCACGAGGAGGTTCCGGGCCAGCAGGTGCTTCTTGAGGGCGGCCGCGTGGGGGCTGCGGAGGCCCAGCAGCAGGCCCTCTCCGAGGACTTCGGTCACCACGGACCCGGCGAGTTCCTCTCGCAGCCGTGCAGCAGCCGCGCTGGCGTTCGCCATCAGGCCCTCGGACTCGATGACATCCACCGTGGCCAGCAGGGCGGCGCAGGCCAGCGGTCCGCCCCCGAAGGTGCTGCCCAGGTCGCCGCCCTGGAGCTTCGCCGCCACCGCTGCGGTCATGAGCAGCGCCCCCATGGGTACGCCCGAGGCCAGACCCTTGGCGGAGGTGATCAGATCGGGCCGGACGCCATAGAACTGGGCGGCGAAGGGGGTTCCCAGGCGTCCCATGCCCGTCTGGATCTCATCAAGGATCAGCAGGGTCCCCGAGGCATCGCATTTGGCGCGCAGGGCCTGGAACCACGCGCGGGGAGCCGTCTTGATGCCGGCCATGCTCTGGATGGGTTCGAGGATGACGCCCGCGATCTCCGAGAAATCCGCCGCGGCGAGGGCCGCGAGATCCCCGAAGGGCAGCCGCAGCGTGGGCACGAGCTGATCGGCGAAGGGCTCCGTGATCTTCGGATCATCGGTCACGGACAGCGCCAGCAGCGTGCGTCCGTGCCAGCCGCCCGCGAAGGCCGCCAGCTTCTTCCGGCCCGTGAGGAGCAGGGCCACCTTCAGGGCGTTCTCGTTGGCCTCGGCGCCGCTGTTGCAGAAGAAGACCGAATCCATGCCCGCGAAGGCCGTGATCCGCGCGGCGGCCTGGTCCCGCACGGGCAGGGCGGCGGCGGCGGAATAGAAGAGCAGGGAGGCCGCCTGGGCCGCCACGGCCTGCACGACGGTGGGGTGGCAGTGGCCCGTGGCGCACACGCAGTGGCCGCCGTAGAAGTCCCACCAGGCCTGGCCGCGGTCGTCGAAGACCCGGTCGCCCTCGCCCCGCACCAGCGGAAAGGGATAGGGGGCGTAGGTGGGGAGCAGGGCGGGGGTGGGATCGGCGGTGACCATGCGGGCATCCTGTGCATATGCACGCATGGATTTCGCATAACCAAGCGGCAGATTGCATATTATGCGCATCAAATCGAAGAATTCAATCATAAATTTCTGTAGTTTAAGTATTTTTTCAAAAGCTGGACTTGATAGTTTATGCAAAGTCATGCATCATCCCTGCATGGACCTGGATACCCTCATCCTCCAAGTGCTGGAGGGCTCCCCCATCACCGATCAGGGCGACCTGCTGGCCCGCCTCGCGGCCCAGGGCCATGAGCTGACCCAATCCACCCTGTCCCGGCGGCTGAAGCGCCTGGGCATCCAGAAGGTGCAGGGGCGCTACCGGCGGGTCGAGCCCAACGCCCAGCACCTGCCGGAGGTGACCCTCCGCGAAGTCCCACCCAACCTGCTGGTGCTGCGCACGGCCCCTGGCTTCGCTCAGGCCCTGGGGCTGAGCCTGGACGCCGACCCCGTCCCCGGCCAGATGGGCACCCTCGCCGGCGACGACACGGTTTTCGTGGCGGTGTTGCCCGAACGGATGGCCGACGTGAAGGCGCATCTGGTGCGGGTGCTGGCGGGGCGGTGATGCGCTCTGCTGCCTGGCTGGTGGACACGGAGCCGGGGTAGCCTGGACCCAAGCGCCCCAGCTCCTCCCATATTCCTCCGTGCCCATCACTAGGAAGGCACGTTGTACGCGGCGGACGAGCGGCCGTACCTGATCCCGTTGGCGCTGGAGAAACTGGCTTCTCTCACCGTTCCTCCCCGTTCCTCACCGGTTCAAAAAGCAGTTTCCACCGGTGAGAAACGGGGAGAGCCGGTGAGTACACAAGAAGCTGATCCCACGGATCTGTTCTCCCAGGCCCTGGCGATCGTTCATCCTCCGGTCTACCGCGATTCACGGGGGAGATTGGCGTTCCGGGTGACTGGGCCTACCCTGTAGGTGGCTGGAGTAGAACCCATGGATCGCCATCTTTTGGATCGGATCACGCTGGAGCCCGGCAAGCGCGGTGGAAAGCCGTGCATCCGCGGCCTTCGCATCACTGTCTACGATGTGCTGTCCTACCTGTCTTCAGGCATGAGCGTGCCGGAGCTGCTGGCTGATTTTCCTGATCTCACCGAAGAGGACATTCGGGCCTGCCTGGCCTTCGCCGCCGATCGGGAACGCCAGCAATTCCAGCTTGGGGCATGAGGCTTCTGCTTGATCAGAACCTGTCCTCGCGCCTGCCGGCCCGACTGGGAACGGTCTACGCGGGCATGATCCATGTGGCGGACCTGGGGTTGTCGGCCGCAAGTGATGTGGAAGTCTGGGAGGCCGCCCTTCGCGAAGGCTGCATGCTCGTCACCAAGGATTCGGACTTCGTGGATTTACAGGTGCTCAGGGGATTTCCCCCCAAAGTGCTCTGGCTCCGGTTGGGGAACTGCACCTCGGCACGCATCGAGGAAGTCCTTCGGGCACATGTCCTGGACATCGCATCCTTTGATGCGGCGGCTGAAGCGGGGTTGTTGGCGCTGGGGTGATCCGGGATCTTCAGCCCGGTCCCTCCCGGTATCATCATCCATCCCGCTTGGAGCCCTTCATGGATCGTTTCGGCAGTTCGAAGTTGCGCATCGGCTGGGTGCTGGTCTGCCTGTTCTTCACCGGCCTGGTACTCATGGGGATCCGGGGGCAGCAGGGGGAGGACGGCTCCCGGATTCTGCTCTTCGGGACCGCGATCCCCCTCGGCGCCGATTCGCTGCGCTCGTACGCGCTGGGCAATATCCAGGGCGTCATGTACTGGGTGGTGTCGCTGGTGGTGCTGCTGGGCGCCTTCGGTCCCGTGAGCCAGTGGACCGCCGCCGCCGCCCGGGGCGAACGGTTCAGGGGCTTCTTCGTGGGGACGGGCCTGGGCTTCGCCCATGGGCTGTTCCTGTCCCAGGTGGCGCTGATTCCCGTGTGGGCCTTGAGTTGGCGGCTCATCGGTGAGGCCTGGCCCCCGGAGCTGCTGCGGGCGGACCTGCATGGGCTGCTGCTGGGCCTCCAGATGCTGCTGTGGGCGGTGCTGCTGTCGCGCCTGCTGAAGTCCAGCGCGGGGCTGGCCCTGCTGCTCACCCTGCTGCTGCGCGAGCTGGGGCCGCGCCTCAGCTTCTTCCTGGACTTCGGCCAGGATCTGGGCTGGAGCGCCGGCCAGGTGAAGGTCCTGGAGGTCTGCGTCCGCCTGCTGCCCATGGCCCAGCTGCCCTCGGATCCCTTCTCGCCGCTGGCGCTGCCCCTGTCCATCGGCGGACCGCTGGTGCTGGGCGCGCTGGCCATGCTGCTGCCGGCGGGGGGCCGGAAGTAGCCGATGCGCCGATGTCTGGGCCTGTTCCTCCCGGTGGTCCTGCCCCTGGGCCTGCTGGCGCAGAGCGCCCGGGAGCCCGCGGAGCTGCGTCAGAAGCTGGCGGTCATCCAGGGGCGCCTGGGCCAGGTGGATCAGCAGTTGGCCTCACTCAAAAAGCGCCGAAAGGGCGTGCTGGTGGACATCCAGGGCATCTCCCTGCAACGGGACCGCGCCAAGGCCCAGGTGGAGGGCGCGCGGCTGCGCCAGGACCAGGCTCAGAGCGAAGTCCAGACCATCGGACGGGAACAGACGCGGATCCAGGCCGAGGTGCTCCAATTGCGCGGCGACCTGCGCCGGCAGGTGCGCTGGATGCAGGCCCTGGGGCCCTGGGGTGACCTGGGTTTCTATGCCACCTTCAGGGATCTGGAGGCCTGGCTGGTGCGGGGGCGGATGCTTGCCTGGGCGCGGCTGCAGGAACGCAAGCGCCTCGATCTGATCCACCGGCTCCAGGGCGAGCTGGCCGCCAAGGAGCAGGCGCTGAAGGAGGTCCTGGCGCGGCTGGCCACCGAAGCGCGGGAGGCCGCCCAGCTCCAGGCCGCCCTGCGGCTGCAGGAGGACAAGCTCAACAGCTTCCTCGACGGGCTTCAGCAGGACGAGGCCGCGCAGAAACAGGCCCAGGCGGAGCTGGCGGAGGAGGCCGTGCAGCTGGAGCGCCTGCTGTCAGGGCTGCTGGGGAAGCCCAGGGGCGAAGCCTTCGAGGCGGTCGTGGCCTTCGCCAGCCTCCGGGGGGATCTGCCCCAGCCCGTGGACGGCACCCTGGCGCTGGGATTTGGCGAACACCTGCATCCGCGCTTCCACACCCGGACCATGCAAAGCGGCCTGCTCATCGCCGCCGCGAGCGGCAGGTCCGTGGCCGCCGTGGCCGACGGCATGGTGGCCTTCGCCGACTACTACCAGAGCTACGGGCCCATGGTGATTCTCGATCACGGCGGCGGCTGGTTCACGCTCTACACCCATCTGCTCGGGTTGAGCATCGCCAAGGGCCAGGTGCTCAGGGCCGGGGAATCCGTGGGTGTCGTCGGCGATACCGTGGACGGTCCGCGCCTGGGCTTCGAGATCCGCCACCAAGCCCAGCCCCAGGATCCGCAGAAGTGGCTGAAGCGGAAATACCGGTAGGTTCCTACCGCACCACGCTGCTGGCGTTGAACAGCGGCAGGTAGATGGCCAGCAGCAGGCCCAGGACGATGACGCCCATGAAGAGGATGAGCACGGGGCCGATGAGGCTGGTGACCGCGGTGGTGGCCTTCTCCACTTCCTGATCGAAGAAATCCGCCACGTGATCGAGCATCTCGGGCAGGGCGCTGCTCTGCTCGCCCACCCGCACCATCTCGACGGCCAGGGGATCCAGGACCTTCGCCTGCTCCAGGGCCAGGTTCAGGCTGCTGCCGGCCCGCACCTTGTCGGTGATGGTGAGCAGGCCGGCCTTCATGCGTTCGCTGGGGCTGGTGCGCTGCACCACCTCGAGGGCCTGCACCACAGGCAGGCCGCCGGACAGCAGGACGCCCAGGGTCCGGCAGAAGACGCTGGAGTGGTACATGCGGTAGAGGGTGCCGACCTTGGGCACCATCAGCAGCATCCGCTCCGCCAGCTTGCGGCCGGCCTCGGAGGAGGTCATCCAGCGGATGAGCACGACCAGTCCGATGAGGGCGATGCCCTGGAGCCAGAGGGTCGCGCTGATCACCTTGCCCGCGCCCAGCAGCACCCGGGTGATGAAGGGCATCTCGATATCGCCGCCCGCGTAGAACTCCGCGAAGCGGGGCAGCACCACGTTGAAGATCACGCCCAGGGCCAGGATCAGCACCAGCACCAGGAAGGTGGGGTAGAAGAGGGCCTCGATGATGCGGCGGCGGCTGGTCTGGGCGAATTTCTGGAAGGACAGCCAGCGGGCCAGCACCTCCGGCAGGGTGCCGCTGCGCTCGCCCGCGACCACGTTGCTGCGGTAGATCGGCGGAAAGGCCCCGGTCTGTTCCAGGGCATCCGAAAAGGACAGGCCTTCCCGCACCAGTTCCACCACCTGGGCGAGGCTGCGGCGCAGCTGGGGATCCTTGCCATGGCCCACCAGCAGTTCCAGCGCCTGCAGCAGGGGGATCCCGGCCTTCAGCAGGGCCAGCAGTTCCTGGTTGAAGAGCACCAGCGATTCGGTCTTGAGCTGGGTCCGGCTGCGGAAGGCGGTGTCGGTGCGGGTGATCTCCAGCGGGAAGCCGCCCTCGGCGAGCACGCGGGCGCGAAGGGCATCCGCGCCGTCCGCCTCGAACTCGCGCGTCAGCACTTCGCCGTTGGCATGGGTGAGTCGGACCGTGAATCGCATGGGCACCTGGGCAGACCTACGAGGATACCGGATTCCCCGGGACCGGGCCCTGGGCGGTAGGCTGATCATCCCGTGGAACCTCCCCGGAACCCGCAACACAGAAAGAGGACGCTCGGCGCTCTCCGTGTTGGGATCGGCCCGGGGTTCCTCGACTGATCTGGAGACAGCATGCCGCGAACCCCCTTTGCCTTGATGCCGGTCCTCTCGCTGGTCCTGGTGGGCCAGGCGCCGGCGCCCTCGCCCCTGCGGGTGGCTGTGCCCCTTCCAGTGGACCTGGATCTCACCCGCGCCGACGCGGCCAGCCTGATTCCGAAGGACAACCGGGACGCCGCTCAGGTGGAGGCGGCCCGCCAGCGGTGGACCCCCCTGATCGCGGGTGTGATGGAAGCCCCGGCCGTGCGCCTCCGGCTGCCCCTGGGCGAGGCCCGCGTGCCGCTCCTGTTGGCCGCCTCGCAGGCCCTCAAGGCCCAGTCCCCGGAGCAGCGGCTCTATGTCGCCTTTGATCCCAAGGCGGCGCCGATCCTGGACGAAACCGCCTGGGGCGCGGCGGACGGCGGGGCCCTGGTGCCCGCCGACCTGAACCTCGATCCCGCGGTCTGGCGCCACCAGCTGGCCCAGGCCCAGGAGACTTTCCCGGGCCGCCCGTGGATCCTTTGGCTGCCGAAGGATCCGGGTCCGCAGGCCTCTACCCTGATGGGGGATGGCGGCCGGCTGGTGGTGCCGGCGGGAGGCCCATCGGCCCAACTCGCGGGTCTCATTCCGCCGGGCTTCGTGGAAGTCGAAGGGGGAGCGGGCGATCTCACCCTCCGGAACCGGACCGGCGAATCCCGTCGCTGGACCTTTGCCGGTGGCGCCTGGAGCGGGGTTCCCCTGCCCAAGGAGCGGAACGAGGTGGCGGTCACCGCCGCGGATGCCTACGATGTGGGCGCGCTGCTGGCGAAGGTGCGAGCGGCCCAGCTCCGGGCGCGGGCGGGCGTCCACACGCTCCAGGCCAAGGCGGACCTGGATCTGCACATCCAGGGCAAGCGGGGGCGGGGAGGCGATCTCGGGTTCACCTTCGGCTACTTCGAAAAGGCCGGGGAATGGCCTGAACTGCTGCAGAAGGAAGTGCGCTTCAACGGCGTGAAGGCCAAGCTCGACGGCGAAGTGCAACTGCCCCTCATCGAAAGCCGTCAGTCCGTCTCCCTGCCCGTGGCCCTCGGTCTGACCGAGCGGTACCGGTACCGGGATGGCGGCGCGGCGGGTTCCGGACGCCGTCTGCTGCGTTTCGAGCCCGTGAGTCCGGATCCCCTGGCCTATGCGGGCGAACTGGAGGTGGAGGAGGCCACGGGAAAGATCCTCGTGGAACGGCGGGAGCGGGCGGATCTGCCGGGCACCGTCAAGAGCGAGCGGGAGATCCTCACCTACGGGGCGGTGGCCCCGGGCGTGTGGCGGCCGGTGGCCGTGCGGACCTTCGAGCGGTGGGTGAGCGCCGAGGGGGTCGTGCAGGTGCAGCGGCGCTTCACCTATCGCGATTTCGAATTGAACGGCGGGCGCTTCGAGGCCGACCGGGCGGCGGCGCGGGAATCGCGGTCCACCATGCTGAAGGTGACGCCGGAGGGGGCGAGGTACTTCACGCGCCAGGGCGATGGCACCCGCAGGATCGAGGAGAAGCCCAAGAGCAGTGGTCGCGCCCTGGCGGGCGTGGTGCTGGTGGATCCGGGGCTGACGCCCCCGGTGCTTCCGCTGGGCGGCCTGCTCTACTTCGACTACAACGCCTTCGGGAAGGGCGTGCAGGTGAACGCCCTCACCGCCATCGTGTTCAACACCGCCAGCGTGGCGATCCCCCGGGGCCTCGGCAGTTTCGATGTGAGCGCGGACGCCACGGCCCTGCTGCTGAACCGCACGGAGCGGCCCGTGGTGAACGGGGCGCTTTCCGACAGGGATGGCGTGGGCCGGCGCTTCGGCAAGCTGGGGCTGGAACTGGGGCGGGACCTGGGCCTGGGCTTCCGTCTGGAAGGACGCGGCGACTTCGAGTACGACCACTACAGCGAAGGCGATAGCGAGTACCGCACGCCGGGCTACGCGCTGCCGCCCTCGGGCCTCACGCGCACGGGCACGCTTCAGACCTCCTGGCTCTTCCGGGGCTTCCAGGTGCGCGCCTACCACGGCTGGGGGAAGCGGCCGGAAGGCACCTATGGCACCGCCGCGAATCCCCAGGCCGTACCGGAGGGCGGGGATTTCCGCCGCTGGGGCGGCAGCCTCGGCCTGGACCGGGAGCTGAAGCCCGGCCTCTGGTTCCACGGCGAGGCGGGCTGGGCGGGAGGTCGCGCCTTCGACCGGTTCAACGCCCTCGATGTGGGAGGCATGAGGGGCGTCGTGCGCATCGCCGGCATCCGCGCCAACGCCATCGCCGCGGACCAGGTGACCTACGCCAAGACCGGCCTGGCCATTCCCACGGGGCCGAGCCTGCGCCTATCCCTGAGCCTCGAACACGCCAGGGCCCGCAGCCTGGATGACCAGAAGACCTATGGCGTGAGCGGCCTGGGCCTCACGGGCGATCTCCCCGGTTTCTGGGTCTTCACCGCGGTGCGGGTGGATCTGGGCGTCGGCATCCAAAGCGATATCGCCGGCGTCAAAACGGTGAACGGCTACGTGGCCCTGTTGCGCGTGTTCTGATGGGAGACGGCCTTCAGGGCCTTCTCCCGGTGCAGCACCTGGAACCTGATGGGCCCCAGGTTCCGTCGCCGGTAGGTGTGCATCTTGGCCTGCATGATGTGGAAGGCCTCGACCATGGTCGCGCAGAAGGCCACCTCCTCCGGCTTGTCGCGGAGTCCGCCGCGTTCGAAGACATCCCTTGCCTGGCCATGCAGGCCCACGAAGATGGCCTTGATGTTCTGGCGCGCCATCTCCCGCAGCACGCCCTCCATCGCCACCAGGCCCGTCACGTCGGCGCTGGGCACCTGTTCCATGCGGAAGATGATGACCTTCACCTCGGTGCCGATGGCCCGCAAGGCGTTCAGGGCACGCTCCGCCGCGCCGAAGAAGAGCGGCCCCGACAGGTCGTAGATGACGACGCCCTCGGGAAGGGGGCCGGGCAGGGCCCGGTGGTCGGGATGGCTCACGTGGCCTTCGGACACGCTGGCCATGCGCCGCATGAAGAGCAGCGAGGCCAGCATGATGCCCACGGTCACGGCGATCACCATGTCGAACACCACGGTGAGGAAGAAGCAGGTAAGCAGCACCGCCACGTCGCTCTTGGGCGCCACGCGGACGGTATGGAGGAAGTGCTCGGCCTCGGACATGTTCCAGGCCACCAGCAGCAGGAGGGCGGCCAGGCTGGCCATGGGCAGGAAGCGGATGAGGGGGGCCAGGGCCAGGATGGCCAGCAGGATGGTGAGGGCGTGGGTCATGGCGGCGATGGGCGTGCGCCCGCCGAACCGGAAGTTCGTGGCCGTGCGGGCGATGGCGCCGGTGGCGGGGATGCCGCCAAAGAAGGGGACGAGCACGTTGCCGACGCCCAGGGCGATCAGTTCCGCATCAGGATCATGGCGGGTGCGGGCCATGCCGTCTGCCACCACGGCGGACAGCAGCGATTCGATGGCACCCAGCATGGCGATGGCGAAGGCGCTGGGCAGCAACATGCGGATGGTGCCCAGGTTCAGGCCCAGCGATAGGCCATCAGTTCCCGGCGCTGCCCAGGGCCACATGAAGGAGGGAAGCACCTGGGGGATGCCGGCCACCATGCGACCATCCACCATCGTGTGAAAGCGGCTGCCGATGGTATCCACGCTGAACCCGGGAATCCATCGGCCCAGGGCCCAGGCCCCGAGCGCGACGAGGGGCAGGGCCAGGAGCGGAGCCGGGATCTTCCGGAGCATCCGGGGGAGCCGGACCAGCCAGCGCTTGGGCAGGCGGGGGGAAAGGAGAATGGCCAGGGTGCCCAGGCCGATGAGGAACTCCCAGGGAGAGGCCGTGTGCGCCGCACTGACCATGGCGCCCAGGCGCTCCAGGAAATGCTCAGGCGTGTGGTCGAGCTTCAGCCCGAACAGATCCTTGATCTGAAGGGCCGCGATCACGGTGGCGATGCCCGAGGTGAAGCCGGTCGTCACGGGGAAGGGGATGAACTCGATGAGTTTGCCCATGCGCAGCAGGCCCATGCCGATGAGCATCAGGCCCGCCAGCAGGCCGGACATCAGCAGGCCCGAGAGGCCGAAGCGGGCATAGAGTGGCGCCAGGACCACGATGAAGGCGGCTGTGGGACCGGCCACCTGGATGCGCGAACCGCCCAGCAGGGCCGTGATAAAGCCCGCGATGATGGCGGTGTAGAGTCCCTGCTGGGGTGGCACGCCCACGGCGATGGCCAGGGCCATGGCCAGGGGCAAAGCCACGATGCCCACGAGGAACCCTGCCGTCAGATCCCGCTTGAACTGGTGTCCGGAGTAGCCTTCCGCCAGCACCGCCCGCAGCGCCGCGGCCGGAAGGGCCCGGAGGGGAACGGTCGAAGAGGGATCCTGAAATCGAGTGCGGGCCACAGGCAGACTCGGAGAGGTGGGATGACCTCTATCCTACGCTGCCGAGAAGGCCATTCAGGCGTAGAACCCGCGGTACCTCATGGCCTGGGCCACGCGATCCAGGGCCAGGATGTAGGCGCCGATGCGGGGATTGGTCTTGTACTTGTCCGTGGTGGCGAAGGTGGCCTGGAAGGCATGGGTCATGTAGTCCACCAGCCGTTCGTTGATCTCGCGTTCCCGCCAGTAGAAGCCCTGGCGGTTCTGCACCCACTCGAAGTAGCTGACGGTGACGCCCCCGGCGTTGGCCAGGATGTCGGGCACCACCAGGACGCCATGCTCCAGCAGGATGGGATCGGCCTCGGGCGTGGTGGGGCCGTTGGCGCCTTCGACGATGACCTTGGCCCGCACCTGCGCGGCGTTCTGTTCGGTGATCTGGTTCTCGGTGGCGGCCGGCACCAGGATATCCACGGCGTGGGTGAGCAGGGCCGCGGGTTCCATGGGTTCGGCCCCCTTGAATCCGGCCACGGTCCTGGCCTCGGCCACATGCTTGAGCAGGGCGTGGATATCCAGGCCGCGATCGTTCTTGATGGCCCCCTGGAGGTCGCTGACGGCCACGATGCGGGCCCCGGCCTCGTGCAGCAGGCGCGCGGCCTGGCTGCCCACATTGCCGAAGCCCTGCACGGCCACGGTGGCGCCGGCCAGGGGCTTGCCCAGGCGCTGCATGGCCTCGCGGGCGGTGATGAGGATGCCGCGGCCCGTGGCCTCGTTGCGCCCCAGACTGCCGCCGAGTCCGAGGGGTTTCCCGGTGACGACCGCGTTTTCGGTGTGGCGCACGTGCATGGAATAGGTATCCAGCACCCAGGCCATGGTCTGCGAGTCTGTGCCCATGTCGGGGGCGGGCACGTCCCGGTCGGGGCCGATGATGTCCATGATCTCCGCGATGTAGCGGCGCGTGAGGCGCTCCTTCTCCCCCAGGCTCATGCGGCTGGGGTCGCAGACGATGCCACCCTTGCCGCCGCCGAAGGGCACGTCCACCACGGCGGTCTTCCAGGTCATCCAGGCGGCCAGGGCCTTGATCTCGTCCAGGCTCACGTTCAGGTCGTAGCGGATGCCGCCCTTGGCGGGCCCGCGCGCGACGTTGTGCTGGACGCGGTAGCCGGTGAAGACCTCCCACTGGCCGTTGTCCATGAGCACCGGAAGGCTCACGATCATGGAGCGATTGGGGGCCATGAACACCTTGAAGAGGGCGTCATCCAACCCGTAGAGCTGGGACGCCACGCGCAGGCGGGCCTGCATGGCCTCGAAGGCATTGCTCTGGGTGGTCGGCATGGAGGTCATCTCCTACGGACGGGCGGCGGATTCGGGGTGGGTCTCGACGGGCAGGTCCAGCTCGCGCCCGGCGTTCCACAGGCCTTCGAGGTTGTAGTGGCGGCGGGTCTCCTCGTCCATGACGTGGACCACGAGGTTCCCGTAGTCGAGCAGCACCCAGTTCCCGTTGGACTCCCCTTCGCGGGAGATGGGGCGCTCCCCGGCCAGCTTGAGGGCATCCTCGATGGCCTCGGCGATGGCGCGGTTCTGGCGGTCACTGCCCCCGCTCATGAAGGCCATGACATCGGTGAAGCTCGCGATCTCCTTCACGTCCACGAGGCGGATGTGGAAGGCTTTCTTGGACCGGGCGGCGTCGACGACGGTCGCAAGCCGGGAATCAAGGGTCATGCGGGCTCCAGAGCAGGCTAACGATACAGGTTTTGGGATCGGATGGTACCGAGAACTTGAGGCGGCAATCCCCCGGGATCTTCGTGCGGCGCGGCGTGAAGGCGGTCCCGGAGCTCCCTGGAGGCCAGGTCCAGCTCCGTGCCGGGCAGGGCCACGAGTTCCCCGGATCCCCCGCTCCAGGTGGCGACGGAGCGGATCCCCGGGAGGCCTGGGATGAGGAAGGGGGCCCCTGGGCGCACCGCCACGGCCGCAGAGGCCAGCTGGAAGATGCGCTCGACCCGCCGCCATCGGGGCAGGTCCGATAGCTGATCGCTGCCCATGATGAGGATCCATTGGGATCCGGGCTCAAGCTGGGCCAGTGATTCCAGGGTGTCCACGGTGTAGCTGATGCCCCCGCGTTCCAGTTCCACCGGCTCGATCCGGCACCGCGGGTCGAATCCATCCAGGGCCTCGGACAGCAGGCGGAGACGGATTTCGGCAGCGGGTCCGCCGGGATCCGGTTTGTGGGGGCTGAGGGCCGATGGCACGAAGCGCAGCTCATCCAGATCCAGGTGATCCAGGGCGAGGCGCGCCAGCTGGAGATGGCCATCATGTGGGGGATTGAAGGCCCCCCCAAGCAGGCCGACGCGCACTACCAGCCCTCGTCTTTGGGGGCGGCTTCCTTCTGTCCGGCGAGTACCTTCAGGGCATCGTCCACCGCAAAGGCCAGGTCGCGCAGTCCCTCGCCGGTGACGCCGGAGATGAAGATGGGCTTCTGGCCGCGATCCGCGCAGAGGGCCTCGAAGGCGGCTCGCCGCGCATCGTCCTGCAGGGCATCGAGCTTGGTGCCCACCAGCCAGCGGGGCTTGGCGGCCAGCACGGGGCTGAAGGCCAGAACCTCGCCTTCGATGACCCGGACGGCCTCGGCGGGCTCAGTCATGGGATCGGAGAGATCCACGAGGTGCAGCAGCATCCGGGTGCGCTCCACATGGCGGAGGAACTGGATGCCCAGGCCCGCCCCCCCCGCGGCACCCTCGATGAGGCCGGGGATGTCGGCGATGACCCAGCTGTCCAGCAGGTCGCCCCCGAAGCGGTCCAGGCTGACCACGCCGAGTTGGGGTTCCAGGGTGGTGAAGGGGTATTCGGCGATCTTGGGGCGGGCGGCGCTGAGGCGGCTCACCAGGGTGCTCTTGCCGGCGTTGGGAAAGCCCACCAGGCCCACATCCGCGATGAGCTTCAGTTCCAGGTCGAGGGTGCGTTCCTCGCCATCCTCGCCGGGCTGATGGTGGCGGGGGGTGCGATTGGTGGAGCTCTTGAAATTCGTATTGCCCAGGCCGCCGCGGCCGCCCCGGGCCACGCAGACTTCCTCGCCCGGGGAAAGCAGTTCCGCGAGCATCTCGCCGGTATCGCCATCCTTCACCACGGTGCCCAGGGGCACCTCCAGCAGCACGTTGGCGCCGTCACTGCCGTGGCGCATGCAGCCCTCGCCCTGGCGTCCCCGCTCGGCGGTGAACTCGCGCTTATTGCGGTAGGGATTGAGGGTGTTGAGGGCCCGGTTGGCCCGGAGGGTGATGGAGCCGCCCTTGCCACCGTCGCCGCCGTCGGGCCCGCCTTCGGGGGCGAACTTCTCGCGGCGGAAGCTCATGGCACCGGAGCCGCCATGGCCGGCGGCGACGTGGAGCTGGATGTGGTCAAGGAACATGGTGGCGGAGCCTTAAAAGATCACCACGAAGGACACGAAGAGGAAAACAAAAGAGCACGAAGACCTGTATTCGTGCCCTTCGGGATTCCTTCGTGACCTTCGTGGAGGCTTTTCACGATGGAGGGATTACCCCTCTATTGGGTCGATATGGATGAAGCGGCCGCTCTGGCCCTTGTCCTGGAAGCGCACCTTGCCCTCGACCTTGGCGAAGAGGGTGTGGTCCTTGCCCATGCCGACATTGATGCCGGCCCTGAACTTGGTGCCGCGCTGGCGGACGAGAATGGAACCGCCGGGGACCAGTTCTCCCCCGAATTCCTTCACGCCCAGGCGCTGGGAATGGGAATCGCGACCGTTGCGGCTGGAACCAACGCCTTTTTTATGTGCCATGGAAAACCTCTTTTATCTGGATTTCGAATTCAATCAGTTGAGACGCTTTTGATCACTAGCTTTTTCGCTGCGCGAAAAAGCTAGGCTTTAATGGCGGTGATGCGAACCTCCGTGAACCACTGGCGGTGGCCCTGGGTGCGCTGGTAGGTGGTGGTCTTCTTCTTCTTGAAAATGATCACCTTCTTGGCGCGGTCATGGGTGATGACCTCGGCCTCGACCGTGGCGCCCGTCACGGTGGGCTGGCCCACCTTCAGGTCGCCGTCGTTGTCAATGAGCAGCACCTGATCGAAGGTGACGGCCTGCTTGGGATCCTTCTCCAGCGTTTCCACGCGGAGGACATCGCCCTCGGTGACGCGGTACTGCTTCCCGCCGGTCTTGATGATTGCGAACATGAAAACCTCTTTGGTTGGGGCGTGTGGGCGGCAGTCCATCGGACGCGCTTAGGGGCCCACGGCCAGGGCAAGGCCCATCAGTATGCGGGAAAAGGGCTGAAGGCTCAAGGGAAATTCCTGGGAGCATGGGTTCCCGGTCCGGGCCTGGGGGTGGGATGATCGGGGTCCGGAGACTCCCATGGGCCGTGATTTCCAGACCTTCCTGAAGCAGCTTGAGGCCACCGGCGAGCTGAGCCGCGTGGCGATGGAGGTGGATCCCGTCCTGGAAATGGGGGCCATCGCGGATCGCGTGTCCAAGCAGCCCGGCGGCGGCAAGGCCCTGCTGTTCGAGAAGCCCACGGGCAAGGCCATGCCCGTGGCCATGAACGCCTTTGGCAGCCTCCGGCGCATGGAGATGGCCCTGGGGGTGGATCAGGAAGGGCGTGGCCTCGACGCCATCGCCGATCGCATCGAGAAACTGGTGCGGTCGGCCATGCCCAGGCCCGGCACGGGCTTGTTCGAAAAACTGGCCAAGCTGCCCGTGCTGGCGGAAGTCTCCAACTGGATGCCCAGGACCGTGCGAAAGGGCCTCTGCCAGGAGGTCGTCCTGAAGGGCGATCAGGTGAAGCTTTCGGATCTGCCCGTGCTCACCACCTGGCCCGAGGATGGCGGCCCCTTCATCACCCTGGGCCTGAGCCACACCCGCAACAAGCAGACCGGGCATCGCAACATGGGCCTCTACCGGCTCCAGGTCTACGACGACCGCACCCTGGGCTTCCACACCCAGCTGCACCACGATGGCGCCCGCAACCGCCACGGCTACGGTCCCGACGAACGCATGCCCGTGGCCGTGAGCTTCGGCGGCGATCCGGCCCTCACCTATGCCGCCACGGCGCCCCTGCCGCCCTTCCTCGGCGAGGTCATGTTCGCGGGCTTCCTCCGCGGCGAAGGCATCGAGATGGTGCCCTGCGTGACCAACGATCTGGAGGTGCCCGCCGATAGCGAGATCGTCATCGAGGGCTATGTGAACCCCGGCGAGCTGCGCCGCGAGGGCCCCTTCGGCGACCACACGGGCTACTACTCCCTGGCGGATGACTATCCGGTGCTGCACGTGGAAGCCATCACCATGCGGAGGAGTCCCGTGTTCCCCGCCACCATCGTGGGCCGGCCGCCCCAGGAGGATGCCTACCTGGGACTCGCCACCGAGCGGATATTTTTGCCCCTCCTGCGCATGGTGCTGCCGGAGGTCCGCGACATGCACCTGCCCGCCGCCGGCGCCTTCCACAACCTGGTGATCCTGAGCATGAAGAAGGAGTATCCGGGCCATGCGCAGAAGGTGATGAACGCCATCTGGGGCACGGGGCAGATCACGTTCACCAAGGGCGTGGTGGTGGTGGACGAAGACATTGATCCCCACGATCTGAGCGAGGTGCTCTTCCGCCTCACCAGCAATGTGGATCCGAAACGAGACATGCTTTTCACCGAAGGACCGCTGGACGTGCTGGACCACGCCGCCGACCGCTTCGCCTTCGGCTCCAAGGTGGGCATTGACGCCACCCGGAAGAACCGCCCCTGGGACGGCTACCCGCGGGAATGGCCGAGGGACCTGGCCTTTCCGGAAGAGATCACCGAGCGCATCACCCGGCGCTGGCGGGAGTACGGGCTATAAATCACTCGGGCCCCACCGGGGCCCGAGCAGAGACGAGGGAACGGGCTAGAACCGCACCGTCACGCCCACCTGCAGGGCATCCGCCTGGAAGCTGCTGGCGATGCGGGAATGGACGAAACGGCCTTCGGTGCCCACGGTGGCGTTCCACTGGTAGCCCACGCCGGCGGCCAGGCCGAGCTTGGTGGTGTTGCTGTTCACCGTGGTCAGGGCGTCCCTGTGCTCGAAGGACCAGCGCATGGCCGATAGGCCCGCCGTGAGGTAGATCCCTTCCGGCTTGCCGGCGATGAAGTAGAGGTAGTCACCCCCCAGGCTGAGGTTGGAGGCGGTCTGCTTGACGGTGGCGAAGGAGGCTTCCGGGTAGACGCTGTAGTCCAACCGGGGGCGCAGCATGTGGCCATCGCCCAGATCAAAGGTGCCGTGGATCCCGATGCCCGGTCCGGGCTTGCTGTCCGCGTAGTCCTTGAGGTCGCCCAGGGGGATGTTCACCAGGCCCTGAACACCGTAGCGGGGAGCTTCGGCCTGAAGGGATAGGGCGGCGGCCAGGATGGCCAGGGTGGAAAGGGACGAGATCTTCATGGTTTCTCCCGGGAACGGCGGCCCTGGATGGACCTGCCGGAGCACCCGGCATCATTTTTCCACAGAAGGGAGGAGAGCGATCGGGTTTGATGACCGAAAAGGTCAATTAGAATTAAAGATCTACCTTGGGTTAGTTCTGATTGTTTTTCCTGTTTTTCCAACAAAAAGGCGCCCTCCTGGGCGCCTTTTGAAAGGATGGAGGACCGGCCTATTCGGCCTTGTCCGTGCGGCGCTCCTTGAGGCGACCGGCCTTGCCGAGCTTCTCGCGCAGGAAGTAGAGCTTGGCGCGGCGGACCTTGCCGTGGCGGAGTACTTCCAGCTTGTCAATGGTGGGGCTGTTCAGGGGGAAGATGCGCTCCACGCCCACGCCGCTCGCGACCTTGCGGACGGTGAAGGAGGTGCGCATGCCGCCGCCCTTGATGCCGATGACGATGCCCTGGAAGAGCTGGATGCGCTCCTTCTCGCCTTCCTTCACCTTGACGTGCACCTTGACGGTGTCGCCGGGCTGGATGCGCGGGAGATCCGAGCGAAGCAGACTGGCTTCGAGGCGATCAATGATGTGGCTCATGTGGGCTCCTGGGCCAGCGGTCCCGGGCCGAAGCGGCGGACATGGCTCGAAAGTCCCCGGATGGGGAGTCCAACAGTGTATCGAATCCGCCGGGAAAGGGAAGGGGTCATTCGGGGCGCCACCCCTTCCACCCCCTGGGCTTGGGCCGTTCCCCGTCCCCGGGGTGCTCCACCTGCCAGGCGCACCACTGGGCGGGGCGGTCGAGGCTGGCCAGCTGATCGTTCAAGTAGGCGGTCCACAAGTCGGGCCGCAGGCGCCTGGTGCGGGCCATGGCCTCCCGCAGGCGCCAGAGGCGGATGGCTCCGTGATCGCCGCCCTGGAGGACCGCCGGCGCTTCCAGGCCCTCGAACGAGGCGGGCCGGGTGTAGTGGGGGTGGTCCAGCAGGCCCGTGGCGAAGCTGTCCTGCCCGGCGGAGGCCTCGTTGCCCAGCACGCCGGGGAGCCAGCGGCAGACAGCGTCCATGAGAAAAAGGGCCGGCAGCTCGCCGCCGCTGAGGACGGCCTCGCCGATGCTGAATTCCTCGTCAATGCACCGTTCCACGGCCCGCTGGTCCAGTCCCTCATACCGCGTGCAGACCAGGATCAGCTGATCGAGGCGGGCCAGTTCCAGCACCTTCGCGTGGGTGAGCGGCGGGGCGGCGGGGCTGAAGTGGATGACGCGCCCGGCACCGGACCGCGGCACGGAGGCCAGGGTGTCCCGCAGCACCTCAGGGCGCAGCACCATGCCCGGCCCTCCGCCGAAGGGGGCGTCGTCCACGTGGCCGAAGGCATTGCCTGCGAAGGGGCGGTAGCTGTGGGTGCGCAGACCGTGCCCCAGCTCCCGGAAGGCCCGGCCCGTGACGCCCAGGCGGGCGACCTCGAAGAATTCGGGGAAGAGCGTGAGGGCGTCGAACCTCATGCCATCACCGCATGGACCGCGGTCTTCAGGGTTTCCCAGACGAGGCCTGCGGACAGGGCGAAGTAGAGGGTCGTGAGCAGGCTGAACCCCGCGCCCAGCCAGGCGAGGAGGGGCCATTCCTCCAGGAGGGAGACGCCCAGGAGTACCAGGCCGATGGCCGGGAGAATGTTGGCGAAGGGGAGGAGCAGGGGCAGGGCCGCCAGGAAGGCCGTCCAGCTCACCAGGAACCCGAGGGTGCGCCGGCCCGGGGGCTTCCGTGGCGCCGTCCGGGCCCCGAGCCAGGCGATGCGGGCCTCCACCTGGGCCAGCAGTTCCTTCACGTGTCCCCGCTGCATTTCAAAACGCTGAAGGCGTTCGGGCAGCCAGAGGTGGCTCCGCCCCCACCACAGCTGCAGGCCCAGGAGCAGGGTTCCGAGGCTCACCAGGTTGGCCACGCCGGGAATGAAGGTCAGGAGGGCCAGGATCAGCAGCGCCAGCCCGTAGGTCTGCTCCCCGGCCTGATCGAGGAGCTCCCGCACGGAGACACTCCCATCCTCTTCCAGGAGCTGGTCCAGGAGGCGGAAGAGGGAAAGGGGGGGACCGGGCATCGCTTCAGGATGCCCCAAACCCCCTGGGCCTGGTTCAGGAAGCGATCGTTCCCATGGAATCCGGGCCTGCCCCCGGGAGCGAACCCCTAGGGCCGGCGGGGATTCCGCACCAGCTGGCCACAGGCACCGGCCACATCCTGGCCCCGGCTGCGGCGGACGCTGACGGTCAGACCGGCTTCGGACAACAGGCGGCAAAGGGCGCTGACGCGGGATTCATCCGGTGGCTCGTAGCCCGAACCCGCATGCGGATTGAAGGGGATCAGGTTCACTTTGGCGGGGAAGTGGCGCGCGAAGGCCGCGAGGCGGCGGCCATCCTCCAGGCTGTCGGTGAGGCCCTTCAGCAGGACGTATTCGAGGGTGATGCGCTCGCCGGATTGGAGCGGGAAACGCGCCAGCGCTGCGGCCAGGGCCTCCAGGTTCCAGACGCGGTTCACGGGCATGATGCGCGAGCGGTGTTCATCCGTGGTGCCGTTCAGGCTCAGGGCCAACCGCGGCCGGCGGGCGAGGCTTCCCAGGCGATCAATGCCGTTCACCAGGCCCGACGTGGACACGGTGATGCGCCGGGGCGGGATGGCCAGGCCCTCCCGATCCGTCAGGGTCTCGAAGGCGGCCATCAGGTGATCGAGGTTGTGCAGGGGCTCGCCCATGCCCATGAACACCAGGTTCACGGGGCGCATCCTGCGCCCCGCCCCTTCGGGGCCATGCTGCGCTCGGTGGCCCTCCGCCTCCTGCTGCGGGCTCACAGGCCGATCCGGGGGATGCGCGTGATGGTTCAGCATGGCCACCACCTGGCCCACGATCTCGGCGGCGCTGAGGTTGCGGATGATGCCCATCTGGCCCGTGGCGCAGAAGGTGCAGCCCATGGCGCAGCCCACCTGGCTCGACAGGCAGAGCGTGACCCGATCCTCGTACGGCATGTGGACGCCTTCGACCTGTTTTCCGTCACCGAGTTCGAAGACGTGCTTGGTGGATCCATCGGAAGAGGGTTGGCTCTGGACGATGGCCGGCCAGGCCAGGTCCACGTCGGCCTCCAGCCGGGCGCGCAGGGCTTTGGAAAGGGTCGAGAACTGGTCCCAGCGCGTCCAGCGTTGCCGCAAGAGGCCCGAGAAGATCTGCCCGCCGCGCCAGGCCGGTTCCCCGAGGGCGGCCAGGAGCGATCCCAGCTCCCCGCGGCCCAGGCCCGCGGCGTTGGGGCGCGGTCCCGAGCCGGCTTCGGGGGCCGGGGAATCCCAGGGTCGAATTGACATCAGTCCATCCGGATCTTGAAGGATTTCATCAGCCGCAGATCGTCCTCGGAAAAGGGCAGCGAGGAATCCGCATCCTCGGGATCAGAGATCTCCCTGGGGCCGAAGCTCATGGGAGAGGCCTCCAGGATCAGCATCAAGCCGTAGCCCTTGGCCTGGATCTGGAAGGCCAGATCGCGGCAATGATCATCCTCGGACAGGGCCTTCACCAGGGAATCGCCCAGATCGCTCACCAGGTGGTGCAGATGTTCCGGCAAGTCCATGGGCCCTCCTGGCCTCCAGGATAGCAGTGGGGGTTCCGGCGGCCGGCCAGGTCAGTCCACACCGAACCAGGCCATCAGGCGGCGCGGCGCGCTGACCGGCTCCCTCAAGTCCCGGAACATGGGGTTGAGGATACGCTCATCCGGCCTGGCGGAAGGCCTCCACGGCCCGAGCGGGATCCCCCTCCCAGAAGGGCCGGATGGCGGCGATGCCGGCCAGGCGGGGGTGCCTGAGCGAAGGGGTGTTCCGGGGGTCCACTCCGCCCAGGGCGAGGATCCGCGGGCCCTCCTGGGGCAGGGGGTCGAGAAAGCGATGGAGCCGCGCAGTCCCCCATGGATCGCCCTTGCCGGGGCTGGCGAAGATGGGGGAAACCAGCAGTTGATCCGCGGCCCGCCGGGCCTCCCACTGGGCTTCCTCGTGGAGGGGGCGGGACAGTGACACCAGCCCCGGTTCCAGATCGGGATGGGCTTCGGGGGCGTGGAGGCCGCAGCCTGCGGCGAGGGCCACATCCAGGCGGCCCGCCACCCAGAGCGCGACTTCGGGCGCGGTGTCCTGGCACCAGCGGGCGGCCCCCAGGAGATCCTTCGCGGGCAGATCCTTTTCGCGAATGAGGAAGGCATCCACCCCGGACCGGAGCACGGAACGCCAGGCTTCGCGATCGAAACCGAACCCCGGCGTGATGGCCAGGAGGATCATCCGAAGAGGCTTTCCAGGGCGACGGGATCCAGTTTCGGAAGGGCCATGACGGCGGCGTTCTCGATCGCGTGGGCGGCCTTCCCCATGCCACAGAGGGCGGTGGTGACGCCGGGGCAGGAGCGGGTGAACTGCAAGGCCGCCTGGGCGGGTGTCTGGAGGCCGAGCGCCTCCGCGAAGCCTTCCGGCAGCTGGCGCAGGATGCGCGCCTGCATGATGGAAGCTGATGTTTGGACCGAAAGTCCGCTGGCCTGGGCCGCGGCCAGGGGTGTCATCGCCGTGCCGTCCATCATCTGGGTCGGCGCCAGGTGGGCTTCGGGCATGGCCAGGTTGAGGGGCAGCTGGATCCAGCGGAAGTGATGATCCCGGCCCCCGCTCAACCGGGCGGCGTCCAGCAGGCGGGCGAGGCTCAAGTGCCCCTCCTGCCCGGGCGGCACGCGGAAGCCGTTCCAGGTGGCCACGCCGTAGGCGCGGATCTTCCCCGATGCCACGAAGCCCTCGCAGGCGTCGAAGGCCCGTCCGATCATGGCGTAGAAGGCCTCGGGCCCCAGGTGGGAGAGCTGCTGTTCGGGATTGTGCAGGTGGAACAGGTCCAGGGTATCGAGGCCCAGGGCCCCCCTGCTGATGTCCAGTTGGTGGGCCAGGTAGCCCGGAGTCATGGCGTGGCAGCCGTCCACCAGGTCGTCCACGGAAAGAATGCCCGGTCCCTCCAGCACCCGATGGAACCAGGCCCGGGGACCTTCTTCGGGATCCGCTTCGGGCATGGGGATGTAGCCCGCCTTGGTGGAGACGAAGAAATCCTCGCGGGGGAGCCCCTTGAAGGCTGCGCCCAGGGCCCGTTCCGAGCGCCCGCCGCGGTAGTTCGCGGCCGTGTCGAAGACATTCCCCCCCGCGGCATGGAAGGTCCGGGCGGCCTCGGCGTAGGCGGCATCGGCGGCGTCCGAGGCCGGGCCCAGGTAGGTGCCCAGGCCGAGGCTGCTGAGATCCATGGGGCCTCCTGATGGTGGGGATCAGGCAGGATGGGCGGGCTCAGCCCGCCCATCCTGCGGGGGTCCGGGGGTGTTCGCGCAGCGAGGAACCCCCGGACAGAACTTAACTGTCCAGCTCTTCCTTGACGCCGCTGGTGCCCATGGTGACGAGGCGATCGGCGGCGCGGCGGGCCCATTCGGAGCCCGGGTAGCTTTCCACCAGCTTCTGGTAGTAGCTCTTGGCCTCGGTGCGGAAGCCGTTGATCCGCTCGGTGCTGAAGGCCAGGAAGTCCTTGCCGTACTGAGCGATCTGCTCCTTGGTGAGATCCCTCAGATTCTCCTTCTGCAGCTTGGCCGCGTAATCCTTTTCGAACTGGACCAGCTCCTCGCCCGAGAGCAGGCGCTGGCGGAGCGCCTCCCCCAGGTAGTAGTAGGCGCGCTCGCGATCCACATAGTCGGGGTAGGTTTCGAGCAGGGCCTTCAGCCGGCGCTCGGCGCCGGGATAGAAGTAGGTGTTCACATAGAACACGCCCACGATCAGTTCATGCTCGGCGATGCGGCGCCAGCACTGGAGAATCTTGGCCCGGGTTTCCCCGGCGTAGGGGCTGCCGGGGGATTCGCTGATGAGCTGCTGGAAGCCGGCGAGGGCCCTCCGGGTCTCGGCCTGGTCGCGCTCGGCGCTCATGATGGAGGAGAAGTGGCACAGCGCGCGGTGGTAGAGGGCGTAGTCCCGCAGCTCGTGGCGAGGGAAATAGTTCAGGAAGCTGGTGTACTCGACCTCGGCCTCGGGGTAGCTCGGGTTCGACTGGAAGAAGAAGCTGTCTCCCAGCATGAGCTTGGCCTTGGGGAACTCGGGCGATCCCGGCAGGTACTGCTCCAGGTGGCGCAGGGTCATGCGGGCCTCGTTGAACTTGCCCTGTTTCATCTGCTTGTCCGCCGTGGCCATGAGCTGGGCGGCGGTGATGCCCTTGTCCACGGCCTTGGGTTTGCGGCAGCCCAGGCCCAGGACCACCACCAGGGTGGCCAGGGAGAGGGCGGTGAGGATGCGCTTCATGCGGACTCCGGAGACAGCACTTCAGACATGGCGGGACGGTGCGAAGAGTTCCAGGGTGAAGGGTTCCAGGCCCGGGCCAGTTGCTCGAGCCAGGGTTCGGCCAGGGCCTGGGCCTCGGCCCGCCGCCGGTCGTGGAAGATCTCATGATAGACGCCGGGCAGGCGATGGCGTTCCAGCATCCGGGGCTGGACGGCGGACCACAGTTCCTCGGATGCGTCCGGGTCCACCACCGTATCGGCTCCGGATTCCAGCAGGAGGATGGGGCGGTCCAGTTCGTGGCCCAGCGGCAGGATCTCCGCCCGGCCCTCGTCGAGGGCGGTGCCGAAGGCGGCGGTGGCCCAGCGGTGGCAGAGCGGATCGGCCTCGTAGCGCTGGACGATGACCGGGTCGGAGCAGACCCGGCTCTTGTCGCCGTGGAGCCGGATGGGGCGGTGCGGCATGAACCAGCGCAGAAGGCGGGACATGAGCAGGAGGAGCCTGGAATTCGACCGCACCGCCACCGCCGGGCTCGACAGGATCAGTCCGTCCAGCGTGTCCGCGTGCCAAAGCAGGGTGAGGAGGGCCACCAGGCCGCCGAAACTGTGGCCCAGCACCACCTGGGGGCAGACCGGCAGGGGGGGCATGGGCACGCCGTCCACGACCCTCGCCGTGGCACCGGTGCGGTCGGCGTCGTGGCGGCGTTCCTGGCGGAGGAAGAGCGCGACATCGTCCACGAAGGCCCGGATGCCCACCGCATCGCCCCGCAAGCCCCCGGACCGCCCGAATCCGCGATGATCCATGCTGGACACGGACCAGCCCAGGCCGTGCAGCCAGTGGGCGGTATGCCGGTAGCGCTCGCCGTGTTCGCCGTAGCCGTGGGAGATCACCACCCGGCCCTTGGGCGTGGGATGCTCCCAGCGGGCCCAGGCCAGGGGCACCCCCCCATGGCCGGTCAGGACCCCACGGATGGTGGGCTCCAGATCGGCGGGGATCACGGGGATGAATCCAGACATCCATCCAGAATAGCGTGGGCCTGGAATCCCACGGATTGCTTTAAACTCGAAGGTTCCCCCAGCCTTGGCATCGGCAGCGGGGGCTGGGAGAGGCGGACGATGGATTTCGAGACCCTGGTGCGGGCCAAGAACGAGCTGGAACCCCGCGTCCAGCAGTTGGTCGCCCACCTGGATCCCGAACGCAAGGCCCTGGAGTTGGAGCAGATCGAGGAACGGACCACGGCGCCCGGCTTCTGGGACGATCCGGATGCCGCCAAGCCCCTCCTGCAGAAACGGGGCACCATCACCAATGACATCGCCCTCGCCAGGCGCCTGTCGGGCGGGATGGAAGATCTGGAAACCGGGCTGGAACTGGCCCGGGAGGATGCGGACATGCTGGTGGAAGTCGAATCCATCGAGGGGGACCTCCGGAAGGTCATCGAGGATGCGGAGCTGCGCATGATGCTCAGCGGCGATCTGGACAACAACCACGCCATCGTGGCCATCGCCCCCGGCGCCGGCGGCACCGAAAGCCAGGACTGGGCGGCCATGCTGCTGCGCATGTACCTGCGCTTCTGCGAATCCAAGGGCTGGGCCACCGAGATGGTGGACTACCAGGATGGGGAGGAGGCCGGCATCAAGGGCGCCACCTTCATCGTGGATGCGCCCTTCTCCTATGGTTACCTGCGGGCCGAAGCCGGCGTCCACCGCCTGGTGCGCATCAGCCCCTTCGATTCCGCCAAGCGCCGCCACACGAGCTTCGCGGCGGTGTATGTGAGCCCCGAACTGGACGACACCATCAACGTGGACATCCCCGACAAGGATCTCAAGATTGATGTCTTCCGCGCCAGCGGCGCCGGGGGCCAGCACGTGAACCGCACCGAATCCGCCGTGCGCTTCACCCACCTGCCCACGGGCATCGTGGTGAGCTGCCAGAACGAGCGCAGCCAGATCAAGAACCGCGCCACGGCTCTCAAAGTGCTCCAGGGCCGGCTCTACGAAGTCGAACAGCGGAAGTTCCTGGACAAGGTGGCCGCCGCCAGCGGGGACAAGGCCGATGTGGCCTGGGGCAGCCAGATCCGCAGCTACGTCCTCCAGCCCTACCAGATGGTGAAGGACCACCGCACCGGCGCGGAGACCAGCCAGACCCAGAAGGTGCTGGACGGCGATATTGATGTCTTCATCCGCACTCAGTTGCTGGCGAAGTCACTCAAGGCCGATGGGTAGCTATTCGCCCCTGGCGATCCGGATCTGCTCATCCTTGGGCAGGCGGAACACCCAGCGGCCGGTGATGCGGTCCCAGAGGTCGAAGCAGCAGAGCCAATTCAACAGGCCCGCGACCATCACGTAGGTGGCACCGTACTCCTGGGTGAGCGTGCGCACGGGTTCGGTCCCGGCCCCGCCAAAGGCCCAGGCGAAGGCCCCGTACACGGGCCCGATGCCCAGGGTGCCGAAAGCGCCCAGGGTGGGCAGCCAGGCCCCCGACACGGGAATGAAGACGCCGCCCTTGACGCCATCCACGGCACCGGACTGCATCTGCAGCGCCCCCAGCACGCAGAACAGCACCCACACCCCGAAGAAGGCCTTGGCCCGGCCCTTCTCCCCGATCACCCAGTAGCCCGCCCCCGGTACCAGCCATTGGAGCAACAGCGGCTTCCAGGCGGCCTTCACCGCCTTCATCTTGCGGAGAGGCATGGGGAGTTTCGGGAGGGGCGCAGGTTCGGACATGAATCCAGCTTAAAGGAAAAGCGGGGGCCGAGGCCCCCGCTTTTCAGTCAGCCAGCGCCCGGATCAATCCCCGGCGAAGGCCAGCAGCGCGATGTTGCGCGCGCGCTTGATGGCTTCCACGAGCGAGCGCTGGTGGACGGCGCACACGCCGCTGGTGCGGCGGGGCAGCACCTTGCCGCGCTCGGGCGTGAAGGCCTGGAGGGTCTTCACATCCTTGTAGTCAATCATGGTGGACTTCTCGACGCAGAACTTGCAGAACTTGGCGCGTCGGCCCCCAAAAGCCTTCTTCTTCTTGGGCTTGCCCTTCTTGGCATCGGCGCGGCGCTTCATCCCATCACCTCCTCAGGCGAACGATCCTTGACCCCAGCCTTGGCCTTGCGCCTGGCTTCGCGCTCGATGCGCTGCTTGGTGCGGCCCGCGGCCTTCTCGGCCTCGTCCAGACGCACGCTCAGGTACTTGATGACCGCATCGTTGTTGCGGAAGCGGCGCTCCAGTTCGTGGATGAGGGTGGGGCCGGCGTTCATCTCGAAGAGCGTGTAGTAGCCTTCGCTGAATTTCTGGACTTCGTAGGCCAGCTTCTTGCGGCCCCACTTGTCGGTCTTGAGCAGTTCGCCACCCTGCTCCGCGATGATCCCCTCGAACTGCTTGACGAGCTCATCGCTTTGCTCGTCCGTCAGCGTGGGGGAGGCGATGAAGATGGTCTCGTAATGACGCATCTGTCCTCCTTGTGGATATGAAGCCCCCTTTGGATTCCAGGGAGCAAGGAAGAGCCCTCCAGCGGAGGACGCGAAGGGATAGTTTCGCGTGGAAAGCCATGCAGATCAAGCAAAGAATTTGGATAAGCAGAGGGAAGCGGAGGGGCCGAGGAGAGCGGAGAACAGCCACGACGCAGGAAGGAACAGCCGCCCGGAGGGTTGATCCTCTCCGACAAGACCAGCACTTCGTCTGAGGGTTGTTCTTGACCCAGGCATAGCCTTGACGCGTGGCAAGGCCACCCGCCCTCAAAAGGGGGCGTTTGGATTCCCTATTCACGGGAGAACCGAGCGGATTGGCCACAAAAGCGTGTATATTCCTGGCACTGTGCCAATGGCTTAGGGAGGTTTGATGCGAATTGGGTTGAGGATCCTTTCTGTCCTGATCGGAGTGGTACTTTTGGTGGCTCCGCTATGTGGCCAAAGCGGATCCATTTCCTTCTCGGGTATGGTTCCAAACAACGATGGAAAGATTGACTATCGTCTCATCGCCAAGGTTCCCACCTGGGTGCTGAAATCTGCCCTTCGAAGGATTGATGACGAGCCGGTTGAAAGGCTGGTCTTGATCACACGGCAAGTGGTCCTGCGTCAGGACACAGCCTATTGGTATTCCAATCGTGGTCTTTTCCCGTTCACGGCCGCGACCCGGGAGGCTGTCCTTGCCAAAGGCGTGACGCAGGCCGAGTTGGACGCTCTTGAAGCGTGGTCAGTGGAGCCGGTGGACCGGTTTCTTTACCCCATTACCTACGGGGAGACTTCGGAAATGGCGAACACGGGGAAGTCCAATTTGTATTCAGGCGTGGTGGATGAGGGGGACCGGCGGAAGGGGTCTTTCTCCCTGGACGTGAACCTTCCGGAAAATCCGGGAGGCCGCTGGGCCCTGATGGTGACCAGCGCGGTCGGGGAAGAACGGTTGGCCCTTCTTGCCTTGCCCTCTGGCCCCCAGATGATCCAGGTCGCGGGTGTGGAGGCGGGCAATTGCTTCGCCACGCTCCTCGCGGTGGGCCCCGCTGGGACGGTGAACACCTACCACCGGGAGGTGCCGGTGCTTGTGCGCAAGGATGAACCGGGCCAGGCCGTGATCCGGTTTACGACTGAATTCGATTCACGCCGTTTCCGCCTGGATTCCCTCTTCATTGGCCAGAACAGCCAGAGTTCGAAGGCCAACCTGCCCCTTCAGCAAGGAAAGCCAGCCATGGTGCGCGTCATGGCCTACGACGCCTATGGGAAGGGTGGGATACAGCAAGGCGTTGACTACCCCATCGAGTTCAGCCTTCTTAACGGGAGCGGCTTTCAGGTTTGGTCTCAGCGCTTCAACAGCCATATGAGCAGCCGCATGGTGAAGTCCGGGCGCATGGGTGGGCCGTATGTCGGCCAGCCTGGGCCATCCATTCCCGCCGAGTTCATTCTGCCGGGAATCACCCTGGAGGCTCGACTCCTTCACCCGACCTCGGGCCTGGAATTGGATCGGATGACCCTTCGCCCCGAGGTGCAGCCCTCCAGGCACATCGTCATCCACGGCTATGACGTGCGGCCTCCGGGTGGGTCGGGCGTGCCAACGGCACGGAAACCGTGGGAGATGAACAACTGGGTTCTGCCCTTCGTCCTGGAGGCCTTCCCCTACTCCACGGTGGAGTACCGCTATGAAGGCAAGATCTGGCTTCCACCCATGGCTGGCTGGGGAGCTGGTTATCAGGCCCAGACCATGCTGCTCATGAACCACATCCAGGGCTACCACCAGACAGACCCCAATGCCGCGGTGGAGCATCTTTTTCTGGGTATGATCCACGAACGGTACGCGGGTTCCTCCACCACTGGCATGGCCTGGTACGGCTACCGGGGCATGGCCCTTTCCCGCATCCCCGATACCCAGGCGATCGGCTACAACATGACCCATGAAATGGGGCACTGTTTCGGCCTGGAGCACACGCCCAGCCGGGGGGCCGAGGCCTCGATGCTGATTCGCTACAACCGTGTGGATGGAAACTTCCAGTACGGCGGCGGCGGAATGGCCGGAGGCTGGGGCTACAGCGCCCTGGGGAACTACTTTCTGGCGGAGGACAACCACCGTTTCGAGAACGGCACCAAGGCTCACTGGGACCTCATGTCCTACACCTACAGTTCCCGGAACTACAGCATGACCCGCTTCGCGGATCTCTACGCCGACCGCCTGCGGCCACGCCTGGGCGGAACCCACCAGCCGACGCAGGCTGCAAGTGCCACAGAGCAGGCCCTGGCCACCCACCCCAGCGGCATTCCGGTCTATGGACCGGCGGCGGCGGCCCAGGCGGAGGCCTGGTGGGCAGGCCAGCTCGGTCTCCCAGCCCCGATGGTGGCTCCCCTTCCATCCGGTGGCCTGACCTGGCAGGGGGAGTCTGTTTTGGACAGGGATCCCATGCTGGGGGATCCCGACGATCCCACACCGCCCGTTCTCATCGTCACCCAGTCCACCCGTGTTCCAGGCCTGACCGTGCCTCAGTAGGGGGATGAGATGCTGAAGCCTTTCCGTCTTCTGATCCTGGGCCTCCTGCCCTTGATGGTGGCTTGCCCGGGCCCCCTTGAGCCGGGCTACAACCCCAATAATCTCCCCGACCAGGGTTCCCTGGGCTTCGCCTATGTCGGTGAGAATGCCGCTGTGGCGGGCCAGTGGAGGATTCGATGGGGCATCGACCGATCCCCGGCGGTGACGGCTCCCACCCGGATCCGTTTCCAGGGGCCGGGGATCTTGGTGGATCCACAGACCATGATTCCACTTGATTTGACGAAGGAATACGGAGGTGCGGGAGGGGCGTACCTGCCTCCGGCCGAGGTTCCTCCGGAAGGGGCCATCGCAAAGGTGGGCTGCGAAGTCTTCAGTCCCTTCACGAAGCGCTGGGAAAAGAGCCCCGATTACGAAATCCGCGTCACGCGCAAGACTACGCCCATGGATTTCTTGTACGGGATCGAATTCGGCGGCGACGCCAACTCTGCGACCATCAAGGCAGGGAATACATTGGTTTTTGGCATGACTGTCCGGCCCCGTCCCGCAGCGGATCTTCAGATGCAATCCACCTTGGTTCCCCCCCAGGGATTCATGGGGGATGCGGGGGCATTTATAGTCGAACCCGTTGATGACACAGCCTGGCGCTACACCTACACGGCCCCTGCAACTGTGGTGTCTCCCATGGACGTGATCATCCGGACCAGCGCCTTTGATCCCTGGGTGCAGCAGACCCGCACCATCGAGTTCACGCTTCACGTGGTGCCGAATTGAAGGCGGAACACTTCCTGAGTCCTCCTCACGCGGCCCCTCCTGGGCCGAGCTCTGCGGGCGATCGCGCTGCGCGCGAGGGTGGGCCTCCCTCCATGGATCGCACGCTATTTACCCCAAGAACGACGCCATAAAGATCCCAACCTCCAAGGAGCGGTCCGCGCGTGGGGTGGGACATGAGCCTTGGGTTCCCACCGGGTGGCAGGACGGAAAGGCCGAACCCCGGAGCTCGTGGGTGATTCCGGACCCCGGATCTCCGCCGGGCCAGCGATGCCCTGAACAGGCAGAGCATCCACGTTCATCCCCCGCGGCGGTCACCCTTCAGGCGGCACCTTGGTGTTCCGAAGTCCCGGGTCGGACGCCGGCTCGGGAATCCCTGACGGGTTCCAGAACCCTTCCGGATTCACCTGGTTCGCCAGCCCCCCCAGCTCATCACAGCCCGCCAGTAGCGCCAGGAAGCGGGCGAAGGGGGCGTCCAGGGCGGCGATGATCTCCCATTCGGGATCCGTCCAGGGCTCCAGCACGAAGTCCACCAGGGGGCGCTGGAAGGGACCGATGCCCAGGCGCAACCGGGCGATCTCCGGGGTGTCCAGGCACCCGAAGATCGAGCGCAGGCCATTGTGGCCGCCATCGGAACCATCCAGGCGGAACCGGCCCGTGCCCAGGGGCAGGTCCTTGTCGTCGTGGAGGAGCACCATCCGCCGCGGATAGAGCCCCGCCGCAGCGGCCTGGGCGCAGACCTCGCCGGAGAGGTTCATGTAGGTGCTGGGCACGAGCGCCTGGAGCCGCTCGGTCAACGGGTAGAGCGCGCCCGAGGGAAAACGCCTGCTCCGCGCAGGCGCGAGATTCCGATCCGCCATCCAGCGCTGGAGCATCAACCGGCCGAGATTATGGCGGGTGTCCTGGTATTCAGGCCCTGGATTGCCGAGGGGTACCAATGTCCACATGGGGCGACCTCGGCGCGCGGGCTTCGCCCGTGCGTTAACGACAAACGCGGCCCAGGCCGCGTTTGTCGCAAGGAATGAGGAGGGTTTGAAGCACTACTTCTTGTCGTCCTTCTTGCCCTTCTTGACCACCTCGGGCTCGACGGGGGCGGCGACGGCGGCGGCGGGAGCGACTTCTTCCTCGGCGGCCTTGCCGTGGAGGGAGCAGACCACCTGGTGGGCATCGCCGGTGAAGATCACGTTGGGCATGAGGGTGATCTGCTCGAAGCGGACGCTGTCCCCCACGGCCATGTTGGAGATGTCCACGTCAATGTGGGCGGGGATGAGGCTGGGCAGGCATTCGATCTCGATCTCGCGGTGCGAGAAGTCGAGCACGCCGCCCTGGGTCTTCACGCCGATGGCGGTGCCGACGAGGCGCACGGGCACCTTCACGCGCACCTTCAGGGTCATGTCCACGCGCATGAAGTCAATGTGCCGCAGGCGGCTGGTGATGGGATCGCGCTGCAGGTCCTTGATGATGACGTGGCGCTTGATGTCCGTGCCCTCGCGCTGGAGGAGCATCACGGAGTTCATGCCGGTCTCGCTGGCCAGCACGCGGGCCACGACCTTGGGGCTGATGGCGATGGCCACGGGGGGCTCGGCAAGGCCGTAGACCACGGCGGGGATCATGCCGGACTTCTTGAGGTCGCGGATGGCGGCTTTGCCGAAGGTGTCGCGCTTGGGGACGATCAGGACTTCCTGGGACATGGGGTTCCTCCTACCTGGCAGCGGGTGCTGCCCTCTCGTTGGGGCGGGTCCGGGCGGACCATTCAGTCCCTCCCCGTGGAGGGCCGAACCATTGATTCTGCCTCAAAGGTCCGCAGAAACCAAGGAAGTTCTTCCTGACTGACGCGTCATCGCCTGTACCATCAGGCTGTTACATCCCTGCGCGAGCCTGGACCAGAGGACTTCCCGTGTTCCATCCCATCCCCCATCCCGAGGAACTGCTGAACCGCGAGCTGAGCTGGCTGGACTTCAATGCCCGGGTCATGGAGGAGGCGGAGGATCCGACGGTGCCGCTGCTGGAGCGGGTGAAGTTCCTCAGCATCGTGTCCAGCAACTGGGACGAGTTCTTCATGGTGCGCGTGGCGGGCATCTGGCGGCAGATTGACGCCGGCATCACCCAGCCCGGGCCGGACGGCCTCACCCCGAGGCAGCTGCTGGAGCGCGTTTCCTCCAAGATCCACGCCTATTCCGCCCGCCAGCACCAGCTCTTCCACGCGAGCATCGAGCCCCAGATGGAGGCCGAAGGCATCGCGATCATGAACCCGAAGAACCTGGACGAAGCGCAGGCGGCCTTCCTTCTGGACTACTTCGAGCGCAGCCTGCTTCCCTTGATCACGCCCCTCGCCGTGGACACGGGCCATCCCTTCCCCCGCCTCGGCAACCGGGCCCTGGTGCTGGTGGTGGAGCTGGAACCGGATGAGGATCAGCTGGACGGCGACCTGCCCGCCTCGGAGCTCTCCTTCATCCATGTGCCCACGGGTCTGGCCTCGCGGTTCCTGCGGGTGCCTTCCGGGCCGGGCGCCCACGCTTTCGTGATGCTGGAGGATGTGGTCCAGCATCACCTGTCGCGCCTCTTCCTGGGCTACACGGTGAAGAGCTGCCACGCCATCCGGGTCACCCGCGATTCGGATCTGCCGGTGGAGGAGGATCCCTCTGAGGATCTGCTCAAGACGGTGGAGGAAAGCCTGCGCGACCGCCGCCGGGGGGCCGTGGTGCGCCTTCAGTACGAACAGGGCCTTTCCTCCAAGGTGCTGGATCTGCTCATCGAGGAAATGGAGCTGAGCCCCGAGGATCTGTACCCGACCTCCGGCCTCACGGCCTTCTCCGACCTGATGCAGCTCTATGGCCAGCTGGACCTCCCGCGCCTCAAGGACAGCCCGCTGCCGCCCCTGCCCGTGCCCCAGCTGGACCAGGCCGGCAGCCTGTTCGACGCCATCGCCAAGAACGACATCCTGCTGCACCACCCCTACCAGAGCTTCGACGATAGCGTGGTGCGCTTCGTGCGCGAGGCGGCGGAGGATCCCAAGGTCCTGGCCATCAAGATGACCCTCTACCGCGTGACCGCGAACAGCCCCGTGGCCGCGGCCCTGGAGCGCGCCGCGGAGCGCGGCAAGCAGGTGGCGGCCATCGTGGAGCTTCGCGCCCGCTTCGACGAGGCCGCCAACATCGCGTGGGCGCGGCGCCTGGAGAAGACCGGCGTGCACGTGGTCTACGGGCTGCCCAATCACAAGATCCACTGCAAGGCCTGTCTGGTGGTGCGCCAGGAGGCCGGCGGCATCAAGCGGTACTGCCACCTGGGCACAGGCAACTACAACGAGCGCACGAGCCGCCTCTATTCCGACCTGGGGCTGCTGACGGCGAAGCCCGAGTACGGCGAGGATCTGTCGAACCTCTTCAACATGCTCACGGGCTACACCCGCCCGCCCCGGTTCCACCGGCTGCTGCTGGCGCCCCAGCACCTCAAGAAGGCGCTCAAGGCCCGCATCCAGCGGGAGATCGCCCATGCCCGGGACGGACGGCCCGCCCGCATGGTGCTCAAGATGAACGCCCTGGTGGATCCCCAGCTCATCCAGCTGCTCTACGAGGCCAGCCGGGAGGGGGTGAAGGTGGACCTCATCGTGCGCGGCACCTGCTGCCTGCGGCCCGGCGTGCCGGGGCTGTCCGAGAACATCCGGGCCGTGTCCATCATTGACCGGTTCCTCGAACATGCGCGCATCTACCACTTCGCCAACGACGGCCAGCCGGAGACGCTCCTGTCCAGCGCCGATCTCATGCCGCGCAATCTGGACCGCCGCGTGGAACTGGCCTTTCCCCTTAGTGATCCCATCCTGGCGGCCCAGGTCCTGGAAATGCTCGAACTCCAGCTCCGGGACACCCTCAAGAGCCGCGTCCTCGGCCCCGATGGCGAAGTGCTGCGCCGCGGCCTGGATCCCCGGGACCCGCCCCTGCGAAGCCAGCTCCGCATCTACGAGCACACCCTCCTTTCCAGCGGGGTGGGGGCCCTGACCCAGAAGCTGGGGCCGCTGGATCCCGACATCTGAAGCCGCAGAAAGCGCTGGAACCGCGCAAGGCGCGGCATGGTGGCCACCGGACGCACCGCATCGCCGTGATCCAGCAATCTTGGGGATGGCTTTCCGTGGAAAAGAGTGTGAGGATCACACCGGTTTCGAACTCACTGTTCGAACACTCTGAAGGAGGAACCCATGAAAAAGCTGTTCGCCGCATTCGCGGCCCTCGCAATCCTGGCGGTCGGCACCGCCCAGGCCCAGGAGAAGAAGGCCGAGGAGCCCGCCAAGAAGGGGGAGCCCGCCAAGGCTGAACATCCCAAGGGTGAGCACCCCAAGGGCAAAGCCGAGAAGCCCAAGGCCGAGAAGTCCAAGGCCGAGAAGCCCAAGGCTGACCATCCCAAGGCTGAGCATCCCAAGGGTGAACATCCCAAGGGCTAGCCGCCCAGTGGCCGCGTGGCCCCGCGAACCCGCGACCTATCCGTTTTGGCACATCCAGGAGAGGGCGACCATGAGCCGCTTCGTGTTCGTGACTCTATGCGCCTGTGCCGGCTTGATGGGCCAGGCGCCAGACTTGAAGGCGCCTGGGCCCCTGGCCCTCCCCGTGGCGGCCATCGGAACCCACGCGCCCATCGGACCTTCCGCCGCGGACGGCGCAGGGACCGTCGAGGCCACCACCCCCGACGGGACGGTTGTCACCGCGGACATCCAGGCGGCCATCGAGCGGCATGTCGAGGAGCAGGTCCGGGCAGGCGGAGGCACCTTCGCCCTGACCTTCGGCGAGAAGCAGCTTCGGCTGAAGCTCGTGCGCGTCCACACGGAATACCTTTCGAGCCTCGGACCGGACCGCCAGTTCGCCTGCGTTGACCTCGCCGATGTGAGCGGGGATGTCTATGACGTTGACTTTTTTCTGGACGGCGGAGCGGGCGCCATGCGGGTCACCGAGACCACCGTCCACAAGGTCAACGGCCAGCCGAACTACGCCTGGGAGCAGGGTGCGGACGGAACCTGGGGACGCATCGAGGTGAGCCGCGCGGCCGACGCGCACTTCGGGGTAATCAAAGGGAAGGATGCCTTTGAGTTCGTCTACCGGGTGACGCTGCCGGAGATCCCGAAGGAGGCCCGGATCTGGCTTCCCCTCCCGGCCAACGATGCGTACCAGACGGTCCAGGTGCGGTCGCTGCGGCTCGCAGGGAAGGAACGGAGGCTGAAGGATCGCGTTCACGGCAACGAGGTGCTTTACCTCGAGCTGGGGCCCATGGACGGGAAGAAAGTCCTCGAGATGCGCTTCGCGGTCAAGCGGCGCGAGAAGGGCCCCTATGCGGCAGACAGGCCCCGGGAAGGCCAGTTTCTCGGGCCCGAGCGCTTCGTCCCCTCGGACGCGGCATTCGAGAAGGTCGTGGCCGAGGTCCTCGCGGACAAGCGCGGCGACCTGGTCCGGGCGCGCGCGCTCTACGACCACGTCATAGACCGGATGCGGTACCAGAAGTATGGCGACGGCTGGGGCCAAGGGGATGCCGTGTACGCCTGCGATGCCCGCACCGGCAACTGCACCGACTTCCACTCCTATTTCATCGCGCTCGCGCGCACCGCCGGGATCCCCGCCCGGTTCGCCATCGGTGTCGCCATCCCCTCCGAGCGGAATACCGGCGGGATAGATGGCTACCACTGCTGGGCGGAGTTCTACGCCGACGGCAAGTGGTGGCCCGTGGACATCAGCGAAGCGGACAAGTACACGGGTCTTTCGACCTACTACTTCGGCCACCATCCTGCCAACCGGCTGGAACTGAGCCGAGGGCGCGACCTCGTGGTTGATCCGGGCCCGGCCACGGGTCCCATCAACTTCCTGGCCTATCCCGTCCTCGAGGTCGGAGGCCAACTGAAGAAGGCGGCCGTGGAATTTCGCTTCCTGCGGCCCCGCCGCGGGCCAGCCTCGACCCAAGCGCGCCTGGCAGACCGCCCGGAACGACACCCGCCACGCCCCAAGGGCCGCTAGCGTGCAGGCCCTTGCCGGGGCCTCGGGGGATCGCACTCCACCCGCAATCCCGGGGCCAGACTGAACGCCCGCCGGGCCCTTCGCGGCCAGCCATTGCCTGTTCCGACCTCCATCCGGCCCGTGGCACACTGGAGGGCTGGAGATTCGCATGACTCAGAAGATCAGCCGCGCCGCCCTGTTTGAAGCCATGAACGCCTATGTGGTGCCCGGCACCAACGCCACCCTGGCCACCCTCAAGGCCCTCAAGGGCATTGATGTTACCGAAGGCAAGGTGACGGTGCTGCTCCAGCTCATGGAGGCCTACCAGGACCGCGTGCAGGTCATCAAGCAGGCCCTGGAGGAACTGATCCTCAACCAGCCCGGCGTGGCCGCGGCGGATATCGAGATCGGCTGGGAGAAGATGGCCCAGGTGGAGTTCAAGAACCTCATCCCCGGCATCCAGCGCTGCGTGGTGGTGGGGTCGGGCAAGGGCGGCGTGGGCAAGAGCACCGTCACGGTGAACCTCGCCATCGCCATGGCCCAGCAGGGGCTGAAGGTGGGCCTGCTGGATTCCGATATCTACGGCCCGTCCATCCCCATGATGCTGGGCCTGAAGGATTCCCCCCTGGGCACGCCGGACGGCAAGATCCTGCCCCTGGACGCCTTCGGCGTGAAGGTCATGTCCATGGGCCTGCTCATCGAGGAGGACCGCCCCGTCATCTGGCGCGGGGCCATGCTCAACAAGGCCCTCCAGCAGTTCCTGAAGGATGTGGCCTGGGGGGATCTGGATGTGCTCCTCATTGATCTGCCGCCGGGCACCGGCGATGTGCAGCTCACCCTCATCCAGAACGCCCAGGTGGATGGCGCGGTCATCGTCAGCACGCCCCAGGACGTGGCCTTCCTTGACGCGAAGAAGGCCATCGGCATGTTCGGGACGGTGAAGGTGCCCATCCTCGGCATCATCGAGAACATGAGCAGCTTCATCTGCCCGGGCTGCGGCCAGGAGACCCAGATCTTCGGCCATGGCGGCGTGAAGGCCGCCGCGGCGCGGATGGACATCCCCTTCCTGGGCGAGGTGCCCATTGATCTCGCCATCCGCGAGGGCGGGGACAGCGGGGATCCCCTGGTGCATGCCCACCCCGATAGCCCCCAGACCAGGGTCTTCCAGGGCATGGCCGAAATCCTCCGGGGCGTGCTGAAGCTCTGAATCCGGGTACCGGGCTACACTCAAGCATGGCCAAACCGCAGATCCCAGAGACCCTGGCTCCGGATCTTCTGGAGCGCCTGCGCGCGCGGTTCCATCCCTGGCCGCTCATCAGCGGCTGGGGATTGACCATCGAATCCGTCGAGCCCGGCGCGGCGGTGATGGTGCTGGTGCCCACCAAGGCCGTGATCAACGGCGCCCGCGGGACCGTGAACGGGGGCGTGCTGGCCACCATGGCGGACATGGTGAGCGCCCTGGCCCTCAGCACCGCCTTCGACGGAGCCATGCCCTTCGCCACCTCGGATCTGCATGTCCGGTACCTGGAGCCCGCCCGGGGTGAAGTGCGCGGCGAGGCCCAGGTGGTGAGGATCTCCGGCCGGGGCGGAATCCTGGAATGCCGCCTCACCTGCGGCGACCATCTGGTGGCCCTCAGCACGGCGAACTTCGCCATCAAGTCCGGGCTCGGGGGTTGAGATGAAACCCGGGACGCCTTTCCCCATCGTCCGGGACGAGCAGCGCGACGCGCCGCTCCAGCGCCTGCGCTACGCCCTGGCCCTGCTGGCGGCCATCATCGTCGCGGGAGCCCTCGGCTATCACCTCCTCGCGAAGCTGAACGCCCTTGACAGTTTCTACATGGCCATCATCACCCTGTTCACGGTGGGGTTCCGGGAACTGGGCGAGGTGAACGCCTACACGAAGCTCTTCACGATCTTCTACCTCATCATCGGCCTGGGGGTGGCCACCTACGCCATCTCGAACCTCACCGCCCTGCTTCTCGAGGGCGACCTCCGAGGCTACCTCATGGAGCGCCGCATGCAGAAACGCCTGGATGACCTCACGGATCACGTCATCGTCTGCGGCTTCGGGAAGATGGGCTTCCAGGCCGCCTGGGAGCTGAAGAAGGCCGGTGTCCCCTTCGTCATCGTCGAGCAGGACGAGACCAAGGGCCGCAGCCCCAGGTTCGCGGGGGAGCTCATCATCTATGGCAACGCGATGGATGAGTTGATGCTGGAGCGGGCGGGCATCCGCCAGGCTCGGGGCCTCATCACCGCCCTGACCACGGATGCCGACAATGTGCTGGTGACCCTCACGGTCAAGCAGATCCGTCCCGATCTGCCCGTGGTGGCCCGCAGTGCGAAACTGGGTACGGAACGCCAGCTCAGGGCCGCCGGGGCCGACCACATCGTGAGCCCCTACGAGATCGGCGGGCGCCGCATGGTGGGCCTGCTGCTCCGCCCGGAGATGATGAACTTCTTCGACATCGTGCTCCAGCAGGAGCAGCTGGAACTGGGACTGGAGCGCATCACCATCGCCAGTGGTTCGGCCCTGGTGGGCCAGACGCTGCGCGAGGCGCGACTCCGCCACGCCACGGGTTCCCTCCTGGTGGGCCTGGTCCATCCCGGCGCCGGCCTGCGCTTCAATCCCTCCGGCGACGAACGGTTCCAGGCCGGGGACGAACTGCTGATCATGGGGCCCGCCGAGGCCCTGGAGATCCTCACGCGGCTGGCCCAGGGCTGAGATCCGCCTGATCCCTTCATTTTTTCCTCCCCAAGGAGCGCCCATGACCACCCAGACCGAACCCCAGACCGGGACCGGCCTCAGCGAGACCACCCTCAACCTCGTCGCCCTGGGGGCCGCCATCGGCGCCAATGCGGAGCGCGCCTTCCGGGCCCATCAGGCCCGCCTCAGTGCCCTCGGCGTGTCCAACGAAATCATGATCGAGGCCGTGAACATGGCCCTGAGGGTGAAGGGTGATCCCCACTCGATCCTGATGGCCCTGGCCCAGTCCACCCTGACAGAGGGCAGTGGCGGGTGCTGTGGCGACGCCTGCGCCTGCGAAGCCGAAGGCAAGGCCAAGGGCGACTGCGGCGACGGCTGCGGAAGCGAAACCGGCTGCTGCTAGGGGCTCCCGTGCGCATCGGCATCCTGGGTCATGGCCGCTTCGGGCGGGCGCTGGGTGCGCTGCTCCACGAGGCCGGCCACGCCCATCGGGCCTGGGATCCGGTGGCGGAGATTCCCGCGGAACGCCGCGCCGCCAGCTTCCGCGATCTGGTGGATGCCCACGAAACCCTGGTGCTGGCGGTGCCCATCCCGGCCCTGGCCGGCGCCCTGAGGGATCTGCGGCCCCACCTGCGATCCGATCATCTCGTCCTCGACGTGGGCAGCGTGAAGGTGGGGCCCTGCGCCCTGCTGGACGAGCACCTGGGCGGCGCCATCCCCCATGCCGGCACCCACCCGCTGTTCGGCCCCGTGAGCCTGGCCCGGGCGGAGCGCCCCCTGCGCGTGGTGCTCTGCCCCTCGCCCCGGCATCCGGCCGCCGCGAACCAGGTGGAGGCCCTGTTCCGCAGCCTGGGCTGCGAGGTGCTCCGCCAGAGCCCCGAGGACCACGACCGCGTGATGGCCACCACCCACGCCCTCACCTTCTTCATCGCCAAGGGGCTGCTGGCGGTGGGGGCGGGCGCTGAGCTGCCCTTCACGCCCCCCTCCTTCCACGCCATCGCCCGCACGCTCGAATCTGTGCGCGAAGACGCGGGCCATCTCTTCGCCGCCCTCCAGAACGAGAACCCTTTCGCCGAGGGATCCCGCGCCGGCCTGCTGGAGGCCCTGTCCGCCATCCACCGCAGCCTCGCGGAAGCCGCCCAGACCGGGGGGGGCGAGCAGCTCTCCATTCCCGATCTCGGGACGCGTTCCCCGGCCCTGCAGGAGGCCCGCGATCACATTGACGCCCTGGATCAGGAGCTTGTGGCCCTGCTGGCCCGCCGCACGGAGCTGGTGCTCCGCGCCGGTCGCGCCAAGGCCGGACTGAGCCTCCCCGTCCACGACCCCGAGCGCGAAACCGCCCAGCTCCAGGCCCGCCGTGCCTGGGCCGAGGAGGCGGGCCTGGATGTCCAGGGGGTCGAGGAGGTGTTCCGGGCCGTGCTGAGATCCTCGCGGTCCGCTCAGGGCGCCGCGGGCTGACCCTGGATGGGAAGTCCGGTCCACTCGACCACCATCGGGCCCGAAGGCTGGTGGGCCGGATGGGTTTCCCGGGCGATGCCAGCGGGGCCCCGTCCGTTGAGCCAAGCGAAGCGCGGGCGAAACGGGAGCAGGCCCCATGCGGGGCCTGCGATCCGGGGGGCGATGAGGTTCGCCCGCGCCTACTTCCCGAAGCGCTTGCTGACCTCAGACCACTTGATGTTCTCGACGAACATGTCGAGGTACTTCGCGCGGGCGATGCCGTAATCCACCATGAACGCGTGCTCCCAGCTGTCCAGCACCAGCAGCAGGTCCTGCTCAATGGGCAGGCCGATGTGATGCTCGGCCACGAAGTAGGTGTGCAGCTTGCCATCGCGGCGGTTGCGGGTGAGCAGGGCCCAGCCGGGGCCGCCCATGGCCGTGGCCTTGAGATCGGCGATGACCTTGGCCTGGCCGCCGGCGGCCTCCAGGGCGGCCTTCAGCCCCGTGCTGATCTCGCTGTCCGCGCCCAGGTTCTCGAAGTAGAGCTCGTGCAGGAAGGAACCATTGAAGGCCACGGCCTCGCGGCGCTTCAACTCGCTGAATTCGTTGAAGGAGTAGTTGGGCTTGGTGGTGTCCGCGGTCGCCAGCTTCTCCTCGATCTCGTTGTACTTGGCCACATAGCCCTTGTACAGGGTGAAGTGCTGATCCAGCTGGGCGTCGCTCAGGCCCTTCACCTTGCCGCCCTTCAGGTGGTCATAGTTCTTGGCGGGATAGGCCATGGTCGTCTCCTTCGCAGCGCGGGGTCGCGGATTGGTAGTTTACCAAAAAAGTCAAGAATATGGGATCCCCGGATCCCTACTCCTCCAGCAGGCTGCGCAGCATCCAGGCGTTCTTTTCGTGGACCTGCATGCGCTGGGTGAGCAGGTCGGCGGTGGGTTCATCCCCTACCTTGTCCACCAGAGGGAAGATGGAGCGGGCGGTGCGAACCACGGCCTCCTGGCCTTCGACCAGTTCCCGGATCATGGCGGGGGCCTTGGGCACGCCCTTGGGCTCGGGAATGCTGGAGAGCCGCGCGAATTCCGCATAGGTGCCGGGGGCAGGGTAGTCCAGGGCGCGGATGCGCTCCGCCACCAGGTCCACGGCCAGGGCCAGTTCGGTGTACTGGGTCTCGAAGAGCAGGTGCAGGGTCTGGAACATGGGGCCCTTCACGTTCCAGTGGAAATTGTGGGTCTTGAGATACAGGGTGTAGCTGTCCGCCAGCAGGCGGGAAAGACCATCGGCAATGGCTTTCCGATCCTCGGCGGGAATGCCGATATTGATGTCCATGGTGGCTCCTCAGGAAGGCCAGGTGGTCCAGGCGGCGGGGGCGGCCCACCGGCCGGGAGCCTCGGCGTGGTTGGAGACGAGGGCAGCGATGCTGCGGCCGTCCGGGATCAGGTAGCGCAGGGCCAGCACGGAGGGCAGGCGGTCGTCGGGGCCGGCGGTGCCGCGATCCACGGCGGGTTCCACCAGGGATCCGTCCGACAGTTCCAGCCTCAGCTGGGCGGGAAAGCCGTGCAGGGCCGCCAGGCGGCCATCGCGCACGGCATCGGGAAAGCCCAGCATCAAGGTCGCCGCGATGCTCTGGCCTCTTTCCTCCCGGCGCGGCGCCAGCACGGCGAAGGAGGCGCGGGCCTCGGCCAGCTCCCCGGCATCCACCGTGTCCGGCGTCTTGCCTTCGGCCCAGAGGGTTTCGACGACCTGATCCTCGACGCTTTCCGCCGTTTCCGGCTGGAAGCTGATGCCCTCCGCCAGATCCAGCCGCAGGGCCGCCTGGAGGCCGAGGAAGGTCCAGCGCGCGTCAAAGCGCGCATGTTCGGTCGCGGGGTCGAAGACCAGGTTCGTCATGCGGAAGGCCTCATCAAAGAAAAAACAGGGGAGTTCACAGGTTCAGGGCCTTGGCCACGCCCTCTCCGTAGGCCGGGTCCGCCTTGCGGCAGTTTCCGATGTGGCGCAGCTTGATTTCCTTCGGGGCATCCCCCATGGCCCGGGCGGTGTTCTCGAAGAGCCGCTGGCGCTCGTCGGGCTTCATGAGGCGGAAGAGGTCTCCGGCCTGGCTGAAGTCGTCGGATCCGGGCCTGGGATCGTGGTGGTCCGCGGCCCCGTCCAGCGCGAGCGGCGGTTCGGCGAATTCCGGCTGCTCCTGCCACTCGCCGTAGCTGTTGGGCTCGTAGCCCAGGGTGGCGCCCTGGTTGCCGTCCACCCGCATCTGGCCATCCCGATGGTAGCTGTGGAAGGGGCAGCGGGGGGCATTGACGGGAATCATCTGGTGGTTCACGCCGAGGCGGTAGCGCTGGGCGTCACCGTAGGAGAAGAGGCGGCCCTGAAGCATCTTGTCGGGGCTGAAGCCGATGCCGGGCACGATATTGGCCGGGTTGAAGGCTACCTGCTCCACGTCCGCGAAGTAGTTCTCGGGGTTGCGGTTCAGTTCCATCACGCCCACCTCGATCAGCGGATGGGCCTTGTGGGGCCAGACCTTGGTGAGATCGAAGGGGTTGATGGGGAAGGCCCGGGCTTCCGCCTCGGTCATCACCTGGATGAAGAGCTTCCACTTGGGGAAATCGCCCCGCTCGATGGCCTCGAAAAGATCCCGCTGGTGGCTTTCGCGATCCTTGGCGACGATGGCCTCGGCCTCGGCGTCCGTGAGGTTCTTGATGCCCTGCTGGCAGACGAAGTGGAACTTCACCCACGTGCGCTCGTTCTTGGCGTTGATGAAGCTGAAGGTGTGGCTGCCGAAGCCGTGCATGTGCCGGTAGGACGCGGGCAGGCCTCGATCGCTCATGGTGATGGTGATCTGGTGCAGGGCCTCCGGCAGGGCGGTCCAGAAGTCCCAGTTGTTCTTCGCGCTGCGGAGATTGGTCTTGGGATCCCGCTTCACGGCGTGGTTCAGGTCCGGGAATTTCAGCGGATCGCGCAGGAAGAACACTGGCGTATTGTTCCCCACCAGGTCCCAGTTGCCCTCCTCGGTGTAGAACTTCATGGCGAATCCGCGGATGTCCCGCTCGGCGTCCGCCGCCCCGCGCTCGCCCGCCACGGTGGAAAAGCGGACGAAGAGATCCGTCTGCTTGCCCACCTGGGCGAAGATCTTGGCCCTGGTGTAGCGGGTGATGTCATGGGTGACGGTGAAAGTGCCGAAGGCGCCCGAGCCCTTGGCATGCATGCGCCGCTCGGGGATCACCTCCCGGTCGAAGTGGGCGAGCTTTTCCAGGAACCAGATGTCCTGGAGGAGCTGGGGGCCGCGCTGCCCGGCGGTCAGCACATTCTGGTTGTCCGCGACCGGCGCTCCGGCCGCGGTGGTGAGCTTTCGCTTCGTTACCATGGGAACCTCCCGGGTGGATGGGTGGGGAAAGGACTACCTGGCGGCCTCGAGTTTGGTGAGGGCGTCCTGGAAGCGGCCGGCGTGGAAGCGCTCCACCTTGGCCAGGGTTTCGAACCAGGCGGCGATCTCGGTGTAGCCCTCTTCCCTGGCCACGCGGGTGAACTCGGGATACATGTCCGTGTACTCGTAGGTCTCGCCGGCCACCGCGGATTTCAGGTTGGTCAGCGAATCGCCCAGGGGCATGCCCGTGGCGGGGTCGCCGGCCTGTTCGGCCAGGAACATCAGGTGCTTCAGGGCGTGGCCCGTTTCGCCATCGGCGCTGTGCTTGAAGAGGTCCGCCACCTCCTGGAGCCCTTCCTTCTCAGCCACCTGGGCCATCCAGGTGTAGCGGCGGTTCGCCTGGCTTTCACCGGCGAAGGCGGCCTTGAGGTTCAGATGGGTCTTGGATTCGGGGAAGGACATGGCGTCTCCTGAAAGGCCGCGCTCGGCGACTCCAAGGTAGAGCGATCCTTGTGCCAATTCAATAAGTCAAAATATTTGTATGCTTAACCGATTCTTGGATCTCCTGATCTCCCATGGCTCCCGACGGGCCGAGAGCCTGATCCGCGAAATGTCGAGAGCCGCCCTAGGGATTTTCGGATTCGCCCGCTTCGGTGGTCTCTTCGGTCCCTTCCGTCTCTTCGGTGTCCGGGATGTCGTTGCCCAGGGCATCCTTCTTCAGGGCCTTCTTCTGCAGCTTCTCTTCCTTCTTCTTGATGCGGGCCAGATCCTTCTGGCGCTTCTCGAAGTTGTAGTTGGGTTTCCTGGCCATGGCGAGTCCGATCACGAAAGAGGTTGCAGCTGATCCAGCACTCTGCTGAGTCTACCGCCTTGCGCGCCGCAGCGCCTGGATGAGGTCATCCAGGCGCTGCAGAAAGGTCGAACGGTCCCGGTCGGAGAAGGGCGGGGGGCCGCCGCCCAGCTCCCCCATGGCCCGCAGGTGGGCCATCAGCTCACGGCTGGCCAGGGCGTCGCCGATGGAGTCGGGCGCGTAGACGCGGCCCTTGGCATCCAGGGCCCGGGCACCTTTTTCCAGGCAGCGCGCCGCCAGGGGGATATCCCCCGTGACGGCGATGTCCGTGGCCGTGATCTGCTCCACGATCCAGTCGTCGGCCCCGTCGAACTGGCCCTTGGCCACCACCACGGACTCGAACAGCGGATTGCGCGGGATCCGCAGCGGTGAGTTGGACACCAGCAGCACCTTCAGCCCGTAGCGCGTCGCCACGCGGAAGATCTCGTCCTTCACCGGGCAGGCGTCGGCATCCACGACGATGCGGATGGGGGTCTCGGCGCTGCTTCCGGTCATGGCGCCTCCACAGCGGTGGCCAGGGCTTCCAGGGCCCCGCGAAGCCGATCCGCCTGGACCGGATCGCTCAGCTTGCCCGCCGCATCCAGCCCCGAGCGGGCCAGGGTCAGGCAAAGCGAAGCCTCCGGAACCACCCGCGCCGACATCACCTCCAGCGTGTGGACCAGGGACGCATGGGCCCGGGCGCCGCCTTCCAGGGAGGGCGATACGCTCCAGGCCGCCGTGGGCTTGCCCATGCAAGCGCCAGAGGACACCACCCACTCCAGCAGGTTCTTCAGCACCGCGGGCATGGCGTGGATGTACTCGGGGGTGCAGATGAGCAGGGCATCGGCCTCGGCGATGCGGCCCCGCAATTCGGCCACCGGCGGGGGCGGGGGATCGGTGTCGCGTTCAGGGCTGTAGTGGGGCAGGTCGTCCAGGCCCTCCCAGCAGGTGATCTCCAGGCCGGGCGGGGCGAGCCGGGCCGCCTCGTGCAGCAAGAGCGTATTCAGCGACTGGGCCCGCAGGCTGCCCGACAGGGCGAGGATGCGCATGGGATCAACCCTGCTTCCGCCGCCACAGCAGCAGCGTTCCCCCCGCGATGGCCGCCAGACCGGCCCACACAGGGACGCGCACTGTCTCCTTCTCCTTCAGCGTGAACTCCAGGGGGCCCAGCTTGGCGTCGTGGCTGTCCTTCGTGTAGCTGAATTCCGGCCAGGCCAGCGAGGCCGCCCCCAGGGCGATGAGGGCCAGTCCGGCGAGGGGCTTGAAGGTCATGGGGACTCCGGGGAACCGTTCCATTCCAGCACGGCGAGGGTCGGGAGTGCATCCCTGCGATGCGCGTCGAGCTGCACGAAGGGAGACAGCCTGATCGATTCAATCAGGCTGTCTCCCTGTTTCTTGGTCTTCTACGACATGAAACCGTCCCGCCTCACAGCGCGGGCAGGTTGACGTGGGTGTTCACCAGCGTCACCGAGGCATTCAGGGCCAGGGCTCGCCCATTCAGGGTCACGATGGTGACGTTGCCGGCCGTGGAGACCGTGGTGGTCGCGTAGGAGATGATCGTTCCCACCATGGTACCGCCGCCCGCTTCATTGATCGTGGCGGAGCTGCCGACCTGCCAGAAGACGTTCTTGGCCTGAGCGCCGTTCTTCAGGATGACGCTCTGGGGGAAGGCCGCTCCGGGGCCGCCCACCGTGAGGGTGGAGGCCATCTGGAAGACCCAGACTGCATTGGGATTGCCCTTGCCATCAAGGGTGAGATCGCCGCCCTGAATGGAATAGGAGCCAGGCGCGGAGCAGTAGATGCCGGGGGCGAGGGTACGGTTGCCGAGTTCACCGGCACCACCCCCCAAGGACGACACATCCAGGCCACCGGGAAGGGCGGCGGGAGACAGGTTGTCGAAGGCGGTTTGGGTGGCGAGGGCGACCGCCGAGGCCATCACGCTGGGGACCGAACCCACAGGCGCGGTGGCGGTATAGATCGTTCCGTTCACGGCACCGATGTTGAGGGGCGTTTCCGTATAGACGGCGCTCCGGTCATGGAAGCCGGTGATCAGGGTGGAAGCACCGGTGGTGCCGATGTCCCCGTTGATCACGGTGAACACACCCTGGTTGGTCATCCCCGCGGCGCCACCAAACAAACCAAAGGTGGCAGCGGCCCCAAGGTCGACTGCGGCCTTGACGACAGGAGGCTTGTTACGGTGCTTTTTCTGCTCCTTAGAGGATCTATCCGAACCGTTGTCATGGCGATCGGATGATTGGGCGTGATGGTCTGAATCGGCGAGGATCGGCAAGCCGCTGAACATGCTGCCTACGATCCATAACGATATGAATGAAGCCTTCTGTATATGGAACTTAATCATTATTACCTCACTTTAAGTATGATTAGGATTTCATTGATGTGGCACGATCATTTACTATTAATTTTCAGGCACTTGTTGACCCCCAATCATTTTTTGACATGGTCGTTTGAGCGACCGTTGCACAGGGGTGTGCGGAGGCTTGAGGGGCCCCCTCTGAACCGCTTCAACCGAAGGGCTCATCAAGGCCTTCCGGGCCAACCGGACCTGCCCAACCTCAGAGAGAGGTGGAACCGTCCGGTTGACCCTTCGAGCGTTCTCTGGCTAAGGCGCGGGCTCCACGACGGTGCTGCCATCGATGGTGACCGCGGTCTGCGCGAGCAGCCGGCCGTTGACCGAGGCGCCCGTCCGCAGGTTGATGGCCGTTTGCGTCAGAAGGATGCCCTCGCAGTGCGACGTGGTGCCGAGATCCACGGCGCCGGCGACCTGCCAGAACACGTTCTTGGGTAAGGCGCCGCCTGTCAGAAGGACTTTCGCGGCACTGCTCATGGTGAGGTTCTGGGCGATCTGGAAGATCCACACATCCGTGGCGCTGCCATTGAGCGTGACATCCGTGGGGATCAGGAGGCTGGTGCCCCACTTGTAGACCTTGGGGGCCAGGGTCATCCCGCCGATGTTGCCGGCGCCGAGCTCGGTGACATCGGGCGCGCGGCCCGCGGCATCGGTGAAGGCTGTCTGCATGTCGCCCACCGCGGTGGTCAGGTTGGAGGGCGTGGGTGCTGCGTAGTCCGCCGCGTAGATCTTCCCGGTCACCTGCGGGGAGGTCGAGAACACGTTCGTGGCATCCGCGATCAGCGAGAATCCCGTGATGAAGCTGGCGGCGGCGGGGCTGAGCCCCAGGTTTCCCGTGACGGCCGAGGCAGGCACCGTGGAGATCCCGCTTTTGGCGAGAATCACATAGGTACCGGCGGTCCCGAGGTTCACCGGAAGCCCGGCCGTCAGGGTGGTGCCGGTGGTGAAGGTCCAGGCGTGCATCGCGGATATGGCCATGCCGGCGGCGGACATGGCGCCGGTGGTGATCGTGGCGGTGTACATCGTGTTGCTGGCGAGGTGGGCACCGGGCCAGAACGTCGCCGTCGAGCCGGCATAGATCACGGTCCCCGCCACCGCCACCGCCGGTGTTCCGGAGGCCAGGGTGAAGGTGCTGGTGTTGAGGGAGGCGGGGTTCATCGCCTGGCTGAAGGTGACGCTGAGATTCCCGTTGGGCGCCACACCAATGGCGCCAGCGGCGGGCGTGGTGGAGGCGACGGCGGGCTGGGTCGTCGTTGCGACGATTGGCGCGGGCGAGTCACTGGAACTGCAGGCGACGAGCGAGAAGAGCAGGAACGATGCCGCTCCTAGTTGAAAAGCAGACGATTTCAAACCCATGAGCATGGTTGGTCCTTTGTCAGGGAGGCGTGGCGAACAACCGGGAATCGGGGTCCGCCGGGGGGGGGTAGAGGCCTCACGCTGATAGGACTGCACCATCTGTTCCAAAAAGCTAAATAATTAATTATAAATAGATTAAACGGGATTGATTGATTCAATCAGGCCGAGTATTCAATCAAAACGAAGGACCATCAAGATCAATTCGAATGGTGAATCCATTTTGCCTGCCGACCCTTTAGGGGACTTACGGGTCGCAGGGCCCTTGTCGAGCGCCCGAAAACGATCCCCGGCCCTTGACGGAGCTCAGGTTCAGCCCGGAGCCAGGCGTGAAAACCATCTTTTTTACCGAAGGCAAGGGTCTGCGCAAGGAACCCCTCGTCAACCAGTTGCATGACCGTGTAGGCAAACACGGCTTTGGTCAGGGAGGCCCCCGTACATGACCGTGTCAGGCGTGAGCGGCTCGCTGCGGGCGTTGCGGATGCCCCAGCTGTTCACATATTTCGTTCTGCCACCCTCGACGATGGCCATGGCCAGGCCGTTGATCCCGCGCTTCGCCATCGCCGCGACCGCATGCGCCGCAATCCGTTTATCAGACGGGCGGCCCTGCGCGATCCCGGGCAGCATCGCAAGGGATGCAAGGAGGCCATCCAGGGTCGGAAGCGCACAGGGGCTCAGACCCGGAACGGGGCGGGGGGATGGGCCTCCCAGGCGCCGCCCAGCAGCGTCGTCCGTACGGGCACGCCGGGGGTCTTCACGCCGCGGTGGCCCATGCAGGTATGGACGGCCACGAGCTGGACGCCCCAGGCGGCCGGGCGCAGGTGGGTCTGCAGGGCGTCGGCGATCTGCTGGGCCATGCGCTCCTGCACCTGCAGGCGCCAGGCGTAGGCCTGCACCACGCGCACGAGCTTGGACAGGCCCACGGTGCCGCCCTCGCCTGGGAGGTAGCCGAGGGTGGCGTGGCCTTCGAAGGGGGCCAGGTGATGCTCGCAGGTGCTCACGAAGGGGATGCGCTCGAGGATGACGGGCACGGGCGGGAGGACGCCGGGCAGGGGCTTCAGTTCGGCGGCCAAGTCCAGGCCGTAGCCCGCCAGCCGCTCGGCCCAGAACTCCGCCACCCGGCGCGGGGTGTCTTTCAGTTCGGGCGCCTCCGGATCCTGTCCAAAGCTGCGCAGCAGGGCGCGGACGGCGGCCTCGGCGGCGACACGGTCAACGGACAGGGCGGACGGAGCGGTCATGGTCCGGTCAGTCTACGCCCCCAGGGACTTGTGGGTACCTCCGATGGGACCGCCCTCAGGCCATCAGGTCCAGGCTAGTGGAGCCCTGGGCTGCCGGGCTGGCCACGTAGGTCCGCAGGGCCCGCTGGGCCGCCTCGGGCCGGGCGAAGGCTTCGGGGCCGGGGCCGCCGGCATGGGGCTGGAGGTTCCGGATGCGCGGCACCGCCATGGCGTCCCGCACCAGGCCCGCCCCCAGGTCCGCGGCCACCGGGGCCGGGAAGGCCTGGGCGGCGACGCCGGCCCCGAAGCGCAGGGCGGTCTGGAGGGCGAAGTCCAGGCTCGAACTGGTCGCAAAGGCGTCCTGAGTGGCCGGGAGGTCCCGGAGAACGGTGGCCGGGGGAGGCGGGGCGGGGGGAATGCCCGGGGCCTGGACCGCGGCCGGATTCGTCATGGCGTCGGGGGCGGGGGTGGCCGTCGCGGTGGCCTGGGGAGCGCTCAGGGCCGCCAGCAGGGAGGCGGTGGCTTGCTGGGCCAGACCGATGCTTCCCGCCGCCGGTTCGGCCACGGGGAAGAGGGTGGCCGACTGGAGGGTCCGCTGGAACAGACCCTGGGCCAGATCCTGGATGGACAGTGCCGTGGCCCCCGCAGCGTTGCCGTTCGGGGTGGCCGGGACCGTCGGGGCCGGCACCGGCCGCAGGGCGCCCAGCGCACTCAAGGTGGCCGGACCGATGGCGTTGATGCTGAGGGGAGTCATGGCTCTTCCAAGGATAGGCCTATTTCCGAAGCTTTCGCGGTCTTCGGCGGCTTTTCGCGGTCCAGGCTTGCTTGAAATCGCGAAAGAATCCGAACGGGGCCCTGTGGGATCATGGGCGATTGCGGAGGGGTCATGAGCGAGAAGGTCAGTTACGCGTCCAGCGGCGTGGACATCCACCGCCAGGACGAGGCGCTGAAGCGCATCAAGCCCCACGTGAAGGCCACCCGGACCCCCGGCGTCCGCAGCGATATCGGCCTCTTCGGCGGTCTCTTCGACGCCCGGTTCCCCGAGGCGAAGCCCATCCTCGTGAGCAGCATGGACGGCGTGGGCACCAAGATGAAGGTGGCCCGCCGGGCCGGCATCTGGGATACGGTGGGCCAGGACCTGGTGAACCACTGCATCAACGACATCCTGGTGCAGGGCGCCCGGCCCCTCTTCTTCCTGGACTACATCGCGGCCCAGCGGCTGGAGCCCGAGGTCATCGAGCAGATCGTCAAGGGCATGGCCACCGCCTGCCAGGCCGCGGGCTGCGCCATCCTGGGCGGCGAACTGGCGGAGATGCCGGGCGTCTACGCGACCGGCGAAGTGGATGTGGCCGGCACCATCGTGGGCGTGGTGGCCGAGGCGGACCTGCTGCCGCGCCTGGAGGCCATGGCCGCGGGCGATGTGCTCATCGGCCTGCCCAGCTCGGGCCTGCACACCAACGGCTACTCCCTGGCCCGCAAGGTCTGCTTCGAGCTGGAGCAGCTCGATGTCCACGACACCCTGCCGGGCACCTCCCAGACCGTGGCCCAGGCCCTGCTGGCCATCCACCGCAGCTACCTGGCGCCGGTCCTGCCCCTGGTGAAGGCGGGCCAGCTGGTGGCCATGGCCCACATCACCGGCGGCGGCCTCACGGACAACATCCCCCGCGTGCTGCCGGAGACGCTGGATGCCGAGATAGATACCGCCAGCTGGCAGATCCCGGCCCTCTTCCGCTTCCTCATGGAGAAGGGCGACCTCGGCATGAACGATGCCCGCCAGGCCCTGAACCTGGGCGTGGGCATGGTGCTCATCGTGAAGGCCGGCCACGTGGCCGAAGTCCTCGCCGGCCTCCACGCCAACGAGGAACCCGCCTGGGTGCTGGGGCGCCTGGTGCAGGGGACCGGCGTGGTGAGCTACCGGTAGCTCAGAGCATCAAGGCGGGTAAGGAATTTGAAACCGCAGATGACGCAGATGGAGGGCCCCAGGGTTCAGCGGTGGAGGGAGGGGAGATGCCACGATCCACCGCAAAGCACCCAAAAAGTCATAGCCACAAATGGCTTTCTGAGCAAGATGGGGCCCCCAGAACAAATCCGTGATCCGTGAATTTAACCTGTGTGAATCTGGGGGACCTTCCTTGGCTTTTATCTGTGCCATCTGCGTCATCTGCGGTTAATGGCTCTTCCACATTGGGGTGTCCGTGGCCACTGAACCAAGCAAGGCCACCCGCCTCGGCCTGCTGGATCCCCTCCGGGGCATCCTGGCGCTTTGCGTGGCGGTGTACCACCTGAGCGTATGGTTTGACCTGTCGCTATCGGGCTCGGGCATGAACATGGCCATGGCGCGGCTGGGGAACTACGGCGTGTCGGCGTTCTTCGTGCTGAGCGGCTTCCTGCTGTTCCGGACGACGCCCTGGCCGCGCCTTCGGAAGGAGGGCCTGGGCCGCTTCTGGATGCGGCGGTTCCTGCGGCTGGCACCGGTGTTCTATCTGGCCTGTGCCCTGAACGTGGCTTTCCGTCTGGGCATGGGGCCGGAGCCCACCTGGGTGCGCATCCTCGAAAACCTGACCTTCACCTTTGGCGCCATCCAGCCCAATCTCGCCCTGGTGACCGGGGGGTGGTATGTGGGGCTGGTGGCCCTGCTCTACTTCGCCTATCCGGCCCTGGCCTGGCTGCGCGAGAAGGGCGGGCTCGGGTTCCTGGTGGCGCTGGCCCTGGGCCTGTGGGCCTGGAGTCTGCCTTCCACGCTGCACGGCGTCATGGAACAGGCACAGTGGAACCGCTTCCACACCTACGTGCTGGCGCCCAACCAGATCTTCCTCCTGGCCTGGGGGGCCCTGCTGGCGGGGATTCACGCCACCACGGAGAAACGGCTCGATCCCAAGGTCACCCTGCTGCTGGCCCTGCCGCTGCTATGGGTCCTGCTGCGGCCTTCGCCGCAGTTCTTCGATCACATGACGGCGCTGACGGGCTGGATCCGCTACCGGTACCTGCTCGTGGTGACGCTGCTGGTGGCCCTGGCGGCCTTCACCCGGGATGGCGAACCCGGCTGGTTCGGCAAGCTGCTCGCGCGCCTGGGCGCCTGGAGCTTCGGCCTCTACCTGCTGCACCCCTTCACCATGAAACTGGTGGCGCCCCATGTCAGCGGACGCCTGGGTTTCAGCCTGGCGCTGGGGCTGGCGATCCTCGCCGCGGCGGCCGTGCATCGGTGGATCGAGGAGCCTGCGGGCAGGTGGGGCCGGGGCTGATGGGGGGCGGCCCTACTTGGGCACCTCCGTGACCTTCCTTTCGGCCACGGTCTTGTCGGTGATGACGTTCCCGGCCGGGGCCGGCGCTTTCGCCTCGGTCGCGGAGTAGGCTTGGCCCGTGCGGTGGTAGGTGAGGTACTCGCCGAAGAAGACGGCCATGAGGTCGGCCCGGTCCTTGAAGTAGGCGAAGCCATGCTCGTCGCCCTCCTTCAGGTTCAGGGCCACGCCCGGCAGATCCTTCACGGCCTGGGCGTTCTCGAAGGCGCCCTTGTCGCCGGTGGAGGCCAGCACCAGCACCGAGGCCCTGCCCCGGAGAATGGCGCCCTTCAGTTTCTCCTGGGCGCCCTCGCCGAAGGCGCCGGTGCCCGCGGGGCTGAGGCTGAGGATGGCCACGGGCTTCACCCCGGGGGCGGCCAGAAGCACGGAGAAGCCGCCCACGCTGGAGCCCGCCAGGCCGATGCGGCGGCCATCCACGCCGGGCTGTTTCCGGAGCCAGGCCGCGGCCTGGGCCAGATCGGCGGGGATCTGGTCGAAGCCGACAGCCTTGGCGGAGGCCATGAAATCGGCGGATACGGTTACTTCGGCACCGTCCTTCTGGGTGCTGGCGCCGTGGCCGCGCAGGTCCAGGGCCAGGGTGCCGATGCCGCGGGCGGCGAGGCGCTCGGCCAGGGGCGCCCAGCCCGCGCGATCCGAACGGAACTGGTGGGCCAGGATCACCACGGGGGCCTTGCCCCTGGTGGCGGGCAGGGTGAGGGTGCCCTTGAGGGCGAAGCCGTCCGCGCTGGTGAGCGCCATCTCCGTGGGGGCGGGGGCGGGGGTGGAGGCGGGGGCCGCGAACAGGGCCAGGGACGCCAAGGGGGCCAGCAGGCGGAGCGTGCGCATGGGGGGACCTCGGGAAAGTGCCCACACTCTAGCACGCAGGGGAGAACCTGCAGCAGGCTTCCCCCTGTTGTATAAAGGAAAGCTGTACAACGCGAGGTGCCCATGTCCGCCCCGACCCCCGATGCCATCCTGCAGGAGACCAAACGTCGCATGCATGCGTCCGTGGAGGCGCTGAAGAAGGAGATGGCCACCATCCGCACGGGCCGGGCCAACGCCAGCCTGCTGGACAACGTGCATGTGGACTACTACGGCTCTGTGGTGCCGCTGAACCAGATGGCCACGGTATCGGTGCCCGAGGCCGGGATGCTGGTGGTGACGCCCTTCGACAGGAGCGCCATCAAGGCCGTGGAGACGGCCATCCTCAAGTCCGACCTGGGCATCAACCCCTCCAACGATGGCAACGTGATCCGCCTGCCCATCCCCATGCTCACGGAGGAGCGCCGCCGGGAGCTGGTGAAGGTGCTGCACCGCCTGGGCGAGGAGATCAAGACCGGCGTGCGCAACATCCGCCGCGACGCCAATGAGGACGTGAAGAAGCTGGAGAAGGCCAAGGAGGCCCACATCTCCGAGGATGTGGCGAAGAAGGCCCTGGACGATATCCAGAAGGTCACCGACGCCCACATCAAGGAGATTGACGAGGCCATGAAGCACAAGGAAGCGGAGATTCTCAAAGTCTGAGGCTTCAAACCATCGGCGCCAGGCCTTCGGAGGACCCATGCGACCCCGTCAAACCCTTGTGGCGATCGCCTTTCTGGCACCGCTGATCGGCTGTTTCCGGGCGCCCGAACCCAACCCGCCCCTTCAGCCGGTGCAGCCCGTGGAACGGTGGGTCCACGGCAAGGCCTACCTGAGGCAGACCCGCGGTGATCTGGAGGCCACGGTGGCCTTCCTGGAGGCGGCCCCGGGATCCCTGTTGTTCGATGTGGTGCTCACCAACCGCGGTCAGGCCGCCGTGCTGGTCGCCCCGGAGCAGTTCTCCTGTGGGCTGGAAGAGCTTCCCCCAGGCGTCGCGGGGCCCCGTGACGTGCCTGCCGTGGACCCCGAGCAGATGATCCACCGGCTGGGGCAGGCGGCCGCGACCGAGCAGGCCGCCAAGGCCAATACGGCCGTGTTCCGGGGGGTCTTCCTGCTGGCGGACATGGCCGATTCCGTGTCCAACGACCGGTATCGGAGCCCCCGGGAACGGCGGGAGGTCCGTCAGGACAGCCGGGAGACCTACCGCGATATGAACGAGGCGGACCGGGAGGCCGATCGCCGGAGCAGTGGCATCGCGGGCATGCGCCGGCACTGGGAGGAGGACTGTGTACGAAAAACAACCCTGGATCCGGGCTACGGCCTGCAGGGCAAGGTCGTGTTCCACCTCGACACCCGGAGGGTGGGGCGCGTGATCCTGCGGTTGCCCGTCGGTTCCTCCACATTCCAGTTCGAATACCGTCCCCGCTGAGGTCTCCTTGCGTCGCCTCCTGCCCCTGCTGCTGGCCCTGCTCGGGTGCAACTTTCCCCGGGTGAATCTGGTCCCTGTTCCAGCCTCAGAGTCGGAGGTCGATGGATCTCCGGTCGGTCGCCAGGAGCGTGCGGACCTCGCGGTGAGCGTCCGCTACCTGGGCTGGAGCTATGGGGGCCTTGAATTCCGGGTCGAAGTGACCAACCGCAGCAGGACACCGGTACTCGTCGCGCCGGAAGAGATCGAATGCCGCCTCCGCTCCGCGAAGCGGCCCCCCCGGGCGGCCCGTCCGCTGGACCCCCACCGGCCCGGGAATCACCTTCAGGCCGCCGAGGCCCTGAAGAAGCACACCCTCATTTCCGGAGAGACGCTGAGGGGTACGGTGACATTTGATCTGACCACCCTCGAAGATGCCCGCTACCGGGATATCCGGGTGATCCTCCAGCTCGGATCGGAGGCCTTCACGTTCGACTTCGGAAGGAGCACGGGGCCTGTGGCCTCGGTGCGGTGACGGGCCCCCGACGCTGTGGGACAAGGTCACTCCGGTATACCCGGAAGGCCCTTGCTAGGATACCTGTGGGTTCGCCGACTGGACCCTGGGCATGCCCCAGCCTTCGCATCGGAACCCTGAGCCCATGCCCTCTCTCCCCATCCTCGCCCTCCTCATGCTCGCCGCGCTGCTGGCGGGCTTCATTGATGCCATCGTGGGCGGGGGCGGGCTCATCACGGTGCCGGCGCTCATGATCGCGTTGCCCGCGGGCACGCCGCTGCCCACGCTGCTGGGCACGAACAAGGTGGTGGCGGTCACGGGCGCGACCATGGCGGCCGGCAAGTTCCTGCGCTCAGGGACGCTCGCCTGGCGCGAGATGGTGGGGCCGGTGCTGGCCTCGGCCCTGGGGGCCTCGGGCGGCGTCTGGCTCACCTACCGGGTCCACGGGGATTTCCTGCGGCCGGTCATGCTGGGGCTGCTGGTGGCCATGCTGGCCTTCACGCTGCTCAAGCCGGACCTGGGCCACCGGCACGCGCCGCGCTTCGGCCTCAACCATCAGCGGGGACTGGCGGCACTCATCGCGCTGGTGCTGGGCTTCTACGATGGATTCTTCGGCCCGGGCACGGGTTCGCTGCTGATCTTTCTCTTCGTGGCGGTGCTGGGCTTTGATTTCCTGCGGGCCTCGGCCCTGGCCAAGAGCGTGAACTGGGCCTCGAACCTCACGGCCATGGGGCTCTTCGTGTGGCAGGGGAGCTGGATCCCCTCGGTGGCCCTGGGCATGGCCGCGGCCAACGGCGTGGGGGGTTATCTGGGCGCCCACGTGGCCCTGAGCAAAGGCAGCCGCTGGGTCCGCGGTGTGTTCATCGGAGTCGTGGGGGCGTTGATCCTCCGCCTGGGCTGGCAGATTCTGCACATCTGACCGCCGGGGTGAGAATGCACCTTTCTCGCGTCCCACCACCCGGGCATACTCCCCGCACGAGGCATCCATGACCGAGGAGAGGCGTCCGTCCGCATACGGATCCTTGTTCGCCCCCCAGGGCCGGGCCACGCCCACGGAGGTGGGCGACCAGGCGAGCCTCTGTCTGGACGATCCCGTGATCCACGCGGTGCTCGATGCGGTGGACAGCTACGCGATGATCCTCAATCCCCAGCGCCAGATCCTCGCAGCCAATCCGGCCTTCCTGGAGGCGCTTTCCCATGAGGTTCCGGCGAACTGCCGCGGCCTTCGCCTGGGCGAGGCGCTCGGGTGCGTCCATGCGGGCGAGGGGTCCGATGGATGCGGCACCTCCAGGGCCTGCGGGCGCTGTGGATCCCTGCTTTCGATCCTCGCCACCCAGGGCACGGGCCAGCCCACCGGGGGAGAATGCCTCATCAGCCTTCGGCGGGATGGCCGCTGGGAGGCCCGCGAATTCGTCGCGCGGGCCCGGCCCCTCACGGTGGCGGGGCACCGGCTGACCCTTCTCACGCTCCAGGACATCAGTGCCCAGAAGCGGCGGGAGACCCTGGAGCGCATCTTCATCCATGACCTCACGGACTCGCTGCGCAGCCTGCAGGGCTGGACGGAGGCGCTGAAGGGCGCGGGGGCCGATGCCACCACGCTCGCCGAGCGGATCCTGGACATGGCGGGCCACCTGGCGGCCGAGGTGGAATGGCAGCGCCGCCTCCTCCGGGCGGAGCGCGGCGAACTGACCCCCGACCTCCGGCAGGTATCCCCGGATGGCATCCTCGACGACCTCATGGGCTCGGTGGGCGTCGAATCGGCCGCGCGCCTGATCCGGCTGCCGACGGATCCGGCCGCCCCCCTGGTGCGGACCGATCCGGCCATCCTCTGCGGGATCCTCACCCACATGGTGCTGAACGCGCTGGAGGCGGTACCTTCGGGGGGGCAGGCCTGGATCTGGCATGAATCGCGGGCGGGGCACCCTACCTTCGTGGTCCAGAACCCCGGGTGCATGGCGCCTGAAGTGGCGGACCGGATATTCCAGCGGTCCTTCACCACCAAGGCCCCGCGGGGAAGGGGCCTGGGAACCTACGGGATGAAGGTGATGGGAGAGACCGTGCTGGGCGGGAAGGTGGGGTTCACCACCGGCTGGGAAGAGGGCACGCGCTTCTTCATCACGCTTCCTGAGAGCCCATAACAACACCCCATCGCGGGATCGCCGGGGTATGCTGAGTTCTCCATGCCCGCATTCCGCCCCCGTCCATTCGCCTGGGACATCCTCCTCCGAGCGTTGAGGTTCTTCTACCTGCTCTGGGGCGGGATGCTTCTGTCCACCCTGGCCTTCTACGGCCGGTTGAAGCTGCCGGCGGTCTTCTGGGCCTGGCCGGACCTCTGCCGGGTGCTCATGGGCCCCTGGGGCCGGGCGCTGGCGCTGGGCTTCGGCCTGGTCATGTGCCTCGCGGCGCTCATTGAAGTCTGGGAGCTGGTGGACCGGCTGCTGGTGCGGTTCATGGGTGAGTCCGAACACTGACCGGAACACTTCCGCTTGGTGAAACGGCCGCTTTTGGCGATCCTGGAGTCTTGGGTTTGAACCCTTTCCGGGTTCGGACCATTCAAGAAGCGTGTCTCGGGAGGCGTGGGGTATGGCCCAGATGGTTCGTGGAGTGATCGGGGCGGGGCTGGTGCTGGGCGTGGGCGCCCTCCCGGTCACCGCCCAAAGCATGGCCCTTCCGGCCTCGGATCCTGTGGGCATCGCGAGAAGTGGCGCCCAGGTGGCCTACGGCTACAGCCTGGAGGCCGCCACCGCCAATCCCGCGCTGCTGGCCTCCCTGAAGGAGAAGGGCGGGGCCTACCTGGCCGCGGGGCTGGAGATGTCGGCCACCCAGCAGAGCCTGGAGTCGAACCAGTTGACACGCTACAGCACGGACCGCAACCGCGCCATCGGCGGCTTCGGACTGGCCGCGCGCCTGTCGCCCGTGTTGACGCTCGGCCTGAAACTGGATGAACCGTACCTGCGCCACGGGAAGCTCCTGGACGATTCACCGAGCCGGTTCCTGGGCGACGGGATTGATCTGTCCGCCCGCCGGCTGGAAGGGCAGGCAGCCTGGGCCCTCAGCCCCAATCTGTCCGTGGGCCTTGGGCTGGGCGTGGCACGCCTCTCCTACGAATCCACCAGCGTGATGCGCCTGAATGTACCCAACGATCCGACCCTTCCGGCCTCCGCGACGAACGCGGTGGAGGGCCTGGTGGAACAGCGGGTGGGTCAGAGCGGGAACAAGGTGGTGCCCAGCTACTCGTTGGGTCTCCGCTGGGCCATCAGCCCCCGCTGGACCCTGGGCTTCACGCACCAGTCCGGACTGAAGGGCGATCTGGATATGAAAGCGGATCTCCGGGGCGCGTACCTGGGGCTCTACAACAATGACGGGCTCAGCCGGGCCCTGGATGGCACGGATGTCCGGGCCGCCAGCCTGCTGGCCGCATCCGGCGCCACGGCGGGCAACCCGACCCTGGAGCTGCCCTCCCAGACGACGGTCGGCATGCGCCATCGCATCACGCCGATGTTGACCTGGGAGGCCGACCTCCGCTGGACCTCGGCCAGCCTGCAGGTGCCCACCTTCGCGACGGTGCAGACGCCGTCGGGGACGGTCACCGCGCCGGCGGAGCTTCCGCGGGGCAAGGGCCACCTGGGTCTGAGCGCCTCCCTGGAGATGGATCTGGGGAAGTTCTGGACCCTGCGGGGCGGCCTGGCCCTCGATCAGCGCAGCATCGAGGAGGCCGCGGCGGAACCCCTGCTCGGCGGGGCGGCCACGGCCGCCTTCTCCATCGGCGCCGGCTACAAGGTCTGGGGCGGAGAGTTGAACCTCGGCTACCAGTACCGGCAGAGCGAGGATCAGGACACCCGCCGCCAGGACATCTGGAGCTCCACGGGCTTCCAGGGCGCCGCCAACCGCGTCCGCATGGAGGGCATGGGGCACCTCATGGCCCTCAGCTTCAAGATGATGTTCTAGCCGTGCGTTTCCTGGGTCCCCACGCCTGCGAGGAGGCCCTGGCGCGGGGCGAGCTTCACGCCCTCTGGATCGCCCCCGCCGCCTTCGGCCGGGTGGCGAAACTGATTTCCGAAGCCCGCGCCGCGGACGTGGTGGTCCACCGCGAGCCCATGGAGGGCCTGGACCGGCGCAGCCAGGGGCAGCGCCACCAGGGGGTGCTGGGCGAGGGTGGCCCCTTCGTCTATGCGGCCTTCGAGGATGTGGCGGCCAGCGTGCGGGCCAAGGGGGACGCCGCGCTGGTATTGGTTCTGGATGGCATCACGGACCCCCACAACCTGGGCGCCATCCTGCGTTCCGCCGCCGCCGCCGCGGTGGATGGCGTGGTGCTTCCGGAACGCCGCTCCGCGGCCGTGAACGAGACGGTGATCCGCGCCAGCGCGGGCACGGCGGGACGGGTGCCGGTGTGCCGGGTGGTGAACCTCGGCCGGGCGCTAGAGGATCTGAAGGCGGCCGGGGCCTGGATCTACGGACTGGCGGCCGGCGAGGGCAGCCGCGACTACCTGGACGAACCCTTCGACCGTGCCGTGGCGCTGGTGATGGGCGCCGAAGGCGAGGGCCTGCACTTGAAGATCCGCGAGCGCTGCGATGGGCTGCTGCACATCCCCATGCCCGGCGGCACCGAAAGCTTGAATGTGTCCGCCGCCGCGGCGGTGACGCTCTTCCGCGTCCTGGCGCGCCGGGGGCAGGTCACCCCGGAAGTTTCCCCTTGAGGGTGTTCCGTTGCCGTGATACCTTTCGAGTTCCCTGTCAGGAAAGCCCTGCCTCGCAGTGCCACCTGACACGGAGCCCCGGCAGGGGTTCCCATGGGTTGCCTTCCCGGGAGTCCCGGGGAGGATTGACAAGCCCCGGGAGGGGCGCCGGACAAGCATGCCGAGATGGCCGAGTGGTTAATGGCAGCAGACTGTAAATCTGCCACGCAACGCGTTACGGAGGTTCGAATCCTTCTCTCGGCACCAGTCCTCCGGAGTCCACCCGGATCGCTGGGTCCCGTTCTCCGGTTTCCACCGCGGGAATAGCTCAGTTGGTAGAGCGTCAGCCTTCCAAGCTGAATGTCGCGGGTTCGAACCCCGTTTCCCGCTCCACCCTCCCCGTCCGCCGGGTCCACCCAGCTGGCGGCAAGGCCCCCGCCTCCCGGCGGCAAGGTTCAAGGCCCACATAGCTCAGTGGTAGAGCACTTCCTTGGTAAGGAAGAGGTCACCGGTTCAAGCCCGGTTGTGGGCTCCACCCCACTCTTGTTCCCCCCTTTCATTTTTTCTTCCACCTTTCAGGAGGTATCCGTGGCCAAAGAGAAATTCGACCGCTCAAAGACCCACGTCAACATCGGCACCATTGGCCACGTGGACCATGGCAAAACCACGCTGACTGCTGCCATCACCTATGTGCTGGCCAAGAAGTTCGGCGGCGAGACGAAGTCCTATGACCAGATTGACTCCGCGCCCGAAGAGAAGGCCCGCGGGATCACGATCAACACCGCCCACGTCGAGTACCAGACCGAGAAGCGCCACTATGCTCACGTGGACTGCCCGGGCCACGCCGACTACATCAAGAACATGATCACCGGCGCGGCCCAGATGGACGGCGCCATCCTCGTGGTGGCCGCCACCGACGGCCCCATGCCCCAGACCCGCGAACACATCCTCCTGGCCCGCCAGGTGGGCGTGCCTTACATCGTGGTCTTCATGAACAAGGTGGACATCGCCGATCCCGAGCTCACCGAGCTGGTCGAGATGGAGATCCGCGATCTCCTGTCCTCGTACCAGTACCCCGGCGACGAGATTCCCATCATCAAGGGTTCCGCCCGCCTGGCCCTGGATCACGCCGAGACTCCGGATCATCCCGACTGCGCCTGCATCCACGAGCTCATGGCCGCGGTGGATTCCTACATCCCGGATCCCGTTCGCGCCATTGACAAGCCCTTCATCATGCCCGTCGAGGACGTGTTCACCATCACCGGCCGCGGCACCGTGGTGACCGGCCGCATCGAGCAGGGCATCGTCCGGGTGGGCGAGGAAGTCGAGATCATCGGCCTCAAGGACACCGTGAAGAAGGTCGTCACGGGCGTCGAGATGTTCCGCAAGTCCCTCGACCAGGGACAGGCAGGCGACAACGCCGGACTCCTGCTTCGCGGCATCGAGCGCAAGGACGTGGAGCGTGGCCAGGTGCTCGCCAAGCCCGGCAGCATCACCCCCCACACCAAGTTCAACGCCCAGGTGTATGTGCTGACCAAGGAAGAGGGCGGCCGCCACACGCCCTTCTTCAACAAGTACCGCCCCCAGTTCTACTTCCGCACCACGGACGTGACGGGCTCCATCGAGCTCGAGGCCGGCCGCGAAATGGTGATGCCCGGCGACAACGTCACCCTGACGGTGGAGCTGATCCAGCCCATCGCCATGGTCAAGGGCCTGAAGTTCGCCATCCGTGAAGGCGGTCGCACTGTCGGCGCCGGCAATGTGGGCGAGATCCTGGCCTAACGCCGATCCGCCCGACCTAGGAGGTTCCCATGCGCGACATCGTCCACTTGCAGTGCCAAGAGTGCAAACGCAAGAACTACAGCACCACCAAGAACAAGAAGACCACCACAGGCAAGCTTGAATTCAACAAGTTCTGCCGTTTCTGTGGCGGGTACAAGGTCCACCGCGAGGCGAAGTAGGCCTCCGGTACCGAGGGTCCCCGCCCGGCTCCACCAGAAGCCGGGCGGTTCCCACAGGGGAGTAGCTCAGCTGGTAGAGCAGCGGACTCCAAATCCGCAGGCCGCGGGTTCGAAACCTGTCTCCCCTGCCACATTCCGGCCCCGGCGATCCCGCCCGGGGCCAGGTTTTTCTGATAGACAACCTTCCCACGGGGTCCATCGTGATCGGTGCCATCAAGCAACAGGCCAAGGATCTTGCGGCCGAGCTCAACCGCGTGGACTGGCCCAGCAAGGAGAAGGTGCTGGCTTCCACCTGGACCGTCGTGGTGGTCTCGGTGTTCGTCGGGGTCTATCTCTGGTCCGTGGACTGGGTCCTCTCCAAGGGCTTCGCGTTCTTGTGGATGAAGACTCGCTGAAGCGGAGGCAGACATGACCGATCTCGTGAGCACCCCCCAGGAATCCCCCGCTCAGCCCCAGGGCCGTGAGCTCAAGTGGTTCATCATCCACACCTATTCCGGCTATGAAGCCAAGGTGCTGGAGCATCTCCGCCAGCGCATCCAGATGGAGGAGCGCGATGGCACCTTCGGGGACATCCAGATCCCGGAGGAGACCTACGAGGAAATGAAGATTGACGCCAAGTCCGGCAAGAAGGAGCGCGTCGTCAAGAAGCGCAAGTCGTTCCCCGGCTATCTGCTGGTGCAGATCCAGGTGGAGCGCAAGCCCGACGGCTCCGTGGAAATGGCCGACGCCGACTGGCACCTCGTGCGGAACACGCCGAAGGTCACGAGCTTCGTGGGGGCCAACAAGAAGCGGCCCACGCCCCTGACGGACGAGGAAGTCCGCCAGATCATGCACCACACGGAAGAGACCCAGGAGAAGCCCAAGCCCAAATACCACTTTGAGAAGGGCGAAAAGGTCCGTATCATTGATGGCCCCTTCGCCAATTTCGAAGGGGATGTGGACGAGATCCACGAAGAGCGCTCCACCATCAAGGTGCTGGTGACGGTGTTCGGTCGCAGCACCCCCGTGGAGCTCGACTTCATCCAAGTCGAAAAACGCTAGCGCGTTTTTCGTTAGGAAAAGAGACAACCTGGCGTTCGCGGCAATCCCGCCGCCCGCCCACCAAGGCAGCAGTCGCTGGCATTCGCTGGAATCCGCTGCAGGAACGAGGAACAAGACATGGCAAAGAAGATCACTGGCTACATCAAGCTGCAGCTGCCTGCGGGCTCGGCCACGCCGGCCCCTCCCGTGGGTCCGGCCCTGGGCCAGCACGGCGTCAACATCATGGAGTTCGTGAAGCAGTTCAACGCGAAGTCCGTGGGCTCCGTCGAGAAGGGCACCACCCTTCCCGTCGTCATCACCGTCTACGCCGACCGCAGCTTCAGCTTCATCCTGAAGACCCCCCCCGCCGCCGTGCTGATCATGAAGAAGCTCGGCCTGGAAAAGGGCAGCGCCACGCCCAACAAGGAGAAGGTCGGCAAGATCACCAGGGCCCAGCTCGCCGAGATCGCCAAGGTGAAAATGCCCGATCTCACCGCCGGCAGCCTCGAAGCCGCCGTCCGTTCCATCGCCGGTTCCGCACGCTCCATGGGCGTCGAAGTCATCGACTGATCTTTTTCGCGCGGGTCCCGAACCCGCGCGAACCTCTTTCCTGCATTTTGTTTTTGTTGGAGAGCCGCGACGTGCGGCGATCCCGGCCACCGCGACCGTCATCGCGGGAGATTGTTCGAATGGAGCCAACATGGCAAAACCTGGAAAGAAGTACCGGGCTGCCGCGGCCAAGATCGAAGATCGCCCCTACGAGCTGAAGGACGCTCTCACCGTCGTCAAGGACACGGCCTACGCCAAGTTCGACGAAACGGTGGAAGTCCACATGCGGCTCGGTGTGGATCCCCGGCACGCGGACCAGATGGTCCGCGGCACCATCGTCCTGCCCCACGGAACGGGCAAGACCATGCGTGTGGCGGTGATCGCCGGTGGCGAGAAGATCAAGGAAGCGGAAGCCGCGGGCGCCGAGATCGTGGGCGGGGATGAGCTGGTCGAGAAGATCGCCGGCGGATTCCTCGATTTCGATGCCCTGGTCGCGACCCCCGACATGATGAAGGGCGTCGGCCGACTGGGCAAGGTTCTCGGTCCCCGGGGCCTCATGCCCAATCCCAAGACCGGAACCGTGACCTTCGACGTGGTCAAGGCCATCCGGGAGATCAAGGCCGGGAAGGTGGAATACCGCGTTGACAAGACCGGCATCATCCACGCGCCCGTCGGCAAGCTCTCCTTCGGCGTCGAGAAGCTGGAAGAGAACGCCAAGGCGCTCATTGATGCCGTCCACAGGGCCAAGCCGGCCACGGCGAAGGGCAAATACGTGAAGACGATGTACATCGCCTCCACCATGGGCCCCTCCGTCACCCTCAACACCACCGTTGAGAAGTAGGGGGCTGACCATGGAAAAGACCCAGAAATTCGCTGAAGTCGCCGTGCTCAAGGAAACCTTCGCGTCCGCCACCTCGGCGGTCGTGATCGAATTCAAGGGCCTCGTGGTCGAGAAGGACACCGCCTTCCGCAAGAGCGTCCGCGAGAGCAAGGCCCAGTACCGCGTCAGCAAGAACACCCTGCTCCGCCTGGCCGTGAAGGACACCTCCTTCGAGGCCCTGGGCGGTTCCTTCAAGGGATCCAGCGCCATTGCCACCACCAGCGACGATGTCGTCGCTCTGGCCAAGGCCGTCAACGGCTTCCTGAAGGACAATCCCGCCGCGACCTTCAAGGCCGGCATCATGGATGGCAAGCTGATCAACGCCCAGCAGCTCAAGGTTCTTGCCGAGCTGCCGAGTCGCGACGTGTTGATCGCCAAGCTGCTCTACCTCATGATCTATCCCATCTCCGGTCTGGCGGTCGTCCTCGAAGGCATCCGCAAGCAGAAGGCCGGCGAGTAGCCCATTCAACCCCGCATCCACAACCTCGTTTCACATTTAGGAGGCCATCATGGCTCTCACTGCTGATCAACTCATCGCTGAAATCGAAACCATGACCGTGCTCGACCTGGCCAATCTGGTCAAGGCCCTCGAGGACCGCTTCGGTGTCTCCGCCGCCGCCATGGCCGCTCCCGCCGCTGGCGGTGCCGCCCCGGCCGCCGCTGTCGAAGAGCAGACCGAGTTCGACGTCATCCTGCTTGAGGCTGGCGCCAACAAGCTGAACGTCATCAAGGCGGTCCGCGAGCTCGTCGCCGGCCTGGGCCTCAAGGAAGCCAAGGATCTGGTGGACGGCGCCCCCAAGGCCGTCAAGGAAGGCGTCACCAAGGAAGAGGCCGCCAAGGTCAAGGAAAAGCTCGAAGCGGCCGGCGCCAAGGTCGAAGTCAAGTAGCTTTTATTTCAGAAATAACGCAAAGCGTAGGGTGCGTCCCGCACCTTCCGCTTTGCGGTTGTGTCTGGATATGGTACGATTATTCCTTCCGTTCGGACCCCCGTACGGACCTCCGCCCCTGCAAAGGCCCCTGGTTGCGAAAAGCCGTCCGCCGCAGCGCCAACATCATCTCAGGGCCACACCTTCCACCACGGGGTGGCGAGGTGGCCGCTGGCGTGTACAGGGGCATCCCGCACCATCGCATGTGATTCCGTTCCGGGGCCATGGCCCTGGGACAAAGCCGTCTTTGCTCAAGGCCCGCAGCTGTGAAATCCCGTGCGGCGGGCCGTCCATAGAAGGTTCCGCCAACGTCATCTGGAGCGAACCATGAGTGTTCAGCAGAACATCTACCGCCAGCGCCACAACTTCTCGAAGATCCGGTCCCTGGTTCCCATTCCGAACCTGATTGACATCCAGAAGCGGAGCTACGACGAATTCCTCCAGATGAACCTGCTCCACAGCGAGCGGGAGACCCGCGGGCTCAAGGCCGTGTTCGAGTCCATGTTCCCCGTGCAGAACGGCAAGAGTCCCGATGGCTCCGATGCCACCCTCGAAGTCGAATTCCTGGATTACACCGTGGGCCACTGGGCCTGCAAGTGCGAGAAGTATCTGGGCCTGGAGCACCTCCGTACCCAGTGCAAGCACTGCGGCCACAGCGTCGTGTCCGGCCACCCGAAGGATCCGACGGTGGACTGCCCCAAGTGCGGCACCCGCAACAAGAACGCCGCGACCATCTGTGACGTGTGCCAGGAGCCCGTCTCGATGAAGCAGAAGATGGGCATGGACGAGTGCGTCGAGCGCGGCTCCACCATGGCCGCTCCCCTGAAGATCCGCGTCCGCCTCAACCAGTTCGACAAGGACGACAAGGGCAACCGGCGGTTCAAGCAGAGCCAGGATTCGGAAGTCTACTTCGGCGATCTGCCGATCATGACCGACCGCGGCACCTTCATCATCAACGGCACCGAGCGCGTGATCGTGAGCCAGCTGCACCGCAGCCCCGGCGTCTTCTTCAGCATCGCCTCCGACAAGAGCCTCTACAGCGCCCAGGTCATCCCCTACCGCGGATCCTGGATCGAGTTCGAGCTGGACGCCAAGGGCCTGCTCTACGCCCGCATTGACCGCAAGCGCAAGTTCCTCGGCGCCACCTTCATGCGCGCTTTGGGCCTCTTCAGCGAAAGCCTCAGTTCCAATGGGCCCATGCTCCGCCACTTCTACACCCCCGCCACCTTCTTCCTGAAGAAGGGCAAGCTGAGCGTCGCCGTGGGCGACCACCTCCAGGGGAAGAAGACCGACGAGGACGTGAAGCACCCGAAGACCAAGGAAGTGGTCCTCGCGAAGGACAAGAAGATCACCCGCCGCGTCCTCGAGCAGATGGAGAAGGCGGGCATCAAGGACATCGCGGTGCCCCGCGAGATGCTCGATGGCGCCGTGCTCCTGCAGGACATCGTGAACATGGGCACCGGCGAGGTGCTGATGGAGGCCAACGAGCCCTTCCTCCAGACCCATCTCGAGATGTTCCTGGCCAACGACATCCACGCCTTCGATGTCTTCTTCCCGGAATCCGACGCCACCGGCAAGGTCTTCTCCGAGACCCTGGCCAAGGACCACACGGAGGACAGCGAGGAGGCCGCCAAGGAGCTGTTCAAGAAGATCCGGCCCGGTGAGCCCGCCACGCTGGAATCCAGCAAGAAGCTGCTCTTCGGCATGTTCTTCGATCCCCAGAAGTACGACCTCAGCAAGGTGGGGCGCCACAAGATCAACGCCAAGCTGGCGCTGAACACCCACCTGGAACAGCGCACCCTGGGCACGGACGATTTCATCCAGACCGTCCACTACCTCCTGCGTCTGAAGAAGTACGACACCACCCGGCAGGACGTCGGCGAGGTCGCCCCCGTCCGCGCGGACGACATTGACCACCTGGGCAACCGCCGCGTGCGGTCCGTGGGCGAGCTTCTGGAGAACGGCTTCCGCGTCGGTCTCGTGCGCGTTCAGCGGGCCATCAAGGAAAAGTTCAGCATCGCGCAGGATCCCAACAGCCCCTTGCAGGCCCACGACCTGATCAACAGCAAGCCGGTCATCGCGGCCATGAAGGAGTTCTTTGGCAGCAGCCAGCTCTCCCAGTTCATGGACCAGACCAACCCGCTGTCCGAGATCACCCACAAGCGCCGCCTCTCGGCCCTCGGACCGGGCGGCCTGAGCCGCGACCGCGCGGGCTTCGAGGTGCGCGACGTGCACACCTCGCACTACGGACGCATCTGCCCCATCGAGACGCCGGAAGGCCCGAACATCGGCCTCATCAGCTCACTGTCCTGCTACGCCCGCATCAACGAATTCGGGTTCATCGAAAGCCCCTATCTCAAGATCGAGAACGGCCGCATCGTGCATTTCGCCAAGGTCACCAGCGTGGGCGACTCCAAGCGCGGCTACATGGAAGTGGCGCGCCTCGCCGAACTGGAGGAGGAGAACAAGAAGCTCGTCAAGGCCGGCAAGCGTCCGGCGAAGTACGAGATGCACGCCTTCTACCTCTCCGCGTGGGAGGAGGACGTGCACGTCATCGCCCAGGCCAACGTGCGGGTGGACAAGGACGGCGCCATCCAGGACGAGGATGTCACCGTCCGCTTCGGGGGCGAAACCAAGATCGTGTCCCGCGACAAGGTCACCCTCATGGACGTGAGTCCCAAGCAGGTGGTCTCCGTGGCCGCTTCCTTGATTCCCTTCCTTGAGAACGACGACGCCAACCGCGCCCTCATGGGCGCCAACATGCAGCGCCAGGCCGTGCCCCTCATCCGCACCGAGGCCCCCATCGTGGGCACCGGCATGGAATACGTGGCGGCCAAGGATTCCGGCGCCTGCGTGGTGTGCCGCCGCTCCGGCATCGTGGAGACCGTGGACGCCAACCGCATCGTGGTGCGCGTCGAGGACGATCCCGATACCGAGGGCGTCGAGTCCGGCGTGGACATCTACACCCTGGTGAAGTTCGCCCGCAGCAACCAGAACACCTGCCTCAACCAGACTCCGCTGGTGAAGAAGGGCGAGTACGTCACCGCCGATCAGATTCTCGCCGACGGCCCCTGCACCGACCATGGCGAACTGGCCCTGGGCCGCAATCTCGTCGTGGCCTACATGCCCTGGCGCGGCTACAACTTCGAGGACGCCATCCTCATCTCCGAACGCGTGGTGAAGGAAGACCTCTACACCACCATCCACATCGAGGAATTCGAGGTCCACGCCCGCGACACCAAGCTGGGTCCCGAAGAGATCACGCGCGACATCCCCCAGGTCCGCGAAGAAGCCCTCAAGAACCTCGACGACAGCGGCATCATCCGCGCCGGCGCCACCGTCAAGCACGGCGACATCCTGGTGGGCAAGGTCACGCCCAAGGGCGAGACCATCCTGAGCCCCGAGGAAAAGCTGCTGCGCGCCATCTTCGGCGAAAAGGCCAGCGACGTGAAGGACGCCAGCTTGACGGTTCCCCCGGGCATCGAGGGCACCGTGGTGGACATCAAGGTCTTCACCCGCAAGGGCCAGGAGAAGGATCTCCGCACCCAGCAGATCGAACGCGACCAGATGGCCAAGTGGGAGAAGGATCTCTCCGACGAGGAGCGCATCATCCGCGCCGAGGCCAAGAAGAAGGTCGTGACCCTGCTCAAGGGCAAGGAACTCGACGAGGTTCTCGCCGACGACAAGGGCAAGGAACTGCTGCCCAAGGGCAAGAAGCTCACCCAGAACATGCTGGAGGCCGTGCCCTACCACCGCTTCCGCCAGGTGTCCGTCGCGGCGGCCAAGAACCGCATCAATGCCGAGGTGCTCAATATCCTCGACAAGACCGAGAGCCAGCTCAAGGTCCTGCGTGACATCCTGAACGAGCGCATGGAGCGCCTGCTCAAGGGCGACGAGCTGATGCCCGGCGTCCTCAAGACCGTGAAGTGCTACGTGGCCGTGAAGCGCAAGCTGCAGGTCGGCGACAAGATGGCCGGCCGCCACGGCAACAAGGGCGTGGTCAGCCGCATCCTCCCCATGGAAGACATGCCCTACCTGCCCGACGGCCGCCCGGTGGACATCGTGCTGAATCCCCTCGGCGTGCCCTCCCGCATGAACATCGGCCAGGTGCTCGAATGCCACCTGGGCTGGGCCGGCAAGACCCTCGGCATCCACTTCTCCACGCCCGTTTTCGACGGCGCCCGCGAAGCCGACATCAAGGGCTTCCTGGTCCAGGCCTGGGAGAAGAACAACAAGCTCGGCCCCGATGTCACCGGCAAGACCAGGCTCTATGACGGCATGACCGGCGAGGCCTTCGAGCAGCCCGTGAACGTGGGCTGCGTCTACATGCTCAAGCTGCACCACCTCGTGGACAACAAGATCCACGCCCGGAGCATCGGGCCCTACAGCCTCATCACGCAGCAGCCCCTGGGCGGCAAGGCCCAGTTCGGCGGCCAGCGGTTCGGCGAGATGGAAGTGTGGGCGCTGGAAGCCTACGGCGCCGCGCATGTCCTCCAGGAACTGCTCACCTACAAGTCCGACGACATGCACGGCCGCACCCAGATCTACCAGGCCATCATCAAGGGCGAGACCATCAAGGATCCCGGCCTCCCCGAGAGCTTCAACGTCGTGAAGAAGGAACTCAACGCGCTGTGCATTGATGTCGAGATGCTCACCCGCGAAGAGCTGGACCCGGGCATGGCGGAAGTCGAACCCGCGGCCTTCTCCATCGAAGGCTGATCTCCTTCCGCATCCGTTTCCGACGAATCCTGAGAGGTCCCCATGTATCCAGAGCAGCAGAACATCAACGCCTACGAGTGCATCCGGGTATCCCTGGCCAGCCCGGACAAGATGCGCTCCTGGTCCAAGGGCGAAGTCACCAAGCCCGAGACCATCAACTACCGCAGCCTGAAACCCGAACGCGACGGCCTCTTCTGCGCCCGCATCTTCGGCCCCGTGAACGACTGGGAATGCCTGTGCGGCAAGTACAAGCGGCAGAAGTTCAAGGGCGTCACCTGCGAGAAGTGCGGCGTCGAGGTCACCAAGAAGTCCGTGCGCCGCGAGCGCATGGGCCACATCCAGCTGGCGAGTCCCGTCAGCCACGTCTGGTTCTTCAAGGGCGTCCCCAGCCGCATCGGCTACCTGCTGGACATCCCCCTGAAGGACCTGGAGCGCGTGCTCTACTTCGAGGCCTACACCGTCACCGAGAGCGGGGGCACCCCCCTCAAGGAAGGCGAGATCCTCAACGAGGACAAGTACCGCGAGAACCGCAGCATCCACGGCGAGGGTTTCAAGGCCCAGATGGGAGCCGAGGCCATCAAGGAGCTGCTGAAGCAGGTGGATATCGAGGCGCTCACCATCGAGCTCCGCGACGTGATGAAGAAGGAAACCTCCACCCAGAAGCGCAGCAAGATCGCCAAGCGCCTCAAGGTGGCCGAGTCCTTCCACCGATCGGGCAACAAGCCCGAGTGGATGATTCTCGACGTGATCCCCGTGCTGCCCCCCGAGCTGCGCCCCCTGGTGCCCCTCGATGGCGGCCGCTTCGCCACCTCCGACCTGAATGACCTCTACCGCCGCGTCATCAACCGCAACAACCGCCTCAAGAAGCTCCTCGAACTGAAGGCCCCCGACGTCATCGTGCGCAACGAGAAGCGCATGCTGCAGGAGGCCGCGGACGCGCTCTTCGAGAACGGCAAGCGGGGCCGCCTCCTCCGCGGCGTCAGCAACCGCCCCCTGAAGTCCCTCAGCGACGCCCTCAAGGGCAAGCAGGGCCGGTTCCGCCAGAACCTGCTCGGCAAGCGCGTGGACTACTCGGGCCGTTCCGTCATCGTGGTGGGTCCCGACCTCAAGCTGCACCAGTGCGGCCTGCCCAAGAAGATGGCGCTCGAACTCTTCAAGCCCTTCATCTTCAACCGGCTCGAGCACAAGGGCTACGCCGCCACCATCCGCCAGGCCAAGGAGATGGTCGAGGAAGGCCGCCCCGAGGTCTGGGACGTGCTCGAAGAGGTCATCAAGGACCACCCGGTCCTGCTCAACCGCGCGCCGACCCTGCACCGTCTGGGCATCCAGGCCTTCCAGCCCGTGCTGGTCGAAGGCAAGGCCATCCGTCTGCACCCCCTCGTCTGCACCGCCTTCAACGCCGACTTCGACGGCGATCAGATGGCCGTGCACGTGCCCCTCAGCCCCATGGCCCAGATCGAGGCCAAGGTGCTGATGATGTCCACCCAGAACATCCTCAACCCCGCCAACGGCCGCCCGAACGTGGTCCCCAGCCAGGACATCGTGCTGGGTGGCTACTACCTGACCAAGAAGCGCACCGGCCGCAAGGGCGAGGGCATGGTCTTCGCCAACTTCAATGACGTGGTGGCCGCCCACGAGGCGGGTGTCGTGGACACGCACACGATCATCCAGATCCGCTACACCGGCGAATGGGTGGACACCGAGGCCTGGCACGCGAAGGATCCCAAGAAGAACTCCGAGCAGGAGGTCTTCGAGGCCCCCGCGGAGACCGTCAAGAACCAGATCAAGACCACCACCGTGGGCCGCGTCCTCTTCAACCAGGCCCTGCCCCCCGAGCTTCCCTTCGTCAACGGCCTGCTCAAGAAGGACGGCCTGCTCTCCCTGGTGAACCGCGCCTACAAGCTGAACGGGCCGGAAGTGACCATCCGCATGCTGGATGCCATGAAGGACACCGGCTTCTACTGGGCCATGCGCGCCGGCGTGTCCGTGGGCATTGACGACCTCGTCGTGCCCGACACCAAGGCCAAGCTGCTGAAGATCGCATCGGATGAAGTCCGCGCCATCGAGAAGGAGGCCTATGAAGGCCGCCTGGACTCGTCCACCCGCTACAACCGGATCCTCGAAGTCTGGGGCAAGACCAGCGACCAGGTGGCCGCCGACATGATGAAGGAACTGGAGAAGCGGAACGAAACCGGTGAGTTCCTCAACTCCATCTACATCCTGGCCGACTCCGGCGCCCGCGGATCCAAGACCCAGATCCGCCAGGTGGCCGGCATGCGCGGTCTCATGGCCCGCCCCAGCGGCGACATCATCGAGACCCCCATCACGGCCAACTTCAAGGAAGGCCTCAGCGTCCTCGACTACTTCATCTCGACCCATGGCGCCCGCAAGGGTCTCGCGGACACCGCGCTGAAGACCGCCGACTCCGGCTACCTCACCCGCAAGCTGGTGGACGTGGCCCAGGACGTCATCGTCAACGAGGACGACTGCCAGTCCCTCAACGGCATCGAGGTGGAGGCCATCGTCAACAGCGATGGCACCATCCGCTCGCGCCTGCGCGACCGCATCATGGGCCGCGTCTGCCTTGATGACATCGTGGATCCCTACGATGCGGCCAAGATCATCGCTCCGGCGGGAACCCTGATCTCCGAGGAGCTGGCGTTCAAGATCGAGACCAGCGGCATCGCCAAGGTCAGGATCCGCTCCACCCTCACCTGCGAGGCGCGGCGCGGCATCTGCGCCCTGTGCTACGGCCTGAACCTCAGCACCGGCCGCCGGGTGGATCTCGGCGAAGCCGTGGGCGTCATCGCCGCCCAGTCCATCGGCGAACCCGGCACCCAGCTCACCATGCGGACCTTCCACGTGGGCGGCGCGGCGAGCCGCACCTCCGAGAAGAGCACCCACGAAGCCCAGATTGAAGGCGTCGTGAAGTTCGAGGGCCTTGAAAACACCAAGGATCAGCGCAAGACCGTCGTCAACCGCAAGGGCGAGATCGTGGCCCTCACCCGCAACGGCTACCTCCTCGTCACCGACGGGGACGGCAATGAGCGCGAGCGGTACAAGATCGCCTCCGGCGCCGTGCTCAAGGTCAAGGACAAGGAAAAGGTCGAGCCCCGCACCGTCCTGGCCGAGTGGGATCCCTACAACGACGTGCTGCTCACCGAAGCGGGCGGCCTCGCCGACTTCAAGGAGTTCGAACTCAACGTCTCCTACCAGGAAGAAAAGGATCCGATCTCCGGCAACTTCCGCAAGAAGGTCATTGATCCCACCGACGACAAGATCCATCCCCACATCAACATCAAGGGGGACAACCACAAGGTCCTCAAGCGCTACAACATCCCCACCGGCGCCTACATCGAGGTGGAGGAAGGCCAGGAGCTGCTGCCCGGCGACGTCATCGCCAAGACCAGCCGCCAGCAGGCCAAGACCAGCGACATCACGGGCGGCCTGCCGCGCGTGACCGAGCTCTTCGAAGGCCGCAAGCCCAAGGATCCCGCCATCATCAGCGAGCTCACCGGGTTCGTGAAGTACGGCAACCGCGTCCGTGGCAGCCAGAAGGTCACGGTGGAAGCCGAGACGGGCGAGAAGGGTGACTACCTCATCCCCCGCGGCAAGCACATCCAGGTGCAGGACGGCGATGAGATCCGCGCCGGCGAGAAGCTCACAGAGGGCGCCGTCAGCCCCCACGACCTGCTCAAGGTCCAGGGCGACAAGGCCCTCCAGGCCTTCCTCGTCAACGAGGTGCAGGAGGTCTACCGGGCCCAGGGCGTGACCATCAACGACAAGCACATCGAGGTGATCATTCGCCAGATGATGCGCTGGGTCCTCATCACCGACGTGGGCGACACCCCGCTCATCGTCGAGGAGAAGGTGGACAAGCACCGGTTCAAGGAGATCAACGAACAGGCCCTCAAGGATGGCGGCGTCCCCGCCACCTGCGAGCCCCTGCTGCTCGGCATCACCAAGGCCGCGCTCACCTCCGAAAGCTTCATCTCGGCGGCCAGCTTCCAGGAGACCACCCGCGTCCTCACCGAGGCCGCCCTCGAAGGCCGCGTGGACTACCTGCGCGGACTCAAGGAGAACGTCATCCTGGGCCGCCTGATTCCCGCGGGCACCGGCATGGCCATCTACCGCAACCTGGACATCGAGGAGGGCGAGTACCCCGAACCCAGCCTCAATGAATTCCAGGGCGGCGAGGACTTCGACGACGAATACGCCCGCATGGCCCAGCATGTCGAGGAACTGCAGGGCATGACCGAGATAGACGGCGAAGACCTGTAGTCCGTCCGCTGCACCCCGAACGGCCCGCTTCGGCGGGCCGTTTTTCATTCAGCCGTATATCACCAGCGGTTCAAGCCTTGCCAGGCCCGGTCCTGGATTTGGGCCCATCCAGTCACCGCCACCTGCTGGCGCCGGTAGGAGTCCCTCCCTCCGTAGATCAGGCGCCGCTCCACAGGGCTGTCTTCGGAGAGTCGGCTCGCCAGAGCCTCCATGGGCTGGAAGAAACTCATGTCCACGCTCGCCCCCGACTTCGCCTCGGCAAGGATCCATCCGGCCTCGGATTGGACCAGGAGATCCACCTCGGGTCCTCTGGCTTCGCGGTAATGAAACATCCGCGCCGGACGTCCTGCATGAAGACGGGCTTTCATTACCTCTGAAACCATCCAGGATTCAAACAACGCCCCCCGCAAAGGGTGCATGGCCAATTGCTGAACCGTCTGGATGCCCAGGAGATGGCATGCGAGGCCTGAATCCAGGAAATGCAGTTTGGGCGCTTTGATGGACTGCTTCCGGTGATTGGGATGCCAGGCCGGCAGGAGCACGATGAGGTAGCTGGCTTCAAGAACGGAAAGCCACGCACGGATGGTGTTCACCGATACTCCGACGTCGCCGCTCAGGCTCGAGGCGTTCAGTTCCTGCCCCGTCCGGCCTGCCACCAGGGAGAGGAAAGTCTCGAACATGCGTAGATTCGAGACCTGTAGAAGCTGACGGACATCCCGTTCCACATAGGTACGGGCGTAGTCGCCCAGCCACACCCCAGGTTGAATTCCCTGGTCAGGAATGCGCGGGTATCCACCGGCCAGGAGGCTGGTCCATAGATCCGTGGGCGCGTTTGGAAAGGCTTGGCGTTCATCCAGGCTCAGCGGCAGCAGGGTGAGCAGGGCCGATCTGCCGGCTAGGGATTGAGAAACGGTGGCGCTGACGGAGAGGTTCTCACTTCCAGTCAGGATGAATCGGCCCGGTCGCGGATCGCGGTCCACTTCTTCCTGAAGATAGGACACCAGATCGGGCACCCGCTGGATCTCATCCAGGATCGCCCCTTCGGGGATCTCCTCCAGAAAGCCCCGGGGGTCTTCCTGTGCGAACCTGCGATGATCCAGCGACTCCAGGGACCTGTAGGGCAGTTCGGGAAACAGCGCCCGGCAGAGGGTCGTCTTTCCCGATTGGCGCGGCCCCGTGAGGGTGACAACGGGGTAATGGGAGGCACGATCCAGCAGTTGGGGGGAGAGCCGACGAGGGTGCATGGTTGGAGTATAGTTTGAATTCATGATATTTCAATTGGATTGCGAATTAATGAAGTTACATTATTTGTATATTTATAGAATAAAATCTTCAAATCATGATTTGCGCGAACCCATGGTCTGATGGAAAAATCAGTCTAACGGTCTGGCCAGAAGCTGGGCCGAGATATCTGTCACGGCAGGCCCCGGGGAGATCGAAGCATGAACCCACGCACATGGCACCTCGCCGGACTGGTCCTTGGCCTTTTGGCAGCCACGCCCGGCGGACTGCTCGCCCAGGCCCCCCCACCCATCAAGCGGACCGTGGAAAGCTACACGGTGCCCGACGTGACGCTGGTGAACCAGGACGGGGCCAAGGTGAAGCTCAAGGCCATGCTTGAATCCGGCGAGCCCGTCATCGTGGATTTCATCTTCGGCACCTGCACCACCATCTGCCCCGTCCTGTCCGCGGGCTACGCCAACCTCCAGGCGAAGCTGCCTCCCGGCGCCCCGAAGGTCCACCTGGTCTCCATCTCCATTGATCCCGAAAACGATACCCCCAAGGTGATGCGCGACTACCTCAAGCGGTACCGGGCCAGGCCCGGATGGGATTTCTTCACCGGCCAGCGCGAGGACATAGACAAGGCCATGCGCGCCTTCAACGCCTACATCCCCAACAAGATGTCCCACTACCCCCTGACGCTCATCCGGGATCCGAAGACCGGGAAATGGATCAGGATTTTCGGTCTCATGAGCTCCTCCGAATTCGTGGCCGAGTGCCGCAAGGTGGGGATCCTGTGAGCGGGCCCGGGTTTACTTCCGGCCTCGCACGCGGTGCCGCGATCGCGTGCCTCCTGGCCCTGTCCCTGGCTGCCGCTCCCCCGGAGAAGGCCTTGAAGGCCAAACCCAAGACCGTGGCCGGTCTGCCAGCCGACAAGGCCCTGGCCCTGGGCGAGCGCATGTACCGCGAAGGCATCCTCCCTTCCGGCGAGCCCATGCAGTCCGTGGTGAGCGGGGATGTGCCCGTGGCCGGCACGGCCTTCACCTGCGTCAGCTGCCATGTGCGGAGCGGCCTCGGGACCTTCGAAGGCGGCGTGGTCACCCTGCCGACCAATGGCACCAAGCTTGGGCGGACCCGCTACCGGAAGTACCCGAACCTCTCGCCCGAGGAGCGCAAGAGCCTCCGGGTCCAGACCCCCGCGGCGCGACCGCCGTACACCGATGCGTCCCTGGCCCACGTCCTCCGCACCGGCCTCGATCCCGGAGGGCGCGAACTGAATCCCGTCATGCCCCGCTACGATCTGAAGGATCCGGACATGGCCATCCTGGTCCACTACCTGTGGTCGCTTTCGGCCCAGCTATCCCCCGGGGTGGATACCACCACCCTCCGGGTCGCCACGGTCATCACGGATGAGGTCAGCGCCGAGGACCAGGAAGCCATGCTCGTGCCCATGAACAACTTCGTGGCCCGGCACAACGCCCATGCCAGCGTCTTCGGCACCCGCATGTACATGAGCATTGGCGGGCAGGAGATGCGGGGCGCCTACCGCAAACTGGCCCTCTCGGTCTGGCGCCTGAAGGGCCCGTCCGATACCTGGGCGTCCCAGCTCGGGGCCCACCTGGCCAAGGAACCGGTCTTCGCCCTGCTCGGCGGGATCTCCTACGGCGACTGGAAGCCCATCCACACCTTCTGCGAAAGCCGCCGGCTGCCCTGCCTCTTCCCCATCACCGACTTCCCCGTGATCTCCGACACCGACTGGTACACCCAGTACTTCTCCAAGGGCTATTTCCAGGAAGGGCAGGCCGCCGCCCGCTACCTCCGGGGCCTGGAGGATCCCGCTCCCGCCAGCCGCGTCCTCCAGATCATCCAGGACGGCCCCGAAGGACGCGACCTGTCCGCGGGATTCCGCGAAACCTGGCAGGAACTGGGCGCGGGCGCGGTGAAGGAGATCCGTCTGGGGCAGGGGGAGACGGTGAGCCTCGCCTCCCTGCGCACCATGCTCCAGCAGGAGAAACCCACCGCGGTCCTGCTGTGGACCGCCGCCGGAACCTTTGACGCCCTCGACGGTCTGGCGGATGAGGTGGACCGCCCAGGGGTCGTCATCATGTCCTCCCGCCAACTTGGCACGAAGCTCTACGCCCTGCCCGAGAAGGCCCGCGCCTTCACCTGGATCACCTATCCGTACCGGGATCCCAAAGACGAACCGGCCGTGTCCAGATACGCGAACTCGCTGCTCGCGGGGCTCTCCAGGCACAAGCCCGAAACGCGGATCTCCACCCGGACCTATGCCCTGCTCCAGCTCTTCCAGGCCGGGCTCATCGAGATGGACCGCAATGTCTACCGGGACAATCTGCTCGATCGCCTCGGCATGCAGCGCGACCACATCCTGCCGGACTTTCTCCGGCTCAGCTTCGGCCCCGGCCAGCGCTACGCCTCCAAGGGCTGCTATCTCATGCAGCTCAGCCCCGGCCCCGAACCGAAACTCGTCCGCAAGAGCGAGTGGGTGGTCCACTGAGAAGCAGCCCATATGCTTTATCATTTCTCCCCAGTACTCTCTTTCCGGGTTGAGGTGGTCATGCGTGTTTTTGGTCGTGGATGGTCGGCAATGTTCCTCGGTCTGGCGCTGCTGGGGCTCAGCTGCAAGGAGGTCGTCGAAGCCCCCAGCGCCCTCGCCTACCCCGCCAACCCCGCTGTCTACATCGTGGGCATTGCCATCCCCGCGAACAGCCCCACCCACAGCGGCGGTGCCATCGCGTCCTACGCCGTGAGCCCCGCGCTGCCCGCCGGGCTCGGCCTGGATCCCGCCTCGGGCGTGATCTCAGGCATCCCCACTACCGTCACCGCCGCCGCCAGCTACACCGTGACCGGGACCAACAGCACGGGCAGCACCACGGCCACCCTCAGCCTCACCGTGAATGCGCCGGCCATCACCATCACCGCTCAGCCCGCGAACCAGTCCATCCTCGTGGGCCAGACGGCCACCTTCAAGGTCATTGCCGCCGGCCTGGGGACCCTCAGCTACCAGTGGCTGCAGGATGGCCTCACCATCCCCGGGGCCCTGGCCGCCGACTACACCACGCCCACTGCGGCGCTGGCCGACAGCGGCACGGCCTTCAGCGTGCAGGTCTCCGATGCCTTCGGTGGCAGCGTCACCAGCGCCAGCGCGACCCTCATCGTGCTCAGCACCGCGGGCCCTGGCCTCTTCACCGCCACCGGCAGCCTCGCCGCCGCCCGGGCCTCCCACACGGCCACCCTGCTGCCCAGTGGCAAGGTGCTGATCGCGGGGGGCTTCAATGGGACCCCTCTCGGCACCGCGGAGTTGTACGATCCCGTCGCGGGGACCTTCAGCCCCACCGGCAGTCTCGCCACCCCGCGGGAATTCCACAGCGCCACCCTGCTGCCCAGCGGCCAGGTGCTCATCGCCGGTGGCACCAGCTACAGCACCGTCCTTGCCAGCGCCGAGATCTATGATCCCGCCACGGGGAGCTTCACGGCCACCGGGAGCCTCCTCGCGGCGAGGTCCGACCACAGCGCCACCCTGCTGCCGGACGGCCAGGTCCTGTTCGTCGCCGGGCGCACCCTGAGCACCTACCTCGCCAGCGCCGAACTGTACGATCCGGCCACGGGCGTCTTCACGGCCACGGCCCATGCGCCCCTCACGGCCCGGGCCGTCCATACCGCCACGCTGCTGGGCGACGGCCAGATCCTCATCGCCGGGGGCTTCGAAACCACCGCACTGGCCACCGCCGAACGCTACGATCCCGCCACGGAGACCTTCACCGCCACCGGAACGATGGCGGTTCCCCGGTCCTACCATTCCGCCACGGTCCTGCCCGATGGCCGGGTGCTGGTGGTGGGCGGCGCGGCCACCACCAGCGTCGAGCTGTACGACCCGGCCACCGGCACCTTCGCCGCCACTGGAAACCTCCTGGACATCCGGGTCCGTCTGCACGCGGCCACGCTCCTCCCCACGGGGATGGTGCTGGTGGCGGGCGGGATCGGCTCGGGGTCGCCCGCCCTCCTGCTCTCCTCGGCGGAGCTGTACGACCCCGCCACCGGTCTCTTCACCGCCACGGGGAGCATGACCACCGGGCGCCAGGCGCATACCGCCACGGTCCTCCAGGACGGGAAAGCACTCATCACCGGTGGCGCCGGGGCGGGCTTCCTGTCCAGCGCCGAGATCTACGACTGATCCAGGCACCGCCCCAGGGACCACGAAGACCAGCCCCAGCGCGCTGAACCGTCCGCCGCCCCCAAAGGCGCAGGGGGCGGCCCCGGGTGGCCCGGGTCTATCCGGGGGCTTCCCGCCGCCCGCGGGGCGGATTCGCGCCCCGCGGTGAGGCAGGCCGGTAGGCACGACGGCAAAATTACTGCCTTCCCACCCATCCAATGGGGGGAACTCCCCATACCCCGAGTCCCCGGATCAGAGGACTCTTGGGGGAATTAGGACAAATTGTCGCAGTCAAGGCCCGGGATCACGTGGATCCCACGGGTCTCTCGCCTTCCCATCCCCCGGCCATTGATACCCCATCCGAAGTTTTCCACAGTGAGGTGCCCCATGTTGAAGCCCTTAACCCGTCTGCTGGCGCTCGCCGCGGCCTTGCTGGTGGGAATCGGCCTCTACGCCGAACGGCCCGCAGGGCAGGAACCGACGCCGAAAACCATCGGCCCCACCGCCCATGCCGATCAGGCCGCCATCGTCGAGCGGGCCATCCGGCGTCGCGCCCTGGCCCAGGCCCGCCTGGCCGCTGCCGAGCGCGCCAGGCCCAGGCGCGAAGCCGCCAAGGCCGCCATGGCCGCGGCCAAGGGCAAGCCCCTGTCCGCCAAGGCTTTCGTACCCACCCCCGGAATCGCCGCCCCTCCCGGGATCATGGATCCCCTGGGCACCCCTGACTACATGGGTGGCGTCATCCCGAACTGGACGAACACGCCCCTCATCCGCAAGTTCGTGGATACGCTCCCCGGCCTGGGCGCGGCGAATGCCAACAACCTTGGCAACTTCATCCCCGTGGCCGTGCCCAATACCACCCTCTTCCCGGGTTCCGACTACTACGACATCAGCCTGGTGGATTACACCCAGCAGCTGCACTCGGACCTGCCTGCCACCCGCCTCCGGGGCTACAAGGACAACCAGGGGGACGGCCGGGCCCACTACCTCGGGCCCCTCATCATCGCCGAGCGGGATCGGCCCGTGCGCGTCACCTTCCGCAACCAGCTCCCCACCGGCGCCGCCGGCAACCTCCTGCTGCCCGTGGACACCAGCCTCATGGGCTCCGGCACCGGGCCGGGCGGCTCCACCTTCACCCAGAACCGCGCCGAACTGCACCTCCACGGCGGTCTCAACCCCTGGATCAGTGACGGCACCCCGCACCAGTGGATCACCCCCGCGGGCGATCCCACCCCCAACAAGAAGGGCGCTTCCTTCGCCAACGTGCCGGACATGGTGGGCCCCGGGAACCTGTTCCCCAATCCCACGGCGGATGATGGCATCGCCACCTACTTCTACACGAACCAGCAGAGCAGCCGGCTCATGTTCTACCACGACCATACCTTTGGCCTCACGCGCCTGAACGTCTACGCGGGCGAGGCTGCCGGGTACCTGCTCGTGGATCCCGTGGAGAGAAAGCTCATCACGGACGGCATCCTGCCCAACAACGGCGGGGGCGTCTACAACTACGGCATCCCCCTCATCATCCAGGACAAGACCTTCATTCCTGGCCCCAGCGACCTGGCGGCCGGGGATCCCACCTGGGACATCAATAACTGGGGCGGCTACGGCGATCTGTGGTACCCCCATGTCTACATGCCCAACCAGAATCCCGGCGATCCCTCCGGCGCCAACGCCATGGGACGGTGGGACTACGGCCCGTGGTTCTGGCCCCCGCTGCCCGTGTCCGATACCGCCCCCAACAGCATCCCCACCGCCCACGGCCCCAAGCCCGGTGCGAACCCTGGCGATCCTGACTACCCCGGCACCCCCAACCCCTCCCTGGTGATCGAGTCCTTCCTCGACACCCCCGTGATCAACGGCACGGCCTATCCCAAGCTGACCCTCGAACCCAAGGCCTACCGTTTCCGCATCCTGAATGCGTCCAACGACCGGCCCTTTGGCATGGGTTTCTACTACGCCGATCCGCTGCATCCCACCGAAGTCAAGATGATCCCGGCCACCCCGGCCGAAGCCATCCAGGGGCCCCTGGATGAGAACGGCGTCCCCCTCTGGCCCACCGATGGCCGCGATGGCGGCGTGGTGGACTTCCGCACCAAGGGACCCGACATCATCCAGATCGGCAACGAAAGCGGCTTCCTGCCCGCCCCCGTGGTGATCCCCTCCCAGGCCACCACCTACAACATGAACCGCCGCGACATCGTCGTGCTGAGCGTCCTCAACCACGGCCTCTTCCTGATGGCCGCCGAGCGGGCCGATGTCATCGTGGACTTCTCCTCCGTCCCCAGTGGTTCCAAGCTCATCCTCTACAGCGACATGCTGGCGCCCATCCCGGCCTTCGACATCCGCTTCGACTACTTCACCGGTGCCCCAGACCAGACCGCCACCGGCGGCGCGCCGAGCACCCTGGAAGGCTACGGCCCCAACACCCGCACCCTCATGCAGGTCGAGATCGTGGGCACCCCCGCGGCCCCCTTCGACCTCGTAGCCCTGAACGCGGCTTTCACGTCCACCTCGACGTCCCATGGCGCCTTCGCGGCCACCCAGCACATTCCCATCGTGCCGCAGACCTTCTACAACTCGGCCATGAACACCACCGTGGCGACCGATACCTACGCCACCATCGAAGGCAACGAACTGAGCTACGTCAAGACCGAGAACGGCGTGCCCACGGTCATGCCGCTGCAGGCCAAGGCCATCCATGAGCTTTTCGAAACCAACTACGGCCGCATGAACAGCACCCTCGCCATCGAGCTGCCGTTCACCAACTTCAACAACCAGACCACCATCCCCATCGGCTACGCCGAACCCGCCACGGAAGTCCTGACCGATGGCACCACCCAGCTCTGGAAGATCACCCACAACGGCGTGGATACCCACCCCGTCCACTTCCACCTCTTTGATGTCCAGATCGTCAACCGCGTGGGCTGGGATGGCGCCGTGCGCTTCCCCGAGGCCAATGAACTCGGTTGGAAGGAAACCGTCAAGATGAACCCCCTGGAGGACATCGTCGTCGCCCTCCGGCCCATCTCGCCCCAGCTCCCCTTCGTTCTCCCCAACAGCCAGCGCGTCATAGATCCCACCAAGGACACCAACGCCCTGATCCAGATCACCGACCTGGTCATCCGCCCGAACATGGGTGACTTCGGGAACCCGCTCATGGTGCCCAACGCCGTCACCGACTACGGCTGGGAATACGTGTGGCACTGCCACATCCTGGGCCACGAAGAAAATGACTTCATGCGCCCCGTGGTCCTGAACGTGGCCACCATCGTGCCCACGGAAGCCTCGGCCCTGGCCGCCACCGTCAACGGGCCCACCCGTGTGGACCTGGCCTGGACCGATGGCTCCATCAATGAAACCGGCTTCCGCGTCGAGCGCAATCCCGGCCCCAACGGTGAAGCCGTCTTCACCAAGCTCGGCGCCACCGTTCCTGACCAGAACAACTTCACCGATTTCACCACGGTGTCTGGCACCAGCTACGACTACCGCGTCATCGCCTACAACCAGAAGGGTGACTCGGCGCTCGCCGCCGGCCCCGTGACCGTGGTGCCCGGTGCCGTCACCGCACCCACCGGTGTGACCCTCGATGCCCTGCCGCTGACCTCGGTCACCAAGGGCACCGCCGTCACCTTCACCGCCCTGGGCTCGGCCACCGGCCCCGCCACCTTCCAGTACCGCTTCACCGTCAACGGCACCCTGGTGCAGGATTTCAGCACCGCGGCCACCTATCTGATGCCCGCCACCCAGGCCGTCGGTGTCTACACCGTCACCGTGGACGCGCGCACCAGCGCTGCCAGCGCCATCGTCAGCGCCACCATCCCCTATACCATCACCCCTGGCCCCGCCACCGGCGTCCAGCTTCTGCCCAACCTGCCCAGCCCGCAGCCCTCCACCAAGACCATCATCTTCACGGCGACGGGCATCGGCTCCACCAGCTACCAGTACCAGTTCTCCGTGGACGGCATCGTCCTCCAGGCCTACAGCACGAACGCGAAGTTCACCCTGCCCGCGTCCATGTCCCTCGCGGGCGGCACCTACGCTGTCACGGCAGACGTCGTCACCACCCTCCCGGCCGCTGCGGTTCCCGACGCGACCACGACCATCAGCTACAGCATCATCAACACGCCAGTCATCTCGGGCCGGACCTACATTGACTCCGTGCCCCGCCAGTACCTGCCCGGCGTCACCCTCACCTTCAGCAACGGTGGCGGAACCTTCATTTCGGATGCCACAGGCACCTACACCGCCGCCGTGCCCACCAACTGGTCCGGCACCATCACGCCGACCCTGGCGGGTTATGTCTTCGCGCCTGGCACCCGCACCTACACCACCCTGACCCTCAATCAGGTGGGCCAGGATTTCGTGGCCAGCCTGCCTGCGCTGACTTTCTCCGGAACCGTCACCCAGGGCGCCACCGGCCTCGCCGGCGTCACCCTGACCGCCAGCACGGGTCAGACCACCGTCACGGATGCCAGTGGCAACTACAGCATCGCGGCTCTGTCCAATCCCTGGACCGGCAGCATCACCGCCTCGCTGGCCGGCTTCACCTTCATTCCGGCCTCCCGCGCCTACGCGGCAGTCTCGGTTGACCAGACCGCCCAGAACTTCGCCGCGACCCAGGCCGCCACGATCTCGGGTCAGGTCACCCTCAATGCCATCGGACTCTCTGGCGTCACGCTGACCTTCAGCACCGGTCAGAGTGTGCTCACCGACGCCTCCGGCAACTACAGCCTGTCCGTACCTGTGCCCTACACCGGCACAGTCACGCCCAGCAGGCCCGGCTACTTCATCACCCCGTTCTCCACGAGCTACGCGGCCATCACCACCAACCAGGCCGCGCAGAACTACACCGCCGTCATCGCCGTTCGTGTCTACGGCGCCATCAACACCAACGCCGTGCCGCCCCTGCCCCTGGCGGGTGTGACCGTCACCTTCTCCAACGGTGGCGGGACTGCGGTCTCGGATGCCAGCGGCCTCTACACCCACTACGTGCCCTCCGGCTGGAGCGGTTCGCTCACGCCCGCGCTCGTGGGCTGGGTGTTCTCGCCCGCGGCCCGCAACCTGACCAATGTGACTGCCAGCCCCGCGGGCCAGAACTTCACCGCGGGCCAGACCTTCCTGCTCTCCGGCACCATCACCACCAACGGTGCGGGTCTGGCCGGTGTCCGCGTGGCCCTCAACAACGGAGGAGGCGCAATCCTCACCGATGCCACCGGCGCCTATAACCTCTATGTCCGGGCCGGCTGGACGGGCACCATCACGCCCACCCGGGCCGGGTTCCTGTTCAACCCCACGAACGTCACCGTCGCCGTGCCTCTGGCCAGCGCCATGATCCAGGACTTCATCACCGTCCAGACCATCTCGGGCCGCGCCCGGGCCCAGGTCAATGGCAACGGCACTAGCATCCCGGGCGTGACCATCACCCTCAGCACGGGTGGAAGCGTTCTGACGGATGCCAATGGGAACTTCACCTTCCGGGTGCCCACGGGCTGGACGGGATCCCTCAGTGCCTCGGGCGTCTACGCCACCTGGACACCGGCTTCCTTCAGCTACGCCAACCTGGTGACCAATGTGAGCGGATTGCGGTTCAACGGACTGTGACACGGCCCCCCGGGCGGAGCGATCCGCCCGGGGGATCCAGGTCCTGCCCGCCATCCGACGAAAGACCATTTAATGGGGGGAGGGAGCGATCCCTCCCCCTTTTTTTATGAGATTTACCTGAAGACGCCATGCCCGGGCCTCGCCCAGATTCCAGGGAGTAACCCATGTCCTAGAACCCCGTTCGTCGCGCCACCTTCCGTGAAGCCTTCCGGGTCTTCGCGCTCGCGGCCCTGGGGACAGTGCTTCAGTTCGCCTGCGGCGGCGGGGGTGGGGGTGGGTCCACCCCGCCACCCCCCCCCCACCGGCCCCCGTCATCACCAGCTTCATCGCCGCCAAATCCCCCGTCACCAGCGGCAGCCAGCTGGCCGTGAACCCCACGGTGGACACCACGGTCCATCCCTCCGGTGTCGCGCATCGAATCTTCTGGTGCGTTCGTCTGTTAGCTGGTGCTGAGTTGAGCCCAGTCCGGCGTGAACCGATCAAGGTCAACCCGGTAGGAGGCGCTTCGACCGGCCCCATAGGGACGCAGAAGGTCCATGCCCACCAACTCGGCCAGGTCTCGCGATGCGGTGGTCCGGTTGGTGTCGGCGAGTTTGCAGTAGTAGGCATTGCTTACAGCGTCTTCCCGGCTCATCGGCGAGAGGATGGCCTTCAAAACCATCTCCTGCCGGGGGTTGAGGCTGAATTTCCGGGCCATGGCCCAGAATCGGCTCCGAGCCATCACCATGGCCACTTCCCGAACACCATGCCGGGTTGCCTGCAACACCTGGGAAAGGAACCACGCCAGCCAGTCTGTGATGTCCATCCCGCCTCGTTGGGCATTCTCCAAGGCATCGTAATAGTTCTGCTTGTTCCGCATGATCTGAACGGACAAGGAGTAGTACCTGAGGGGTAACTGTTCATCCTGGGACAGAGCCAGATCGGTGATGGTCCGGGCGATACGGCCGTTTCCATCAGCCAGCGGATGGACGGTGATGAACCAAAGGTGGGCAAGTGCAGTTCGGAACAAGCCATCGAGGCCCGCGGGCGGAGCGTTGAACCAGGCGAGGAAGGCCTCCACCTCTCCCTCCAGCACTTCCCGGCCAGGGGCCTCGAAATGGATCGTGGGAGGTAGTCCGATGTGCCGCCCAGGACTGGCGACCACCATGGGTCCCTCCCCGCGCAGGATCCCTGCCGGGAACACGCGAATCCCTTCCTGAATTCCCTTTGGAAATAGGGCTCGATGCCACCCAAAGATCCGTTCAGTGGTCAGGGGGTCACGGTACCCCTGTGTTGCTTCAGTCAGGACGCCGACAATGGGATCCACGTGCTGAACCCCTGCTACCTGGGTCAGGCCTGTCACGACCCCAAGCCGAAGCAGCATGGAGGCGCGGACCGATTCCATGTTGAGGGCCACACCCTCGATGGCGCTGTTGCTCACAACCTCTTGGACCATGGCGGCCACGGCAGCCTCGTTGGAGGCCACCTGGTCTATCGCTTTCACCATCCCCAAGAGCTCGCCTTGGGATCGCCTGGCAGAGGCCAGTGCTTCAGACAGCCGACCGGCATCCCAGGTGAACCTGGGCCAATCCTTCAGCTCCCAGATATAGGTCCGTCCTTCTGTCGTTTGAACCATGTCAATTCCCTTCCATGGAGCGATTCTATTGCGTAATCGCTCCACGGAAACATTGATTATTGGAAATTCAATGGAGCAATTAAGCAACATCTTCGCGTCATGGCCACCTTTGGCCGTGGCCATCGTGCTCGATAACCTCGCGGCGGGCTTGACCGCTGCGGGCATCGTCACCAGCTACCCCAGCCTCAAGCCCGAGGATATCCAGGCCGCCCTGTCCTATTCCGCCGAGATCGCCCGCGAACGGGTGGTCCCCCTCCCGGAATCCGCATGAGCCCTCAGCAGGGCCCGCAGGCCCGAATCTGGTAGGCTGTCCCCTCATGCCACAGCCATCGGAAACCCTAGCCCTGGACCTCAAGGCCAGCCTGAAGAAGCCCCTCCAGTGGGCCTTCGCGGCGGGTTTGCGGGCGGCCGCGGCCGTCCACCCCCGGAAAGCCCAGGATCACCCATGACCCGCCTCGACACCCTTCTGTCCCCGGCCCTGGCCGAACGGTTCCAGGCCGGCTGGACGGCCCTCCGCCGCCCCGTGCAGGTGGGCCTGGCCGCGGGCCTGCTGACGGCCCTGGTGACCCTCACCCTGCCCAACCAGTACAAGTCCGAAGCCCGCCTCCTGCCCGCCGATGCCCGCTCCGGCGGGGGCCTGGGCGCCGCCGCCGCCGCCGCTGCGGCTGTGGGCGTGAGCATCCCCGGCCAGGAGAGCGCCGACGCCGCCTATGTGGACATCCTCAAGAGCCGCTCCCTCCGCGAGGCCCTGCTGCAGACCCGCTTCACCTTCCAGGTGCGCACCTGGTACTTCGGCGCCGAGCAGGCCCGCCAGCAGACCCTCTACGAGTACCTGGGGAAGAAGAACCTGGACCGGGCCGTGAAGGCCCTCAACGAGCGCATCAGCATCACCCGCGACCTCAAGACCAAGCTGCTCACCGTCGCCGTGGAAACCGAAAGCCCCCAGCTCAGCCAGCAGGTGGCCCAGCGCCTGGTGCGGCTGCTGGACGAGTTCGTGGTGTCCAAGGCCCAGACCCGGGGCGGGGCCAAGGCCGCCTTTTCCGCCAAGCGCCTGGCCGAGGCCCGGGAGGAGATGGCCGAGGCGGAAGGCGCCTTCCGCGCCTACCTGGAGGGGAACCGCAACTACCTGATGAGCCCCGATCCCGCCGTGCGCCTGAAGGGCCTGCGCCTGGATAGCGAGCTGAAGCTCCGCACCCAGATCGTCACCACCCTCGCCATCGCCCGCGAGCAGGCCCTGCTCGAAGAAAAGAACGATATGCCCATCCTGAATGTGCTGGATGCGGGGAATCTGCCGATTGAGAAGAACGGGCCCGGGAGAAGCATTTTCGTGGCAATGGTTGCAATTGCTGGAATGATTGTTGGCTTGGCAGCGAACGACCCTGGGCGAATCCGTCGTCTAATCGCTTTTGACTCCTAACCGATATGCGAAGGCCATACGGGTGGTTAACCGGGTTTATTGTCATACTGAATGTGGGTGCCTGGGTCAGAAGTGAATGGCAGTTCTCTGTTGCTGTCTGCTCGGCTGGCCTTTTTTGGTCATTTATCCCAGTAATTCGCCATTTTGCCTCTCCGGATAGGCATCTTCCCTTTTTTCCTTTCATTTCTTTATTGTATGGTATATATTATTTTGCATTTGGACTACTTCCATTTGAACCCTATTACACAATGGCTACTGTTTCGCAGGAAGGGCTACTTTGGGGTGAAATTTATGCACTGATCGGTGTCATCTCAATGCAGGCTGGATACTATTTGTTTATTAAGAGTTATCCTGGTTCTCGTAAAATTACACTTGATCTTGCCAAAGATGCTAGTTTAAGTCTTGTTTTAATAGGTTTGGCAGGTGTAATTGGTTGGCTTTTAACTTTTATTAAATTGGTCCCACTTTCATTTCAAATGGTAATCACCTTAACATCTGAATTACTTGTATTCGCGTTTTCGGGACTTTTTTATCTTCAACTAAAAAATATAATAAAATTTGTATATTTATTAACAAATTGGTTTGTTTTTTTTCCAATTATTGTTTTTACAACGCTTGCAACAAGTTTGTTATATCCAATGCTTAGAATTATTTTATTAGCATTTTTGATTTATGTTTTTATAAAAAATACGATTCCATGGCGAAATCTGGCTATGACGCTTGTTGTATTATTGCCAATATTTTTTCTAAAAACGGCCTTTAGGCAACTTGAAACAGCCTCGAATAAAGAAAAATTTTCGGGTATTGGGCAGATGGCCCAGAGGGTGCAAATTTATCAAGAAGCTGGACAGGTGTTGATTGAAAATCTGGACTCACAAACCTTGCTAGTTGGTTATAACACGATGGCATCACGATTTGATCTCACTCATATGTTTGGGTTTGTTGTTGATTTTACACCCAGCCAGGTACCGCATTTGTATGGAAAGACCTACCATAGCCTGCTTTGGAAGCCAATTCCAAGGGTGTTGTACCCCTCGAAACCTAAAGAAAATTGGGGAAACGAATTGGGACATCGCTTCGGATGGTTGGGGGAAGATGATGATGACACATCGGTCAATATGCCTCAAATGATAGAATTATATCTAAATTTTGGTATAATTGGTGTTACTTTTGGAATGTTTTTTGTTGGTACAATTTATGCCGTTCTTATAAGATTTTTGTACTCTGGATTTCATCCGATTCAAGGATTGATCGCTTTGTTTCTGCTTTCATCATTATTTAATATAGAATCAAATTTTTCATTAGTTTTTGGTGGACTTCCATATACGATTTTATTTCTGGGATTCATTATTAAGCAAGTGTTTAATAATAAAATCGAATCAATTCCTGAATCATTGGAACCTAGGCCATCGGCAATAGAGGCCGGGACTTCCTTGACTTCCCAAGAATTAGCATCCCCGACATAAGTTCTACGGCTGCATAGATCGGGCAAGCCCACCCGACGCCCTCAAGGCCGAATCGAGGCGCCATCCAGAGCACGACCAGGATGGCCGTTAGGCTTCCGGCGACCTGCTTGGCGAGCACGAGGTGGGTGCGGTGGGTCACGAAGAAGGCCTGCTCTAGGCTCGTGCCCAGAGCCAGGATGGCGTTGCCCAAGAGGATCCCCGGGGCGGCGGGCAGGGCTTGCAGGTAGTCGGGCCGCAGCAGGGCTGTGACCAGCGGGCCCCGGGCCAGGTAGAGAATGGCGGCCAGGACGAAGGCGCCGAGGGCAAGCCCGGCGAGGCCTTGGCGGAACCAGCGGTCCCGCTCGGCCGCGCGGCCCTCGGCCTGGAGCGCCAGGAGTCGAGGCCGGATGGCGAGGGTGAAGGCTGTCCCCAGAATGAGGAAGGGCGAGCTGAAGAGGGCGTAGATGCCAGCGTAGAGTCCGGCCGATTCGGCGCCCAGATACAGGTTCACGAGGTAGCGGTCGCTCAGGCCGGTGATCCAGCCGGTGAGCCCCACGCCCACAAGGGGCAGGAGAAAGGTCCGGTGGCTCGACACCCAGGCTCCCGGTGTGGGGTGTGGCGGGCTGTCTTTCCGTTGTGCCCGGGCCAGCCGCTGTAGGGGGGCGTCCAGCAGGGTCAGCGCCAGGGAAAGGGTGGACCCCAGGGCATGGCAGGCCAGCAGGGACAGGGCGCCGCGCTCCTGCCCGGTGGCCAGAAATCCGAGAATCATCGCAGGTTTGAGTGCGGCATCGGCCAGGGTCCACAGGGCGAAGCGACTGGCCTGACCATCGCAGTGCAGCAGATTCAGCCGCGCGGTCTTGAAGGCTTCGGAGGCCAGGAGGACCAGAAGCCATCCCACAGCCAGTAGGGTGCGCTCGACGGGAATCCGGAGCGCCCAGATGGCGAGCAGGAACAGGGGAAGGGCGGCGCCTACCAAGGTGCCTAAGGCTCTGCCTGTCGCGGCGTGGATCCATCCGGCGCCGAATCGTGCCTCTTCTTCCCGGCTCGTATAGATGGCGAGGTTCAGGAGGGGGTTCAGGGTGGTGTTGCGCACCAGGGCCTGGAGGCCCAGCAGCAGGGCGGCGGTCCCATACGCGGATATGGGGAAGGCGGACACGCTTACCTTAATGAGGGCCAGCCCTAGGAGGGCCGCCCCGCCTTGCCCGAAGAGGTTCCAGGCGAGGGCCTTCCAGCGGCTCGGTGCCTCCGGAATCACGAGGATAGGTCCGAGGAGCAACGGCGGACTTCTCGGATTCTCAGCAGGATCATCAGCTCGTAGAAGTGGAGTAGCCGACAGTAGTGGAACCCGGCAGCGCCATCGAGGAATCCGCCACGGAAGACATACCTGTAGAGGAAACGGAGGAGGGTCCGGAACGGTAGCGGCACAGCGAGGAGCTTGAGGGCGCGGCGGCGGACGGGATCCACTGAGCAGAGTCTTCGGGCATCGTGGCGCCACCATATCTCGTCACAATGTGCCCGAAGCCCGTCCACGGCATGAGGTCCATCAATTGCGTGAACATCGTCTTCCCGGATTTCATGGCTCTGCCCCCTGGGGTCTAACCCCAGCAAAGCACCCGCAATTCCGTTCCCGTCGTTCAAATCACCACCAAGGAGTATTGAACAAAAAAATCGTTAAATAAATGAATTTACAGAATCTTACACTGATGTCAACCGGACACTTGTGTTCAAGGGTGATCACCCAATGTTGATGGTGAATTTCGTGTGCTTGCCAGAAACATGCTCTTCCACAGGAATGGCAGGCGACCACTTCCCATGAATCGGGTGACGGTGAATCCCTCAGCATCAACAAGGGCCGCCAGAGTTTTCCTCGACCAGAACTTAATGTGGCCACCTGGCCAAAGGGCTGTGAAGTGGTTGTCCATGGCACCCGCAAGGGCCAGCGCCAGGTTTTTCAGGTAGCCGTGGTAGGGGGTGGAAAGGATCAGTTCTCCGCCTAGTGGCAGGATCGCGTGACAGAACCGGATGAACCCCGCGGGGTCGTAGAGGTGTTCGATGACTTCCGTGGCGATGACTGTGTCAAAGGTGCGGCCCTGGAGTTCTCGGGGAAGGGCGTGAATGGATGAATTGATCACGAAGAACCGTCCGGGGTGGGTTTGCGAGGCAAGGCTGATGCCGGTTGTTGATGCATCCGCGCCGTAGACATCAAAGCCCAGGTCGAGGAGCTTTTTTGCGAGGAAACCGCTGCCGCAGCCAAGGTCAAGGATGCGTCTGTCTTGGCGTGGGCCGAGAACCTTCAGCAGGGTCGGAAGCAAGTACAGGTGGGCGGGCGTCTGGGACTGGACCCACCCATAATCTTGATAATCCTGCATGGTTGCTCCAATCAGAATCGGTTCAGTCAAACGGAAAGCCCGCGGCTCTTCTGTTCCGATTCCTGCATCTTCAACACAATCATCAGCTCATAGAAGTACAGCAGGCGGCAGTAGGTGAAGCCCTTGGACCCGTCCAGAAATCCGCCGCGCAGCACATACATGTAAAGAAACCGGAGCAAGGGGCGGAAGGGAAGGCGGAAGGACAGTTCCTTGAGGGCTCGTCTTCTCTGGGTGGGATCCAAGGTGAAGAGGTGCCGCCAGGAGTCAGGCTTCGAGGCGAGGCTCTTCACGTCTTCGGAGGCCTCCAGGCTGGAATAGCGGTTGTGCTTGGCCAGCCAGTCCTCCAGGCCCTTGTTGAAGTTGAAATGGATCAAGTGTCCCCGGAGGTTGCCTGTACTGCCCTCCACGGTGGGATATTCGTGAACGGACCGGGGCTCGTAGTGGGCCTTTTCACGCCAGAGGAGTCGCGTGAACCAGGAGGGATACAGGGTGCTGTGGCGGATCCACTTCCCCATGAAGTGATCTTTGCGCCGCATGCGGTAGGCAGCGTGGGGTGAAGGCTCGCTTGGCAGGGACAGGAGTTCCTGTTTCAGCGCCTCGTCCACCCGCTCATCCGCGTCCAGGAATAGCAGCCATGGATACCGGTAGGCCACGGTGGCACGGGCGGCTTCGCGCTGGGTGCCATAGTTCTCGAAGCGCTGCTGCACCACGCGCACGCCCGCGGTCTGGGCCATCTCCACGGTCCGGTCGGTGCTGAAGGAATCGAACACCACGATGTCGTCGCACCAGGCCACGCTCGCCAGGCAGCCGGGCAGGTTCACCTCTTCGTTGTAGGTGAGGATGACAACGGAGATCATGGTCGGGGGTCTTTCAGTTTCCGCCGCTTTAGGAAGACGGCGGGATTCCCTCCGAACACCTCCCAGGGGCCCACATCCTTCGTGAGGCAGCCCATGGCGGCGACCACGCCGCCCTCGCCCACGGTGCGGCCCGGCTGGATGAACGCACCGGCAGCCACCCAGGCCGAGGGGCCGATCTCAATGGGAGCGGTGATCAGGCGCATGCCCGGGTCGGTGATGTCGTGGCTGGCGGTGCAGAGGGTGGCGTGCTGGCTGATGGTCGCATGAGCGCCGATGCTAACCCGATCCACGGCATAGCAGTCCACGTGGGGGCCCAGGCAGGCGAAGTCACCCATGGTCAGATTCCAGGGGGCCCAGACCTTGGTGCTGGGATAGGTCACGGCTTTGGCGCCGAGGCGGGCCCCGAAGGTTCGCAGAAGAAGACGGCGCCAGGGGTACAGGAAGGCCGGGCTGGGGCGGAAAAGCAGCATCCATACCAGGCGCCACAGGCCCCGTGCCACCTTGTGCTTCCAGGTGAAGCGGCTGGTGTAGTGGGAGACATCCACGGGGAGGGGCGTGTCTGGCGGGTCTGGAGTGGTCATGGGCGGTGGGGTCCGTGGGCGGAGAGATCCTCGTAGTGTCGCAGCATCTCCCGGGCAGCGGCCTCTGCGCTGAAGGCGGATCGAGCCCAGGCCTGGCCTTTCCGCCCCATGTCGGCCAAGGCGGTCTGCGGCAGGGCCAGGGCCGCCTTCAGGGCGGTGGCCAAGCCCTCGGCGGTGGGCGGCACCCACCACCCGCATCCCCTTGGCTCAAGGTCCTTCCAGGGGGTGCCCTGGGTGGCGATGACGGGCAGGCCCTGGCTGAGGGCCTCGGCCACCACGTTGCCGAAGTTCTCGCTGTGGCTGGGCAGGACGAAGAGGCTGCTCCGGCGGAACAGATCCCACTTGGCGTCGTCGTAATGGGCCCCCAGGAAGGCCACGCGGCCGCCCAAACCAAGATTCCTGGCCAGAACCTCCAGTTGGGCCTGAAGGCCGTCTGGGTCTGGCCCTGCCAGCACCAGCTGCCAGTCTGAAGGGGCAAGGGTGGCCCAGGCCCGGAGGAGGAGATCGGCGCCCTTCTTGGGATGAAAGCGGGAAAGGAACAGGGCAATCGGGGGATTCGCTCCCTCCACCCGGCGGGGATCCGGGAAATCCAGGCCGTTGGGCACCACGGCGATGGGGGTGTGGAGGCCCATGGCGCGGAACTGTTCCGCCTCGGTATCGGCTGTGGCGTGGAGCAGGGCGGCGCCTTCCAGGTTCCGGCGCTCCCACAGGGCGAGGGCGAGCCGTTTCACCCAGGCGTTCTGCCGCAGGGACCATGGTTCGAGCATGCCGCGGGGACTGAGGACGAGGGGTTTCCCTGCGCTCAGGGCTGCCCGGCGGGCATAGCGCCCGGGCCATTCCCACAGGCCGTGGACATGGATCAGGTCGAATCGGTGGGCTTCCTGGCGAAGGAAGGCCGCCAGTTCCGGGCTGCGCCGCAGGCGGAGGGGGGCATGCAGGGGGAAGGCGTGGACCGGCACATGGGGCGGGTGGATAGGGGCCTCTTCCGGATCGGCTACTGTCGCGATTTCAGCGGGGGCCCCCAGGGCGTTCAGGGACTCGCAGAGTCGCGTCACGCTCTGGGTGGGGCCCCCTGCGCTGAGGCGGAGACTGCTGACGATGTGCAGGGAGCGAGGGCCGGTCATGCGAGATCCCCGGTCCAGAGCCGCTCGATCAGGCGATGGGTGCGGTGGGTGAACTGGGGGAAGGCGAAGTGGGCCAGTCCTTCGGGTACCGCGCCGCGGCCTTCGGCCAGAGCCGCCGCGATGGCCTGGCCCAGGCCGTCGCGGTCATCGGGATGGACGAGGCGGCCCAGGAGCCCGTCCCGCGCGGCCTCCCGGGTGCCGTCCATGGTGCTGCCCACGATGGGAATGCCGCAGGCGAGCGCCTCCAGCACCACGAAGCCGAAGCCTTCGCCCCGGCTGGGCATGGCGTAGACATCGGCCATCCGGAAGTGGTCGGCCTTTTCGTGGGCCGCCACGCGCCCGGTGAAGATCACCGAATCCCGCACCCCGAGCTGGTCGGCTTTGGCGATCAGGCGGGCCTGATCGCTGCCATCCCCGGCGAGGACATAGGCGACGCCGGGAATACGGCGGCGCAATTCCGGCAGGGCTTCCAGCATCTCGTCGAAGCCCTTGTAGCGTTCGTAGCTGTCCATGCGGCCAAAGGTGAGCACCACGGGCCTACCGTGCAGGTCGTAGCGGCTGAGGAGATAGTCGGGCTTGGGACCTGCGGCATAGTCGCCCAGGTGGATGGCGTTGGGAAGGATGGCGGCCCGCCGCGGGGTTGCCGCGCTCCAGTCCACGAAGCGGCGGAGGGTGATCTCACTGATCGAGATGATGGGGCCGAAGGTTCTGGCCAGCGCCCTCGAAAACAGGGAGGCCGGGCGCTGCCAGGCATCAATGCCATAGATGAAGGCGGCCCGGGGGGCGCGGATCCAGGGCGAGATCGCCGTGGCCGCTGGGACCAGGTTGAGGTGGCCGCAGAGGATCAGATCGTAGCCCCTGGGATCGTGGGCTGCCCGGGCGAGGGCGCCCAGGTAGTGGCCCTTGCCGCCCAGCGCCGCGGACTCCCAGACGAGGTTGGCGGGCATGGGACCGGGCCGGTGGGGCATGATCCGGGGCAGGGCCACCACCTCGCCCACCTCGGGGTGGGCGCAGAGGGCCTCGATGAGGTCGCGGGAGTACTGGGCGATGCCGCCATGGCCGCCGTAGCCGTCGGTCAGCAGGAGGAGGATGCGTTTGGATCCCCGCGGTCGGAATGGGGGGTGGGGGTCGGCTATGACCTGAGCCCAGCCGCGCAGGCGCCGTCCCTGGGCCCGCAGGGGATAGAGGGATTCGGCCCAGGCCCGCACGGGCGTGGCGAAGCCGGTCTTGGGGCGGGTGCGGAGGGCTTCGGGCAGGCCCGCGGCGGGAACCTGGGCGAGATCGGCCTTGCCCAGGGGCGCGGCGCCTACCTGGAGGGGGGCCAGGGCTCGGAACACCTCGATGTCCACGAAGGGCACGCGCACTTCCAGGCTGTGGGCCATGGCGGCCCAGTCGGTATCCTTGAGCAGCTGGCCCTGCATGTACCAGCCGGTTTCCAGGGCCATGAGCCGGGCGCGATCGGTACGAAGGCCCTGGATGGAGTGCTGCATGCGGCCCAGGAGGTCCAGCTCCTCCAGGCCCCGGGCCGCATCCACGCTGCCCATGAGGGCGGGTAGTTCCCAGGGCATGTGGAGGGCCCGGCGCAGAAGGTAGGCGCCGGGGAGCGTGCCGCCGTACTCGAGCAGGCCCGCGGTCTTGGGCGACAGGTGCGCGGGGATGAGCGGGGCCACGACTTGGCGCAACCGCTGCCCCAGGCCATGCCAGCGGCGGGCGAGGGGGCCGGTGAGGCGGGCCAGGCGCGGCACCTGGCGGAAGCTGGGGTAGCCCGCCAGCAGCTCGTCGCCGCCCAGGCCGGAGAGGGCCACCTTCATGCCGGCCTGGGCGGCGGCCAGGCTCACGAAGTAGGTGTTGATGCCATCAATGCTGGGCTGGTCCATGGCGGCCAGGGCGTGATCCAGGTGGGCCTCGAAATCGGCGCGGGTGATCCAGCGGATGTCATGGTCCACGCCGATGTGGCGGGCGGCCAGGGCGGCGAGGGCCGTTTCATCCTCGGGTTGGCCCTTGAATTCATGGAAGCCCAAGGTGAGGGCCCGCAGGCGTGCCGGGGCCCGCTCGGCGGCCAGGGCGGTGAGGGTGGAGGAATCCAGGCCCGCAGACAGGAAGAGCCCCACGGGCACATCGGACACCATGTGGGCCTGGACGCTGTCGGCCAGCTCGGCGCGGAGTCGCTCCCGGGCTTCGGAGGCGGGCAGGATGAGGGCCTGGTCTTCGGCGGCGGCGAGTTCGGCGCGGAGGTCGAAGTGGGTGAACCCTTGCCGCGAGCCGTCGCGCCGCAGCAGCAGGGCCTGCCCGGCGGGCAGGGCGCGGATGGCCTGATGCACCGTGTGGGGTTCGGGCACGTAGCCCAGCAGGTGGAAGCCCGCCCAGGCGGCCAGACTCGGGGCCGAGGTGATGCCGCCCCCCGCCATCAGCGCCTTCACCTGGCTGGCGAAGCGGAGGGACTTCCCGTCATCGGCGTAGTAGAGGGGCTTGATGCCGAAGGGGTCGCGGGCCAGGAAGAGGCTCTGCTGCCGGGCATCCCACAGGGCGAAGGCGAACATGCCTCGCAGGTGCTGCACCATGTCGGGGCCGTGAGCATCCCAGAGGGCCAGCAGCACTTCGGTGTCGCTGGTGGAGCGGAAGCGCCAGCCTCTGGATTCCATGTCCTGTCGCAGCGCCCGGTGGTTGTAGATCTCGCCGTTGAAGGTGATGGCGAGACGGCCATCCCCGCTCAGCATGGGCTGGGCGCCAGTGTCGCTGAGATCCAGGATGGCGAGGCGCCGGTGGCCGAGGATGACCCGGCCTTCCCCGGGCGAGGTCCAGAGCCCCTGGCCATCGGGGCCGCGGGTGGCCATGGCGTCGGTCATGCGGCGGATTTCACGGGCGTCTGGATGGGGGGCCTCGCGGTGGTAGGCGAAGCTCCCGGCGATGCCGCACATGGCTCAGCCCGCCACGGGAATGGTGCGGGGCGGCCTCTGGAGGAGCTGCAGGGCATGCCGCGCCAGCTTCAAGGGCGTGAACAGGGGCGTGCAGGGCAGGTCCAGGTCGCGGAAGGCGCGGCGGCATTCGGCGTTGGCGCGCAGGATGCCCTTGAGGCTGCCGTTGGAGGCGCCACCGGCCCTCATGCGGACCAGCACCTGGGGGAGGTAGGCGGTCTTCAGGCGATGCTTGAGGAGGACGCGCAGCATGAACTCGTAGTCGGCAGCGATGCGGTAGCGGGTGTCGAAGAGGCCCAGGCGCTCGTAGACGCCGCGGCGGACGAAGAAGGTTGGATGGGGCGGCATCCAGCCCCATTGGAAGGCCTCGGGCCGGGGCGGGCCACTGCGCCAGTAGCGCAGCACGCGCGAGGGGTTGTCGGCGCGCACGTAGACCAGGTCGCCGTAGCAGGCCTCGACCGTCGGATCCTCGAAGGCCCGGGCCACGCGGGCGAAGACCTGGTCGTCCTGGTAGAGATCGTCGGCATTGAGGAGCCCCACCAGGTCGCCGGTGGCGAGCCGCAGGCCCTTGTTCATGGCGTCGTAGATGCCTTTGTCCGGCTCGCTGACCAGGTGCGCGATGCGGCTGCGAAGGGGGGCCAGGGCGGCGAGGGTGCCATCGGTGGAGGCGCCGTCAATGACGATGGACTCGATGCGCCCGGGGAAGGCCTGCTCCAGGCCACTGGCGACGGCCTGGGCCACGAGTGGGTTGTTCCGCACAACCGTGATGAGGGAGATGGAGGGGGTCATGCGGGCTGCCGGCTGGAAAGGGTGCGATGCCAAGGATGAAGAAATCAGATTACCCTCTGATGACTCGGCTGGGTCTCACAAGCTGTGGGGGTGTCATGCAACCGGATTCCAGGATTTTCGTCGCGGGGGCGCGGGGGCTGGTGGGCTCGGCGGTGGTGCGGAAGCTGCGGGCGGAGGGCTGCGCGAATCTGCTGCTGCCCCTGCGAGCTGAGCTGGACCTGACGGACCAGGCGGCGGTGTACCGTTATTTCGAGGCGCAGCGGCCGGAGTACGTGTTCCTGGTGGCGGGGAAGGTGGGCGGGATCCTGGCCAACAGCACCTACCCGGCGGACTTCATCCGCGACAACATCATGATCCAGTCCAATGTCATTGATGCCGCGCACCGGTACGGGGCCACCAAGCTGCTGGACCTGGGTTCCTCCTGCATCTATCCCAAGCTGGCGCCCCAGCCCATGACGGAGGACTGCCTGCTCACCAGCGGGCTGGAGCCCACCAACGAGTGGTACGCCATGGCCAAGATCACGGGCCTGAAGATGTGCCAGGCCTACCGCCGCCAGTACGGCTTCAACGCCATCAGCCTGATGCCGACCAACCTCTACGGCCCCGGCGACAACTTCGACTTGCAGAGCAGCCACGTGCTGCCGGCCATGATGCGCAAGTTCCACGATGCCAAGGCGGCGGGCCGCGCGGAGGTGGTGCTCTGGGGCACCGGTACGCCCCGCCGGGAGTTCCTGCACGTGGATGATCTGGCGGACGCCTGCCTGTTCGTCATGGATCACTACGAAGGCGAGATGTTCCTCAACGCGGGCGTGGGCACGGATGTGAGCATCCGCGAGCTGGCGGAGCTGGTGCAGGCGGCGGTGGGCTACACGGGGGAGATCGTCTGGGACGCCACCAAGCCCGATGGCACGCCCCGCAAGCTGCTGGATGTCTCGCGCCTGCACGCCCTGGGCTGGAAGGCCAAGACGGAGCTGCGCGAGGGGATCGCGGCGACCTACCAGTGGTTCTTGGCGCACCACGCCGACGCGCGGATGTAGGTTCGGCTCAGAGGGCCAGCGGCCCTTGACATGGATGTTTTTTGTAAATACATTTAGGTCATGGAAGTTTCCTTCGACCCCATCAAGAACGCCCAGAACATTGAGCTTCGTGGGCTGTCCTTCGAGCGGGTGGCGGGGTTTGAATTTACCTCGGCCTGGATCGTTGTGGACGACCGGGAAGACTACGGTGAGACCCGCTACCGGGCCATCGGGTTTCTGGAAGAACGGCTTCACGCCTTGGGTTTTATTGAAACCCAGATCGGCATCCGAGTGATCAGCTTTCGCAAGGCGAACCAGAGAGAGGAGAGACTATATGAGCAAGCGAACACCACCCCCTGAAAGGATCACTACGGAGAACCCCGAATGGACGGCGGCGGACTTCAAGAAGGCCCTACCTGCCCGCGAGGCACTGCCTGCGTCTCTGTTGCACAAGCTGGGCGTGCGCGGTCCTCAAAAGGCCCCAACCAAGGAGTTGGTCTCGATCCGTCTTTCCCGAGATGTGGTGGAATCCTTCCGCGCCTCCGGTGACGGCTGGCAGACCCGCATTGATCGCGCCTTGAAGGAATGGCTCAGGACCCATCAACCGGCCTGAGCCACTAGACCAGGCGGAATCCTTCGGCCGCCGCGGCATCTCGCAAGCGTCCATCCGCACAAGCAAAAACGACTTCAAGCCCACCTTCCTCACGCAGGAGCAGCGCCGACGCCAGGTGGATGGCGTCCAGGGTCCTGAGTGGATGCTTGATGCACAAGCCACAAGCCGCATCCACGGCGCGGTCCATCTGGACCTGGGCCATTCCGCGCCACAGTTCCTCGAATTCGACCAGCGAAGTCTGAATCGCCTCGCTGGGCTGCCCCTCCCGGAGCAGCCGCGCAAAGGCCGAGTGGACTTCGACCCTTGCAAGCGTCGAGGAGGCCAGGGCCTTGGCGTTCTCGGCCGCCTTCCAGACGGCCTCGGAATCCAACTCGACCCGCAGGAGCTTGACCAGTGCGGATGTGTCGAGGTAGAGGATCAAAGCGGATCCTCACGGCCTTCGAGGACGACCGCAGAGAGGGCCTTCCCCTCGGGAACGCCCTTGGGATGTGGGAGGATGGGCTTCCCACCCTGCCAAGTCACGAAGGAGAGGCTCTTCAGAGCCATCTCCCACGGCTTCTGGTTCTGCTGTAGGCCCCTGGCCATCAGATCCCGGGCGGCCTCAGACACAGATACCTTGGTCTTCCGCTCGGCGGCCAGGCGCTCTGCATGGGCCTCCAGTTGAGAGGCCTCAGTCTCCGAAATTCGCAGATGGATGGCCCGCTGCAGCCCGTTCCCTTTACCGTCGGAGCCGATGATTTGTGTGTGGGACATGGAACCCCCCTGGATAGAATGTAGAACAATGTAGAGCATTGTCAAGCTCGCGGCTCTGCCTGGCCAGCGATATCGGACAGGACGACGAACTTGTCACCGTCGCTGACGGGGCCCATGCCGGTTCACGGCCTCCGGCGATGCCAGGCCGCGAACTCCGAAGGGCGAAGCTGGTTGCGGGCGTAGTTGCCGTCATGCAGCGAGGTCAATTCCGTCTCGACGACAGTCAGGAAGCGGGTCCAGCTCTCCTTGGGGAGTTTCGCTTTGGCATAGGCCCGGATGGGCTCTTCTGCCTCGGGAATGGATTTTCCGGAGAGCACCACCTCGCGGACCATCGCTTTGATATCAGCCCGATAGCGGAGGCGGGGGGCGTCTTCGCGCACGGGATCGGGCGTCGGGGCGCACACGAAGGCGCTGGAGGCGAAGATCGCCCGGCAGCCGGGGGCGTGCTCGGCCAGATGGTCGAAGACCCGGGCGGTCATGGTGAGGTTCTGCATGACCAGGTCTCATCCCGACGCAGAAACACTTTGGATGGGGACTAGGTGTGGGGGCGGAGGTTCTTGCTGTAGGCGGGCGAAACGATCAGCGTGGGGACCCCAGATCGGATTCCTCACGGACCACCGCAACGATGGTCACCGTGTTCTCCTCAGGCAGATAGATGAGGCGCAAAGGCTTCACGTGCAGCTCCCGGAAGGGCTCCCCGACCTCAGGCGGCACGCGGCCGAGGGCGGGAAAATCAGCGAGGAGATCCGTCTTCTCGATGACCTTGGCGTGGAGACGCTTGGCCGCGCTCGGATTGTCCTGGGCAATGTAATCCAGCAGATCCCCCAGATGTTCGAGGGCCTGGTCGTACCACTGGACAATCACTTGGCGAACCTGGCCAGACGGGCTTTGGCGTCCTCCTGGGAGGTCACCTGGCCCGCGCGAAGACCTCGGACGCCCTTGGCCACCTGGTCGAGAATCTCCAAGCGCTTCTGGAGGCTGTTCCAGGTGTCCACGTCCACCAGTACGGCAGCCTCACGGCCGTGCTCGGTCACCATCACGGGCGCACGGGTCTTTTTCAAACTGGCGATGACGTCAGTTGCGCGGCGTTTGACCTCGGTCACAGGTACCAGCTTCAGCATCGGATCCCCCGCTGGCCTCAGAGTGATTCTTTTGTATCACTTCGTCAACATGAGAAGAGGCCCGAACCGGGCCTCTTGTTCATTGGTGGCGTTGACGCAGATGACGCACCACTAGGTCGCCTGGGCCTCGGCGAGGAGTTGCCAGTCGTGCTTGACATGCCAGGCTGTGGCGAAAGACCCATAGGTGCGTCGCGCCAGATCAGCGGGGGGGATCGAAGGATCCGCCTCCAGTTCTGCCCACATGTCAGCCCGGTAGGAAGGGCCCAGCAGGATCCGGCGGCGGTAGGCCCTGTGCTTCCGGGCGAGTTCGGCCGGGGTGAGCACATCGGCTTTCCGGTCGCGCAACACTTTGCCTGGGACCACGAGGGGGCCTCCGGCGAATCTGGGGTCTTCCCCAGAGCGCCTGAGATGGAAGGCGGTGCCAGACGCCAACAAGTCCAGCCGGGGCCCCGTGTAGATCCTGGCCATGCGGGCGAATCGCCGGTCCTTGAACAACCATCCCCCCACGGCACTCCAGAAGGCTCGTACGCGGTCAGAGGAATGCCGTGATGTGAGGGTGGTCATCCGGTCGGCGTTGATCCAGGCCGCGTGGATTTCCAGCCAACTCACGAGCACGGAAAGGACACGGTAATCCTCGTGATCCAGGCCTTCGACAGAGGCGGCGAGAAGGGTGTCCTCGATGTTGGGATCCGGAGATGGAGGGGACGCGAAGTTCATTCCGATCCCCACCATCGCGGCGGTCAAGGCATCGCCCTCGATCAGGGCGGGCGGGCCGAGGGTGCGCTTAAATCCCATGACCAAGCCTCCGCGCCAGGTCGCTCAGGGTGGAGTGCACATGGAGGGGCCACTCCGGATGGAGATCCTGCTGGACCAGCCAGGATGCGGCTGCACCAAGCTCTTCCGCCGTGGGCTGAAGGGTGATGCAGTCCCTGAGGTCGCCGAGGTAGCGATCGAACAGAGGGATGATCTCCATGGGGTTCATGGTATCAATATAACAGATACCATGGAACATTCAAGATCGCTACTCCCGCTGGGGGCGGCCGGGGATGAAAAGCAAATTTGCCGGTGATGAAAAGCCTGATGAACAGCGATGCACGGTGATGGGGAGGCGGGGCGTACTCTCCGGGTCATCCCTGGGTGGGCGGCGGCCATGGCGGCTTTTGGGGCCGCCCGGGCCGCCGCCCACCCAGCCGGTCGCGCCTGCGCGCCCGGGGGCCGCAGGCCCGGATGACCCTTGCGGGAGGGGATCACCGTTTATCATCGTGGATCACCGGCAAAGTGTTTTTTGTGCTTTCTCTCTACATGAGAAGAGGCCCGAAACCGGGCCTCTTCTTCATCCGTTGGCGTGGACGTTCAGGACCGACGGGGCGGCCGGGGCCGCCGGGGGCGATCGTCGTGGCTGGGGGCTTCGCCTTCGGGCTCGGCATCGGCGCCTTCGGGCCTGGGGATGAGGGCTTTGCGGCTGAGCTTGATCTTGCCGCTCTTTTCGTCAATGCCGATGCACTTGACCATGATTTCCTGGCCTTCGTTCAGCTCGTCGGAGGGGTTGGCCACGCGATGGTGCGCGATCTCGCTGACGTGCAGCAGGCCGTCGAGACCGGGGAGGATGGTCACGAAGGCGCCGAACTCGACCACCTTGGCCACCTTGCCCAGGTAGGTCTTGCCAACCTCGGCGGTCTGGGTGAGGTCGGCGATCATCTTCATCGCGATCTGCAGCTTCTCCTGGGTGGCACCGGCAACCTGGCAGAGGCCGTCGTCGTCAATGTTCACTTCACAGCCACTCACCTCGATGATGTTGCGGATGGTGGCGCCGCCCTTGCCGATGACGTCGCGGATCTTTTCCTTGGGGAGCTGAACGCTCTGCATCTGGGGGGCATTGCTGGCGAACTCGGCGCGGGGAGCGGCGAGCACCTGGCCCATGAGATCGAGCAGGTGCAGGCGGCCGGCCTTGGCCTGGTCGAGGGCCTTGGTGAGGATCTCGGCGGTGATGCCGCCGATCTTGATGTCCATCTGCAGGGCGGTGATGCCCTTTTCGGTGCCGGCGACCTTGAAGTCCATGTCGCCGTAGTGGTCTTCCTGGCCGGCGATATCGGACAGGACGACGAACTTGTCACCGTCGCTGACGAGGCCCATGGCCACGCCCGCCACCGGGGCCTTGAGCTTGATGCCGGCATCCATCAGGGCCAGCGTGCCGCCGCAGATGGTGGCCATGCTGGACGAACCGTTGCTTTCGGTGATGTCACTCACCACGCGCACGGTGTAGGGGTTCTCTTCGGGGGACGGGAACACGGCGAAGATGGAGCGCTCCGCCAGCATGCCGTGGCCGATCTCGCGGCGGCCGGGCCCGCGGTTGGGCTTGCACTCGCCCACGCTGTAGCCGGGGAAGTTGTAGTGCAGGTAGAACTTCTTGCGGTACTCCTCTTCCAGGCCGTCAATGATCTGGGTGTTGTTGATGGTGCCCAGGGTGGTGGTGACCAGGGCCTGGGTTTCGCCGCGGGTGAAGAGGCAGCTGCCGTGGGCCGCGGGCAGCACGCCCACTTCGATGTTGAGGGGGCGGATCTGATCGAACTTGCGGCCGTCCAGGCGCACGCCCTGCTTGAGGATGGCGTTGCGGAAGAGGGTTTCCTTCAGCTCGTCGAAGCAGGCCACGAGATCCTTCTTCAGCTCGGGCTTGTCGGCGCAGAACTGGGCGACGGCTTCCTTCTTGAGGCCGTCAATGGTCTTGTAGCTGTCAATCTTCACCTTCATGGTCAGCGCCGCGAACAGCTTCTCGGCGAAGGCGGTCTGCACCTGCGTGTAGAGGGCCTCGTTGCGCACGGCCTTGACGGCGGCGACCTTGGGCTTGCCCACCTTGGCCTGCAAGTCCTTCTGCAGCTTCACGAGGACCTTGATCTGCTCCTGGCCGAAGGCGAGGGCCTTGACCATGTCGGCTTCCAGCACTTCCTTGGCGCCGCATTCCACCATCACCAGGGCGTCGGCGGTGCCGGCCACCAGCAGGTCAATGTCGCTGCCGGCGCGCTGATCCACGGTGGGGTTCACCACGAACTGGCCGTTGACGCGGCCCACGCGAACGCCGCCGATGGGGTTCACGAAGGGGATTTCGCTGATGATGAGGGCCGCCGATGCTCCCACCATGGCGAGCACTTCGGGGGCGTGCTGGCCGTCGTAGCTGAGCACCTGGGCGGTGACCATGGTGTCGCCGTTGTAGCCCTCTTCGAAGAGGGGGCGCAGGGGGCGGTCAATGAGGCGGCTGGTGAGGGTTTCCTTGGTGGTGGGGCGGCCTTCGCGCTTGAACCAGCCGCCGGGAATCTTGCCCGCGGCCAGCACGGGCTCGCGGTAGTCCACGGTGAGGGGGAAGAAATCAATGCCTTCCCGGGGGGTGCCGTAGCACGCGGCCACGAGGACCATGGTGTCGCCCTGGCGGACGACGACGGCGCCGTGGGCCTGCTTGGCGATGCGGCCGGTCTCGATGCTGATGGGCGCGCCGCCCAGGTCCACCGAAACGGTGGTGGGGGTGAATTTCAAAGCGTTCATGCGTTCTCCTGGGCCCTCGGGCCCACATGGACTCCCCTGAGTCCGGCTCACGCGTCCGGGACCCCCGCGATCGCTCCATGAAACCCGTCCGCCGAGTCCTGAGCCAGGAGGGGGAGGTGGGCTTCCTGCAGAGGTCGCCGCCGAAGGGGAGCAGGTGAAAATCGGCCTGGTCAGCATAGCACGGGCCGGCCATCGGCGTTTCAGTTGCTTCTGTACGAACTGCTTTGTTTAGCCGGTGATTTCAGTGATTTCGGTGATAAAGCAAAGGTCCGGAGGACCGCCGCATGGGCCCGCCAGAGGCGGCTTCCGGCGGGGCCGGAAGTCACCCAGGGGAGCCATCGCCGCGCTTTCAAAGGGCGCGGCGACGGCTCCCCTGGGTGGAGCCCATGCTTGAGCACGAACGGCCGAATCACCGTAATCACCGTCCATCACCGGCAAAAAGCTTTTCTCTCAGGTTGCGCATCACTTGCCCATCATCAGCCGCCGGAACTGGAGACTCTTGCCGAAGTTGAACAGCAGACAGACCGTTCTCCCGCTCGCCTTGAGGTAGTTGAGGCACTGGGCCACATGAGCATCCTGTAGGCCAGCGACAGCCTTGAGTTCCACCAGGACCCGGCCCTCCACAAGAAGATCCACCTGGAATTCGCCCACCAGCACCCCGTCGTAGTGGACCTCCAAGCCGTGTTGCTGATCGACGCGCAGACCGGCTTTGCGCAGTTCATGGGCCAGCGCGTTCTCGTAGACCTTCTCCAGGAAACCGTGCCCCGAGGTATTTGCGACCTGGAAGGCGCAGCCGATGATCCGTTCCGTCAGGGAGTCGTTCTCTTGCATGGGTACCTCCAGATCTGTAGGTGAAAGGCTACTTCAGCCGGTGATTCCAGTGATCCCGGTGATACTGCCCCATCGCCAGCATGGGCTCCATGGGGGGTGTCAGGGTTGCGCCTTTTGGGGGGCGCAGCCCTGACGCCCCCATGACCTCCGGCCAAGCCGGAGGCCGCCTCCGGCGGGCCCATGCGGAAGCTGCCTCCACCCAATCACCGTCCACCACTGTGCATCCCCGTGGATCACCGGCAAAAGGGGGCTTGCCTTCGACAGGAAGCGATCTCTCCAGGGCGGGGGAAGGTTGAAATCCTCCTGGGGCGGCCCGAACCTGGGGGTTTCGGTCCCCTTCCTCATGCAACCGGGTCGCTTCCCGAAATAGTACCCTCAAGGGATCAACCCATCCACGGATGGGGTAGTCTCATGCTTTTGTAACCGCCCGGCTTCATCCGTTTTCGAGGTTCCACTTGCCTGTAGCCAGCATCACCCTTGTTTCCGCCCTGATCGCCTGGGTCCTGGTGATGGTGCTGGGCCGCTGGCTGGGCCCCCGGGGTTGGATGGATCAGCCCTCCGCACGGAAACGGCATGATCGGCCCGTCCCCCGGGTCGGGGGGCTGGTCCTGCTGACCGTGCTGGTGGGGGCGGAGCTGCTGGGCGGGTCGTCGCTCGGTCTGTCCGCCCTGGAACGGACGGCGGTCCTGGGCATGGGCGGGATGGGCGCGCTGGATGACCGCTTCAATCTGCGGGCCCGCTGGAAGGCCATCGTCGGCCTGCTGCTGGCGATTCCACTGGCCACGGGGCACACCTGGGCGCTGCTGCACAGCGGCATCAATATGACGCTCTTCGGCCTGGACATTCCCGACCACGCCCTGGTGTTCTTCCCCCTGCTGACCATGTGGTACTGGGCGGTGCCCCACGCCTTCAACCTCATTGACGGGCTCAACGGCCTGTCCCTGGGTTTCTCCTGCCTGCTGCTGGCGGCCCTGAGCCTGAGCCCCGGATTCCTGCTGGGGGCCGGGGCCGCGCCGCTCTGGGGCGTGCTGGTGGCGCTGCTGGCGCTGAACTTTCCCAGGGCCCGCCACTTCCTGGGGGATGCGGGATCCCTGGCCCTGGGCACCCTCTTCGCCATCCTGGTGATGAACCAGGCCCTGCCGGTCCACCGGGGATTGGCGCTCTGGCTCATGGCCTACCCGGTGCTGGATGTGACCACGGTGGTGGCCATCCGCTTGTACACCCGACGGCCCCTGGGGCGGGCGGATCGCAGCCATCTCCATCACTGGCTCCTGGATCACTTGAAGGGCCGGGCCTGGCTGGTCACGCCGCTGCTGCTTTTTCTGGCGGCGCTTCCCATGACCCGCGATCTGGATGGGCCCTGGGCGAAGGTGACATCCTCGGTGGGTTTCATCGCCCTGGCGCTGCTGGCCGCGGTGGTATTCGTGGATCGGGCCATCCGCAAACCGGCGGTTCCGACCCTGCTCGGGAAGCCCAGCCACCCGTTCCTGAATGATCCCTCGGGTTCCCACCCGCAGGCCTGACCGCGTGCTAGCGTTGTGATGGTTCCATAGGACCCTTGCCGGTGGGAATGAATATGCGTTTATTGATTCGTATGGGGCTGGCCTGGATCTGTCTGGCGGTGGGCGCGCAGACACCCTCGGAACTGGACCTGCAGAACCTCAAACAGTTCGTGGCGGCACCCCAGGCGCCGACGGTGCAGGGGCCGGATGCCACGCCGAACCGGGGGTCGCAGGCCCAGCGCGAGGGGAATGATCTGGACGCGGCCCGGATGGGGGGAGTGAGGGACGATCTCCAGGCCCGGGAGCACTACCGGCTGGACATGGAGATCAGGGCGCTGAAGGCCAAGGAAAAAGGGGCCAGGCGGTTCGCGGCGGACCTGTTCGACACCCGGCAGGCGACACCCTCGGCCACCACGGAGGGGGGCATCACCGAGGACTATGTGCTGGGCACGGGGGACCGGCTGAATCTGAATGTCTTTGGCAGCGCCACCTTTGATCTGCCGGTGCAGGTGGATGGCCGCGGCGAGATCGTGATCCCCAAGGTCGGCACCGCCAAGGTGGGCGGACTGACGCTGGGGAAGGCGAAGACCGTCGTCCAGGGGCTGGTGTCCCGCCAGTTCTCGCGCACCACCGTGGATCTCCAGGTGATCAAGCTGCGCGAAGTGCGCGTGTTCGTCATGGGCGAGGTCTACAAGCCCGGCAGCTACCTGGTGTCCAGCCTCAGTTCGCTGGTGAACGTGCTGAGTTTGGCCGGGGGCCCCACCGCCGTGGGCAGCTACCGCGATATCCGGGTGATGCGGGGCGGCCAGAAGGTGTTCGGTCTGGATCTGTATCCGTTGCGGGCCGAGGGCCTGGGCAATCCCAACCTGGCCCTGCAGAACGGCGACATGGTCTTCGTGCCCCTGGCCCAGAACCAGGTGCTGCTGGAGGGGGCCTTCCAGCGGGTGGTGGCCGCGCCCGCCGGGCCGACGAGGCGGGGCGAGCGATCCGAACTGGAGGATGTCGAAATGGATCCATTGAAGGACCAGCGGGTGCGCCTCCAGCGGGAAATCCAGGCCATCGAAGCCCAGCTATCCCCCGACAAGGAACCTGCTGGGGCGGACACAGGACAGGATCCCCGCGATCCCAGGGCGGTTCGGGTTCCGGTGGTTCCGGTGGTCCTCAGCCTGACGGAACGGGCTGCTCTGGAAGACCGCTATTTCAGCCTCAAGCGACAGCTGGTGGCGCTCAAGGAAACCCCGGTGGGCGACCATCGCGTGCGGATCAATCCTGAGACGAATCGTCCCGTCACGCCGTCAGCGTCCATTCAGCCGGACTGGCTGCGACGCTGGGAACAGTGGGGTCAGGCGCCGACCATGCAGTTCGAGGTGAAACCCGGGGAGACCGCGGCCGATGCGCTGCGCTTCGCCGGGGGGTTTGCCATGGAGGCCGGCGAGGGGATCCTCACCCTGCGGCACCGCGATCCATCGGGCATCACCCGCGGTCAGGATGTGCCCGCGGGCGAGGCGGCCCGGGTGCAGTTGGGTCGAGGGGACGTGTTATCGGCCCCCGTGCGCCGGGAACGGACTGGTCCAGTGGTGGAAGTATCTGGCTGGGTTCGCGTGCCGGGCTTGTATGCCCGGTCGGAGGGCATGCGCGTGGCGGAGCTGCTGAAGCGCGAGGCGCAGGTGCTGCCGGACACCTACCGGGCCCGCGGCGAAATCGTGCATACGGCCCTGGACGGGACCACCCGGTTCCAGCCCTTCGACGTGGACAAGGCCCTGGCCGGCGACCCGGCGCACAACCTGCTGCTGGAGGACCGGGATCGTGTCGAGCTGTTCCGCCTGGAGGATCTGCGCCTGCCCCGGCTGGTGACGGTGTTGGGCCCCGTGGCCCGGCCCGGAACCTACACCTTCCATGAGGGGATGCGGGCTTCGGATCTGATCTTCCGCGTGGGCGTGCCAGCGAAATCCGCCGATCGCCTGGTGGCGGAAGTGGCCCACGCCCAGGATGGCAAGCCCAGCCAGGTGATCCGGCTCGATCTCGCGAAGCTGCTGTCCACGGAAGCCTCCAGCCCCATCGCGCTCCTGGATGAAGGTGTGAACCCCCGCATCCAGCCCGATGATCAATTGAGCTTTTTCGAAAAGCCGGACTACAAGGTGCACCGGACGGTGCGGATCACCGGGCAGGTGGCGCGCCCCGGAGCGTACACCCTGGATTCGGCCAAGCCGTCCCTGAGCAGCCTCATCCAGCGGGCCGGGGGACTGACTGCCGATGCCATGCCTCAGGCCGGCATCTTCCTCCGGCGCATGAGCACACAGGACACTTCCCTCCAGCGGGCGGCGGAAGAATCCGGGCTGGCGGGGAAGGATCCCACGGCCAAGGGCATCAATGAAATCCTTGAGCGGCTGAACGAGACCAAGCGCCAGACCCTTTCGGGCCAGCTGCTGAAGAGCCCCCTCCTGCACGGTCTTCTGGCTGGCAGCTTGAACCGGATGGTGGTGGATTTCCGCGGGATCATGAACGCGGATGCCAACGCCGAGGTGGAACTTCAGGACGGGGATGAGGTCATCATCCCCCGGGCCACGGAGGCGGCCTATGTGGTGGGCGAAACGGCGAGTCCCTTCGCGACCTACAAGGTGGCCAAGGGCATGAAGGTGGCGGATCTGCTGAGACTCGCGGGCGGCACCACGCGCAACGCCGACACATCGAATATCCGCCTGTTGAAGGCCGATGGCCGGATCCTGGACAGCTGGGTGGAGGGCAAGGCCGTGGAACCGGGCGATACGGTGCTGGTGCCCCAGCGCTTCCGGCGCGATACGAACTGGCAGGAGAACCTCCAGGCCCTGACGCCGCTGGCCCTGATCCTGAACGCCATCAAATAGCGGCAGGCCTGCTGGTAGAATGAAAGGCCCCGCCATCGCGGGGCCTTTTCATCGTGAGTGCCATGATCCTGCGCAAAGAGTACTGGTTCGAAGCGGCCCATTTCATCTACAACCACCCGGGCAAGTGCCGGAACCTGCACGGCCACAGCTACAAGCTCTTCGTGCTGCTGGAGGGCTCGGTGGATCCGGAGACGGGCATGATCATTGACTTCGACGACCTCTCGAAGGTGGTGGTGGAGAAGGTGATCGCCAAGCTCGACCACCGCTTCCTGAACGACCTGATCCCCCTGTCCACGGCCGAGAACATCTCCGTGTGGATCTGGGAACAGCTCAAGCCCGCCCTGCCCATGCTCTGCCAGATCGAGGTCTACGAGACCACGGACAACTGCGTGATCTACCGGGGTTGATTTGAAGGATCCTGTTTTGCCGGGGATGGGCGGGGATAGAAAAGCGGGAACGCCTGGGTGGTTGCCTTAGCGCACAAACGTTCGACAGTCTGAATGCCCCTTGACGCACCAATGAACCGTTGTAACCTTGTCCCAAGGGGCCATTGGCTCATTGGAGGTACACCATGCTTCAGATGGCTGACAGCCGGAGGCGATTTGTCATGCCCAAAGAGGCTGCCATTGGCGCAAACGAACCTGCCGATGTGGAAGTCCTACCGGATGGGCGGGTGGTCATCTCCCCGGTTCGGATCATCCCCGTCCATGAGTCCTGGGCGGTGACGCCCGAGAGCATGGCCCAGACGGCGGCATCCCTGAAGGACTACAAGGCTGGCCGCACCATGGGCGTGAAGGCCCTGGACGCCAAGATCACGTCGGGCAACGCCAAGGATGGACGGAAGTGAATCCGTCCTTTCCCGATGCTTTCGTGCTGAAGCTCCTCAGGCAGGAAGCCAGCCTGATCAATGCCTTCCGGCGCCTGGTCGAGAAGGTCGAAACGCGAACAGAGCAGCAGCTTCGTGAAACCAAGGGTATCCACCTGGAACCCATCAAGACAGACCCGCCCTATCAGTCCATCCGCCTGGACAGGGGACCAAGAGCCAAGGTGCTGGTTGACGGGGACACCCTGGTTTTTCTCGACCTCGACCAGGATCACGACAAGACCTACGGTAGGAAATAGACGACCAAGCACTGCCTTTTCGCTCAGCGCGAGGATGAATTGAGCCTGGGAACCACGTGGTGATGGATTAACCTTGTAATGGACTGGAGGGCAATGTCATGAGCCTTGCGCAATCCAAAATCACAGCCCAGGGACAGGTCTCCATTCCCGTGAGTGTCATGCGGCTGTTTGGGCTGGCGCCCGGAGAGGTCATCAACTGGGACACCCTGGAAGGGCGCCTGGTCATCGAGAAGGCGGGTCTTTATTCCCTGGCGGATGTCCGGAGTGCCCTCAAGCTCCCCCAGGGTCTCCACAAAACGGAAGCAGAGATCCGGGAAGGCATCAAGGTCAGGACGAGGACCAAGCATGCGGGCCGTTGATACCAACGTTCTGGTCCGTGCGCTGACGGGCGATGACTTCGTGCAGAGCCCTGCGGCGGAAGCCTTCATCCGGGACCACTCGCCCGTCTGGGTTTCCCATGTGGTCCTGGTGGAAACCGTATGGGTGCTGGAATCGGTCTACGACTGTGGGAAGCCGCAATTGGTCGAAGCCATGAAGCGGATCATCGACAATAAGGATCTGTCGCTGGATGACCCGGCGGTGGTTCGTGCGGCCCTGGCGCTCTACCAATCCAAGGGCAAGGTGACTTTCGAGGACTGCCTCATCCTCGAAATCGCCCGGAAGGCGGGCCATCTTCCCCTGGCCACCTTCGACAAGGCCCTCGGGAAGTTCGAGGGCGCGCAAACCGTTCTTTAGCGTTCAGCTTTCCGGAGGTATCCGTGGTTTCGAAGTCTGTTCGGCGTCACCTGGGATTTTCGAGGCTTCTCCAGGTTCTTGGTCTTTCCGTGGTGGGTCTCCTGTCCCTGGGTTGCGAGGCCATCAACCCGGCGCTGCGCTACGAGGAGGCGGCCCGGCAGTTGCGCTTTTCGCTGGACCGGGTGGAACCCCGCGTGGAGTTGGCCTTCCCCATCGAGCAGTCGCGGCTGCGGCTGCTGCTGGAGGTGGGCGTGGACAACCCTTCGGACCAGCGCCTGCGCACGCGGCGGGTGGCGGCGGATCTGAGCCTGAATGTCCGGGGCGCGGATCATGCGCTGGGATCGGTGAGTTTTCCGGAAGGCGCCGATATCGCGCCGAAGAGCCGCAGCGTTCTCCGCGTGGAGGTGGCCCTGGGCTACGCCGATCTGAAGGCCGCCTGGGGCCCGCTGTCGGGGGCCGTGCAACGCCACGAGCCCGCCACCTGGAGCCTGAAGGGCGAAGCCCGCTTCGAGGTCATGGGCATCGAGTTCGGCGTGCCCTTCCGCACCAGCAAGGGCAGCGGGCGATGAGGGGCATATCATCGTTGGTCGGAGGGTGAAGGAACCAACCGGCTCCTGCATACTGTCGAGGGTGACGCCATGGCCCAGAGACTGACCCCACCCATACCTGCATCACTGGCTTCCCATCAGGGGAGCATCGAGGGGCTCTGCCGGAAGTACCATGTCGCCCGTCTGGCGCTGTTCGGATCGGCCTCCCGTGGAGAGGCGTGCGAGGGTTCCGACCTGGATCTGCTTGTCTCATTCGAGCCCGGCCAGACGCCGGGTCTGGGCTTTTTCATGCTCCAGCAAGAACTTCAGGATGTGCTTGGACTGCCCGTGGATCTGAACACGCAGGAGGATTTGAGCCGACACTTCCGCGATCAGGTTCTTCGTGAGGCCAGGGTGGTCTATGAAGTCTGATCCTGGAAACACCCGGGTGCGCCTGCTGCACATGCTGGAAGCCTGCGGCCGGATGGCGAATTTCGTGGAAGACCGTAACCGGGAGGACCTCGACAGGGACGAGATGCTTCGGCTGGCTTTGCAGTACCTCGTCCTCACCATTGGGGAAGCTGCCAAACACATTCCTCTGGAAACGCAGGCCAAGGCTCTCGATATCCCATGGCGTGCCATGGCTGCATCTCGGGACCGCATGGCTCATGGCTATTTCGACATCAACCTCGACATGCTGTGGACCATGGCTTCGGTGGATATTCCTGCTCTTCGGGACGGGCTTAGCCGATTGTTGGAACAGGAGGGGGCTGAATGACTCCAGCCCGCAGCCCGCAGCCCGCAGCCCGCAGCCGTAGATGATCCGCGCCGTCGTCTTCGACCTCTGGAACACGCTGGTCTTCAGCCCGGCGGGGAGCCCCTTCCAGCGGATGAGGGAATTGCTGCGCCCGGACCAGGCCCATCTGTTCGCGGCGCTGGTGCGCGATGGCATGGTCCGTCCCTATCCTTCCGTGCAGGCCTTCCTGGAGACCTGGCGGGTACCCGCAAGCCTGGATGACGCCCAGGTGGAGGCCATGGCCCAGGCCTTCCTGGAGGCGGGGGGGCAGGCGGAGTGCTTCGCCGGGACTCCCGAAGCCGTGGCGGCGGTGCGCGATCTGGCGCGGGTCGCCCTGCTGTCCAACACCCAGACCTTCGGCCTGGAGCTGCTGGACCGCCTCGGCATTTCCGGGCGCATCCGCACCCGGGTGCTCAGCGCCGAGATCGGAGCCCTGAAGCCCGAGGCTGGCGCCTTCGAGGCGGTGCAGCGGAAGCTGGGGATCTTTCCGGGCAACCTCGCCATGGTGGGCGATAGCTGGACCGACGATGTGGAGGGCGCCCTGGCCGCGGGCTGGACCGCCATCTGGGTGAACCGCGAGGCCCTGCCGCGGCCCGTCCATGACGCCGATGCCCCGGTCTACGAGGTGCGCAGCCTGGACCGCGTGCCCGAGCTCATCCAGGGGTTGCAGGACGGCATGCGCTGCCCGACGTGCCTGGGGTGAGCCCGGCTATTTCGCAGGCCAGGTCCACCCGAGGTCGATGAACCAGCGGAAGCCCGTGCGGGCATCTCCCCTCACGTTCAGGTGGGCGCTCTGATGCTGGGCGCTGGCCCCGGCCCGGGCCAGCAGCACCCGGTCCGGCCGCCACTCCACCACCTGCTGGAATTCCACAAACCGGTTGCGGGCGGGCGTGGCCCCCGGGTGATCCAGTTCCCAGAGGGACGGCCAGTCCCGGAAGGGGCGATCCCCGAGGAGCAGCCACGATCGCGTGGCCCACTGGGGCGACCAGTCAATCTGGGCATGGGCGGTGAAGGTCCGGGATTCGCCGGCCGTGGCGTTCCCCAGCGGATCCCCTTCCTGATAGAAGCCCGACAGGTAGGTCCCGTGCTCGAAGCTGCGGTGGTTGGGGTAGTCCGCCATGGAGTTGTTGTAGACCGAGTTCACCGTATCCAGATACTCCACCCCGAGGCGCAGGGCCTCCCACCGGAAGAGCAGACCGAAGACATCGTTGGGCGCCGCGGGAGAAGGCAGCACATAGCGCAGCTGCTGATGCCAGGCCTCAAGAGGGGTGAAGTCTACGAAGAGGTTCCGGTAGTCGCGGTCGAGATCGCGACCGATGGCATAGGAGGGCCGGTGGACGAACACCTGGAACCGGGTGTTCACGGCCTTGGACCCCCGGGTGATGTAGAGCCGGACATCCTGGGCACCCGTGAGCTGCTCCAGGGGGGATAGCCGGACCCGGATGCCCACATCCGAGTTCGACGCGCTTTGAACCTTGCCGGTGCCGCTCAGTTTAGACAGGCCGTTCGGATCCATGGGATCGATGTGTCCTTCCGCCAGGGAGTCCTTCAGCCCGAAGAAAGACACGACCCAATCCCGGATCGAGTAGCCCTGGGTCAGGGTCTGGCCCAGGCGGCTGCCGCCGAACAGGTTGATGTAGTTCAGGTAGAGCTCGGTGTTCTCACCGAACCGGGCCTCGGCCCGGAGGCCCGAGAGGTAGGGCCGCTGGGGGTCGCCGTTGATGGCGATGGCGTTGGCGCGGAAGGAGGGATCCTGGCTGTTCTCGCCCGGGATCTTGTGTCCTTCGATTTGCCCCAGGAAGGCCTGGGCCTTCCACTGTCCCAGGGGCACGCCGAGAATCCGGACATCAATGAATGGAGACTCGATCCGGACTTTTGGGAAGGGGCGGGCGGCCTCGCCCAGCACGTAGCCCCCATTGAGGCCGTAGCCCCAGACCAGGGGTTCCTGTTCCAGGGCGGATCGCCAGCCCCCCTGGGATTGGTAGGCGAGGTGGAACCGCTGGAGAATCAATCGGGATTTACCCACCCCATCCCGCCAGGCGTTCACCTGACCGGCCAGATCCCAGTGGCCCACCTTGAAGCCTGCTTCGAGGTGGGTGCCCTGGCCCGTGAGGGCATTGCCCAGGCCAAGGCTGTCCACGAAGGTTGCCGGGGCTCCATGTTTGTCTCCGGACCAGGTGCCGGCCCCGTACCAGGCCCCGGTTTGGTTGACGCCCAGGGCTTCCTGGTGGCTCCAGCCCGGGGGTAGCTGAGCGGAGGCACTGGCGCCGAGCAGACACGCACAGCTTCCAAGCCTCGACAGGAACCGGGAAAGAAGCATGCGGTGAATCCGGATCGTTGGCTGGCGTGGATGGAAGGAAGGCCTCATGGCTGAGGCTACCCAGACAGGTTGGCGAGCCCTTGGCTGCATGGGCCAGTATGGCGGGGAGGGGGGGGGGATGCTATCGAGCGCCCTCAGGCGCTGGCGCTGGCCTGGCCGGGGATCTGGATGTCCATGACCACGGCGTGGCGGGGGGTGTCGGCGCGTTCGAGCCACTGGACGCGGGCGCCCAGCAGCCGGGCCAGCTGCATCAGGCCCTCGCGGGCCTCCTGGTGGAGGGAACCCGACAGATCGGGATGCAGGGTCAGGCGCACGTCGGCGCCGCGCAGGCGTTCGCCCAGGCGCACCAGTTCGCGGTAGGCCTTGAGCAGGGAGGTCTCGGGGCTCGGGGTGCGGCCCACGCCGTTGCAGGCGGGGCAGGACTGGGTGAGCTGGCGTTCGAGCGAGGGCCCGGTGCGCTTGCGGGTGAGCTCCACCAGGCCGAATTCGGAGATGCCCCCGGCGCGGGCATGGTTGCGGTCCCGCCGGAGCTCCTCCTGAAGCCGCGTCAGCACCTCGTCGCGATGGGCCGGATCCACCATGTCAATGAAGTCAATGACGACGATGCCGCCCAGGTTGCGCAGCCGCAGCTGGCGCACGATCTCCGGGATGGCTTCGAGGTTGGTGAGGTAGACGGTCTCTTCCAGATCCTTCTTCCCCACGAACTTGCCGGTGTTCACGTCCACGCTGACCAGGGCCTCGGTCTGGTTCAGCACGATGGAACCGCCATGCTTGAGGAAGACCTTGGGCTGGCGGGCGGAATCAATCTCGGACTCGATGGCGAAGGCCTCGAAGATGGGCAGGTCGGAGGTGAACCGCTTCACGCGGTGGGCCCATTCGGGGTGCAGTTTCTCCACGAAGGCCAGGACCTCGCGGTGGGTTTCGGCATCGTCCACCCAGAAGGTGGAGACTTCCTCGCGGAAGATGTCGCGCATGATCTTGTGGAGCAGGCGCAGGTCCTGCCAGACCAGGCCGGGGGCGGGCACGGTTTCGGCCCTGGCCTGGATCTCCTGCCACATCTGCCGCAGGAAGGCCACGTCGCCCACCAGATCCTCATCCTTCTCCCCGATGGCGGCGGTGCGGACGATGAAGCCCTCGCCGGGCTGGGCGTGGCTGCGGATCAGCTCGCGCAAACGCTCGCGTTCTTCGGGATCGGTGATCTTGCGGGAAATGCCGATGTGGTCAATGCCGGGCATGAAGACGAGGAAGCGGCCCGGAAAACTCAGGTGCCGGGAGAGCCGGGGCCCCTTGGAGCCGATGGGATCCTTCACCACCTGGACCAGGGTTTCCTCGCCCTCCTTCAAGGGCGGCAGGGGGGGCGGCGGGGGCGGCAGTTCCTCGGCGGTGGCCTCCTCGCCCTCCTCGTCGGCGGACAGGTCCGCCCCGAGACGCTGGACGACCGGATCGTCCAGGTAGAGGAACCCGTCCTTGAGGCCTCCGATGCCGACGAAGGCGCTTTGCATGCCGGGCAGCAGCTTGGCCACCCGGCCCTTGTACACATCCCCCACCTGGCTTTTGTTCATCGTCCGTTCGAGAAACAGCTCGCAGAGCTGGCCGTTCTCAAGCAGGGCGATGCGCGTCTCCAGAGGGGTCGCATTGACCACCAGGGACTTGCGGACTTCCATAAAACCAACCTTTCAGAAATGTGCAGCTGGGCGCCATGCCCCCACCGCGGGCCCCAGGGCCGTACCGGACCGAAGGGTGACTCTTTTCTACCATGACCCTTGGATGCCACGCCAACACCCAAAGGTTCCACAGACGGTTTTTATTCTTCAGAAGGAAAAAAGCGGGGACAGGATTGACAGGATGAAAAGATGGATTAACAGGATTTAAAGAAAGGGCAGCCGGTGATGCACAGTGATGACGGTGATAAGGCAGGGTGCGGATGAGTTCCGCCTGGGCCCGCCGAAGGCGGCTTCCGGCAGGGCCGGAAGTCACCCAGGGGCGCCACCGCCGCACTCCCAAACCGGCGCGGCGGGGCCGCCCCTGGGTGGAGCCCATGCTCGTGTGAGGATGGCCCCATCACCGTGAATCACTGTGCATCACCGGCGAAAGGCTTTTTCAGTCCGTGAAGGCGGCCACGCAGAGGGGGGTGCGTTCCTGGGTGCGGCGCTCGGTGATGCGGTTGCGCTCGTCCACGAAGACCACCCTCGGAGCCTGGGTCTCGGCTTCTTCGGCGGTCATCCAGCCATAGGCGGCGACGATGACCAGGTCGCCCTTCTGCACGAGGTGGGCGGCGGCGCCGTTGATGCCGACCTCGCCGGATCCCGGGAGGCCCGGGATCACATAGGTGGACAGGCGCGACCCGTTGGTCACGTCGTAGATGTCCACCTTTTCGTTCTCCATGAAGCCGGCGGCCTCGATGAGCAGCGGATCCAGGGTGATGGACCCCATGTAATCCAGATCGGCCCTTGTCACCGTGGCGCGATGGATCTTTCCGAGCAGGAAATGACGCAGCATGCATCCTCCGGTCCAGGCTCCGTGCAGAGTCCCGGCCAACGCACAAGGATGGGCCCAGGAATGCCCCAGGTCCATCCTCGATTATTTCCGATCAGTTGAACAGGACCACGTGCAGGTCCAGGCCGATCCGGGGCGGGGCGATGGGGGGCGGGGCCACGGGCAGGCGGAAGGCCCCTTCCAGATCCAGGCGGGCCCGGGGATCGCGGACCTGGCGCAGCACCCAGCGGCCATCCAGGAACACGTACATCCGGGAGGGATCGCCGGGCACCAGGGCCACATAGCGACGCTGCTCACCGGAACGCCAGTAGCCGTTCATCCAGGGCGGGGCCAGCTGGCGGCGTCCACGGCCATGGTCCCGATCGTCATCGTCGAAGCGGTGGCGCTCGTGTTTGCGCGCCTCCTTCTCCCGTTCCTTCCAGAACTTCCGCTCGTGCTTGTCCTGCTCCTTCCAGTATTTGCGGTCCTCCCGGTCCTCGCGCCGGCCGCGACGGTCATCATCGGGCCGGGCGGCGGCAGGCAGGGCCCCAAGGGTGAAGGTGGCGATCAGGATGGTGCTCAGGAATCGGCGGAGCATGGGTCCTCCCGGAAATGGGCCCCCCGGAACACCCGCCGGGGGAGGACTTCATCCTACCCGGGTGCGGAAACCGGAGTGCCCTCCGGGTGGGGGGCCCTTTTCCACGGCCCCAGGGGGCCTCTAGGTGCTCTGGGCGCTCAGGCTCACATTCAGGCTGGCGTCCATCGCCGAGGGGGCCAGGATCACGTTGTCAATGAGGCGGGTGCTGCCGACATAGGCGGCGACGCACAGGGCGGCCGTGCGATCCACCGGACCCTTGATGGGCTGCAGGTTCTGGACGTCCACCAGCTCCAGGTACTGAATGGAATCCACGCCGGCCAGGGGGCCCCGGGTGATCTTGAGGAGTTTCGCGGCCCCGCGCTCGCCAGCGTCGAAGGCGGCCTTGGCGGCCAGCAGGCCCGTGCTGATGCAGAGGGACCGGCGCCGGGCGTCCTCGTCGAGGTGGATGTTCCGGCTGCTCAGGGCCAGGCCGTCGGCTTCCCGGATGGTGGGCACCACCACCACGTCCACGGGCAGGTTCAGATCCCGCGCCATGCGCCGGATGACCACGGTCTGCTGGAAGTCCTTCTGGCCGAAGAAGGCCAGATCGGGCTGCACCATGTTGAAGAGCTTGGCCACCACGGTGGCGACGCCCCGGAAGTGGCCCGGGCGGAAGCGCCCGCAGAGGGGTTCGGCCAGGCGACCGGGCTCCACATGGGTCTGGAAGCCGGTGGGGTAGATCTCGGAGTCCTCGGGCAGGAAGAGCACCGTGGCCCCGGCCTCCAGGCAGAGGTTCTGATCCCGTTCCAGATCGCGGGGGTAGCTGGCCAGGTCTTCGCTGGGGCCGAACTGGGTCGGATTCACGAAGATGGACACGACGGTGGCATCGCAGCGGGCGGCGCTCTGGCCGATGAGGGCCCCGTGGCCCTCGTGCAGGAATCCCATGGTGGGAACAAAGCCGATGCGCTTGCCTTCTTCCCTCAGGGGCCGCAGGAGGGCGCGCAAATCAGCGATGGTACGGACGACTCGCATGGACAAAAGCGGGATCCTTCAGAAGGTGCCTGCCAGCTTACCAAGGGTGCCTCAGGGGCGCCACTGGGTCAAAGCCGGACGAACGGCTTCTGGAAGGGTATAGGATTCCCGGCCATCCGGGAACCCTCCCCCCCGGACATCCTCGGCCCAGGCGGCCAGGGCGGTCCGCAGGTCCTCGAATCCTTCGGCATAGCGGCGGACGAACTTAGAGGAGGTGCCGGGCAGCAGGCCCAGCACATCGTGGAAGACCAGCACCTGGCCCGAGCACTGGGGCCCGGCCCCGATGCCGATGGTGGGGATCTCCACCGTTTCGGTCACTTTGGCCGCCAGGTCTGCGGGGATGCCTTCCAGCAGCAGGCTGAAACACCCGGCCTCCTGGAGTTTCTGGGCGTCTTCCAGCAGGCGCAGGGCACTGGCCTCCTGCTTGCCCTGCACTTTGAAGCCGCCCATGAGGTTGACGCTTTGGGGGGTGAGGCCCAGGTGGCCCATGACCGGGATCTCGGCATCCAGCAGGGCGCGGATCATGGGCACGCGCTTGGCGCCGCCTTCGAGCTTCACCGCCTGGGCGCCCCGCTGAATGAAGCCACCGGCATTGCGCAGGGTGTCCTCCACGCTGAGGTGGAAGCTCAGGTAGGGCATGTCGGCCATCAGCATGGCCGTGGGGTGGGTGCGGGCCACGGCCTCCAGATGGTGGTTCATCATGGCCATGCTCACGGGCAGGGTGTTGTCGAAGCCCAGGCAGACGTTTCCCACGCTATCGCCCACGAGGATGACATCCACCCCGGCGGCATCGGCGATGCGGGCGGTGACGGCGTCGTAGGCCGTGGTCATCACCAGCTTCCGCCCCGCCTGGTGCCAGGCGTGCAGTTGGGGCAGGGTGACGCGGGCACGCGATTCGGCGGGCAGGTGGCTCATGGGGGTCTCCGCTGGAAGGTCGAAGCCGTGGGTTTCCATGTAACCACCAAAAGGCGGGGACAGGATTAACAGGATTGAAAAGATGGATTCACAGGATTCAAAAAAGGCCACCCTGGTTCTCGGCCCGCCGCTTGAAAAGATCACCACGAATGGCACGAAGACGCCCTATGGGCGCAGGAAGTTCACGAACTCCATCATCCTTCCCTGGGCCATCCCTTTGTGGGCGGCGGCCAGGGCGGCTTTTATGGGCCGCTTGAGCCGCCGCCCGCAAAGCCGGTCGCGCCCTGCGAGCCCGGGGGCCGAAGGCCCGGATAACCCACACCGGAGCGCCGGGGCCTGTCTTCGTGCCCTTGGTCTCTTCTTCTTCGTGTCCTTCGTGGAGGCATTGAAGGCCCGCAAGAAGCGGAGCAAGGCCGAGAATCAAGCAGATCTATGTCTCACGGTTTTCATCTGCGTGAATCTGCGACATCTGCGATTAGATGTTATTTCATTGAAATCATTTGTATTTAAATCCTGTTAATCAATCATTTAATCTTGTTCATCCTGTCCAAGCTTTTTCATTCGGGATCAGAAAATGCGGGCAGGTTCATCTGGGTGGGGGTCCAGTCCACGAGGGGATCGGTGCGCTCGGGCAGGACGAAGCGCAGGCCCACGGCTTCGACGGCCTGGCGGAAGCGGTGCAGATCCTCCCGGCCCAGGAAGCCGGTTTCGTGGCTTTCCGGCAGGCGCGCCCAGAGCTGCTGGAAGCTGGGAAAGGCGTCCTGCATGCGCGACCGGGCGCCGAGTTTCTCCCCCCGGGAGAGCAGCAGTTGCGCCCCTTCCGCGCTGGCCTCGAGGATCTGGGCGGGGAACTGCAGGTCCCGGGCCGCGGCCTGGACCTCGCTCCAGGCCTGCAGGGCCTCCTGCACCACGGCTTCGGTGGCCGGCACGGTGGACAGCAGCAGGGCGTGGGCCCGGTGCCATTCCAGATCCAGCCAGCGGGACCCGGATCCCTCGACGGGCCCCTTCAGGTTCTCCAGGATCGCCCAGCCCTGCTCGGGAGCCTCCAGCCTGGCGTGCCGGGCCTCCCAGGCCACGGCCTGGCTGTACCGGAGCAGGGCCAGCCGCTGGCGCCACAGCAATCCGGTGGCTTCGTAGTGTTCGGCGGCGGCCTTGAAAAGGCGGGCCGTGTCCCGCCAGGCACTCCGGAACAGGGCCACCTCGGCCTGAAGGAAAAGCTGATCCCCCTGCTCCTCGGGGGACATCAGGGGCGGTTGGGCCGCCAGGGCCTGGAACTGGGCGTGGTCCGCGGCCACGGCATCGCCCAGGGCGGCCAAGGTGCGGGCCCGCCAGATATGGATGAGGGACATCTGGGCGGTGTCGCCCAGCCGCTGGGCCCGCGTGAGGGCACGATCCAGATGGGACAGGGCGGGGCCCAGGAACTGCTGGAGGCTGCGGACCAGGCCCAGGGCCAGGTGACCCTGGGCCTGGAGGGCGAGGTCGCCCTGCATCCGGGCGGTCTGAAGGGCCTCGCGCAGGAGGCCGATGCCGACCTCGGACTGGCCCTGGGCCAGCCGCACCTGGGCCAGGGTGATCTGGACCGGGACCAGGTGGCGGAAGTCCTGGCCGTGTTCGAGCAGCCGCTGGGCCGATTGGAGCAGGGCCGCCGCCCGGAGGAACTGGGACTGGCCGCTGAGGGCCCGGCCAAGCTCCAGCAGGAGGGCGGCCTGATCCTGGGGCAGGGGCTTGAACCCGCTTTGGGGTTGGAGCCCTTCCTCCAGGGCGCGGATGCCCTTGGTGGGGTGGCCCTGGAGCAGGTGCAGCTGGCCCAGGGCCAGCCGCAGCCGGGGCTGCTCGGGATGGAGGGGATGATCCGCCAGCCGCGCGGCGGCGGCCATGAGGGCCTCCTGCGCCTCCGCGGGATGGCGCAGATGGAGGTGCATCATGGCGCGCTTGCGATGCAGGCGCGCCTCTGCCAGGCGGATCTCTTCCCGCTGGGGGGCCCGCGCCAGAGCCGCCAGGGCGCGGCCGAGGGCGTCCAGCGTGTGCTCGGCGGGGGGGTGGTCCGGGGGCGCCTCCGGGTCGGTCGGGGTCCACGGGCTTTGGATGGCCGGGGGTCCGAGGGCCCAGGCATCGGCCAGATGCTCGTGCAGGCGGGCCTCCTCCCAGGGGGTGGGCTTCAACTGGAGCGCCTGGTGCACGGCCCGGGCGACCTCCTGGGGCGGTCCCGGTGGCCCCTGGCCGATGGCCGCCAGCATCGAGGCCAGGGCGGTGGCCTCGTCCGAGGCCAGGGACTGGAGGATCACCGGACAGGCGGCGCCCTGTTCCTGGAGCACCGCCACCAGGGCGCGGGCCAGCCGCTTGAGCTCGGGTTGGGGCGTGTGGGCCAGCACCAGCTCGCGCCAGCGGGGATCCGGGATCATGGCCTGGCCCCGCTGGATCTGCACCAGCCTCGATCCCTGGGCCCCCTGCAGGGCATCCTCAAGGGCCTCGTCCTGGAGCCCGAGCAGGCGGCCCATGGCGCTGGTGGGCAGGGCCCGCTCGGCCAGGGCCAGCAGCCGCACCAGGGTGGCCGAGGCGGGGGTGAGCCGCTGCAGCCGGCCCAGGAAGATCTGGCGCATGAGGTCGTCTTCGGCCTTCAGAACCGTGGACTGGCCGGGGACCAGGATCCAGGTCCCCCGCTCCCAGGCCAGGGCGCCCGCCTGCTGGGCCAGTTCCAGGAAGTTCCGCAACAGCCCGGGATTGCCCAGGCTCTGGGTGATGAGGTCTGAACGGAAGGTCTTGGGAAGGTCGTGACGGCCCAGCAGATCCTCGAGCACCAGGCCCAGATCCTCGTCTTCCAGGCGGTTCACGCCCACCACCGCGGCGGAGGTCTCCCCCTTCAATTGGGCGATGAGCGGCTTCAACCCGGCCCCCTGGGCGCCGGTGGTCAGCGAGAGGAGCCAGGGGACGGTGGAGGCGTGGACCAGTTCGCGGATCAGGGCCAGCACCTCCGGCGTGGCCCGGTCCAGGCCCGAGAGATGGATGAGGCGGGGATGGATCAGGCCCGCGAAATCCAGGGCGTCCAGGGCCGCCTTGATCTCCTCGGGTTCGGGGCCTGCGTCCTGGCGGTTCAGGTGCCGCCCTCCGGTGAGGAAGGAGAAGGCCTGCACGCGAAGGGACAGGGCCTTGGCGGCCTCGGGGCGCTCGGCATAGAGATCCACTTCGCTGCCCAGCAGCAGCGCCTCGACCAGGCGTCCGAGGAAGCGCCCCGCGGATTCGTCCGCGGAAGCGGCCAGGTGATGGACCCAGATGCCCTCGCTTTCGGCCACGGCGCAGGCCCAGGCCGCCAGATGCTCCTTGCCCACCCCCTCCTCCCCCTGGAGCAGGACGATGCGCTCCATGGGAATGGGCGCGCTGAAGCCCAGCATCAGGGACTTGAGATAGGGCAGTTCCTGGCCGCGGCCCCGGAAGGGCCGGGAGATGGGACCGGAGAGGTCCCGGGGGTGGTTCCAGGGCAGATCCTCGGACAGGGCCGGGGCCGGGGCCGTGCGGGACAGGAACCCCGGGATCTCCTCCAGGGTCCAGGGGGCCGGGCCGAGGACCCGCGGGATCTGGAGGAGGCCGGGCCGGAAGGTGATTCCTTCGGGATGCAGGCACCGGGGATGGGGATCCTGGGCCAATCGTTCCCGGAGATGGCGCATCAGGGCTTCGCGTTGTGCTTCACCCCACCCGGCCCAGAGGCGCGAAAGGGGCGTGCCCTGGAGGGCCTGGAGGTACCAGGCCTGCTCCCCGTCGAACCCAAGGTGGGAGATGACGGGGTCCAGCGCCTCCGCGTCCAGGAACCGTGCCAGGAAGGTATCCCGCATGTGATCGAGATCGCGGTCCGTGGGCAGGGGCGACCAGAGCTGCGCGAGGAAGCGGGCCCCATCCAATTCCCGGCGCATCAGGTGCCAGGCGCAGCCCTCGCCCCGGCCCAGTTCCATGAGCCAGGTGTAGCGGTGGGTCCCGAGAAAGCGCGTCACGTCCACGGACGGGAGTGTAGCGCAGGGGACTGAAAAGACTGGGACAGGGTTAATCCTGTCAAGTTCTTGAAAACTTCACCGGCTGAAGAACGGATCCAGGATGACGGCGGCGGTGAGCACGAGGGCGAACAGGTTGATGTTCATGAAGACGCGGCGGTAGAGGGTGGCATCCTGGCCGGGCCTCAGCAGGGGCAGCGAGCCGAGGATGAGCCAAAGGGCGCCGAGGCCCAGCAGGATCTCCGCGGGCCGGGACCCCAGCACGCGGAACAGGGGCAGCAGCCCGCAGGCGGCGGCGGTGCCACAGATCCAGGTGAAGGTGAGCCGGGACAGCCGGGGCCGCCCGAAGACGCCCACCAGGGTGGGGTAGCCGGCCTCCTCATAGCCTTCGGCGTGCAGGCCCACCAGCAGCCAGAAATGGGGCACCTGCCAGATGAAGAAGACGAAGGCGAGGGCCAGCACCGAGGGATCCGCCAGGCTGCCGCCCGCGGCGGTCCAGCCGATGGCGGGGGGCAGGGCGCCGATGAGGGAACCCGGCACCACGGCGAAGGCGCTGATGCGCTTCAGGGGCGTGTAGAAGCCGTTGTACCAGGCCATGGCCAGGGCTCCGAGCAGGGCCGAGGTCAGGTTGTGGGCCACGAGCAGGAGCAGGAAGCCGGCGATGGCCAGGGCCACGGCGATGAGGGCCGCCCGGGCCGGGGAGAGATCGCCCCGCGGGATGGGCCGGTTCGCGGTGCGGGGCATCAGGGCGTCGTACTTGTGCTCCTGCACCTCGTTCAGGGCGCTGCTGCCCATGGCCAGCAGCAGGATGCCCAGGAGGGTCGTGACCAGGCCCCCGTCCGCGCCCCGCAGGAAAGCCACGTACCCCGCCGCCGCCGTGAAGGTGGAGGCCCCCGAGATCCGGAGCTTGGTCAGCTCCAGGAAGGTCGAGAGGGGGCTGGGCTTGGGGAGGGGCAGGGCGGCCACGCTCAAAACATTACTCCTGGTCAAGCCGGAGCCCAGCTTGGCTGGGCGAGGGCGCGGGGGTCCCGGGGGTGTAGGGCGCAAGCCCGGTCCCCCGGACGGTCATAGGCCCTTGATGTAGCGCACGACTTCGTCCAGTTCCTGCCCGCTGAGCGGGGTCGGGGGCATGGCGGGCGGGTAGCCGCGCACCACCTGGTCCATGGGATTCGTGATGGACCGGCGCAGGTAGGCGTCGTCCACGGTGATGTTCTTGTAGGCGCCGGCGACGAGGATCTGTTGTTCCCGGCCGTAGAGGGCCTTGAGGGTGGGGCCGACCTTGGGCTTGCCGTCCACGGAATGGCAGGCGAGGCAGCCCTTGGCGGTGAGCACGGCCAGGCCCAGGGGCATGTCCTTGAGGCCGGGATGGGCCTCGGCGGCGCGGAGGTTCTTGCCAGGTTCCGGTGCATCCTCGCCGCCGAAATACCAGGCCTTGAACTCGTCCTCGGGCACCACGATGACCTTGCTGAGCATGAGGCTATGGTCCACGCCGCAGATCACGGTGCATTGGATGTCGTACGAGCCGAGCTTGGTGGCCTGGAACCAGGTGGTGTTGGTGCGGCTGGGCACGGCGTCAATCTTGAGGCGGAAGGATGGGATGAAGAACCCGTGCACCACGTCGGCGCTGCGGACCTCCACCTTCATGGGCTTGCCGATGGGGGCGAAGAGCACCTTGGTCTTCTTGCCGTTGGGGTATTCGAAGGACCAGCTCCATTGGCGGGCGGTCACCTGGATGACCATGGCGTCGCGGGGGGCCTGGCGCATGTACTCGTAGTTGGTCCAGCCGTAGTAGAAGATGGACAGGAACAGCAGGAGGGGGACGGTGGTCCACACGATCTCGAGGCCCACGTGCCCTTCGATCTGCTCGGCGACAGGATGGCGCTTGCGGCTGTACCGCACGACGAAGTAGATCATCAGCGCCGTGATGAAGAGCAGGAAGACCACCGACAGGCCGAAGACGTAGAAGAAGACCGCGTCGGACTTCTGGGCTGAGAGGGCGGCTTGGTTCATCCATTCCATGGCGGGCCTCAGCGGAAAGCGACGTCGGAGAAGAGCAGGGCGAAGAAGATCAGCAGGGTGCCGAGGGTCACCAAGACCACGATCTTGAACAGCGGACCCTCGTACTTCAGGTGCATGAAGTAGTAGAAGACGAGGCCCGCCTTGAGGGGGGTCAGGGTGAGCAGCCCCCATACGGCGGCGGTCTGGCCCAGGTGGCTGACGCCCACCAGGCAGCCGGTGAGGATCAGCAACGCGATCCACACCTTGATGAAGAGGCCGTAGCCCGGATGTTCCTGGGTGTGGTCAACAGCGTGTTCGGCGTGTTCGCTCATGGCCATGCCCTTACGCAGCGAGGTAGAACAGCGGGAGGAGGAAGATCCAGATCACGTCCACGAGGTGCCAGTACAGGCCGCCGTTCTCCAGGTGGATATAGCGGTCCTGGCGGATGCGATCCGTGGCCACCCACCAGAGCATGACGCCCAGCACGGCGAGACCCACGATGACGTGCACCCCGTGCAGGCCGGTCATCGTGAAGTAGAGGCCGAAGAAGACCTGTTCGCCCGGGGGCAGCGTGGCCAGGTGGGCGGAGTTCGGGTAGAGGCCATGGTGGAACTTGGCGGCCCACTCGAAGCCCTTGATCACCAGGAAGGTCACACCCAGGACCAGGGTGCCGCCCAGGAAGGCCATGGCGCGCTTCTTCTCGGCCCGCTGGACGGCCACGATGGCGAGCACCACCGTGAGGCTGCTGGTGAGGAGCACCAGGGTGTTGATGATGCCCAGGGTGGCGTTCAGCTCCCCGCCGCCGTGATGGAACTCCGCGGGGTAGCGGTAGCGCATGTAGGAGTAGGCGATGAAGAGGCCGCCGAAGAGGACCATCTCCGTCACCAGGAAGAGCCACATGCCCAGGCGCGAGCCGAAGTCGTCGCGGTGTCCCGACCCCTGGGTGACGGAGGAGGCTCCTGTGGAGCCTTCGGAGTCGGGACCCAGGGAGGAGGGAATCACCTTGGTCTCTGGGGCGGCGCTCATGATTTGGCCTGCGGCTCGAAGTGATAGGGGCCGCGGGTGACGATGGGAATCTCCTCGAAGTTCTCAAGCGGGGGCGGGCTGGGGATGGTCCATTCCAGCGTCACGCCGCCCCAGGGGTTGTCCTCGGCCTTTTCTCCCTTGAAGATCGCGTAGAGCAGGGCTCCGAAGAACATCAGGAGGCCCAGCACCAGCAGCCAGCTGCCCACGGTGGCCACCACGTGCAGGGTGTGGTACTGCGGCAGGTGGACGTAGTAGCGGCGGGGCATGCCCATCATCCCGAGGATCAGCATGCCGAAGTAGAGCATGTTGAAGCCGATGAACATGGGGTACCAGGAGGCGTAGATGGCTTTCTTGGAATACATCTTCCCGAACATCTTGGGGAACCAGTAGAGCAGGGCCGCGAAGAAGGCGAAGCCGGTGCCGCCGAACATCACGTAGTGGAAGTGGCCCACGATGAAGTAGGTGTCGTGGATGTGGACGTTGATGGCCAGGGCCCCCTGCATCACGCCCGTGAGGCCGCCGATGCAGAACAGGAAGATGAAGGAGAGCGCGAAGAAGAGCGGCGGCTGGAAATCAATGCTGCCCTTGTAGAGCGTGCTCACCCAGTTGAAGACCTTGATGGCGCTTGGCACCGCCACGATCATCGTCAGCAGGGAGAAGACGAGCTGGGCCAGGTTGCTCATGCCGCTGGTGAACATGTGGTGGGCCCAGACCAGGCTGCCCACGCCCGCGATGGACATGGAACTGAACGCGATGGCCTTGTAGCCGAAGATCGTGCGTTTGGCGAAGGTGGGGATGATCTCGGAAATGGCCCCCATGGCCGGCAGGATCATGATGTAGACCGCCGGATGGGAGTAGATCCAGAACAGGTGCTGGTAGAGCAGGGGATCGCCGCCCTTGGCGGGGTCGAAGATGCCGATGCCGAAGAACCGTTCGAGGATCACCAGCACCAGGGTGATGGCCACGATGGGGGTGGCCAGCAGCTGGATCCAGGCGGTGGAGTAGATCGCCCAGACCATCAGGGGCATGCGGAACCAGGACATGCCGGGGGCCCGCATGCGGTGGATGGTGGTGATGAAATTGATGCCCGTGAGCATCGAGGAGAAACCGAGGATGAAGGCGGCGAAGACGGCCAGGGAGACGTTGGTGCCGGTCTTCAGGCTGAAGGGGGCGTAGAAGGTCCAGCCCGTGTCCGGCGCGCCGCCGCCGGTGAAGAGCGCCAGGACGGCGAGGATGGCGCCGGCCATGTAGAAGTACCAGGAGGCCAGGTTCAGCCGGGGAAAGGCCACGTCCTTGGCACCGATGAGGATGGGCAGGAAGAAGTTTCCGAAGACCGCCGGCAGCCCCGGGATCACGAACAGGAAGATCATGATCACGCCGTGGAGCGTGAACAGGGCGTTGTAGGTCTGGGCCGTGATCAGCTTCTCGAAGGTGGTCAGCTGCACCAGCCGCATGACCAGGCCGATGATCGCTCCCACGAAGAAGAAGCTGACCATCGAGTAGAGGTACAGCAGGCCCACGCGCTTGTGGTCCGTGGAGGTCAGCCAGGCCATCAGGCCCTGGCGGGCCCCGGTGTCCACCAGGTAGCTGGGCTGCGCCGTGGAAGCATGGGTGCTGCTCATTCGCCCTCCTCTGCCTTGATCCTGGACTTGCGGCCCCGGCGGACCAGCACGATCAGGAAGACCACCGCCGCCAGGATGGTGAAGGTGGCGCCGATGGTCGTGGTGCTCAGGACGTACTTGCGCCCCACCGGGTCATAGCTGAAACAGAACTTCAGGAACTTCTTGATGGTGGGCTGGGCCTCGCCGCGCGCGGCCTCCTGGGCCGCCAGCTGCAGATCGGCGGGCAGGTACGAGGTGCCGTACATGTAGCGGGTGACCTGTCCCTTGGGGCTGATGAAGATGATCGCCGCGGCGTGGACGAAGTCCTCATCCACTCGCTTGAACTTGAAGCCCACGGCATCCGCCAGGGCCCGGGTGGTGGCGCCGGGCCCGGTGAGGAAGCGCCAGGCGGCGGGCGGGAAGGGCCGGGTGATCTCCCCCAGGTAGTTGGTGCGCTTCTGGGCCGCGACTTCCGGATCGTCCCGCTCGTCGAAACTCACGGTGAGTACCTGGAAGTCCCGGCCCGGAATGGCCTCGGTGCGGTTCAGCACCTCGGCCACGCCGCTGAGCTGCGGGGTGCAGATGCCGGCGCAGCGGAAGTAGTTGAGGGTGAGGATGGTGGGCTTGTCAATGAGCTGGCGCAGGGTGACGGGCTTGCCATCCTCGTCCTTCAATTCCAGATCGAGGGGGATGGTGGCGCCGAGTTTTTCGTCAATGCCGACTTCCTGGGGCGTGAAGGTGGGTGCCGGGGCCGGAGGGATGGGTTGGCCGGGAGCCTGGGCCCTCAGGGGTGCCGGAAACCCAGTCAGGGCCGCGAGGGCGAGAAGGAGGAGGGTTCGGCGGAGCGAGCGGGTGATCATGGGGGACCTCATCGGATCGTGGACGCGGGAGCCGGGGGCTTGGCCTCTGCATATTCACGGCAGAGGATGGCCACGGCCCGGGCCACGGGGATGCGATTGGGGATGACCTCGCCGGCGCTGGCGAAGAGCTTCTCCAGGCTGGCGATGGCCTTGGGGTCGCTGGCGCCGTGATCGAAGGTGCCCAGCGATTGCACGACGTGGGCCAGGGCCATGCGGTCTTTTTTGGAAAGGTAATTGTAGGAGGCCATGGAGCTGCCCTTGATGCCCTCGTCGAGGGTCCGGTAGATGTCTTCGAGGCGGGTGCCGTTCTTCCAGCCGGCCTTCACGGCGAAGTCGCGGGGCTTGGGGGTGAGGCCCGTGCCGCCGGGGCCGTTGCCCTTGCCATCGGCGCCATGGCAGGTGGCGCAGGTCTGGGCATAGAGGGCCTCCCCCCGGGCCATGAGCTTGGGATTGGGCGTCATGACGGTGGCCGGATCAATGGGCGGGAGGATCTCCCGGGCCATGGCGGGGTAGTCCGTGGGATCCAGCCAGCCGGTCTCGCCCTGAACGGCCTGGATCGGCGCATCGGGCGTGGTGTGGGCCTGGTAGCGCAGGCCGGGCACCACGGTGAAGCCGAAGAAGGCGGCGATGCTGATGAAGCCGAGTACCACCAGCAGGGCGGAGGCGAGGCGCTTCAGTTCCTCCGGGGAAAGGTAGTCGTCGAGCTTCATAGGCGGAACTCCAGACCCTCGCGGAGGAAGGGATCGCCCACGGGCATGTCCTCGCCCTTCTGCATGGCGCCACGGATCCAGAGGAGGATCCCGCCCAGGAAGAAGAGGGCGAAGCTGAGCTCGGGCCAGGAGAAGTGGGGCTTCGCGCCGAGCACGGGGAAGATGAGCCAGTACATGTCGAGGACATGGGCCCCGAGCATGAGGTAGGCCACGCGGCGCAGGCGTTTGGGATCCTTCTTGGCCTCCCGGGTCACCAGGGCGAAGAAGGGCAGAATGAAGTGCAGGGCCGCCAGCGCGATGGTGATGGCCCGCCAGGATCCCGCGAGGCGCACCTTGTAGTAGATGACTTCGTCGGGGAAGTTGGCGTACCACATCAGCATGTACTGGGCGAAGCCGATGTAGGACCAGAACACGGTGAAGGCGAAGAGGAAGGCGCCCAGGTTGTAGAGGTGGTCGGCACGCACGCCCTCAAGGCGGTCCTGGCCCTGGAGGTACAGGACGGAAAGCACCGTGGCGGCGAGGCCGCTGAGGAAGGCGCCGGCGAAGACGTAGACGCCGAAGATGTCGCTGTACCACTCGGGCGTGAGGCCCGAGATCCAGTCGAAGGCCACCAGGGTGATCACCAGCGCGAAGATCGCCATGAAGGCCGGGGCGAACCTGCGGGCGCGGAAGTTGAAGGCGGGATCCTTCGTGGCGTCCTGCTTCATGGAACCGCCCACCAGCACCGCCAGGCCGATCAGGCAGAGGGCGAAGGCGATGAGGGTGCGGACGGAGAAGAAGGGCAGGCTCAGCCAGAAGGCCTTGCCCGCCAGGATGGGATGGTGGGCCGCCTCGGGCCGGGCGCCGGGGTAGAGCACGGGGAGGGCCCCCAGGCCGATGAGGCCGATGGGAATGGCGGGAATCAACAGGGTGGCGAGGCGCTCGGGAAGCCGCCGCACGGGCACGCTCCACTTGGCGTTCACCAGGTGTTCGAGGGCCACGATGAACAGGGAACCGAGGCCCAGGGTGAAGATGAGGACGAACCACAGCACCCAGTTGGCCCAGAAACGCTCGGGTCCCGCGATGGCATAGCTGCCGAGGACGCCCAGGGCGCCGAGGGCCACGGCGCCCCAGAGAAGGGGGGAGGCTGGCTTGTTCTGGCTCATGGGATTCCGGATCATGGAGTGGCCACCTTCAGGTCTTCATCCTTGGCGTTCTGGGCGCGCTGGAGGGCGCGCACGTAGTGCACCACCGACCACCGCTGGGTCTCGGTGAGATCCGCGGCCTGCGAGGGCATGGCATTCTTCCCGTTCACGATGGCCCAGTAGATCTTGCCGTCCGGGTAGTCGCGGAACTGCTGGGCCTGCAGGTTGGCGGGCTTGCCGCCGTAGGCCGCGGTGAGGCTGCCCACGCCGTTGCCGATGGCGCCATGGCAGACTTCGCAGCGGTTCGCGTAGGCCTTGCGCCCCACGGCGAAGACCTCCCTGGTGCGGGGCAGGGGATTCACCAGGGCAACCGCGGCCTCCTGGGTTCCGGTGGCGGTGGGCAGGTACCCGCGGGCCACGGTGCCGGCCACGGGCATCTGCATGCCATGGCCGTCCTTGAAGAAGGCGGAGGCCCTCTGGGCATCAAGCCGCGGCTGATCCTGCATGTACTTCATGGGGGCCAGCAGGGGGAACCACTTGATGGTCAGGAACATCACGATGCCCGACACCACGCAGGCCGCGAAGATGCCGCCGAGGGTGCGCAGGATGAAGTCGCTGGTGAGGAAGGGGCTGCGGTCCGGGGCGGGGAGGATCTCGACCTCCACGGCGCCGGCTTCTTTGAGCGCTTGGGCCGCGGCGGTGCTGTCGAAGGCCTCGCTCTCGGCCTCGATGGCCAGGCCGTAGCGGTCGCGGGTGATGCCCGTGATGGCCTTGGAGGACAGCACCGGGTGTCCGAAGAAGGGCAGCTTGTTCAGCAGGAACAGCATCCCGAGGCCCGCCGTGAAGGTGGCGAAGAGCACCATCACTTCGAACATGATGGGGATGAAGGCTTCCCAGGATGAGGGCGGCTTGCCGCCGGTGACGATGGGATAGTCAATGGCGCTGATCCAGTACTGGAAGCCGAAGGCCGTGAGCGCCCCCAGGATGCCCATGACCAGCACCATGCCGCCCAGGGGCGAGCGGCGCAGGCCCAGGGCCTCGTCCATGCCGTGGATGGGATAGGGCGTGTAGGCCTCCACGGTGCCGAGGTTCGCGACCCGCACCTGGGGGATGGCCTTCATCAGGGCATTGGGCGTGTCGAAGAGGCCGAGGACGGCGAAGGACCGCGCAGGCATGGGGGTCGTCTCAGGCATGGTGATCGTCTCCATGGTGAGGCTGTGCATCGGGCAGGATCGCCTTCACTTCGGTGGTGGCGATGACCGGCAGCACCCGGGCGAAGATGAGGACCAGGGTGAAGAAGAGCCCGAAGGTGCCGAGCAGGATGCCGAAGTCCGTCATGGTGGGCCGGTAGACGCGCCAGGCGGAGGGCAGGTAGTCCTGGTGCAGCGAGATCACGATGATGACGAAGCGCTCGAACCACATCCCGATGGTCACTCCGATGGCGATGAAGATCATCCAGAAATAGCTGGCGCGGGCCTTCTTGAACCAGAGGATCTGGGGGATGAGGATGTTGCAGCTGATGGTGAGCCAGCCGGCCCATCCATAGGTGCCGGTGATGATGTTCATGAAGCCGTGATGGAGGTACTCGTTCATGGAATACCAGGCCGTGAAGCCCTCCATCATGTAGCTGTAGCCCATGATGCAGCTCATGGCGAGGATGACCTTGTTCATCACGTCCAGGTGGCGCATGGTGATGAGGTTCTTCAGCTGCATGGTTTCGCGCACCACCACCAGCACCATCACCACCATGGCGAACCCGGCGAAGATGGCCCCCGCCACGAAGTAGGGCGGGAAGATGGTCATGTGCCAGCCGGGCACGACGGAGGTGGCGAAGTCGAAGCTCACCACCGAATGCACGGACAGCACCAGGCCCGTGGCGAGGCCCGCCAGCAGCAGGTAGGCCTTTTCGTAGTGCTGCCAGTGGGAGGCGGCGCCGCGCCAGCCCAGGGCCAGCACGGTGTAGATGGTCCTGCGGAGCCGGCTGGTGGTCCGGTCGCGCATGGAGGCGATGTCGGGGATCAGGCCCAGGTACCAGAACATCAGGGACACGGAGAAGTAGGTGTTCACCGCGAAGACGTCCCAGAGCAGCGGGGACCGGAAGTTGGTCCACAGGGCGCGCTGGTTCGGGTAGGGGAAGAGCCAGAAGGCCAGCCAGGGCCGCCCCACGTGGATCAGCGGGAAGATCACGGCGCACATGACCGCGAAGATCGTCATGGCTTCGGCGAACCGCGCGATGGCATTGCGCCACCGCTTGCGGAAGAGGAAGAGGATGGCCGAGATCAGCGTGCCGGCGTGGCCGATGCCCACCCAGAACACGAAGTTGATGATGTCGAAGGCCCAGAAGACGGGGCTGTTGTTGCCCCAGGCGCCGATGCCCGTGAAGAAGGTGTAGCCGATGAAGCCGAGGCCGGTGAACAGGGCCGTGAGCGTGATGGCCAGGCCGATGTACCACTGCTTCGGGGGCCGGGTCTCGGGGAAGGCCAGCACCTGGTCGTCGAGGCTGCCGGGCGTGACCTTGCCCACGGTGAGCGACGGCTCGATCAGGCCCTCCGGGATGTCGCCGGGCAGGTTGGCGGCATCAGCTCGCATGGGGACCTCCCTCGCTTGAGGCCCCGTTTGGAGGGGGGTTCTTCAGATCGGCCAGGTAGGTGATGGCGGGCTTGGCGCCCAGTTCCTCCAGCACGCGGTAGGCGCGGCTGGCCGCCACCAGCTGGGCGACCTTGCTCTTGGGATCCTTCAGGTCGCCGAAGACGATGGCGTCCGAGGGACATCCCGCCATGCAGGCGGTGGTGATCTCGCCGTCGAGGATGGCGCGGGCCTCGCCCTTGGCGCGGATCTTCACATCGTTGATGCGCTGCACGCAGAAGGAGCACTTCTCCATGACGCCGCGGGGACGGACCGTGACCTCGGGGTTGTTCACCAGGGTCTCGGGCTCGGTCTTGTAGGCGGTGTACTCCAGGAAGTTGAAGCGGCGCACCTTGTAGGGGCAGTTGTTGCCACAGTAGCGGGTGCCCACGCAGCGGTTGTAGGCCATCTGGTTGAGGCCGTCCGGGCTGTGGCTGGTGGCGTTCACCGGGCAGACATTCTCGCAGGGGGCGCTGTCGCAGTGCTGGCAGAGCATGGGCTGGTGGACCACCTTGGGGTTCTCCAGCTCGCCCTCGTAGTAGCGGTCAATGCGGATCCAGTGCATCTCCCGGCCGCGGGCCACCTGCTCAGGCCCCACCACCGGCACGTTGTTCTCGGACTGGCAGGCGACCACGCAGGCCGAGCAGCCCACGCAGGCGGCCAGGTCAATGACCATGCCCCACTTGTGATCCGGGAAGGTCTGGTCCTCGTAGAGCGAGACCAGTTCGGGCTTGTGGTGATGCCCCTGGGGGTTGTGGGCGAATTCGTCCATGGTGAGGGAGCGGACGATGTCCCGGCCCTCCATGCGGTGGTGGCTCTGGGTGCGGGAGAGGTCCTTCTTCCCGCCAGCCTTGGCGAGGCGCGCGCCCGGGCGGACGTTCGCGCTGGCGGGATCCAGGCCCATCAAGGGATAGGCGTTGGCGCCCACGCCCTTCGCCACGCCGCCGGTACTGCGGCCGTAGCCCAGCGCGAGGGCCAGCACGCCCTTGGCCTGGCCGGGCTGGAGGATGGCGGGCAGGCGCAGGGTGGCGCCCTCCAGGGACAGGGTGACGAAATCGCCCTCCTGGATGCCCAGGGCCTTCGCATCCTGCACCGACACGGAGACCGGGTTGTCCCAGGTCATCTTGGTGATGGGATCCGGCGTCTCCTGCAGCCAGCTGTTGTTGGCGTGGCGGCCGTCGTGGGTGGCGAAGCCGGGGAACAGCACCAGCTCCAGGCCCTCGGCTTTCGAGCCGGCGGCGCGCCTGGCGGCGGCGGCCACGGAGGCGCCCCGGAAGGCGGGGAGGGCCGCCTTGGATTCGATCTTCACCAGGCCGTCGTGGAGGGCCTGCTCGAAGGAGGTGCCCAGGGGAAGGGACTTCTGCCAGCGGCCCTGGAGGTAGGCGTGGTAGCTCGCCGGGGCGTGGCCTCCCAGGGCCCGGATGACTCCGAGGAGCACCTCCTCGCCGTGGCGGGTGTCGTAGAGGGTGCCGATGGTGGGCTGCTGGAGGACCTCGGCGCTCCCGGTGGTGAAATCCCCCCAGCTTTCGAGCCAGTGATTCTCGGGCAACAGCACCTGGCACTGGGCGGCGGTCTCGTCCTCCATGAGGCCGATCCAGGCGCGGAAGGGCACCTTGGCGACGGCCTCCTTCCAAGCGGAAGCCCTGGGGAAGGCGAAGGCCGGGTTCACGTCCCAGAAGATCGCGGCGGCGTAGCGTCCGGCGGCCATGCCCTGCACGGCGGCATCGAGATCCCTCACGGTGGCCAGGGGCTCCGCGGCGCGCCCGGAGATGGCCTCCGAACCAAGCATGGCATTCAGCAGATGGGCGGCCTGGTGGGCCTCGACGGGCATCTGGGCGCCGCAGAGGACCACGGCGTTCCGGCCCGCGCGATGGAGATCCTTCACCAGGTTTGACCAGAGCTTGGAGGTTTCTCCGAGCTCGGCGGGCACGCCCGCCGAGATAGAGGAAAGGTCTGTGCCGGCCGGCACAGCCACGCCCTTGGCGGCCAGTTCCTTCGCCAGGGCGTAAGCCATGGCGCCCAGGCGCGAAGGCGACACCGGAACCCGCACGTCCGCGTTGGTGCCGGTCAGCGTCAGGGGGCCTTCCAGCACCCACAGGCGGTTGATCTCATCCTTCGCGTTCTTCAACCTTCGCTTGGCGCCCCAGGCGCCAAGCGCTTCGGGATCCTCGCCATTGAGGAAGTCGGCACCCAGGGACAGGATGACCTTCGCCTTGGCCAGCCGGGGCTGGAGGTCCACGGACTGCCCGAAGCTGGCCTGGGCGGCCTCCTCGGCGGCATCCCCGGCGGCGGGCTCGAAGGCCAGATGCTCCAGGGCGGGGAGGGCGGCCTTGAGGTCCGCCAGCAGGGCCTTCCGCGTGGGCGAGGCCACGGCGCCCGAGATCAGCAGCACGGGCCTGCCTGCGGCTTTGGCGGCCACCAGGGCGCCGTGGAGGCGGCTTTCAGCCTCGGCCCAGCCCACGGTCCGGCCCTCGGCCTTGGGCGCGCGAAGGCGGTCGGGATCGTAGAGGCGCAGCACATCGGCCATGGCGCGGGGGCTGGTCTTGCCCTTCACGCCCGGGTGTTCGTCGTTGCCCGTGATGTGGATGGGGCGGCCCTCCCGGGTCTTCACCAGCACGGGATAGACGCGGCGGCCCTCCTGGAAGGCGCTGGCGTAGTAGTTGGCCACGCCGGGCACGATCTCCACCGGGCGCCGGGTGTAGGGCACCACGGTGCCCTGGCCCTTGCGGTCGCAGGCCACGGTGGCGGCCAGGGCGGCGGTGGCGCTCACCAGGCCCAGAAAGTCGCGGCGGGAGAACCCGCTCTGGGGCGGCAGGCCATGGACATCGTCGAAGGGCCCGGGGACGGCACCGGGGAGGAACTCGTCCTGGGCGGCCCGCTGGGCCTCCGGCGTCTCGATGCGCTCATCGAGGGTGCGCCAGAACCGCGGGGTCTCGACGGGGCCATGTTCGGGAAGTCGGGTCTTCATCGGGTCATCCGCGGCGCTTGATGGCGTGTGGGGGGGGGGTGATGGCGATGGGCGCGGGCGCTGCGGGGGGCGGCTTGGGGGGACCGCCCTCGGCCTGGGCCCAGTCGAGGTTCAGGGCTCGCCGCCCCAGCAGGAAGGGACCCGCCACCAGGGCGGCCAGGCGGTCGAGAACGGGCTTGCGGTCCACAGCGGCCATCGTCGGTTTCTCCTAGCGGTGGCAGGCGGCGCAGTGTTCGGCGCCCTTGGTGATCTTCGAGTCCGCCGGCAGCGCGGCGTGGGGATCCCGGTGGCAGGCCAGGCAGTTGCCCATGCGCATGCCCATGTCGCGGGTGACGACCTTCATGGTCTGCACTTCGCCGTGGCAGTTCTGACAGGCGATCCCGGCGTTCACGTGGGGGCGGTGGTCGAAGAAGACATGGTCGGGCAGGGTGTGGACCCGCTGCCAGGGCAGGGGCGCGCCGGAGTTGGCGATCCGGGCCAGTTTCTGGATGGCGGGGCGGTCGGCCCTGGTGACCTTGTGGCAGCCCATGCAGAGATCCACGCTGGGGATGCCCGCGTGCCGGGACTTGTCTGCGCCGGAATGGCAGTACTGGCAGGGCATCCGGAGGGTCCCGGCGTGGAGCTCGTGGGAGAAGGGGATGGGCTGCTCGGGCGCGTAGCCCTTGGCGAAGCGGTCCGGCTGGGTGAACCACCCCACGCTCAGGATGGTGGCGAGGACCGCCACGGCCGCGGCCGGCAGGACGAAGCGGAACGCTTGGTCGAATCGGTGCATGCACAACCCCTTGGACGTGGATGGAGGGAAAAATGTCTGAAATCAGTGGGAGACATCAGGCCATGCCCAGAGCCGGGAGGCCCCAGGGCGGCAAGCGGGCAGGTTGTGTCGCAAATCACGATGATAGAGCAGTAGAACCCGGATGTTTACCTATTTTTTCTGAGGTGTTTCCAGGCTTTTAAGAGGATTTTTGGGTGGTCTATATTCGGGTCATCCGAAAGGACGATTTCCTCCAGGAAAGGGGACCGGATTTCCAGGCTGATCCGGTCAGGACCCCCCCTTCGGGAACCCCATCCAGGGCTTCAGCAGGCCCAGGTGCCCGAAGAGGGCCCCCATCCTTTCCACCGGGAGACCCATCACCGTGGAGAAACTGCCCACCACCGCTTCGATGAAGAGGGCCCCGATGCCCTGGATGGCGTAGGCCCCCGCCTTGTCCATGGGCTCGCGGGTGCCGATGTACCAGCGGATCTGGGCCTCGGTCAGCGGCCGGAAGAAGACCTGGGTCGTGTCCACGAAGCTGTGGATGGTGTCGTTCTTCTGGAGGCAGAAACCGGTGTGGACCTCGTGGGCCCGGCCCTGGATCAGGGTGAGCATCCGCACCGCGTCCTCCACATCCACGGGCTTGTTCAGGGTGTGGTGGTCCACGGCCACCGTGGTGTCCGCGGCCATGATCCAGCGGCCCGGATTGCGGCGGGCGATGATTTCGGCCTTGAGTTCGGCCAGCCGGAGCACCAGGTCGCGGGGATCCTCGTCCAGCAGGGGCGTTTCGTCCACCTGGGGGGCCTGCAGTTCGAAGGGGATGCGCATGGCCTCCAGCCAGTGGCGGCGGCGCGGGCTGCCGCTGGCCAGGATGAGGGGCTGGAGGGCGGTTTCAGGCAGGCCGGGCAGCGTATCGGTCACCGGAGCCCCCGCGCCTGGAGATCGGCCGTCTTCACCCGCATGTGAAGGCTGTCCAACTCGTGGCCCATCCGGAATCCGAAGCGCGGGTAGAACTCGGAGGCATCGCGGGTCTCGAGCACGAACCGGTGGACATCCCCCACCCAGGGATGGCGCAGGGCCCACTTCACCAGTTCCGAGGCGATGCCGAACCCCATGAGATCCTTGGCCATTACCACATCGTAGAGCTTGGCCTCGTAGGCATGGTCGGACCAGAGCCGCGTGGCCCCCACCAGGCGCCCGCCGCGGTGGCCTTCGGGCACCAGCCGGGCCGTGAGCATCCGGGAACAGGCCAGCAGCCGCCGCCACTGCTCGATGGTGCGGTCGGCGGTCCAGTAGACCTGCTCGGCCTGGAAGAAGATCTGGAGCTCCCTGGGGTCCACGCTCCAGGTCTCGTCAAGGAAGGCCACGGTGCCCTGGGGCGTCGCCAGCGGCTCGGGTACGAGGAAATCACGATCCATCAGGGTTTCCGGGGAAAGGGCTTCCATGTTAGCAGGAGGCATCCCGCCAGCAGAGTGGCCATCAGGAGCGGAAGCAGCCACGCGGATCGCGCGGGAGTGCGGATCGGCCGCCACTGGAGATCCATTGCATGGGCCCCTTCGCTGAGGGGCTCGCCCCACAACTGGAAGCGGCCATCCTCCCGGAACACGCCGGATTTCCCCGTGAGGGTGGCGCGCAGCAGCGGCACGCCCAGTTCCGGGGCCCGCAGGCGGATCTGGGCCGCATGCAGGTCCGTGGCGATGCTGCGGTCGAACCAGCCGTCGTTGGTATGGTTGCTCAGCAGGTTGGCTTGGCCCAGCGCCAGGCCGCGACGGGCCCGCTCGGGCATGAGCGCCTCGCTGCAGATGAGGGGATGGACGCGCACCTCGCCGGCCGCCGTGGGCACGGCGAAGGCGCATCCTTCGGCGAGTTCGCCCGCCTCCTGGGAAACGAAGCCCATCTGCCGGTCCATCCATCGCCGGAAGGCCTCGGGCCCCGGGGTGCGCTCGCCGAAGGGCATGGGCTCCGTCTTGGCGAAGATGAAGCTGGGGCGCCCCGCCGTCTCGCCGCGCACCAGGTTGAAGGATCCGCCCTCCGTTCCGAAGAGCCAGGCCACGCCGCGGGACGCGGCCTCGGCGGAGAGGCGCGGATCCGGCTGCCGGTCGTCCCGGCCCAGGACGGAGCTCTCCGGCCAGAGCAGCAGCGTGGTTCGTCCGGCGCGGGGCCAGCCCTGGGCCTTCAGCAGGGCATCGCTGCGCCGCCACATCTCGGCCTCCATCCCCGGCCACCGCTGGCCCGCGGGGAAGTTGGGCTGGATCATGGCCACGTCCAGCTGGCGTCCGGCCTCCCGGGGCAGCAGGAACCAGGCGCCTCCCAGCAGGAGCAGCAAGCCCGCCATGAAGCCGGGTCCGGCGAGGATCCGCCGCAGGGGCGCGCCTTCCGCCAGACCCGCCGCGGCCCAGGCCCCCGTGCCCCAGGCCAGGGCCGAAAGGCCGGGGGCTCCCAGGAAGGCCGCCGATCGCGCCGTCCAGGGCAGGGAGCCGAAGGCCGCCCCCCAGTTCCAGGTGTAGACGTGGAAGCCCCAGGCCTCCCAGACGAGGATGGCCAGGGCCGCGCCGAAGGCCGCGCCGAGGGCCCCCGCGCGGCGGTGCATCCACCGCGCCCCCAGGACCACCAGGAGGAGACCGGAGGCCTCCCATCCCGAAAGCAGGCCCAGGCCCAGCAGGGCCATGGGCCCGGGCAGGCCGCCCTTGGACGCGAGCATCGCGGGCACCCAGAGGAAGAGCAGGATGAGTCCGCCGAACAGCGATAGCCACAGCCAGAGGGCCTTCCGCCCCCGGAAGGCGCCCTCCATCAGCAGCAGCGGAAAGGCCAGTGCCACCACCGGTTCCAGCCACCCGCCCAGGGCGCCGGGAAAACGGAAGGCCAGCGCGAAGAGGCCCGCCAGAACGGCGGATTCGAGGGGGCGGAGGAGAGAGGGGAGCTTCATCGGATCCATTTCCGCGCCACTTCGTAGCAGGCGATACCCGCGGCCACGGCGGCGTTGAGGCTTTCGACGCCCTGGATGGGGATGGCCAGGCGCTGGACCGCGCCGGGCAGGTCCACGCCCGACCAGCCGTGGCCTTCATTGCCGACCCAAAGGCGCAGGGGTTCGGCCAGATCGGCCTCGGCCAGGGGCACCGATCCGGGGCCACCCTCCAGGGCAAACCAGTGGCCTGGATCGAGCTTCAGCGTGTCCACCCGTCGAAGGGGCAGCAGAAAGGCGGCGCCCATGCTGCCCCGCAGGGTCCTGGGGTGAAAGGGATCGGCGCAGCCGGGGCCCAGCAGGGCCTCCTGGAAGCCGAAGGCGGCGGCACTGCGGAGGATGGCGCCGAGGTTCCCCGGATCCTGGATGCCCCAGGCGCCGATCACGCGGGGGGGCAGGGGTCCGGCGGGTTCAGGGCCCAGCTCCATCACCAGGGCGTGCTCCGGAGGGCTGCCCGCATCGGCCAGTTCCCGCATGAGGGCCTCGCCGAGCACCTGGGTCTCCACGCCCAGACCGGCCTCCAGGGGATGGGGACCGGCCCCTTCCAGGCGCAGCCAGAGGGCCGGACGGAGGCGTTTCCCGGCGGGGGACTGCCGGGCCTCGGCCCAGGCCTCGATGAGCTTTTCGCCCAGCAGCAGGGTGGCCTCACGCCGGGGACCGCCGGGCCGGAGGCGGGCCTGGAGGGCCTTGAAGCGGGGGTTGGCCTTGCTGGTGAGGGTGGGCATGGGTCCGGGCCTTGGCGAGGCTTCAGGGTATGCGAAGGGACGGGGCGGACTAAACCGGAAGATCGGCCTGGCGAACACATTCCAATCCCGGGGACACAGGAGGACGACATGTTGAAGGTAGGGAGGTACGGCTTCCTTTTTGCGGTGGCGGTCTGCCTGCTCCTGGCGCAGCCCATGGCGGCGGCCGAAGGGATCAAGGGCAACCTGGTCCCTGTCCATTGGCTTGAGAACAATCTCAAGAAGGCGGATGTCCTGATCCTCGACGCCTCACCCGCGCAGATGTACGCGGCCCAACACATCCCCGGCGCGGTAAGCGTGGACCTGTTCACGTATGGAGGCCGGGAAGTTCCGGTTTCCGAGATGGAGCAGCGCTTCCAGTCCTGGGGAATCAGCGCCGGCAAGAAAATCGTCATCTACGACCGGGGCGCCCCCATGATGGCGACCAGACTCTTCTACGACCTCTACTATCACGGCTTTCCCGCAAAGGATCTTTTCATCCTGGACGGCGGACTTTCCAAGTGGCAGGCCTCCGGCGGGGCAGTCACGAACGATCCCACGCCTGCCCCGCAGAAAGGGTCTTTCCGCATCACAAGGATGAACGAGGACGCGAGGGCCAAGCTGCCGGAATTTCTGACCGCCAGCGGAGACCGGGGGAGCCATGCCCTGGTGGAGGCCTTGGACGCCAACTGGCACTTTGGAGAGCTCGCGTTCTTCGACCGGGCCGGACACATCCCGAACGGCATCCTGTTGCCCAGCGCCGATTTCTACCATCCGGACAAGACCTTCAAGACGGCTGAGGAAATCAAGAGGATGCTCGACTACCTGGGGGTCAAGGCGGAACAGCGGATCTATACCTATTGCGGGGGCGGAATCGCCGCCAGCGTGCCGTTCTTCGCCCTTAAGTTCATGTTGAACTACCCCAATGTGAAACTTTACAGCGAGTCCGAGATTGGATGGCTGCAGGATCAAAGGGAACTGCCGTACTGGACCTACGACGCCCCGTTTCTCATGAGAGACGCAAACTGGCTGAAGACCTGGGGCGGCCGGATGCTGAGAATGTACGGAGTCGCGCAAGTCAGCGTCGTGGATGTGCGGCCCGCGGACGCATTCAATGAAGGGCATGTGCCTTTTGCGCTGAACATCCCTGCAGAGGTGTTCACGGGCACCCTCGCCCATCCCGGCAAGCTGGCTGAGATTCTGGGTCCAGCCGGCGTCCATGCGTCGCATGAAGCGGTGGTGATGTCAGGCGCGGGGGTGACCAAAGAGTCGGCCCTGGCCTTCGTCATGCTGGAGCGCCTGGGGCAGAAAAAGGTATCCATCCTGATGGACTCCCTCGAAAAATGGGTCCAGCGTGGTTTCGCCGTGACCAAGGAGGCGACCGTGGTGGGCCCCAGGAAGGCGCCCCAGGATGTGCCCATACTCCCCACGACCTACCCGGTGAATGTCCGCAAGGATGTGATCATCACGGATCCAGGAAGCACCCATGGCCTGTACCCCAAAGTGTTTCTCGCTTCAGGCAAGCATGTGTCCGCCAAGGCTCAGGATGGCGCAGTGGTTCATGTGCCGTACACCGAACTGCTGAATGCCGACGGCACGCCGAAAGCCGCGAAAGACATCTGGAACATTCTCGCCAAGGCCGGGGTCCCGAGATATGCGGAGCTTGTCTGCTTCTCCGATGATCCCGGAGAGGCGGCCGCCAACTATTTCATCCTCAAGCTGATGGGCTACCCGGATGTGAAGGTGCTGGTGAATTGATCCCTGCCGGGAGCGGGCCCAGTGGGTGCTTGGACCCCTCCTGACCGGGCGGACAGGCAGATCCGGTGGCGCCTCCGTCAGCGGATCAGCGAACGGGCGCGGCTGGCTGGGTGTGGGCGGCGACCCAGGCGGCGATGACCCTGTGGATGTTCGGGATGGACTTCTGCGTGGCCTCGATGCCGGCCTGCATGCAGCGTTTCTTCTGGGTGAAGTCGAGCATCCCGATGTCGCCGATGCCGGCGGGCGTGATGAGGATGTCGGCGTTCTTCTTGGACTGCTCGACATTGAGGGCGAACATGATGTTCGTGGCCTGGAGGCTGACGCCCAGGAGGTTGGTGATGTTCGTGTTCCCCAGGTTCCCGCTGATGTCCACGGCGATCACGATGTCCGCGCCCTTGGCCTTGGCCACGGAGATGGGGATGTTGTCCACCACGCCGCCGTCCACCAGGATCTTGCCCTGGTGCTGGACCGGCTGGAAGACACCCGGGATGGCGGCGCTCGCCCGGATGGCGCGGGCCACCGAACCGCTGTCGAGGACCACTTTGTAGCCCCAGTTGAGATCGGTCGCCACGGCGGCGAAGGGGATCTTCAGGTTCTCGATGTTCGCCGTCTTGATATGACTCTTCACCCAGGCTTCCAGCTTGTCGCCCTTGGCGAACCCCATGCCCGTGACGGCATTCATGACCCCGAAATCGAAGAGATCGTCTTTTTCAAGCTGGAAGGCGGTCCATTCGAGATCGAAGCTGCTGAGATCCGAGGCGTAGATGGCGCCGATGAGGCCGCCGACACTGGTGCCCACCACCATGTCTATGGGGATCTTCTCCTGTTCCAGCGCCCGGATGACCCCCACGTGGGCGAAGCCCCGGGCGGCGCCCCCGCCCAGCACGAGGGCGATCCTGGGCTTCGGGGGAGGCACCTGCGGTACCTGGACGATGGGGGTCTGCGGAACGGTGACGGGAGGCACGGTTTGACAGGCCAGGAGAAGCGTCAATCCAGCGATCGCAAGGGTGTGCATCAGGCGCATGAAGGATCCTCATGGGTTAATAGCGAGCATACCCCAACCGGATTGGGGAACCGGACCGGGCGCCCTGTCCGCCCGCGGCCCCGGCGGACGGAATCCGGTCTAGACTATCCCCTTCCACCGTTCTCAGGAGCCATACCTCCCCCGTGCCTTTTCAGGAGCACCGATGCAACCCTTTGTCCCTTCCGACCAGAACATGCGGGAGTTCTCCCTGCGGGCGGTGCTCATCGGCCTCGTCATGGCCGTGGTGCTCGGCTCCGCCAACGCCTACCTGGGGCTGAAGGCCGGCATGACCATCGCCGCCACCTATCCCGCGGCGGTCATCGGCATGGCCCTCATCAAGCTGATGAAGGGCACCATCCTGGAAGAGAACATGGCCCGCACCGTGGGCAGCATCGGCGAATCCGTGGCCGCCGGGGCCATCTTCACCATCCCCGCCTTCGTCATCAGCGGCATCTGGCCCAAGTTCTTCACCGCCGGCAACTACGTCACCAGCTCGCTGATCATGTTCGCGGGCGGCGTGTTGGGCATCATGTTCGTGGCCCTGCTCCGCCGCGTGATGGTGGAGGATGCCGAACTGCCCTATCCCGAGAGCGTGGCCGCCGCCGAGATCCACAAGGCCGGCGCCCGGGGCGGCAGCGGCACCAAGTTCCTCTTCGGTGCCATGGGCATCGGCGCGGTGGTGCAGACCCTGGTGCAGCTCTCCCTCTTCGCCAGCACCTGGGAGAAGTTCGTGGGCTTCAAGGCCACGGCCATCAACCTGGTCCAGGGCTGGAAGGCCAAGGTCGGGGGCGGCATGCTGCTCAGCTCCCCCGGCATCAGCCCGGCCTACATGGGTGTGGGCTACATCATCGGACCCCGGCTCGGCGCCCTGAACTTCTCCGGCGGCATCATCGCCTGGGGCCTGCTGGTGCCCATCATCACCTACTTCCTGGCCCCCGGCGTCCTGCCCGAGGCCGCGCCGGAAGGGGACTGGATCGCGCTGTCCTACTCGGTCTGGAAGTTCATCGTCCGCCCCATCGCCATCGGCGGCATGCTCGTGGGCGCCGGCTTCACCCTCTTCAAGATGCGCAAGAGCCTGGCCACGGGCCTCAGCCGCTCCGTCTCCGACGTGAAGAAGGCCGCCGCCGGCGAGCACGTGGTGGACCGCGTCAACAAGGACCTGCCCTTCACCTATGTCATGGGTGGCCTGGGCTTCGCCGCCCTGGTGACCTTCTTCATCACCTGGCGCATCTTCCAGGTGAGCCCGCTGGTCTCGTTGGTGGCGGCCCTGGTGGTGGTGATCCTGGGCTTCTTCTTCTCGGCCATCAGCGGCTACCTGGTGGGCATCATGGGATCGAGCAACAACCCGATCTCCGGCCTGACCCTGACGGCCCTGGTGATCACCGCCCTCGTGATGGTGGTCCTCGGCGTCAAGGGCCGGGAGGGCGTGGCCGCCGTGCTGGGCGTGGCCGCCGTGGTCTGCGTGAGCGCGGCCGTGGCCGGTGAGATGCTCCAGGATCTCAAGGCCGGCCACATCCTGGGCGGCACCCCCTGGCGCATGGAGATGGGCGACCTGCTCGGCGTGGCCCTGGCCTCCATCGTGTTGTTCATCCCCTTGATGGTGCTGCACGAAGGCGATATCACCGCCCAGGGCACCAAGCGCATCGCCGAGCTGACGGCTCAGCAGGTGCAGGTCGTGACTGCCCCCGATGGCCAGACCTACACGCTGGACCAGGTGAAGCAGCTCCCCGCGGATCAGAAGAAGGCCGTGCTGTCCCTGGATGCCGGCTTCGGTTCCAAGCAGCTGGCCGCGCCCCAGGCGGGCCTCATGGCCCTCCTCAGCAAGGGCATCGTGGAAGGCAAGATGGCCTGGCCGCTCATCATCGTCGGCATGATGATGGGCTTCGCCTTCATCCTCATGCAGGTGAAGAGCCCCATGCTGGTATCGGTGGGCATGTACCTGCCCCTGGAGACCACCTTCGCCATCTTCATCGGCGGCCTCATCAAGGGCACCGTGGAGATGCTCAGCGCCAAGCGGGGCCTGAACGAGGCCCAGAAGGTGCGCGTGGAGAACAACGGCGTGCTGCTGGCGGCGGGGCTGATCGCGGGTGAGGCTCTCGTGGGCCTGCTCTTCGCCTCCTTCGCCTTCTTCGAGGTGAAGTACAAGATCTTCGCCAACCCGGGGATGTTCTGGATCAGCCTCCTGATCCTGGTCGGCATCGCCATCTACCTGGTGAGGGTGCCCCTGGCCAATGCCGGTGCCGCCGACGAGCCTGCGCCGCCCAGCGCAAACTTCTAAGTCGTTACAGGCCGAAATGGGGCGCGGGAAACCGCGCCCCAGGCTTTTGGGTATTAACCGCAGATGACGCAGATTTCGCAGATGCAAAACGCAGGATGGTCCTTGTTTTTTATCTGCGCCCATCTGCGACATCTGCGGTTTCAATTCCTTTCCCGCTCTTCCAAAATCCCGTCTCAGGTGATCGATGAATCCCTTCCCCGATGAAGCCTTCCTCGCTCTGGTGCCCGTCCAGGCCCTGGCCTCCGAACCCTGCGAAGACGGCAACCTGATCCTGCTGCGCCCCAAGATCCTGTCGCCGCGCTGGGGCTGGCTGCTGCGGATGATGAAGAAGCCCGCCTACCGGGTGAAGCTGGATGCTCGCGGCACGGCCGTGTGGCAGGCCTGCGATGGGAGCCGCACCGTGGCCGGGATTGCCCGCGTGATTTCTGGCCGCTTCCCGGGTGAACCCGATACCACCCTGCGGACGGCCTTGTTCATTCGTGAGCTGATGAGGGGCGGGTTCCTTCACATGGCCCAGGCCGACGCATAGGGATCCGGGTCGCTCTGACATTATTGAGATCAGGATCTCCATAGCCTTCGAGAAGCCACCATGATCCGGACCGTCTTCATCATCGTCGTCGTGATCCACGGCCTCATCCACCTGCTGGGCTTCACCAAGGCCTTCGGCTTCGCCGAACTGCCCCAGCTCACCCACCCGATCTCGCGCCGCCTGGGCCTGCTCTGGCTGGCTGCCGCCATTCTGCTGGTCGCCACCATGGCCGCCCTGGTGGTCTGGCCCCGCTGGTGGTGGCTCCCGGGAGCCCTCGCCCTGATCGTCTCGCAGGGCATCATCGCGTTGTCCTGGGGCGACGCCAAGGTGGGCACCCTGGTCAACCTGGTGCTGCTGGTGGGAGTGCTGTACGGCTTCGCCTCGCGCGGCCCCCTGAGCCTTGGCGCCAAGTACGAACGGCACCTGGACCAGGTTCGGAGGGTCGCCTTGTCGCCGATGCTCACCGAGGCAGACCTGGCGCCCCTGCCTGAACCGGTGCGACGCTATGTCCGCGTCGCGGGCGCCCTGGGTCGGCCCCGGATCCGGAATTTCTGCGCGACCTGGAAGGGTCGCATCCGCAGCAGCGCCACCAGCCCCTGGATGGACTTCACCGCCGAACAACTCAACACCGTGGATCCACCCCGGCGGTTCTTCAAGATGGATGCTGTCATGAAGGGCCTGCCGGTGGACGTGCTGCATGCCTTCGACGAAGGCGGGGCCACCATGCGGGTCCGGCTGCTTTCGGCCATCACCATGGTGGACCTGAAGGGGCCAGACTTGACGCGGGCGGAAACCGTGACGCTCTTCAATGACCTTTGCGTCCTGGCTCCGGGTGCGCTGGTCTCCCCCCTCATTGCCTGGGAGCCCGTTGATGCCACCACGGCGAGGGCCCAATTCACCCTCCGCGAGAACACCATCAACGCGGAATTGCGGTTCAACGCGGCCGGTGAGCTGGTCGACTTCGTGTCCGACGATCGCGCCGCCGGTACCTTCAAGCCTTCCTCCCGCTATTCTGGTTCCCCGGGAGGCATCGTCTGACATGGCCAGGCAGGTGAAGGAGGAGGGCCAGGTCCTCACCCGCAAGGGCGCGAAGGCGCGCGAGCCGGGGATGTGGAAGGTGCTCCTGCACAACGACGACTACACCACCCAGGAGTTCGTGGTGTGGCTGCTGAAGACCGTCTTCCACAAGTCTGAACCCGAGGCCACCGTCATCATGCTGGCGGTGCACAAGGCGGGCGTGGGCGTGGCGGGGACCTATACGAAGGATGTGGCCGAGACCCGCGCCGAGCGGGGCCGCCAGCTGGCGGAGCGCGATGGCTTCCCCCTGCTGCTCACCGTGGAGGCCGACCATGCCTGATGCGCCCCAGCTCAGCCCCGAGCTCAACCAGGGCTTCCAGCGGGCCTTCGAGCTGGCCAAGGCGCGACGCCACGAGGAAGTGGCCCTGGAACACCTGCTGCTGGCCCTGCTGGACGATGCCCACGCCGCCCGGGCCCTGAAGGGCTGCGGCGTGAAACTGGAGGCCCTGCGGCAGGACCTGGAATCGGCCCTGGAAAAGCTGTTCGAGTCCATGCCCGAAGGCGAGGAGATCCAGCCCCACAGCACCCTGGGTTTCGTGCGGGTGGTGGAGCGGGCCCTGGTCCACGCCTTCAGTTCGGGGCGCAAGGATGTTCACGGTGGCGAGTTGCTGCCCGCCTTTCTGGAGGAGGATTCGAGCCACGCCCGGCATTTGCTGGAGCAGCACGGCGTGAAGCGGCTGGCCTTGCTGAAGGTGCTGAGCCACGGCCCCGCCGCGCCCAAGGCCCCATCGCGCAAGCGGGCGGAGGCCGAGGAAGAGGAGGAAGGCCCCGTGGCCGTGAACCCCCTGGAGGCCTATGCCACGGATCTCGTGGCCCGGGCCGCGGCGGGGCGGCTGGATCCCCTGGTGGGCCGCGAGGCGGAGATCACGCGCATGGCCCAGGTGCTCTGCCGTCGCCGCAAGAACAACCCCCTGCTGGTGGGCGAACCCGGCGTGGGCAAGACCGCCATCGTGGAGGGCCTGGCCCGGCGCATCCATGAGGGGACGGTGCCGGAACCGCTCAAGGCCGCGCGGATCTTCGCCCTGGACCTGGGCGCTCTGCTGGCGGGAACCCGCTACCGGGGCGACTTCGAGGAGCGCCTCAAGGCGGTGCTGAAGGCCCTGGGCGAGGCGCCCGGAGCCATCCTCTTCGTGGACGAGTTGCACACCCTGGTGGGCGCCGGTGCCACCGGCGGCGGGGCCATGGATGCGGCCAACCTGTTGAAGCCGGTCCTGGCCTCGGGCGACCTCCGCTGCATCGGTGCCACCACCTTCCAGGATCTGAAGGGTTCCCTGGACCGGGATCGCGCCCTGTCCCGCCGCTTCCAGGTGGTGGAGGTGAACGAACCGTCCGTGGAAGATGCCCTCGGCGTGCTGCAGGGCTTGAAGACAGCCTACGAGAAACACCACGGCGTGACCTATTCCGACGAGGCCCTGGAGGCCGCGGTGCGCCTCGCCTCCAAGCACCTGCCGGACCGGAAGCTGCCGGACAGCGCCCTGGACGTGGTGGACGAGGCGGGCGCCGCCCAGAAGCTGCTGCCGAAGAAGGCCAGGGTCAAGAAGATTGGGTCGGCGGAAGTTGAAGCGGTCGTGGCTCGCATGGCCCGGGTACCCGTGGCATCCGTCAGTGCGGATGACCGGGAGGCCCTTTCCTCGCTCGAAGCGACGCTTCGAGCGCAGATCTTCGGCCAGGATCCAGCCTGTGAAGCCGTGGCCAGCGCCATCAAGCTGGCGCGGTCGGGGTTGCGGGATCCGCTGAAGCCCATGGGTTGCTTCCTTTTCGCCGGGCCCACGGGCGTGGGCAAGACGGAACTGTCCAAGCAGCTGGCCAAGGCCCTGGGCATCGCCTTCCTGCGCTTCGACATGAGCGAGTACCAGGAGAAGCACGCCGTGGCCCGGCTCATCGGCGCGCCGCCGGGCTACGTGGGCTACGAGGAGGGAGGCCTGCTCACGGATGCCGTGCGCAGGCAGCCCCACGCCGTGCTGCTGCTGGACGAGCTGGAGAAGGCCCACCCGGATCTGTTCGGCGTGCTGCTGCAGGTGATGGATCACGCCACGCTCACGGACAGCCATGGCCGCAGCGCGGATTTCCGCCATACGGTGATCGTGATGACCACCAACGTGGGGGCCCGGGAGCTGTCGGCCCGGCAGGTGGGTTTCGCCGAGGCGGGGGCGAGGCGTTCGGCCACCGGGACCATCGAAAAGGCCTTCAATCCCGAGTTCCGCAACCGTCTGGATGCCATCCTCCAGTTCGCGCCGCTGGGCCGGCCCGAGATGGAACGGGTGGCGGACAAGCACCTGCGGGAACTGGAAACGCACCTGGCCGAGAAGGCCGTGACCCTCACCTGCACCCCCAGGGCCCGGGCCTGGCTGGCGGAAAAGGGCTACGATCCGGCCTTCGGCGCCCGGCCCATGGCCCGGCTCATCGAGCGGGAACTGCGTCGCCCCCTGGCGGAGGCCCTGCTCTTCGGGCCCCTGAAGAAGGGCGGGAAGGCCACCGTGGATCTCCAGGACGGCCGGCTGTGCCTGTCTTTCGGCTGACGCGACAGCTGGCCTTCCCGGATCCGGAACAGGCGGAGGACGGCCTCCTGGCCATCGGCGGCGACCTCAGCGTGGCGCGCCTCCTCCTGGCCTACCGCAGCGGCATCTTCCCCTGGTACGGCGAGGATGACCCGCTGCTCTGGTGGTCGCCCCTGGAGCGGGCCCTCCTGCGCCCCGGCCACCTCCACCTTTCGGCCCGCAGCCGCCGGAGCCTGCGGCAGCACCCCTTCGAGATCCGGTGGGATACAGCCTTCGAGGTGGTCATCGGCCACTGCTCCCTCGTTCCGCGCCCCGGCCAGGAGGGCACCTGGATCACCCCGGAGATGCGCGAGGCCTACATCGCGCTGCACCGCGCGGGCCACGCCCACAGCGTGGAGGCCTGGCGGGACGGGGCGCTGCGGGGCGGGCTCTACGGGGTATCGCTGGGGGGCGCCTTCTTCGGGGAGAGCATGTTCAGTCTCGAACCCGAGGCCAGCCGTGCCGCCTTGGCGGCTCTGGATGCGCAGCTTGCCGCCTGGGGTTTCACCCTGCTGGACGGCCAGCTGCCCCACGAGGGGCTGCTCGCGTACGGGTTCCGGGTGGTTACGCGGAGCCAGTTCCTGGCGGAACTGGCTATGGCGCTGCGCGCCGAAGGGAAAGCTGGAAGCTGGTCAGAACACTGAAATCTTGACCCAGAAGGCTCGGGCTTCATGGGTGAGCTGCGAAACCATGGAGGCCACCTCCCCCTCCAGCGATGGACGCCCCAGAGCTTGAGCGTTTCCCAGCAGGGCCAGGATATCGGCGGCGTCCTGGGGGCTGCCGGCTTCCAGTTTCAAAAGAATCAATCCGAGCGGCGAGGCCACTGGGCATGGAAAGGACTCAGATCGTTCGGAGGTTTCCAGCGCAATACGCGCGGCCGCCCCTCGACCCAGGATCAGGTCCTGGCGGGGCGGGCCAGGAAACCGCACCACGCCGCCAAGCGGGTCATCGATATCGCCCTTGGTGATTTTGGGTGGTTCGGTTCCCCACGCCGACCAGAGGGTGTTGTCGAGAATCCTGGCATCCAGCGAAAGCAGGTCGGCGTCTGCGGTATAGCGCGCGACGCCCCACGCGGCAAGGGCCAGCCCACCGATGAGGCAATAGGGAATCCCATGACGATCAAGGTGGGAGGTCAGACGGGGGTCCAGCATCAGCCCTCCGCCTCGTCCTGTTCAGCCATGCATCGGCTTGGACGGCGCTGGGCGCGTTTCAGCCGGTTGCGTAGCCTCAAGGCATCGGCCTCGGAGGCGCCCTCAGGCAGGAGGTGACGCATCAACCGGAGGCCCGTCCCGTCCAGGTACAGATACTCGCAAAGGGCTAGGCCCTCACTGGGAGTGGGAAGGGGGTCCGCGCGTCGCACCGGTTCAGGGTAAGTCCTTCCGCATCCTTCAGCCACGGCTATCATGCACTCAGCCCCAAGGACTCCCATGTTGACGATCTCGGAATCGCGACTCTCTCCTCGGCACACCATCGCGCTGGTGATGGCCGGCGGGCGCGGGAAGCGCCTGATGGATCTCACGGACCAGTACTCCAAGCCCGGACTCGATTTCGGCGGCAAGTACCGCATCATTGATTTCACCCTGTCGAACTGCGTGAATTCGGGGTTCCGCCGGATCATGGTGCTGACGCAGTACAACTCGCATCGCCTGCTGGAGCACCTCCAGTTCGGATGGACCTTCCTGGCCGGCAAGCTGAACGAGTATGTCCACGTGCTCCCGGCCCAGCAGAGTTTCGACAAGAACGCCTGGTACAGCGGGACGGCCGACGCGGTGTATCAGAACATCACCAGCATCCAGGCGGCGCATCCCAAGACGGTGCTGATCCTCGCGGGAGACCACATCTACCGCATGGACTACAAGGTGTTCCTCCAGGACCACCTCGACCAGGAGGCCGACATGACCATCGCCTGCCTGGAGGTGCCCCGGAACGCGGCACGGGGCTTCGGCATCGCCCAGGTGGACGAGGACGATCGCATCGTGTCCTTCGTGGAGAAGCCGGAGGATCCGCCGCCGATCCCCGGCAAGCCTGACCGGGCCTTCGCCTCCATGGGCATCTACCTGTTCAACGCGGAATTCCTCTACAAGGCGCTCCGTCTCGACGCGGAGGATCCGGATTCCGGCCACGATTTCGGCAAGGACATCATCCCCAGGCTGGTGCAGGAAGCCAGGGTCTTCGCCCACCGTTTCGAGCGCAGCTGCATCCCGAACGCAGGGCACCCGGAACCCTACTGGCGCGATGTGGGCGGCGTGGATTCCTACTGGGAGGCCAATATGGATCTCACCACCGTGCTGCCCGCCCTGAACCTCTACGACGAGGCCTGGCCCGTCACCACGCACCAGGAACAGCTGGCGCCCGCGAAGTTCGTCCACGCGGGCGAGATGCGCAACGGGGTGGCCCTCTCCAGCCTGGTATCCGGCGGCTGCATCATCTCCGGCGCCCATGTGCATCATTCCCTGCTGTCCAGCCGCGTGTCCGTCCACTCCCACGCGCGTCTCGACGGAACCATGGTGCTGCCGGACTGCCATATCGGGCGCCATGCCCGCCTGCGCCGCTGCATCGTGGCCCGGGACTGCCGCATCCCCGAAGGCCTGGTGGTGGGCGAGGATCCCGAGGAGGACGCCCGCCGTTTCTACCGCACGGCGGGGGGCGTCACCCTCGTCTCCCAGCGCATGCTGAACCAGATGGAGCCCTAGGGCTCCTAATTAAACCCGACGATGCCGCGATGAAGCCAGCCGAGATGCACCGCAAGGAAGGGCCCGCAGGGCAACGTGGTTCGTTGTTCAAGGGACCTGACGCCGCGGGGCGCTCGGCTTGCTTCATCCCTTCGGGCGAGGGGTGGCGGGCGTCGCGATGCCTCGTCACGCTCGTCGCGCGTAGTACCTGCTACGCTTCGACTCGCCTTCCTCGCCTCGCTCGCCCGGCACCCCTCGCGCGGCGCCGTGGGGTTTAATTAGGAGCCCTAGGGTTTGAGAATTCTATTCGTCGCGTCCGAGCTGTTTCCCCATGTCAAGGTCGGCGGGCTGGGCGATGTGATGGCGGCCCTGCCCCGGGCCCTGCGCGCCCTGGGGGCCGATGTCCGGCTGCTGCTCCCGGCCTATCCGGCCCTGCTGGCGGCGGTGGGAACCCAGGGCGAGGTCGCCCACCTCCCGGATCTCATGGGAGGCGGTCCCGCCCGCATCCTCCGGGCCGAAGCCCCCGGCCTGCCCCTGTACCTGCTGGACCAGCCCGCCTTCTTCGACCGGCCCGGCGGTCCCTATGGCCATCCGGAGGACCTGGCCCGGCGCTTCGCCGCCCTGGCCTGGGCCGCGGCGCATCTGGGCCGCGCCGGGGATGCCGAGGGCTGGCGGCCCCAGATCCTCCACGGCCACGACTGGCCCACGGGCCTCATGCCGGCCTACGTGGCCTACGGCGAGGGCCCGCGGCCCGCCACGGTGATGACCATCCACAACATCGCCTTCCAGGGACGGTTCCCGGCCTCGATGCTCGGCGAGCTGCGGCTTCCGCGCCACGCCTTCACCCCCGAGGGCGTCGAATTCCACGGCGACATCGGCTTTCTCAAGGCCGGATTGAACCTCGCGGACCGGCTCAGCACCGTGAGCCCCACCTATGCGCGGGAGATCCAGGTGGCCGGCGGGCACGGGCTGGAGGGCCTGCTGGCCCACCGGAACGGGAGCCTTCGCGGGATCCTCAACGGCGTGGACCATGAGGTGTGGAACCCGGCGAAGGATCCGCATCTCGTCTGCCACTACGACCTGAAGCACCCGGCCCGCCGGGCGCCGAACCGCCCGGATTTCCAGCGCCGGATGGGCCTCCAGGAGGGTGCGGCCGCGCCCCTGTTCGCGGCGGTGAGCCGCCTGGATCCCCTCAAGGGTCTCGATCTCGTGCTGGAGAACGTGGATCATCTGGTGGCCCGGGGCGCCCAGTTGGCCGTGCTCGGGACCGGGGATTTCCATGCGGAGGGAGCCTTCCGCCAGGCGGCGCGGCGCCATCCCGGCCGCGTGGCCGTGTTCATCGGCTACGACGAGGCCCTGGCCCACCGGGCCTTCGCGGCGGCGGACGTGCTCCTGGTGCCCTCGCGCCAGGAACCCTGCGGCCTCACCCAGCTCTACGCCCAGGTCTACGGGGCCCTGCCCCTGGTGCGGCGCACCGGGGGACTGGCCGATACCGTGGTGGGCGTGTCGCCGGACACACTGGCGGACGGCACCGCCACCGGCTTCCAGTTCGAGGCGGCCAACGGCTGGGCCCTGGGCGAAGCCATCAACGGCGCGCTCGACCTGCATGCCGATCCCCCCGCCTGGCGGCAGGTGCAGCGGCGGGCCATGGCGGCGGATTTCAGTTGGGAGGCGCCGGCCCGGGCCTACCTCGACCTGTATGCGACCATCCCTTCGAGGGGCTCCTGACATGGATATCCACACCCACTGGCACGCCATCGAGACGCATCCCATGGGGGGCTGGCGGCAGGTGGCCGATCCGGCCCTGCCCGCCCCCGATCCCGCGAAGCGCCTGCTCTGGTGCGGCATCGGCGGCTCCCTGCTGCCTTCGGAAACCCTCCTCCGGGCTTTCGGGGATGACCGGGCCTTCCGGAACTGGGTGACCCTGGCGTCGCCCGAGCCGGCGCCGGACTTCCACCTCCAGCCCGGGGATCAGATGGTCTTCGCCTCCAAGAGCGGCAAGACCCTGGAACTCTGGACCTGGATCGCCCGGTTGCGATCTCTGCCGGGTTTCGCGGAGCTCGCCGCGCCGATCCTCATCACCCAGGACGACGCGAATCCCCTGGCCACCTGGGGCCGGGCGATGGGATGCCGCCTCCTGCCCCTTCCGGTGGAGGTCGGCGGGCGCTTCTCGGCCTTCACGCCCATCGGGACCCTGCCCCTGGCCTGGATGGGGCGTGACGCTTCGGCCTTCCTGCGGGGTGGCCGCCAGGTCATCGCCCAACTCGACGCGGACCAGGGCCCCTGGCGCGACCGCATCGCCACCACCGTGGAACGGCTGCTGGACGCGCACCAGAAGGGCATCACCGAATGGGTGCTCATGCCCTATGCCATGCGCCTGGACAGCCTGTCCGCCTGGTGGGTGCAGCTCATCGCGGAGTCCCTGGGCAAGGTGGCGAAGGACGGCAGCCGCAAGGGCTTCACGCCCATCCGCGCCGTGGGGCCGGTGGATCAGCACAGCCAGCTGCAGCGGTGGATGGCGGGCCCCCGCAACCTGGGCGTGATCGTGATGACGGTGGATGGAACCCCCGCGCGGGAACGGCTGGATCCGCCGCCGGGATCGCCCTATCCCGGCCTCGCCGGGCTTCAGGGCGCCGATATCCTGCGCGCCCAGGCCGAAGGCACCGCCGAAGCCCTGGGGGTGGCGGGCGTGCCCGTCCTGCGCTGGTCCATGCCTGCGCTCACAGAGCTGGAAGTGGGCGCCTTCATGATGGCCTGGCAGGCCATCGTGGGTCTGCTCGGCATGGCCCTGGACCTGGATCCCTTCGACCAGCCCGAGGTGGAGGACGGCAAGCGGCGGACCTTCCGGCGGCTGGGACTATAGCCCCTTACGCCATGGCCAGCTGGAACAGATGCGAGGCGCTGACGGCGAGGTTTTCCATCAGGTCAATGGCTTCCGGTGTGAGCCGGCCGGGCCGCCGGTCGTTGCACTGGATCAGGCCGTAGGTCACATCGTCCCGCCGGATGGGGAAGAGGCCGACGGTTTCGTAGCCCTCCACATGGCATGGGTTGCGGGTGGACCCCAGGAGCTGGATTCCGGATGGGGAGGCCAGGAGCGCACTGGTGGAGGCGGTGATGAAGCTGCCGCGGTCCGTGAACCAGGGCTGGGCGCGATCCACCCGGCCGGATAGCACCTGGCCGCAGAGGCAGGCCAGGATCGGCTTCCGGTGCTCGTCCCGCAGGAGGTGGCCGTCCCCGTCCTTGGCACAGAGGTCATCCTCCAGGACCAGGAAGCGCGCCGGGAAACCCAGGCTCGCGGCATAGGGGAAGCCCGGCCCGGCCTTCAACCGGATGGCCACGGCCTCGCAGCCCGACAGATGCCGGGCGAGGACCACCAGCTGCCGGGCGATCCCCTCCGGATCCGCCAGGGTATTGGCCATCCGGAGCAGGTCGAGGAAGGCCCGGCGCTCCAGATCAGGGCGCCTGGCGGTCGGCGGGGCAGGAGAGGTTGCGGTCATGGCGGAAGTTCCCGGACTCCAAGTATCGTCCGCTCGGGGGGCGATACGAGGGTTTTTCCCGGCGGTCGCGTGGCATGACCTCCTCGCCGGGTCCCAATTCTGCAGGCTCCCCCGGAGCCTGCAGAATTACCCGGCGGTCGGTCAGGGCGGCGGCATCTGGCAGCTGCTGCCGATGGCGGCGGGCAGGTAGAGGTGCTGGACGTAGTCCTGCACCATGCGATCGGCGTTGAAGCGCCAGGCCAGGGTGCGGATGGAATGTTTCACGCGGTCCACCCAGCAGCGGGGGACGCCAGCGGCGTTGCGGTCTTCGTAGTACATCGGCACGACCTCTTCCTCCAGCACGCGGAAGAGGTCGTCGGCATCGCGCTGATCCTGGATGGCCTGGTCCGCGTGGATCTCCCCGGTGCCGATGGCGAAGCCGTTCTCGCCATCGTAGGCCTCGGCCCACCAGCCATCCCGCACCGAAATGTGCAGGCCACCGTTGAGCACCACCTTCATGCCGCTGGTGCCGCAGGCCTCCAGGGGGCGCTGGGGGTTGTTGAGCCAGGCGTCAATGCCCTGGTAGAGCATCCGTCCCACGTGGATGTTGTAGTTCTCGATGAAGAGGATCCGGTGGCGGAAGCGGGGATCCTCCAGGATCCGCGCCACCTTCTGGATGAGGGCCTTGCCCGTCTGGTCCGCCGGGTGGGCGCGGCCCGAGAAGATGAGGTTCACGGGGCGCTCGGGGTCGTTCACCAGGCGGTCCAGGCGGTCCAGATCGGTGAAGAGCAGGTCGGGCCGCTTGTAGGGCACGAAGCGGCGGGCGAAGCCGATGGTGAGGGCGTCCGGGTCCAGGGGCGCCGGATCAATTTCCGGCAGGCCCAGGCGCGCGCGCATATCGGCGCTGCGTTTCCGGATGAAGCGGATGGTCCGGGCCTTCAGCACCTGCTTGGTCTCCCAGATCTCGGCGGAGGACACGGGCAGGATTTTCGTCCAGGTATCGGGGCGGGTGAGGGCGCTCTGATAGCACACGCCGAGGTGCGATTCGTACAGATGGTTCATCTCGGTGGCCAGCCAGGTGGGCAGGTGAACGCCATTGGTGACATGGCCGATGGGGACGGCATCTTCCCGCAGCCCGGGGTACAGGTGGTTCCACATCCTGCGGGACACCACGCCGTGCAGGGCGGACACGCCGTTGGCGCGGCGGGACAGCTTGAGGGCCAGCACCGTGGGGAGGAAGGGCGAGCCGTGGTCGTGGGGATTGATCCGCCCCAGGCCCATGACCTCGTCGAGGGGCAGTTTCAGTCCCTCGGCCAGGGGCCGCAGATGCTCCCCGGCCAGGTCCGCGGGGAAGCGGTCGTGGCCGGCGTCCACGGGGGTATGCGTGGTGAACACGGTGGACGAGGCGACTTCCTGCAGGGCCTTGTGGGGGTCCATGCCGTCCGCCTGGATGCGGTGCCGCGCCCGTTCCAGCAGGGCGAAGGCGGAATGACCCTCGTTGAGGTGGAAGACGCTGGCCGTGATGCCGAGGGCGCGCAGGGCCCGGGCGCCACCCACGCCCAGCAGCAGCTCCTGCTCCATGCGCATGCGCTGGTCGCCGCCGTAGAGGCGGGCGGCGAGGGCCACATCCTTCGGAGCATTCTGCTTGACGCGGGTGTCCAGAAGGAGGAGGCGGATGCGGCCCACCTGCACTTCGAGAACCGCGGCATGCACCAGCCGCCCGGGCAGTTCCACGGAGACCTGCACGGGCTCACCGTGGCGATCCAGGGTGGGAACCAGCGGCAGGTCCGCGATGTCGTAGGGTTCCACCACGTCCTGCTGCCAGAAGCTGGCGTCCAGCACCTGGCTCGTGTAGCCCTCGTGGTAGAGCAGGCCCACGCCCACCAGGGGCACGCCCAGGTCCGAGGCGGCCTTCAGGTGGTCGCCCGCCAGGATGCCCAGGCCGCCGGAATAGATGGGCAGGGATTCGTGGATGCCGAACTCCATGCAGAAGTAGGCGATGGGGCGGGACCGCATGGCCCCCGCGTGGGTGAGACCCCAGGTGGTGACCGGCGTGAGGTACTCCTGCAGCTGGCGCAAGGCCCGGTCCACCCGGGCGGGCACGTCCACATCCGCCGCACGCTGTTCGAGCTGTTCGGGCGTGATCTGCTTGAGCACGGACATGGGGTTCTGGTGGGCCTTGTGGTACAGATCCAGATCCAGATCCCGGAAGATGGTCCGCACCTCGGGTTTCCAGGTCCACCACAGGTTCTGGGTGAGCTTCTGCAGCTTGGGGATGAGCTTGTCCATGATCGTTCCTAGTGGCGTGGCGCGGGGGAAGGCGGTTCAGGCTGGAGGAACAGCGCCGCGAGCGGTGGCAGGGTGAGGTTCAGGGACTGCGGGAACCCGTGGGCGGGGATGGCTTCGGTCTCGACGCGCCCAGTGTTGCCCAGGTTCCGTCCGCCGTAGTGCGCGGAATCCGTGTTCAGCAGCTCGGCGTAGGCGCCGGGCGCGGGCACGCCGATGCGGTAGCCGTGCCGGGGGCGTGCCGTGAAGTTGAAGGCGATGGCCACGAAGTCCCCGGGATCCGCAGCCCTGCGCAGCAGCGTGAGCACGCTGTTGAACCGGTCGCCGCAGTCAATCCACGAGAACCCGCCGACCTGGCAGTCCCCCTCGTGCAGGGCCGGGTGGCGGCGGTAGAGCCCGTTGAGATCGCGCACCAGGTCATGGATGCCCTTGTTCTCGGGCCGATCGAGCAGGCCCCAATCCAGGGCGGTATCGTGATTCCATTCGCGCCCCTGGGCGAACTCGCCACCCATGAAGAGCAGCTTCTTGCCGCCGTGGGCGTAGAGCCAGGCGTAGAGCAGGCGCAGGTTCGCCAGGCGCTCCCAGGGTTCGCCGGGCATCCGGTCCAGCAGACTCCGCTTCTCGTGAACCACCTCGTCGTGCGAAAGCGGAAGCACATAGTTCTCCGCATCGTGGTAGAGCATGGAGAAGGTGATGTCGTCGTGATGGTGGGGCCGCGCCATCATGCCCTGGCCCAGGTAGCGCAGAGTGTCGTGCATCCAGCCCATGTCCCACTTGAAGCCGAAGCCGAGGCCGCCCTGGTCCGTGGGCCGGGAGACGCCGGGCCAGGCCGTGGATTCCTCGGCCACGGTGAAGGTGTCGGGGAACTGGGCGTAGACCACCTCGTTCAGGCGGCGCAGGAAGGCCACGGCTTCCAGGTTTTCCCGGCCTCCGTCCCGGTTGGGGATCCACTGGCCCGCTTCCCGGCTGTAGTCCAGATAGAGCATCGCCGCCACCGCATCCACCCGCAGTCCGTCCACATGGAACTGGTCGAGCCAGAAGAGGGCATTCGAGATGAGGTAGTTCTGCACTTCGGCGCGGCCGTAGTTGTAGATCAGCGTGCCCCAGTCCATGTGGCGGCCCTGGCGGGGATCCGCGTGCTCATAGAGATGGGTGCCGTCGAAGGCCGCCAGGCCGTGGGCGTCCTCGGGGAAGTGGGCGGGCACCCAGTCGAGGAGGACCCCCAGGCCGGCCTGATGCAGGGTGTCCACGAAAGCCTTGAAGTCCTCCGGCCCGCCGAAGCGGCTGGTGGGCGCGAACAGGCCCAGGGGCTGGTAGCCCCAGGAGGGATCGTAGGGGTGCTCCATGATGGGCAGCAGCTGCACATGGGTGAAGCCCAGCCAGCTCGCATAGGGGGCCAGGTCCGCGGCGATCTCCCGGTAGCTCATGAAGGCGCCGTCCGGCCGCCGCCGCCAGGAGCCCAGGTGGAGCTCGTAGATGCTGAGGGGCGCCGCGTGGGCTTTCGTCCCCCGGCGCAGATCCATCCACGCGCCGTCGCCCCAGGCGTAGCCAGGCAGGCCGTGGACGATGGAGGCCGTGCCGGGCGCCCGCTCGCACCGGAAGGCGTAGGGGTCTGCCTTGAGGGGCAGCAGGCTGCCATCCGGGCCGTGGATCTCGAACTTGTAGAGCATCCCCGGCACCAAACCAGGCACGAAGATCTCCCAGAACCCGTTGGGACCCGCGGGATGCAACGGATGGGCGCGGCCGTCCCAGCCGTTGAAATCCCCCACCACGCCCACGGAGATCGCATTGGGCGCCCAGACCGCGAAGCTCACCCCCGCGGTGCCGTCCACGACCCGGGGATGCGCCCCCAGCTTTTCGTAGGCCCGCAGATGCGTCCCCTCGCCCAGCAGGTGCAAATCCAGGTCGCCCAAGGTCGAGGCGAGGCGGGCAGGTTCCATGGGTCATTCTATGGCGCGATGGAGGCAGGCATGGAGCTTGAATTGGGTGGGCCTATATCGTCCCGGAATGGAGCGGTCCTGATAAGGAGATGGGAGTCGTGAATTTTCCGCCTCCCGCACGATCGCTCTACCTATCCGGCCTGCCTACCGACACAATGAATCGATGAACACGAACTCGAACCAGTTCCTCAAAGAGTGCGCAATCCTGGCGGTTTTTTTTGTTTTGGGGGCGGCGTGACCCTGGATCTCACCCCACTTGTGAATGCCATCGCCCGTCTTGAGGAGGGGCTGGAAGCCTATGGGCGCGATACCTCGCAGACCTTGATCCGGGACGGGCTGGTGCAACGCTTCGAGTTTACGTACGAGATTGGCCACAAAATGCTGAAGCGCTACCTGGAGGCGTCTTCGCCGACGCCCGATGATTTCGACCGCATGCCTTTTCAGGATTTGATTCGCTCAGGGAATGAACAGGGCCTGTTGCTGGGCGACTGGCCCACCTGGAAGACCTACCGCGATATGCGCTCCAAGACCAGCCACACCTACGACGAGGGAGTCGCGCTGGAAGTTGTGGGCGGAATCCCGGCCTTCCTCGAAGAAGCCCGCTACCTGTGCGGCCAGATCCAGCAGCGGCAAGCCTGATGGAGATGCCGCGGATCGATATGCGCCCGGATCATTGGGAGCTGGTTCACGGCATCCTGCAAAAGCGGGTGCCCCAATTCGAAGTCTGGGCCTTTGGTTCCCGTGCCACATGGACCGCCAAGGAATACTCCGATCTGGATCTCGCCGTGATCACTGACGTGCCTCTGAGCCTCGCCGTCAGCGCGGCCCTGGCGGATGACTTTTCCGAATCCGATCTGCCCTACAAGGTGGATGTGGTGGGCTGGGCCAGTACCAGTGCCGCCTTTCAGGACATCATTCGGAAGACTGCGGTGACGGTGAAGGAAGCGAGCAAGGCGGTTGGGGGTAAGTAACACCCTCAAGACCATCGCCCTGGAACTGACGGAGAAACTCCGCAACGCGGCACACGGGCTCCTCCTCAGCCCAGCTTCTCCCACACCCGCAGCGCCTCGCTGACGCTCCAGGCCTGGGCGTCGCAGCCCCGTGCCGCATGGGGGGCGTCGCCGTCGAGGATTTCGGGCAACTGGCCAAGGCAGCCTATGTCCAGCAGGGGCGCCACGGAGCCCAGCCAGGCGCGGGCCGTGGCGCGGGCGGCGGGATCGCCGTCCCAGGCCAGGTCCAGGGCTTCGCAGAGCAGCGGCAATTGCCAGACCCAGGCGGTGCCGTTGTGGTAGGCGGGCTTGCGGCGGGTATCCTCGTCGCCTTCGTAGCGGCCCTGGTAGGGATGCAGGGGATCATTGAGGGTGCCGCCCCCGGGCGCGGGGATGGGCAGGGGCACGACAACGGGCAGGGGCGCCAGGCTGCGCAGGCCGCCGGGCACCAGCAGGTGGCGGGCGGAGGCGGCCACGGCGCGCCGGGCCCGGTCCCCTGTCACCAGCCCCAGGGAGACCAGGAAAAGCTGGTTGGGACGGAGGTGATCGGTGGGCAGGGCGTCCTTGGCGGCCACCCCTTTCGCGGCCAGCAGCACATCCGCGAACCAGCCCCGGGCATCGAGCCAGAAGAGATCGAGCGAAGCCTCGGCCCGGGCGGCGGTGGCGGACCAGGGCTCGCCGTCGCTGGGCGCCACCATCCGGTCCAGCAGCCGCAGCAGGCGGATCCACAGGGCCTGGATCTCCACGGGATAGCCTTCCCGCGGCGTGCCCATGGGGTAGCGGGTGTCCATCCAGGTGAAGTGGGCGGGGCTCCAGAGCAGACCGGAAGCGGGATCCATGCGCACCCCGTTGCGGGCGCCGATCCTCAGATGCTCGCCGAGAGAGGTCAGCACATCGGCCACGGTGCGCTCGCCCACCTCCGCCTGGAAGAAGGCCGGCCCCAGGTATTCCAAGGCCTCCTCGCAGGCCACCGCCAGCCAGAGGGGGGCATCCGAGGTATCGCGATCCGCGGTGCTGTCGGCGCCGAGCATGTTGGGCAGGGTCCCGCCGTCTTCCAGGGCCGCGAAGGTGCGGAGGATGACCCCGGCCTCCTCCGTCTGCCCCGAAGTCAGCAGCCCCCGGCAGACGATGAGCGTGTCGCGGCCCCAGTCCAGGAACCAGGGATAGCCGGCGATGACGGTGAGCCCCTCCTCGCGGCAGGCGAGGAAGGCCTGCAGGGCCCGATGGAGGCGCTCCGGGAAATCGAGCGGCAGGGGCGCCTCAGAGGGTGGGGATTCGGGCATGGCCTCCGTCTCGGCGCTGACCGTCATCCGCACCTGGGATCCCGGCGGCAGGGAGTGGTCGAACCAGCCGGGGCTCCAGGCATCCCCGGAATCCGCCAGCCCTCGGGGGCCTTCCACCGGATGGGGAATGCCCAGGCAGGCTTCGGGCTGCGGATGGTACGCCCCGCCCTCGGTCCACGCCTCCAGGTGGCGATCGGTGCCGGGCGCGAAGCGGAAGCCCACCCGATCCGTCAAGGTTCGGGTGACGGCCAGGAAATGGCCTTCCGTCCCCACATCAAGGCGAGTCTCCCCGTGGAAAGACCGGTCTTCCAGGTCAAGGCGCACGGTGAGGCGCACCTGGTGCCGTTCGGGCAGGTCCGTATCCGCGCCCGAGGCAGTGGGCCGCGACCAGCGCAGCACCACCGCGTTCTGATCCGGGGGCATGTCGGCTTCGAGGTGGACCGCCACCCGGCGTCCATCGCCCGCACTGGCGAGGAAGGACCACCGGGCCGGAGGGCCGGCCTCGAAGCTCGCGAGGCTGCGCCCATCCAGGGGGGTGATGAAGCCGTCCGCGTTCACCCAGGCCCGCAGGCGCTTGGCCAGCACCTGGCGGTCCGAGGGGGCCGAGGGGTGGAGATTCGCCGCCAGGAGGCAGTCGTACTTCGAGGCGATGGCGCCGAGATCCCCGTGCAGCCGCGCCATGCCGCCGCGCCCATTGGTGAGCAGGGCCAGACCCCCGCGGCCCGGTCGCGGCGGATCCGGAAGCCCGGGCAGGAAGCGGAGATCAGCCTGGAGGAGGCCCGCGCCCGCTGCATGGCGCTGGAGGGTGAGGATGGCCTCCCCCTTCCGCGCTGGACGGGGCGGCAGGGCCACGATGAATCCCTCCTCCATCGCCACGCTCCGCAGGTGCAGATCGGGATGGCCCGCCATGCGCAGAGTGGCGTGAAAGGGGGAGGGATCCTTCAGCAGCAGCCAGTGGTCCGGCGCCACCAGGCTCACGCGCCGGACATCCTCCGCCCGCCAGAGGGTCACCCGGGGGAAGGCCGGAACCGCGAGGGCCGCATCCAGGGCCGCCAGCAGATCCCGGCGGAGGAGGTCCCCATCCACATGGGGCAGCGCGGCCAGGAACGCCTCGGGATCCCGTGCCGCGGTTGCGGCCAACTTCTGCCAGTGGCCCGGGCCGATGGCCTCGGCAGGGTGGACCGCGGCGAGGGACTGGAGGGCCCAGGCCGCCTGGGCCCGGGCGCGCCGGTAGGCTTCGCCGGAGAGGCCCCGGGGGGCAGCCTGGGTCGCCAGGCAGAAGCTCGCGCCGGGCGGGAGGAGCAGCTCGCGGCCACCGTCCGGAAGGCTCCACGGTTCCGGCGGGGGCTGGCCCAGGAGATCCAGGCCCGGTTCGTCCAGGCCGATCCAGATGGGAGCCTCGACGCGGCAGGTCCGGGACGCGTCCCCATCCAGGTTCACCAGCACCAGCACCTGGTCGAACCCTTCCGCCGAGATCCGCAGGAGGGCCAGCACCGGCGCATCATCGGCGCTGAGACGGCGCACCTCGGCGCCATCCAGGAAGCAGGGATGATCCGAGATCAGGCGGTTCAGCGCCGCCAGGTCGTCCACCAGGTTCGGCTGCGCCCCCCAGGCCAGGTCGCGGGCCTCGTGGACGTTCACCCTTTCCGTGGCCAGCCATTCCACGCCGGCAGTGAAGCCGAAGCCGCCGTTCTGGCTCGCCAGGGCGCAGAGGCGGTTGCGCAGGCGGGAGCAGGGGGCGCCGCGCTCCGCGAGGCGCCGGTTGTCGTGGGTTTCGCTGTAGTGGATCAGCAACCCGCTCCGTTCCCCCTGGCGCAGGCAGTGGTCCAGGTAGGACGCGACCTCGATGGGGTGATGATTCTGGAACAGTTCGGAGTAGGCCCAGTGCATGCCGCCCCGGATGAGCAGGGTCTCGGTGGTCTCCCAGCCACCGCCGAGGCCCTCCAGCAGGAAGATCGCCTCCGGATAGGCCTGGTGGACCTTGGCGGTGATGTACTGCCAGGCGGGCAGGGGCACCATGTAGCCCGCGTCGCAGCGGAAGCCATCCACGCCGCGCCCGCACCAGGTGAGCAGGGCCCGGGCCACGGTGTCCCAGAGGGCCGGGCTGCCGTGGTCCAGTTCCACCAGGTCCTCCCAGGTGGTGCCCCAGGCGCCGGGGCTGTGGAAGGTGCCGTCCGGGTTCCGGCGGAACCAGTCCGGCCGGTGCTCCAGCAGCCGCGAGCCCCAGCCCGTATGGTTCACGAGGATATCGAGGAGGACCTGGCCGCCCCGCTGATGGACAGCTTCTGTCAATTCCAGGAACTGGTCCTCGGCCGTGGTGCGCCGGTCGAGCTCCACCAGGGCCGGATCAATGGCCGTGAGGTCCAGCTGGGCGTAGGGACTGCCGAAGCGGCCCATGCGGCCGTAGGTGGTGGGCACGGGGCCCACGGGCAGCAGGTGCAGGATGCGGCAGCCCAGGCGGTCCAGGATGTGGGGCACGGCGGCGGTGAGATCCCGCAGGCGGCCCGAGGGCGGGATCACGGCGTAGCCCGCGGCATCGAGGGCCTGGATGGCCGTCGCGAGATCCGGGCGCTGGCGCGCTGCGGCGCCGCCGAACATCCGGGGGAAGGCGCAGTAGATCGTGTTCGCGGTGCGCAGGCGGTCCGGGTGGACCGACAGGCTGATGTCTTCGCCCAGAGGCCAGTGCTGGCAGCCCTCGGGATCCACGCAGTAGGCCTTGGCGCGGAAGGATCCGGGCTCGGTCAGTGCCAAGTCCAGCGACCATCCCACCTCTTCTGATTCCTGCAGCGGGATGTCGCGCCAGGAGGACCCCGCCGGATCGCCGGAGCCTTCCCCCAGCAGGGCCAGGGTTTCCTCGCGCATCCGCGCCCCCCGCGTGAGGTTCGTGCGCAGAAAGGCCCGCCAGCCGGGGGCTCCAGGCCGCGGGTGCGCCAGCGCGAAAACCGCCCGGTCCCCCACGAAGCGGAGCAGCTGGGTGCCGGGGGGCGGGGTCATGGCGGCGGTCATCGGTTGTTCGGCCCAAGTCCGGGCTAGGTGCCGGGGGAGGTCACTCGATGCCCAGCCGCCCCTGGCCCATGCGCATGATGGCGGGGACATGCAGATCGTCGGCACCGGGCAGTTCACCGCTGGGGGTCGGGGCCTGGGGCATCAGCCGGGTGGGCGTGGGGCCCTGCTCGCGGGCGGGCGCCTCGCCATAGACGCGGCCGCTCACCGCGTTGGCGGGCAGGGGCTGGGACATGGCGGGCAGGGCGGTGGTGTAGGGCTGGAGGGGCGCGGACTCCACCGCGAGGCCCAGGTGCAGGCTCTGGCGGCGCTCCTCGAGCAGCTGTTCCTCCTGGTCGAAGCCGCTGGCCAGGACGGTGACCAGCACGCGGTCCTCCATGCCCTCGCCTTCCACGGTGCAGGCCTTGATATCGGGGCGGCCGTTGTAGTGGTCCTGGAGGTAGTGCATGGCGGTCTCGATGGCCGAGGCCTCCATCACTTCCCAGTCGGCGGTGATGGACACCATGACGTTGGCGGCGGCGCCGGACTGGGCCCGCTCCAGCAGGGGGCAGGCCAGGGCCTTGCGCAGGGCGTCCATGACGGCCTCTTCGCCGCGGCCCGCGCCGGTGCCGATGAGGGCCTCGCCGCCGTTGCGCAGGACCGCCTCCACGTCCGCGAAGTCGCCGTTGATGATGCCGGGCTTGAGGATGAGATCCGCGATGCCCCGCACGCCCTGGATGAGCACGCCATCGGCCACGCGGAAGGCCTCCTTCATGGTCACGCGGGCATCGCAGACGCTCTTCAGGCGCTCGTTGCTGACGACGATGACGGTGTCCGCGGTGTCCCGCAGGTTGTCCAGGCCGGCCAGGGCGAGATCCCCCTTCTTGCGGCCCTCCCAGGCGAAGGGCGTGAGCACCACGGCCACCGTGAGGGCACCCAGCTCCCGGGCGTAGCTGGCCAGCACGGGCGCCGCGCCGGTGCCGGTGCCGCCGCCCATGCCGGCGGTGATGAAGATCATGTCGGCGCCCTGGAGGGCCGCCAGCACTTCCTCGCGGCTTTCCTCCGCCGCCACGGCGCCGCGCTCGGCGCTGCCGCCGGCGCCCAGGCCGCGGCTGCTCTGGGGCCCCAGGGGCAGCTTGAGGTGGGCCTTGTTCTGGGCGAGGCTCTGCTGATCGGTATTCATGGCGATGAACTGCACGCCGGTGACGCCGCTTTCGATCATGCGGTTGATGGCGTTGCAGCCCGCGCCGCCCACCCCCAGCACCTTGATGTTGGCGCCGGGCAGGCTGTGGGGGCAGGGCAGGAAGGGGGTCTCGGACATCGGGGCTCCCGAAAAGGGTGGGGGAATTCAGCAGACAAGATTCACCACGGAGACACGGAGAACACTGAGAAAAGCACTGAGAAAAGCACTGGGGAAAGCACTGAGGAAGTGCATGGAGAAAAGCACGGAGACGCTACAGGACGCGACGGAGGATGCCGTCTTTCATGACCGGAACATTGAAATTCAACAGGAGGCCCACGCGCATTCCGGTCAATTTCATGTAGGTCAACAGCTGCGCTTCATGGATGGGATGGATTCCATCTTGGCTTTTCAGCTCGACGATGATCTTGCCTTCCACCACCAGGTCAAGCCGGAAGGCTGCGTCCATGCGGAGGCCTTTGTATTCGAGGGGGAGTTGTACCTGCCGTTTGAAAGAAAGCCCACGGATTCCCAATTCGTGGCACAGGCAAGACTCGTATGTTGACTCAAGAAGGCCGGGGCCAAGGTGCTTGTGGACCTCGATGGCGGCCCCAATCACCCTCTCCGTGATCTCTCCGTGAATCAGTTCTCCGTGCACTCTGCGTCTCCGTGGTGGATTGTTCAGAACAGCTTCTTGAATCGGCCGAGGAATCCATCGCCCCGGTCCTGCTTGCCGCGGGTTTCGTTCATGTCGCGGGACAGGGCCTTCACGGCGCCCAGCGCGTTCACGAAGAAGGGATTGCCCGTGGCCTGGGGCAGTCCCACCACGCCCTGGATGCGGCCCAGCACCACGCGGGGCCGCCCCAGGATGGTCTGGGCGAGGATGGGCAGGTGGCTGAGCAGGGCGCCCCCGCCCACCAGATGCACGCCGCCATGGATCTCGTGCATGAGGCCCGTGCGGCCCATCTCGGCCAGCACGAGGTTCAGCAGTTCGGCGGCGCGGGCCTGGAGCACCTCGGCGATCTCGCGGCGGGGCACCAGGCGGCCCTCCTCCTCCAGCTCGATGGATTCCTCGGCCGGCACCTGGGTGTGGAGCACGGTGCCGAACCGCATCTTGATGCGCTCGGAGGCCGCGATGCCGCCCAGATGCTTGGTAATTTCCAGATCGCGGGTGAAGTGGGCGCCGCCGATGGGAATCACCGCAGAATGGAAGAGGGTGCCATGCAGGAAGATGCCCAGGTGGGTGAGGTGCTCGCCGATGTCCACCACCACCGCGCCGTTCTCGCGGTCCTCGCGGGTCAGCACGGCCTCGGCGCTGGCGAGGGGCGAGTACATCAGGTCGGCGCCGTGAAGGCCCGCGTTCTTCAGCGCGAGCTGGATGTTCATGATCACGGGGCTGGGCGCCACGATGATGCGGACCTCGGCCTCCAGCGTTTCGCCGAACATGTTCACCGGGTTGCGGATGTCCCGCTGGCCCTTGATGTGGAACATCTGGGGGATGCGGTGGAGGACCAGTTCCTCCTTGGCGAGCTTGCAGCCGTTGGTGGCCTGTTCCAGCACCCGGTCCCGGTCCGCGGCGGTGATGATCTTGTCGCTGCTGGAGATGGTGATGGAATCGCGGAGGTTCTCGCCCTTGAACTGGATGCCGTCCACGGCCACGCGGATGCCATCCACCTTGGTCTGGCCGGCGGTGCTCATGGCTTCCTCCACCGCCCGCACGATGGCGCGGGTGCAGAGATCCATATCGGTGATCTGGCCCTGGGTGAAGCCGCCCTGGGGCGAGCCCTGGCCGGTGCCGGTGACATTGAGCGTCCCGTCTTCCTCCTGGACGGCCACCACCGCCACCACTTTGCTTGCACCAAGGTCGAGTCCGAGGAGGACGGCGCGCTGCAGCATGAAGATCCTTTTCCTTGCTCTAGGTATATACCAGTATTCCCCGCGAAATCGAGGATTCGTGGCTGGAAAACACCGATTTCTTCCCCCGCAGGTCAGCGCGGCGGCTTTACCGGGGCCTGGGCATCCTCGGGTTCGCCCACGGCCACCTCGTCATCCCACCTCAGGTCAATGTACCGGAGTCGGCCCAGATCCGGCCGCTGGGACAGGCGGTCCACGAACAGGCCCTGGAAATTGGGCACGTTTTTCGTCACATCCTGGCGGGAAAGGTAGATCGGGGCGGGGAGGCCCTCGATGTAGGCCACTGGACCTTTCGGGGTATCCCGAAGCTCGGTGATCCGTTCATAAAAGCCCTGCTGTTTTTCGCGCAGAATACGCGCGGCACTGACCAGACGGGCCAATCCATGATCTGTCTGGCTGGCGGGATCCACCACCACGGGAATGGGATTTAGATTGGCCTGATTGACCCGATCCAGCAGGATCCCATCGTCCGACACCAGGAACACGCCGTTGGCGCGCACCAGCCAAAGGACCGGCCGCCGTTCCTCGATGGCGAGACTGAGGCGGTCCGGAGGATCCTTGCGGATCTGCAGGCCGCGCACCCAGCGCTTGGCCTCGATGCGGGACCGCAGCTCCTCCGCGTCCACCCAGAAGAGGGGCTTGCCCAGCACCAGCTGCTCGGCCAGCTTCTGGATCTCGGCCTGCCGCTCGCCCCGGCATCCGCTCACGGTCACCTGCTCGATGACGAGCTTCTGGAGCCCCAGGTACCGCGTCCCCAGTTCCATCAGCCCCCAGCCCGCGAGGCCGATGACCCCCAGCGTGATCCCCGCCCGGGCCCAGGGGAGCCAGGGACGCTTGGGGCGCGTGCGGGGGAGCATGGACATGGGGTCAGTCTACTCCCGCCATATTTCAACCTCGGGCTCCAGCTCCACGCCGTGGACCTCGCGGACTTTCGCCTGGACCTGCGCCATCAGTTCGGCGAACTCGGCGGCGGTGGCCCGGCCGTGGTTGATGAGGAAGTTGGCGTGCTCAGGGCTCACCTCGGCGTCGCCGATGCGCAGGCCCTTGAGGCCCGCCAGGTCAATGAGGCGGCCGGCGCTCAGGCCCGGCGGGTTCTTGAAGATGCAGCCGGCATTGCGCTTCGAGAGGGGCTGGCTGGTGCCGCGCTTCCCGCGGTACTCCGCCACCTGGGCGCGGATGGTGGCAGGATCGCCTTCCACGAGATCCGCCGTGGCCGACAGCACCACCCGGCCCCCCGTGAGAAAGCTCCAGCGGTAGCGGAATTCGCCGGATTCCGGCGCCTTCTCCACCAGCTCGCCTTCCGGGGTGAGGAAGCGGTAGCGCGTGAGTACGTCCACCCATTCGCGACCATAGGCCCCGGCGTTCATGCGGATGGCGCCGCCGAGGGAACCCGGGATGCCGCTGGCGAATTCCAGACCCGCCAATCCGGCGCCGGCGGCGGCTTCCGCCAGGGCGATGTGGCCGTGGCTGGCGGGGGCCGTGAGGCGGTTGCCCTCGCGGCGAATTTCCTTCGGGAAGGCCAGCTTCATCACCGGCATCTCCAGGTCGCCCAGCACTACCAGGTTCGAACCGCCGCCCAGCACCCGCCAGGGCAGGCCCTCCCGGGCGCAGGCGCGCACGAAGGCCTGGGCCTCGGCTTCCGTGGTGGGCTCGAAGAGCCAACGGCAAAGCCCACCCACGCCCAGCGTGGTGAGACGGGCGAAGGACACGTCCCGGCGGTGCGGGACCTTCAGCAGATCATCGGGCAGGGGGCGCGGCATAGGGACCAGTATGAAGCGTCTCGAACGCCAGCAGCCGCGCCTTGCGCTCCGGCGTTCCGAAGGCGCTCCAGCCCCCGGGGCCCGTCGCGGCCACCACGCGGTGACAAGGCACCAAAATGAGGATGGGGTTGGCCTTCACGGCCTGGCCCACGGCCCGGGCCGCGCCGGGGCGTCCCGCCAGCAGGGCCACCTCGCCGTAGCTGATGGTCTGCCCTGGCGCCGTGCCCCGCAGCACCTCCGCCACACGCCGCTGGAAGGGGGTCAGATCCGACAGATCCACGGGGATGCCGCCCAGATCCTGGGGATGTCCCGCAAGGTGGGTCATGATGCGACGCACGGCCTCCAGGACCCAGGGCGGGGCCTCACGGGACTCCTCGCGATCCAGCTCCTCCACGAAATGCAGGGCGCAGATGCCCTCCGCCGTCCAGGTCAGGCGGATCCGACCCAGGGCGGTGGCGAAGGAAAGGAATCGGGGCATCGTTCGAGGCTCAGGCGGTCGCCCGTGCATCCTTGGGCGGGATGAAGGTCATGGCCCGCTCGGCCAGGGCGGCGATGGTGAGGGAGGGGTTCACGCCGGGGTTGGCGGAGATGGCGGCGCCGTCAATGACGTAGAGGCCCTCGTAGCCGAACAACCGGTGCCGGTGGTCCATGGCGCCCGTTTCGGTGGAATCCCCCATGGGCGCGCCGCCCAGGATGTGGGCCGTGGTGGGGATGCCCAGCAGGGTTTCCGTGAGCAGGCTGGTGGGATAGCCGTCCAGGTGCCGGGCGACCCGCTCGCCCAGATCCGTGGCCTCGGGCGTCCAGGCCTTGGCCGGGGGCCCGTCGCCCCGCTCCGTCACGGCGCCGTGCCGGAAGCCCGTGCGGAGGCCGCGCCCCAGGCGCATCCGGATGTGCCCGTCCACCGTCTGCATGTAGAGCAGGATCATCGTGTACTTCGCCCAGTCCGGGACGAGGTAGCAGCGCAGGGTCCGGATGGGGTGACGCAGGACCAGGCCCATGGCGCTGGCAAGGCGCTGGCCCAGGGTGTCGCCGGGGGCCGCGGGCAGCATCAGGCTGCGGAAGAACCCGGCCCCCGCCGGGTAGCGCACGGGTTCCAGATGGGAATGCTCATCCGTGTGGAGGATCGAGCCGATGGCGATGCCCTGGGACAGATCCCGGTCGCGCCGTTGGGTGACGATGCCCAGCAGGACTTCCGAATTGGTGCGGATGAAATCGCCGACCCGGTCCGAGAGCCCGGGCAGGCCCGCGGCGTGCGCCTTGAGCTTCAGCAGGAGGGGCACGGTGCCGAGCACGCCCCCCGCGAAGATGACCTGCCGCGCGTGGTAGGTCCGTCGGGTGTTCAGGGCCGGGAGCGCCCAGGTGCCCTGCCGGGCTTCCACCTCGTACCCGCCGGAGGCCCAGGGCTTCACCCAGGTCGCCTCGGTGTCGGCCTCGATCTTCAGCCCGCGTTTTTCGGCCAGGTAGAGGTAGTTGCGATCCAGGGTGTTCTTCGCGCCGTGGTTGCAGCCCAGCATGCAGCCCCCGCACAGCGTGCATCCGGTGCGCTCGGGCCCCTCGCCCCCGAAGAAGGGATCCGGCACCGTCTCCCCGGCCTTCCCGAAGTAGACCGCCACCTCCGTCTGCTCGAAGGCCCCCTCCCGGCCGAGCTCCTTCCCCACCGCCCGCAGCACCTCGTCGGGGTAGGTGAGGCTGGGATTCCGCGTGGCTCCCAGCATCCGCAGCACCGTCTGGTAGGGACCGGCCAGCTCGGCCTTCCAGTCCGCGAGGTGGCTCCATGAGGGCGCCGCGAAGAAGGGAGCCTTTGGCACGGGCAGGGTGTTGGCGTAGACCAGGGAGCCGCCGCCCACGCCCACGCCGGACAGCGCCGTGACATGGCCCAGGAAGGTCATCTTGAAGAGGCCCCGGAAGCCCACCCGGGGCAGCCAGAAGAAGCGCTTCAGGTTCCAGTTCGTCTTGGGAAAGTCCCCCGCCTCCAGCCGCCGCCCTTTCTCCAGCACCAGCACCTTGTAGCCCTTCTCCACCAGGCGCAGGGCGCTCACGCTGCCGCCGAACCCGGAGCCGATGATGAGGTAGTCCCAATCCATGGCGGGTCTCCCGGAGGGTGGCGAAGGGAATACAGCGGAACCTCCCTGATGGTCCCACGGGGCGGTGGGCCGTCGTTCAAAGTCAGCCTGGGGTTCCAAGGGCAAGTACGGCATAGAGGCTCCAGCTCTGCGAACCCAGTGAGCAGGAGGGCGCCCTGCGCCCAATGGTTGGAGGGGCCCTACCGAAACAACCAGAAAAGCACTGGTTATTTCGAAACGGCCCCTAAGATGATCCGGAGGCTCCCATGCGGCTTTCCGATGAACTGATCCAGGATCTGGTGGCGCGGCTGGTCGAGGCCGTCCATCCGACGCGGATCATCCTCTTCGGCAGCGCCGCCCGGGGCGACATGGGCCCCCACAGCGACGTGGACCTGCTGGTGGTCGTGCCCGATGGCGTGTCCCAGAAGGAGGCGTGGAACCGCGCGTACCGGGGACTGAGGCGGTTCCCCCTGCCTACCGATATCATCGTGGCCCAGGAAAGCGTGATCAAGGCCCATGCGAACACCTTGGGATTGATTTATGCGGAGGCCTTGCGCGAGGGCAGGGAGCTTTTCCATGCGGCGTGAAACGGGCTCCGTCGCCGAATGGATCGCCCGAGCTGAGGCCAGCTTGGCCCTGGCGAAGGTCGTGGCCGAGGGCGTTGTCTTTGAAGACCTCTGCTATCAGACCCAACAGGCTGCCGAAAAGGCCTTGAAAGCCGTCTATCTCTCGCGTCACGCCCCGTTCTCCTACATCCACAACATCGATACTTTATTGCTCGGGCTGGAGGCTATTGGATTCGAGATTCCGGAATCGGTGGATGCCGCCGGTGAACTGACTCGATATGCCGTTGAAACCCGCTACCCCGGTGGATTTGAACCAATCACAGAGGAGGATCATGTCAGGGCGGTAGGACAGGCGGAAGTGGTGCTGGCCTGGGCCCGAGCCCAAGTGGGAGCGACTGGTTCCGGGCCCTCCGCCTGATGCGCTGGCTCGCCATTGATCACGGCACGAAGAAGCTCGGTCTCGCCTTCTCGGACGAGCTGGAGATCCTGGCCTCACCCTTCGCGGTGTGGCCCCAGGAAGACGAACGCACCCTCGATCGCCTGGCGCGGCTTTGCAAAGAGGAAGGCGTGCAGGCCCTGGCTGTGGGCCTGCCCCGCCACAAGGACGGCGCCGAAAGCGCCACCGCGCCCGCGGCCCGCGCCTTCGGCGAAGCCCTGGCCGCCCGCACGGGCCTGCCCCTGCGCTTCGTGAACGAACACCTCAGCAGCGCCGAAGCCGAGCGCCTGCTGCGCGAGCGGGGCGTGAAACCCGAGAAACGGAAAGCCATGCTGGATGCGGCCGCTGCCGCCGTGATCCTGAGCGAGTTGCTGGAGGACCGGCGGGCGAAGGGCGTTCCACCTGGCCGCATGGACTGACGACACCGACACCCGCAATGGCAGGACCATCCGGCGGCGCTGGGTGCCCTGGGCCACGCTGCTGCTGCGGGGCTTTGCCGTGGATGTCCTGGTCTGCCTCACCATTAGCCAGGATTGGCGAATAGAAAGGAACAGCCGCCCTGAGAGTCAAGCTCTCTCCGGTAGGGCAGGGTGCTCCATCTACGGGTAGTTCTTGACCCGGGCGAGGCCCTGGCGCATCGTAAGCCAACTTCTTTGACAACCTCGACTGATCCTCAACGGGCGGGCAAGACCTTCTCGTTCAGCTCTCCCCGGGCCACTTTCCAGCCGGCCCTTCAACTTTCGATTGCAACCCGCATCGAGCCCAAGCCGAAATGGAGCCTTTAAATCCCCTATCCACCCGCAGCCATCATCGCGTTTCGTAAAGTACCGCTGACGATCAACATAATTTACGGAGAAGCGCTTAGATCGGTGTCTATGAAACTGGCAGCAGCCCAAACAGCTATTTCGTTAGAAAGCACGGTGTGAAAATAATATCACTGCAATTGTCTAATATTCTGAGCTTCAGGTACTTCGAAAATGTCGGAGGCGCCGAGAAGATCAGTTTTGATGATGATCTCAATATAATCATCGGGGAAAACGGCTCAGGTAAATCAACGGCTCTGGAAGTTATAAATTTCCTTTTCAGGCGCGTAATCTATAAACAGTACAACCTTAATCAAGACCTATACACTCAGCGGAGCAGCATCAACGCTGATCAGCGAAAACAAATCCTCCTACCTGCAAACAACCTTTCGTACAATGGTTTTAGACTTGATCCCAATTGGAATACAGAAGACCAGCCCCAAACAATCCGTATTGTGGTTAAGTTGGATGAAATCGATAAAAAAAATCTTCAATTCCTGCAAGATAAACGAGGTATTTTGACGCCATGGATAGGGCGTTACACCACTCGAGGCGAGACTGCTGCGGCGAACTACAGCGAAACGTATACTCTTGATATCATCTTAAATCATAATGGAAAAACATTCTCAGTCCAACCTCGGGACTGCGCCCAAGATTTTGGGTATGAGTACCTCACAGATTACAATTTTTACAAAGAGACCATCGCTCTCTACAATTTAGAAAATCCCGGGAATACGATCGAGACGCTCTACGAGTCATTCACCCTCATAAGTAGTTACCGCAATTACAACGCTTTCAATGTTTCTATAAGTCTGCGAGACAACGCCCCCGCCACGCAGATTCAGCAAATTCAGAGCGCAGACTTCACAAGGAGTCTGAATGCTAGCGATAACTCGGAGCCAGCGATTTTTGCCCTTGTTCGCCTCCGAGTTGCCGAAAAGCACTTTGGATTAATTTCACAAAAGATGGATGAGGCGGAATGCGAAACCGCTGCTAACACACTGCCGTTCATAATTGAGATCAACAAACGTCTCCGCATCATCAATCTGATGTGCAAAATAAAACTTCTTGATCTTCGCACCTGGCAATACAGATTTGAGTTTGTGGATTTGCGAAGGAACAAGTCTATTACGGACATCAATAGCCTCAGTGCAGGGCAGAAGGCTATTACCCATCTGGTTTTCGAGGCATATGGTCGAGGCGACCTAAAGGGTGGGCTCGTAATCATCGATGAGCCAGAAATTCATCTGCACTATCAGTTTCAGCATGAGTATTTACAGGTAATACGAGAACTGAACAAACACCAAAGCTGTCAATATATTCTAGTTACGCATTCCGAGGCACTTATAAACTCGGCAACCATTAGCAGTGTACGGCGGTTCAGTCTCAACACAGAGGGATACACGGAGATACGGTTCCCCAATCTTACGGCGGCACAGAAGGTCTTGATTCGTATTCTTGACAACACAAGGTCAACCTACGCGTTCTTTGCAAAGAAAGTTGTCCTGGTCGAAGGGGACTCGGACAGATATTTCTTTAAGGCTGTGATCCAGTCACTGTATCAGGAACTAAACCAAGAGATTGCGATACTTCACGTCGCCGGTAAGAACGAGTTGGTGCAATGGACCGTGCTTTTTGAGAGCTTTGGGCTTATTGTCTATCAGATTGCTGACTTGGACTATGCCTACAATCTCTTCTACCCTCTTGAACCGCGGACTAAACTAAAGACATCAGCTGCGGTAACAGCGTTCAAGGCTGCACACCCTGACTGCGAGTCTAGAATAGCTATGGAATATTCAAACAAAACCTTTATTCTCAGGGACGGCGATCTTGAACACTATCTCGATATTGGCAAGGATCTGGCGGAAGTTATAACGTTTTGTTCCAATCGGTTGCCGCAGTACCTGCAGGATGACAGCAATCAGAAAAGTGTAGAAGTTAGAGAGATTGTTCGGCAGATCACTGTCTAGTGATCATTGTTCCTGAATATAGTGAGCAGTGTCGGGTGTCTGGTCGTTATCCACCCACCAACGAAGTCATAAAGATGTGAAACCGCCTCAGCCCAGCCTCACGGTCCTCATGCAGCGCTCGGCGAGGCCGGGGTTGTGGGTGACGAGGAGGGTGGTGGGGCGCAGGTCGGCGTGGAGGCTGAGCAGGAAGCCGAACACCTCTTCCGCCGTGGCGGGATCGAGGTTGCCGGTGGGTTCGTCCAGCAGCCAAAGGGCGGGCTTGCGCACCAGGGCGCGGGCGAGACCGGCGCGGGCGGCTTCGCCGCCGGACAGCTGCCCGGGCAGGCGTTCGCCGAGATCCCCCAGACCCACGGTGGACAGCAGCTGTCCAATCCAGGCCTCGGCTTCGGGAGATACCTCGCCCTCGATGAGCCGGGGCATGCGCAGGTTCTCCCGCACGGTGAATTCGGGCAGCAGGTGGGGCTGCTGGAAGGCCAGGCCCACGTGGCGGCGGCGGTAGAGGGCCCGGGCTTCGGCGCCTTCGGGCACGGAGGCGTCACCGACGCAGATGCTTCCCGATTCCCAGTGATCCAGGCCCGCCACGCAGTTCAGCAGGGTGGTCTTGCCCACGCCGGAGACACCGACGATGGCGCAGAGGCTGCCCGCTTCGACTTCCAGATCGAAGCCATCGAAAACCGGATGGGCGTTGCCGGGATAGGTCTTGTGCAACTGGGTGATGGAAAGCGGCTGTCCGATCATGGTGCTTCCCATCCGAAGAAAGGAACCGGGCACGGAGAAGCAGCACGGCCGTTGGCTGTTCTCACCGTTCCTCTCCGTTCCTCACTGGTTTTTTTATCTTTGGTTTGGGCATGGGGATGCCTTTTGCCGAGAGAAAGAAAGATCAACCGGTGAGGAACGGTGAGGAACGGTGAAAGAGATGACTGGCATCTCGGTACAAACTTGGAGGCCGTTTCCTGTGCCCTACCGGAGCCGTTGAAGGTGGGCGGTTCGAGTTCTTGATGGCGAAACTGGATGGGTATCATTCCGCCCTCAGCGCGTCAACGGGGTCCAGGGCGGCGGCTTTTCTCGCGGGGTAGCGCGCGGCCAGCCAGGACACCAGCAGGGGGAAGACGGCCACCAGCAGGATGTCCAGCAGCTTGAGCCGGAAGGGCATGTAGGTGATGAAGTCGTAGACCGCCGCGGGGAGCTTCAGCAGCTTGTAGTGATCAAGAACCAGGCAGAGCGGCACGCTGATGCCCAGGCCCCAGGCCGTGCCCACGGCGCCGATGCGCAGGCCCTGCAGCTCGAAGAGCCGCTGGATTTGTTTGGGCGTGGCGCCCAGGGCCAGCAGCACGCCCAGATCCCGGCGCTTCTCCGTCACCAGCAGCACCAGCGAGGCCACGATGTTGAAGGCGGCCACCAGCACGATGAGGCTGAGGATGGCGGCGAAGGCCCATTTCTCCACGGTGAGGGCGGCGAAGAGGGCCCGGTTGGAATCCCGCAGATCCGTGGCCTGGTAGGCCGGACCCAGGGCTTCCAGCACCCGGGGTTTCACCTCGGCGATGGCGTCAATGCCGCTGGCGCGGACCTCGATCATCTCGGCCCGGCCCTCTGACCGGGCGAGGCGCATGGCATCCCCGAGATGGATGATCACCCAGGCCTTGTCGTACTCCGAACTGTGGCTGTGGAAGGTGCCGGCCACCCTGAAGGCCGCGACCTTGGGCTGCTGGCCGCCCAGGCCCAGCTCCATGCGGAAGAAGACCAGGGCGACCGGATCGCCCACCTTCAGGCCGAGGCGCTGGGCCAGCTCCTTGCCCAGGACGATGTCGCCTTCCTTCATCTGCTCGACGGGGGCGGGCTGCATGGAATCGAAGATGCTGGAGGTGCCGTGGGCCGTGGCGGGATCCACGGCCTTCACCACCACGGCCTCGGGGGGCATCTCGCTATCCGTGCGGCGCAGCAGGCCCTTCTCCAGGCGGATGGGGGAGGCCGCCTGGACGCCGGGCACGGCGCGGATGGTCTTGAGGGCGCTTTCGGTATCGGGGATGTCTCCGGCGAGATGGAAGACCGTGAAGTGGGCCGTGGCGATGAACAGCGTGGCCTGGATCTCCTCGCGGAAGCCGTTCATCACGGCCAGCGTCACCACCATGGCGAACACGCCGACCGCGGTGCCGCCCCGGGCGAAGCGCACCATGACCCGCACGAAGGCCCCCTTGCGGTGGGTCTTCAGGTAGCGGTCGGCGATGGTGCGTTCGAACGAGGGCATGGCACCAGAGTAGCCGGAGGGCCTGCTAACTGAGTCCCAGGTGCCCCTCGATCATGTGCCGGAAATCCGGATCCAGGTCGTAGGGCTTCACGAGAACCTGGGCCACGCCGGTCTCCTGGGCGCCCAACACCAGGTCCGCATCCACGGAGGTTTCCGCCAGGATCACCGGGGGCAGCTCGTCCTCCAGGCGCTGGCGCAGGAAGGTGGCCAGGGCGAGACCCTGGAGTTCCGCCACGCCGCCATCCACCAGGATCAGGTGGATGCCCGGACGCTCCACCTGCTCGAGCAGTTCAGTCAATGTGTCTGCGCCCAGGACGCGGCCATAGCCATCCCCCGTGAGAAAGGCTGCCAGGGCCTCGCGATCCGGTCCCCCTGGCATGGCGAGGAGGATGCCGCGGGTGCGCTTCTTCATGCGCAGGATGGCCTGGGACCGCTCGTCTGGGTGTGCGACGGGTTCAGGTTCCGGTTCCGGGGTGGGATGGACCGGGGCCGGTGCGGGCGGGGGAACGGGGTTCGCCGCCGCGGGAGCGACCGGGGGCTCCGGTTCAGGCTCCTTCTTGGGGGCGGGGCGAGGGTGGGCCGGTTCCTCGTCCTCCCGGTCGGTCTCGGGCTGGCGCCGGGCCTTGGGGGGGACGGCGGTGGGGATCGCGGTGGTGCGGCTGGCCACCAGGGCCCGCACGGGCGCCAGCATGGACGCCTTCCCCGGATCGAAGGCGATGCCCATGAGCAGGCCCTGGCTGGCGTCCAGGTGGGCCACCGTCCCCTCCAGTTCCAGGGTGGGGCACTTGGGCAGCTTGGTGAGCTTGACCAGCATGAGGGCCTGGCCCACGGGCACCAGGTTCGCGCCCATGTGCATCTTCCGCTGGGTCTTGACCTCCATGGCCCGGTCCACGCGGAGGCCCACCCCGCTTTCGGAGATGTTCTCGATGGTGCCGTTGATGCCCACGCCATCGAAGAGGCCCGTGAGGGCGATGGCGGTGGCGCCCTCCCGGGCGTTCAGGCGGGCCCGGGGCTTCTTCCGCCGTTCGGCCAGGCTGAGGGCCGTGGGGAGTTCCAGGACCGCCGATGCCGGCTTCATGTCCAGGAGGCGGGCGGAGGCCTTGAACCGCAGGCCCTCCAGAAGGAAGACCAGGCTCATGGTCGCGCCCTTGTCCGCCGGCAGGGGCCCCTGGAGGCTCAGGCTGACCCGGTCGTCGGACACGGAAGCCAGGGTGGCCAGGACGCTACGGCCCTGGGCGTCCATCAGGGTGAGGGTGGCCCGCACCCGCTGGACATCTTCGAGGTAGGCCAGGACCAGGTCGGATCCCTCCGGCGGCTTGGCTTTTTTCACCCCGAACATGGCCATGAGGACGTGGCTCCCGTTTCACTGCATCGTCCAGCGAACCGGGGGCTTGATTATTGCCCCCGGGACGGGCAGCTTGGCGGTATGGATGAAACGCTCCCCCGCTGTCTGCTCATCGCCCGCCAGGGCCCCGAGGACCGGGAGGACCGCATCCAGGATCACCTGCTGGAACTGGCCGAGCTGGCCCGCAGCTGCGGTTTCGAGGTCCTGACCCGGCGGGTCCTGAAGCGCTCCCAGATCGCCTCCAGGACCTTCTACGGTTCGGGTCAGCTGGAGGCCCTGGCGGAGGAGGCGGTCCGGCAGGGGGCCCGCCACCTCATCTGCGACGACGAGCTGCGGGGCAGCCAGGTGAACGCCATCGAAAAGCTCACGGGCCTCATCTGCCTGGACCGCACGGGCCTCATCCTCAGCATCTTCGAGCAGCGGGCCCAGACCCGGGAGGCCAAGGCCCAGGTGGAGTTGGCCCGCTGCGAGTACGAGCTGCCCCGGCTGAAGGGCGCCTGGACCCACCTGGAGCGCCAGGGCGGTGGCGTGGGCCTGCGCGGGGGCCCCGGCGAAACCCAGATCGAGGTGGACCGGCGCATGATCCGCACCCGCATCAGCCAGCTCAAGCGGGAGCTCACCCATCTGGAGCAGGTGCGGGAGACCCAGCGCCAGGGCCGGCCGAAGGGGTTGCCGCGGGTGGCCCTGGTGGGCTACACGAATGCGGGCAAGACCAGCCTCCTGAAGGCCTTGACCGGTGAGGGAGAGCCCCGGAACCTGCTCTTCGCCACCCTGGACACCACCACCCGCAAGGCCTGGCTGGGCCAGGATTTCAATCCCGAGACCGGGGCGGGCAGCCTGGAGCCCAGGCAGTGCCTGGTGGCGGATACGGTGGGCTTCATCCGCAAGCTGCCCCACCAGCTGGTGGCGGCTTTCCGCAGCACCCTGGGCGAGGTCCGCACCGCGGATGCCCTGCTGGTGGTGGCCGACGCCGCGCACCCGGATCTGGAGGACCACCTCCAGGTCGTGGGCGCCACCCTGCGCGAAATCGGATGTGAACCCGAGGGCGTCGAGGCCCAGCCGCGCCTCCTGGTGCTGAACCAGGTGGACCGCCTCCACCGGCCCCAGAAGCTGGACCTGAAGAAGCGCCACCCGGGGGCCGTGCAGGCCTGTGCCATTGAAGGCCAGGGCCTCGACGAGATCCGGCAGTGGCTCCGGGATCTCGTCCCCGGGCCCGCCAAGCCCCGCAAGCTCGAAGCCTGGGAGCTTCCGGAACCTATTCCTCCAACGCCTCCGCCTTTCCGCCCCGGGGCAGCAGACTGACCGTGGCGGCCAGCCCCACGGCCAGCAGGATGCGCAGGAAGAACAGGTTGAGGCTCAGGCTGTGGGCCCGGTTGTAGGACAGGCGATCCGCGTGGTCCGGGGCCAGGCTTTCAATGGGTGCCTGGATGCGCGCCCGGATGGCCTGGACCTTGGGCGTGATGATGAAACTGCTGGCCAGGCACATGAGCAGGGCCACCAGCAAGGTCGCGCTCCACAGTCGGACGGGGCCGATGAGATCCTCCTGGACCTCGGCGGCCCAGCGGCCGGCCCAGCTGAGCCCCGCGAGGCCGAAGGCGATCCAGGCCGCCCAGTCCAGGCGCCCGACGATCAGTCCGGCGATGCGCCCCGCCAGATCCCGGCTGGGCAGTTCCCGGAAGAGGACCGGCGCCGAGAAGAGGCCGAAACCCAGGGCCGCCCCGGCCCAGAGGAGCAGGAGAATCTTGGAGAACTGATCGAGGCGATGCAGGGTCGAAGGGCTCATGTATTCCCGAAGACTGAAGACTGAAGACTGAAGACTGTTCCTACCACTCATTGTAGGGGATGCCGTTCTCGCCCTTTTCCGTGGAGCCGCTGCGCACATTGAAGACGCCCAGTTCGGCGTCCGGGTTATCGGGATCGGGAGGCTCGAGTTCTGTCTGCCAGGTGTCCCGGGATTGGGTCATGGGATCCCAGGGGATATCGCGCAGGTAGCCCAGTTCCTTGAGGGGGGCGAGGCTGGAAGGGTACTTGCTGCGGTCGGCCCGGTGCTGCTCCAGGGAATGACGGATTTGGAAGAGGTTCTCCTTGAGCACCGCCTCCCGCGCCACCTTCGTCTTGTGCCGGTAGCCCGCCAGCCCCACCGTGGCCAGCAGGGCCAGGATGGTCATGACCGTGAGCAGTTCCAGCAGGGTGAAGCCCCGTTGGCGGGAGAGGGAGAGGCGCATGGGATCAGCTTAACGCAGCCGGGGCGAGCTGCAGATGGTTACAGAACGCCCCGCTTCTTCTGATCCAATTCAATGGAGTCGTACAAGGCCTGGAAGTTGCCTTCGCCGAAGCCCATGTTCCCCCGCCGCTGGATGATCTCGAAGAACAGGGGGCCGATCTGGTCCTCGGTGAAGATCTGCAGGAGGTAGCCGCTTTCGTCGCCGTCAATCTGGACGCCCAGTTCTTTGACGGTGGAGAAGTCCTCGCGCACGGCGTAGCCGCCCCGGGCCACGCGCCCGGGCAGCAGTTCGTAGTAGGTGTCGGGGACGCGGAGGAACGTGAAGCCCTGGGCCTGGAGGGTGCGCAGGGTGTGGAAGATGTCGTTGGTGGACATGGCGATGTGCTGGACACCCTGACCCTTGTGCCGGTTCACGTACTCCTGGACCTGGCTCTTCTCATCCGTGGGCTGGTTGATGGGGATGATGACCTGGTTGTTGGCGCTTTGCACGACCTTGGAATCCAGTCCGGTGCCCAGGGCGCCGCGAATGTGGAACTCGCGGGTGACCACGAATCCGTAGACGCGCTCGTAGAAGTCCACCAGGGCGTCCATCTCGGCGGGGCCCACGTTGTTGGTGAGATGGTCCACGCGGACCAGGCCCGGATCACAGAGGGCCGGGGCGGGGTCAGGGGTGAGTCCCGGCCAGAAGGCGGACGGCTCGCCCTTCCGCTCATCTGTATTCTCTGGCGTGCGCTGCACGAGGAAGTTCCAGACATCCCCCACGCCCTGGATGGCCGCGAAGCGGATCGCACCCTCGCCGAGGGTGTGGGCCTGGGGTTCGAGCCTCACCTGGGATCGCTGCGCGCGGGCGTGGGCGAGGGCCGTATCCAGGTCCTCCACCGCGAAATTGAGGGCACAGACGCCTTCGCCATGGGCCCGGAAGTAGCGTCCGGCCGGATGGGTGGCATCCGCTTCGAAGATCAGGATGTCCATGCGCTCCTGGCGCAGGTGGATGACCCGGCCCCAGTCATGCCGGCCACTGGCCATGCGCGCGAAGCCGAGGCGCCGGTAGAGGGGCTCCAGGCGCTTGATGGAGCCGGTCAGCTGGAAATGGTCTATGCGCGTGAGGCCCATGGGGTTGTCGGCGGGCTTCCGGTCCGTGGGGGCGCTGAGGGCGAAGCTGGGGGTGGACATGGCGGATCCTGAGCTGTCGAGACCTTCAGTCTGGGGATCAGGGCCAGTGACAAGGATCACACCATGGATGATTACTCTAATGTATTCAATATTTGAACACCATTGAGTCAATTATGAAGATAAATGAAACGGGCCCGCTTCGCGGGCCCGTTGGCGTTCTGCGCGAAGCGCCGAGCAGGATCAGCTGAGCGAGGTGGCGATCACCTTCTCCTTGCTGAAGAACTCGAGGATGTCGCCTTCCTTCAGTTCGTCGAAGCCCTCAAGGGAGATGCCGCAGTCGAGGCCGTTCTTGACTTCGGAGACATCCTCCTTGAAGCGCTTGAGGTTCTTCAGGCCGCCCTCGAACAGGACCGCTTCGCCCCGCTTCACGCGCACCTTGAAGGCCTTCTGCACCCTTCCTTCGGTGACGAAGGAGCCGGCGATGACCGTGCGGCCGATCTTGAAGAGCTGGCGGATCTCGGCCTGGCCGTGGATGGTCTCCTTTTCGGTGGCATCGAGCATGCCGACCATGGCTTTCTCGATCTCTTCGGTCACCTTGTAGATGATGTCGTGGAAGCGCAGGTCCACGCCCTCTTCGCGGGCGAGTTCCTCGGTCTTCTTCTCGGCCTTGGTGTGGAAACCGATGATGGTGGCCTTGGAGGCCTCGGCGAGCAGCACATCGTTCTCGGTGACGGTGCCGGCGGCGCTGTGGATGATGCGCACCCGGACCTTGTCGGTGCTGAGCCGTTCCAGCTGGCCCACCAGCGATTCCACCGAGCCCTGGGTATCGGCCTTGATGATGAGCGGCAGCTCCTTGACCTGGCCGTCCTTGATGGTGCTGAACAGGGTCTCCAGGGTGGCGCGCTGTTTCAGGTGGGCCGACTGTTTGGCTTTCTCCTGGCGGAACGTGACGATGGTGCGGGCCTTGCCCTCATCCTCGACGACCTGGAAGTTGTCGCCGGCACTGGGGACCGCTTCGAAGCCAAGGATCTGCACCGCGCTGGAGGGGCCGACCTCGGTGACCTTGTGGCCCCGGTCGTCGAACATGGCGCGGACGCGGCCCATGGTGGCACCGGCCACGAAGATGTCCCCGGCCTTCAGGGTGCCGCGCTGCACCAGCACCGTGGCCACGGGACCGCGGCCGCGGTCGAGGCGCCCTTCGATGATGGACCCGGCGGCGGGGCAGTCGTAGACCGCCTTCAGTTCCTTCATGTCCGCCACGAGGAGGATGGTCTCCAGCAGTTCGTCGAGGCCCTGCTGGGTCTTGGCGCTCACCAGGACGGCGGGCACGTCGCCACCGTAGGCTTCCGTCTGGACGCTGTGCTGAAGCAGACCCTGCTGGACCTTGTCCGGATTGGCGCCGGGCTTGTCAATCTTGTTGACCGCCACCACCAGGGGCACATCCGCGGCCTTGGCGTGGTTGATGGATTCCACGGTCTGGGGCATGACGCCATCGTCCGCGGCCACCACCAGGATGGCGATGTCCGTGACCTTGGCGCCCCGGGCGCGCATCTTGGTGAAGGCTTCATGGCCAGGGGTGTCGAGGAAGACCACCTGGCGCATCAGCCCGGTGTTCGGATCCTTCACGTCCACATGGTAGGCGCCCACGTGCTGGGTGATGCCGCCGGCTTCGCCCGCGGCCACCTTGGTCTTGCGGATGGCGTCCAGCAGGGAGGTCTTGCCATGGTCCACGTGGCCCATGATGGTGACGACCGGGGGACGGGGCAGCTTCTCGCCCTGCACTTCGCCGGATTCGTCAGCCAGGATCTGGACGTCCTCCTCGAAGGTGACGATATCGGCCAGGAAGCCGAACTCGCGGGCGATCTCCTTGGCCATCTCGGTGTCGAGGGGCTGGTTGATGGTGGCGAAGATGCCGCGGTGGAGCAGCTTGGCGACCACATCCTTGGCGGGACGGCTGCACTTCTCGGCGAGCTCCTTGACTGTCACGCCTTCGGACAGCATGACGATGCCGATCTCTTCATCAATGTATTCGCTGGCCACCTGCTGGGCCCGGGAGCGGGGCTGGCGGAGCTTGAGGTCGAGTTCCTCCTCCTTGCTCCGGACGTAGCCGCCCTTCTTCTTCTTGCCGCCCACATGGGCGCCGCGGCCGGGGCCCTTCTGGCTGTTGGGATCAATGGGGCCCGAGGCGGGGATGGAGGGGCCGCGGCCGGGACCACCGGGACGGGAACCCATGCCAGGCCGCCCGGGACCGCCGGGGCGTGCGCCAGGGCCGCCGGGGCGTGCGCCAGGGCCGCCAGGGCGTGCGCCAGGACCGCCGGGACGCGCGCCAGGACCGCCGGGCCGCGCGCCGGGACCGCCGGGGCGCGAAACGCCCCCCGCGGGACGGGCTTGGGGAAGCTGGATGTAGCGGGCGGGCTCGTTGGTCCGCGGCGCGGGAGCCGGGGCGTCCGAGGTCTTGATGCGGGTGTAGCCCTGCTCGGTGCGCATCTCCGTGATGGCGGGCGGAATGTACGGCCGGCGCGCCGGGGAGGCCGGCAGGGGGAGCTCGTGGCGAACCTCGCCACGGCCCGTGTTGGTGGCCATCTGCAGAACGGCCTTTTCCTTCTGGGGCATGCCGGACCGCTGCACGTGGCCGGGCGTCGTGGCCTGGCCGGGACGCTGCACGATGGGGCGGGCCCCGGCTTCGGGCCGGGGGCCTGAAGCGGAACCCGCGCCAGGACCTGCGGGGGCTGCTGATGGGCCCGAGGGGCCTGAGGGGCCAGGCCGCTGCGGGGCCGGGCCCGAAGGACGGGCCGGGGGCAGTTGGATGTAGCGGGCGGGCTTGTCCTCGCGGGGCTCGGGGGCGGCCGCGGGCGCGGATACCTTGAGCCGGGAGAAGGCCTCCTGCGGAGGCTCGGAAGTCAGGGGCTTCATCGGCGCCGGATCCGAGGCGGGCTCCGCCGGGGCGGGGGCGGCCTTGGTTTCGACCCTGGCGTCGGGGGGGAATCCGGAGGCCTGCTCTGGATCGGGCCGGGGCTCTGGCTTCTTCACCAGGACGGCGGGCGCGGGCCTGGGAGCCTCGGGCTGGGGTTCAGGCTCGGGTCTGGCCTCTGTCCGGGCGGCAGGGTGCGGAAGGGCGTGCCCCTTGACGACCTTCACGGCGGCGGAGGGCTTGTGCAGCGCGAGGGGCGGTGCGCCGGACTCCCCCTTCTGCTTGCCCTGGAAGCTCCGGCGCAGCTGATCCGCCTGGTCATCGGTGAGGTTGGAGCTATGGCTCTTCCCTTGGAGGCTCAGACGCTTCTCGCAGGCCTCGATGACCTCCTGATTGGCGACTCCGAGCTCTTTGGCGAGTTGGTTGATACGCAGCATGTAAGCGGACTACCTCGGCCTGGGGGTGGGAAACGGGAAGGGCTGCAGGACTCCAGCCTACTCCCCGAAGTGAGCCTGCACGGCATCGATGAGACGGAAGGCCAGATCCTGATCCATGCCATCCACCTGCATGAGCTGCTCGGCAGTGACAGTGTAAAGGGATTTGGCGTCGGGATAGCCCGCGGCGGCCAGACGGTCCGTGAGGGCGGCGTCCAGACCCTCGACCTGGATCGCGTCCAGGAGGCTGGAGGTGGGTGCATCGGCCTCTGCCACGGGGGTGGCTTCGGCATCTGGGACCGGCAGGGCCAGGCCCATGGCGATCTCGGCCTCGCGGCGCTTGTCGGCCTCGCTGCGGACGTCAATGTTCCAGCCCGTGAGCTTGGCGGCAAGGCGGACGTTCTGCCCCCGTTTGCCGATGGCGACGCTGAGCTGCTCGTCGTCCACCACGACTTCGACCCGGCGGCTTTCGGGGTCGCCCAGGATCACGCGGATGGCCTTGGCGGGGTTCAGGGCGTTGGCGATGAACTGGGCCGCGTCGTCGGAGTAGCGGACGATGTCAATCTTTTCGTTCTTCAGTTCGCGGATGATGGCCTGCACGCGGCTGCCCTTGAGGCCGACGCAGGCGCCCACGGGATCCACGTCGGGATCCAGGCTGTGGACGGCCACCTTGGCGCGGTCGCCGGCTTCGCGCACGCAGTTCCGGATGACCACGGTGCCATCGTGGATCTCGGGCACCTCGTTCTCGAAGAGCTTGATGAGCAGCCGCGGATCGGTGCGGCTGACCTGGACCTGGGGATCCTTGGCGCTGCGGTCCACGCTGACGATGACGACCTTGATGCGCTGGCCCTTGTCGAAGCGGTCGCCGCGCAGCGCCTCGCTGCGGCGCAGCATGGCTTCGACGCGGTCAATCTCGAGGATGATGGCGCTCTTTTCGAAACGCTTGACCTCGGCCACCAGGACCTCGCCGATGCGGTCGGCGAACTCGGTGAAGATGCGCTCCCGCTCGGCTTCGCGGACCTTCTGCACCAGCACCTGCTTGGCTGCCTGGGCGGCGATGCGGCCGAGCTGGCTGGTGTCCTGGGGCAGCCAGAGGGTGTCCCCCTCGGCGGCATCCGGGTTCAGCTGCTGGGCCTCGACGAGGCTGATTTCCAGATCCTCCTCCTCGACCTCGGCCACCACCTGCTTCAGGGCGTAGACGTGGAATTCGCCGGTCTCCCGGTCCATCTGGGCCTGGAAGTTGCCGTAGAAATCCTGGGCATTGAAGTACTTGTCCGCGGCCTTGGCCAGGGCTTCCTCCACCGCCGCGAAGACATCTTCCTCGTTGATCCCCTTTTCCACGGCGATCATCTTCACGCTGTCGAAAAAGGTCGTTGCCACAGTTGCCATCTCAGGCCTCCTCGTCCACGACGGCGCTTGTCTCTACGCAATCGGCATCAGGTAATTCCGTGAATCGTCCGGCCAGGTGTTTGGGCGGCGGGGTCTTGCTTTCGTCAAAGGGCGCCAGGCGCGCTTTCTGGATCGAATCGAGGGGAATGGCCTTGAGCACGCCGTCCTCTTCGAGGGTGACGCTGCCTTCCGCCACGGGACCGATCCAGCCCTTAAACCGCTTCTGGCCGCTGATGGGCGCGGCGGTCTGCACGCGGCAGAGCCGTCCCGCGAAGCGGCGGAAGTGATCGGCCTTGACCAGCGGACGCTCCATGCCGGGACTGCTGATCTCCACGCCGAACTTCTCGCGCAGGTCGGGGAATTCCACGTCCATCCAGAGCAGCAGGCCTTCATTGGCGGCGGTGCAATCGTCCACGGTGACCCTGCGCTGGCTGGTCTCGGCGTCCAGGTGGTCAATGTAGAGGCGCAGCACCTCGTCCCGGCCCTCGCGGGCGGTCTCCAGGTGCACCAGCTCGTAGCCCAGCAGGGCCAGTTGGCGCTCAAGGGGCGGCTGCACTTTCTTCAAGTCCACTGAGACTCCGGGGTAACAACAAAAAAGGTGGGACGAACCCACCCAGTCTTGGCACCCGAGACGGGACGCCATGGCCGAATTGACCCTGGAGTCTAGCGCCCTTTGCCTGGAATCTCAAGGAAGGAGAAAACTTGACCGGGACCACGGGCAGCCTCGGCTTCAATGGAGGGTGGAGGATTCCATGGCCACGATCCTGGACGGCAAGGCTCACGCGGACCGGATGCTGGAGGGGGTGCGCCAGGGGGTCGAGGCCCGCCGGGCCAGGGGGTTGCGGGCTCCGGGGCTGGCGGTGGTGCTGGTGGGCGACGATCCGGCCAGCCATGTCTATGTCCGCAACAAGTCCGCCGCCTGTGCCCGGGTGGGCATCACGTCCATCGAGCACCGGCTGGCTGCGGACACCCCCCAGACCGATCTGGACGCCCTCATTGACCGCCTCAATGCGGACCCTGATGTGGATGGCATCCTGGTGCAGCTGCCCCTGCCCAAGGGCCTGGACTCCAAGCGGGCCCTGCATCGCATCAGCCCCGCCAAGGATGTGGACGGCTTTCATCCCATGAACCAGGGCCTGCTGCTGGAGGGTCTGCCGGGCCTGCGCCCCTGCACCCCCACCGCCTGCATGTCCCTGCTGGCGCACCATGGCGTGGACCTCAAGGGCCTGCGGGCGGTGGTCCTCGGACGCAGCGAGATCGTGGGCAAGCCCATGGCCCTGATGCTGCTGGAGCAGCACGCCACCGTCACCATCGCCCACAGCCGCACGAAGGATCTGCCCGCCGTGTGCCGGGAGGCCGATCTGCTGGTGGCCGCCGTGGGCCGCCCCGGGATGGTGGAGGGCTCCTGGATCAAGCCCGGCGCCGTGGTGGTGGACGTGGGCATCAACCGGGTGGAAGACCCCGGCCTGGCGGCCCGGATCTTCGCGTGTGAACCGAAAAAACTGGAAATATTTCAATCCAAGGGCGCGGTGCTTTGCGGCGACGTGCGCTTCGGTGAGGCCATGCAGGTGGCCTCCGCCGTGACGCCCGTTCCGGGCGGCGTGGGGCCCCTCACCATCGCCGGGTTGCTGGCCAATACCCTGCAGGCCGCGAACGGCTAAGGGCAGAGCCCCCCATCCACGTTGATGACCTGGCCGCTCATGTAGCTGGCCCAATCGGAGCAGAGGAAGGCGACGACGCTGGCCACTTCTCCGGGTTCCCCTTCGCGCTTGAGGATGGTGGGGGCCAGCATCTGCCGGCGCACCTCCTCGGGAATATCCGCCGTGAGTTCCGTGTGGATGAGGCCGGGGTTCACGGCATTCACCAGCACGCCGAAGGGGGCCATCTCCCGGGCGAGGCTCTTGGTGAGGGCGATGACGGCCCCCTTGCTGGCGCCGTAGTTGGTCTGGCCCGCCATGCCGAGGATGCCCGAGGGGCTCACGATGTTGACGATGCGGCCCCACTTGCGGGTCATCATCCCGCGCACGAAGGCCTTGGTGGCGTACACGGTGCCGCGGAGGTTCACGTTCATGACCTCCTCCCACTTCTCGTCGCCCATGAGGATGAAGGGGCCATCCTGGCGGGTGCCCACGTTGTTCACCAGGATATCCACCGGGCCGAGCTCCGCCTTCACGCGATCGGCGCAGGCCTCCAGCTCCGCCTTCACCTTCACATTGCCAAGCACGACCACCGCCCGCCGGCCCAGGCCCCGAATCTCCCCGGCGACGGCCTCGGCCAGGTCGAGGTTCTTCTGCGCGTGCACGGCGACATCCGCGCCCCACCGGGCGAGCTCGATGGCGATGGCCCGTCCGATGCCCCGGGAGGATCCGGTGACGAAGGCGACGCGGCCGAGCAGAGGAGGCTGATTGAAGGGCATGGCGTGACTCTAGGAAGGCGCGACAAAAACCCCGCATCGCCGCGCGAGGGGCAACGGACTAGGATGCACCAGAGGGAAAAGCATGTCCAAGAACCTGGTCAGCCCCGATGCACTAGAGGCCTTCCTCCAGATCCACCCGGAGTGGGTGGCCCAGGGCGAGGCCCGCGGCCTGACGCTGCGCCGCCGGTTCGTGTTCTCGTCCTACACGCGGGGGCTTGGGTTCGTGCTGGCCGCGGCCGAACATGCCGAGCGGGTGGATCATCACCCCGACCTGACCCTTGGCTACCGCTGGGTCATCGCCGTCCTCACCACCCATGCCAGCCTCGGTGTGACCCTCCGCGATCTGGATCTGGCCCAGGCCCTGGACCGGCTCTATCAGGAACACATTTGATACCAAGGAGCGTTCAACACGAAGGGAAAGGATCTTTCACCGCCAAGACGCCAAGGGCCACAGCCCAGGCCCTATTTCACGGGAGAGCCGCTGGGGGGAAGGCCATTGAAGCGATCCTGCATGGACTTCACTCTGGTGAGATCCAGCTTTTGCGGGCGGCCGGAATCGCTCTGCATCAGCTCGCTCAGCTCAAGGCTGGCGTGGCTGGGCGGAGGGAGTTCCATGGCCCTGGATAAGCGCTGGCGCAGGATCCCCAGGTAGAGGTTGAAGGCCGAACCCCGATTGGATTCCCGGAGGGCCAAATCCCAGACTTCCACCGTGGCCTCGGCCGCGCGCCGCCGGGGGGGCGGCGCGGGTTGCATGGATGCCCCCAGGATCAACAGATCCCAGCAACCGGGCGGTGTGAGAGGTATCCCACCTACCGGATCCGCGCCCAGTTCTGTCCGCAGATCCAGGGTCAACTCGCGGACCAGCGCCGGCGCCTGGGCGGTCAGGCAGCACGGGAGCAGGAGACAGATCAGGAGGCGCATGAAAGATCCAGAGGCGGAGGTTCCGTCAGGGCTTTCTCGGCTTGGGTTTGGAGGGGCGGAGCCCAGGTTTGCCGGCAGGACGAGCGCCCGGTCCAGCACTGCTGCGGGGCCGAGCCGGACGATCCGCGGGTCCAGTCGTGCGGTGGGGCCGGGCTTCGCCTTCTTCGCTGCGGGGGCGGGCCGGGCGGTCGCCGGGGGTGAAGGGGCGGCGGGGACGATCTCCTTCATCCTTGCGGGGAGACCGGGCCGGACGATCTGTGGATCCAGTCGCGCGATGGGGCCGGGCTTCACCTTCTTCGCGGCGGGGACGGGTGGGGCGGTCGCCGGGGGTGAAGGGGCGCCGGGGGCGATCTCCCGCCTCGTCACTGCGGGGCCGGGTGGGACGGTCCGGGGCGCCGGACGCAGGTCGGGGCCTCGCGCCGCCATCATCGCGGCGGGGACGGGCGGGGCGTTCGGCGGAACCGAAGGCGCGTTGCGGCCGGTCTTCCTTGCCAACCCGGCGCGCATGCGCCGGGCCATCGGTGCGCTTGGGGCGATCCTCGCCCTCCCCGAAGCGCTTGGCGCGGGCCACGCGCTTGAGCTTGTGATCCCGGCTTTCCACGGGCTTGAAGAGCCCTGCTTCGCCCGTGACGCCGGTGGCGGCCCGCTGGAGGCGGACCTGGTTGCGCAGGGCCTTCAGGGCTGCCTCCATATCGGCGGGCATGGGGGCGGTGACGGTGACCTGGTCGTCGGTGACGGGATGCTTGAAGCCCAGCAGTTCGGCGTGGAGGGCCTGGCGGTCCAGGAGAGGGCTTTCGGTGCCGTAGACCTGGTCGCCCAGCAGCGGGAAGCCCCGGTCCGCGAACTGCACGCGGATCTGGTTGCGGCGGCCCGTCTCCAGTTTGACCTCCACCACGGTGTGCCCCGGCAGCCGCTCCACTACGCGGTAGTGGGTCACGGCCTCCTTGGCGCCGGGGGGCATGTGCTTGCCGCCGCCGGGGCCCTTGCGGGGCGTGGCCACGGACATCTTCAGGGACTTGACGTGCTCGATGAGGTGCCCCGCCAGGGTGCCGCTGTTCTCGGGCAGTTCGCCCACGAGCACCGCCCGGTACACACGCTGGAGGCGGTGCAGCTCGAAGTGCTTCTTCAGGCCGTGGAGGGCTTCGGGAGTCTTGGCGAACACCAGCACGCCGCTGGTGAAGCGGTCGAGGCGATGGACGATGTAGAGCTGGAACCGCTTGAAACCGCGGCGGCGGTAGGATTCGGTGATGGCCTCGGCCAGGTTGGGTTCACCCGCCTGCTCGGTGGGCACCGTGAGCAGGCCCGCGGGCTTGAAGACGAAGAGCAGGTGGGTGTCCTCCCACAGGGTCTCGAAGGGGCCGGCCTGCAGCTTGTGGGCCGCGGGCAGCACGTCGTAGGTCTGTTCGGGATCGAAGGACACCTTCACCGTGTCGCCCGCCTTCAGGCGGTGGCCGTGCTTGGTGGTGTCCTCGCCGTTCACCGTGACGCAGTGGCAATCGATGAAGCCCTTGGCCTGCCGATGGCTGATCACCATCACTCGGTGCAACTCGGAGGCCAGTGCCGCGCCCTCACGTTCCGTCGCCCACTCCCGTTCGATGCGTGCCATGGCGCCGCCCCCCGTCATCGCCCCGCGTCCTTACAAACGCCGAGCGGATGATCAGCAGAACATAAATCGCATTTCCCACCTAGCAAAATGGGGAGCGGCGCACCGCTCCCCATTTTGCCGGCGTTGGATTGACTACTTCTTCGCGCCCTTGGCGAAGTCCCCGGCCTTGACGATGTTGAGCTTGGCGGGGTCCAGGAAGTTCCGGAGCGCCAGTACGATCTGCTCGTTGGTCAGGGCCTTGACCTTGGTTTCGAGGTCGGCCTGCCAGGCCAGGTCCCGTCCCAGGAACAGGTTCGAAGCCAGGCGGCCAGCCAGGGCTCCATCCTGGGTGCGGCTGGTCTCCTGACCCTGGAGCCAGCTGGTCTTCGCGGCGCCGAGTTCCTCGGCGGTGAAGCCGTCCTTCAGGGCCATTTCCAGTTCCTCCCGGAAGGCCTTCTCCAGCTTTTCAAGGTTGGCCGGGTTGTACATGGCGTAGGCGATCCAGTTGGCGGAGGCATCGAGGGGGTCCGCATTGAACTGGCTGCCCACCCCGTAGGAGAGGCCCTCCTTCTGGCGGATGCGGTCGGCCAGACGGCTCTTCAGGGCTCCTCCGCCCAGCATCCAGTTGCCCATGAGCAGGGCCGGGTAGGCGGGATCCGAATCCTTCATGGGCTTGTCCAGGCCCGCGAGGAAGAAGGCGTTGGCCTTGTCGGGTGTCTCCAGTGTCTTGTTGATGGGCTGAACTTCCAGGATGCGCTTGGGGATGCGCTGGAAGGCCTGGGGGGAATTCCAGCCGCCGAAGAGCGTCCTGGCCTGGGCCTCCACGCCCTTGTCGTCGAAATCGCCGACCACCGCCAGTTGAGCCGCGGAGGCGCCGTAGAAGGCCCGGTGGAAGGCCTGCGCCTCCTCCAGCTTGGCGCCCTTGTAGGCTGCAATGGCCTCATCCAGGCTGTTCACGTGCCGCACGTGGCCCTTGGGATAGGGATCCATGTGTTGGCGGTACGCAATCTGGGCCACCGCGCTGGGTTCGCTCTTCTGACTCTCCACCTGCGTGATGGTCTCGCTCACCAGGCGCTCGAACTCGTCCTTGGTGAAGGCGGGCTCCTTCAGGATCTCGGCGACCAGATCCAGGACCGCGGCCAGGTTCGGACGGGTGGTGGTGATGCGGGCGCTGACGCTTTCGGCATTGCCCCCGATGTTCACCTGGGCCTTCAGACGGTCGAATTCGTCTGCAATCTGCTGGCGGGTGTGCTTGGCGGTGCCCCGCATGAGCATCTGGCCGGTGATTTCCCCGGCAAGGTCCTTGTCCATGAGGGAGGCCTCGGTGCCAAGGCGCAGGGTGAGGGTGGCACTGACCTGCTCGCCCCGCGTCTTCTTGGGCAGGAAGGCCGCCTTGAGGCCCCCGGGGAACGCGACCTTGCGCGTGCGGGCCTCGATGCTGGCGGGAGATGCGTCGAAGGCCTCGCCCTGGGCCACCTTCTCAAGGCCCTTGTAGTCCTTGACCAGCGCGGCCACATCCACCGCGGCGGGGATCTCGGCGCGGTCCGGCTTGGCGGTGGGGATGAACGTTCCCAGGGTGCGGTTCTCGCGCTTGAGGTACTTGGCGGCGGCGGCCTGGACGGTGATGGGCGTGACCTGCTTGAGGCGATCCCGCATCAGGAAGAAGAGCCGCCAGTCGCCCTGGGCGATGTACTCCGAGAGCCCGATGCCGAGGCGATCGCTCTGGTTCAGGGTGAGGTCAATGTTCTTGAGGAGCGACTGCTTGGCGCGGTCCACCTCCTCCTGGGAGATGGGGACTTCGGTCGTCTGCTCCAGGGCCTTGAGCAGGGTCTGCTTGCCCTCGTCGAGGTTCCCATCCTTGGGCAGCTGGGCGCCGAAGAGCGCGAAGCCGGGCTCGCGTCCGCCCATGATCCAGGGAAAGACCCCCGAGGCCTTCTTAGTGTCCACCAGCTGCTTGTGCAGGCGCCCGCCCGGGGTATCGGCCATCACCTGGCCCAGAACCTCCAGGGCCGGGTATTCCGGATCGCTGCCGGCCGGGATCTTGTACATGGCCATGACCACCTGGGCGTCGCCCACGCGCCGCACCGTGACTTCGCGCTCGCCATCCTGGGCAGGGTCGAGGGTGTAGGTGGGCTGGAGGACGCGGGGGGGCCGGGGAATGCGCCCGAAGTACTCGTTCACCAGGGAAATGGCCTTGGCCTCGTCCACCTTGCCCGCCACCAGCAGCACGGCGTTGTCCGGCTGGTAGTACTTGTGGTAGAAATCGCGCAGCCGCTCGATGTTCACATTCTCGATGTCGCTGCGGGCGCCGATGGTGGACTTGCCGTAGTTGTGCCAGCTGAAGGCGGCGGCCATGGTCCGCTGCAGGGTCACGCGGAAGGGGTTGTTCTCGCCAATCTCGAACTCGTTGCGGACCACGGTCATCTCGCCCTTGTTCGCCGCCTGGTCCCAGAGATCCTTCTGGTCAATGTTGGCGTTCACCATCCGGTCCGCTTCCAGGTCGAGGATCTTGCGGAAGTTCTCGTCGGAGGAGGGGAAGGTGACGAAGTAATTGGTGCGGTCGTAGTTGGTGCTGCCATTGAAGCGCGCGCCGACGCTGTTCAGCACTTCGACGGGGTTGGGCTGGCCATCCTTGCCGCTGTATTTCTTGCTGGGCTTGAAGACCAGGTGCTCCAGCAGGTGCGCCATGCCCGTTTCGCCATAGTTCTCATGGCGGGAACCCACCAGGAAGGTGGTGTTCACAGTGATGGTGGCCTTGCTGGGATCGGGGAAGATCAATACCCGCAGGCCGTTGGCCAGGTGGTACTCGGTGATGCCTTCGACGGAGGCCACCTTGACTGGAGCGGACAGCGGCGCGGGCTTCGCGGCCTTCGCCGCCTTCGCCTTGGAGGTCACCTTGGCCGCGGGCGGGGCCAGCTTGGGGGCGTCCCCCGCCACCAGCGCGAACGCCAGTGTCCCGCAAAGGGGCAGCATGAAACGACGGGAGAAGGGCATGGAGCCTCCAGGCTAAGAAAGATCCCCCGATGGGGAAGGCATCAGCTTACGGGAGGTTTTCGGCCCAGGGATGTTAAGAATTGTTAAGAACGGGAGAGCAGGGCCATGAGCCGAGCCTGCCAGGCTGCCCTCAAGTCTTCCAGCTTCATGCCCTTGCCCCGGCCCGGCGCCCCCTGCAGCAGCCCCTGGGCGCTGGGGTGGGGGAGGGCGTGAAGGTCGAAGGGGGAGGCCTCCGCCAGGGGCGTGAGCACCCATTCGGCCCGCTTGCCGAAGGCGATGACGCGCAGCGGAGAGGTCCGGCCCTTCGTGGCCTGCTCCAGTTCCGCCGACAGCCGCGCGAGGTTGGCGGGAGCCAGCAGATCGCGGTTGGAGGGCGCGTGGAAGTGCTCGCCATCCTTGGTGGGGCAGGCCGGGTAGGCGTTGCTGAGGGCTGTGCCATGCAGGCGCGGTGCCAGGCCCAGGGCCTTGAAGCGGGCGCCGTTCCAGTCCTCCCAGGCGGCTTCGGGCACCTCGGCCCGGCCCGTGGCGGCGAGGGCGCGGTAGACGGTGATGCCCGCGCCATCCCCCCAGAAGGGGAGGCCCGACTGGTCGGCGCCCCGGGGGCCCGGCGCCTCGCCGAAGAGCATCACCGATACGGGGCCCGATTCCGGGAACAGGGCGGGGACGGGCTGGCCGTGGATGCGGGCGTGCATGGGTGCTCCGGGCGGGGTCGTCAAGGTCAACCAGGATTCCATCCTTGCCGAAGGTCGCGGGCGGGGTCCATCGGTTGCCAGATCACCAGTAGGCTCCCATCCTGGCGTCGCAGGAAGGAACCCGACATGACCGACTTCGTTCTCGTCCCTGGTGCCTGGCACGGGGCATGGTGCTGGAATCGGGTGCTGCCTGCCCTGTGGCAGGCGGGCCATCGCGCTTTTGCCGTCTGCCTCAGCGGGGTGGGGGAACGGGCACACCTGCGGTCGCCTGCCATCACCCTGGACACCCATGTCCAGGATGTGGTTGCGCTGCTGGATGCGGAGGAGCTGTCGGGCTGCGTCCTGGTGGGCCACAGCTATGCCGGCATGGTCATCACCGGCGCGGCGGAGCGCCGACCCGAGCGGATCGGACGGCTGGTCTACCTGGATGCCGTGGTACCTCGGTCGGGCGATGCCTGGTCCACGGGCCACACCGAGGCGATCAGGGCGGAGCGCCGGGACCGCATCTCCGAGTTGGGGTGGCTCCCGCCCCCGGACCCGGCCGTCTTCGGCTTGGCGGGCGCGGATCGCGACTGGGTGGCCCGGCGGCTCACCCCCCAACCGGGTGGTGTCTATGACGCCCCGCTGGCCTTCGATGAGGCGCGGTGGCGGGGCCTGCCCCGGACCTTCATTGACTGCCACGCCCCCGCCCTTGCCTCCATGGCGGTGATGCGGGACCGCGTGCGCTGCCAGGGCGACTGGACGGTGGTGGAGATTGCCACGGGCCATGACGCCATGATCAGCGCGCCGGAACCGCTGGTGGCCGCGCTGCTCGCGGGCGTCTGATCACCCCCGGGGCTGCCCCTCCTTCATCAGGGCCGACAGGGCCTTGAACTGGGGATGGTTCTTGTCCCTGGCCCACTCGAAGGCCACGGATTCATGGTTGGTGAGGGTCGCCCCGGCGGCGGCCATGCGATCCAGGGCGTGGCCGCGGTATTCCTCGCCCCGTCCGCTGACGGCATCCCAGCAGAGGTGGACTTCCTGGCCCGAATCCAGCAGCTCCAGCACGGTCTGCATCACGCAGACATGGGCCTCGATGCCCGCCACCACGATCTGCCGTTTGGCCGGGGCCAGTCCGGGCCGGGCCTGCTGGAGCAGGGCCTCGAAGCCCGCATCGCCGCAGCAGCCGAAGGCGGTCTTCTCCAGGAAGAAGGTCGGCGTGGACAGCCCATCGAAGGTGGCGCGGAGGGATGCCTCCGTGGGGCCGATGCCCTTGGGGTACTGCTCCGTCAGCACCACCGGCACCGAGAACAGATCCGCCAGCTTCAGCAGGCGCCGGGTCGTCTCCAGCACCAGGGCGGGGCGATGCACCATGTGGACGAGCTTGCCCTGGAGATCAATGACCACCAGGATGCTGCGGGAGGCGTCGAGCGTGGGCATGGAGTCCCCTGGGATCGCGAATGAGCGTAGCGCGATCCCGGCGCGAAGGGAGCTTCCCTCACAGCCGCAGCGAGGTCTCCGAAGCCACGGCATCCCGTTCCTTCAGGTGGTCGAAGAAGATCAGGTACCAGCCCAGGGACGCGAGCAGGGCGCCCCTCATGCGGGCGGACGGCGCCAGGCCCACATCCACTTCGCACTGTTCCAGGCCTGGAATCGAGTTGAGATCCCTTCCTGAGTGGGCATGGAGGCTGACCAGGGTCTTCCCTCCGGAATCCAGGAAGGCACCGCTGGGCTCGGCCTCGTGGAGCCAGACCCAGTCAAAGTGCACACCGTTCTGGAACTCCAGCTTCCCGTGCCGGAGGGCGTGGGGATGGAAGGTGGCCAGGTTCACCGTGCCTCCCTCCTCCCGCAGGGTCACGACCGGAGCGAGGATGCCCAGATGCTTGAGGGTCCAGATCCCTTCGGCGGTCTTGACGCGAGCCAGCGTGTGTTCCTCATCCAGGAAGGTGAGGGTGGCGAAGACCCCATCGGTCCCCTGCAGCACGAAGTCCGGGGGGGTGGAACCACTCCTGCTCCACTGCAGGTAGGTGGTTGGGAGTTCAGTGAGCGATTTCATGGCATTCCCCTGTTCTCGCGGGGAGGCATCCGCGCATGGGAATGTACATCCCCCGATGGGGACGCGTCAGGGGTCTGCATCCGAAAAGGTCAGGCCATGCCACGGTTCCTTGACCCGGGGTGGGCCAGGGGAGCATGGTGGAGGGATCTGCCGTTATGCATCGTCTTGCTATGGAAGGACCCCCATGACCCTCTGCCCCTTCTCCCTGAACCCCCTGGCCCTGGTAATGACCGCGCTCCTCGTCCAGCCGCTGCCGGCGGTGGACCTCCAGGACACCCGGCTGGTGGCCCAGCCAGCAGTCAGTGCCCGCCAGGTGGCCTTCCTCTATGCCGGGGATCTGTGGACCTGCGCATCGGATGGCGGTGCCGCGAAGCGGCTCACCACCCGTGGCGGCTGCTTCGGCGCGCCCCGGTTCAGCCCGGATGGCGCCTGGATCGCCTACACGGCGGGCCTGGAGGGCAACGCGGATGTATGGGTGATCCCTTCCGCGGGCGGCGTGCCCCGGCGCCTCACCTGGCACCCCGGCGCCGACCTCGTGCAGGACTGGACGCCGGACGGCCAGGCCGTGCTGTTCACCTCGGGCCGCTCCGTCCACACCACCCGCCATACCCAGCTCTTCACGGTGCCTCTGGCCGGTGGGATGCCTGTGAGACTGCCCATCCCCAACGCCGCCCGGGCCACCTATTCGCCGGATGGCAGCCACATCGTCTACAACCCACTGGCGGATTCCTTCCGCCAGTGGAAGCACTACCGGGGCGGCACGGCCTCGCGGCTGTGGATCTACCGGGTCCAGGACCATGAGGTGACGCAGATTCCCCAGCCCGAGGGGCGCTGCAACGATATAGATCCCATGTGGATCGGCGGGAAGGTCTACTTCGTATCCGATCGCGCGGGAGAGTTCAACCTCTTCAGCTACGACGTGGCCTCGAAGGAGGTCGTCCCACTGACGCGGCACGCGGACTTTCCCATCCAGGCCGCCAGCCACGGCGCGGGGCAGATCGTCTACGAGCAGGCGGGCTGGCTGCACCGCTATGACGCGGCCTCGGGCCACAGCTCGCGCCTGAAGGTGGCCGTGCCGGCGGACCTCCCCGAGACCCGCGGCCGCTGGGCCTCCGGCGCGAAGTGGGCCCGGAATCTCGATCTTTCGCCCTCGGGCAACCGGCTGGCGGTGGAATACCGGGGCGAGATCCTGAGCATCCCCGCCGAGAAGGGGGATGCCCGCAACCTCACGAACTCGCCGGGAGCCCACGAACGCCACCCGGTGTGGTCCCCGGACGGCAAGGCCATCGCCTACTTTTCGGACGCGGGCGGCGAATACGCCCTGAAGGTCCAGTCGCAGAATGGCAAGGGCGAGATCCGGACCTTCGCGCTGAAGGGCGCGGGCTTCTACGCGAGCCTGAAGTGGTCGCCGGACGGGAAGAAGATCGCCTACGCGGACAACGCCCTGACGCTGCGCATCCTCGATCTCGGCACCGGCGCCGTGAAGGTCGTGTCCAGCGAGATGCTCTACACGCCCTCGCCCACCCTCACGCACAACTGGTCGCCGGATTCCCGCTTCCTCGCCTACACCCGCAACACCGAATCCGGGATGCAGCGCATCCATGTCTACGCGGTGGAGGAGGACACGTCCACGGCGCTGACCGATGGCCTGGCCGACGCGGGGGAGCCGGTGTTCGACCGCGGCGGCAAGTACCTCTACTTCACCGCCAGCACCGAGGCCGGACCCGTGCGGGACTGGTTCGCCATGTCCAATGCCGATGCCCTGATGCGGGGGAACCTCTACCTGATGGTGCTGGCCAGGGACACCCCCTCGCCCCTGGCCAAGGAGAGCGACGAGGAGGCCGGTCCCGCCAAGGCGGACGAAAAGAACGGCAAGCCTGATGAAAAGAAGGGCGGCAAGACCGAGGTGAAGGTCCGCATTGACTTCGAGGGTCTGGCCGAGCGCATCGTCCCCATCGAGGCCGCGAAGACGGCCTTCTTCGCGGATCTGGAGGCCGGCGAGGAGGGCAACCTGTACTACCGCCGCCAGACCGGTGGCGCCAACCGCTTCAACCGGGGCGAGGCCATGGCCCTCTGCCGCTTCGACCTCAAGAAGCGCGAGGAGGCCGTGCTGGTGGAGAAGGCCGATGCCTACAGCCTGTCGGCGGACGGCAAGAAGCTCGTCTACCGCCTGAAGGACGCGACGACCCTCATCCCCACCACCGGCAAGCCCGAGGCGGGCAAGGGGAAGGTGGCCCTGGACACCCTGCAGGTGAAGATCGAGCCCCGGCAGGAATGGGCCCAGATCCTGGACGAGGTCTGGCGCATCAACCGCGACTACTTCTATGCCCCCAACATGCATGGCGCCGACTGGAAGGCCATGAAGGCCAAGTACGCGGCCTTCCTGCCGGATCTCGGCACGCGGTCGGACCTCAACCGCGTCATCCAGTGGATGTGCTCCGAACTCGCCGTGGGCCACCACCGGGGCGGTGGCGGCGATCTGCCGGACACGGGCAAGGCCATCCCCGGCGGCCTGCTGGGCGCGGATCTGGAGATGGCCAACGGCCGCTATCGGTTCGCGAAGATCTTCGGGGGCCTCAACTGGAACCCCGAGCTGCGGTCCCCCCTCACCGAGCCCGGCGTGAATGTCAGGCCCGGCGACTACCTGCTGGCGGTGAACGGCCGCGATCTGAAGGCGCCCGAGAACCTCCACGCCCGGTTCGAGAACACCGCCGGGAAGCTGGTGGAACTCACGGTGGGCGGGGATCCCTCAGGCAAGGGCGCCCGCACCGTGACCGTGGTGCCGGTGGAAAGCGAGGCCGGACTGCGCAACCGCGACTGGGTGGAGGGCAACCTGCGCAAGGTCCAGGAGGCCACGGACGGCCGGGTGGCCTACGTCTACGTGCCCAACACCACTGGGCTCGGCCACACCTACTTCAAGCGCTACTTCTACCCGCAGGCCCAGAAGGACGCCGTGATCATTGACGAGCGCTACAACGGCGGCGGCCAGGTGGCGGACTACTACATTGATCTGCTGCGCCGCCCCTTCGTCGCCATGTGGGCCATGCGCTATGGCCAGGATCTGAAATCGCCCCAGGCCTCCATCCAGGGCCCCAAGGTCATGCTGGTGGACGAGACCGCCGGCTCCGGCGGCGATCTCCTGCCCTGGATGTTCCGCAAGTTCGGCCTGGGCCCCCTGGTGGGCCGTCCCACCTGGGGCGGCCTGGTGGGCATCCTGGGCTTCCCCAGCCTCATGGATGGCGGCACCATCACGGCCCCCAACCTGGCCATCTGGACCGAAAAGGGGTGGGTGGTGGAGAACGAGGGCGTGGCCCCGGACATCGAGGTCGAGCAGCTGCCCAAGGACATCATCGCCGGCCGGGATCCCCAACTGGAGACGGCCATTGAGCTGATGAAGGCGGAGCTGAAGAAGCATCCCCCCCAGAAGCTGACGCGCCCTCCCTATCCGGTGCGGACGAAGTAGCCCGGAGGGGGGTGCTCTCAGGCCTGGACCACGCCCCCATCCAGGTTCAGGCACTGGCCCACCTGCATGGTATTGGCCGGGTCCAGCAGCCAGGCGATGCCGTGGGCGATCTCTTCGGGCTGGAAGAAGCGTTTCACGGGCACATCCCCCTCGGCCTGGGCGCGGACCTGGGGTTCCGTGCGCCCGGTGGCCGCGGCGATCTGACGGATGCCGGTCTGGGCCATGTCCGTGTCCACCCACCCCGGCGCCACGGCATTCACCACGATGCCCTGGCCGATGAGCTCCAGGGCCAGGGCCTTGGCGAGGCCGATGAGGCCGTGCTTGGCGGCACAGTAGGCCCCGTAGCCCGGCACCCCGAAGCGGCCCAGCACGCTGGACACCAGCACGATGCGCCCGCCGGATCCCAGGCGGGGCAGGAAGGCCCGGACGGTGTTCCAGGGGCCCGTGAGGTCCGTGGCCAGGATCTCGTCAAAGAAGGCGTCCGAATCGCCGTCCACCGGCGTCATCCCCGAGATGCCCGCCGCGGCCACCAGGCCGTCCAGGGGCCCCAGGACCTTCGCGATCCCCGCCAGGCGAGTGCGATCCGTCACATCGGCCCCATGGGTATCGGCCGTTCCGCCCGCCTGGCGCACGGCCTCGGCCGTGGCGGCCAGGGCTTGCGCATCCCGGCCCAGCAGGACCAGATGGGCCGCCTCGGTGCGGGCCAGATGCAGGGCGCAGGCCCGGCCGATGCCGCGGGAGCCGCCGGTGATGAGAATGCTTCGGGCCATGGGGGTCTCCTTTCCATGAGGGTGGCAGGTGGCGCCGCAAGCCAGGATGCCTATCTTTTAGATTTCACTGGAGAAAGCGATGGCTTGCGAGCTACAGGGGGAGCGGCGCCGGGCGTCGGAATCGAGGGAAGCCGAGACCCGGGGGGCGCTCTGGTCCCTGCCCGATGGCCAGCGGCTGCCCAACCTGGTGGAAGCGGCCCCCCTGGTGCTGGGCGATCCCGCCCATCCGGCCCGCCTGCGCCCGGCCGATCTGGAAAATCCCGAGGGCTTCCATTCGCGTCTCACCGCGTGGCTGCTGGGCCAGGGCTGAACCGCCTTCACCGGCCCCTGGGTGCATGCATCCGTTGATCCGGAGCGCTGGGCCGCTGTTCCTGGACAACGCGATCCGGAAGTCCAGACCACGCCGTCACGCCGAGAAGTAGCGCGCCTGGGGGTGCCAGGCCACCAGGGCGCTGGTGCTGTATTCGGGATCCATCTGGTGGCTGTCGCTGAGATGGACGCCGATCTCGCCGCCGCGCAGCAGGTCCAGGAGGGGGCCATTGCCTTCCAGATCGGGGCAGGCGGGGTAGCCGTAGGAATAGCGGGAGCCCTGGTAGCCCTGGGCGAAAAGGGCGCGACCCGGCAGGTCCTTGGCGTGGATGCCCAGATCGCGGCGGATGCGGGCGTGGACGCGCTCCGCGTAGGCCTCGGTGAGCTCCGTGGCGAGGCCATGGAAGGCGAAGTAGTCCGCGTAGCCGTCCTCCCGGTAGAGTCTCGCCGCGTGATCCGCCGCCGACTGGCCCAGGGTGACGAGCTGGAGGGCCAGCACATCGGTCTGATCGGTCCGGAAGAAATCCGCGATGCAAAGGCGCCGCCCTGCCGCCTGGCGAGGGAAGGTGAGGAGGGCGAGGGTGCGGGAGGCATCCGCCGGGTCGGACACGCGCAGCGCATCGCCCTCGGCACGGACGGGGAAGTAGCCGTACCGGGCCCTGGGCTGGAAGAGGGGATCGACCGCCAGCCGTTCCTTCCAGCGCACCAGCTGGGGCACGGCCTTGTCCCGGAGGATGGCGCCGAAGGCCTCGTCGCTTTGGCTGCCCTGGCTGAAGCCCCAGCGGTTGCGGATGAGGGCGAAGGCGTCCAGATGCTCGAAGAGGTCCACTGGGGAATCCGCCAACTCGCGCACGCCCCAGAAGGGCGGCTCCGGGGAGGGCGCGTCATGCCGCACCCAGCTGCTCTGGCCAGCGGCTGACAGCGGTACTGCGGCGCCTCCTCGCCTTAGTATTTTTATCTCTCCAACCGCGAACGCGGTTGGAGCCGGCGCCACCACCACGGTTTCACCCGAAACAATCCGTTGCATATGCCGGAGCCCCTCGAAGGCATCTTCGGCGTAGTACACCGCACCGGAGTACGACCGCCGGCAATCGCCTTCCACATAGTCCCGCGTGAGGGCCGCGCCGCCGAGAATCACGGGCACCTTCAGGCCCTGCTCCTCCATGAAGTGCAGGTTCTCCTTCATGATCACCGTGGATTTCACCAGCAGCCCCGATAGCCCGATGGCCTGGGCAGGCCAGGCTTCCAGTTCCTTGAGGATGGCCTCGATGGGCTGCTTGATGCCCAGGTTCTTCACCTCGAAGCCGTTGTTGCTGAGGATGATGTCCACCAGGTTCTTGCCGATGTCGTGGACATCGCCCTTCACAGTGGCCAGCAGGATGCGGCCCTTCTGGTAGTTGGAATCCCTGGGCAGGTGGGGTTCGATGCGCCGGATGGCGGCCTTCATGGCCTCGGCGCTTTCCAGCACGAAGGGCAGCTGCATCTCGCCGGCGCCGAAGCGCTCGCCCACCACCTTCATGGCGCCCAGCAGCACCTCGTTGATGAGTTTCAGCGGATCATGATGCAGCAGGGCCTCATCCACGTCCGCCAGGATGGCCTGCTTCCCGCCATCGAGGATGCCCCGGCGCAGGCGCTCCAGCACGGGCCGATCGGCGCGATGTTCCTCCGCCAGGTTGGCCTTGCGATCGCTGAAGCGGGCCAGGACGGCCTTGAGGGGATCGTAGCCCTCCGCGCGCCGGTCGAAGATCAGATCCTCGACCATGCAGCGATCCTCGGGATCAATGTTCGCCACGGGGATGACCTTCGAGGCGTTGAAGATGGCCATGTCGAGGCCATGCTTCACGCCGTGGTAGAGCATGAGCGCGTTGAGCACGTGGCGGCTGGCGGGGTTCAGTCCGAAGCTGACGTTGCTGACGCCGAGAATCGTCATCACCCCCGGCAGCTCGGCCTTGATGAGCTTCAGGGCCTCCAGGGTTTCCACGGCGGACCCGCGGAATTCCTCGTCGCCGCTGCCCAGGGTGAAGGTCAGCGGATCAATGATCAGGTCCCCGGGATCGAGGCCGTACTCCCCCACGGCGAGGGCATGGAGGCGTTTGGCCACCGCCAGCTTCTGCTCGCGGGTCTTCGCCATGCCCCGCTCGTCAATGGTGAGGGCCACCACGGCCGCGCCGTAGGTCCGGCACAGATCGAGGATGGCGCGGGCCTTGGCCTCGCCATCTTCGAAATTGATCGAGTTGATGACGCACTTGCCGGGGGACAACTGCAGGGCCCGCTCGATGACCGGGAACTCGGTGCTGTCAATCATCAACGGCAGGGTGATCTGGGAGACGAGGCGGCGCAGCAGCTCGTCGGCATCCCGCACCTCGTCCCGGCCTACGTAGGCCACGCAGAGATCCAGCAGGTGGGCGCCTTCCCGCTGCTGCTCTTTGGCCAGGGCGACCATGCCGTCCCAGTCTTCCAGGGCCAGCAGATCGCGGAACTTCTTCGAGCCATTCGCATTCGTTCGCTCGCCCACGATGAGGGGCGCGGGCTCCTGTTTCAGCGTCACGCTCTGGTAGAGGCTGGCGGCGCTGCGCTCCAGCTTCGGGGACCGCTTCGACGGATTCAGCTTTTCGACGCCCGGCGCCAGGGCGCGGATATGGTCAGGCGTGGTGCCGCAGCAGCCGCCGAGGATGGCGAGGCCGAACTCCGAGGCCGCGTGCAGCACCTTGGTCGCGAAGGCTTCTGGATCCAGCGGGTAGACCACCTGGCCATGCACGTTCAGGGGCAGGCCGGCGTTGGGGAGGCAGCTCAGGTGGAAGGGACTGGATTCCGCAAGGGTCTGCAGGTGCGCGTGCATCTCGTCGGGGCCCGTGGCGCAGTTGAGCCCCAGCACATCAATGCCCAGGGGCTCCACGCTGGTGAGCACCGCGGAAATGTCCGACCCCACCAGCAGGGTGCCCGTGGTCTCCACCGTGGCCTGCACCCACAGCGGGATCTTCCGGCGCTTGGCGGCCATGGCCTCGCGGGCGGCCCGGATGGCCACCTTGATCTGGCCCAGGTCCTGGCAGGTCTCGATGAGGATCGCGTCCGAGCCACCGTCCAGCAGGCCGTCCATCTGCACGCGGTACGAGGCCAGCAGATCCGCGTAGCTCACGTGTCCCAGGGTGATGAGCCTGGTGCCCGGCCCGACCGAGCCGATGACGAAGCGGGGCCGGTCGAAGCTGAGGGCCACCGACCTGGCGATGGACGCGGCCTGCACGTTCAGATCGTAGGCCTTGGCCGCCAGCCCGAAATCACCCAATCCCAGGGGATTCGCACCGAAGGTATTGGTCTCCACCGCGTCGGCGCCCGCGCGGAAGTAGCCTTCGTGGATCTCGCGGATCCACTGGGGACGGCGTTCCGTGAGCAGGTCCACGCAGCCCTCCAGGGCCGCGCCGCCGTAGTCCTCCACCGTGGGCTTCCGCGCGAAGATCTGCGTGCCCATGCCGCCGTCCAGCAGCAGCACCTTGTCGCGGAGGAGCGTGTCGAGGGTCGTCATGAAAGGCCCCTATTGGTTTAACCGTGACTTCCGTGACCAGCGCTTTTCTCTGGGGTCATCTGCGTCATCTGCGGTTTCATCTTCAGAGTCCCAAGTAGTCGATAGCGACATCGCCCAGAACGATGACCTGGCAGGCCAGCCGCTGATCTGGGGGGGCGTCCAGGCCCTTGAGGAAGTCGCGCTCCTCGGGTCCGGCCTCGCTGCAGTGCTCCAGTCCTTCGACCACGCGCACCCGGCAGGTGCCGCAGGAGCCCGTGCGGCAGCCGAAGGTGATATCGGCTCCCGCGGCGTCCGCGATGCGCTGCAAGGGCGTGCCCGCAGGGGCTTCCACCAGCAGGTCCTCGAGGAGGAAGTGGACCCTTGGGCTCATGCCGCATCCAGGGTGAAAACAGGAACACAGAGGACACAGAGGGCCGCAGAGAACACAGAGAACAGATGCGGGGTGGTTCCGCCCCAAATGCCGAGGAACTCACCAATGTCCGGCTGGTCACGGAAGACACGGAATTCCACGGAAGACACAGAAGGGGCCGTGGCCCTCGCCGCACGGGCCCGCCTAAGGCGGCTTCCGGCGTGGCCGGAAGTGATCCCGAGGGCGCCTTGGCTGCGTCCCAAAAAGCACAGCCCAGGCGCCCCCGGGATCAACCCGTGCTTTTGGCTCGGACGCCCATGCCCTTTTCCGTGCCTTCCAGCCTTTTTCCGTGTCTTCCGTGACCAGCTTTCGACGATTGGGTTTCTCATTCCTTCTCCCGCTTGGGCAGCAGCGGCGCCACGAGTTCGACCTGGCCGAAGGGGGCCGATAGCTGGAGGCCGCGGATGCGGGGGCGGATGGCCGCGATGACTTCCTGGGCGATGGCGAGGCCCTCCTTGATCTGGTCTTCGGCGCGGGTCCACTTCGCCATGCGGGCCAGCACGGCCGGGGGCACATGGACGCCGGGCACCTCGTTGGCCATGAACTCGGCGTTGCGCAGGCTCTTGAGGGGCCAGATGCCCGCGATGATGGGCAGGCCGCCCTGGCCGTCGAGGGATTCGGTGAAGTCGAGGAAGCGGAAGAGATCGTCCGCATCAAACACGGGTTGCGTGATGGCCCACTGGGCGCCGGCCTCCACCTTGTAGCGGAAGCGGTGCTTCTCGCGCTCCAGGTCCGGGGCCACGGGGTTGGCCGCCACGCCCACGCTGAAGGAGGTGGGTTTTCCGATGCTGGCGCCACCCAGGTCGAGGCCGGTGTTCAGGCGCTTGAGCATGTTCACGAGGCCGATGGCGTCCACGTCGAAGACGGCCGTGGCCAGGGGGTAGGGGCCCAGTTTCGGCGGATCCCCCGTGACGGCCAGGATGTTGCGCAGGCCCAGGCCCGCGGCGCCCAGCAGGTCGCCCTGCATGCCCAGCAGGTTCCGGTCGCGGCAGGCGTAGTGGAGGATGGTTTCGAGCCCCACCTGCTGCTCGATGATGAGGGCGGTGGCCAGGGCGGACATGCGGGCCATGGCCCGGGGGCCGTCCGGCACGTTGATGGCGTCCACGCCCAGTGCCCGGCACTGGCGCGTCTTCGCCAGGAGCTTGCCGGACTCCATGCCCCTGGGCGGCACCAGCTCCACGGTGTGGACGAACTCCCCCTGGGCCAGCTTGAGGCTGAAGCGGCTGCGGTAGGCGAAGGGCACCTCGGGCTGGGGCTGCTCGTGGGGTTTCAGCTCGAAGCCGCCCCCGGCCGAGACGAAGGCGCGTTCCTGGCGGAAGGCCCCGCGCATGGCCCGGATGTGGGCGGCGATGGTGCCGCTGCATCCACCCACGCCGCGGGCGCCGGCGGCCAGGGCGCGGCGGGCGAACTCGCCCAGGTACTCGGGGCTGGCGCCGTAGATGAGGCGGCCGTCCACCAGGCGGGGCAGGCCCGGGTTCGGCTGGAGCACGATGGGTTTCGAGGTGACGGCCTTCAGGATCTCCAGCAGCCGCAGGTGCGGGGCGGGGCCGTTTCCGCCGATGAGGCCCACCAGGTGGGCGCCCCAGGAATCCAGCTGCTGGATGAACCAGTCGGGTTCGGCGCCGAAGAGCGCCTGGCCCTCCTCGTTGGGGGTCATCAGGGCCGCGACGGGAAGGGTGCCGATCTCCTGCACGGCCAGGAGGGCCTGGTGGATCTCGTTGAGATCCCCGAAGGCCTCCAGGACGATGAGATCCACGCCCGCTTCCAGCAGAACGTCCGCCTGCTCGCGGAAGAAAGCCCGCGCCTCGTCGAAGGAGGTGGGCCCCCAGGGCTCGATGCGCACGCCGAGGGGGCCGATGCAGCCCGCCACCCAGGCCCGGCTGCCCTGCTGCGCGATGGCCTGCCTGGCGAGGCTGACGCCCTCACGGTTGATGTCCGCCAGCTGCGCTTCCAGGCCCCGGGCCGCCAGCTTCAGGCGGTTGGCCCCCCAGGTGTTGGTGGTGAGCACCTGGGCCCCGGCGGCGAGGAACTCACCGTGGATGGCCAGCAGCAGATCCGGCGCCTTGAGGTTGCATTCCTCGAAGCCGCGCTGCAGCGTGATCCCGCGATCATGCAGGGCCGTGGCGGTGCTTCCGTCGAAGAGGAAACACTCGCCCGCGTCGAGGGCCTGCTGGAAGGTGGAATGGGTCATGGCTGCCCCATGGCCCTCACCATGACAGGAGCCGCTCGAGTTCCGTGCGCACCCGCGTGGCATCCGGCAGGCAGGCCGCCTCCAGCACCGGACTGGCGGGCACGGGGGTATCCGCGGCGCCCAGGCGCAGGACGGGCGCATCCAGCCAGGTGAAGCAGGTTTCGCCGATGCGGGCGGCCAGTTCGGCCCCGGGGCCGTAGGTCAGGCCGGCCTCGGTCAGGACGAGCACCCGGTGCGTGCGCTTCGCCAGGGCCTCGATGGCCCCATCGTCCAGGGGCCAGAGGGTGCGCAGGTCCAGCACCGCCACGTCGAGCTCCGCTACGGCCTCCAGGGCCACCTGCTGGGCCGCGCCGTAGGTGATGATGCAGGCCCGCGTCCCGTCCTTCCGCAGGGCCGCTTCGCCGAGCCGCGCGGTGGGGGCTTCCTCCCACTCGTCCTTGAGGCGGCGGTAGAGGCGCTTGTGTTCAAGGAACAGGACCGGATCCGGATCCTCGATGGCGGCCCGGAGCAGGGCGTAGGCATCGCGCACGGTGCCCGGCGCCACCACCTTCAGGCCGGGGCTGCCGAGGAAATGCCCCTCGGGATTCTGGCTGTGGAAGGGGCCACCGCCGTTGCCCGCGCCAGACGGACCGCGAAAGACCACGGGGACCGAGGCACCCCAGCGCCAGTGGGCCTTGGCGGCGAAGTTCACCATGAGATCCGAGGCCAGCAGCGCGAAATCCATGAACTGGAATTCCGCCACGGGCCGCTGTCCCATGAGCGCCGCGCCGATGGCCGCGCCCGCGATGGCCTGTTCGGCGATGGGCGTGTCCATCACGCGGTCCGGGCCGAAGCGGTCCAGCAGCCCCTCGGTGGCCCGGAAGGCGCCACCGTAGGCCCCGATGTCCTCGCCCAGGCAGCAGACCCTGGGATCCGCCTCCATGGCGTCGTGGAGTGCCCGGCGGATGGCTTCGAGGTAGGTGCCGGAGAAGCTCGTCATTCTTCAGGCTCCAACAGATCTCGTTCGGCGAGCCAGGCATCGTTGAAGATGCTGCTGAGGTAGCGGCCCGCGCCATCGGGGAACACGGTCACGATGCGGGCCGGACGGTCCCTGGGCGGCAGCTGCTTCGCGAGCTTCAGCACCGCCCACAGGGCCGCGCCGCTGGAGCCGCCGCCGAGGATGCCCTCTTCCCGCACCAGGCGCCGGGCCTGGTGGAAGGCCTGGCGGTCCGTGACCTGGACCATGTCGTCAATGAGGTCGAACTCCATGGTGGGGATGAGGAACTCGTCGCCCAGGCCCTCGATGCGGTAGGGACCGGCCTTCAATTCTTTCTCGCCGCGGAAGTGGCCGGTGAACACCGAACCCACGGGATCCACGGCGATCACCTGGATCGCCGGATCCTTTTCCTTCAGGAAGCGGCCCACGCCCCCGATGGTGCCGCCGGTGCCCGCGCCCGCCACCAGGAAATCCACGCGGCCTTCCATCTGCTCCCAGATTTCCGGGCCCGTGCCGTGGTAGTGCGCGGCGTTGTTCTCCCGGTTGCCGTGCTGATCGGGAAAGTAGCAGTCCGGCGTCTCCCGCGCCATGCGGGCGGCGATGTTGTTGTAGCTGTCGGGATGCTCCGGCGGTAGGCTCGTGTCCGCCTTGTGCACCTGCACGCCCAGGGCCAGCAGCTGGTTCAGCTTCTCCTGGGAGATGGTGTCGCGCACCACGACCTTGAGGCGGTAGCCCTTCTGGATGGCCATGAGCGCCAGGCCCATGGCCGTGTTGCCCGAGGAATTCTCGATGATCATGTCGCCGGGCTTCAGGCGGCCATCCCGCTCCGCGGCCTCGATCATGTACTTCGCGATGCGGTCCTTGCTGCTGCCCATGGGGTTCAGGAATTCCAGCTTGGCGAAGATCTCCACCGGCAGCTGCTCGACGACGCGGCGCAACCGCACCAGCGGCGTGTTGCCGATGGCCTCCAGGACGCTGCCACAGGGCTTCCGGTAGGACATGTCTTCCTCCAGGGGCCAGTATGACTGGGGGGCATGGGCCGTGGGCTGCGGGCCATGGGAATGGACCCCGGGGCGGCGCTGCGATGCATCTACCCCAGGTCCGCCGCAGGTTTCTCGCCCTTCGCCGTCATCTGCTTCATGGCGTCTGGGTACAGCGCCTCGGCGCAGTGGGGGCAGATGCCGTGGGTGAAGATGGCGGAGGTGCGCTCCGAGATGTAGCCCTCCAGTTGGGTCCAGTAGCCTTCGTCGTCCCGGATCTTCTTGCACTGGGCGCAGATGGGCAGGAGGCCGCTGAGGGTCTTGACCTCGTTGATCTTGTCCTGGAGCTCGGTGTTGATGCTGGCCAAGTCCGCGTTGGACTGCTCCAGCCGCTTTTTGGCCTGCCGCATCTGCTTGCCGTAGTTGCCCAGCAGGAACACGATCGCCCCCAGGAAGCCGATGCTGGATACGAAAATGATTGATAGATAGCGCTGCTTCTCGATCTGGAGGCCCGAGATGATCTGCTCCTTCTTGAGGGCTTCGATCTCGCCGTCCTTCTTCAGAGTCACGATCCTCATGGAGGCTTCGGCGATCTTGTTGCTCTCCTGGATGGTGTAGATGGAATCCTTCGTCTGAGTGGCCAGTTTGTAGTAGCGGTAGGATTCCGGCAGGTTGTTCAACCTCCCGTACAAGTCGGAAATCATTTCATAGCTCTTCTTGAGCTCGTCCCGGGCGTTGATGGACCGGGCCAGTGCGGCCCCCTCCCTGGCGAGGGGGATCCCCTTGGCAAACTCGCCGGACAGCAGGTGCAACCGGGCCCTGGCGTTCAGGACCTGCACCAGGCCATGCTTCTGGTCCTGCTCCCGGTATGCGAGGTCGGCCAGATGGAGGTAGTGCCTGGCCTGGTCGAACTGCTTCAGGTCCGTATAGGTCAGGCCCAGGTTCAGGTGGGTGTAGTTCAGGTAGGCGGATTCGCCGGAGGCCTCGGCGAGGGCCAGGGCCTCCTGGTGGTTCCTCAGGGACTCCGCCAGCCGGCCCAGCTTGTACTGGGCGAATCCCTTGTTGAGCTTGGCGAGGATGAGCCGCCTGGTGTCGGGGTGCTCCTGGAGCCGCCTCAGGATGTGGTCGTAGTACTCGATGGCCTTCTCGTACTGCCCGCTCTGGTGGTAGATCACGCCCAGCAGGTTGAGGGACAGGGCGATGCTGTTCTCCTGGCCCAGTGCCTCCCGGATGCGGAGGGCCTGGATGCCCTCCTCCAGCGCCTGGCTGTAGGCGCCCATGAAGGTGTAGGCGGCGCCCAGGATGTTGTGGGCCTTGCCAGCCCGGTCCCTGTTGCCGATGGCATCCGCCAGGGCCAGGGCCTGCTTCCCCTGCTCGATGGCCGGGGTGAAATCACCGGTCTGGATGCAGCAGTAGGCCGCCGTGGTGAGACAGGCCGTCTCCTTCTCCTTGTCGCCCAGCTGGATCGCGAGGGCCCTGCCTTCCGAGGCGTGGGCCAGCGCCTCCCGGGGGGCCTTCGTTTCGAGCGCATTGGCCAGATCGAGGAGGGTGGCCAGCCGTTCCTTCCCCTTGAGCGCGGGGAGGGCCGCCCGCATCGCATCGGCTGAAGGCTGGCCGCCCTGGGCCTGCAGGAACGAGACGCCGAGAAACAGGAGGGCGAGGATCCGTTTCCGGCCAGGGACGAGCATGGCCTAGCCTCCCTGTTGAACCTGGCGGGTGACTGCCGGCGTCCGAGGGGAACATGGGGCAGACGAGACCTTCCCGGGGAAGCTCTTGTGGAGAAGTGTGACGCAGGGCCAGTCCCGCGGGTGGTTCGTTTTCAGCCGACGGCTGGGCCGGTGTTCGGGATCCAGGGCTGGAGTGCTCCCGGCCACCGCGGCCCCGCTAGACTGATCGGATGCTTTCATCCCTCAGAATTCAGAACCTGGCCCTGGTGGAGGATTTGTCCCTGGACTGGGGACCGGGCTTCACGGTGCTCACGGGCGAAACCGGCGCGGGCAAGTCCCTGCTGGTGGACGCGCTGTCGCTGCTGGTGGGGGCCCGGGGCGACGCGGAACTGGTGCGCCACGGGGCGGAGCGGGCCACGGTGGAGGCCGTGGTGGAGGGCCGCTTCGAAGCCTGGCGGACCTTCCTCGTCGAACGGGGCCTGCCCGAGGAACATCCCGTGGTGCTGCGCCGCGAAGTGGGACCGGGCCGCAGCCGGGCCTGGATCAACGGTGCCAGTTGCGCCCTGGCGGATCTGCGGGAGGCGGGCCGCCTCTGGATGCGCCTTACCAGCCAGCACGACCACCAGTCCCTGCTCGGCGAAGACCGCCATCTGGCCTTGATTGACGAGGTGCTGGGCATCGAGCCCGGCCTGGAATCCGAGGCCGTGGCGGTGCGGCAGGCGGAAGCCGCCCTGAAGGCCCGGCGCCGCAGCGAGGCCGAGCGGGAACAGCGCCTGGAGCAGCTGGCCGAGGCCCTGGCGGACCTGGAGAAACTGGCGCCCAAGGCCGGCGAATGGGCCCAGCTCAAGGCGGATCGGGAGCCCCTGCGCCATGCGGTGCATCTTGAGCAGGCCTTCCGCGAGGCGGCCGATGCCCTGAACGACGGCCTACCCAAGGTGGAACTGGCCCACAAGGCCCTGGCCAAGGCCGTCCACCACTGGCCCGATGCGGTGGCCGAGCAGGACCGGCTGCGCTCCGCCGTGCTCGAACTGGAGGATCTGCTGGCCCTGGCCAAGGACCAGGCCCTGCGCTGGGCGGGGGCCGGGGCGGACCGCATCGAGGCCATGGAGGCACGCCTGGCGACCTACGAGCGTCAGGCCCGCCGCCACCGCTGCGAGCCGGAGGAACTGCCGGGCCGGATGCAGGCCCTGAAAGATGAGCAGCGTTCCCTGCTGGCGGGAAACGCGCCACTGAAGGAACTGGAGGCGGCCCTGGCGAAGGCTGGGGAGATCTACCGCGCGGCTGCGGAGGCCCTGCATGGGCGGCGGACCGCGGCCATCCCGAAGCTGGAAGCCGAGGTGCAGAAGCGCCTGGGGCGGTTGGGCATGAAGGGGGCCCGGATCCAGCTGCGGCTGGCCCTGGCGGAGGAACCCGGCAGCCCGGTCCAGCAGAGCGGCCGGCCCGTGCGCGTGGCGGCCCAGGGGTTCTCGGCCCTGGCCATCTGGATCGAACCGAATCCCGGCGAAGGCTTCCGTCCCCTGGCCAAGATCGCATCAGGCGGGGAGCTGAGCCGCCTGATGCTGTCCCTGGTGGGGGCTGGACTCGCGCTGGGGCCAGCCTCGACATCGGGCGTGCGGGATGGCCTCACCCTGGTGCTGGACGAGGTGGACGCGGGACTGGGGGGCGAAACCGCCCTGGCCGTGGGCAAGGCCGTGGCCGAGCTGGGGAAGGCCCATCAGGTGCTGGCCGTCACGCACCTGGCCCAGGTGGCGGCCCGGGCGGACCGGCACGGGCGCCTGCACAAGGAAACCGAAGGCGGCCGCACCCGCAGCGCCCTGGGCTGGGTGGCGGGCGAGTCGCGCAACCGCGAGCTGGCCCGGCTGCTCTCGGGCCATCCGGATCGCGCCGAGGCGCTGGAGCACGCGAAGGTGCTGCTGGAGGGCTGCTAGCCGAAGCTCTGGAGAATGATCACCCTGCCTCGATGGTCAGCCCCTGGCCCCGAAGCGTATGCAGCAGGGGCTTGGCGAAGGGGCCATCCACCTTGGCGCGCAGGCGCCGCACCTGGGCATCCATGGCATTGGGGCTGCGGAGGTCGGGCCGATCCTTCCCGGCGCCCCAGAGGGCCAGGGCGATCTCCTCCCGGCTGACCACCTGTCCCTTCCGTTCCAGCAGGAGGGACAGGAGGGTGTACTCCTTGGGGGTGAGCTCCAGGCGCTCCCCCGCCCGGAACACGCGGCGGAGATCCGGTTCCCAGATCAGATCCCCCAGCAGGACGCGCAGGGGGCGCGAGGGCATCCGGCTGCGGCGGACCAGGGCCCGCAACCGTGCGGACAGTTCGGGCATGGTGAAGGGCTTGCCCAGGTAGTCGTCGGCCCCGGCCTCCAGGCCGCGCACGCGGTGTTCCGGCGTGCAAAGGACCGATACGAAGATCAGGGGCGTGGTGATGCCGGCCTCCCGCATCCGCTGGGCCAGTTCCAGCCCGGGCAGTCCCGGGAGGGCGATCTCCGCCACCAGGGCTTCGGAGGCGGCCGCGTGGGCCAGGGCCAAGTGGCCCGTTTCAGCCCGGGCACAGATGAACCCGTCGGCGGTCAGGCCCTCGATGATCCTCTGGGCCTCGGTGTCATCGGGTTCTGCGATCAGGATCGCCATTCCGGGAGTGTAGCGAAAAAGGACAGGGCCGCGTGAGCGGCCCTGTCCCGGGGAACTCCAACGCCTAGCGGGTGAGGGCCAGGGTGTAGGAATTGACGGTGTCGAAGGCGCCGGCGTAGCCGAGCACCTTGATGTAGTACACCGCGGTGGTGGTGCCGGTGTTGGTGTAGGTCACGCTCTCGGTGGCCGTCGTGCCGAGGCTGCTCTTCAGGGTGGCGCCGGTGCTGCTGAGCAGGTAGAGGTCGTAGTCCTTGGCGGGGCCCGTCATGTTGACGGTCACGGTGCGTCCGGCGGCGACGTTGATCTTGAAGTAGTCCAGGTCGGTGGAGGTGCCGATCTTGCCGACGATGGTGGTGATGGTATCGGCGATCACGTTGGCCGCGGCGGTGGTGCCGTTGCTTTCCACTTCGGTGAAGCTGGTGGCGGTGGTGTTGTTGATGGTGAAGTTCACGGCCGTGGAGGTGGTGGCGTTCCCGGCGGCGTCATAGGCCTTGGCGGTGAGGCTGTGGGTGGCGTTGGTCAGCGTGGTGCTGTTCAGGGTCATGCTGTAGGGGCTGGTGGTGTCGGTGCCCTTCAGCACGCCGTCCACGTAGAACTCCACCTTGGTGACGCCGACGTTGTCGGAGGCGGTGGCGTTGAAGGTGATGGTGCCGCTGGTGCCGATCTCCGTGGCGGAGACCGTGGGGGCGGTGGTGTCAGGAACGGGCGTGGTGCCGCCGGAGTAGGTCAGGGCCACGTTATAGGGCGTGGCGCTGGTGCCGCTGTAGACGTAGACATTCGCGTAGACGGCCTTGATCGTGGTGCCGGTGTTGGTGTAGGTGATGTTCTCGGTGGCGGCGCTGCCCTGGGAGATGGCGAGCTGGGTTCCGGCGGCGTCCACCACCTTCAGGTCCCAGTCCACGCCCGTGGGCCCGGTCATGGCGAAGGCCAGGGTCTCGCCGGGGTTCATGGTCAGGCCGAAGTAGTCCTTGTCCGTGGTGACGGTGAGGTTGCCCTGGATGGCGGTGAAGGTGCGCGCCACCGCGTTGGCGGTGCCGACGAGATCGTTGGGCTCCGTCTCCGTGAAGGTGCTGGTGGGCGGGGGCGGGGTGGTGGACCAGGCCAGACCGACATTGATGCCGTGGAAGGCGTTCCACACGGCCTGCTCCTCGGCGCTGCCGGCGGTGTAGAGATCCTTGGCGGCGCTGATGGCGGCGGTGCGGGCCGCGGCGTAGTTGGAACTGGAGGTCAGGTAGGTGGTGAGGGCGCGGAACCAGATGGCCGAGGCCTTGTCGTTGCCGATGCCGGTCATGCCCGTGGGCAGGTAGGAGGTGTAGGACGTGCTCGTGCTGGTGCTGCTCGCGCCCTGGCTGAGGAAGTAGAAGCCGCGGTTCATGGGGCCGCTGGAGTAGTGCACGTCCAGGGTGCCGAGGGTGGAGGACCAGGCGTCCGGCGAGGCGCCATCCAGGCTGGGCTTGTACATGTAGCGCAGGGGGGTGGCGGCCAGCTGCTCGCCGATGGTCCAGTTGCCGCCGGTGCTGCCGATGGTGGCGCCGGAGCCGCCGCGGGCGTAGTACTCGATCATGGTGCCGAAAATATCCGAGGTGGACTCGTTCAGACCGCCGGACTCGCCGGAGTAGGTCAGGTTGGCGGTGCGGGAGGTCACGCCGTGGCTCATCTCGTGGCCGGCCACGTCCAGGGCGGTGAGGGTGGTGAAGGAGGAACCGTCGCCGTAGGTCATGCAGAAGCAGCTGTCGGACCAGAAGGCGTTGTCGTAGCTGTTGCTGATGTGCACGCGGCTGTAGGTGGCCGTGCCCGCGCCGTCAATGCCGTTGCGGCCATAGACCAGCTTGAAGAAGTCCCAGGACTTGGCCATGCCGAACATGGCGTCCACGGCGGCGGTCTGCCCGTTGGCGGCGGTGGTCGAGGAACCTTCCACGTAGTTGGTGCCGTCGCCCCAGGTGTTGTCGGCGTCCGTGTAGAGGGTGCCGGTGGCCGTGGAGGTGGTGGTGGCGTGGTTCATGTCGGTGACCACGTTGTTGCCGAAGGTCCCGGCCGTGCCGCGGGTCATGTCCCGCATCTCATAGGTGGTGCCGGTGTAGTTGGTGGCCAGGCTGACCACGCCGGAGTACTGGCTGTTGCCGGTGCCCGTGGCGGCGGTGGTGTGGAGGGTGTTCCACTTCTTCAGGATGGCGCCGGTATGGGCGTCCACGAGGTAGTCGGTGTGCCGGATGCCGTCCTGATCGTTCTCGAGTTCGGTGTGGACATGGTAGGCCAGGCTGTAGCGCACCACCTGGCGGGTCACATCGGTGGCATTGATCTCCTGGTCCACCGCAAGACGGCCCGCGCGGCGGACGATCACATCGGTCATCTGGGGGTAGACCACCAGTTCAGTGGTGGGGGCGTAGGCGTAGGCGCCCATGGGGGCCAGATCCATCTGGGCCGCGGCAAGGGCCTCGCCCGCGCCCAGGGAGGGGGTCACGTTCAGGCGGATGTTCTTGTGGAGGGCGTTCGTGAGCGGAAGTTCGGAACCGTCCCGGCCCGTGTGGGTGATGGCGTCGCCGCCCCATACCTTCACGCCCTTGTAGGCCTGGGCGAAGTGGCCGTGGGTCTGGCCGAGCTCATCCGAATGGGAGCCGCGAAGCCGGAAGGCGTTGTCCGCATCCAGGCCCAGCTGGGCGCGATCCGCCATGAGGCGGTCCGAGGCCGCGTTCACGCGCAGTGTCTCCTGCGGGGTGCGGGCGTAGAGGGAACCGGCAGCCAGGGCCGCGGTGACAAAGGACAGGGCCATACGGCCCTTGATGGTTGCCATGGGCAACTCCTCCAGGAGGGTGGAAGGGGGTTCACGGCCCTTCAGGTTCTTCCAGCCTGGAGGGTTCCTGGCCGACGCAGGCGGTCCGCGGCGTCCCGGGGTGAAGGGTGGAAAGAACTGGGGATGAGACAGTCAGCTTCCGGCCAGCCCCCTGGTTTCCCAAGTTAAGGAATGTTAATTTTTCTGAGAATCAATTCTATTTGTTAATTATTTATGTAAATGAACATTTAACACGAGTTGATAAACACCAGTAGAATCCTGTTTGCAGGAAATGTTCAAGGTGGTTTCTGGACCGTCACCCCGTTCTTCAGGATGGACCCCACCCGTTCCAGGATGCCGAGGTCCTTCAGGGCCGCTTGGTGGATTTCTGCCGGACCCGCTTCGGAGGCGCGCCATGACCCTTTTTGGGGGCCTGCTTGGCGGCGGGCTTGGGGCCTTCCTTCTGCTTGGGGCGGGGGCGGGCCCTGACTTTGTCTTCCCGCTGGGCCTGCAGGGATTCGTTGCTGCGGGAGGGCTTGAGGCCTTCGCCGGGATCCAGGATGCGGCGCACGGCGGCCACTTCGGCTTCCTCGCCCTCGCCCTTCTTCTTTTTCTGGATGCTGAGCCGCAGGGGCACGCCCGCGAGCCCGAACTGCTCGCGCAGGCGGTTCTCCATGTAGCGCACATAGCTGAAGTGCAGCCCGCGATCCGTGTTGGCTTTCACCACGAAGCTGGGGGGCCGCACGCCCACCTGGGTCATGAAGTAGAGCTTGGGCAGCTTGCCGTCTATGGCGTGGGGGCTCATGGTGTCCACGGTTTCGCGGAGGAACCGGTTCAATTCGCCCGTGGTGATGCGGCGCTTGTGGGCCGCGGCCAGCTCGTCAATCAGGCCGAAGAGCTTGGACACCCGCTGTCCCGTGAGCGCCGAAAGGAAGATCATGGGCGCGTGGTGCAGGAAACCCAGGCTGCGGCGCAGATCCTCCTCGGCCCCGTAGATGGTGTGGGTGTCCTTCTCGACGAGATCCCACTTGTTCACCACGAGGATGACGGCGGCGCCGGCCTCCTGGGCATAGCCGGCGATGACGGCGTCCTGGTGGGTGGCCCCTTCCACGGCATCCAGCAGCAGCAGACTCACATCGGCCCGGGCCATGGCCTGCTTGGCCTTCAGGATGCTGAGTTTCTCGGCGCCCTCGTGGGTCTTCCCCTTCTTGCGGATGCCCGCGGTGTCAATCATCCGGTAGACCTGGTCGTTGACATGAAACACGGTGTCCACGGTGTCCCGCGTGGTGCCGGCGATCTCGCTGACCAGGCTGCGCTCGTAGCCCAGCATGCGGTTCGTGAGCGAGGACTTCCCCACGTTGGGCCGGCCGATGATGGCGAAACGGAGCTCGTCCGAAGGCGCATGGATCTCCGCTTCTTCCGGGGTGCGGTGGAAGGGCAGCCGGGCTCTCAGGGCCTCGATCAGCTCGGGTACGCCGGCGCCGTGGGCCGCCGAGATGGCGAGCACCTGATCGAAGCCCATGCCGTAGAAGCCGCCGTCCGGCGCGCCCCCCTTCATGCCGTCGAGCTTGTTGATGACGAGCAGGATGGGCTTGCCCTGGCGGCGGAGTCGCGCGGCGATCTCCTCGTCCCCGGTGGTGAGGCCGTCATGGCCATCCACCAGCAGGACGGCGACGTGGGCCTCTTCCAGGGCCGCCTCGGCCATGCGGGTGATGCCCTGGGTGATGACATCGTCGCCTTCGAAATCCAGGCCGCCGGTGTCCACCAGCTCGAAGACCTCCTCGGCCTCGCCTTCCTCGCCCAGACAGGTGACCCGGCCATAGCTGCGGTCCCGGGTCATGCCCGGCAGGTCGTGGACCAGGGCCGCGCGGCTGCGGGTGAGCCGGTTGAAGAGGGTGGACTTGCCCACGTTGGGGCGTCCGCAGAGGGCGATCAGGGGCAGTTTCATGGTTGTTCCAAGCCCTCCAGTCTATCGCGCATGGACCCAAAGGACACGGGTGGATTTCGATGGGGCGGGTACAGTGGTTCATCCCTGCCAGGAGTGTCCATGATCCGTCCGTTCTCCCTGCTGCTGGTGCCCGCGGTTCTGGCCGCGGCGCCCTCCCCGAAGATCCTCAGCCCTGCGGCCACGGTGCAAAAGCAGATCGAGGCGTTCAATGCCCACGATCTGGAGGGCTTCCTGGCCCTCTTCGCGGAGGATGTCGAAGTCTCCGGGATTCCCGGTACCTCGACTCCCACCGGGAAGGTCCAGCTTCGGGAACTCTATGCGGAGCGGTTCAAGGCGAATCCCGATCTGCACGCCTCGGCGGAGGCGCAGATGGTCTCCGGCGGCTTCGTGATCCAGAAGGAGCGGATCAAGGGAAGGGCGGGGAAGAAGGAGGCCCTGGAGGCGGTGGTGATCTACCAGGTGAAGGCGGGGAAGATTCTGCGGATGTGGTCGTTGAGGGAGTAGGGGAGGCTTCGTCCGGAGTGCCGTTCTCCGCCTCTCATGTCGACCCACTCAGTCAGGGCTCGAACGCGTCTCCGTCGCCCTTCGGGCTAGGATCCGCCGCGCAGTCGGCAGCTACTCCGGCCCTCCGCTGGAGGGCCTCCGCTGACGCTACCGCCTTCGCACTCGCGGGTCCGAGCCCCGTCAGCCCCAAACGCCAAAAAGCGCCCGACTGGGCGCTCTTTTGGCGGGGCTGACGGGGCTCGAACCCGCGACTTCCAGCGTGACAGGCTGGCACTCTAACCGACTGAGCTACAACCCCTTGCTTTCACCAGCTGGGCTGGTGGGCGATGACGGGCTCGAACCGCCGACATGCTGCGTGTAAGGCAGCTGCTCTACCGACTGAGCTAATCGCCCGAATCGCCGAACCCTGATGCTCCCACAGGAGCCTGGGGGGGTCAAGGGTAAAGCTCCGCATTGAGGGAGTGGGGCTGCTCTGGTAAGGTTTTAGGACTTCCGTGCCAGAGGTTCCCGCGGACCTTTCGCTGGTGTCGGTGTGACCCTGGCCGAATCTGTCGGCCGTGGCCTTGGGATGTTTCTGGAGGGTGGCCTGTGGCGCTGCTGGAACTGGCGAATCTGACGCTCCGAGCACCGGAAGGGGATGGCCCCGTCGCGCGCATCCTGGCCCAGATGCCGGATCCCATGCGGCCGGATCCGCCGGCCCTCCTGTTCGTGATCCTGCTGCTCGTGGTGCTCTACCTCTACCTGCGGGTGGTGTTCTTCCGGCCCATCACGAAGGTGATGGAGGATCGGGAACGCGATCTGCACGCCGGGGGCGACGCCAAGGCCCAGGCCGCGGCGCAGCTGGATGCCCGCCAGAAGGACTATCAGGCTCGCCTGAAGGAGCTCCGCGCCCAGGCCTTCGAGCGGCGCAAGGCGCTGGCAGAGGCGGCGGGCAAGGAGAAGCAGCGGCTGCTGGACGGGGCCCGCGCCAAGGCCATGGCTGAGCGCCAGGGCGCCGTGGAATCACTGAAAGGCCAACAGGCCACGGCCAAGCAGGACCTGCTGGCCCAGGTGGACGCCCTGGCCGAATCCATGGCCCAGACCCTTCTGAAGCAGGCCTGAGCATGATGAAGCTGATTCGACTTTCCCTCGCCGCCACCCTGGCCTTCAGTCCTCTGGGACTGGTGGCCCAGGCCCACGACACCCACGCTGCTCCTGCGGTTGAAAAGCATGAGGCCCAGTCCGCAGGGCATGAAGCCCGACCGGCGGAAGGCCACGCGCCCACCGGCGCGGCCCCCGAGGCCCCCGAGGCCCATGGCGCCGAAGCCGCCCATCACGGCCCGGCCATGAAGCTCTTCGGCCGGGAGTTCGGCATCGGTGGCGCCTTCCTCGTCCAGCTGCTGAACTTCGCCATCTACGGGGCCGTCCTGTTCTTCCTGCTGAAGGGCGCGTTGTCGGCCATGTTCAAGTCCCGCAGGGAGGAGCTGGAAACCATGCTCGCCCAGGCGGAGCGGGACAAGGCCGAGAGCGAGGCCCAGATGAAGGATCTGGAGGCCAAGATGGCCGGGCTCGAAGGCGAGCTGGCGGGCATCCTGTCCAAGGCCGAGACCGATGCCGAAGCCGAGAAGCAGCGCGTGCTGGAGGCCGCCCGGGCCGAGGCCACCCAGATCCTGGCCCAGGCCCAGGCCGAGATTGGCCACCAGAAGCGTCAGGCCGAGCAGGAACTGCGCGCCCTGGTGGCCGAACTGGCCGTCGAGGGCGCCACCCGGCGCCTGGAGGCCCGGCTGCAGGGGCCCGAGGCCGCCAAGGCCGCGGGTGGGGTGATGGACCGCGCCATTCAGCAGATTGGAGGCGCCCAGTGAGCAGCCGCCTGACCGCCCGGCGCTACGCCAAGGCCCTTCTCCAGATCGGCACCGCGCAGGGCAATGTGGCCCAGCTTCAGCAGGAGCTGGACACCGTGGCCGCCGCCGTGGCCGCCAGCCCCGACCTGTCGCGCCTGGTGGCCTCGCCCCTGGTGCTGCCCAGGAAGAAGGCCGAGGTCTTCGAGACCATCCTCGCCGCCGCCCAGGTGAGCCAGACCCTGCGCCACTTCTTCCGCGTGGTGGCCGAGGCCGGCCGGCTGAACCTGCTGCCGCACCTGCGCCGCACCTTCGCGGAGCTGGTGGATGAGCGGGCCGGCATCGTGGAAGCCAAGGTGCTCAGCGCCCAGCCCCTCACGGATGCCCAGGCGAAGGCCCTCATCGGTTCCCTGGCCGCGCGCACCGGCAAGACCATCCGCCTCACCTGGCACCAGGATTCCGCCCTCCTCGGGGGCCTCAAGGTCCAGGTGGGTTCCACGGTGCTGGACGCCTCGCTCCAGGGCCAGCTCCGCCAGCTGAAGACGCAGCTGCTCTCCGCATAACTTCTCTCGCTTTCAACTCGCAGGTTTGGAGGACTTCATGGACATCCGCGCGGAAGAGATTTCCCGCATCATCCGCAGCCAGATCGAGGGCTTTGACGCCCAGGTGGACGTGGCCGAAGTGGGCACCGTCATCAGCGTCGGCGATGGCATCGCCCGCGCCTACGGACTCGAAAAGGCCATGTCCGGCGAGCTGCTGGAGCTGCCCCATGGCGTCATGGGCCTGGCCTTCAACCTGGAAGAGGACAACGTCGGCATCATCCTGCTGGGCGACGCCGCCGCCATCAAGGAAGGCGACATCGTCAAGCGCACCGGGAAGATCATGTCCGTGCCCGTGGGCCCCAACTTTATCGGTCGCGTGGTGGACGCCCTGGGCAACCCCATTGATGGCAAGGGTCCCATCCAGGCTGCCAAGACCAACCCCATCGAGCAGATCGCGCCCGGCATCGTGGACCGCAAGAGCGTGCACGAGCCCATGCAGACGGGCCTCAAGGCCATTGACAGCCTGATCCCCATCGGCCGCGGCCAGCGCGAGCTGATCATCGGCGACCGCCAGACCGGCAAGACCGCGGTGGCCGTCGATACCATCATCAACCAGAAGGGTCAGAACATGACCTGCGTCTACGTCGCCATCGGCCAGAAGGCGTCGTCGATCAAGAACGTGGTGCGCGCGCTGGAACAGCATGGCGCGATGGACTACACCATCGTCGTCGCGGCCAGCGCTTCGGAATCGGCGGCCATGCAGTATGTGTCGGCCTACTCGGGCTGCACCATGGGCGAGTATTTCCGCGACCGCGGGCAAGACGCGCTGATCATCTACGACGACCTGTCCAAGCAGGCCGTGGCCTACCGCCAGGTCTCGCTGCTGCTGCGCCGCCCGCCCGGCCGCGAAGCCTATCCCGGCGACGTGTTCTATCTGCACAGCCGTCTGCTGGAGCGCGCCGCCCGCGTCAACGAAAAGTACGGGGAGGACTTCACCAAGGGCGCTGTCAAGGGCAAGACCGGTTCGCTGACCGCACTGCCCATCATCGAGACCCAGGCCGGCGACGTGTCCGCCTTCGTTCCGACCAACGTGATCTCGATCACCGACGGCCAGATCTTCCTGGAGACCTCGCTGTTCAACGCTGGCGTGCGCCCCGCCATCAACGCGGGCATCTCGGTGTCGCGTGTGGGTGGCGCGGCACAGACCAAGCTGATCAAGAACCTGTCCGGTGGTATCCGTACCGACCTGGCCCAGTACCGTGAGCTGGCTGCGTTCGCGCAGTTCGCCTCCGACCTCGACGAAGCCACCCGCAAGCAGCTCGACCGCGGCGCGCGCGTGACCGAACTGCTCAAGCAGGCCCAGTACAGTCCGCTGCCCATCTCGCTGATGGCCGCCACGCTGTTTGCGGTGAACAAGGGCTTCGTGGACGATCTCGACGTCAAGAAGGTGCTGTCCTTCGAGCACGGCCTGCACGGCTACCTCAAGGACAAGCATGCCGCCCTGCTGGCCAAACTCGAGGCCGAGAAGGCCATGGACAAGGCCGCAGAAGCCGAGCTGGACGCAGCCATCGCCGCGTTCAAGAAGACGTTTGCCTGATTCAGACCGCGCAAACGCTTAAGGCTTAAGGAGCAGAAATGGCAGCAGGCAAGGAAATACGCGGCAAGATCAAATCGGTGGAAAACACCAAGAAGATCACCAAGGCCATGGAAATGGTCTCCGTCGCCAAGATGCGCAAGGCGCAGGATCGCATGCGCGCCGCCCGTCCCTACAGCGACAAGATCCGCAACATCGCCGCCAACCTCGGCAAGGCCAATCCGGAATACACCCACCCGTTCATGCGCGTCAACGACGCGAAGACCGCCGGCATCATTGTCGTGACCACCGACAAGGGTCTGTGCGGCGGCCTGAACACCAACTTGCTGCGCGCCGTCACCGTGCGTCTGCGCGAGTTGCAGGGCTCGGGTCAGTCGGTGAAGGCTGTGGCCATTGGCAACAAGGGGCTGGGTTTTCTCAACCGCATCGGCGCCAGCGTGGTCTCGCACGTCACCCAGCTGGGCGACACGCCGCACCTTGAAAAGCTCATCGGGCCGGTCAAGGTGCTGCTCGATGCCTATGCCAAGGGCGAGGTCAATGCGGTCTACCTGAGCTATACGCGCCTCATCAACACCATGAAGCAGGAGTCGGTGGTCGAGCAACTGCTGCCCCTGTCGGCCGTGAAGATGCAGGCCGAGGCGCAGGCCCATGATGCCGCGCAGGGCGCGCGCCACGGCTGGGACTACCTCTACGAACCGGATGCCCAGACCGTCATCGACGAGCTGCTGGTGCGTTACGTCGAGGCGCTGGTCTACCAGGCCGTGGCCGAGAACATGGCGTCCGAGCACTCGGCGCGCATGGTGGCCATGAAGGCCGCCACCGACAACGCAGGCAACGTGATCAGCGAATTGAAGCTGGTCTACAACAAGACGCGTCAGGCAGCGATCACGAAGGAACTTTCCGAAATCGTGGCCGGCGCCGCAGCGGTTTAAAGCACAGTTTAATTTTGGAGCAAGCAAAAATGGCTCAGGCACAGACTAAGACACAGGGCAAGATCGTCCAATGTATCGGCGCAGTGGTGGACGTGGAGTTTCCGCGCGACCAGATGCCCAAGATTTACGACGCGCTCAAGATGGAGGGTACGGCGCTGACGCTGGAAGTCCAGCAGCAGCTCGGCGACGGCGTGGTGCGAACCATTGCGCTGGGCTCCTCCGACGGCCTGCGTCGCGGCAACATGGTCTACAACACCAATGCGGCGATTCAGGTTCCAGTGGGCAAAGCCACGCTGGGCCGCATCATGGACGTGCTGGGCAACCCCATCGACGAACGCGGCCCGGTCAACTCCGAGCTGCACGCGTCCATCCACCGCAAGGCCCCCGCCTACGACGAGCTGAGCCCCTCGCAGGAATTGCTGGAGACCGGCATCAAGGTGATCGACCTCGTTTGCCCGTTCGCCAAGGGCGGCAAGGTGGGTCTGTTCGGCGGCGCCGGCGTGGGCAAGACCGTGAACATGATGGAGCTGATCAACAACATCGCCAAGGCGCACTCCGGCCTGTCGGTGTTCGCGCACCTCAACGCCACCACGGTGCTCTCTCGCGCGATCTCCGAGAAGG
>JAUXSE010000028.1 GCA_030681515.1 Geothrix sp. | reverse complement strand
GGCGATTCCCTTGGCGTCGGCGCGCAGCAGGCGGCGATCGCCGCGATCCACGGATTCGAGGCTCAGGATCGCCCCGGGATGGGGATGCCCGGCGGCATCCAGCACCTCCACGCGCAGGGATGCCGTGGTCTGGGCCAGCAGCCCCGGGGCGGAAAGAGCCATGGCCAGGCGGGAGATCAGGAGGGGCATGCCCGTCCCAAGCGGGCCACGAGTCCCCCGGGCGTCGCCTGGATCGCCACGCCCAGGCGTTCACCTGTGGCCCGGAGCCAGAGGGCGGGCAGGTTCTTCGGTGTGTCGGATGGAGGCTCGGGATGCAGGGCCGCCGGAAGGGGCGCATCGCCCACCCAGGTGAGGATCCAGGCCTCCGGAGTGGCTTTCGCCTCCAGACGGAGGGGGCCGGGCACGGCCCAGGGAAGGATCTGGCGGGTGAACGCCGCGGCCCAGTCCTGCAGCAGGGGCGTCGGCCAGGCGGGCCCGTCCGCCCCCATGTCCACCAGCTCGATGGGACACCGGAACAGCGCGGACATCGGTTCCAGCCGCCGGCGGAGCCCCGCCGCCCACTCGGACCAGGAGGCCAGGCCTGGGTCAGGATGGCGTCCCAGGGCCAGGGCCCGCGCCATGGTGATGAGCACCTTCCCGTCCTCCAGGGTGGATTCCAGGCGCGTGCGATTGCGGGCGTCGAGGGGCAGGCGCGGATCGCTCAGATCCAGCACACCCTGGATTCCCGCCAGCAGGTTGTTGAAGTCGTGGAGCATCGCGCGCCAGAGATCCTCGGAATCCACGCGCCCTCCGCGCACACAAAAGTCTTGATTAAGGTTACCTTGAGGATGACCCTCTGTGCAGTTCTGTCATGACCCCGGGACCCGATATGCAGCAACCGATCAAGCGGCTGGGTGAACTGCTCGTGGAGAGCGGACTCATCACGCCTGCCCAGTTGCAGAGCGCCATCACCCACCAGAAGATCGCCCGGGGGCGCCTCGGCAGCAACCTGGTGGCACTGGGCTACATCTCCGAGGAAGTGCTCATGGACTTCCTCAGCCACCAGACTGGCGTGCCGCAGATGGACGTGCGCAACATCGAGGTGCCCCCCCAGATCCTCAAGCTGGTGCCCCACCGCCTCGCCGACCAGTTCACGGTGCTTCCCATCACCACGAAGGATCCGAAATCCCTGGTGCTGGCCATGTCCGATCCCTCGGACCTCAACGCCATTGACAGCGCCCGGTTCGCGTCCGGCCTGAACATCGAGCCCGTGGTGGCCTCCCATAGCGCCCTGCGGAAGGCCATCTCGGATCTCTACCGGCGCCTGGAGACGCCCTCCCTGGCGCTGACCGTGGAAGTGGGCGCGGACTCGGACCAGGACGACGCGCTGCCGGTCTCCTTCACCATGGCCCCACCCCCGGTGCCCCGGCCGGCCCCCGCCTCTTCCCGGCCCGCGGGGTTTCCGCCCGATCCCTTCTTCGACGGACCCACCGCGCCCACGCAGCCGGTGAACATTGATCCCTTTGGATTGTTCGAGACCGCGTCCGCGCCCCGTCCCGCCCCGCAGGCCGCGAGTCCTGACCTGGTGCACAGCCGGACCATCGGCGATACGGTCCGGCGCCTGGAGTCCTACCAGACCCGCACCCTCGTCCTGGGCATGATCCGCCTCTTCCAGCGCCGCGGCCTCATCGGCCAGGACGAGCTCCAGCGCCTCCTCGCCAACCTCGTCGAGTCCGGCGAGATCAAGGACGACGGCAAGATCGGCTAGTTGTCCACCTTCAGGATCGCCAGGAAGGCTTCCTGCGGGATCTCCACGTTGCCGATGGCCTTCATTCTTTTCTTGCCCTCTTTCTGCTTGTTGAGGAGCTTCTTCTTGCGGCTGACGTCGCCGCCGTAGCACTTGGCGAGCACGTCCTTGCGGCGGGCCTTCACGTTGGTGCGGGCGATGATCTTGCTGCCGATGGCGGACTGGATGGCCACGTCGAACATCTGCTGGGGGATCACTTCCTTCATCTTCTGGCAGAGCGCCAGGCCCAGCGTCTGGCTCTTGCTGCGGTGCACCATGATGGACAGCGCGTCCACCGCCTCGCCGTTCACCAGGATGTCCATCTTCACCAGGTCGGATTCGCTGTAGTGCTTCATGTGGTAGTCGAAGCTGGCATAGCCCTTCGAGATGGACTTCAGCTTGTCGTAGAAGTCGAGCACCACTTCGTTGAGGGGCAGTTCGTAGACGAGCATCACCCGGTCCTGGCTCACGTATTCGAGCTTCTGCTGGAGGCCGCGGCGCTCCTCGCAGAGCTTGATCAGGCCGCCCACGAAATCGGCGCGCGTGAGGATGGTCGCCTCGATGATGGGCTCCTCGATCTTCGCGATCCTCTGGAGCGAGGGCAGCCGGGAGGGGTTGTCCACGGAGGCCTCCGTGCCGTCCGTGAGGTGGACGTGGAACCGCACGCTGGGGGCCGTGGTGATGAGATCCAGGTCGAACTCGCGCTCCAGGCGCTCCTGCACGATCTCCATGTGGAGCAGGCCCAGGAAACCGCAGCGGAAGCCGAAGCCCAGGGCCGTGGAGGTCTCGGGCTCGTAGGTGAAGCTGCTGTCATTGAGCCGGAGCTTGTCCATGGCGTTGCGGAGATTCTCGTAGTCGTCGCTGGACGTGGGGAAGATCCCCGCGAAGACCACCGGCTGGATCTCCTTGAAGCCCTTCAGCATCTCCGTGGCGGGTCGGGTCGTGAGGGTCACCGCATGGGTGATCGTATCGCCGACCTTCACGTCCACCAGCTGCCGGATGTTGGCCACCAGATAGCCCACCTCACCCACCGACAGCGTTTCCTGCTTGTCCATCTTGGGATCGAAGATGCCGATCTCGTCTACCCGGTGCTCGCTGCCCGTGGACATGAACCGGATCTGGTCGCCGGCCTTGATCGTGCCGTTCACCACCCGGATGAGGTTCACCACGCCGCGGTAGGAATCGTAGTAGCAATCGAAGACCAGGGCCTGCAGCGGCGCTTTCGGATCGCCCTGGGGCGCCGGGATGCACTTCACGATCTGCTCCAGCACCAGATCGCAGTTCTCGCCGGTCTTGGCGCTCACGTTCACGGCGTGGGCCGTGTCCACCAGGCCGATGACGGTATCAATCTGCTCCAGCACGCGCGCGGGATCGGCGCTGGGCAGATCGGTCTTGTTGAGGACCGGGAAGACCTCCAGCCCGTTCTCCAGGGCCAGGTAGGCGTTCGCCAGCGTCTGGGCCTCCACGCCCTGGGTGGCGTCCACCACCAGGATGGCCCCTTCGCAGGCGGCGAGGCTGCGGCTCACCTCGTAGGTGAAATCCACGTGCCCGGGGGTGTCAATGAGGTTCAGGGTGTAGGTGTTTCCATCGAGGGCCGTGTATTTCAGCGTCACCGCGTGGGCCTTGATGGTGATGCCGCGCTCGCGCTCAAGGTCCATGTCGTCCAGGATCTGGGCCTGCATGTCCCGCCCGGCCACGGTCTTGGTCAGCTCGAGCAGGCGGTCCGCCAGGGTGGACTTGCCGTGGTCGATATGCGCGACGATGGAAAAATTGCGGATGAGACTGGGATGCGCCACTGAGAAACCTCGAACCTGCCATTGTATCGTTGGAAAGGGCCGTTGTCTGCGGAGTTTTACCAGTCCCGATCTTCATCCCCGGGTTGATCCGAACCGATAGGCCCTTTACCCTCAAATCACGAGACCAAGGAGCCCGCTTGTCCCAGTTCGCGTCCCCCATGACGATCCTGTTGGTGGAGGACAATGCCCTTCAGCGGCGCCAGATCGAGGCGCAACTCCAGCCGCTGGGCCACCGGATCCTGACCTCTGCCAATGGGCAGGAGGCGCTGGACCGGATGCTGGAAGGGCTGCCCGACCTCATCATCATGGATGCGGTGATGCCGTCCATGGACGGGTTCAAGGCCTGCGAGACGATCAAGGGCGATCCGAGAACCGCCTCCATCCCCATCCTGGTGCTCACGGCCCTGAGCCGGGACGCCAAGGATCGCAGCTACGCGGCCGGCGCCGATGATTTCCTGCGCAAGCCCGCCAACACCCTGCTGCTCCAGGTGCGGGTGCAGACCCATCTGCGGATCCGGGCCCTCGCCCTCCGGGCGGGCACCCCCGCCCCCGCCCGGCCCAAGGTGCTGGTGGTGTCCGCCAGTTCCCTCGTGCGCTCCCAGGTCCAGAACCACTACGGCAAGGACCAGGCGGCCTTTCTCGAAGCCCAGGGCGAGGGCCAGGCCCGCGCGCAGATCCTGGCCCACCGGCCCGACGTGCTGGTGCTGGATACCGAACTGATCGAAGGCAGCGCCCAGACCCTGGCGGTGGCCATCCACCAGTCCGAGGAACTGAGGGATATGCCCATCCTCCTGCTGCACAGCCCCGGGGAGCTGGAGATCTGGTCGCGGCTGCAGGAGCCCGTGGCCGATGCGCTGGAGAAGCCGCTGGTCGCGCCGGAGACCCGCCGCCGCGTGGCCCTGCTGACCCGGCTGGCCCATCTGCAGAAGCTCGTCCAGGCATGACGGGGCTGTTCGGCACTCACGCAGGATCCGAAGGGCTCAGCGCGGCCAGGGCCGCAGCCGGCTTGGTCCTTTCGGCGATTCGCGCTGAGCCGGCGACAAGAGCACGCAATGCAGGAAAGCCCCGAAGATCTGGTTTCTCTGTGGTTCTCTGTGTCCTCTGTGTTCCGCTTTTTTTAGCGATCGGCCTGTTCGCCGCGCCCATCCAGGGCCGGGTCACGGACGGCCGCAGCGGCCTGGCGGGGGTTCGTGTCTACCCAGACCGGCAGCCCCGGGTCTCCCAGGCGGGGGACCTGCCCCTGGCGATCACGGATGCCGAGGGCCGGTTCCAGCTTGATCTGGACGCGACGGACACCGTGCTCGCCGTCGAGAAGGACGGCTGGCGGCGCGACCTCGTGCCCGCCGCCGAATGGACCGGGGACATCCGGCTCCACCTCGAACCCGGTTTCCGGGAGGAGGCCGTCTTCCTCGTGCGCCTCGACTTCACGGATGAGCCCTCGAAGCTGCCGGATGGCGCCCTGCGGGAGCTGCTCTTCTCCCGCCGGCCCGGCGTGGCCAGCGCCGCCAACTACCTCTACGAAGTGAGCAAGGGGGCCCTTTCGCTCGTCGAGGGCCGCTTCCTCAAGCTGCGCAGCGCCGAGCATCCCGCGCCGCGCCACGACGATCGCAAGGAAGCCATGGCCGCCTGGGTGCTGGAGCGGCTGCGCGGCGAAGCATGGGCCGGCTGCGACCGCCTGGACAACCGCACCGGCGCGCCGAAACCCGACGGCAAGCCCGATCACCTCTGGATCATCACGCCCGGCGCCCCCCAGTCCCTCACCGCCGACGAGGCCCACCTCAAGGCCGTGAGCCTGCTCATGCCCCTGCCCTGGGACAGGAACCGCCGCTGGCCCCTGCTCTTCCTGACCGAGGAGGTGCCCCTGGGCAACATCGTCCACGAGGCCTTTCACGCCATGGGCGAGCACCGCGTGGATGATCTCTACGTGGACTGCCGCGATCCCTACACGGCGGGCATCTGGGATCTCATGGACGCGGGCCAGTACCGCGGCTGGGACCGTTCCCATCCCGAAGAGGGCCCCTGGGTGGAGGACACGGGCTACAGTCCTTCGCACCCCACGGCCTGGGTGCGCTCCGAACTCTGGTACCGGGGCCATTTCCGGAACACCATCGCCCGCCTTGCCGTGAAGGGCCGCGCCTGGGAGGGCTGGATCGCACCGGCCTCCCGGGCCCCCGGCGCCGATCCCCAGTGGATCACCCTGCCCGATCCCCGGAAGCAGGGCCGCTTCTTCAGCCTGGAAGTGCGCCGCCCCTGGGGCTTCGAGCGGGGCCGCATCGGCGGCCGCTTTGGCCCCGGGCACGAGGGCCTGGTGGTGGCCCGCATGGATCCCAGCCTGCTCAGCTACGGGGATCCCAGGGGCCCCGTGCGGGTGGTGGACGCCCATCCCGGCAGCCCCGAGCCGCCCAAGCCCCGCTTCCCCTGCCGCATGTGGGAGCTGGACGACGCCGCCTTCAACCTGGGCCCCGGCGAAAACCCCAAGGGCCGCAGCGGGCCCCTGTCCTGGGAAGTGCTGGACACCGATGCCAGTGGACGGATGCGGGTGCGGGTGAGCCTTGCTTCCCGCTAAGGCGGAGGCCCCAGTGGTTGCTGCGGAAGTGGACATGTACCAAGGCCACTCCCGCACGGTCACGCTAGGCTGGAGACCTTTTTCGGAGCCTCCATGCGCGCCGTCCTGACACCCGCGCTGATCCTCTGCACCTCCCTCCTCGCAGCCCAATCACCCTCGCTCTCATAACCCAAAGGTCGCAGGTTCAAATCCTGCCCTCCGCTACCAACGAAAGACCCTGAAAGGCTCGGTTTCCGGGCCTTTTCGATTTTGGATTTGCCAGGCGTATGGTGACGAGAAATGCTCCCGAATGCGACGTGCCCTTAACAGCTTGTGGCTACATCACGCGTTCACGCCAAACCGGCGGCGATACTCACCCGGGGTGAGCCCCATGATCCGCACGAAGACCTTCCGGAAGGCCCCGGTATCCCGGTAGCCCACTTCCCAGGCGATGTCGTCCAGGTTCCGGTCGGACTGCTCCAAGAGGTCGCGGGCCTTACCTACTCGCAGGTGCTGCAGGTAGTCCGTGGGCGTGAGCCCCGTGGCCTTCTGGAAGCGGCGGAGAAAGGTCCGCTCGCTGAGATGAGCACGGTCCGCCATCTCGGGCACAGTGACGGTCGACCCACCCTGCTTCTGCAGCCAGTGCTGGACCCGGAGGATGGCCTTGTCCCCGTGGGCGAGGGAGGGGGCGAAGGTGGTGTAGAACCGCTGTTCCCGGCCGCCGGGGTCCACCAGGAAGTGGCGGGCCGTGGCCAGCAGGGTGGCCGTTCCGAGAAAGCGGTGGATGAGCTTCAGCCCCAGATCCACCCAGGCCATCAGGCCACCCGCAGTCAGGATGTCCCCGTCGTCGATGACCAGCCGATCCGTATCGAGCAGCACACTGGGGAAGCGCGCCGCGAATGCCTCCTTCAATCCCCAGTGGGTGGTGGCCGGACGGCCGTCCAAAAGGCCTGTATCGGCCAGCAGGAAGGCCCCCGCGCATACCGAGCAGACGAGGGTGCCTTCCGCGTGGCGGGTGGTGATCCACGCCTTCAGCCGTGCCTCCTGGAGCGTGGGCTGATCGGGGCCGAGGCTAGGCGGGAGGATGAGGGCCGATAGGCGCACCTCCGATAGTGGCGACCTGTCCGCTTCCGTCGAAAGAACAAGCACGTCGAGGGACCGCGAGGTTTCGCCCATACCAGCGGCAAGGCGGTTCGCGGTGCTCAACAAGTCGAACAGTCCGTGGACGGCCGCAGCCTGGGCGCCCGGGTAGGCCAGGATGGCGACGGTCAGCGGCGCGGTCAAAGTTGGCATGTGGCTGATTTAACCTTAAAAATGGCGTTCACGCCACTGGGTCCCTGCGGCCCGGTTTCCTAACCTGGGCTCTGCGCCAAGATCGTCGGGCGACCTGAAGAGGAGAAGGCATGAGCAAGGCCCTGCTGGTCATCGACCTCCAGAACGACTACTTCCCCGGTGGGGCCTTCCCGCTGTGGAATCCCGAGACGGCGCTCGAACACACATTGGAGGCCATTACCAAGGCCAACGCCAAGGGCATGCCCGTCATCCTGACTCAGCATGTCGCTGATAGCAGCCATGGGATCTCGCCCTTCTTCAACGCTGGGACACCGGGCGTCGAGATCCATCCTCAGATTCGATCAGCGGCGGCGCAGGCGCCCGTCGTCGTCAAGGCCTTCGCCGACAGCTTCCACCAAACCACTCTGGAGGAGACCTTGAGGGGGCTGGAGGTCACTGAGTTGCTAGTGTGCGGCATGATGACCCAGAACTGCGTCACCCACACCGCCATCTCGAAGGCGGCGGAAGCCTACGGCGTGACGATCCTGCCCGACTGCTGCACCACCGTGAACGAGATGCTCCACCTGATCGCCCTGCATGCCGTCTCCACCCGTGTGAAGCTCGTGCCTTCTTCGGGGGCGATCTGAAGGCTGGAAAGCCGGTTCCGTAAGGTGGGGGTGCCCAAAACGGAAACGGTTCCTGATGTCGAATCTCGGGTGATCTTTTTTGGACAATTTTGGAACATTTGTTCCATTTTATGGAGGCCGAGTCTCATGGCCAAGCTCAATGGAAAAATCGCACTCATTACCGGTGGCACCACCGGCATCGGTCTGGCGGCCGCCAAGCGCTTTCACGAGGCAGGTGCGCGGGTGTTCGTCTCAGGACGCAATCCTAAGACCCTCGATGAGGCGCGAAAGGTCCTGTCCAAGGACGTGGAACTCATCCTGGCGGACAGTGGCAAACTCCCAGACCTGGACCGTTTGGTCTCCGAACTCAAAACTCGCGCAGGCCGCATCGACGTGCTCTTCGTGAACGCGGGGATCGCCAACTTCCTGCCAGCAGAGGCAGCGGATGAAGCCCACTGGGACGACATCATGAACGTCAACCTCAAGGGGCCTTTCTTCCTTGCCCAGAAGGCCTTGCCGCTGCTCGGCAAGGGAGCTTCCGTCCTGTTCACGACCAGCGTAGCTGGTCAGAGGGGATTCGCCTCCACGGCTGTGTATACCACTTCGAAGGCTGGCCTGGCAGGGCTCGCCCGAGTGCTCGCGGCCGAGTGGGCCCCCCGGGGCATCCGAGTTAACAGCATTGCACCGGGGCCCATCGCCACGCCGATCTACTCCAAGCTCGGCCTGCCTGCCAAAGACCTTGCTGGATTCGAACTGAGCATGCAGCAGCGCGTGCCCCTGCACCGGTTCGGCGTGGATGATGAAGTCGCCAAGGCCGCACTATTCCTGGCCTCGGACGATGCCTCCTTCATCACTGGCGAAGAACTGTTCGTGGATGGCGGGCTCGCCATCGCCTGAGCCTCCACACGGGGAGCCACCCTTCCAAGGGTGACTCCCCGTCCTGCGGTCCTGCGGACGGTGGGTCAGGCGCGCCTCTCGGATAGGATGCAGGAAGGAGTGCCTCCATGCGCCTCACCCTGCTGTTCTGTGCCACCATCGCCCTCACAGCCCAGTCACCTGCGGAAAGGGTCATCGCCGCGGTGCTGGACGACTGGCACCTGGCGGCGGCCCAGGCCGACGAGGGCCGCTACTTCGGCCACCTCGCTGAGGGCGCCGTGTTCCTGGGTACCGATGGATCGGAACGCTGGACCAAAGCCGCCTTCCAGGCCTGGGCCCACCCTATCTTTCAGCGGGGCAAGGCCTGGTCCTTCAAGGCTACGCGGCGGGCCATCAGCCTGTCGAAGGACGGCCGTACCGCCTGGTTCGACGAGGACCTGGACACGCCCAACCTCGGCCCCTGCCGGGGCACGGGTGTGCTCATCCAGGCCAGGGATCGGTGGCTCATCGAGCAGTACAACCTCAGCGTCCCCATCCCCAATGGCCTGATGGAGGCCGTGAAGGCCCAGATCGAGGCCCTGGCAAAAAAGCCCTGAACGGCTTCGGATTTACCCATTAAGATGAGGCATGAACCCCACTCGCTGCCTACTCGCCTGCCTCGCCGCTGCCACCCTCGGCGCCCAATCGTCTCCAGAGGCCCTTCGCACGGCCTCCGATCACCTCCGCGCCGAGGCCTTCCGCACCCACGGCGCCTACGGGGATCTCGCCTGGCTCTGCGACCGGATTGGACATCGGCTGTCCGGTTCCCCGCAGCTGGACCAGGCCATCACCTGGGCCCAGGCGCGCCTGAAGGCCGCGGGCCTCGTCAACGTCCACGCGGAGCCGGTCATGGTGCCCCACTGGGTGCGGGGCCACGAATCCGCCGAACTGCTGCTGCCCGCGCCGCATCGCCTGAACCTCCTGGGCCTGGGCGGCAGCGTGGGCACGCCCCCGGGCGGACTCACGGCGGACGTGGTGGTGGTGGGCTCCTTCGATGAGCTGGAAAAGCTTGGCGAATCCGTGAAGGGAAAGATCGTCCTCTTTGATGTGCCCTTCAAGGGCTACGGCCACACGGTGGTCTACCGCCACGATGGCGCGGCCCGCGCGGCGAAATGCGGCGCCGTGGCGGCCCTGGTGCGCTCCGTGGGCCCCGTGAGCCTGGACACGCCCCACACCGGCGCCATGGACTACGATCCCGCCTTCCCGAAGATCCCCACGGCCGCCATCACCATCGAGGCCTCCACCCAGATGCGGCGCATGCAGCAGCGGGGCGAGCGCATCCGCATGAAGCTGGAGATGGGCGCGCGGACCCTGCCGGACGCGCCCTCCGCCAATGTCGTGGCCGAGATCCGGGGCACGGAAAAGCCCGGGGAGGTGATCATCCTCAGCGGCCACCTGGACAGCTGGGATGTGGGCCAGGGCGCCCAGGACGATGGCGCGGGCACGGTCATCGCCATGGAGGCCGTGCGCCTCATCCAGAGCCTCGGCCTCAAGCCCCGCCGCACCCTCCGGGTGGTGCTGTGGACCAACGAGGAGAACGGCCTGCGCGGCGGCAAGGCCTACCGGGACGCCCACCGCGCCGAGTTCAAGGATATCGTCGCCGCCGTGGAAACCGATTCCGGCAGCGAGCGGGTGAAGGGATTCAGCCTAGATCTGCGCGGGGCCGACGCGGAAGCCAAGGCATCCGCGTTGGCTGCGCTGAAAAGCGCGGTAGGAACGGTCATGGAGCCCTTCGGCGTCACCTTCCGCCTGGGGGGTTCCGGCGCGGATGTGAGTCCCATGGTCGGCGAGGGGGTCCCGGGCATCGGCATGGAGCACGCCGCCACGCACTACTTCGACATCCACCACACCCATGCCGATACCTTCGACAAGGTGGAGAAGGAGGACCTCGCCCACAACGCCGCCGCGCTGGCCACCTTCGCGTTCGCGTTGGCGCAGTCGGACGTGCGATTCCAGTAGTCCGGGCTGCAGACTCCAGACTCCAGACTGATCACCGCTCCGCCACCCGCTGGAACCGGAAGGTGACGCGGCGCTGGAGGGCGCGGCCTTCGGGGGTGCCACCCTCGCCTTCGGGCTGGCTGTCGCCGCGGGCTTCGGAGGCCAGCCGCGTGGGCGGGAGCCCCAGCTTCTCCAGGAAGCGCTGGGCCGCCAGGGCCCGCTGGGAGCTGAGATCCAGGGCATCGCCTCCCCGGCCCCGCTCGCCGGGCGCCGCATGGCCTTCGCAGACCAGGGTGAAGCCCTGGTAGCGGGTGGCCAGCACCGATAGACGCACCAGCAGGACATCGCTGCCCGGCGTGAGGTTGGCGGCACCCTCGTCAAAGAGCACCGCCCCCCGGAAGCTCACGAAGCGCAGACGCGACCCCACGTCCGGCCCCTCGGTGGCCTGGGCGGCGTTGAGGAGTTTCTCCAGATCCACGGCCTTGGCGGGGTCGAGGCCCGTGGAACCCGGCAGGATGCCGTCCCCCGCCGGCGGAGGGACGAGTGGGGCCTGCACGCCCAGGGCCTTCTGGATGGAGGTGACGGCCTGCTGCATCTTGGTCTGGTCCGCCACGGAGAACGAGTACAGCAGCGCGAAGAAGGCCATGAGCTGCACCATCAGATCCGCGAAGGTCATCAGCCAGAGCGACTCCAGATCCGCCTTGCGCCGGGCGAAGCGGATCGGGGAAAGGCTAGCCACGGGCCCGCCGCTCCTCGCCCCGCTCCCGGGGCGCCAGGAACGCGTGCAGCTGGGCCTCCAGGGCCATGGGATGGATCTCGGCCTGGATGCCCAGCACGCCCTCCATCATGATCTGCTTGAGCTGCAGCTCCTCCCGGCTGCGCAGTTCCAGCTTCCCCGCGATGGGGATGGCCAGCAGGTAGGCGATGACCGCGCCGTAGAGCGTGGACAGCAGCGACAGAGCCATGGCCCCGCCGATGCTGGAGGGATCCTTGATGCTGGCGAAGAGCTGCACCATGCCGATGAGGGTGCCCACCATGCCGAAGGACGGCGCGCTGAGGGCGATGAAGCGGAAGATCTCCTGGCCCTGGTGGTGGCGGTCCTGGGTGGCGCGCAGCTCCTGGGCCAGCACGGCATGGATGTGCTCCCGCTCGGCCCGGTCCACCACCATGCGCAGCCCCTTGGCCAGGAAGCCCTCCACGTCCATGGACTTCTCCATGTTCAGCAGGCCCTCCCGCCGAGCCCGCTGGGAAAGGCCGACGATCTGGCCCACCAGGTCCTGGGTCTCCGGCGGCCGGGTGAAGAAGGCCCGCGACGCGATGGAGAACGCGTAGCTCACGTGCCCCAGCGGGAAGCGGATCATCGTCGCCGCGATCACCCCCCCCACCACCACGATGGTGCTGGCCGGATGGAAGAAGATCCGCGGATTCGGCCCCATCCCGATGGCCACCGCCAACAGGACCACCCCCAGCAACACCCCCAGGAAACTTCCTCGATCCATGATTCGACCCTCGGGGGGCTTATCGGATCAGAGTCAGGGGCTCCCCAATTTTGGGACATCACACCCCCGGCGGGAACCCCAGGGCGAGTCTCACCCTTGCGATGCCGGGATCCACGGTGCCGTCGGCGCGGCGGATGAGGATGGGGGCTTCGACTTCGGGGCACTGGGCGGTGGCCTCGAAGTCCTCGGGGTAGTCCTGGCGGCGGCCGGCGGCGAAGACATCGAGGCCGTAGGGTTCGCCGTCCTTGAAGACGATCTCGCGGCGGTGAAGGCAGAGCAGGCCGGCCTCGCGCAGCGCCGCCAGGGCGCGGTCCCGCTGATCGTTGGGAAAGACGCAGGCGAAGAGCCCACCGGGGGCCAGGAGCCGGGCGGCGGCCTGGGCGTAGTCGGCGATGCCGCCGCGCACTTCGAGCCGGGCGGGCACGGCCTGGGGATGGGCGGCGGGCAGGCGGTCGGTCTCGGGCCAGTAGGGCGGCGTGCCCAGCACCAGGTCAAAGGGGGCTTCGCCGGCGAACAGCCCGGGATCGCGGAGATCCCCCAGGCGCGGGAAGACGCGGGCCTCCTGGCCGTTGTAGGCGATGCTCTTGGCGGCCAGGCGCAGGCTTTGCACCTGGGCCTCCACCGTGTGCACCACGGCGCCGGGGCAGCGCCAGGCCGCCAGGAGGGCCACGCTGCCGATGCCCGAGCCGAGATCGGCGATGCGAGCGGCCCGGGGGCACCAGGTGGTGCCGTACCAGGCCGTCACCAGATCATCCACGCTGAAGCGGTGGCCCTTGGCCAGCTGGAAGATGCGCCAGTGCCCGCAGAGGCCATCCAGGGTTTCGCCCGGTTCCAGATCCACCCCGCCCGGCGGCACGGGGCCCGGGCGCGTCCAGCCCTTGAAGCTGGGTCCATCGGCGGGGGCGGAGCGGCGGGACATGCTTCGAGTGTCCGACAGGACCGGGATGAAATGCAAAACACGGCCGCCAATGGTCACGGAAAGGCGCCGAGGCGCACCCCTAGTGCACCCCGCCTGAAGAACTTGTACCAATGCACCTCTGCGGGGTGCACTTCCCCTGGCCAACACATGCGTTGGCCAGGATCTATGGGCATCGGGGCATAGCCCCTCTGGCGCCAGGGCACGCGATGCGTGTCCTGGCTGTCACCCCCCTGGGGGCACTGCCATGCCCCCAGACCCCTGCCACGTGGCGCCCACCCGCATTCGTTTGTTACGAGTATTTCGGATGGGCACCCCTAGGAACGGGCGGGCAATGCCTGAACCTGGGAGAGGGGCACCGCCGTGATGCCGGGTTCCATGGGGAAGGCGTGCTGTCCGGGATGGACCACGTACAGGTGATCCAGCTTGAGGTCGGCACGGGCGGTTCGCATGGAGACGGTCGTCTTCGGGGCCTCCGTGAACTTGATCTCGAAACCGAGGCGCTTGCCCTGATGCTGGAAGACCAGATCCAGTTCGGCACCCCCATGGGTGGACCAGAAGTAGGGTTCGGAGGGCCCGAAGGCCCGCAGCACCTGCTCCACGGCGAAGCCTTCCCAGGATGCGCCCACCCTGGGATGACCCAACAGGTGATGGCGGGTGGAGATGTCCATCAGGTGGTGCAGGAGTCCAGAGTCGCGGAAATAGACCTTCGGAGCCTTGACCTGGCGTTTCCCGAGGTTCTCGAACCAGGGCTGGACCTGACGGACCATGAAGGTGCCCGTGAGGATATCCAGGTAGCTCCGCACGGTCTTGTCTGACAGGCCCAGGGCTCGGGCCAGTTCCGAGGCGTTCCAGGTCTGGCCATGATAGTGGGCCAGCATGGTCCAGAACCGCCGCAGGGCAGGGGCTGGGATCCGGAACCCGAGCTGCGGGATGTCGCGCTCCAGGTAGGTCCGCACGAACCCTTCGCGCCACGCGAAGCTGTCCCCGTCAGAAGCTGCCAGGAAGGCGCGCGGGAATCCGCCCCGCAGCCAGAGGCCATTCAGGGCGGCTGATCCTGTTTCTGAGAGATCGAAACCCGACAGTTCGACGAACTCCACGCGTCCGGCCAGCGTCTCCGAGGCCTGCCGGATGAGGTGGGGAGAGGCGCTGCCGAGGATGAGGAACTGCGCCTTCTGGTCCGGGCGGTCCACCAGCCCGCGCAGCACCGGGAGGAGCGATGGAACGGCCTGGATCTCGTCCAGCACCACAAGCCCCTCAAGCTCCCCCAGGGCCAATTCCGGATTCTGCAACCGCCGCTGGTCCGCCACCGACTCCATGTCAAAGAAGGCTGCCTGCCTCCCTTCGGCAAAAAGGCGCGCCAGCGTGGTCTTTCCACACTGGCGCGGACCCAGCAACGCGGTGATGGGCGACCGCTTCGCGGCGGTATGCAGGTGTTCCAGGAAGGCGGGGCGCGCGAGCATGTTTAAATAATATCTTGAAAGTTCGGATATTGATTCCGAATTTTCAATTTCTCATGCAAAAATCGGCTCGCAACTTCCGAACCCCCGTTCAAGTCCAGTATCTTCTGTGGCTCCCGTATTTCCGTCTGGCATCCAGGGGGGTCCTGCGCGACACTCAAACATGGCCGTGTCTGGGAAAGCCCCGGAGCTCGTCCTCCGTGAGGGGGAAGGCTCGGCTTGCGGGGATGAGGCCTGTCTGACGCAGGAGGGGGCCTTCGACCGCGTGAAGGCGGCCTTCCTCCAGCACCATCCCAACGGCGACATCGCCCTGCTGCACCGGGCCTTCACCGTGGGCCGGGACATGCACGCCACCCAGATCCGGAAGAGCGGGGAGCCCTACTTCTTCCACCCCCTGGCCGTGGCCCAGAGCCTGGCGGACTGGCGGCTGGACGCCGCGAGCGTGGCCTGCGGGATGCTGCACGACGTGGTGGAAGACACGCTGATGACCCAGGCCCAGGTAAAGGCCCAGTTCGGCGAGGAGATCGCCGAGATCGTGGACGGGCTCACCAAGATGAGCAAGCTGGCCTTCACGGACCGGCACCTGCTCAACGCCGAGAATGTCCGCAAGCTGCTGGTGGCCATGGGCAAGGATGTGCGCGTGCTGCTGGTGAAGCTGGCGGACCGCCTGCACAACATGAAGACCCTGGGCGTCATGGACGAGGACAAGCGCCGCCGGATCTCGCGCGAAACCCTGGAGCTCTACGCGCCCCTGGCCAACCGCCTGGGCATGGGCGTGGTCCGGCTCGAACTGGAGGACCTGGCCTTCCGCCAGTTGGAGCCCGAACAGTACGCGAGCCTGCTCGAAGCGGTGGAGCGCAAGCGCGCCAAGCTGTCGGCCACCATCCAGGAGATCCACGGGTCGCTCCAGGCGATCCTCCGCCAGCAGGGCATCCAGGCCCAGGTGTACGGCCGCATCAAGCACCTCTACGGCATCTGGAAGAAAATGGGCGCCCAGGCCAAGGGGTTCGACGATATCCACGACTGGCTGGCCTACCGCATCATCTGCCCGGACCGCGCCAGCTGCTACACGGCCCTGGGCCTCGTGCACGGCCTCTTCAAACCCGTGCCGGGCAAGTTCAAGGACTACATCAGCCTGCCCAAGGAAAACGGCTACCAGAGCATCCACACCACGGTGCTGATGGGCTCGGGCGACCTCTTCGAGGTGCAGATCCGCACGGAGGAGATGCACCTGCACGCCGAGGCCGGCATCGCCAGCCACTGGACCTACAAGGACGGCCGCATCGCCAACCGCCTGGAGATCAACCAGGTGTCCTTCCTGCGCCGCATGGTGGAGTTGCACCAGGATGCCCAGGACAGCCGCGAACTGGTGGCCAATCTGCGGGGCGAGCTGACCTTCAACCGCATCCAGGTCTTCACGCCCAAGGGCGACCTGCGCAGCCTGGTGGAGAACAGCACGCCGGTGGATTTCGCCTACGCCATCCACACCCAGGTGGGCCACCGCTGCGTGGGCGCCAAGGTGAACGGCCGCATCGTGCCGCTCAAGCACATGCTTCAGAACGGCGACCGCGTGGAGATCCTCACCCGCCTGGATCACAAGCCCAGCCGCGACTGGCTGGGCTTCGTGAAATCCGCGGGCGCCAAGAGCCGCATCCAGGCCTTCATCCGCGAGGAGGAGCGCGCCCACGCCATCACCCTGGGCCGCGAACGCCTGGAGCGGGAGGCCCGCCACATGGGCGTGCGCCTGGATGATTCCGAATCCCACGCCACGCTCAACGCGAGGCTGGCCGAACTCAAGCTCGCCAACTGGGACGCGGCCTACGCGGCCCTGGGCTTCGGCCGCCTCACGGTGCACAAGCTCATCGAACCCCTGGTGCCCGAGCCCGAGCGCGGCCGGCCCAAGGAGAACACCTCGAATCTTTCGGATTCCGTCGTGGTGGGCGACACCACGGGCATCCTCTACTCCCTGGCGGCCTGCTGCAAGCCCATCTGGGGCGACGAGGTGGTGGGCTACATCACCCGCGCGCGGGGCACTGCCATCCACCGCGCGGACTGCCCCCAGCTCAACACCGGCACCCTGCATCCCGAACGCCGCGTGAGCGTGGCCTGGGGCAAGCACGGCACCGAGCTCTACGATACGGAGATCGCCCTCACCACCGAGGATCGTCCCGGCATGGTGGCCGCCATTTCCGAAGGCATCCAGCGGGTGGGCATCAATGTGCAGCGGTTCCACGGATCCGCCACCGAGGAGGGCTCGGGCCTCTTCCACATCGCCCTGCGGGCCCGCGACCGCGCCCATCTCGTCGAACTGATGGCCGGCCTCCGGCGCATCCGCGGCGTCTACACCGTCGAGCGCGTGAAGGGGTCGGTGTTCGGGAAAGTGAAATGAACCCCTGGCGCCCCCCCGACGACGGGCCGCCGGTGCCCTGGCCCCGCATCGGGGAAAGCCTGCGCCTTCCGCAACTGGGGCTGGATCCGCACAAGCTCAGCGCCCGCATCCCCGAGGATTCCCGCCGGGCCGCCGTGGGCGTGATCCTGTGGGGCGATCCGGCGGGGGCCCGGAAGATCGTGCTGGTCCAGCGGGGCTTCGGCGCGCCCCATCATCCGGGCGAGATCGCCTTCCCCGGCGGCATGGCGGAGCCCCGGGACCGCGACCTGCCCGCCACGGCCCGGCGGGAGGTGGCCGAGGAGATCGGCGTGACCGAGGGCCTCTGGGAACTGGGCTGCTTCCCCGATGGCGTCGCCAAGGCCCGGGTGCGCTTCACGCCGGTGTTCTTCCGGTGGGAACAGCCCGAGCCGCGGTTCCGCCTGGACCACGAACTGGAACAGGCCCTCATGCTGCCCCTGGCCCCGCTGATGGAGGCCCCCTGGACCATCCAGCGCCTGGAACGCCACGGCCTGGCCCTCGATGTGCCGCGCCTGGAACTGCCCCAGGCCCCCCTCTGGGGCGCCACGGCCTTCGTGCTCAAGGCCTGGCTGGATATTCTGCGCGGCCTGGCCTGAAGGTCTTTCCCACAGCGAATCGAGGCGGCCTGGGCCGCCACGATTTGCTCAGGTGAAAAGCAGGGCGCTCTCTACTTCTTCTCGGCCTTCACGCTGCCGTCCTTCTCCAGGTACTTGTCCGGATCCTTCTGGAGCACGGTGCCGCAGTGCTTGCTGCACACGCGGTACTCCCGGCCCCGCACGGCCGCGGTGGCGGACTTCGCATCCACGGTCATCTTGCAGACCGGATCCTTGGTGTTGGTGGCGGGCTTGGCCTTTTCGGCCGCCGGGGCGGCGAGGATGGCGAGGCTGAGCAGGGCGGTGTGGAACATGGGGGCTCCTTGAAAGGTTGTGATTATCTCAGGCTTCGACAGAAGCCTGAGCAGGGAAAAGAGAACGCTTCTTCCACAGGTAATAGATCGCGGGATAAACCAGCAGTTCCAGCAGGAAGCTGGTGGCCAGGCCACCCACCATGGGGGCCGCGATGCGCTTCATGACATCGGCGCCGGTGCCGGTGCTCCACATGATGGGGAGCAGGCCCATGAAGGCGGCGGCCACGGTCATGGCCTTGGGGCGCACGCGCTTCACGGCCCCGTGGATGATGGCCTCGACCAGGTCGCCATCGGTGTTCAACCGGCCTTCCCGCTTGGCCTCGTCATGGCTGAGGTCCAGGAAGAGCAGCATGAACACGCCGGTTTCCGCGTCGAGGCCCATGAGCGCGATGAGGCCCACCCACACGGCGATGCTCATGTTGTAGTCCAGCCCCCAGAGCAGCCAGAAGGCCCCGATGGCGCTGAAGGGCACCGCCAGCATAACGATGGAGGCCTTGAAGGCGCTCTTGGTGTTGGCATAGAGCAGCCCGAAGATCAGCACCAGCGTGATGGGCAGGATGAGCTTCAGGCGTTCCTTCACCCGGATCATGTTTTCGTACTGCCCGGACCAGGTGAGGCTGTAGCCCGCGGGCAGCTTCAGCTCCTTCTCGACGGCGGCCTTGGCGTGCTGGACGTAGGTGCCCACGTCAATCTTCGAGGTATCGAAGTCCACCAGCACGTAGCCGTTCATCTGGCCGTTCTCGTCGCGGATCATGGCGGGACCGGTGGCCCACTTCAGGTCCGCGATCTCCTCCATGGGGATCAGGGCGCCTCCCGGAGTGGGAATGAGCACCCGGTTCAGGGCCTCGGGGCTTTCCCGGTAGTCGCGGGCGTAGCGCACGTTCACCGGATAGCGGGCCCGGCCGTCGAAGACCGTGCTTTGGTTATCGCCGCCGATGGCGGTCATCACCAGCATGTTGGCCTGCTCCACGCTGAGCCCGTAGCGGGCGAGCTGCTCCCGCTTCAGCACGAAGTCCAGGAAGTAGCCCTGGGCCGTGCGTTCCGCGAAGGCGCTGCGGGTGCCGGGCACGCCCTGGAGGATGCGCTCGGCGTCCACGGCGACTTTCTGGATGGTCTCCAGATCCGCGCCGTTGATCTTGAGGCCGACGGGGGTGCGGATGCCGGTGCTGAGCATGTCGAGCCGGGCCTTGATGGGCATGGTCCAGGCGTTGGGAATGGCCGGGAGCTTCACCACGCGATCCAGTTCGGCCACGATGTCTTCCTGCGTGATCCGGTCCCGCCAGAAGGGACGGAGCACGGATTTCAGGAAATCCGGGGCCCAGGAACTGAACCAGCGCGGCTTCTCGCGCCACTGCTCCTCGGGCTTGAGGACGATCACCGTCTCCATCATGGAGAAGGGGGCCGGATCCGTGGCGGTGTCGGCGCGGCCCGCCTTGCCAAACACACGGTAGACCTCGGGCACGGTGCGGATCAGGCGGTCCTGCACTTGCAGGATGCGCTGGGCCTCGGTCTGGCTGAGGCCGGGCAAGGTCGAGGGCATGTAGAGCAGCGTCCCCTCGTTCAAGGGCGGCATGAACTCGCTGCCCAGGCTCATGAATGCCGGGATCGTGCCCAGCACCAGCAGCACGGCCACGGCGATGGTGGCCTTGGCGTGCTTCACCACAAAGCGGCAGGGCGGCTCGTAGATCCGGTGGAGGAAGACGCTGATGGGATGCTTTTCCTCCGCGTAGTACTTCCCGACGGCGAACTGGGTGGCCGTCCACGCCAGCCACTTCGGCTTGAAGGTGAAAGGCTCCACCCGCGCGAAGAGCATGCGCATGGCCGGATCCAGGGTCAGCGCCAGGAACGCGGCGATGCCCATGGCGAAGTTCTTGGAGTAGGCCAGGGGCTTGAACAGCCGCCCCTCCTGATCCATCAGGGTGAAGATGGGCAGGAAGCTCACCGCCACCACCAGCAGGGAGAAGAAGACGCTCGGACCGACTTCCATCAGAGCCTCCAGTCGGACCTCGTAGAAACTCCCGGGTTTTCCCGCCTCAATCCATTTCTCGATCTTCTTGTAGGCGTTCTCCACCTCGACGATGGCCCCGTCCACCAGCACGCCGATGGAGATGGCGATGCCGGCGAGGCTCATGAGGTTGGCGTTCTGCCCGATCCCGTAAAGCGGGATGAAGGCCAGCGCCACGCTCACGGGGATCGTGATGATGGGCACGATGGCCGATGGGATGTGCCACAGGAAGAGCAGGATGATGATGGAAACGACGATCATCTCCTCGATGAGCTTGTGCTTCACGGTCTTGATGGCGTTGTGGATCAGTTCGGAGCGGTCATAGACCGGGACCACTTCCACGCCTTCGGGAAGCCCCTGCTTCAGGTCCTTGATCTTCGCCTTCACGCGGTCAATCACGTTCAGGGCGTTCTCGCCCTGGCGCATCACCACGATGCCGCCCACCACGTCGCCCTGGCCGTCCAGGTCCGCGAGCCCCCGGCGCATCTCAGGCCCCAGGGTGACGGTGGCGATCTCCTTCAACCGGATGGGCGTGCCGTTTTCGGCCTTGAGCACCGCCTGTTCGAGATCCTGGGTGGTCTTCACATACCCTCGGCCCCGGACCATGTACTCGCGCCCGCTGTACTCCACCAGGCGTCCCCCCACTTCCGAATTGGCGGATTTCACGGCCCCGATGACGGTTTCGATGGGGATCCTGTAGGCCGCCATCTTGTTGGGATTGAGCTGGACCTGGAACTGCCTGGCCTGCCCGCCCACCGTGGCCACTTCCGCCACGCCGGGCGTGGCCTGGATGGCGTAGCGGAGGAACCAGTCCTGCAGGGATCGCATCTCGTCGAGGCTGTGCTTCCCGCTGCGGTCCACCAGGGCGTACTGGTAGACCCAGCCCACGGAGGTGGCGTCAGGGCCGATGACGGGCGTGACGCCCGGGGGCAGGCTGGAGGTGATCTTGCTGAGGTACTCCAGGGTCCGGGATCGGGCCCAGTAGATGTCCGTGCCGTCCTCGTAGATCACATAGACATAGGAGAATCCGAAGTCGGAAAGGGCCCGCACCGCCTTCACCTTCGGGGCTCCGAGCAGCGCGGTGACGATGGGGTAGGTCACCTGGTCCTCGATGATGTCCGGGCTCCGGTCCCACTTGCTGTAGACGATCACCTGGGTGTCGCTGAGATCCGGCAGGGCATCCAGCGGGATGTTCCGCATGGTCCAGAAGGACATGACGATCATCACCACCGAGGCGGCCATCACCAGCCATCGGTTCTCCGCCGAGAAGCGGATGATCCGCTGGAGGAAAGTCGGGTGTTCGGGGTCGTAGCCCACATGTGCGCTCATGCCGCATCCTCCTGCATAGCCACATTCTGCGGGGTGCCATGTGAACTTCTAAAGGCCGTCACAAACCAAAAAGATCCTAGCCACAGAGGGCACAAAGAACACAAAGGTGCCTGGTTCAGGAACACAGTCATTGCCCTTCCTTTGTGCCCTTTGTGCCCTTTGTGTTCTTTGTGGCTACTTTTCTTTTCCTGCCTTGAGGCGCTTCGCAAGGGCATGGGGTCTATGTTCATCGTGCCTCTCCCTGGATTTTCGATTTCTGGGTCAGATGGGCCAGGGCCGCCTTCAAGCGGGATTCGGAATCCACCAGGAAGTTGGCGCGGACGACGACGTCCTCGCCCACCTTCAGTCCCGACCGGATCTCCACCTTTTCGCCGACCGTGGTGCCGGTGGTGATCTCGCGGGGTTCGAACTTGCCGTCCCCCAGCGCCACGAAGGCCACCTTGGAGGTGCCGGCATCCAGCACGGCGTCCAGGGGGATGATCAGGCCCCTGCGCCCCTGGCCCTTGAGCAGCACTTCCCCGAACATCTCCGGCTTGAGCTCGCCCACGGGGTTCGCGAATTCCAGGCGGGCCTTGACGGTGCGGGTTCTGGGATCCAGGACGGGATCCACGAAGGCGACCCGCCCCTTGAAGGCCTTCCCGGGGGCGGACTGGATCGTCAGATCCGCGGGCATGCCCACCTTGGCGCGGCCCAGCTCGGCCTCGTAGACATCCACCAGCACCCAGACCCGGCTCAGATCCGTGATCTCGAAGGGGATGTCGGCCGGCGTGATGCGGGCGCCCTCCACCACATTCTTCACCGTCACCACGCCCGAGATGGGGCTGCGCAGCGTGAGGGCCCGCTGGACTTCGCCCGTGTTCTCCAGATGTTCGATGGCCTCCTTCGGCACATCCCAGAGGGTGAGCCGCCGCCGCGCGGCCTCCAGCAGCTCGCCGCCGCTGTCCTGCAGCGAGCCGCCCGACAGGGCCTTCTGGGTCTGGAGGGCCAGCAGGTACTCCCGCTGGGCGCTGACGAATTCGGGACTGTAGAGGCTGAACAGGGCCTGGCCCCGGGCCACGGGCTTCCCGACGAAATCCACGAAGAGCTTCTCGACGAAGCCCTCCACCTTTACGTTCACCTTGCGGACCCGGGTTTCGTCCACGGCCACCCGGCCGACCGAGCGGAACTCCCCGCTCACGGTCCCCTCGGCCACCTTCTCCGTCCGGAGGCCGATGAGCTGCTGGCGCTCGTGATCAATCTTCACCGCCGCGTGGGTATCAAGTCCCGTGCCTTCGCCCTCGAGTTCCCCCTCGTAGACCGGCACATAGTCCATGCCCATCTCATCCTTCATGGGAACCTGGGACGTCAGGCTCGGGTTCATGGGGGAACGGTAGAAGACGGGCTTCCCCGTGTCCCTGGGGGCGTCGCTTTCCATGGCCACCAGGGTCATGCCGCAGATGGGGCAGGTGCCTTCGTGATCCAGGATGATCTGCGGATGCATGGGGCACTGGTACATCTGCTTCTTCGGGGCCGGGGCGGTGGCGGCGCCGTGGCCGGGGTCCCCCTTCACGCCGGGGCGCAGGAGCAGCGTGCCGCCGATGCCGGCGATGAGCCCCAGGGCCATCAGGCCGAGGGCGCGGATCCGCGAGGGGCGGGTGGGGGTCGTTTCGATCGGTTCGTCAAGCATGGTCAGCTCCGGTTCACATGGATGTCATGGCAGGGCCGCTGGCCTGGGCCTTGCCCGGGGCCTTGGCGGTGGGGTTCGCAGCGGTCGGCGCGGTGGCACTGGAGGAGGGGCCGGCGGAGGCCAGGGACCCGCCGGTGATGGGGGCCGTGGGACCGAGGGCGGCCTCGCGCAACGCGATGTGCTGGGCCTGGAGCTGGGCCAGGGTCTGCAGGTAGGCGCCCTGATCGCCCACCCAGCCATTGAGGGCCTCCAGGGCGCCGAGGAAGGGGGCGCGGCCCGATTCGTACTGGGCCAGGGCGGCCTTGAAGGTGGCTTCGCTCTGCACCAGCAGGCCCTCGCGGAAGAGCTCCCGGGTGCGGCGCAGGGTCTGGATCTGGATGCCGCGTTCCTCCGTGCGCTGGCGCAGCAGGGTGCGCACGGATTCCACTTCGGCGCCCTGGCCGCGGCGGTGCTGCTCGTGCTCGGCCACGGCGCGCTGCTGCTTGTGGCGGCCGTAGATGGGCAGCGAGATGCCCAAGCCCACCTGCCACATGGGCTCCAGGCCGCCCCGGGGCATGATGCCGGCAGTGACGGCGAAATCCGGCCGGCGGTCCAGCTTTGCCAGCTCCAGCAGCTTCCCGGCCTGCCGCACGCCCGCGCGGGCGCTGGCCAGCTCGGGGCTCCGGGCCTCTACCTGCTCGGGCGCGAGCAGGGCGGGCTCCGGCAGATCCGCCAGCGCCGCCGTGGTGGCGATGGGATCCGCCGGATCGCGCTGGCGCAGGCGGTTCAGGGCCGCGAGAACCGACTGTTCCTCCGCCGCCAGGGCCCAGGCCGCCAGCTGGAGGCGCGTGCGCTCCAGCTGGGCCCGCAGCAGATCGCCCTGGCTGCCCTGCCCCACTTCGTAGCGGGTGCGGGCCAGGCGCTCGGCCTGTTCCAGGAAGACCGCCTGCTGGTCCAGCAGCTGCTTCTGCCCGCGGACCAGCAGCAGGGCCGCGTAGCCGCGCCGCACATCGGCCTCCAGGCCCATCTGGATCCGGGAGCGGGCGCCCTCGGACACATCCACGCTGAGGGCGGCCACTTCCTTGCGGAGCCCACGCTTACCGGGCCAGGGCAGCGGCTGGGTGAAGGCGACGCTGTAGAAGCTCGTCTCCATGCGGCCCACCTCGATGCGCTTGAAGCCGTCGTTCTGGATGCCCAGGGAGAGGGTGGGATCCGGCAGCACCCCCGCCTGCGGGATGCGCTCCTGATCCATCCGCACGGCCGCGTCGGCCCGCTGGACATCGGGATGCACCGCCAGGGCCTCGCGCAACAGCGCCGCCAGGACGGGATCGGAATCGGAATTGGAAGGTTCAGGAACAGGGGCCTGGGCCAGGCCCGGCGCGAGGAGCACCAGGGCCGGGGCCAGGCGCATCAGCATGCGCATGGAGATCTCCGGAAGGGGAAAGAAGCGGCGGCCCGCTCGAAGGCGGGCGGGGCTTTCGCTCAGTCCCGGATCAGACCCGGAGCGTGCTCAGACGCGCGAGATGCCGCCCCAGATCAGGGTCGCGGCCGCGGGTGACAAAGCTGATCCCCGTCTCGACGCTGGTGACAACGGCGGCACCAGCCCACATCGCCGGCCCGGGCCTGGATTCCGTGCGCCGCCGTCCCTGCTCACCCTTGCGAGGGGCGGCCTGGGACGCGACCACGGCCGGACGTTCGTTGCAGGTTCCGCGCGATGGCCCCCGGTTCCCTTCGGGCCTGGGGCAGGGGCAGCGATCCTCCATGCCCGCGGGCGTGCCGCAGCAGCAGGATTCAGGCGCCTGGCCCTGCACCGGCGCCCGGTCCGCAGCCAAGCTGCCCAGGCTGCCCAGGAGCAGACCAAGGCCAAGGATGGGGGCGAGGATGGCGTGCAGGAGGATCCGCACAGAGGTCTCCGGATCCCCCATCATAGGCGCGCTTCCCCTGTGTCAACAGTCAATCCTTGCTCCAGGTCCCGGCAGGTCGGCGCCCAGGTTCCGTCCCGGCGGATCCAGGAGGGTTCGGTAGCATGGAGCCATGGGCACGGTTGAAACGGCGGAACTGGCGATCATCGGCGGGGGCATCGCGGGGCTGGGCCTCGCCTGCCACCTGGCCCGGGCCGGCCAGCGGGGCATCGTTCTCCTGGAGCGGGAGGATCAGCCCGGCACCTACGCCAGCGGCCACAACGCCGCCATCGCCCGGAGCCTCACGGGCCGGGACGAACACACGGCCCTGGCCGTGGAAGGCCGCCGCCGCCTGGCCGAGACGGGCCTGATGACCGCCAACGGCGGCCTGCTGGCGAGTGCGGAACCCGGCCCGCTGGACGCCTTCGAGGCCGAGGCCGCGCGGCACGGCGTGGCGGTCCGCCGCGGCGAAGGCATCCCCCTGCCCGGCCTGAAGGCCGCCGGGCATCTGGCCATTCCCGGCGACGGCGTCATAGACATCGCGGGCCTGCTCCGCGCCTGCGCGGAGGGGGCCCGCGCCGGGGGCGCGGACCTGCGTTTCGGCTGCGCCGTGCTCGGCCTGCGGCCCACGGACGCGGGCTTTGATCTGGACACGGACCGCGGCCTGCTGCGCGTGAAGGCCCTGGCCATCGCCGCTGGAGCCTGGGCCGGGGAACTGGGCGCGATGGCGGGCTCGCGGATCGCCTTCACGCCCCTGCGCCGCTCGCTGGTGTGGAGTGGCGCCAGCCATCCCCAGCACGAACCCTGGGCCTGGTGGGTGGATCGTCCCTTCTACCTGCGCCCCGAAAGCGGCGGCCTGCTCATGTGCCCCTGTGAGGAAGTCCCGGTGCCGCTCCCGCCCCGGGGACGCCAGCCGGATACGGATCCCGCCGTGCTCGAAGGTCTCTTCGCCAGCCTGCGGGAGCTGGCCCCACACCTGGCGGAGCGCCCCGTCACGCGGTACTGGACCGGCCTGCGTACCTTCAGCCCGGACCGCCGCTTCGTCCTCGGATGGGATCCCTGGAATCCACGGCTGTTCTGGTCCGCGGGCCTCGGCGGCCACGGCATGACCAGCGGGCTGGCCGTGGGGGCCCTGGGGGCGGCCTGCTACCTGCGGACCGCCACCGCGGGCCCCCTGGACCCCCTGCGCTTCCGGGCCTGATGCCAGGCGGCGGCAGGCCGACGATCGGGAACAGGGATTCACCCCGGAGGGCCGGGCCGGTCAGCGCCGGCTAGACCGCGCGGCCAACCGGGGAACGGGCTTCGACCGCGGGGGAAGGTAGCCATCCGACAGGGTGCGCATGAAGGCCACCAGGGCCGCCTCCTCCGCGGGACTCAGCTTGAGGTCGCCCAGTTCCTCGCGGTTCAGGTTCACCGCCACCTCCGGGCGGGGCCAGCAGTTCTCGCCGGGGCGCGGCTGGGCCACCGCCTCCGGCGGAGGCAGCACATCCCGGGTGTTGTAGAAGTGGACCACCGCCTCCAGGCTCTTGAAGTACCCGTTGTGCCCGTAGGCCTTCACGAAGCCCGGGTGGGGGCGCCTGTCCACGTTCCGGAGGGTCGGAACCCGGTGCTTCCCGAGGTGGGACGGGGCCAGCCGGGCGTACTGGGGGAGGGTCTCCAGGGTCGCCGCCAGGCCCAGATCCACCCAGGCCGCTCCCGCCGGATTCAGCTCCGGCCCCATGCGGTACCAGGGGTTCTCCGGATTGGCGGGGAAGCCCAGGTTGTCGTAGGTGAAGTCCGTGAAGAGCGGCATGACTCCGCCCGGCCCCTTCCGGTTCGGATGGCAATCCGCGCACTTCCCCTTGCCCTCGAAGACCGTCTTCCCCCGCAGCTCCACCGGCGACAGCCGGACCTGTCCGCGCAGGTAGGCGTCGTATTTGGAAGTGAAGGGACTGACCGCGGGCGAGTGCTGGAAGGCCGCCAGGGCCAGGGCGACGAGTCCGAACTTCCGCCGGGTCGCTTCGCCGGAAGGCGCGTCCACGCCATGGGTCTTCCAGGCCTGCCGGAACAGGTCCGCGTCGGGCCCCGATTCCACGAGCCGCACAACGGTCCCGGCATCCGGGAGATTGTGTTCCACGGGGTTGAGGAAGGGCCCCTGGGCCTGGTCCGCGGCAGGGTTCCCGAGCAGGTGGCCCGTGGCGCGGCCGTCCCAGAAGGCCCCGCCCACGAAGAGGATCTCGCCGTCGTCCAGCTTCGCGTGGAGGACCGGGCTGTAGGTGGAATAGGCCGCCGTGGTGGGCCGCCGGTTGCCGAAGCGCTCGGGCACGGCGCCGGGGTAGATGCCGCTGGCCAGGTTCTTCTCGTGGTCGGCCCCGGACCACCCCGAGGCCGCATCATGGCAGGCCGCGCAGGCCTGGCCCTCCGGGCGCGACAGGCGGGCGTCCATGAACAGCCGCTCCCCCAGGCGCTGCAGCGCGGGATCCTCCAGCAGCCGGACCGTCGCCACATCCCCCCCGGGCCGGGGCCTGTCGGCCGCGCCCAGGCCAGGAGCCAGGGTCAGGAGCAAGGGCAGGAGTACCACCTCAACGCGCATGTCAGCCTCGTGGGATTCCAGCAGTGTAGAAGGAGCAGCCGGGACTTGTCAGGATGGGATCATGGCGGAGGCTCGCGCTGCGCCTTCCGTCCCCGGGATACCCTCATGTCCACGACCCTCCGCGTCGCCCTGATCCAGCAGGCCACCCTCTGGCAGGATCCCGCGACGAACCTCGCCCGGGCCCGGGGCTTCGTGGCCCAAGCCGCCGGAGCGGGGGCCCGGGTGGCGGTCTTCCCGGAACTCTTTACCCTGGGCTTCACCATGGCGCCCGAGCCCTTCGCGGAAGCCCTGCCCGGCCCCACCACCGAGGCCCTGGCGGCGCTCTCGCGGGAGTTCGGCCTCTACCTCGTGGGCTCGGCCGTCGAAACCCACGCCCCCCATCCCCGCAACGCGGCCTTCGTCACCGCCCCGGATGGATCCTTGGTGGCGATCTACCGCAAGCTCCACCCGTTCTCCTACGGCGAGGAGAACCGGCACTACACCGGCGGAACGGAGTGCCCCCTCTTCGAGGTGGATGGCATCCCCTGTGGCCTGCAGATCTGCTACGACCTGCGCTTCCCCGAACCCTTCCGCGCCCTGGCCGCCAGGGGCGCCGAAGTGGTCTTCGTGCCCGCCAACTGGCCTGCACGGCGCATCTCCGCCTGGTCCACCCTCCTGGCCGCCCGGGCCATCGAAAACCAGATGGCCGTGTGTGGCGTCAATCGCGTGGGCCGGGATCCGCAGGGCCTGGACTACCCCGGCCGATCCGCCATCCACGATGCCTTCGGCGAAGTGGTCGCAATGGGTGATGCCACCGAAGGGCTGGTGCTCGGTGACATCAATCTGGACCAGCTGCGGGCCTGGCGGGAGCGGTTTCCGGCGCTGAAGGATCGGCGAACGGACCTCTACCCTCTGCTGTAAACCCTGGCGGGGAGCCGCCAGCGGATCATCCTTCCATCCACGACGCTGTGGGTCAGGAAGGCATCTCCCCGATGGATGGATCCACGGCTCGATGGCGCCAGAATTCCAGAAGCACCGTGGTGATCGTTAGCACGATGGGCCCGAGGATGAGGCCGGACGGACCGAACACCATCAACCCGCCGATCACCGACAAGAAGGCCAGGATGGTGTGAAGTTTCAGCCGGTTCCCCACCAGGATGGGTAGAAGCAGGTTGTCGATCCCACCGACGATCACACCGCCCCACAGGGTGAGGATCAGGGCCTTCCCCCAGCTGCCTTCCAGCGCCAGGAAGCAGGCCGCAGGAACCCAGATGATAAAGGCGCCAAACACCGGTACCACGGCCAGCACCGCCATCACCATGCCCCAAAGCAACGGGGCCGACAGGCCCAGCCACCAGAACATCAGGCCGCCCAGGAGACCCTGCACGGCGGAGACGGCCAGCGTTCCGTAAACCGTGGCATAAACGGTATCTTCGACCCGACCGAACAACCGATCCATTTCCGCTTCCGAGAGTGGAGACAAAAACCGCAGCGACCTGAGCGCCGCATGACGGTCGCGCTGGAAATAGAAAAGCAGATAGAAGGTGAGGCAAAAGCCGATCACCTGGATCAAGGATCCCTTCACGATGGACCCAGCGGTGGTGGTCAGCCACGTGGCGATCGACTTGACCGCCCCCGGCAGGTCCACCTGCTGTTCGATCCAGCCAGCGAGCGGCGCCAGGCGCGGCTGCGCTTCGATGGCACGTCGCCATTCGCCGGTTTCGACCTTCGTCTTGACGATGTCTGCGCCTCTGGCTGATTCCACGATGAGCCGCTGCCCCAGAAAGGTTGCCGGGACGGCCACGATCAAACCCACCACCAGCACAGAGACCGCAGCCGCCAGGTTGGCGCGTTTCAGTTTGGACTCCAGCCACCGGTGGAAGGGCGTGAACAAGATCGCCAGCGTCAGAGCCCAGACGAGTGCTGGGAGAAATGGCAGGATCATCCGGTAGCAGAGGTAGATGCCGAGGGAGATGGCCACGATCAATACGAGCAACTGGATGTGGGCTCGTGACTCCAAGTCGTTCACCACAGGTGTAGCCTTCGGTTGAGTCTCTTGCTCATTCATCGTCACCCTCGCCATCCTTTCGTGCCACTCCGTCGAGGAAGTGACTCGCAGGCTTCTGGGCTTTGCCAAGCGCTGCCATTTCCAAAGGTCATGTTCACGCTCAGCACCACCATGGCGCGATCCGCCCCATATTGCTACAAGATCTCATCCGCCCGATTTCTTCTTACTTCGGATTCGCCGGGGCATCCCGCTTGTACCAGTTGGCCTGCCCGTAGATGGGCTTCACTTTCTGTTCCATGGCCTCAAGCTGGGTTGCATTGAACGGCAGAAACTCCCGGGCGATGCGGACGTTCTCTTCCAGCTGGGCGATGGTGTCCACGCCGATGATGACGGTGCTCACGGGGTGGGACAGGGAGTAGCGCATGGCCTCCTTCATGGTGAGGGTGCCGGGGCGGTCGTGCTTCGCTGTGCCCCGCTGCTTGTCGGGGGACGGCGGCGGGACGCCTTCGAGGATGCGGCCCCGGGCGGGGATCTTCATGCCGATGATGCCCATCTCCTTTTCCACGGCCAGGGGCAGCAGGGTCTTCTGGAAGGGCAGGTGCCAGGTGTCCGCCGCGTTGAGGACCATGAGCAGGCAGTCGAAGGGGAAGCGGCGGATGGCCTCGGCCAGCACCTCGGGATCCGTATGGCCACTGAGGCCCAGGAAGCGCACCAGCTTCTGGTCCCGGGCCTTCTGGAACGCTTCGAGGGCGCCGCCCTTGGCGCAGACATCGTCCACATCCTTCATGGTGCTCATGGCGTGGAGCTGCCAGAGGTCCACATGATCCGTTTGCAGCAGCTTCAGGGAAGTCTCCAAAATCCGCAGGGAACCATCCGCCGTGCGGTCGTGGGTCTTGGTGGCGAGGAAGGCTTCCCTGCGCCGCCGCTTCATGACCTGCCCGAAGTACTGCTCGCTCCAGCGGGCCTCGCCGCCGTACCTCGCCGAGGTATCCAGATAGTTCACGCCCAGATCCAGGGCCCGCTCGATGAGAGGGATGGCCGCTGTTTCATTGTTCGGCTTTTCTATGGCCGCCTGGCCACCGAGGCTGAAGAGGCCCACATGGAGGCCTGTCCGCCCCAGGTTGCGGGTGGGCATGGAGGCAGCCGTGGCCGGGTTGAAGGGGGCCTTCGGCGCGGGCTTCAGCGCCACGGGCTCATTGACTTCCACCGCGCCCAGCCGGGTGGCGATGAGTCCGGCGGCCGTGGCGGCGCCCAGCTTGAAGAGATCACGGCGGGTGGTACCGGCATCGGACATGGCGTCCTCCCTGGAGAAGCTGGCGCTAGTATCGCGCCAGGAAGGCCTCCATGTGGCCATGGGCTTCACCGGGGGCGCGGTAGGTCCGGAACTCGAACCCGGCCTGCCGGATGCCCGTGAGCATCTTGCTGACGCGGACGCCTTCCCGGGCCAGGCAGAGCACGGGTTTGCCCTGCGCCAGGGCGCAGGCGATCTCGAAGCCCACGCCGTGGGAAGGGGTGCTCACTTCCGCGATGACCGCGTCGCATCCACGGAGCCAAGCCGTGTCCCTCGCGAAGATGGCCTCCGGTGACAACCCGCCATCCGCGGCCAGCACGGATTCGGATGCCAGATGCGCCGTCAACACGTGATGGCCGAGGCCCTGAAGGTGCGCCACCATCGCTGCATACACCGGCTGATCCTGGCGCCCGCCGGTGAGTGAGCAGGAGAAGTAGAGATCCATGAATCTACTTTCCGGTCAACTCGGTCACGAGATGACCCGCATCCATGATCCTGCGCAGGGCTTCGAGGATGGCGCGGGCGTCCGTGGCCACGGCGCGCTTGGTGTCGGGGTCGTAGACGTAGTAGCCGCCCTGCCCTTCGAACACGCTGTCAAAATTGATGCCCACGAACTCGCCCTTCACATTCACCACGGGACTGCCGCTGTTGCCACCCACGGTGTCGCAGGCGTAGATGAAGTTGAAGGGGGTCGTGAGATCCAGCTGCCCCTGCCGGTCCAGCCATCGCTGGGGTAGCGTCCAGGCGCCCGCTTCCGCGGCGGCGGCATTGCCGCCCCAGCCCAGGTGCCGGTCGTACATGCCCATGTAGGTGGTGAAGGGCTGGGCCTTGGTGCCGGTGCCGTTGGCGTAGGTGGCCACGGGGCCGTAGCCCAGGCGCAGGGTGAAGGTGGCGTCGGGATAGAGTGTCTTGCCGAAGGCCTTGAAGCGGGCTTCGGCGATGCGCCCACCGTGTTCCGTGAACACGCTGGTGACCTCGTCCTCCACCTGCTTGCGCACGGCCCGGTTGAAGGGATCGAGCTGCTTCGCGAGCAGGATCATGGGGTCGGAGCTGGCGTCCAGGGCCGCCCTGCCGCCCTCCGCGAGCTGCTTCCGCACGGCGGGATCATCCAGCTTCGATCCTTCCACGGCGGCCTTGGCCACGGCCTCCGGCGACTGGCCGCCCAACATGGCCTGCACGAAGGGATGATCGGCGCCGAGATCCTCCCTGGCCTCCTGCAACCCCGCGGCCAGCAGCGTGGCGTCAACGAGCTTCTGCACGGGCCGGGGCGCCAGCACCCGCGCCTTGGTGGCCTTGAGGTTGCCATCGCTGAATTCCATGAGCCGCTCTGCCGAGGGCTTGGCCTCCTCGCCGGGGAGGCGCACCAGGGTGAGCGCGTGTCCCAGCAGCGCCACGCGGCCCGCGCCCACATGGGACGACTCCCTCAGCAGGGCCTTCTGACGGGCCACCGCCTGGGCCACGCGATCCCAGCTGCCACCCACCCGGGCCTGCTGGGCGGGATCCTTCGCCACGGCGGCTTTCAGGGCCCTTTCGGCGTCTTCCACTTTGCGGAGATTTTCGGGCTTGGCGAGACCCAGCAGCTGCCCACTGAGCCGCTTGAAGCCATTCTCGATGCCGTAGATGGCCTCGGCAGCGATGCGATGGGCTTCCGGCGAGGTGGCTGACAGGGCCTGCAGGGCTACCTTCTGGCGGGTCATGGACCGGAGCTGGAAGGGAATGCCGGTGTCGCGGGCATACACCATCTGGGCGTGGGTCTGCTGGCGGTAGGTGGAGCCGGGATGGCCCGAGATGAAGGTCAGCTCGTCCATGGCGACGCCCTTTGCGCTGAAGGGCAGGATGGCCTCGGGCTTGTAGGGCTGGCCGTTCTCGTAGACGCGGAACAGGGCGAAATCCAGGTTGTGGCGTGGGTAGGTGTAGTTGTCGGGATCGCCGCCGAAGGCCGCCACCTGCAATTCAGGGGCGGCGACCAGGCGCACGTCGCTGAATTTCCTGTAGCGGTAGAGCCAGTACTCGCCGCCCTGGTAGAGGGTCACGGGCTCGCAGGTCAGGCCCGTCGCCGCCTCCTCCGCCCGGCGCAGCTCGCCCAGGGCGTTGCGCCTGGCCACGAGGGCGTCCTTGTCGGCGGTGCCGGGCTTCACGGCGCCGTTCACCCGGGCCGTCACATCCTCCGTGGAGACCAGCATCATCAGCTCCAGACCCGGAACCTTGACCTCCTCGGCCCGGGTGGCGGCGGCGAAGCCGTCCTTCACGAGGTCGGCCTTGGCGCTGGATACCTGGGCGATGGCCCCGCGGCCCACATGGTGGTTCGTCACCACCAGGCCTTCCCGGCTCACGAAGGCGCCGGTCCCGCCCGGGAAACGCACCGTGGCCAGTCGCAGCCGCTTCAACCAGGCGGCGTCGAGGTCCACGCCGTACTTCGCCTTGATCTTCTGGACGGGGATGTTGTCGAAGGTCCACATGCCCTCGTCCGCGCGCAGCGCGGGCAGGGCGAGCAGCAGAACCAGGGCGGAGAGGCGCATGGGAACTCCAGAAACCAGAATTATGAAACCGCAGATGACGCAGATGACGCAGATATGAAACCACACATCCGGTGAGAGTCATTTCATCTACGCAATCTGCGTCATCTGCGGTTAAAAGCCGAATCTTCTTACTTGCCGGTCAGCTCGGCCACGAGCCCCGTGGCGCCGTAGACCTTGTCCAGGGCGTGGACGATGGCGCGGGCATCCACCGAGACGGCGCGGTTCACGGCCTCGTCGTAGAAGTAGTTGCCGGGCAGGCTTTCGATGTTGCCGTCGAAGATGAGACCCACCAGTTCGCCCTTCCGGTCAATGACGGGCGAACCGGAATTGCCGCCGATGATGTCTGCCTTGTGGACGAAGTTGAAGGGCACCGAAGCATCCAGCGCGCCCCGCTTCTCCACCCAGCGCTGGGGCAGGCTCCAGTCGCCGCGGTGGGCCTTGGCCGCGTTGCCGCCCCAGCCGTCGTAGCGGTCGAAGAGGCCGCCGAAGGTGGTGAAGGGCTGGATCAGGGTGCCGTTGGCGGGGTACTCGGCCACGGCGCCGTAGGAGAGCCGGAGGGTGAAGGTGGCGTCGGGGTAGGTGTTCTTGCCGTAGATGGCGAAGCGGGCCTTGGCGATGCGGGTGCCCTGCTCGGTGATCACGCTCGCCACCTGGTCTTCCTGCTTCTTGCGAAGCTCGCGGCCGATGGGGTCCAGCTTCTTCGCCAGGGCGATCATCGGGTCCGTGCTTTCGGCGATGGCCTTCTTCCCGCCGGCCAGCAGGGCCTTGCGGGCTTCGGGGTCGCTCAGCTTCGAGCCTTCCACCGCGGCCTTGGCGACCTCGGCGGGGGACTTGCCGCCCAGCATGGCCTTCACGAAAGGATGCTTCGGGCCCAGTTCCCGGGCAGCGTCCTCAAGGCCCCTGGTGAACATGAAGGCTTCCTGCTCCTTGTAGAAGGGTGTGGGGATGCCCAGTCGCGTTCTGGCGGTCTTCAGGTTCGCGTCGCTGTACTCGGGCAGGCGCTTTTCGCTGGGCAGGGTCTCTTCATCCGCGATGCGCACCAGGGCCAGGGCGTAGCCCAGCAGGGTGGAGCCGGCCGTGCCCACGCTCATGCTTTCCTTGGCCATGCCCTTGGCGATCTGGGTGGCCTGCTCGATCCTGGCCCAGCTCTGACCCGCTGCGGCCGTCAGCTTGGGATCCTTGGCCACCTTGGCGCGCAGATCCTTTTCGGCGGCTTCGATGCGGGCCATGGCCGCCTTGTCCTTCAGGCCGGACCAGTAGCCCGTGGTGGCCTTGAGGCTGTTCTCGATGCCGAAGATCTGGGTGCTGACCTGACGCGAGGCTTCGGGGGAGAGCTTGGCGTACTCGACCATGGCGGCCTTGCGGCGCTCCATGGCCTTGAGGCGCATGGGGATGGCGAAGTCGCGGGAGTAGTGCATCTGGGCCAGGGTGTCCTGGCGGTTGGTGCGGCCCGGATGTCCGGTCACGAAGGTGAGGTCACCGGCCTTGAGGCCCGTTTCCGTCCATTTGAGGAAGTCCTTGGGCTGGTAGGGCTGGCCGTTCTCGTAGACCCGGAAGATGGAGAAGTCCAGGTTGTGCCGGGGGAAGGTGAAGTTGTCGGGATCGCCGCCGAAGAAGGCGACCTGCTGTTCGGGCGCGAAGACCAGGCGCACGTCGGTGTGCTTCTTGTAGCTGTAGATCCAGTGTTCGCCGCCCTGGTAGAGGGTGACGTGCTCGCAGGTGAGGCCGCTCTTCTCCTGCATCTCCTTCTTGATCTTCTCGATCTCGATCTCGCGGAGCTTCAGGGCCTGCTTTTCGGGCGTGCCGGCCTTCTCCAGCCTGGCCAGGCGATCCGTGACATTCTCCATGGCCATGAGGGTCATCAGCTCCAGGCCCGGCACCTTGATCTCCTGCTCCCGGGTGGCGGCGGCGAAGCCGTTCTTCACATAGTCGGTGTCCCTGCTGCTCACGCGCTGGATCCAGCCGCGGCCCACATGATGGTTGGTGAGCACCAGGCCGTCCCTGCTCACGAAGGAGCCGGAACCGCCGGGGAAGCGCAGCGAGGAAAGGCGCACATGATCCAGCCAGGCCTGGTCCGGCGCCCAGCCGAAATGGGCCTGGATCTGCTTCGTGGGCAGGTTGTCGAAGGTCCACATGCCTTCGTCAGCACGAAGGGATGTACCGGCCAACGCGAGGGCCAGGAGGGATAGGGCCAGGGAACGGGGTTGCATGGAGTCTCCAGACAGGTCGTAAGGACATGCCATCGTATCACTAAGTATCCCGATGCTTTTCTGATGACCTCCAGGGCCGCTGCCTTTTTGCCTCAACCTTTGTCCATCCATGAAGATCCGTTGGTTCTGGTAGCCAAATTTCGATATAGTCGTTCCCTGGACATTCAATGACCCTCAGCCTGAACCGGATCCTCAAGCGTGCCTCGGCCAGCCTGATGCTGACCCTGGCCCTGGTGTACCTGGTCCATGCGGCCTGGCATTCGGGATTGGCGGAGGTGGCCATCCCCCCCGGCGGCGCGGCCGTCGTACTGGGACTGGATCCCTTCATCTACGCCGAAGGCCAGACCGGCGACGGGGTGGCCGGCTGCCACTTCTTCTGCAACCACGGCTGCCCCGTGCCCCCCCTGCCCGACCTGCCCCGCCTGCCCCTGGCGCTGCCGGCGCGCACCTATTCCGTGGCCCAGACCGGTCCCACCTGCTCCGCCCATCCCCAGCCCATCAAGGCCCCTCCCCGGATGCTCGCCTGACCATGATCTGATCGCCCGTTCGCGATCCCACCCACCCGGCCCCCGCCCGGGATTCATGTGATGACCCACGAGGAACCGATGACCAGAGCCCTTCTCCCCTGGGCCTTGGCCTGCGCGCTGAGCGTCCAGGCCCAGGAACTTCCCACCCCGTCCCCGGCCCACGAGGCCCTGACCTACGAGGCCCTGCTGGCCCGGGCCAGCTCCGACCCCGTCCTGCTCCGTCTTGAGGCGGATCTGGCGGCCCGGCACCGCCAGTTGGCCGCCACCGGCGGGATCCTGCGCGAGGCGCCCACCCTCACCGCCGAGGCGGGCCGGCGCAACGGCCCCGGGTCCACCAGCACCGACAAGGTGGCCCAGGTGGACGCCCCCCTGCTGCTGGCGCCTTCCGTGCGCTCCGGCGCCCGGGACAGCCTCGACCGGGCCCAGGGGTCCCTGCTGGCCCTGGCCCGGGCGGAGGCCCGCCATCGCCTGCGCCTGGCCTACCTCGACGCCTGGCTGGCCGAGGCCCAGCTGGGCCTTCGCGGTTCCCAGATCACCCTCACCGAAACCTGGGTGCGCGTGGCCCAGGCCCGGGTGGACTCCGGCGCGGATCCCGCCTACCAGGCGGACCTGGTCCGCGGCGACCTCCTGCGCCTCCGCATGGATCTCGGCGAGGCCCAGCGCCGGGCCAGCGAGACCTGGGCCGCCCTGCGCGCCCTGGCCAACCTGCCCCCGGAACCGCTGCCCCTCGCCGAACCCGGGACGCCCACGCTGCCTGCCCCTGAGGGCCTCAGCGAGGCCTTCCAGAAAAGCCTGATGCGGAGGGCCCTGGCGGACCGGAACGCCGCCGACCGCACCTCCTTCGAGCTCGATCAGGCCCTGAAGACCTCCCGCTGGAGCCTGAAGGGCAGCTACGCCTCGGAAGGCGATGAGCGCATCACCCGGCTGGGCGTGGCCTTCCGCCTGCCCCGTCCCGGAGAGATCAGCGCCCAGAATCGCGAAAAGACCACGGGTCGCCATGCCCTGGCCCGGGAGGCCGAATCCACTGCCTTCCAGCTGGAATCCAGGTTCCAGACCGCCTTCACCCGGCTGCGCACCTTTGGCGACACCTCAGCGGCCCGCGGCTTCGACGCGGCGCTGAAGGCCGTGGATACGCGGCTGCGGGAAGGCCGGGAACGCCCCTCGGACGCCCTGCTGCTCCGCCGCCAGCTGCTGGAGGCCGAAAGCGCCTCCTTCCAGCGCCTCCGCGAAGCCCATGCCCTCGCCGCTGAACTCGATCTGCTGACCCTTGGAGATGCCCGATGACCCCCTTCCGCCTTCACCCTGCCGCGCTGCCCATCCTCCTGGCGGCCGGAGCCCTCCTGGGCCTCCAGGCCTGCAAGTCCGAGCCCCCGGCCGAAGCCCCGAAAACCCAGGCCCAGTTGCCCGATGGGGGCGCCGTGCCCCTGAAGAGCATCCAGGAAGGCCTGCACACCGTGGATGTTCCCGCGTCCGCGACCCTCCAGGTCTGGTTCCCCGCCGAGGCTGCCGGGGATGAATCCGCCCGGGCCATCCTCACGGCCCCGGTGAGTGGCATCGTCGCCACCGCCCCGGCCGCGCCGGGCCGCCCCGTCGCCAAGGGCGCGCAGCTGCTCACGCTCCGCAGTCCGGAACTGGCCGATCTCAAGTCGAAATGGCTCACCGCCCAGGCCCGCCTCAAGCGCACCCAGGCGGACCTGGCCCGGGAACAGCGCCTCGCGGCGGCCCAGGCCGGGGCCCGGAGGGACCTGGACCTGGCCGAGGCGGAACAGGCCAGCGCCAGCGCCGAGGCGGAATCCGCCCGCATCTCCCTCCAGGCCCGGGGCGTGGCCCCCGAGCAGGCCGACGGCACCTTCGTGCTCCGCGCCCCCAGCGCCGGGACCGTGTCCGCCTGGAAGGCCCAGCTGGGCCAGGGCGTGGCCATGAATGAGGAACTGGGGACCTTCCAGGCCGCCTCGGCCTCCCTGGCGCTGGTGGAACTCCCCCCCCCGGCCCCCGGCGCATGGAAGCTCGGCAGCCGCGCGGTCGTCCGCGATGAAGGCCGCACCTGGCGGGGCGAGATCGTGGGCCTCCCCTCGACCATGGGCGACATGACCCGCCGCCTGACCTACCGGATGCGCCTGTCCGGCGCGCCCCTTCCCCTGCCCGGCACGCCCCTGGAGGTGCAGGTGCCCGTGGGACAGGGCGTCCTGGTGCCCTCTTCGGCCCTTCAGCAGATTGACGGCGTCTGGGGCGTGTTCCTCAAGGAGGGCGACCTCGCCCGCTTCCGCCCCGTCAAGCGGGGGCCCGACGTGGCCCGCGACACCCTGGTGCTCGATGGCCTGCCCGCCGGCGGGAAGGTCTTCACGGAAGGCGCCTACCTGCTCAAGTCCAAGCTGATGCGCCTCAAGTCGGGAGGCGGCGATGAGTAGCGGCAAGCCTTCCCTGCTGACGCGCTGGTTCACCTGGCTCCTGCCCAAGCGGGGCCTGGTTCTCGGGGCCACCCTGCTGCTGGCCTTCACCGGGACGCTCACCTTCCTCAGCCTCAAGCGCGACCTGATCCCGGATCTGTCCCTGCCTTCGCTCCAGCTGCTCATCCAGAGCCCCGGGCGTTCCGCGGCGGAACTGGAGCTGGCCGTGGCCCAGCCGCTGGAACAAGCCCTGGGCGGCCTGCCGGGCGTCAAGCGCGTGATCAGCACGGTTCAGGCCGGCCTGGTGCAGGTGATCATCGCCTTCGAGGATGGCACCGATCCCTGGCGCTCCCGCCAGCTGGTGGGCGAGCGGCTGTCGGCCATCATGGGCGGCTTCCCCCCCGGCACCCAGTCCCCCCTGGTGACCAGCGCCGCGGGCCGCCTGCAGGAGATCCAGGAGCTCGTGCTCATCGGGCCCGCGGTGGGCCCGGTGGCCCTCCGGGACCAGGCCGTGAAGGTGATCGTCCCCCGGCTCCAGGCCGTGTCCGGCGTGGCGCGGGTGGAGGCCCTGGGCGGCGAGGCGAGACAGATCCAGGTGCTGCTCCGGCCCGACCGCATGCGCCTGCTGGGCGTTCCCCTCGGAAGGGCCATGGAGGCCCTGGAGGGCAGCGATCAGGACGGCGGCGCCGGCATCCTCGAACTGCAGGACAAGGGCTGGTTCGTCACCCTGGGCAGTGCCGCGCCCACGCCCGACGAGCTCCGGAAGCTGCCCATCCAGACCCAGCGCGGCACCGTGTTCCTGGGCGAGGTGGCGGATGTGCGGGAGGGCTCGGGCTTCCGCCGCGGCCTGTCCACCTACCGGGGCGCCGAGTCCGTGTCGCTCCGGGTGGTGAAGCAGCCCACGGCCGAGGCCCTCAGCACCGCCCGGGCCGTGCGCGAAGCCCTGCCGGAGCTCCGGAAGGGCCTGCCCGAAGGCATGAAGCTGGAGATGTTCTACGACCAGGGCGCGTTCGTGAGCCATGCCCTCAGCGGCGTCACCCTGGCGCTGCTGATCGGCGGCGCTTTCGTGGGCCTGGTGCTCGTGGTGCTGCTGGGCAACCTGCGCGCGGCGCTGATCGTCATCATCCTCCTGCCCCTGGCCACCCTCGGCGCGGCGATCCCCCTCCGGCTCATGGGCCTGGGCCTGAACGCGCTCACCCTCGGCGGCCTCGCCATCTCCGTGGGCCTGCTGGTGGATGCGGGCGTCATCATGGTGGAGAACCTCACCCACCGGCTGCACCAGGCCCACAGCTCCGACCCCGCCTCCCGCCGTGCCACCCTCGTGGCCGCCGCCGCCGAGGTGGGCATCCCCATCCTCATCGCCGTGCTGGTGATTCTCGCGGTGTTCATTCCGCTGCTGGCCATCGGCGGCGTGGCGGGAAAGCTGTACGCGCCCCTGGCCGTGGCCGTGGGATCCGCCATGACGCTCAGCCTCATCCTGAGCTTCACCCTGGTGCCCACGCTGGTGGAGCGGTTCCTGCCCCCGGATACCGTGCTGGAGGAGCCCCGCTTCGTCACCCGGTTGAAGGAGGTCTACCGCCCCGCCTTGACCTGGGCCCTGAGCCACGGCGCCAAGCTGCTGGCCGTGGCCGCCACGATCACCGCCGCCAGCGTCGTGCTGGCCCTGGGCCTGGGCAGCAACTTCCTGCCGAGCCTGGATGAAGGCGCCTACATCCTCACGCCCAACTTCCCTGCGGAAACCAGCCTCGAAGCGGTCGACCAGGGCAACAAGATCCTCGGCCGGCGCATCCGGCAGGTGCCCGGCGTGAAGGACTACTACCGCCGCACGGGACGGGGCGATGCCACCGAGGACCCGATGCCGCACTATTCCAGCGATATCCTCGTGCTGCTGGAGAAGGGCGCGAATCCCAAGAAGGTCGAGGCGGCCCTGGGCGCCCTCGCGGAGGAGATGCCCTACCCCGTGGAACTGACCACCCCCATGAACATGAAGATCTCCGAAGGCCTCGGCGGCACCCCCGCCGATCTGCAGGTGAAACTCTTCAATCCGGACATGGCGGCCCTGGAGGCCATCGAGCCCGATCTGCGGAAGAAGCTGTCCGAACTGCCGGGGATCAGGTCCGTCACGCCGGATACCGGGGGCCCCCTTCCCAAGTGGCAGGTGAAGGTGGACGATCTCGCCCTCCGCCAGCTCGGCGTGCCGAGGCCCCTCCTGCTCAAGACGCTGCAGGCGGCGCTCCAGGGCATCGAGGTCTCCCCCCGCTACGATGGCCCCCAGCGCATCGGACGGGTGGTGAAGTTCCAGATCGCCGGCGAGGTCACGCCTGAGCGGCTCCAGCGTCTGCCCCTGGTGCTGGACGATGGCCGGGTGCTGGAGCTGGGCCAGGTGGTGCGTTTCGAGGAATCCACCACGCCCAGCATGATCCGCCGGGAATCCGCCCAGCGGCGCCTGGCCCTGAACCTTCGCACCGAGGGCGACCTCGGTGGTGCGGCCAAGCAGGTGGACGCCCTCCTGGCCTCGTACGCGCTGCCCAAGGGCACCATCGTGAAGCTGGGCGGCAAGATCGAGGAGGCCCGCGAAACCCAGCAGCGCCTCCTCATCGCCATCGCCGTCGCCCTGGGCATCGTGGTGGGCCTGCTCTATGTGGCCCTCAACCGGTGGTGGGAGGTGGTGGTCGTGCTGGCCACCCTGCCCAATGCCTTCGCGGGCGGGCTGTTCAGCCTCTGGCTGGCGGGCGAGACCTGGAACGTCAGTTCCATCGTCGGCATGATCGGCCTCTTCGGCGTGGCCGTGCAGAACAGCCTGGTGCTCATCACGCAGACCAAGGAGCTCTACGCCTCGGGCCTGTCGCTCAGGCAGTCCGTGCTGGAGGCCAGTCTGGGCCGCGTGCGTCCCAAGCTGATGACCGCCGGCGCCGCCATCCTGGGCCTCCTGCCCATGATGCTCGGGTTCGGCGGCAGCGAGCTGGAGCGGCCCCTGGCCATCGTGATGATCGGCGGACTCGTCACCTCCACCCTGTTCACCCTGCTGGTCCTCCCCGGCTTCTATGAGTGGATGGGCAAGCGCCGGGGACTGACGCACGGCACCCCCTGAACCCGCTGGAGTACCCCCCCTCACTCCGGGAGTGACCCCCGTCACGTCCCGGAGTGAGGGGGTTGTGTTGAAGCTAAATGATACTGAGAATCAGTTCCATGAACTGCTTCCCGCCCTTCCCCCTCTGCTTCCTCCTGGTCCTGGGAGTCCCCCTGGGCGCCCAGGAACCCGCCCGCCCCCTCCCCATCCAGGACAACTCCTTCCTCCTCGAGGAGGCCTACAACCAGGAAGCGGGCGTCATCCAGCACATCCAGACCTTCTCGCGCCTCCAGCGCAGCGGGGACTGGGTCTACACCTTCACCGAGGAATGGCCCTGGGGCGGCCAGCGCCATCAGGTGAGTCTCACCGCGCCGGTGCAGCGGCTGGCCTCCTCTCCGGATGGAGGGCGCCGCGGCCTAGGGGATCTGGCGCTGAACTACCGGTACCAGGCCCTCGGGGATGGCGCGTCGGTGGTGGCCTTCGCGCCGCGCCTCTCCCTGCTCCTGCCCACGGGCAATCACAACGCGGGCCGCGGCAACGGCAACCTCGGAATCCAGGTGAACCTGCCACTCAGCGTGGCGCTGGGCGATGCCTTCGTCACGCACATGAATCTGGGCTACACCCACACACCCCACGCCAAGGATCTGCTCGGCAACTGCGCCGACATCGGCACCACCAACATTTGCCAGAGCCTCGTATGGCTGGCCCGCCAGGACCTGAACCTCCTGGTGGAATTCGCCTACACCAGCGGCGATATCGTGGCCGGCCCGGGCCTGCGCCAGCCCACCCAGAGCGCCTTCATCTCGCCGGGCCTGCGCGGGGCCTGGACCTTCCCCGGCGGGCTTCAGATCGTGCCCGGACTCGCCATCCCCATCGGCGTGGGCCCCAGCCGCGGTGAGACGGCCATCTTCCTCTACCTCAGCCTGGAGCATCCCTTCCTGAAGTAGCCGCTCAGAACTTCCACTTCACCCGCGCCGCCAGGGTGCGCGGCGGGATCACATGGGTGCCGCCGAATACGCTCAGGAAGTTGTAGAGGCCCTTCTCGTCCGTGGCGTTCAGCAGGTCCAGGCCCAGGGCTAGGCGCCGCCGCCCGGACAGGCTCCATTCCTGGCCCAGGCTCAGGTTCCAGGTGGTGCGGGGCTGGATGCGCCAGGTCCCTTCGGAATCCAGGCGCACATAGGGCACGCCGAATGCGTAGTCCGGGTTCCCGGCGGCCCCCGCGGGATCCGCCGCCACCAGGCCCGAATCGTAGCGGCCGATGAGCTGGGCATTGAAGCCCCCGCGCTCGAAACGCAGGCCCAGCTGGGCGCTCAGCTTCTGGTCGTGGTCAATGAGGAACCGCTCGCCGGGCGCGGCCTCGGGCGCTTCCAGCTGAAGCCCGCCCACCAGGGGGGCCTGGAAGATGGCCCGGGTGCGGCCCAGGCTCAGGGTGGCCGACCAGCCGTTCACGGGCACCAGATCCAGGCGCAGGTTCATGCCGCGGAAGATGCCGCGATCCGCCCCCACGGGAAACAGCACGCCGGTATTCAGGAACTGGGCGCTGTCCCCGGCGTTGCGGCTCTGCTTCTCCCAGTACTCGATCATGAGGCGCCCGGCCTTGCCCAGCTGCTGCTCGATGCCGTAGCTGTACGAGTGCTGGCGCTCGGGCCGGAGGGGCTGCCGGGGCGTGCCCGCGTTGGGACCGAGATCCCAGGCCTGCTGGGACAGGGACAGGGCCAGGTTCTCGTGTTCCCGCAGGATCATCAGGCGGTCGTAGCTGGCGCGCAGCACCGTGCCCGTGGCGTCCACGCGGTAGCTGAGGCCCAGGCGTGGCTGGAGCAGGTTGTCGGAGATATCCGCCACGGTGTAGGCGTCGTGGCGCAGGCCCAGGGCCAGGAAGAAGGCGCCCAGATGGATATCGTTCTGGACGAAGGCCGAGGTGAGCGTGGGCCGGAGCCGCGCGTCGAAGCGGAACAGATTCCCGCCGCCGGAAGGCGAGTACGGATACAGCGGGTCCGCCGGATCGGCCACCAGGGTGTCGTCCGTGATGGCGAAGCTGAACCGCTCGTGGATGGGAAAGGCGATGCGCTGGACCCCTGCCTTCAGCAGGTTTCCCCGGCCCCACTGTTGGGTGAATGACACCTGGACGCCCAGGTTGTCCAGGGTGCGGTCCTGCTCCGCCCAGTAGGGGAAGTCGCGATGGCCGCCCGCCGTGAAGCCGTCCGCCAGCGCCTCGCTGGGCTTCAGCTCCGCCCGCGAGGTGCGGAAGAACACCGACGCGTCGAGGCTCTGGCTGGCGCTGAAGAGGTGCGCCCAGGCCAGGCTCGCATTGACGTCCGACGTGGCCGCCCGCTGATCCTGGCCGCGGGCCTGCTGGGAGGCCAGGTTCGCCACCTCGCGGTCCGTGCGCCCGCCGGAAAGGGAGAATCGGATCGTGTCCTGGCTGCCCAGGATCCAGTCGAACCTCGAGAAGATCCGGCCCGTCTTCCCGTGGTTGTGCAGGTTCTCGAAGGTGACGGGATCCAGGAAACGGTCGCTTTCGCTGGCGGCGCCGCTCACGAACCAGCCGAAGGCGTCCTTCCCGCCCCGCGCGTTGAAGCCTGCTTCGGCAGTGTTGAACCGGGCCACACCGAAGGAGGCTTCGCCTTCGAATCCATCCGGCGTGCCCAGGCCCGACCTGGTGGTGATGTTCACCACCACCACGGGCTTGCCGCCGTACTCCGCCGAGATGCCGCCGGTGATGACCTCCAGGCTTTCCACCTGGGAGGGATCCAGGCTGTTGCTGAAGGTGGCATGCATCTGATCGGACACCGGGATGCCGTCCACCACGTAGGTCATCTGGCCGTGGCTGCCCCGGAAATGGAAGCGCCCGTTCTCGTCGGCGATGAAGCCCGGCGTGGCGAGCAGGATGCTCTCCATGGCGCGGCTCTGGACGGCCGCCGGGGTGCGCTCGATGGTGCTCTTGTCAATGTCCAGGTGGGTGGAGGGATGGTCCTCCACCAGGCGCAGGTTCTCCTCGACCACCACCACCGCGCCCTCGGGCTTCAGGGTCACGGGCACCACCAGGGGCAGCTGGCTGTGGACATCCACATCCAGGTGGCCGGGCCGCAACCCCGCGGCCTGGGTATCCAGGTGGTAGGCATTGAAGGGGACATTCTGGAAGGTGAAGGATCCCTTGGCATCGCTGCGGACCCTCTGGCGGTATCCGGAGACGGGGTTCGACAGGATCAGGGTGGCCCCCGCCACCGGCCGTCCCTGATCATCGGCCACCCGGCCCGTGACGACACCACTGCTCGCGATGGCGGCCATGATGGGACCTGCGGCCAGAAGGATGGCCAGAGCAGAAGGCTGGGCGATTCGAGGCAAGGGGCAACTCCAGATAGAATTATTTTCTAATTAAATTCAGTATCGTCAATGAAAATTTTTTTTATTTACGACCAGCCCGCCCACTAAACCCCTTGGCCCCAGCGGCGAAACATAGAAACCTGTAGCCCCCAGGGGAGGCCTTTGACATGAAGCGGAAGCAGTGGTGGATCCTCGGCGGAGGCCTGACCGTCCTCCTGATCGGCGGGCTGAGCCTCGCCGGCCTGAAGGATAAGGGCATCGGCGTGCAGGTGGCCACGGTGGGACGGGAAAACCTCCAGTCGAAGGTCAGTGCCAACGGCAAGGTGCAGGCGGTGAAGAAGGTGGACATCTCCGCCAACGTCATGGGCCAGGTCACCAAGCTGGCGGTGAAGGAGGGCGATGCGGTCAAGGCCGGCGCCTTCCTCATGGAAATTGATCCAGCCCGTTCCAGGGCCACCGCCGATGCCCAGGCCGCCGCCTCGGAAGCCTCGGCCAAGGACTGGGAATCCGCCAAGGCGCGGCTTCAGCAGGCGAAGAGCGACTTCGCCCGGGCCGAGGCCAACCGCCAGGCCGGCATCATCTCCCAGGCCGATTTCGAGCAGCTCCGCACCGCCCTCACCACCACCGAATCCAGTACCCAGGCCTCCCAGCGCCGCTATGAGCAGAGCCGGGCGGGACTGCGGGACGCCACCATCTACCTGGCGAAATCCACCATCAAGGCCCCCATGGATGGCGTGGTCACCGCCCGCCGCATCGAGCTGGGCGAGACCGCGGTGATCGGCGTCCAGAACCAGGCGGGCACCATCCTGCTCACCATCTCCGACATGAGCAAGGTCGAGGCGGAGATGGAAGTGGACGAGGCTTCCATCCCCAGCGTGAAGCTGGGCCAGGAGGCCCAGGTGCGCATTGACGCCTACCCCAACCAGACCTTCCAGGGGCAGGTCACCGAAGTGGGCGGCAGCCCCATCCTGAAGCTCAGCGCCAACGAGGCCATCAAGTTCAAGGTGAAGGTGTGGATCAAGAATCCGCCCCTCACCATCAAGCCCGGCCTCTCCGCCCAGGCGGATGTTTTCACCGGCAGCCGCGACCAGGCCTTGGCCCTCCCCATCCAGTCCCTGGTGACCCGCGAGATCAAGCCCAAGCCGGGCGAGACCCCCAAGGCCGGGGCCCCGAGGGATGAAGAGGGCGTGTGGCTCCTCACCAAGGAAGGCAAGACCCAATTCGCGCCGGTCAAGACGGGCCTCATGGGCGACCTGAACGTGGAGGTTCTCGACGGCCTCAAGGGCGGCGAAACCGTCATCACGGGTCCCTTCCGCGTGATCAGGGACCTGAAGGGCGGCGAGCGCGTCCACGAGGACAAGAGCAAGAAGAAGGACGAAAAGAAGGGCTGACTCGGATGAACTACGAAGAGCTGTTCCGCCTGGCCCTCCGGGCCATCCGGGCCCACAAGCTCCGCAGTTTCCTCACCCTGCTGGGCATCATCATCGGCGTGACCACCATCGTGGGCGTGGTGGGCATCATCACGGGCCTGAACACCTATGTTCAGGAAAAGGTGATCATCCTCGCCCCGGACATGTACGTGGTCACCCGGTTCGGGATCATCCGCAGCCGCGAGGAATTCCTCCAGGCCGTCAAGCGGCCCCAGCTCACCTGGGAGGAGTACCAGCGCATCAGCAGCGGGGTTCTCAGCCACGCGGTGATGACCGCCACCCGTTCGTTCAAGACCCTCCCCGTCAGCCACGGAACCCGCCGTCTCGCGGATACCTTCGTCGTGGGGAGTACCGCCACCTTCGCCCAGATCCTGAACCTCGACACGGGAGGCAACGGCCGGTTCTTCACCGAAGGCGAGGACGAGTCCGCGCAGAACGTGGCCGTCATCGGCGCCGACATCAAGGAAGAGATCTTCCCCAGCCAGGATCCCGTCGGGCGGATCCTGATGGTCCGCGGCCTGCCCTTCCGCGTGATCGGACACATGCCCAGGGAAGGCAAGGGCCTGGGCATCAACCGCGATCAGCTGGTGATCATCCCCTTCCAGGTCTACCGCAAGAACTTCTTCGCACCCAACGACCCCCTCGACTACTTCATCAAGGCCCGGGGCGGCGTGGAGGGCTTGAGCGCTTCCATTGACGAGACGCGGGCCTTCCTCCGGGCCCTGCGGCACACCTCCTGGCGGGATCCCGATCCCGTGGGATTCCTCACCCAGGACCAGCTCCAGGAACTGTGGCGCCAGATCAGCACCGCCACCTTCGTGCTCCTCACGCTCATCGCCTCGGTCTCCCTTGGGGTGGGCGGCATCGTCATCATGAACATCATGCTGGTGAGCGTGGCCGAGCGCACCCAGGAGATCGGCGTGCGCATGGCCCTAGGGGCCCGGAAGCGGGACATCCAGCGCCAGTTCCTCCTCGAAGCCTCCCTCCTTTCCATGGCGGGCGGCCTCATTGGCGTCCTTCTCGGCGGGACGGCGGCCCTGCTGGTGAAAGCCGTCACCGGCTTCCCAGCCCAGGTCACCGTGGGCATCGTGCTCATGGGCGTGGGCCTTTCCACGGGGGTGGGTCTCCTGGCCGGGTTCCTTCCCGCCCGGCGGGCGGCCAACCTGCCGGTCATTGACGCCCTCCGGGCGGAGTAGGCCGCTGCCATGAAGAGCCGTTCCTCCCTCCGCAGCCTGGGCATCGAGAACATCCGCTTCGCGTTCCGCTCCATCCTCGTCCAGCGGCTGCGAAGCTTCCTGACGCTGCTGGGCATCGTGTCGGGGGTGGCCACGGTGATCGCCATGGTGAGCTTCGTGGCCGGGTTCAACGACGCCATCACGGGCGCCTTCTCCAGTTTCGGCACCACCCTGGTGCAGTATCAGAAGTACGAGCCCCGCTTCGGCGGGGGCCCCACGGGGCCTCCGGAAGAACAGCGCCGGCGCCGCAACCTCACCCTGGAGGATGCCCAGACCCTCAAGCGCCTCAACACCCTGGCGGCGGCCGTGAGCCCGGAACGCTACCTGTCCCTGCCCGCCCTCGCCGCCTCCACGACCTTCAAGAACCGCAAGGGGAAGGAGGCCAACGGTCCCACCCTGGCCGGGGTCGTGCCGGACTATCCGGTCGCCAACAATGCCGGGATCGCCGATGGCCGGTTCTTCGCCGACGCCGACATCTCGCACGCCGCGAGGACGGCGGTCATCGGACCCGATGTGGCCGAGGCGCTCTGGTTCCACCGGGATCCCATCAATCAGGAACTGCTCATCTCCGGCGTCGCCTTCCGGGTCATCGGCCTGCTGGAAAAACGGGGCTCCTTCCTCGGCGGAAGCGCGGACAACATCGTGCTCATCCCCTTCAGCACCTTTGATGAAATGTTCCCCGATGTGAAGAACGGCAGCGGGGACACCATCCACATCGCGACGGTTCCCAGGGATCCCAAGCAGATGCAGGCCATGATGGACCAGGGCATCTCGATCCTGCGCACCCGCCGGGGCCTGAAGGCCAAGGACCCCAACGATTTCGCCATCTTCACCAGCGAGGGCCAGCTGGAGACCTTCCGCGCCATCACGGGCGGCATCGCGGGCGCCATGATCCTCATCGCCAGCATCGCCCTCCTGGTGGGTGGCGTTGGCGTGATGAACATCATGCTGGTGACCGTGACGGAACGCACCCGGGAGATCGGCGTGCGGAAGGCCCTGGGCGCCACCCGCAAGGACATCGCCATGCAGTTCCTGGTGGAGGCCGTCGCGCTCACGGGCGTGGGCGGCGCCATTGGCATCGCGGCGGGGCTCGGCATCGCCATGCTGGTGCGGCTGGTCTTCGATTTCCCCGCCGCGGCGCCCCTCTGGAGCATCGTCCTCGGCTTCGGCGTCAGCACGGCCGTGGGGCTGATCTTCGGGCTGTGGCCCGCCCTGAAGGCCGCGAAGCAGGATCCCATCGAGGCCCTCCGCTACGAGTAGCTCCCCATCGCCCATGGGCTTGCGCCTGGGCGTTCGACTTCGTCTCACGCACGGCGCCTGCTCCCCCGCGATCGGACGCGCCCCCGGCGCGTCCTCCCACTCGGCTTCGCCTCGCGGAGCGGGCCCCGCCCCATCGAGGCCCTCCGCTACGAGTAGCTCCCCCAGCGTCCCTAGCCCTGGATCGAGGTCACCACCTGGATGGCCGGGGGATTGTCGAGCTGCTTTTTCACGGCGCATTGATTGGCGGCGCGGATGAGCGCCTCCTGGTACTTCTCGGGAAATCCCGCGGGCAGCTGGATGTCCAGGTCCACCCGGTCGAGCTTTCCGGTCGCGGGGTCGAAGGCCATGCGCTGGACGAGGCGGATGCCCTCGGTGGGCAGGCCGCGCTGCTGGCAGAAGCTGAGCACATAGATCCCGGCACAGGTGCCCAGGGACGCGAGGAAGAGCGCGAAGGGCTCAGGCGCGGATCCCTCGCCCCCACCCCGGGGCGACTGATCCGTCATGACCGTGAACCCGCCGAAATGGGCGTCCACGCGCGCGCCCCCCGGGAAATCAATGACCATCTCCATGCCTGGCTCCTCTCAACAAAACCATCACCCGATTATCGGCCATACTCAGCCTGCAGCAGGCTCTTCAAGATCTCCACGAAGGACACCAAGAGCAATGACAAGGGCACGAAGACAGCCCGCACATACCGATGCGGGTCATCCGGGCCTTTGGCCCCCGGACGCGCAGAGCGCGACCGGCTTTGTGGGCGGCGGCCCGGACGGCTTTTTGGGGACCGCTCGGGCCGCCGCCCACAAAGGGATGGCCCAGGACGGGAAGGCGCGCCTTCGTGAACTGCCTGCGCCCGCAGGGTGTATTCGTGCCATTCGTGGTGGTCTTTTCTGGCTGAGTTATGCCGATAACCAGGAACCATCATTCTCCCCCCAGGGAAGACATCAGACCAAGCGGTATTCTTGGGCATCCCAACGGGCGATTGGGCTACCTGCTCCCGTACAGATCACCACCCGTTCATACATAACCCATGCATAATGCAATGGCAGGGGGAACCATGAAGTACTTCTCCAGGAAGGGCGCGGCGGGGGCAGCCTCAGACAACCTTTCGTCGGACCTGCGCACCATCCTGGATTCCATCAACGATGGCGTGTTCACCGTGGACGAGGATTTCCGGATCACCTCCTTCAACCGGGCCGCGGCCGAGATCATCGGCATATCGCCCGAGGCGGCCCTGGGGCAGCACTGCTGGAAGGTTTTCAACGCCGACATCTGCGAGGGGGCCTGTGCGCTCAAGGAGACCATGGCCACGGGATCGCCCCTGATCAACAAGCAGGTGAACATCCACACCACCGCCCGGCGGAAGGTGTCCATCAGCGTGAGTACCGCCCTGTTGCGGAACCATTCCGGAGACGTGGTCGGGGGCGTCGAGTCCTTCCGGGATCTGACGCTCGTGGAAGAGCTGCGGAAGGCCGCGGAGGGCCGATCCACCTTCCATCACATGACCTCCGCCAATCACCGGATGTGGGAGATCTTCAAGCTGCTGCCCCTCATCGCCCAGAGCGACAGCACCGTCCTCCTCCAGGGGGAGAGCGGGACGGGGAAGGAGCTCATGGCCCGGGCGATCCATGAATTGAGTTCCCGGGCGCGCAAGCCGCTGATCACCCTCAACTGCGGCGCCCTTCCCGACACCCTGCTGGAAGCGGAGCTGTTCGGGCACAAGGCCGGGGCCTTCACGGACGCCAAGCGGGATCGCAAGGGGCGGATCGCCGCCGCGGAAAGCGGGACGCTGTTCCTGGATGAAATCGGCGATATCTCCCCGGCCCTCCAGGTGCGCCTGCTCCGGGTGCTGCAGGAGCGGACCTACGAGCCCCTGGGATCCAGCGATTCCATCAAGGCCAATGTCCGGTTCGTGGCCGCCACCCACCGCGATCTGCGCACGGAGGTGAGGGAGGGCCGGTTCCGGGAGGATCTCTACTACCGGTTGAATGTCATGCAGATTGCAATTCCCCCCCTTCGGGAACGGAAGGAGGATATTCCCGCCCTGGCAAGACGGTTCCTGGACAAGCAGGTGGCGCTCCACGGGAGGCCGATCCGGGGATTCACCCCGGAGGCCATGGACCGTTTCATGCGCCACAGCTGGCCTGGGAATATCCGTGAGCTCGAGAACGCCGTGGAGCACGCCTGCGTGCTTTGCCGCCAGGATCAGATCCAGGCCGCAGACCTGCCTTCGACCTTCGAGGGCCTGTCTCCGGGCGCCCCCACCGCAGGAGATCCGGGGTCCGGCAAGGATCTGCAAAGCCAGGAGCGGGCGATGATCCAGGCCGCCCTGGAGCGGCATGGCGGGAACCGCACGGCCGCCGCCCGGGACCTTGGCATCCACACCACCACCCTCTGGCGGAAACTCCGCCGCGCCTGAGCGAACTCGTGCGAATTGCATGGGCCAGCCCCATGGATTCTTCTGCATTCTGCAATGTCCGGGTCATCAACTCCTTATTTTTCATATTTAAATATTGATATATATTGTTTTATAAAAACTGGCAACCTTCTTGCTCTTCCATGTGATGCCGAATGAGCCCCATGGCCCTCCGGCGATCCTGGACCCGGATCATCCCGGCATCCGTTCAGCCAAGCCATCCCAGCGTCCGCGAGGCCGGTCCATCCGGACCGTAAGCAGGGGTTTGCCATCACCCGGGAGTTCGCCCAAACGGGCGTGCCTCCGCATCTCCAAAGCCACCAGAAGAGGTTCAGGGACCGCTTTCCAGCGCAGGAAGTCCGCGTCTGCCTTGACGGAACCCGGGAACCCCCAAACAACCGGGAGGTTGATATGAAGACCCATGGATTGAATCAAGCTTTGCGGATCGCCCTGGCGTTCCTGGCCATGGGAGGGCTCGCCTTCGGCGCGGCCCCGCAGAAAGAGGGCCGGATCACCGTGGCCGTGGGGGTGGCAGACATCGAGCCCATCGTCAGGGCGGTGGGGGGCGGCCAGGTCGAGACCGTCAGCCTCTTCAAAGGCTGCATCCTCCGGAGCGATCTCAATGTGGAATCCACGGCGAAGGCCCGCCTGGCCGGTGCGGAGGCCATCGTGTGGACGGGCTTCCTGAACGAATCCGCCGCGATCTCCTCGGTGTTGCGGACCGCCGGAACCGCCGTGCGGAAGACCGGCGATCCCAAGTGGATTGATGTCTCCAAGGGGGCCGCGCGGACCAACCTGCCCACCTCCGACTGCTCCGGCTATGTGAACGCGGCATTCGCGGCCGGGGATCCCTTCTTCTGGCTGAACCCGGAGAACGGCGGCCTCGTCGCGCGCCACATCGCCAAGGGCCTGGGGGAGCTGAGGCCCGCCAGCCGGGCACTCTTCCTGGCGAACGCCGAGGCCTTCCAGAAGGCCCTGGCGAAGGACATTGACCGCTGGAAGGCCGCCCTGAAGCCCCTTCGCGGACTGCGGGTCTTCAGCGCCCAGTGCGGATGGCAGAACTTCTCCTCCATGGGCGGACCGCAATTCGTCGTCTGCAAGGGGACCCCTGGCGAACTGCCGAGCCCGCAGGCACTGCTCACCCACATCCGCGAAATGAAGGCAGACCTCATCCTCGTGGATCCGAACACGCCCCTGGAATATGCCGAGGCCTTCCGGGAGCGCTCCAACCTGAAGGTCGTCGAGATCGCCTCCTCCATCGAGGGCATCCGTGGCGCCTCCACCTACAGCGATCTGTTCGACAACCTCGTCAAGGCACTCCAGGGCCAAGCCAGGCAGTGACCAGAAAACCCCGAGGTGTACCGTGACTCACCCCAACATGGACCAAAGCGTGGATCGAACCCCAGTCCCGACCGTGGCCTTTACCATCCGGCCCATCGGCCTCGTCCACGCGGCTCCGCGGAAACGGGCGCGGATCTCCAAATATTTCATTCCCAAAGGACGAGCCACCCTGGAGCTGTTTCACCCCTACCTTCCAGGGCTTCAGGGGCTGTACAGCGGCCTCGAGATCTGGGTGATCACCTACCATGCCCCTTCGGGACGGATACCCACGGATGCCTGCCAGGGCGGAGACGGCGGCCCCGGGGTCTTCGCGACCTCCTCCGTCGAGCGTCCCAATCCCATCGAGTTCCTGAGGGCCAGGGTCGTAGAACTCGACTCTGAAAGGGGTCTCATAGACGTGGAGGGCCTGGATATCGAGGATGGCGCGCCCATTCTCGATATCCGCCCCGCCATGTCGCCCCACCATCGCCTGGCCAAGCCAGGCGAATGATATAGGGCTCCCCAACCCGGCCCTTCCAGTCCGGGAGGTCTGGTGCCAATTGGCACCACCTTCCTTGCCACCCCTCTGCGTTCAGGAGACATCATGCTTCATCCACCCAGAAAACCATCCCTGAGGAGGGTTTTCCAGGCCCTGGCCGGTCTCCTGGTCCTCCCGCTCGCCTTGGGCCGGGCCCAGCAGCCGGTCGAACCCCCCCACAGGGGCCACGGTTCCTACACGGATCTCCATACCGCCAAGAACCGCCGCCTGACGGCGGATCACAGCAAGTTCAAGATCCTCCAGGGACCGTTCAAGGATGGTGACGGCCCCGCGGTGACCAGGGCCTGCCTCACCTGCCACACCAAGGCGGCGGAGCAGGTCATGGCCACGTCCCACTGGACCTGGAATGTCGCCAAGGACGGGAAGGACGGTTTCGGAAAATCCACCCACCTGGTGAACAACTACTGCATCGCCATCATCGGCGGGAACACCGAATCCTGCGCCCGCTGCCACGCCGGCTACGGATTCAAGGACAAGACCTTCGATTTCACCCGGCAGGAAAACGTGGACTGCCTGGTCTGCCACGACACCACGGGAGACTATGAAAAGGAGAAGGCCGGCTTTCCGAATCCTGGCATTCCATTGGCGGAGCTGGCCCAGAAGGTCGGAGCGCCCACCAACAGGAATTGTGGCGCCTGCCATTTCTTCGGCGGCGGAGGGGATGCGACCAAGCACGGGGACCTGGACAACAGCATCCTGAAGGCCCCCCGTACCCTGGACGTGCACATGTCCAAGCAGGGCGCGGGCATGGATTGCGTGGATTGCCACACGTCCGACGCGCACAAGATCGCCGGCCCCAACTATGTCATCCCGGCGGATCGCCGCGAGGAGCCCAAATACCCGGGTGAGAGCGTGTCCCGGATGTCCTGCGCCTCCTGCCATACGGATTCGCCCCACCAGTCGTACATCCTGAACCGCCACTACCAGAAGGTCGCCTGCCAGACCTGCCACATCCCCGCCTTCGCGCGGGGGGACCTTCCCACCAACCTCTCCTGGGACTGGGCCACGGCGGGCCGCCTGAAGGACGGGAAGGCCTACAAGGAAAAGGACGCCAAGGGGTACGAGACCTATGCCACCAAGCACGGAGAGATGGTCTGGCAGCGGGACGTCAAGCCGGCCTATGTCTGGTACAACGGCAACCTCAAGTTCCTCCGGCTGACAGACTCCTTCGCCATTCCCGCGGATGGCAAGGTCGTCCTGAATCCCCCCGAGGGTTCCTATGCCGATCCCAACGCGAAAATCTGGCCCTTCAAGTTCCATGAAGGCACCCAGCCCTACGATACGGTCCTGAACAAGTTCGTGGCCCCCTACACCGCGGGCCCCAAGGGTTCCGGCGCCTACTGGGGTGACTGGAACTGGGATGTCGCCATCAAGATGGGCATGGAGACAGCCGAGCTTCCCTACAGCGGAAAGTACGGCTTCGTGAAGACCTCCATGCTGTGGCCCATCACCCACATGGTCGCCCCCAAGGAACAGGCCCTCGCCTGCACCGAGTGCCATAGCCAGAAGGGCCGGCTGGCCAATATCCCCGGGTTCTACCTCCTGGGTCGCGACCGGGGAACCGGCGTGGATGCCCTCGGACTCGGCATGGTCCTCCTCACCATCCTCGGCGTGGGCGTCCACGGCCTCATTCGCTACCTTCACGTGCGGCACTAGGAGCCATCATGCGACGCATCGTCCTGTATGAAACGTTTGAACGCATCTGGCACTGGGCCCAGGCCCTGCTGATCATCGTGCTGATGCTGACCGGGTTCGAGATCCGGGGCCTGGGAATCCACCTCTTCGGTTTCCAGAGGGCCGTCTCGCTGCACAACGTCCTCGCCGTGGCCCTGATGACCCTCATCGTCTTCGCCGTCTTCTGGCACATCACCACCGGCGAATGGCGCCAGTACATCCCCACCCGGAAATTCCTCCGCGAAATGATCGGTTTCTACCTCACGGGGATCTTCAAGGGAGTGCCCCACCCCGTGAAGAAGCACCGCATGGCCAAGCTGAACCCCCTCCAGAGGTTGGCCTACCTGGGCTTCAAGGTGCTGATCATCCCCGTGCAGGCCACCACGGGCGCCCTGTACTACTTCTACCCGAACCTGCAACACGCGCTGGGGTGGTCCCCTTCCTCCCTCTGGTTCATCGCGGTCATCCATGTCCTTGGCGCCTTCGGCCTGGTGGCCTTCCTCGTGGGCCACGTCTACCTGACCACCACCGGGCATACGCCCCTGACCAACATCAAGGCGATGATCACGGGCTGGGAAGACATTCATGATGATGAGTACTTCGACGAGGCATAGGAGCCCTTTTCTGGGTCCAAAGAGGCAAGTCCATCCCATGATAAGGGGCCCCCTGTCCGGGGGGCCCCTCTCAGGAGTTCCCATGCGCCTCGTGCCCATCCTGATCCTCGCGACCGCCCTCGCCCTCGGGGCCGAGGAGCATCCGGCCCAGCCCGCCAAGGCCAAGGCTCCCGCCCATGCGGCGGATATGCCCAATAGCCCCGGCGCGGCCCTCACCGAGCTCGGTGCGGGCAACGCCCGCTTCGTGGCTGGAAAGCGGGTCCGCACCCTCGACACCGGACACGACGCCGCCATGCGGGCCGCCCTCACGGGTGGACAGGCCCCCTTTGCGGTGGTCATCACCTGCTCGGACAGCCGCGTGCCCGATGCCCTGCTCTTCGATCAGGAGGCGGGCCGCCTCTTCACCATCCGCGAGGCTGGCAACGCTCCAGACACGCAGGGCATCGCCTCGGTGGAGTATGCCGTCGAGCACCTGGGGTCCAAGCTCGTCGTCCTCATGGGCCATTCCAGCTGCGGCGCCGTGAAGGCCGTGCGCGAGGCCCATGGCCAACCCCTGCCGGGGAACCTCTGGTCCCTTCAGGCCGGCATGGCGGGCCTGCTGGAAAGCACGCCCCAGGCTCCCAACGAGGACGCCAAGGCCCACGGAGCCCGCCTGGAAGAGGCCAATGCCCGCCGCCAGGCCCAGGCCATGCTCGACCGCTCCACCCTGCTGCGCGACCTCACCGTCGCCGGGAAGCTCTGGGTGGTGCCCGCCGTCTACAACCTGGCCAGCGGGAAGGTGCAGTTCTTCAAGCCCATTTCGGTGATGCCCGCGCCGCAGGCGCACCACTAGCAAAATCGCTGCGCGCTTTTGCTAGAAATCAAGAACCGCCTGAATGGCCAGGGCCAAAGCCTTCATCTGGCTTGGCGTGGCCTTGCCGAGACGCTTGGCGAGCCGCGACTTGTCCACGGTGAAGACCTGGGTGGTGTTGGCCCAGGAATCCGTGGGTAGGCCATTCTCCTTCCCCTTCGGGATCGGGACGTAGAAGGCATAGGCGCGACCCTGCGTCGTGAGCGGGACCACCACGGTGGTGCGGGCACCCTCGGCATGGTTGCCGAGATCGGACTGGAGGATGATGCCGGGCCGGAAGCCACCCTGCTCCGAGCCCCGCCGCGGATTCCAGTCCAGCAGCCAGATCTCGCCCCGGCTGCACTTCGGAAGATCGCTGGTCATTTCGCCTTCCGCGACTTGTAGCTTCGCCGGCGGGGCTCTGCGGCCACTTCGGCCTGAGCCGGGAAGGCATAGGCCACATCCTGGGCCTCGGCGTCCTTCCCGTAGGCCGCCCAGTCCCCGGCCAGCTTCCGCCGGGCCGCGGCCACCCGCTCTCGCCTCAACAATTCCGCCACCCATCCGTTCACGCTCATGGCATGAGCCTCCGCCGCCTCCCGCAGGAAGCGCCCCAGGTCGTCGTCAAGACGGAGCGTGGTGCTGAACATGAATCCTCCCTTTGAAATCATTTTATGATTTCAAAGTCAGAAAGCAAGCCCCGGAGAGGGATGAGGCCTCCCTACCGCTTTTCACACAACCAGATCGCGCAGCGATCTGGTTCCGGCACAATGGTCGGCATGGACCACAACGACTTCCGCCGCCTCGGTTACCAGCTCGTGGACTGGATCGCGGACTACCGCGAAGGTCTGGAGCGCCTCCCCGTGATGAGCCAAGCCAAGCCCGGTGAGATCCGGGCCGCCTTCCCGGACCATCCACCGCAACACGGGGGGCGCATGGCTCAGGCCCTGGCGGCCCTGGAGCGCGATGTGCTGCCCGGCATCACCCACTGGAATCATCCATCCTTTTTTGCCTACTTCCCCAGCAACACCAGTTACGCATCAATCCTCGGCGACCTTGCTTCTTCTGGCTTGGGCGCCCAGGGCATGAGCTGGCAGACCAGCCCCGCCGCCACGGAAGTGGAGGAAGTGGTCATGGACTGGCTCCGCCAGATGGTGGGCCTCAGCCCCGCCTTCACCGGCGTCATCCACGACACCGCCAGCACCGCCACCTTCACCGCCCTGCTCTGCGCCCGGGAGAAGGTTTCCGGCTTCGCCCAGAACACGGAAGGACTCCAGAGCGGCGAGTCGCCCCTGGTGGTCTACGCCTCGGACCAGGGCCACAGCTCCATCGAAAAGGCCGCGCTGCTGGCGGGCTTCGGCCGCAGCTTCCTCCGCCTCATCCCCACGGACGACCACCACGCCCTCCGCCTGGATCTGCTCCAGGCCGCCATCGAGAAGGATCTGGAAATCGGCCTGCGGCCCTGCGCCCTGGTCGCCGCCGTGGGCACCACGGGCACCACGGCGCTGGATCCTGTCGGCGCCATGGCGGACCTGGCCGAAAAGCACGGCCTATGGCTGCACGTGGACGCGGCCCTGGCGGGCACGGCCATGGTGCTGCCGGAATGCCGCTGGATGTGGGAGGGCGCGGAACGGGCCGACAGCCTGGTGTTCAACCCCCACAAGTGGATGGGCGTGGGCTTCGACCTCAGCGCCTACTACGTGCGCGATCCCCAGCACCTCATCCGGGTCATGAGCACCAACCCCAGCTACCTGCGCACGGCCCAGGACGGCCAGGTGAGCAACTTCCGCGACTGGCACATCCAGCTGGGCCGCCGCTTCCGGGCGCTCAAGCTGTGGTTCTACCTCATGGACGTGGGCGTGGAGGGCCTGCAGGCCCGCCTGCGCCGCGACCTGGAGAACGCCCAGTGGCTGAAGGAACAGGTAGACCAGGCGCCCGACTGGGAGATCATGGCCCCCGTGCCATTACAAACCGTGTGCCTTCGGCACACGCAACTCGGCCTCAACGAGGCCGAGCTCGCCACCCACAACCTCGATATCGCCCGCCGCATCAACGACAGCGGCAAAGCCTACCTGACGCCCTCCATGCTCAAGGGGAAGCAGATGCTCCGCGTGAGCATCGGCGCCGAAACCACCGAGCGACACCATGTCGAGGCGCTGTGGGCGGCGCTGAACGCGGCCGCAGACGCCCCTTAGGTTCAACACGATCCGAACGGCTTGGAATACTTAGCCTCTCGCCCATGCATATTCTAGATCTCCAATCCCGCCTGCTCGACTTGGCCTTGGCCAGGGGGCACTTGACGCCAGAGGCCTTTCATAGCGCAGAAGCGCTTCCGGGGGATGTGGATACTGCGGTCTGGGGACCCCGGGTGCAATGGTTCCTTGAGCGCGGAGATCTGGAACCCGCCGTGGTTCGCGATCTGATGAGGGAGCTGCTCCAGAACGACCCATCCACTGGGAACCTTTCCCTCCCGCCTGAAGACGATTCCCCCGGTGGGGATGAAACCAGTCCCGCACCCCGCCATGATTGGACCCGGTATGGCCGTGTAGAAATGGTGGGAAGTGGCGGAGAAGGACGGGTCTACAAGGCCTGGGACAACCTGCTGGAGCGTTGGGTGGCCCTGAAGTTTCCCCGTTGGGATAGGGTGCAGCAAGGACGCCTGCAGGAAGAAGCTCGACATCTGGGCAGGATCAAGCATCCGGCGATCCGGCCCATCCACGATCTCGGATTCCTCGAAGGACAGCCCTTCCTCGCCATGCATTGGGTGGAGGGTGGAACCCTCCAAAAGCTCAAGGACACCCTGGATCTGGCGACCAAGGTGCGCCTCTTGGCGGAAGTCAGCGAGGGTATCGCCGCTGTACACCAGGAAGGCCTTGTACACCTCGATCTCAAGCCCGCGAATATTCTCCTGGAGCGTGGGCCAGAGGGGGAGTGGCGGGCGCTGGTGGCCGATTTCGGCCTGGGCCTGCGATCAGGCCAGGGAATGCGCCCCCGAGGCCTGGGAACCCTGCCTTTCGCCAGCCCGGAGCAGCTCCGCTCCGATGCCGAGGTGGACGGACGCAGTGACGTGTACAGCCTTGGAGTCATGCTTTTCATGCTGCTCACGAACAGGCCCCCAGAAGAAGCATCGGTACCGGCAGGCCCGGATATCCCGAAGGATCTGCTCTTCATCGCCCAGAAGGCCATGGCCGGAGCCCCCGCGGCCCGCTATGCGAGCGCTGCCAGCTTGGGGCAGGATCTCCGCCGGTTCCTGGCCCATGAGCCCCTCTCCGTGCGGCGGCATACGCCGCTGTACCTGAGCCGGCTCCTCACGCGCCGTCACCCCACTACCGCTATCGTCGCCGCAGTGGCCGCAGTCATCCTGGGAGGGCTGGCTTTTCGCAGCTGGCAGGATCGCCGACGATCGGCGATGGCCACTCGCTATGGCCAGGAGCTTCAAGAGGTCGTTTCTCTCGTCAACCTCTCCCATATGGCCCCTCTCCATGACCGCCGTTCCGAACTGGCTCAAACCCGGGCGCGCATGGCGGACCTCAATGCTTCCATCCGAAGCCTTGGCCCCGCCGCTGAAGGGCCAGGCAATCTGGCTCTGGGCAAGGCTCACCTGCTGCTTTTCGAGTACGATGCTGCTCTCGAAGCCTTTGAAAGGGCGGAGCGGACCGGACTCCAGTCCATCGAATTGGATGAAGGACTGGGAGCTATCCGCGCCCTTCGCTATTTCCTCAACCCCAGCCCCTCTCCGGGAATGAGTGATGAGAGTCGGAAGATTCAGGCCCTGGTGGCCCTTCGCCGGGTGGCGGTGGCACGGCCCGGGGATGCTTCCGTGGGTGTGCTCCTGGCCCTGCTGGAGGTGCGGACTGAGGAGGCCTATCGAATCGGCTACAACGCTTTGACCGTGCCCCCCGAGCCCTGGCGGCACTGGACCCTCAAACTACTCTGCGAGATTTGGGATGGCCAAGTCCAGCGCCACCTGGAAGCAGAGGATTTCGGCCAGGCTGGCCGGGCGGTGGATATCTTTGAACGCACCCTGGGCATGGCCTTGGATATCTCCCGCAGCGATCCAGCCCTTTACGAATCCAAGGGCCTGCTTGGATTCGCGAAGGCCCACCTCGCGGAACAAGGGGGAGGCTCCCCTGAATCCGCCCTCCAGGCATCCCTGGAGGCCTTCCGGATCCTCGATCAGATCCAGCCAGAGGGTCGGGCCTTGCGTTTCCTCGCAGAAACCCAGCGGCGCCTCGGGGTCTGGCGGGCCTCTTGTGGGCAAGATCCGGAACCTTGCTGGTCTACGGCCGAAGCGCATCTGGCGGCCTACGGGCGCCAGACCACCCCCTGGGCCGGATGGGCCATCGGGACCGCCGTTCGCATCCATTTGAATCGCGCCGGACATGCCATGGCACAAGGGAAGGATCCCCGGCCCGATTTAATGCGGTGTGAGCCCTGGCTCATACGCCTCGCGGAAACGGGAGAGAACCCTGCCTTCACCCAGGGGCTCCGCTTCTATGCCCATGCCCTGTCGGCGCGGGCAGCCCTTCAGCGGGGCGAGCCGGCGGAATCCGAGCTGACGGCCATGGTCGCCCTTGCCAGGGCAGGCTATCGCGCCAACCTTCCAACGGAGAAGGCGGAGATGGCTGCGTTCCACCCCCTGGAGCCGCGCATGAAGGTGGCTGAAAGGCGGATCTACGATGATCTGGTGGAACAGCTCAACCACCGCCCCGCCGCCAGGGGGCCAGTTGTTCCATGAGATCCAGGGCCTGGTCGATTTCAACCTTGGAATGGCCGCCAAAACCAAGCCTCAGGGCATTCACCAGGGTCCCCGACGGGTCATAGGCCGTTCCGGGAGAAAGGCGCAGGGAGCGGGCCGCGCAGGCTTTCAGCCAAGGGCCCATGCCCCAATCCCCATCCCATTGAATCCAGATCCCCAGACCTCCATGCCGATCAAACCTGGCCCCCGGCCAGGCCGAGAGGCGTTCAAGGATATGCTCCCGCCGCGCTTGATAGGCCAGTCGCGCTTTCCGGATGAAGCGCGGCAGCTCGCCACCACGCAGGAGATCGCCCACCGCGCGTTCCATCACCCGGTCCCCGTAGAGATCCAGCCGCTGACGGAGGCGTGCCAGTTTCTCGACGAGGGCAGGCTGAGCCGCGATGAACCCCAGCCTCAGGCCTGGCGCAAGGAGCCGGCTGAAGGATCCCAGGGTGATGACCCTACCCTTGGGATCCTGAGCGGCCATGGGCAGGGGCGGCCGGGCCCCGACATGGAACTCGAAGTCCCCATCATCCTCCACCACCACAAAGCGATGTTGAGCAGCCCAATCCATGAGCTGCACGCGGCGCTCGGGGGCCAGCGTGACTCCCGTTGGGAACTGGTGGTGGGGTGTCAGATAGAGCAGGCGGATGGGAACCCTTCCAAGGATGGATTCGAGCGATTCCAATACGAGACCACCGGAATCGACCGGCAAGCCCAGGACCTCCACACCTGTCCGGAGGATGGCCTCCCGCATGGCCGGACTGCCGGGCCTTTCCATGGCCACCACACCACCATCTTTGACGAAGGCCCGCACCAGCAGTTCCAGGCCCTGGGTGCTCCCGCCCGTGGAGAGTATTCCTTCGGGGCCGAGAAGTATGCCTCGACGTTCGCCAAGCCAGGATGAGATGGCCCGGCGGTAGCCCGCCTCGCCCTGGATCTCCCCGACGTGCATCAGTGCGCCTTCCCGCCGTCGCAACGCCCTGTGGTAGGCCTGGGCAAGGGCGTCCACCGGCAGCAGGCGTGGGTCGGGAAGGCCGTCCCGGAAATCCATCACTCCCTGGGCTGTCTCGCTCAACGGAGTGAGCTGGGTCATCAGTTCAAAATCCGGCGACTCATGGGGAAGGTTCGGATCCCAATGCCCCGGCCAGGACGCCGGAACGAGCGCTGCCACGAAGGTGCCGCTGCTGGCCCTGGATTCCACCCAGCCTTCGATTTCCAGTTCCTCGAAGGCCGCGATCACCGTCTTGCGGTTCACGCCCAGTTGATCAGCCAGGGCCCGTGTGCCCGGAAGGGGATCCCCCGGGGCCAAGGCGCCAGCCTTGATGGCCCGGCCCAGGGCGGCGGCGACGCACAGGTAGATCGGCGAGGTGCCGCCCTCGGGAAGGTGGAGGACGAATTCCGTGGGTCGCATGGATAGATCATCTTGCCCCGGAAGCAGGCAGATTGCACCCGCGAAGCTCATGGGCTCGGGAAGAAAGCCTCGGCGAATCGAGGGAGATGCGATCAATCAGTAATGCCTTAAAAACACCATTCCGGACCAGGTGGATTATGGCGGAACCGGACCCATTGGCCTTTTCCATTTGCCCTAAAAATGGGCCGAGGTCCCCGCTTCGAGGAGAACCCCATGCGATACCCCTTCCTGCTCTGCCCAGCCCTCACCCTCCTGCTTTTCGCCTGCGGGGGTGGGGGCGGTGGGTCGGCCAACCCCACGCCCACGCCTACGCCGCCCCCTTCCGCCCTCGTCTACACCACCAACCCCGCGGTCTACACCATAGGCACCGCCATCATCGCCAACACGGCAAGCCATGGTGGGGGTGCCGTCACCGCCTACGGCATTGCGCCCGCCCTACCGGCGGGCCTGGCCTTGAATGCCACCACGGGTAGCCTGGGCGGTACACCGACGGCCCTTGCGCCCTCAGCCACCTACACCGTCACCGCCTCCAACGGCGGCGGCAGCACGACGGCGGCCCTCTCCCTCACCGTGAACGATGCCCCGCCGACGAATCTGCTCTACGGCACCGCCTCCGCCACCTACCCCGTGGGAATGGCCATCGTACCCAACACACCCACCCATGCCGGAGGCGTGGTCGTTTCCTACGGGGTGAGTCCGGCCCTGCCGTTGGGTCTCACCTTGGATCCTGTCAGTGGGGCCCTATCTGGAATTCCCACCACTCCGGCGTCCACGGCCACCTACATGGTCACCGCCACGAACAGCGGCGGCAGCACCACGGCAGCCCTCTCCATCTCGGTGAACGATCAACCCCCCAGCGGTCTCGCCTACGCCTTCCCCACGGCCACCTACACGGTGGGAACCCCCATCGCCGAAAACGCCCCCACCCATTCCGGAGGCCCCGTCGCCTTGTATGCCGTGGACCCCGACCTTCCCACGGGCCTCGCAGTGGATCCCGTCAACGGAGTCATCACTGGCACCCCGTCGTCATTGGCGGCCTCTGCCGCCTACACGGTGACTGCCTCGAACGGCGGGGGCAGCACCACGGCGACGCTGACCCTCACCGTCAACACCCCAGTACCGCGCTTTGCCTATGTGGCTAATTACGGCGACAACACCGTTTCCAGTTACACGGTGAACGCGAGCACGGGTCAATTGCGCCACAACGGTTATGTGCTGGCGGGGAACCAACCCTATGCCGTGACGGTTGATCCTTCCGGCAAATTCGCCTACGTGGCCAATGCTGCCTCCAACGATGTCTGGGCCTATTCCATCAATGCCAGCACCGGCGCGCTGACCGGCGTCGATGTAACCGTGGCGACGGGGACCAATCCCCATTCCGTTACGGTGGACCCTGCCGGTAGATTCGCCTACGTGGCCAATTACGGATCCCATGATGTCTCGGCCTTCAGCATCAACCCCAGCACCGGAATCTTGACCAGCATCGGTGAGGCCGTGGCAGCCGGAAATGCTCCCAATTCCGTAAGCGTCCACCCCTCGGGCAAGTTTGCCTACGTGGCAAACTACGGCTCCGACACCGTCTGGGCCTACAGCATCAACGCCAGCACCGGCGTCCTGACCCATGTCGGCACGGATGTGGCGACAGGCAGCAATCCCAGTTCCGTGACCTTCGATCCTGCCGGTAAGTTTGCCTATGTGGCGAATTTTGGCTCCAACAATGTTTCAGCCTACAGCCTCGATGCCAGCACCGGAGTGTTGACCAGCATCGGTACAGCCGTGGCGGCCGGCACCAGCCCCGTTTCCGTTACGGTCGACTTGACAGGCAAGTTTGCCTACGTGGCAAACTACATGTCTAACGATGTTTCGGCCTACGGCATCAATCCCACCACTGGCGCACTCACCAGCGTGGGAGCGGTGCCGGCGGGCACCAATCCCGGTTCCATCACCGTCGATCCTTCCAGTCAATTCACGTATGTGGTCAATATCACCTCAGGCACTGTTTCGTCCTATCGCATCAACGCAAGTACCGGGGCCTTGAGCGCCCTAGGCACGGTGGCCGGTCGCAGCGGCAACTTCGCCATGGCCATGACCAAGGGCACAGCGGCGGTGAGCTACACACCGAAGTTTGCCTACGTTGTGAGTGGATCCTCTATTGCCGCCTTTACCATCAACCCAAGCACCGGCTCACTGACCGGTGCCGGTGCCGTGGCGGCGGGGATTGGTTCCCGCGATGTCACTGTCGCTCCCGCTGGCCATTTCGCCTATGTGGCGAATTACGGTTCCAATTCGGTCTCGGTCTTTAGCATCAATCCCAGCACCGGGGCACTCACAGGCGTCAGTGAGGTGGCGGCGGGCAACGGTGCCAATTCCATAACCGTGGACCCCTCAGGCCGGTTCGCCTATGTGGCAAACTACGTCTCCGACACCGTCTGGGCCTACCGCATCAATGCCAGTACCGGGTCGCTCACCAGCATCGGTGGGCCCGTGGCAGCGGGGACATCTCCCGTCTCCGTCACCGTCGACCCTTCCGGCAGGTTCGCCTATGTTGTGAGTTACGTAGACTATGCTGTCTCGGCCTACAGCATCAATGCCAATACCGGTGCGCTTACTTTCGTCGGTGTTGTGGCGCCGGGCATCTATCCTGGTTCCATCACCGTAGACCCCTCCGGCCAGTTCGCCTACGTAGCCAATGCCGGCTCTGAAACTGTCGCGGCCTACCGCATCCAGGCCAGTACCGGGGCGCTCATCACGGTCGGTGTTGTGTCCGCGGGCATCTATCCTCGTTCCATCACGGTAGACCCCTCCGGCAAGTTCGTATACGTGGCTGATTTTTCCTCCAACAACGTTTTGGCCTACAGCATCAACCCAAGCACTGGCGCGCTTACCAGCCTTGGCAATCAGGCGGCTGGGACGGATCCCATTGCCGTCACCATCGAGCCCTCTGGCCAGTTCGCTTACGTGGCGAATAACAGTTCCAAGGATGTCTGGGCCTACAGCATCAACCCCAGCACCGGGGCGCTCACCATCATCGGCACTGTGGCGGCGGGGGTATTTCCCTGGTCCATCACCACTACCGGCACGATTCAGTGAACCGTGGCTCAGCCTTCGTAGGTGCTCCGGCCGAACCGGCACAGCCCCCACCGGCGGGGTCCTCTTCGCGATTCTGGAACACCCGGTGGCGGACTGAAGCGATGAACCAAGTTCTCAAGCCCATTCCAGGAGGTTGCATGAACCAGCAGCGTGAGATGTTCCGCAAGCCCCTCGGCGTTGCCTTGGTTCTCATCATCGGCTTGCTATCGGCCTGCGGCGGCGGTGGCGGTGGTGGTGCACCGGCCCCGGTGCCAGCAGTGCCGCCGGCCATTGCGGCCCAACCCAGCGCCGTCGTGGTTGCAGATGGGTCCAGTGCCAACTTTAATGTGACCGCAACCGGCGACGCGCCACTGGCGTACCAATGGCGACGCGATGGCCTGGATTTGGTGGACGCTGCAGGGGTGGCGGGCGCCAAGAGTCCAGCCCTGACGCTGGTCGCGCCATACGGGTTCAACGCCAGTCAGGTATCGGTGCGCGTGTCCAACGCGGTTGGCAGTGTGGTCAGCAGCAACGCGCTGCTTACCGTCACGCCCCTCGCGCCTGCCATTGCCACTCAGCCAGCCAATGTCACCGTCATCGCCAATGCCCCGGCCACTTTTTCAGTGGTGATCAGCGGCGGCACGGCACCGGTCAGCTTTCAATGGAAACGCAACGGCACCGTCATCGCGGGTGCGACAAATCCCAGCTACACCATCCCCGGAACCGTCATCGGCGATAATGGCGCATCGTTTGCCGTTGATATCCATAACCCAGCCGGCACGATGAGCAGCACAGCGGCGCTGTTGACGGTGATGGCGGTTGGCAAAACCTGGAGCGATGCCGTGCGCATCAATTTTGCCAACGACCCGAGCAATAGCCTGCCCAGCGATCCACAGGTCGTGATTGATTCGGCGGGGAACGCGATCAGCGTGTGGCGGGAGATCCTTCCCGACCCACGCAACGCGGTGTTGGCCCGCCGCTATGCAGCAGGTGGCTCGTGGAGTACGGCGGCACCGATTGACGGCCCGATTGGCAACGCCATCCAGCCACAGATCGCGATGACACCGGGCGGCACGGCCGTGGCGACATTCTCCCAGACCACAGCTGTCAGTGGCGGTGGCAACCAGATCATCGCCAATCGGTTCGGTGGTGCGTGGGCGGTCCCGCAAAGGCTTGATGGGGATGTTGTTTTTGGCCGTGCCTATGGTCCGCAGGTTGCGCTGGCTCCGGACGGCGCGACAACGGTGGTTTTCACGCTTCCAGATACCAATCATCGCGTGTGGGCTGCACGCTCCGACTCGGCGGGCGTCTGGAGCGCGGCGATGACCGTAGGCAACAGTCCAAGCAACTCGCCGCAAGTCGCCGTTGCGGCGAATGGCCAGGTGGTGATGACCTGGCTCGAACCGGCTGCGAGTGGACGCTACATGAGTTCTTTGTGGGCCAGTCTCAGTGCCGGTACCGGTTGGAGCACTCCGGTGAAGATATCCGCAGATGCCGATTCGGTATTGCCGATTCGGGTGGCTGCCGATGCCAACGGCAACGCGATCGCCGTGTGGCAGCAGAATGTGGGCAATCGCCCAACCGTTTTCGCCACCCAACTCGATGCCATCAGCAAGGCCTGGAGCGCGCCCTTCATGCTCAACGACGGAACCAAATCAGCCTATGAACCCCAAGTGGCCGCCGATGACAATGGCAATACGATGGTGGTGTGGAACGAAGGAGATGCTGGCGGCGCCAGCCTGGGCGTGCTGGCCAATCGCTTTGTCGCGGCCACGGGGACATGGAGCGGCCCGATGGCGGTTCAGCCCCCCACGGCGCCGCGTGGCGCGGCCCCTCAGGTGGCTGTTGATGCCAAGGGCAATGCCATTGCGGTTTGGCGTCAGCATGTCGTCGGCAACGGCAGTCGTTACGAAGTGTGGGGTGCGCATTTCAGCACCGCGACAGGCGTGTGGGCTCCACCGGTCAACTTCATGAGCAACGCCGCCGCCTATGTCTTGACTGGCTCAGGGCATCAGCCCAAGATTTCCGCCAATGCCGATGGCGGGGCCGTTGTGGTGTGGTTCGAGCAGGCCGATACCCCATTGGCGGCGGGCCTCTGGGCGCGCGTGTACCGATAGAACGATCGGGGCAGGGTTCCCGCCTCGGCGCGCGATGGCAATCATCGTCATGAGCCATTCATCAATGATTGTAAATTGAGCCGACAGTCCCGAATGCTAATCTGGGTTGGAGCCTTGTCGTCCCAACTCTAAGCGGTGGGCGACATTTCCTTATCGGGAGGAACCGTGTCAAGTCTGCTCTCCCCCGAGACCCCCGCCTTCGCCGTGCCCGAGGCGAACCTCGTCCCCGTGGGCGATCACCTGGGACGGCTCCTGCCGATCCCCGCTTCGCGCATGTTCCTCATCAACAAGTCGCTGAAGGTGTTCCAGGAGAAACAGCCCGGCGTGCCGGTCTTCGACGCCAGCCAGGGCGATGGCGGCGCCTCGCTGCCGGGCGTGCCCGAGGCCCTGCTGGACCGCGCCTTCGAGCTGCAGAAGCAGCACGGCACCGCCTACGACATGCCCTTCGGCACCGAGGCCTACCGCAGGATCGTGGCCGAGACCTACTGGAAGCTGGCGCCGGACACGGGCTGGGGCGCGGCCAATGTCATCGGCACCCAGGGCGGCCGCGATGGCCTGCAGAAGGCCTACCAGGCCATGCTGGCCCTCGGCCATGGCCGCCAGGGCGATGTGATCGTAGTGAGCCGCATGCCCTGGATCAGCTACAACTGGGGCCCGTACGGCATCGGCGCCAATGTGATGTGGGCCCCGGGCCGCGCCGAGGAGGGCTGGGCCTATTCGGAAGAGGGCCTCCGCGCCTGCGTCAGCGAAGCAGCCAAATCGGGGCGCAAGGTGGCGGGCCTCGTCATCACCAGCCCGGACAATCCCACGGGCCAGACGCTCACGCTGGAGCGCCAGATCGTCCTGGCCCGGGCCGCCCTGGAGGCCGGCGTGGCCTTCGTGCTCTTCGACTGGATGTACCATGCCGTGGGCGATGGCGAACCCTACGACGTGAACGCGCTGCTGCGGGCCTTTGATCCGGTCCTGCGCAAGCGCCTCATGGTGCTGGACGGCATCACCAAGAGCCTGGGCGGCTCCAACATCCGCAACGGCCACCTGCTGGCGGATGCCGAAGTCGCCAAGACCATCGTGGCCCAGGCTTCGCACACGGTGATCCCCTCCTTCTTCAGTCTGGCCGTGGCCATGGCCGCCTACGAGCAGGGCTTCCAGGCCGCCGCCGCGCCCATCACGGGCCCCACCCGCGCCAGCCGGGCCTGGCTGCGGGAGTTCCTGAAAGCCCAGGGCCTCACCCACATCATCGGCCAGGGCTACTACGCCTTCATCCACGTCGCCGATGCGCTGAAGGCCAAGGGCTGGGCCGATACCGAGCCCCTGGGCCAGCACCTCGCCGAGAACCACGGCGTGGCCGTGGTGCCCGGCGCCTTCTTCAGCCCCTACGGCGCCGAGTGGCTCCGCTTCTCCTACGCCACCCCCCCCGAACGCACCCAGGGCGCCGCCGAGCGGCTGGTCGAGGCCCTCAAGAGCCTGGAGGGCTAGTGTTCGACCTGAATGCCTTTGTCGAGAAGTTCCAGCTGGCTCGGCAGACGGCGCTGGAGACCCGCCCCTCGGGCGGCCTCTGCGGGCTGGAACTGGAATGGAACCTGGTGGATCCCCAGTTCCGGCCGCTGCTCACCGTGGGCACCGGACCCGATCGCATGTCCTTCGTGGATCACCTGCGCACCAAGGTGCTGTCGCCCTGGACGGAGGAGTACCACCAGCTTGAAGTCTTCCACTGGATGATCGAGTGGGTCACGCGGCCCTACCACACGCCCAAGGGCGCGGTGTACGAAGGGCGCCTGCTGGAGGCGGCCCTCATCAACGCCCTGGCGAAAGCCGGACGCAGCTTCGGAGAGCCGCTCCACTACTGGCACGGCAACCTGCTCGTACTCCCCGGGATCGGCCCCGATTCCGTGCCCGAGTCCTGGCACCTGGCCAAGCGCCGCTACCTCCAGCGCTGCGTCGAGATGTACGGCACCGAACTGGCCACGGCGGGCACCCACTCCAACCTCAGCCTGCCCGAGCCCATGCTGGCCTGGGACTTCATGCATCTGCCCGCCTCCGAGCGCGGCGACCACCATCTGGACGACTACAAGAACCAGGTCTACATCACGGGCACGCGCCTCATGCGCGCCTTCGCGTCGCTTTTCATCGCCACCAGCGCCAGCACGCCGCTCCAGGCCTCGGAGGAGCACGGCCAGCCCGTCGTGCGGCTCACGCCCCATGAATCCGTGCGCAACCTCACCTTCCCGAACCCGCCCGCCCTCGACGTGCCGGATCTGAACCGCAGCCATGCCGACTACCTGCGCCTGTCCTACGATCTGGTGCGCCGCGGCGTGCGCTTCGGCAACAACAACTGGATCCCCGTGCGCGCCCGCTCCCAGGCCGAGCCCGTGGAACGCCTCATCCAGGTCACCAGCGATCAGCTGCACGATATCTACGCCCGGGGCCTCTTCGCCGCCGGGGAGACCCGGAATGTCGAGGACATGGCCGCGCAGATCGAGCGCCAGAACCTCTTCGCCCGCATTGACCTGCCCATGGCCCGCGTGGAGGTGCGCACGGATGATCCCGGGCATGACCTGGCCCTGGACGTGGCCAACCTCACGCTGAAACACCTGCTCCTGCTGCGCTTCTACGCCGATCCCGGCTTCGCCCGGGGCTTCCGCTACGACGCCGAGGACATCCATCGCGCCCGCCGCAACGAGGACCTGGCCGCCCGGGAAGGGCTGCGCGCCGTCATCGAGGATCCGCTCACCGCCAAGCCCGTGGCCCTGGGCGCCTTCCTCGAGTGGACGCTGCAGGAGCTGCGCCCCCTCGCCGAAGCCCTCGGTTTCTGGGACGACCTCCAGCCCCTGCGCGACCTGGCCGCGGGCGCCCCCAGCACCGCTGAAAAGATCCGCCAGCGGCTGAAGGCGAAACTGGGCACCTCGGAGATCGTGCCGCCATCACTGCTGGTGGAACTGGCCGAGGCCCGAAAGAGCCAGGTACTGGATGACGTGGAAACCATCACCGCCCACCTGGCCGATCTGGGCCTGGAAGAGGGCAAGCTCCGGGACTTCCTGGAGCGCGCCCGGGACGAGGTGCATCTGGATCCCCAGGCCCCCGTGCGCTTCCAGCCGCGGCCCGAGTCCCTGGTGGATGCGGAATACCCCGACAAGACCGCCGAGATCCTGGCCCTGTCCCAGCGCCTGGTGCGCATCCCCAGCGTCACCGCCTGCCCCGAGGAGCGGCTGCCGGAAGTCCACCGCGCCGCCACCTTCGTCTACGACTACCTGCGCAACCACGGCGTGCCCGTGCGCAGCTTCGATCAGGGCCCCTTCCCTGCCGTGCTGGCCCATTTCCCGGGCGGCGAGCGGGCCCCGGCCATGCTTTGCGGCCACTTCGACGTGGTGGAGCCCGATCCCGACGACAGCCAGTTCGAGCCGAGGATCCAGGGCGACTACCTGTATGGGCGGGGCGCCGCGGATATGAAGACCGTGGTCTCCACCTACCTGGTGTGGATGAAGGACACGCTCAGGAAGGGCGCGCCCTACCCCCCCGTGAACCTGCTGCTGGTGGGCAACGAAGAGAACGGCGAGCTGGAACCCATGGGCACGCCCCATGTGCTGAAGATGCTGAAGGGCGAATGGGATTACGAGCCCGCCTTCTTCATCGCGGGCGAACGCACCGGCGAAAAGGGCGAGGAGCTGTGGGGCGAGGTCTGCACCCAGAACCGCGGCGTGCTGCGCTTCGAGCTGGTGGCCCACGGCACCCGCGGCCACAGCGGCCTGGCGGGCGGCACCGATCTCACCGAGCGCCTGCTCAGCGCCCGCGAGGCCCTGCGCGAACTGTTCGCCAGGCACCTGACGCTGAAATCAGCGGATGGCTGGCAATCCCTGGCCCGCTTCGCCTACATCCAGGTGGGCACCCCCGGCATCTACAACATCACGCCGGATCGCGGTTCCCTGGGCGTGGAGATCCGCCCCATCCCGCAAGATGATGTTTCGAAAATGCGCGCCGAAATCGAAACCCTGGCCGCAGCGCAGCAGTTGGAATTCATCCCCACCGCCTGGGAACCCGGCGTGGCCTGCGATCCCGAAAACCCCTGCCTCAAGGCGCTGCTCGCGGGCATCACCGCCGCAGGCGGCGACGTGCGCATCGGCCGCAAGGGCCCCGGAACCTCGGCCCGCTTCGCCCCCGGCGGCCAGGCCGTGGTCTGGGGCCAGACCGGCATCGGCCCCCACGCCGCCAACGAACGCCACTACATCCCCAGCATTGATCCCTACTACCGGGCGCTCGACGCCTTCGCCGTCGAGTTGAGAAAAGCGTAGACAGGATCAGCCCCGCAGGGCCATGCCCACCTTCACCAGACGACAGACCCGCGTGGTCGCCGCTTCCACGAGGGCGGCGCCCTGGGCCATGCAGGCTTCCAGGGTCATGGGCTGGGGCACGGTGCTGGCGAGGGCGTCAATGCCGTGGGCCAGCAGGTCGTCCGCGCCTTCGCCCAGGCCGCCGGATAGGCAGATCACGGGCACGCCATGGCGCTGGGCCACGGCCGCCACGCCCAGGGGCGCCTTGCCCATGGCCGTCTGGGCATCCGTGCGGCCTTCGCCAGTGATGACCAGATCCGCGCCCTGGACCAGAGTCTCGAAGCCGGTGGTCTCCAGCACAATGGATACACCGGGCCGCAGACTGGCCGGAGTGAAGAAGAGCAGGCCCGCACCCAGGCCGCCGGCGGCGCCAGCGCCGGGAAGCAGGGCCACATCGCGACCGGTGGCCCGTGCGGCGACCTCCGCGAAGACACCGAGAGCGGCGTCCAGTTCGGCCACCATGGCAGGCGTGGCGCCCTTCTGCGGGCCGTAGACGGCCGAGGCGCCGCGGGAGCCGCACAGCTGGTTATCCACATCACAGGCCACCAGGATGGAAGCCCCCGCCAGACGCGGATCCAGACCGGAGAGATCCATCCGGGCGAGGCGAGACAGAGCGGCCCCGCCTTCGGGCAGGTCGCGGCCTGCGGCGTCCAGGAAGCGCACGCCCAGGGCGCGGGCCATGCCCGTGCCGCCATCGTTGGTGGCGCTGCCGCCGAGGCCGATGACGAGCTTCCAGAGTCCGGCGTCCAGGGCCGCCTTCATCAGTTCGCCGGTGCCGAAGGTGCTGGTAATGCGCGGATCGCGGCGTTCCGCTGGCACCAGGAGCAACCCCGAGGCCGCGGCCATCTCCAGGAACGCCGTGGCGCCATCGCCGGAGATGCCCCAGTGGGCGCGCACGGGCTCGCCCAGGGGACCCCGCACGTCCGTGTGCATGAGGCGGCCACCCGTGGCGGCCACCAGGGCCTCGACGGTGCCCTCGCCGCCATCGGCGATGGGCACCTGGAGGACTTCCGCATCCGGGAACACGGCGTGGATGCCGCGCGCCATGGCCCCGGCGGCATTAAGGGCTGACAGGCTGCCCTTGAAGGAATCAGGAGCCACAATGATTCGCACTTGACTCACCTCAAAGACAGAGAGTGCAGTCAAAAAAGAAGGTCTGGCCACAAAGAACACAAAGAGCACAAAGAACACAAAAGGAATGGTTTCTCGGGTCCAGCTTACGTGATCCAGACCTCTCCTTTGTGCCCTTTGTGTTCTTTGTGGCTACTTGTTCTTTTCGTATGGCCTCGACCATCAGAGCGTCACGGCCCATCTCTTAGGCATCTCCGGTTGTGGATGATCCCAGCCTTTTAGGCCATGGTTGCCCGAGGACGAATGTGGACTATTTAGTCTTCACGGGATCCGCCGGACGTTTGGGCAGGGCCATGGGCTTCTCGGCCATGCGCTTCAGCACCTCCTGGACGCCCCGTTCGAGTTGCAGATCGCGGCCCGCCAGCATGGAGGCGGGATCGTTCTCCACCTCGATATCGGGGGTCACGCCCTCGCCTTCGATGATCCACTCGCCGGTGGGCGAATTGGTGCCGGACTGCGGGACGAAGACGCTGCCGCCATCAATCAGGGGCGTGTTTCCGCCGCCTACGACGCCACCCCAGGTGCGCTTGCCGATGAGGGGGCCGAGACCCGCGGCCCGGAAGTAGTAGGGGAAGATATCGCCGTCGCTGGCGCTGGTTTCGCTGGTGAGCGCCACCATGGAGCCGTGGAAGACCGTGCCCGGATAGGTCGAGGGATGTTCGCCGGCGTAGCCGAACCGGGTGCCCAGCAGCTTCTTGCCGAGGCGTTCGAGGATCATCTGGCTGATGTTGCCGCCGCCGTTGGCGCGGACGTCCACGACCAGGCCCTCCTTGCGGATCTGCGGGTAGTACCACTTGATGAACTCGTAGAGGCCCGGGGCGCCCATGTCGGGGATGTGGAGATAGCCCACCTTCCCGCCGCTGAGCTTGTCCACGCTCTCCTTCGAGCGCAGCACGAAGTCCAGGTAGCGCAGGCTGGCATCGCTCTGGATGGGCTGGTAGGCGACCTGCCGGGCGCCCTCGAAACCGGGCTTGGCGTTCAGGGTGAGCGTCACCGTGAAGGTCTTGTTCCTCAGCAGGCGGTAGGGATTCTCGTTGGCCTTCAGCTCGACGCCATCAATGGCGAGGATGTAGTCGCCCTCGCGGGCATCCACGCCGGGTTCGGTGAGCGGGCTGCGGTACTTGGGCTCCTCGTTGTGGCCGCGGTAGATGCGGGCGAGCCGGTAGCGGCCGGCGGCGGCATCCAGCTCGATGCGGGCGCCGGGCAGGCCGGCCTTCGCGCGTTCCGGCAGGATGAAGTCCCCGCCTTCGGTGTAGGTGTGGCCGATGTTCAGTTCCGAGATCAGTTCGGTCAGCACGTAGGTCAGGTCCGAGCGGTGGGTGACGTGCTGGAGCCAGGGGCGGTACTGCTCGCGCAGGGCCTTCCAGTCGTAGCCGTGCATGTTCTTCACGTAGAACAGATCCCGGAACCGGCGCCAGGTTTCGTCGTAGATCTCGCGCCATTCTTCCGCGGGGACGCGGTCCACGAAGAGATCCTTCGTGGAAACCGTCTTCTTCTCGGTGGCCTTCGGCTTGGCGTCCACGAGCTGGTACGACACCGCAGGAGCCTGCCCGACCCGGGCCAGGACCTTGCTGCCGTCCTGGCTGAGCACCCAGCCCTGGGCATCCGGTAGCAGTTCGCTCTCCTGGCGCTTCTTCAGATCGTAGATCCAGAGGCTGCCGCCCCCGGCGCGGCGGCCGTTGGCTTCGCCGTACACGAAGGGCTGGTTCTTGCTGTAGAGCAGGTGGCCCTTGATGGCCTCCAGCCCGCCCAGGTTGTCCGCGGGCAGGGGCACGCGGACGCCCCGCTGCTCGAAGCCGTCCCAGTCAATGCGCACGGCCACGGGGCCCTTCGGAGCCTCGGGCTTCTTGTCGCCACCTTCCTTCTTGTCGCCGTCGTCCTTCTTCTCGGGCGCGGCGCCCACCTCGTCGCTTTCCGGCGGGAAGGGATGCGCCCCGTCCTTGCGCAGGGCATAGGCCACCACATCCACATTGCGGTTGCCCGCGAAATCGAATTCCAGATTGCTGATCTGCGGCGCGTAGTCCCGGCGGCTGAGGGCGTAGAGGTACTTCCCTTCCAAGTCCCAGGCCGGATCGGTGACGGGGAACAGCTCGCCCGTGAGGCGGCGCAGCTGCTGGTCCGCCAGGCCCCAGACATGGAGGCCGCGGATGCCGTTCAGGTTCGCCAGGGAGAACGCCAGGAACTGTCCATCCGCGGACCAGGCCAGATCGCCCACCCGGGCGAACTCGTCCTTGGCCGCCTTGACGAGCTTCCGGTCCGCCACGCCCACCACGTAGACGACGCCATCCTTGTCCGTGAAGGCGATGTGCTTGCCGCCCGGCGCCCAGACCGGCGCGTTCAGCATCACCGCCAGGCCCGAGGTCAGCGCCTCCGGCCGGCCCTTGCCATCCTGGTCCACGAGGTAGAGCTGATCCTCGCCGCCCAGGTCGGAGATGAAGGCGATCTTCTTGCCATCCGGCGACCAGCGGGCGTGCTTGTCGTGGGCGCCGGAGCTGTTCGTGAGGTTGCGCACGGGGCCCTTCTCGATGGGCGCGGTGAACACGTCGCCTCGGGCCACGAAGAGGGCCCGCTCGCCCTTGGGCGATAGCGCGAAGGTCTCGATGTTCCGCTCGACGGCGATGCGCGAGGGCCGCGAGGCGCCGCCATCCGTGGGCACCGTGATGGCGAGGCCGCGGTCACTGCCCTCCTTCACGTTGAAGACATGCAGCTCGCCGTTCAGTTCGTAGACGATGCGGGACTGCTCATCGCTGGAGGGCCAGCGCACGTCCCAGGTCTTCTGGAAGGTGAGCTGCTTGACGGCGTCCCCAGCTGCTTCCATCGCCGGATCCACCGCGTAGAGGTTCAAGGTGCCGTCGCGGTCCGAGGCGAAGTACACCTGATCGCCGATCCACATGGGATCGCGCTCGGTGCGCCTGCTGCTGGCGATCTTCTTCTGCTGCTTCGTGGCCAGATCATAGACGTAGAGCTCCTGCGCCCAGCCGCCCTCGTAGCGCTTCCAGTGGCGGAAGTCCCGGAACATGGGCGTGTAGGCGATGCGCCTCCCATCCGGCGAAAAGGCGCCGGGCCCGGCCGTGGGCATGGGCAGCTTCACCGGCAGGCCGCCCCCCAGGGCCACCGTGTAGAGCGCCGTGCGGCTCAGCACGCCATCCGCATCACTGGCGGCCCGGAACACCACGCGGGTGCCGTCCGGCGTCCAGCCCACCACCTGGTGGTCGTAGCCCCCGCGGGGCGGCAGGGGACCCACGGCGGGATCGAAGGTGAGCTGGCGCGGAATGCCGCCACCGCTGGGCATCACATAGACCTGCTCATCGCCGTCGTACTGGCCCGTGAAGGCGATCCACGTGCCGTCCGGGCTGAACTTCGCGAACACCTCCATGCCCGGATGCGCCGTCAGCCGCGTGGCCGTGCCGCCCGTGGCGGATGCGGACCACAGGTCGCCGCCGTGGGTGAAGGCCACCCGGTCGCCGTGGATATCGGGGAAGCGGAGGAGCTTCGTCGGACCCTGGACGCCAGGGGAAGCGGCGAGGGCCTGGGCGCCACAGCAGAGGGCGAGCGCCGGAACGAGCGTCAGGGCCAGCCGGGAAAGGAGGAGATTTCGTCCAGACATCGCGTCACCTCGTGGGGGGATTCGAGCATTGTATGACGAGGTAACAAGGGGGAAGCGGAATTTCCCCGCATCGGCTCCTTGGGCTGTTCTCGGGTCAGACCAAGGAGCCATCAATACGAAAGGAAAGGATCTTTCACCGCCAAGTTAACGATTAGTAGGCCCTCGTCTTTCTCACCGTTTCTCACTGTTCATCACCGGTTGAATCCCTTTGTTCTTTGGAAAAGAGCTATCACCGAAAAAACCGAAAAAGAAACCGGTGAGAAACGGTGATGAACGGTGAGAAAGCAATCCGGCTGAATCCTCCAGGAATCGCATCCTCTTTTCCCAATACTCAGCGCGGGCAGATGAAAAGACCGGTTTGGTTGCGGCCCCGACCGCGCTGAGCTCATCCGTGGCCAAATGCGCCTTCCCCGCCCCCCATGCGATGATGCGGTCATGGACGCCCCTCTTTCCGTCAAGCGCCTGCTGGAGCAGGTGAAGGCCCGGCTGGAGCCGCCCTTCGCGGCGGTGTGCGTGGTGGGCGAGGTGTCGAATTTCCGGGGCTCGGGGAAGCACTGGTACTTCACGCTGAAGGAGGAGGGCGCGGCTTTGTCCTGCGCCGTGTGGGCTAGCCAGCAGCGGTTCCTTCCGCATCGCCCGGCGGACGGGCAGCGGGTGGTGCTCAGGGGGAGCCTCAACCTCTTCGTGGCGGGCGGGACGCTCACCCTGGCCGTGACCCACTGCGAACCCGCGGGCGTGGGCGACCTGCAGGCGCGGCTGCGGCAGCTGGAGGCGGAACTGCGCGCCCAGGGTTTCTTCGACCGGCCGAAGCGCCCCCTGCCCCGGTTTCCCAGGAGGCTCGGCGTGGTGGCGGCCATCGGCGGGGCGGCCCTGCGGGATGTGCTGGAGGTGACGGGACGTCGGGCCCCCGGCATTGACCTGCTCATCGCGCCCGCGGCGGCCCAGGGGGATCGCTGCGTGCCGGAAACCCTGCTGGCCATCCAGGAGCTCCAGGATCCCCATTGGGGCTGCGAGGCCCTGCTGCTGGTGCGGGGCGGCGGCAGCCTGGAGGATCTCTGGGCCTTCAACGATCCCGCCCTGGTGCGGGCCCTGGCGGAGTGCCAGATTCCCGTCATCACCGGCGTGGGCCACGAAATAGACACGACCCTGGTGGATCTCGCGGCGGATCAGCGGGCCGCGACCCCCAGCCAGGCCGCGGAGCTCGCCACGCCGGACCGCGCGGCCCTGGGCGCCGAGCTGCGCAGGCGCATGGAGGCCCTGACCGCCCGGATCCTCTGGCGCCTGCGGGGCCTGGAAACGACCCTCAATCTGCAGGTGGATCACGGTCTGCAGCGGGCGCATCCCACGGGGGCCCCCGCGGCCCGGATCCAGGCCCTGGCCCAGCGCCTGGCCCTGGCCCATCCCAGCCGGGGACTGGACGCCGCGGGCGCCCGCCTGGGGTTGCTGCGTCAGCGCCTCGGAGGGGCGGGCAGCCATGCCGCGGGCGAAGCCGATCGGCCCCGGATCCGCGACGCCCAGCGGCGCCTGGCCCCCGCGGCCCAGCGCGCGCTCCAGTCCCGCGACCAGCGGCTCGCGGTGCTGGCGGAGCGGCTCCAGGGCCTGGATCCCACGGGCCCCCTCCAGCGCGGCTTCGTACTGGCCCTCGGTCCCGATGGGTGCCCGGTGACGCGGTCCGGGGCCCTTCCCGCCGGGGCCGGCCTGCGCCTGCGCTGGCAGGACGGGGAACGGAAGGCCACCCTGGATTGACCGGATTTCAGGTCGGGCGCCCCTGGGTCCGATAGGCCCCCCAGGCGGGGTCATGTCGGAACATGCGTTCTTCCCATCCAGAATGGCGCGAGCCTTGGCGATCACCGCGGTCGTGGTAATGGGTTTCGTCGCGCTGAAGGCCGGTCCGCGCCGGGTGGTGAAGGTGGCCACCTTCCCCCACGCGCCAGCGGCCTTCATGGGCGAGGACGGCAAGGCCAAGGGCTTCTACGTGGACATGCTCCAGGAGATCGCCGCCCGGGAGAACTGGGAGCTGCGCTTCGTGCCGGGCACCTGGCAGCAGGGCCTGGACCGCGCCCGCACGGGAGCGGTGGACCTCCTCACCAGCGTGGCCCACACGCCCGAGCGGGATGCCTTCCTGGACTACGGGGCCGAACCCTCCTTCACGGTCTGGAGCGTGCTGTACGCCCATCCCCAGGCCGGGATCCGGACCGTCCTGGATGCCAAGGACCGCCGCATCGGGCTGATGCGCGGCGATGTGAACGGGGAGCATTTCCGCGATCTCTGCGCCCGGTTCAACATCCCCGCCACCTATGTCGTACTCGACGGTTTCGAGGAGGTGCTGCGGGCGGTGGAATCCGGCCAGGTGGAAGCTGGGGTGGTCAGCAATGTTTTCGGCCATTCGCAGGAGTCGCGGTTCCGCGTGGAGCGCACCCCCGTGGTCTTCAGCCCCTTCGACATCTACTTCGCCGTCGCCCGGGGCCGCGACCCGGATCTGCTGGCCACCCTGGACACCTACCTCCGGGAGGGGAAGCGGAACCCCGATTCGAGCTACCACCGGGCCCTCCACCGCTGGTTGTCGCCCCAGCCGAAATCGGGACTGCCGGCCTGGGCCCTCCGGGTGGGGCTGGGCATTCTCGCGGCGCTGGCCCTGGCCATCCTGGTGGCCCTGGCCTTCCGGCGGCGGGTGGACCTCGCCACCGCGGAGATCCGGAACCTGAACGCGGGCCTCGAACGGGAACTGGCGGACAGACGGCGCATGGAGGCGCAGATCCTCCTTGCAGAACAGGACTGCCGCGACAACGCCGGGGCCCGGCAGGTGCTCGAACGCCAGATGCAGCATGCCCAGAAGCTGGAAAGCCTCGGCGTGCTGGCGGGCGGCATCGCCCATGACTTCAACAATCTGCTCACCGCCATGCTCGGGCACATGAATGTCGCCCAGATGAAACTGGCGCCGGAATCCCCGGCACTGCCCCACCTGGATAGCCTGGAGCGCATCATCCACCGCGCCGCGGACCTCACCCGGCAGATGCTCGCCTATTCCGGCAAGGGGCGCTTCGTGGTGCGGTCCTACGACCTGAATCATGTGGTGCAGGAAGTGACCCATCTCCTGGAAGTCTCCATCTCCAAGAAGATCGCCCTCCGCTTCGACCTGGCTCCGGCCCTGCCGCTGGTGGAGGCCGACGCGGCCCAGATCCAGCAGGTCATCATGAACCTGGTGACCAACGCGGCGGACGCCATCGGGGACCGCGATGGCACCATCCGGCTCACCACCGGTTCGCTCCACCTCGACCGGTCGTACCTCGACCAGGTCTTCCAGGGCCAGGAGCTTCCACCGGGCACCTACGTATCCCTGGAGGTGAGTGATACCGGCTGCGGCATGGCCTCCGAGGTGATGGGACGGATCTTCGAGCCCTTCTTCACCACCAAGGTGGCCGGGCGCGGCCTGGGGCTCTCGGCCACCATGGGCATCCTCAAGGGGCACCGGGCGGGCATGAGGATCTACAGCGAACCGGGCCGCGGCACCACCTTCAAGCTGCTCTTCCCCACCAGCGAGGTGAAGCGCGAAGAAGAAGCGGCCCAGACCGCGGCGCCCGCCCTGGCCCGCAAGGCCACGGTGCTGCTGGTGGACGATGAGGAGATGATCCGCGAGGCCGCCGCCGCCGTGCTCGAATCGCTTGGTCTGACCGTGATCACGGCCTCGGACGGCCTCGAAGCCCTGGAGGCCGTGCAGCGGACGGACATCCAGGTGGACGTGGTGCTCATGGACCTCACCATGCCCCGCATGGACGGCCGGGAGGCCTTCCAGGCCATCCGCCGCATCCATCCCGGCCTGCCGGTGATCCTCAGCAGCGGCTACAACGAGCAGGAATCCATCCAGGATTTCATGGGCCGGGGCCTCGCCGCCTTCCTCCAGAAGCCCTACACCCTGCGGGCCCTGGAGCGGACCGTGCTCGAAGTGCTGGCCGGGCGGGCCTGATACCGGCTCGCGTGTTAAGGTAAAAAAAACATCCGGTGCGAAATGTCCAACGAACCCCAGCCCGCGTCCGCCCTTCCTTCGGGGAGGCGGGTCCTGGAACCCGGCACCCAGGTGGGCCGGTTCCAGGTGGAGGAGCTGCTGGGAACCGGCGGCATGGGCGAGGTGTACCGCGCCTGGGATCCCACCCTCGAACGCAGCGTCGCGCTGAAGGCGCTGCGTTCCGGCGAGGAGCGCGAGGCCGGCGCCCCGGAGCGGTTCCGCCGCGAGGCCCTGGCCCTGGCCCAGTTGAATCACCCGAACGTGTGCCAGGTGCACGACTGGGTGGATGGCCCCGGTGGCACCTTCATCGCCATGGAGCTGGTGGAGGGGCGGACCCTCGATCAGGCCGCCCCCGGTCTCAAGGTGCGGGAAAAACTCCAGGTCATCCGGTCGGTGGCCATGGCGCTGGAGGCCGCCCACGCGAAGGGGCTCATCCACCGCGACCTCAAGCCCAGCAACATCATGGTCGCCCGGGGCCAGGGCGACCACGGGCTGCGGGTGAAGGTGCTCGATTTCGGGCTGGCCCGGCTCGCGGATCCCCAGGGCCCCGCGGAGCTTCAGCTCACGCCCCCGGCGGTGCCCAACCTGGCCCTGATCCGCGCGCTGGAAGCCTCGGAGCGGGCCCAGGGGGAGGGAAACGAGCCCACCGCGGCCCCCGGGAAGGGCGCGATCCGGCGGGAGGGCTCGGGCCCCCACAGCTGGGACCGGCTCACCCAGGCCGGGACCTTCATGGGCAGCCCCAGCTACGCGTCTCCCGAACAGCTCCAGGGGCAGGCGGCGGGTTCTTCCAGCGATGTCTTCTCCCTGGGCATCGTGGCCTGGGAGCTGCTCGCGGGCCAGCACCCCTTCCCGGGCGAAGGGCGGGCGCGGATGCGGGCCATCGTCGAGGGCTCCCGCCGGGAACTGAAGGTGCGGGGGCTGCCCACGGGCACCTCGGATCTGCTGCGCGCGATGCTGGAGGCCCACCCCTTCAAGCGGCCCACCGCCGCGAAGGTATCCCAGACCATGGAGCGCCTCCTGCGGCCCCAGAGCGTGCTCCGGTGGGCCGCGATCTCGGTGCTGGGCGCCCTGCTGCTGGCCGGCGCCGTGAACTGGTTCCTGGGCCGGGGCATCATCGCCGATCTCACCCGCCAGCGTCCCGCCCGCCTGGCGGTGCTTCCCTTCATCAACGGCACCGGGGATCCGAGGATGGACTCCGTCGCCCAGCTCATGCTGCCCGAGATGCTGGAGGCCTCCCTCCGCGAACACCCCAAGCTGGCCCCCCTCGACCTGGAAGGCCTGTCGCGGGCCCGGATCGCCCTGCGCCTGGACCCCAAGGGAATCCTCAGCCCCGCCGACCAGGCCCGGCTCGCCTCGGCCCTCGGGGCCCAGCTCATCCTCAGCGGCACGCTATCCAGGGGACCGGGCGGGGCCTTCCTGCTGGCCTACGAGCTGAGTGACGCGGAAGGCACCGTCCGGCAGGCCGGGGAAGCCCGCGAAACCGGGGAGCGGATCGCCGTCTCCACGCCCCTGGTCCGCAAAGCCGCGGGCGATCTCCTCCGGGCCGTGGATCCCTTCGCCTCCCGGTCCCGCGTGGCCCTGCCGGATGTGCCCCCCGGGGCCCTGGAGGCCTACGCGCGCGGGGCCGAGCTGATGGACCGCGGGGAGTTCAAGGATGCGGCCCCCGCCTTCCAGGCCGCCGCGCAGATGGCCCCCGACTTCGCGCCCGCGGTGCTGGGCTACGCCCGCTGCCTCAGCCGGCTGGCGGATGCCCCCCCGGAGCCGGTCTTCCAGTGGGCCCGGTGGGCGGCCCGCGCCCAGGGGAACCGCGTCTACGAGATGAAGGCCCTCCACCACCTCGCGGTGCGCTACGGGGACCGGGGCCAGTGGGAGGCCTCGGACCAGGCCGGCCGGGAGGCCCTGGAACTGGCGAAGGCCCTGGGCGAAGTCTCCTTTGAAGCGGGGATCCACGCGACCCTGGGCGTCAACCTCCAGCGCCAGCACAAGACCGCCGAAGCCGAGGCCGAGTACCAGCAGGCCCTGGCCATGTACCAGTCCGTGGGCGACAAGCTCAACGCCACCCGGGTCCTGAACAACCTCGCCGTGATCGAAAAGGGCCGGGGCAACCTCAAGGGCGCGGAAGCCCGCTACCAGGGCGCCCTGCAGACCGTGCAGACCTACGGCGACAAATGGGGCGAGTCCTTCGTCACCAACAACCTCGGGGATCTCGCCCTGGCCCAGGAGGGCGGCCTGGACCGCGCCGAGGCTTTCTACCGCAAGGCCCAGGCGCTGCGGGAGGGCATCGGCGATCAGAACGGACTGGCCTACACGCTGATGGGCCTGGCCAGCGTCTCCCAGGCCCGGGGGGATCTGGACCGCGCCGAAGGGCTGGAGCGCCAGTTCCTCGAACAAGCCCGCAAGACCCGCCTGCGCCCCATGGAAGCCCTCGCCCTGTACAACCTGGGCGAACTGAACCGCACGGCGGCCAAGTATGAAACCGCCCGGAGCTTCTACCGCCAGTCCCTGGCCCTGCATCAGGAACTGAAGGACGCCGTCATGGAGGCCCACTGCCTGGCGGGCGAGGCCGAGTGCCTGGCCCGGGATGGCCGCCGGGGCATGGCCCGTGTCCTGCTGGAGCGCAGCCGCACGCTCTCCACCGAGGAGACGCCGTACATCCTCCGCGCCCAGGCCTGGCTGGCCCGGGGCGAGGGGCGCGCCGCCGAGGCGAAGGTGCTCTTCGCCAAGGCCCTCAGCCAGGCCCGGACCCAGGCGCCGGAGATCGTGCGGGAATTGAAGGAGGCCGCCCGCTGATCCATTCCGGTCCAGCCCGGAACGGAACATGGCCTCAGACCATCAGCATTCCGCCGTTCACGCTGAGCACCTGGCCCGTGATGTAGCCCGCCTCCTCGCTGGCGAGGAAGGCCACGGCGGCGGCGATATCCTCGCCGGTGCCCATGCGGCCCAGGGGGATCTGCTTGGTGAACTCGGCCTTCACCTCCTCGGCCAGACCTGCGGTCATGGCGGTTTCGATGTAGCCCGGCGTGACGGCGTTGGCCGTGACGTTGCGGCTGGCCAGTTCCCGCGCCACGGACTTGGTGAGGCCGATGAGACCGGCCTTGGCCGCCACATAGTTGGCCTGGCCCGCGTTGCCCATCTGGCCCACCACGGAGGCGATGTTGATGATGCGGCCCCAGCGCTGCTTCATCATGGGCCGGGTGGCCGCCTGGATGGCCGTCCAGGCGCCCTTGAGGTTGGTGTCCAGCACCGCGTCCCAGTCCTCCTCCTTCATCTGGATGAGCAGCTTGTCGCGGGTGATGCCCGCGTTGTTCACCAGGATGTGGAGGGCGCCGTGGCGCTCCACCGTCGCGGCCACCGCGGCCTTCACGGAAGCGGCATCGGACAGATCCACCTCCATCACATCCGATTGGCCGCCGGCCTCCCGGATGGCATCCGCCACATCCTGGAGCTTCCTCAGGGTGCGGGCCGCGCAGACCACCGTGGCCCCCTGGGCCGCGAGCCGCTTCGCGATGGCTTCGCCGATGCCCTGGCTGGCGCCGGTGACGAGGGCGATCTTGCCGTCGAGGCGGAACATGGGACCTCCGGATGGATGAGGGGACAGTCTAGCAAGGCGGCGCGACCGGCCTCACTCCCCCATCGCGCTCCAGTGGAGGGCGTTGAAGAGCAGCTTGAACGTCTCCTCGGTCTGCGCCCGGTGCTGCACCCGGAAGCCGAAGAGCACCACCTTGCCCTTGCCCAGTTCCACGGCCACGGCGGCGGCCTTCCGCTCCAGCCGCTCGGCGCCCTTGATCCAGCCGCTGGCGAGGATGTCCCGGGCATCGTCCGGGTAGGAGGCGATGACCGCCCGGCGGTTCTGGGGCGAGGCGGGCGAGGTCTGGAAGGCCAGGCGGCCATCCACGAACCCGTGGCCCTCCGCCGCCATGCCGTAGGCCACCGGGTGCGCGGCGTCGAAATGCATGTGGAGGATCGAACCGGGGCACGCGAAGTCGTCGTTCCCGCGGCCACCTGAGAGGGCGTTGCGCACGGGCAGGGCCCACTCGTCCATCAGGAGTTCGGAGCTCGCGGATAGCGCGATGACCGTCCCGCCCTGCTCCACGAATTCCTTCAGGGCCTTCATGCCCTCCTTGCCCAGGCCGCCGCTGTACTCGGGCGGCGCTTCCTCCACGAAGCGGCGGGTGGTCTCGCCCTCGGCTCGGGGCCGCCCCTCCAGCAGCAGCGCCTTGTTCACGTCCGGCAGCACGATGACATCCAGGGATTCCTTCAGCTTCCCCGCCTGCACGGCCCTGGGTTCGAGGCTCCGGGGCGCGAAGCCGTACTGCTCCAGGATCCAGCGGGTCCAGCCCTCGTCCATGGACGCGGACCAGGGCTTCAGCAGGCCCACCCGGGGGGCCTTCAGGGAAGCCTGCTTCACGGAAGGCCCCCCGCTGAGGGTGCGCAGGGCCACCTGGTGGCGGGTGGCGAGCCGATCCAGGCCAGCGTCCGCCTTCAGCAGCACGGAACCAGCCTCGAAGCGCTGGCCTTCGGCCTCGAAGGCTTCCAGGGCCACCTGGGCGGCGCCCGATTTCAGCGCCTCGTTGAGCAGGCCCGCGGCGGCGGTGACGCGCCGGTCCAGCACGGCCACGGCGCCACTGCCCTGAAGGCCGCCCTTCGGCCCGTCGCCGGCCTGGAGCAGGCGCGTGGCGCCGCGCTGGGCCTCGGTCAGCCGCGCCTTCTCCGTCTGCACGCCCATCATCAGGGGCAGGGTCCAGGCGGCCACGTCGTAGGGCGCCATGGGCGGCGCGCCGGCGGCGGGACGCGTTTCGGGATAGCGCTGCGGCTCCATCATTTCCTTCACGAAGCGGCCCAGGGGTTGCGCCGTGGGCAGCAGGTAGGCGCCGTCCTTCGCCACGCGGACCTCGGCCCCGTTCTCGGCCATGAGGTGGGCGAGACGGGCGGCGGCCACGGGATCCCGCTGGTCCACCGGCATCCGGTAGAACAGGGCCGGATCACCGGACTGGATGCTGGCCTGGGCCATGCGCGCGCGGTTGCGCAGCAGATCGGTCTTCAGGTTCGCGCAGGCTTCCAGCAGGGCGTCGGAGGCGATGCGCTCGTAGTCCATGATGTCGCGCAGCCGCCAGGGGCCGCCCTTCCAGGGATTCGGGAAATTCACCTGGGGCTTGTACTCCACCAACCCCTTGCCGCCGGCAGAAAGTTCCGTGGGATCAATGTTCGCGGGGCTCGCCAGCCGGGCCGAAGCCACCTCGGTGAGCAGGCCGATGACATTCTTCCACCAGCCCGTGTTCTTGGTGCCGCCGGGCCAGTAGGCGTCGAACATGGTGCCGTAGGCCACGCCGGCCTTGCCCGCCTCCTCCAGGCGCAGGCTCATGGTGCTGCCCAGCAGGTCCACCGTGCGCCACACCAGGGGATGCACTTCCTTCGCCACGGGATTGGCATAGGGCGGCACGAACATGCGCGGCCCCGTGGCGCCCATCTGGTGTTCGTCCAGCCACACCTGGGGGAACCACCGGTGGTAGGCCATGCGGTTCACGGCGAGGGATTCCTTCTGGGTGAGCATGTACCAATCGCGGTTGTTGTCGTGGCCCACATAGGGGTGGTAGAGCCAGGGCAGGCGCCCGCCTTCGTACTGGGTGCCGAGCTGCTTCCGGTAGTACTCGGTCTCCATCACCTGGCCATCGGGATTGAGGCTGGGCATGAGCAGCAGGATCACCTGATCGAGGCGCCGCAGCGTTTCGGCGTCCTTCGCCGTGGCCAGGGCGTGGGCCCATTCCATGGCCATCTGGGTGGCGGCGATCTCGGAAGCATGGATCGCGCAGGACACCAGCACGATGGCCTTGCCTTCCTTGGCCAGGGCCTCGATCTGCGCCGCGCTGAGCCCCCGGGGATCGGCGACCTGCTTCGCGATCTCCTGGTACCGCGCCCTGTTCCGGAGGTTCGCCTCGCTGCTGATGACGGCCATGATCAGCGGCTGGCCATTCGTGGTCGGGCCGAGATCCTCGATCTGCACCCGGGGGCTCGCCGCCGCCAGGGCCCGGAAGTAGGCCGTGATCTGCCCGTAGTCCGCCAGGGTGCGATCCGCCCCCACGGGCAGCTTCAGGAACTGGCTGGGGGTGGGGGCTTCCGCGGCGCCCAGGCCCAGGGCGAGACAGACAAAGGCGGCGAACAGGACGCGGCGCATGGAACCTCCGGGGATGGATGCTCCATCATCGCAAGATGAGGTATGCGACGGAACTCTTTTTATGTACCCCTCGCCGGGGGGTCATTCCCTCATTGCAACGGCTTCAGCCATGCGGCCACCCGCGTCAGGTCCGCCATGGGCGTGCTGTCGCCGTAGGTCGTGGCGGCGGTGAGGCCGGAGAGCCCGGCCCGGTCGCGGGTTTCGCGCTTGAAGAGGTGGTTGGCCTCGGGAATCTGGATCACCGTGCCCTTGAAATCGGGGGGGATCGCCTCGGGTTTCCAGGTCTGGATATCGCGGTCGCCCCAGGCCAGGGCGCAGGGAATGGGCAGGCGCTGGGCCGCGCCCCAGGGATCCAGATCCAGGAGGTCGCGCACGAAGCCCCGGCTTTCGGGGCGGGCGAGTCCCCGCGCCAGGGCCGCGATGCCCGGGGCGATGCCCTGGGCGGCCTCAGGCAGTTCCTGGCCCTTGCGGATCGCCTCAAGGGCGGCTTCGAGGTAGGCCAGATTCTGCGCGGACGCCTCGGCTGGCGCGCCCGCCGCCTCCAGTTGCCCCTTCACCTGGGCCACGATGAGCTTGCCCATGCTCATGCCCGGCATGGCCAGCAGCAGGGCGGCATCGGCCTCACCCGCCGCCAGCAGCGCCAGCAGGGCCCCCTCGCTGTGGCCGATGAGCAGCAGCTTCTTCCCCTTGGCCTCGGGCAGGGCGCGGGCCGCCTTCATGGCCGCCTTGATATCGCCCACCTGGGCATCCAGGGAGATGTCCAGCTTCGGATCCTTCGCCCCGATGAACCGCTTGTCGTACCGCAGGGAGCCGATCCCCTGGCCCTGCAACCAGGCCGCGATGTCCCGGCCCCCGTGGCTGGGCGTCGGGATCAGGGGGGTGGACCAGTCCCGGTCCGTGGGCCCGGAACCCGCCACCATCACCGCGAAATAGGGATGGGCGCCGCCGGCCTTCACGCTGCCCTTCAAGGGGAAGACGTTGAACCCTGGGAAGCCGATCTCGCGATCCGGGGCCGTGGGCGGTGCAGGGCTGGAGGGGGGCGCCTGGGCGAGGACGGGCAGGATCAAGGCGAATACGAGCAGGGCGGCGCGGGTCATGAAACCTCCGAAGGGTGGGTGCCGCCACCGTTCAACTTGTGCCGCGCACCCGGACAGGTTTACCCCCGCCGCGCCAGGGCCAGGAAGACGGGGAAGATGCGAGGCGTCCCCTCCACGGGCCGGGTGATCCTGAACACGGTGTCGAAGCGGATGTCCCGGAAGCCCGCCTCGGACAGTTGGCAGCCCAGGACCTCCCGATTGAACCCGAGGTGCACATCGGTCACGGCGGGGCCGTGGAACGAGCCGTTCTCCGCATCCAGATCCGCCAGGGCCACCCATCCGTCCGGCGCCAGGACTGCATGGAACTTCCGCAGGATGCCCGCAGTGTCGGGGATGTGATGCAGGGTCATGAGGCTGCAGACCAGGTCGAAGCGGGCCTCGGGCAGGGGGTCCGCCAGCAGATCGAGGCGGAGGGGCGCCATGTTGGCCGCGCCGGTGGCGGCGATCTTTTCGCGGAGCACGCCGAGCATGCCCTCCGAGGTATCGGCAAGGGTGACATGGCCCGCTTGAGGCTGGAGGACGAAGCCCAGCAGCCCGGTGCCGCAGCCGTATTCGAGGATCCGTCGGCCCTCGACCGGCACGGCCTCGGCAATGGCCCGGCCCACGGTAAAGGCGCGCTCCACTTTCATCTGATCCTGGTCCCAGGTGACGGCCTTGGCGTCGAATTCGCTCATCGCATCTCCGGCTGAACCCATCAGCATGTCCCAGTCTACCGATCAGGTACCATGGTGCCCATGTCCCTGCGCGGCCTGCCCCCCTCCGAACGGACCTTTGCCACACTGGTGGTGCTCGCCCTCGCGGCAGCCCTGGGCATGGGCCTGGTTTCGACCTATATCCGGGAGCTCAGGCCCGCCCCGCCCGCCCAGGCGCCGCCGGCCCGATCCCGGCTCGTGGCGGTGCTGGAAGGCGGGATGGCCGCGAACACCACCCCCGCCGAGACGGAACGCTTCAGGGCCTGGGTGGCCTCCGGCGCCACGCGGGAGGGCTTCGCACAGGTGGAATCCGTGGTCGCCAACAACTGCGCCAGCTGCCACGAACCGGGCGGCCAGTATCCCCGCCTGGCCAGCTTCGAGGATCTGCGCCCCCTGGCGCTGGAGGCCGCGCCCGAAGGCCTGCTGGGCCTCGTGGATGCCCGGACCCTGCACCTGATCGGCTTCCCCCTGCTCTTCCTGGTGGCGGTGGCCGGCTACCTCCGGCGAACCGCCGGATCCGGGCGGCGGCTCCTCATGGGTGGCTGCGCCCTGGCCGTGGGGTTCGACGCCGCCCAATGGTGGCTGCGCCAGGGGCGGCCCGAAGCCCTCTGGGCCGCATGGGTCGGCGTCGGGGCCCTGGCGGCAACCATGGCGGTCCTGGCGGCAATGGTGCTATCCGAACTCTGGAAACCGAAATCTCGCTAGGACCTGGTGCCGACGGAGCGGATGAAAGGCAGAACTGCATTTAGCCGGTGATGAACAGTGATTCACGGTGATGGGGCCGTTTGCACGCAGCATGGGCTCACCCAGGGCGGGTCCATGCGGGAAGCATCCCTGCCTTATCACCGTCCATCATCGTTCATCACCGGCAAAAAGGTCATCCATCAGCCCCTCGCCACAAAGGACCGAAGGGAAACCCCCAGATTTCGGGAAGAACCATACCTTGGGGAGCTGGAAATTGGGCTACTGCGGCGCCGGCTCGTCCACGAAATCCTCGTCGGACAGGCCGCTGTCCGGCGGCAGCTTCGCCAGTTCGGCCTGGACGAGCTCCTGATGCTCGATTTCCTCGTCCCGCAGCTCCTCGAACAGGGCCCGCACCTCGGCATTCTTCAGGGCGGGCAGGGCCGCCACGAAGAAGGCGTGGGCCTTCACCTCGGAAGCCATGGCAGCCTCCATGGCCTTGCGCGGGCTCATGAAGGCGCGGGCGGCATCGTAGTCCGGCGCCTCGATGTCGTAGATCATGGCCCGGGAGACGGTCCGTGGCTCGTCGCTGAACAGCTGGGCGCGGCGCGCCGAGAGCTCCAGCCCATGTTTCGATTCGTTCCCGGCCATGTACCGGAAGAACCCTGCGGCCACGGGGGTCCGGTGCTGGTCCATCTGCGCCGCGAATTCCTCGTAGCGTTCCTCGGCCTCCTCCTCGATCAGGATGGCCAGGTCGAGGGCGTCCATCAGGGAGAGGTTGGCGAAATCAATGCCGCGGATGGCCATGGAACCTCCGGCTACTTTTTGATGAAGAGGTCCAGGATGCGCTCCCTGGGAAGGGCATCCTTGGAGAGCAGGTCCTGACGCTCGCGAACCAGGTCACCGTAGGTGGGCGGTGGCTCGGGGTTCCGGTAGAAGACGCCCAGGTGCATCTTGCGGCCGTAGTGCTGGGCCAGATCCATGGCCGCCAGGCGATCCGTGGAATCGTGTCCCAGGCTCGCCAACGATTCCTGGATGGCCTTGAGGCCCTTGATCTGCTGGGCCTCCTCGCCGTAGGTGACGCAGGGGGACTGGATGTTCACGAAGGCGAAACCCGGGTAGCGGATGGCCTCCTCGATGACGGCGGCCATGCCCACGAGATCCGTGGGCGAGGCCTGGGCCACGAAGCCGGCGCCATAGGCCAGCACGTAGAGCAGCGGATTCACCGGCTCCTCCAGGCTGCCGTACTTGGACGTGCAGGTGACGCGGCCCTTCTGGGAGGTGGGCGAAAGCTGGCCCTTGGTGAGGCCGTAGATCTGGTTGTCCATCACGAGGTAGGTGATGTCCATGTTGCGGCGGATCAGATGGGCGATGTGGCCGCCGCCGATGGAGAAGCCGTCGCCATCGCCGCCCGCCGCCAGCACCAGCAGGTCGGGATTGGCCATCTTGATGCCCTGGGCGATGGGCAGGGAGCGTCCATGGACGCTGTTGAAGCCGTAGGCCGTGGTGTAGCCGGGGATGCGGCTGGAGCAGCCGATGCCCGACACGAAGGCGATCTCATGGGCTGGGCGGCCGATGGCGGCCAGGGCCCGGTAGATGCCCTGCACCACGGAGAAGTCGCCGCAGCCGGGGCACCAGATGGGCTTGAGGTCACTCTTGTAGTCCTTGGGCTGAAGTTCGCAGGTGGCGCTCATGGTGGACCTCACTCCTGGGGCTGAAGCTCGCCCTCGTGGCTGCGCTGCAGCTCCGAGAGGAGAAGGTGAAGTGCCGCGACGATCTCGCTGGGCAGGAAGGGGTTCGCGCCGCTGCGGGCCAGGGACTTCAGGCCCTTGGGCAGATCAATGTGCATCCGCAGCAGCTTGTAGGTCTGGGCCAGATGGGTCTGCTCGACGACGAGGCCCTTCTGGACGGATCTGAAGAAATCGTTGTAGACGCCCTCGGCCACGGGGTACAGCAGGTAGGGCACCAGCAGTTTCACGTTCAGCCCTTCGGCCTGGGCCATGGCGAGGGCCTCGCGGCACACGCCCGCCACGCTGCCCCAGGCCACCATGGCGATGGGCGCATCGGGATTGCCCGTCACTTCGAACAGATCCTTGCGCTCCTTCAACGAATCGAACTTCTTCGTGCGCTTCTCATTCATGCGCTGGTGGACGGAACCGCTGTTCGTGGGCGCCCCGGACTCCACATGCTCGATGCCGGAGGCCAGGTAGGTGCCGCCCAGCATCCCGGGATGGCTGATGGGGCTGATGTGGTTCTCGGTCGGCTTGAACCGCTTGTAGTCCTGCAGATCCGCGCCGGCAGGGCGAAGGCGGTGGAGGATCTTGAACTGGCTGGTGTCAATGGGATCCAGGGTCTCCTTGCGCGAGGCGATTTCCTGGTCGGACAGGACGATCACCGGCGTCTGGTAGTACTCGGCGAGGTTGAAGGCCTCGACGGTGATGCGGAAGGTATCGGCCACGGACGTCGGCGCCAGCACCGGGCGGATCACATCGCCGTGGGCGGAGAAGGCCGCCGCGAAGAGATCGGACTGCTCGGTCTTGGTGGGCAGGCCCGTGGAGGGGCCGCCCCGCTGCACGTCCACGATCACCAGGGGCAGCTCGGCGATGCTGGCCAGACCCATCATCTCGGCCTTCAGCGAAAGGCCGGGGCCGCTGGTGGCGGTCATGGCCTTCTTGCCCGCGAAGGAGGCGCCCACGGCCGCGCCGATGCCCGCGATCTCGTCCTCGGCCTGGAGCACCGATCCGCCGTATCTCCAGACGTGTTCCGTGAAGAACTGCATGATCTCAGTGGAGGGCGTGATGGGGTAGCCGCCGAAGAACTGGCAGCCCGCGAAGATGGCCGCCGCCGCGCACATGTCGTTGCCATCGGTGATGAGTTTCACCGCGCCCTTGGTCTCCGAAGGCAGGACGTTCATGCTGGCCTTGAGCGGGTGTTCCATGGCGAAGGCCCGGCCCGCGTCAAAGGCGCGCTGATTGGCCTCGACCAGTTCCTCGCCCTTCTTGGCCAGCTTCTTCCGGATGCCCTTCATCACGGCCACGGCCCCGATGCCAAACCACCCGGCGATGAGGCCCAGCACCACGGTGTTCTTGGCGCGCTCGGTGCCCGCGGTTTCCTTGGCCATGGCCGCGATGGGCACCGCGATCACCTGCAGGGGCGTCACGCCCACCAGCGGGATCTCGCTTTCCTTGATGTTCGTGGCAGCTTCGTAGATCACCACGGTGTTGCCGCTGACGGGCAGCTCCGCGCCGAACTTGAGGAAGTCCTCCCAGTTCAGGGCCACGGCCACGTCCAGGTTGCCGCCGGGGTTGAGGATGGGCGTGGTGCTGATGCGCACGCGGCAGGAGGATTCGCCCCCGCGGATCTGCGATCCGAAGCTCTTGGTCATGACGCCGTGGTAGCCCTCGGCCGCCGCGGCCTGGAGCAGCGAGTCACCGGCGGAGACGATGCCGTCTCCCCCCGATCCGGCCATTCCGAAGACGAGATCCTTGCGCATGGGCACCTCCGGGCGGGGAGTGGAAGGCGGATGGCCAGACGGCTGTGCGCAGCCCTGCATCCCGCACACGAATGACTGGGGGTCGTGGCGTTCTTCCACCCTAGCCCTGAAGGCCCTTGCTTTCCATCACACCTTCCCGGGAGAAGGCCCTGCCACCGCGGTGTCAGGCCATTTGGGCCAGATCCTCCGGGGTGCCCAGGCTGAAGGCCGCCACCTCCAGGCCCCGCTCCCTGGCCTGGCGTTTCACCAGGCCCGCCAGCACCTTGCCGGGGCCCAGCTCGATGAAGGTGGTGACCCCTTGGTCCAGCAGGAGGTCCAGGGTGGCCTGCCAGCGCACGGCACCCGGGATCTGGCGCACCAGGCCATCCCTCAGGGCCTCCGGATCGGACACGGCGGCGGCATCCACATTGTTGACCACGGGACAACCGGGCGCCTTGAAGGCCAGGCTCCGCAGGATGGGCTCCATGCGGGCCTGGGCGGGCTCCATGAGGGGCGAATGGAAGGGGGCGCTCACAGGCAGTTTCATCATCTTGCGTCCGCCCCGGGCCCTGGCGGCCTCCATGGCCGCGTCCACGGCCTCCGCGTGGCCGGCGATGACGATCTGGCCGGGGCCGTTGAAATTCGCGGGCACCACGATCTTCCCCGTCGAGGCGGCGGCCTCGGCGCAGCTGGCCTCCACGTCCGCCAGGCTCATGCCCAGCAGGGCGGCCATGGCTCCCACGCCCACGGGCACGGCCTCCTGCATGGCCCGGCCGCGCTCGCGGACGGTGCGCACCGCGTCCTCGAAGCCCAGGGCCCCCAGGGCCACCAGGGCGCTGTACTCGCCCAGGGAGTGGCCCGCGGCGAAGTCGGGCCGGGGCAGCCGGTGGGCCCAGGCCCGCACGGCCATGGTGCTGTGGGTGAGGATGGCGGGCTGGGTGTGTTCGGTGAGCTTCAGGGTCTCTTCGGGGCCTTCGGCCATCAGCTTCGACAGGGCGAACCCCAGCGCCGCATCGGCCTCCTGAAGCACGGCCCGGGCCGCGGGCTCGGCCTCGGCCAGCGCCATGCCCATGCCCACCGCCTGGGACCCCTGCCCCGGAAACAGCCACGCGACCTTGCTCATGGAAACCTCGCCTCAGTCCTGGGGCAGAAGCAGCGCCACGCGCTCCTGGATGCGCTCGTGGAGGCGGTGTTCCGCGGCCCGCAGGGCGGCGCGGATGGCGTTGCGCACGGCCTTGGCATCGCTGCGCCCATGGCCGATGATGCTCACGCCCTTCACGCCCAGCAGCGGCGCGCCGCCGTACTCCGCGTAGTCGAGTTTCTTCTTGAACCGCTTCAGGGCGGGCTTGGCCAGCAGGCCCGCGAACTTCGAGACGGCGTTTTCCATGAAGCTGTCCCGCAGGCCGCGGATGATGCCCTCGGCCAGGGCCTCGCTGGACTTCAGCACCACGTTGCCCACGAAGCCGTCGCAGGCGATGACGTCGAAGTTGCCGTTCCAGATATCACGGCCTTCGGCGTTGCCCTCGAAGCGGATTTCCATCTGACGGAGCATGGCCGAGGCTTCCTTGGTCACGTCCGTGCCCTTGCCGTCCTCCTCGCCCACGCTGAGGATGCCCACGCGGGGACGCTCCAGACCGAGCACTTCCTCGGCATACACCGATCCCATCACCGCGAACTGGGCGATGTGCTCGGCCCGGCAGTCCACGTTGGCGCCCACGTCCAGCAGCACCGTGGGCCCGCCCTTCATGTTGGGCAGGACGCTGGCCAGGGCCGGCCGGTCTACGCCTTCGAGCTTGCCGATGACGAGGCTGGAGGCCACCATCGCCGCGCCGGTATGCCCCATGGACACCACGCCCTGGGCCCGGCCCTCGCGCACGAGCTGGGCGGCCACGCGGATGGAGCTGTCCTTCTTTTCCTTCAGGATGCTGGTGGCCTTGTCCGCCATCTCCACGGTCTGGGAGGCGTGGATCACTTCGGCGCGGGCCATCAGCGCCGGCGTGAACCCGTGCCGGGCCAGCTCCGGGCGGAGCACTGCCTCGTCCCCCACGAGAAACAGGAAGAGCCCCGGCCAGGCCTCAAGGGCCTCCCGGGCGCCCTGCAAGGTGGCATGGGGGGCATTGTCACCCCCCATGGCATCCAGTGCGATGCGATGGCCGTCCACCGGCCGGCTCTTAGGCCGTTTCTGCGACGCGGACGGCCAGCTTGCCGCGGTAGAAGCCGCAACTGGGGCACACGCGGTGGGGCAGCTTGGGGGTCTGGCAGTTCGGGCAGGTGCTGGCGCTCATGACCTCCAGCGAGTCGTGGGTGCGCCGGCGGTCGCGGCGGGCCTTGGAATGGCGGCGCTTGGGATTCGGCATGGCTTGCTCCTAGGGATTCAACACAATGTTCCAGATTAAGGGTTTCAGGATTCCGGGTCCAGCTTGATTCCCGCCAGGGCCTTGGCCAGGGCCTGGTTCAGGGCCGAGGGCGTCCGCTCGGGTTCGGGCCGACACTGGCAGGGGCCCTTGTTCCAGTTCTTGCCACAGGCGGGACAGAGCCCCTTGCAGTCATCCACGCAGAGGGGGCGCATGGGGGCCTGGAGCTCGAACTGCTCCCGCACCAGCTCCGCCTCGTCCAGGGTGTCTTCCGGGAGGAACACCACATCCAGATCCTGGGATCCCAGCGTGTGCGATCCGCGACCCGCCAGTTCGGCGTCCCGGCTGCCCAGGAACTGGCTTTCGACCATCAGGGGCCGGTCCAGGGGGGCGAGGCAGCGGCTGCAGATGCCCTGCCAGACCGCCTGGCCCTTCACTTCGAGAAACACGTCGGGGGTGGACGGCAGGGCGAACACCGACCAGGCCAGGTCGCGCAGGGACGCGTCCCCATCCAGCGCCAACTGCTCCGTGGTGCCGTTCAGACGCAGGCCCTCCGGGGGCAGTTGGTAGAGATCAATCACTTCTTGACTCCAGCGTCGCCGGCGGGAGCATCAGCCTTGGGAGATCCTGCCGTGCCCTGGGTGCTCACGGGCGACGAGACGGACACCTGGCCCGGCGACCGGACGATGGGTCCGGCATCTTCCTGATTGTTGGGATCTCCCACGCACTTCAGCTCGTAGGTGGCCCGGGTGGACTTGCCTTCGTAGGGCTGACCGAAGGGATCCTGGGCGGACATGTTGACCTTGATGAGGCTTTCCTTCACCAGGGAGGAGTTGCCGTCAACCATGGCGTCGAAGCTGCCGAAATCCGGGAAGTGGCCGTGCTTGAGGTAGTACTGGTCCAGGCCTTCGGACACGATCTTGAGATCGTCCTGGGCCTTGAGGTACCGGGCCGTGGCGGAGTGCTTCCGGTACTGGGAGAACCCCAGGGTACCCAGCACGGCGATGATCATCATCGCCACCAGCAGTTCCAGCAGCGAAAAGCCGCGGCTTCTCTGGCGGGTCGCAGGGCGGGCGGTGGTCGGTGTCATGGTCGGGGTCCGGTGAGAGGGCACGGATGGGTCGCATCCGAGCGTTCCAGTGTGCCAGGAATCCGTGGAAACACAAGCATTCATGGGCATCATGCCTCCGCAGAGTGAGGTATAGAATTCCCGCGGGCCGCGACGGTGTCCAGCCGCGTGATCCAGCTAGGAAACGCGCGCGGGGCGATGCGGTTCATCGTCCAAGCGCGGTGACAACGCTGGGCGCGCGGCTGGGCCCCGTCCCGAAGGGCTGGGGCGGCGGGCTTCGCCTGGCGTTGTCCAGGGCCCTCAACATGGAACCACCATGCCAGCGGGCCCTGTCCTAGCCAGGCTCGCCCGGCGCTCCCAGCGCGGCCCGTGCGAATTCTATACCTCACTCTTTGGGCCATCGGTTCCGCCGCCTTCGTCCACCACCGGGGCGGGAAAATCCGCGGGCCAGGGGAAATCCTTCGGAAGGGCCTCCAGGCCACCCAGTTCCGCCAGCCAGTAGCGGTAGGCCCGGAAGCTCATGCCCAGGCGCTTGCCGGCCTTGGTCTTGACGCCCCCGACGTCGTCCAGGGCCCGGCGCAGGAAGTGGCCCTTCAGGGCCTGGATCCAGGCCTCCAGATCGAAGCCATCGGCGGGGATGGCCAGGGGCGCGGGGCGCTCGGCCGGTTCCCCAAGGGCCGACTGCCCGAAGCCTTCCGGCAGCAGATCCCGGGTGATGGGGCCCCCCGGGTTGAGCGCCACGCTGCGCTCCATGAGGTTCTCCAGCTCCCGCACGTTGCCGGGGAAGCGGTAGCAAAGCATGAGAGACATGGTCTCCGGATGGAGCTGCATGGGGGGCTTGCCCAGCTTCTTGCAGAAGCGCCGGATGAAGTGCTCCGCCAGCACCGGCAGATCCTCGGGCCGGTCCCGCAGCGGAGGCATCTCGATCTGGAGGATGTTCAGGCGGTAGAACAGATCATCCCGGAAGGCCCCGGATTCCGCCCGGGCCCGGAGATCCCGGTTGGTGGCGGCGATGACCCGCACGTCCACCGGCCGTTCCTCCGTGGCCCCGAGGCGCCGGAGCCGGCGCTCCTGGAGCACCCGCAGCAGCTTCACCTGCAGGGCCAGGGGCATCTCGCCGATCTCGTCCAGGAACAGGATGCCGCCGCCGGCCTCTTCGAAGAGGCCCCGCTTCAGGGCGCTGGCGCCGGTGAAGGCCCCCTTCTCGAAGCCGAACAACTCGCTTTCCAGCAGGGTCTCGGGCAGCGCGCCGCAGTTCACGGCCACGAAGGGCCCCTGGGCCCGGTCCGAGTAGCGATGGATGAGCCGGGCCACCACCTCCTTGCCCGTGCCGCTTTCGCCGGTCAGCAGCACGGTGGTATCGGCCCGGGAGACCTTCCCGATCAGGGCATTGATCTTGCGCATCACCGGGCCCACGCCCACCAGCTCGCCCAGATCCGTGGGCAGCGGGGCTTCGGGCTCCGCGGCGGCCAGCAGGCCCTTGAGGGTGCCGATGAGATCCTCGTGCTTGAAGGGCTTGGTGATGAAGTCCACGGCCCCCTGGTTCAGGGCCTGCACCGTGGTTTCCGTGGTGGCGTAGGCGGTCATGATGACCACCGGCGTCTCCAGGCCCTGCTCCTTCATCCAGGTGAGCAGCTCGATGCCGGAGCCATCCTTGAGCTTCAGATCGGAAAGCACCCCGTCGAAGGTGGCCTCCCGCAGGGCCCGCTGCCCCTCCTCGATGCCCGAGGCCGCTTCGCAATGGAAGCCCGCCCCTTCCAGGGCCAGGGTCAGCACCTCGCGAAGGCCGGGTTCGTCCTCCACCAGCAGGATCCGTTGGGTCGAGGCAGGGGTCATGGCAACCTGTGAAAGTGACGCGCTAGGTCAGTCATCTTATCCTGAACCCTTTCCGGGAGTCCCGTGAAGCACATCGTCTTTGCCCATCGGAAGCTGTCCTTCGGGGGGGGCGAGCGGGTGATGGTGGAGGAGGTCGCCGCCCTGGCGCCGCTGCCCGGCGTCAAGGTCACGGTGCTCTTCCGGAAGGATCCGGACCGGCAGGACCTGGCCCAGGAGCTGCGGGAACGGAACCCGCAACTGGGTGAGATCCTGCACATCCCCGGTGCGATCGGCGCCTTCAAGTGGCTCTGGCTGAACCGGCCGGATGCGCTGGTCGTGTGCAACCACAAGGGCGTGCAGCGGGCTTTGCGCGCCCTGGCCTGGTTCGGCCGCCGCATTCCGACCCTGGTGCGGGTCCACGAACACTACCTCCGCCACCTCCAGAAATACCGGGGCATCCGCCACCTGGTGGACCGCTGGATCATTGACTGGGCCTTCGAGGACGCCCTCCGCGGCCAGCTCGGCCCCCAACCCTGCGTCCTGATCCATCCCCTCTATCCCCGGACGCCCCGTCCGCTCCCGGAGGCCGAAGCCCGGCGGGCGGCGCGGCGGAGCCTGGGCCTGCCGGAAACCGGGCTGCTGGTGGGCTATGTGGGCCAGATTGACCGCCGCAAGGATCCCCTCGCGGTCACGCGCCTGGCCACAGCCCTTTCCGAATCGCTGAAGGCCCCCCTGGATCTGGTGTTCGCCGGCCATGAATCCCCCGAGGCCGCGGCCGAGCTGGACGCGGCGGCACCCGCCCTGCTCGCCCGCGGCATCCGCCTGCACCGGCTGGGGGCCCAGCAGGATCTGGATCCCGTGTTCACCGCCCTGGATCTCTATGTCCTCGCCAGCCGCAACGAAGGGTTCTTCCCCTTGACGCTCATCGAGGCCATGGAACATGGCGTGCCCGTGGTGGCCCCGACCGTGGGGGGCATCGGCACGGTGCTGAAGGAGGGCGAAGGGGGATTCCTCATCCGGCGGCCCGACGACCGCGCCTCGGTCCAGGACGCCCCGCTGCGGGAGGTCGCGGCCCGTGTCGCCCCGGTGCTTCAGGATCCCGGGGCCTGGGAGGACCAGCGCCGCAAGGCCCACGCCTTCGGGGTGGCGCTCACGCGAGACTACGATGCGGCCGGGAAGTTCCGGGAGGCGCTATCGCCGTGGCTCTGATCCCCGAGAAGGCCACCTGGGTGCGGTTCCCGCGGTTCGTGGGCGATGCGGTCATGCACTTCCCGATCCTGCGGGCGCTCCGGAATCGCGGCATCGGGCCCATCGTGGTCTGGGGTCCGGCCCTGACGGTCAACCTGCTCCGGAACCACGAGCTCGCCGATGCCATCGTCGCCGACCAGGGCAGGCCCAGTCCCCGGGACATGGCCCGGCTGCTTCGCCAGCACCGGGCGGCGCGGTCCATCCACTTCCCCAAGTCCCTGCGTCCGGCCCTGGGAGCCTGGCTGGCCGGGGTTCCCGAACGCATCGGCGTGAGCGAAAGTCTGGCGGGCCCCTTCAACACCCACACCCTGCCCTTCTGGAAGGGGGAAGGCACCTGCCTGGATCGCTACATGAAGGTCCTGGCCCTGCGCTGGCCGGACCTGGGCCCGGCACCCTTCGCCGATTTCCGCACGGATGTCCAGGCCGCCCTGCCCGGCCAGCCCTACGTCTGCCTCCTGCCGGCCTCCACACCGGCCCGGAGCTGGGGCACCGGGGCCTACCGGCGTCTGGCGGAGATCCTGGCGGATCAGGGCTACCTGCCCGTGGTCCAGGGTTCACCCGGGGAACGCGACCTGGGGGAGGTGGTGGCGGGCGCCCGCGGCCTCAATGCCTGCGGCGCCACCCTGCTGGAGGCCGCGGCCTGGTTCCAGGGCGCGGCCGCGGTGGTGGGGAACAATTCGGGGCTGAGCCACCTCGCGGCCGCCTGCGGCACCCCGACCCTCGGCGTGTTCCGCGCCATTGACGTGGAGATGTTCAAGCCCTTCGGTCCGAAGGTGGCGGTGGTCACCCGCAGTGAACACCAGTGCGGCCCCTGCCGGCTGGATCTCTGCCGCGTGGAGGGGCACCCATGCCTTGCCGAGGTCACCCCCGAGGAAGTCTGGGCTGCCCTGAAGGTGCTGATTCAGTAGGGCTGGTAGGACTTCTCCTCCACGAGGCCAGAACCGAGCAGGCTGTTGATCTCCCGCTTGACCGCGGACCGTTCGTCGTTGGTGAAATAGACGGCCCGCGCCAATTCAACGAAGCGGGGGCCGAAATCCTGGGCCCGCTCGCAATCGCGGATGTGGTCCTCGATATCCCAGAGCTTTTCATTGATGGCCTTGAGACGGGCCTCGGCGGCGGCCAGCGCGGCATTCAGGCCGAGGGCCTGCTGGCGGGCGGCGGACAGGGCCGCCATTTCGGTGCGGATGTTCTTCAGCTTGGCCGGATCCTGGATGCGCTCGGCCTTGATCGCCAGAATGGTGTACTTGTCAATCAATTCGCCCCAGGACACTTCAGTCAGCACCGCCATCGGCTCCCCCCGCAGCCGTCCAGGATAGCCGATGGCCGCCCAGAGACACTGCCGGGGCATCACTGATAGAATCTCCCTCCCCCCGAGGTTTCCCCATGCTGCTGCGCGCCATCTTCGCCCTGGTGATCCCCGTGGTCCTGTCCGCCCAGGCCCCGGTCATCCACTTCGACAAGGTGCATCACGATTTCGGCCGCATCACGCCGGACCGGAAGGTGGCTGCCAAGTACCGCGTGACCAACACCGGCAACGCCTTCCTGAACATCACCCAGGTCCGGCCCAGTTGCGGGTGCACCTACACCATGCTCGGGAAGTGGTCCCTCGCGCCCGGCGAAGCCACCGAGATCGAGGCCATGTTCGATCCCAAAGGGCTGAAGGGCGGCGTCCGGAAATCCATCGAGGTGGTCTGCGACGATCCCAAGACGCCCACCATCAGCCTCACCCTCGAAGCCGAGGTGGTGCAGGAGATCATGCCCTCGGTGGAATCCGTCTACTTCCACCAGGCCCTTAAGTCCACCACCACCCGCAGCCAGATCCGCTACGCCAGCGGCAACGGAGAGTCGGTCCAGATCGTGGACGTGAAGGCCCCTGGCGCGCCCTTCCTCACCTTCGCCTACCGCCCCGAGGGCAAGGATCTGGTGCTGGAGGTCGCCTTCGACGGCCGGAAGGTGCCCGCCGGGCAGTTCCGCGGGGTCGAGCAGGCCACGGTGCGGTTCACGAACCCCCGCATGAGCCAGCTGCCGCTGAACATCCAGTGGGAGCTCAAGCCCGCGATCCAGGCCCGCCCCATGGAGCTGGTGTTCGAGGACGCCGCCGGCAAGGAATCCCGGCTGAAGCTGACCCTCAGGCAGGCCGAGGGCAAGCCCTTCCGCGTCACGGGCACCCGTCCCTCGCTCCAGGGCATGCGCGTGGAAGGCCTGAACCAGAAGGGGAGCACGCTGGAGCTCACGGTGATCCTGCCCGCCACCCTGAAGGCCGGGCGCTACAGCGAAGTCCTTTCGCTCAGCACGGACGATCCCGATCAGCCGGAATTGACGGTTCGTGTGGTGGCCCTGCTGAAATAGAGCCATTCCCCCGCGGACGGTTTTTCGGGTCCCTGAATTTCAGAAATGGAAATAGCCTGGAGGGATGCCGGCATCCCGCGCCTCCCACCTGTTCGCCGTCCTGGCCCTGGCCGGCATCGCCATAGTCTGGGCCGGCGGCTTCCCCGCCACCAAGTACTGCATCAATGAGGGCCTCTCCGTGGGGGCCCTGCTCACCCTCCGGTTCGCCATCGGCACGGCGGGCCTGGGCCTCCTGATGCTGCTGCTCCGGGTGCCCATCCGCCGCCGGGATGCCATGGACGGCCTCTGGCTGGGCCTGGTGCTGGTGACCCTGTTCTGGCTCCAGACCGATGGCCTGCGCTTCACCACCACCTCCAAATCCGGCTTCATCACCGGTCTCTACGTGATGTTCACCCCCATGGTGGCCCTGCTCGCCGGGGACCGCCTGCGGCCCTCCCACGGCCTGGGCGCCCTGGTGGCGCTGACGGGCCTGGTCCTGCTGATCCGGGAACCCGGCGCGGCCTGGGGAGGCTGGAACCGGGGGGATTCCGAAACCCTGCTGGCGGCGGTCCTCTGTGGCTTCCACATCGTCATGACCGCCCACTTCTCCCGGCGGTCCTCGGGCTGGGTGCTGGCCTTCGTGCAGGTGGCCGTGACCGGGGCCGTATCCCTGGCGATCACGCTGGCCCTGCCCGCCCCCTTCGGGTTCCAGGCCGCGGGCCCGGCCCTGGCGAAGGGCGGCGTCTGGGTGGCCCTGGCCTTCATGGGTCTGCTGGCGACCACGCTGGCCTTCTATGTGCAGAGCACCTTCCAGGCCCGGCTCGGGGCCACGGAAAGCGCCGTCATCTTCTCCTCGGAACCCGTGTGGACGGCGGCCATGGCCATCAGCGGCTGGATCCCCGGCATCCGGGAACACCTCAGCCCGCTCCAGCTGGTGGGAGGCGGCCTCATCCTCTCCGCCACCCTCGTCGCCGAACTGGGGCCGAGACTGCTGCGCCGCCTCGCCCCCATCGAGGCCGAAGAAACGATCGGATAGCCGGAAACGGTATTCTGGCTGGAACAGAGGTGTGAGGCATGTTCATCGTCACGGGCGGGGCGGGATTCGTGGGCAGCAACCTGGTGCGGGAGCTGAACCGCCGCGGGCATACGGACATCCTCGTGGTGGACAACCTGTTCCGGGCGGAGAAGGCCCGGAACCTGGCGGACCTCAGGCTGTCCGACTACATGGACAAGCGCGAGTTCCGGTCGAGGCTGGACGCCGGCACCCTGGATCTCCGTCCCGAGGCCGTGTTCCACGACGGCGCCTGCTCCGACACCATGGAATCCGATGGGCGCTACATGATGGAGAACAACTACGGGGACTCCAGGGCCCTGCTCCACTGGTGCCTGGCCCGCAAGACCCCCCTGGTCTACGCCAGTAGCGCCGCCACCTACGGGGCCAGCACCGCCTTCGAGCCGGTGCCGGAGAACGAAGGCCCCCTGAATGTCTACGGCTACTCCAAGCTGGCCTTCGACCAGCACGTGCGCAGCCTCCTGCCCGCCATCCAGAGCCCCGTGGTGGGCCTGCGGTACTTCAATGTGTTCGGCCCCCGGGAACAGCACAAGGGCCGCATGATGTCCGTGCTGCACCAGCTGCTCCGCCAGCTGAAGGAGACGGGCGCCTGCCGCCTGTTCCAAGGTACGGGCGGTTTCGCGGACGGCGAACAGAAGCGGGATTTCATCTTCGTGGGCGATATCGTGGCCATCAACCTGCACTTCGCCGCCGCAGGCATGGCGAAGGCCATCGTCAACGCGGGCACCGGCCGGGCCCGCAGCTTCAACGACATCGCGAAGACCCTCATCGCGCTCATGGGGCAGGGCCGCATCGAGTACATCCCCTTTCCGGACGAACTCCGCGGCAAGTACCAGAGCTTCACCCAGGCGGACGTGCGCAGCCTGCGGGAAGCTGGCTACACGGCCCCGTTCACGGAACTGGAAGCGGGCATCGCCGCCACCCTGGCGGACCTTTAGGGTTTCCGGTCGAGGATCACCAGGGTCACGTCGTCCCCGAAGATCGCGGGCTGATTGAAGACGCGGGCCTGGGCGATGACGGCGTCCGCGGCCTCCTCGGCGCCGGCCGGAAGCTCCGCGCAGATGCGCCGCAGACCTGCCTCTTCGAGCATGGTGCGGTCCTCCCGCTCCACTTCCACCAGGCCATCGGTGTAGAGCACCAGGCGGTCCCCCGGCAGGAATTCCGCCTCATGTTCCATGAAGGGGAGCTGGGGATCTAGCCCCAGCATGAAGCCCTTGCCCCGCAGCACCTCGGAACGCTGGAGCCCACCCTTGGCTCCGCCCACGATGCGCAAGGGGGCGCAGTGGCCCGCCACTACGTACCGGAGGTGGTTCGTGGCGGGATCGAGCCGGCCCAGCCAGGCGGTGGCGAACTGCTCGGCCAGGGTGGACCGGCAGAGGTCCTCGTTCATGCCCTGGGCCCAGGCCAGGGGTTCCCCGCCCAGCCGCACCTGGTTCTCGAAGGAGGTCTTCACCATGGCGGAGATGAGCGCTGCGGTGACGCCGTGCCCGCTCACGTCCGCGATCATCATGGCCGTGCCGCCATCGGGAAGGGGCGCCACGGCGTAGATGTCCCCGCCGATGCCCGCCGCGGGCAGGTAGCGGTGGGTGTAGCGCACACAGGGCGCCTCCCCCGGAAGCTTGGGAAGCAGGCCCATCTGGAGCGCCGCGGCCAGTTCCATCTCCTCCCGGACACGCTCCTGGAAGGAGGTCAGCTCCTTGTTCTGGCGCTTGATCTCCTTCTGCATGGCGATCAGGCGGAAGGTGGATTCCACCTTGGCCAGCACTTCCTGGGCGTGGAAGGGCTTGGGGATCATGTCGTCGGCGCCCAGGGACAGGCCGCCGATCCGCGAGGCCGTGCCATCCATCGCGGACAGGATGATGAAGTAGACATCCCGGGTCGCGGGATCGCTCTTGACGCGCTTGCACAGCTCGTCGCCCGGCATCTCGGGCATGCGCAGGTCGGAGATGATGAGATCCGGCCGGGACCGGCTCATCTCGTCCAGCGCCTCCAGGCCATGGCCCGCGGTCAGGACCTGGTAGCCCGCCCGCTTGAGGTAGAAGCTGAGGATGTCCCGGATGGGTGCTTCGTCATCCACCACCAGGACCACGCCCTTGGCCATGCGGGGTGGCGGCCGGTCAGGTGCCGCGGAGAGCGTCCTGCTCCGTGGCGAAGATGGAGAAGTAGTTCGTGAGGTTGGTCTGGTCGAAGGTCTTCTTCACCGGCGCGGGAAGGCAGCAGAGGTGGAGCTTCCCGCCGGACTTGTCCACGCTGTTCCGCGCGGCCACCAGGAGGCCCAGGCCGGAGGAGTCAATGAAACTGACACCCTCCAGGTTGATCACCAGGAGCTTCGGCTGCGCGGTGGCCACCGTCTCGCGGATCACATCCCGCAGCTGGGCGGTCACCTCGAAGTTGACCTTGCCCTGAATGGACACCACGGAGGCGGTGCCTTCTTGGCGGGTCTGGATGTTCAGCATGGTTCCTCCTGAATGATTCCCTGAAGCACTCGCCGCCTCGCGGCATCACGCTGGCGCTGTTTGTATTCTGAATGGGAGGCCGGACCGGATCTGGAGCTTTGAAACCCTGATTGTTCCATCACTTGGACCTCATGTGCGAAGAAGAAAGTAAACTCCTCCTGTTCCTGGAGCAACTCAGGAATCCGGACCAGGTCCGACAACTCCGTATCGCCCATGGTCTGGAGCCGGGCCTGGAGGGTTTCCAGGGCCCGCGTGGCGGGGCTGGGAAGGCGCACCAGCGTCCGGGCCGTGAACTGGATCGCAGAGTATTCCTTGCTGGAAAAGGGGTTCTGGTCTTTGCCGGGGGTCTTTAAGGCAAGGGCACGGCTCAGGACCTTCCGTTCCTCGGTTTCCAGATCCTGGATCCGGAAGAACGGCGGCATGGAATCGCTCCAGGCGGCCAGGGCCTCCATGTCAATCATCAGGTTCCGGCTCCGGCTGGGCTTGATGTGGGTCGGCATCAGGACGTGGTGATCGAGAAGGAAGCGGATGACCATCAGCACCCCCAACTGGTCCTCGGCGACGAAGCGGATGCCGATCTGGTCGTAGATGGTCTCCGCCACGTTCCCCGGCTTGTGCAGCATCTTCAGGAGCATGGACACGCGGTCCTTGTTCTCCTTGCGCTCCACGGCCACCAGGGGCACCTCGTAGGCCCCCCGCAGGCACCAGCGTTCCTCCTCGCAGACCAGGTACTGGTCATAGCGGCCGAAGACCTGGCGCTGGATCTCCGGGAGGAAGCGCAGGTTCACATTGTGATCCACGTGGAAGAGCGTGTGCATCACCCGGAGGATCGCGCAGGACCAGCGGCCCCGGGCGTTCCGTGGGCGGTCCGAGGCCCACACCAGCAGATCGAGGGGATCCTGGAGGTCCCGCACCTCCAGGGGGACGTGGAGATCCGTCCCCTCCAGCACCACCGCCTCCAGAAAGTCCACCGCGTCCTCGTAGACCCGCATGACCGCTGCCCGCTGGACCGGGACGCCCATGTCATAGCCGTAGTTCAGGGCGAAGTTCCAGGCCTCGCCGGGCGAATGGATCCGCAGCGAGTCCAGGTCAATGGACGAACCCCCTCCCAGAATCACCTGGGTGACTTCCGGCGGCATGGGGAACAGGTCGTGGTGTTTCATGGTGTCCAGCATCTACATCTACATCGGCTCTTCTGGGAAATCATAAAAAAACGGGGCGTCCAGATCCTGGACACCCCGCTCGGAACGCGATGGGCCTACTTGATGGCGAAGGCGGCGACGAGCACGTAGATCACGAGAGCCTCGATGAGGGCCAGGCCGATGATCATGGTGGTGCGGATGTTGCCTGCGGCCTGGGGATTGCGGGCCACGCCCTCGACGGCGGCGGCCACGGCCTTGCCCTGGGCCAGGCCGCAACCGGCGGCGGCGATGGCAAGGGAAAGGTGAGCCACGAACTGGCCTTCAAAGAGGCTCTTCTGCACGGCGGGAGCGCCCTGCGCGAAGGCGACGGCGGCCAGGGTGAACAGGAAGGCGGTGGTGAGGAACTTCTTCATGGTGGTGCTCCTTGATTGGTGTCCTTGGGGTTCGGAATCCCGAGGACGGTTGAATGCTTTTCTAGCGGAAATCGCGTAGCGATTTCCGAAGGCTCAATGCTCGTGGGAAACCGCGCCACTCAAATAGATCGTGGCGAGCATGGTGAACACGAAGGTCTGGATCAGGCCGAAGAAGAGGCCCAGGAACATCATGGGGATCGGCAGCAGGATCGGCATCAGGCCGAAGAAGATGCCCGCCACCACATGCTCGCCGGCGATGTTGCCGAAGAGACGCAGGGAGTGGCTGAGGATGCGGCTGAGCAGGCCCAGGATCTCCAGGGGGAACAGGAGCGGCGCCAGCCACCAGATGGGGCCGGCGAAGTGGGCCCAGTACTTCACGAAGCCCTGTTCCTTCATGCCGTGGAAGTTGTAGTAGCCGAATACCACCAGGGCCGAGCCCAGGGTGACGTTCCAGTTGCTGGTGCCGGGGCTGAGGCCGGGAAGCAGGCCGAAGAGGTTATTGAAGAAGACGAACAGCGCCATGGTGCCGATGAAGGGCAGGTAGCGCTCCCCGTGGTGGGCGATGTTGCTATTGATCATCTCCTTCAGCCACTCGACCACGCCCTCGAAGGTCTGCTGCAGGGGGCCTGGGACGCGGGCCAGGTTCCTTCGCACCAGGGTGGCGATGGCCATGGCCAGAAGGGCCGCCAGCGCGGCGTTCAGCAGGTGATCGTAGCGTTCCAGCACGGAAAGGGCCGCCCCGTGGGCGAAACCGGGCCAGGGGTGCTGGGCCAGCCCAAGCACCTGGGTGAGCCACTGGGCGAGCAACGATGCGTGGTGTTCCATCTCGGTCGGACCTCAATCAGGTGGCGTGGCTTCGGGTTTCTGGAAAGCCAGGCGCAGCGCTTCCAGAAGGATGCCGGCCACGAAGAGGAGCACCCCCAGGGCCAGCGGCAAGGCTTCCGCCGGGTATCTGCCCATCATCCCACGCAGCACCAGGGCGATCAACGCCAGTTTGCCCAGGGACAGGAAGCCGTAGAGCCATCTCCGGCGCGCCGAGGGGGTCAACATGCGGGTCGTCAGGACGCGATGGAGGGCCCAGAAGGCCAGGCTCGCCAGGGCCCCCACGCCGAAGACGAAGGCCGCGGTCCAGGAGATCAGGAGGCCCCAAAGGGGGATCCCCAGGACCGCCAGGGCGATCATGGCGCCCGTCACCCGGCGCAGGTGGTCCTCGCCCTCGTTCCCGGCCTCAGGCATCGGGCCCCTTCCCTTCCTGAAGGCGCTTCAGTTCCGCCTCGTCCCGCCGGGCCATGCGCCGGTTCACCTTGTAGAGTTCCCAGAAGGCGGTGGCGATGCCCCAGACGAGGCCCACCCATTGCCCGATGGCGGGATGGCCGAACCAACCCCCGATCCACCGGCCCAGGAAGAAGCCCAGGGTGATGGCGATGGGGAACACGAAACCCAGGGACATGAGGTCGCCCCAGAGGGCCCGCTCCCCCGGATCCGAATCCACCTTCCGCTTGAAGATCACGCCCACCCCAACTGACAAGCCGCGGGTCGCCCCGCGCTCTTAGTGTATGCCGGAGCCGCTCCCCATGCGGCCACCCATAGAATCCGCAACGCTTCCGCAGTGGAAAAGAAAAAGCCTCTGCCAGTGATACACGGTGATGACGGTGATTGAGCCGAGGCGGGGTCCGCATGGGCCCGCCTCCGGCGGCTTCCGGCGTGGCCGGAAGTCACCCAGGGGCATCGCAACCGCGCCTACCAAAAGGCTCGGAGGCGGTGCCCCTGGGTGGAGCCCATGCTGCGTGCCGAACGGTCCCATCACTGTAATCACGGTGATCACCGGCTGAATGCAGTTCTGCTTCCGCCTCTCCCCGAAATCCCGGCTTTGTCGGCCTTCTGCGCGGGGGTCCGGGGGGAGGCTCCTCCGGACAACGCATGCGTTGCGAGGGGAACCCCCGGAGAGAATCAAATCCAGGAGATCGTAGCCGCCCAGTCCAGCAGCCAGGGCCCGAAGGCCGTGCCCACCAGGACCAGGGCGCAGGCCAGGGTCACGATGAAGGCCGGACCCGCGCCCATGGGGGCGGCCTCGCCCTCGGGCTCCTTGAAGTACATCTCCTTCACCACGCCCAGGTAGTAGTAGGCGCTCACGGCGCTGGTGAGCAACGCCAGGACGGTGAGGGTGACGAAGCCCTGCTCGATGGCCAGCTTGAAGAGGTAGAACTTCCCGAAGAAGCCCACCAGGGGCGGGATGCCGGCCAGGCTGAGCAGGAAGATCATCATGGCGAAGGCCAGCACGGGATGCTTCCTGCCCAGGCCCTTGAAATCCTCGATGCGCTCGCCCTCGCCCTTGCCCTGGAGGTAGATCACCACGGCGAAGGCTCCCGTGTTCATCACGATGTAGATGAGCATGTAGAGCCACACGGCCTGGGCACCGGCCCTGGGATCGCCCGAAAGCACGCCCAACAGCATGTAGCCCACGTGGGCGATGCTGGAGTAGGCCAGCAGGCGCTTCATGCTCTCCTGCTTCACGGCGGCGACGTTGCCGAGGATCATGCTGGCCCCGGCGATGTAGCTGAGGGGCAGCACCCAGTCGCTGGACACGCCGTGGAGGCCCGAGCCGAAGACGCGCAGGAAGGCGGCCAAAGCGGCCGCTTTGGGGGCAGTGGCCATGAAGGCGGTGATGGGGGTGGGAGCACCCTCGTAGGCGTCCGGCGACCACATGTGGAAGGGCACCGCCGCCACCTTGAAGGCCATGCCCACCAGCACCATCAGCACCCCTGCGTAGACCAGCAGGCTGCTGGTGGCGGGGGCCAGGGCCAGGGCCTGGTTCAGATCCGCGAGGTTGGTCGTGACGCCGCCCGCGGCGCCGTAGAGCAGGCTGATGCCGTAGACGAGGATGCCGCTGGAGAAGGCGCCCAGGAGGAAGTACTTCATCCCCGCTTCCACGCTGGTGGCACGGTCCCGCAGGTAGGCCACCAGGATGTAGATGCAGATGGCCATCAGCTCGATGCTGAAGTACACCGAGATCAGATCCGAAGCGCCGGAAAGGAAGAGCATGCCTGCGAGCGAAAACAGGATCAGGGCGTAGTACTCCACCGTCTGCTGCTTGAGGCTATCGAGCAGCTTCACGCTCAGGAGCACCGTGCCGGCCGTGGCCAGCACGCAGAGCATCTGGAAGCCCCGGGTGAGCCCGTCCATGCGGAACATGCGGGAGAAGCCCTCGCCATCGGGGACCCGGGCCACCAGGATCGCGGTGACGGCCAGGATCACCAGGGTGATGGGCGCCCACTTGTGCTTCTCGTTCCGGTTGAAGAAGAGGTCGCCGGGCCAGAGCATCAAGGTGGCCACGATCACGAGGAAGAGTTGGGGCGCCATGAGGTGCGCATCCCGGAGGAGCGCGCTCAGGAGTCCCTGCGCGAAGCCGGTCATCAGTGGCCTCCGCCGTGGGCAGGAGCGTCCTGGGCGGGAGCGGCGGGAACCTCATGACCGGCCGGAACGGCCGCATGAACGGCTGGGGCGGCCATGCCCCGCATCCCGAGCCTGGCGGCGGCAGCCTGCCGGGCCGCCAGCGACTGGGCGGCGTGGAAGCCGGGGGTGACCTGCTCCACCAGCTTGCGGACCGGAGCGTCCATCACGTCCAGGATCGGCTGGGGGTAGAGGCCGATCCACAGGGCGGCGGCCACCAGCGGGGCGAAGTAGAGCACCTCGCGCAGGTTCAAGTCGCTCATCTGTTCATTGACGGCCGAGATGGGTCCGAACATCACGCGCTGGAACATCCAGAGCATGTAGGCCGCGCCCAGGATGATGCCCGTGGTGGCCACCACGGCGGCCCAGGGGAAGGCCTGGAAGGCGCCCATGAGGATCACGGCCTCGCCGATGAACCCGTTCAGGAGCGGAAGGCCGATGCTGCTCAGGGTCATGATCATGAAGATCGTGGCGTAGACCGGCATGGACTTCGAGAGGCCGCCAAAGTCGGCGATCATGCGGGTGTGCCGGCGCTCGTAGACGATGCCCACCGCGAGGAAGAGCCCGCTGGTGCTGATGCCGTGGTTGATCATCTGGAACAGGCCGCCCTTGATGCCGTAGGGATTCAGGGCGAAAACGCCCAGCATGCACAGGCCCAGGTGGCTCACGGAGGAGTAGGCCACCAGTTTCTTCATGTCCTTCTGGATCATGGCCACCAGGGCGCCGTAGATGATGCCGATGAGCGACAGCCCGATGAACCAGGGCATGAGGTCCTTGGTGGCGCCGGGCATGATGGGCAGCAGGAAGCGCACGAAGCCGTAGGTGCCCATCTTCAGGAGGATGGCGGCCAGGATCACGGAACCGGCCGTGGGGGCCTGCACGTGCGCGTCCGGCAGCCAGGTGTGGAAGGGGAACATGGGCACCTTGATGGCGAAGCCGATGAAGAAGGCGAGGGCCATGAGGGTCTGGTAGGTCTTGCTCTGCTGCGCGATCACGGGGGCCATGGCCTGGAAGCTGGCCAGGGAGAAGTCGTACGAGCCCGTGGTCTGGTGCTGCAGGAAGTAGATGGCCAGCAGCGCCACCAGCATCAGCACTGAGCCCGCCAGGGTATAGAGGAAGAGCTTGATGGCGGCGTAGAGCTTCTGCGGGCCGCCCCAGATGCCGATCAGGAAGTACATCGGCACCAGCATCACTTCCCAGAACAGGTAGAAGAGGAACATGTCCTGGGTGATGAACACGCCGAGCATGGCCGTCTGGAGCACCAGCATCCAGAGGTAGTACTCCTTGTGGCGTTCGCCGATGGAGCTGAAGGAGCAGGCGATGGCGATGGGTCCGATGAAGGTGGTCAGCAGCCAGAGCAGGAGGCTGATGCCATCCATGCCCACGCTGAACTTCACCCCCAGGGCCGGGATCCAGGTCCAGGCCCCGGCCCACTGGACCGCGTCGCTGGCGCGGTCGTAGCCGAACCAGAAGGGCAGGCTCAGCAGCAGGCTGGCGATCATCACCAGGAGCGAGCCGACCTCGAAGACCCGGCGCTGGTCCTTGGGCACGAGAAGTAGGACCAGCGCCCCGAGGAGGGGCAGGAAGGTCGCCACCAGCATCAGTGTCGTGTTTGCGGTGAACATGGGGACTCCAAACCATTGAGGCCAGGCGGGGAAAGACTAGACGAGGAATTTCCAGAAGGCGAAGACGAGGAAGCCGATGAACATCACGAAGGCGTAGTGCTGCACCCGGCCGCTCTGCAGACTGCGGAACACGCCGCTGGTCTCCTGCACGATGTACTCCGTAAGGTCCACCGCGCCATCCACCAGGTACTCGTCCACCCAGTTCATCAGGTTGGCCCAGATGAGGGTGGCGCGGGCGGCGCCGTTCACCATGCCGTCCACCACCCAGGTGTCGAAGCTCCAGAGCTGGGCCGAGAACCGCTTGATGGGCTCGATGAGGGCCGCCTCGTAGAACTCGTCCACGTAGTACTTGGCGTTCACCCAGCGGAACAGGTTCGGGAACCGCGCCACGAAGGCCTTTGCGCGGCTCCAGGCGGGATCCACCTTGTAGATCCACCAGGCCAGCAGCATGGCGCCGGGGGCCCACACCAGGGTGGCCCAGGCCATGAGGCCGTACTCGATGGCCGGAGGCACATGCTCGCCGGGGTGCGCCGGGGCGATCTGGTAGAGCAGCGGCCCGATCCACCTGCTGAAGAGATCGGCGGGAACCATGGGCAGGATGCGGTGGAGGCTCTCGGGGTAGTTCAGGAAGCCCAGGACCACGGCGAGACCGGCCAGGATCGCCACTGGCAGCCACATGCGCCAACCCACCTCATGGGGCACATGGACCGGATGCCCAGGGGCATCGTGCCCATGAGCGGCATGATCGTCAGCACCGTGATGGGCCTCGGACTGCACGGTCAGGCCATGGGGATCGTGGCCCCCCCCGCGGTACTCGCCGTAGAAGGTCATCACGATGAGGCGGGTCATGTAGAAGGCGGTGCAGAAGGCCCCCAGCATGCCGAGGATCCAGGCCACCAGGTTCAGCGTGGGACCGGTGTAGTGGCCGTGCTGGTACCAGCCGTCAAAGACCTTCCAGAGGATCTCGTCTTTCGAGAAGAAGCCCGAGAAGGGGAAGATGCCGTTGATGGCCAGGGTGGCCAGGCCCATGGAAACGAAGGTGAGGGGCATGTGCTTCCGCAGCCCGCCCATGTTGCGCATGTCCTGCTCGTGATGGCAGGCGGCGATCACGGCGCCGGATCCGAGGAAGAGGCTGGCCTTGAAGGCCGCATGTGTGAAGACGTGGAACATGCCGGCGCTGAAGGCGCCCGCGCCCAGGCCCATGAACATGAAGCCCAGCTGGGACACGGTGGAGTAGGCCAGCACCTTCTTGATGTCGTACTGGGCCAGGCCCATGGTGGCGGCGGCGAAGGCCGTGAGCGCGCCGAAGGCCAGCACCACGGCCAGCGCGGTGGGCGCGTTCACGTAGATGAAGTTCAGCCGCGTGATCATGTAGAGGCCGCTGGTCACCATGGTGGCGGCGTGGATCAGCGCGGAGACGGGCGTCGGGCCCGCCATGGCGTCCGGCAGCCAGACGTAGAGGGGGATCTGCGCGGACTTGCCCATGGCGCCCACGAACAGGCAGACGCCGATGAGGTTGAACCACCAGGTGGGGCTCGCGGTGTGGCCATACAGTGTGATGGCCTGCATGTTCGCGACCTCGCGGACGGAACCCATCAGCGTGTCGTAGTCGAGGGTTCCGAACACCTGGAAGATCAGGAAGAAGCCGATCATGAAGCCGAAGTCGCCGATGCGGTTGGTGACGAAGGCCTTCTTGCCGGCGATGGCGGCGGATTCCTTTTCGAAGTAGAAGCCGATGAGCAGGTAGGAGCAGAGGCCCACGCCCTCCCAGCCCAGGAACATCATCAGGATATTGGCGCCCAGCACCAGATTCAGCATGCTGAACACGAAGAGGTTCATGTAGGCCATGAACCGGTAGTAGCGGCCGTCGTTCCGCTCCTCGGCCATGTAGCCGGTGCTGAACAGGTGGATCAGGAAGCCGGCGCCCGTCACCAGCAGCGCCATGCAGGCGCTGAGCACGTCGAACTTGTAGGCCCATTCGATCCTGGCCGTGGTGAGGCCGCCCATCACCTGGGCGCCACCGATGTCGAACCAGGTCCAAAGGCTCTGGTGGATGGACCGGCCTTCGGCGGGCAGGCCCAGGAGCTGGACGAAGTAGTAGAGGGTGAGGAGAAAGGCGACCCCCACGCTGCCCAGGGCGAGGGTGTCCACGATGGCGGTGTTCTTCAGCCTGCGGCCACTGAGCCCGTTGACGAGGAACCCGAAGAGGGGCAGGAAGGGGATCAGCCAGAGCAGGCTGCCCGGCTGGGAGGCGGCGGCTGTCGCGTGCGTCAGGGTCATGTCGGCAATCATGGTCGTCGTCATCCCTTCAACAGGTTGATGTCGTCCACCTGGACGGTATCGCGCTTGCGGTAGAGGGCCACCACCAGCGCGAGGCCCACGGCCACTTCGGCGGCGGCGAAGCCCATCACCAGCAGGGCGAAGGCCTGGCCCGAGGCAGAGCCGCTGTGGCGCGCGAAGGCGATGAAATTCAGGTTGGCGGCGTTCAGCATGAGCTCGACGCACATGAGGATCACCAGGGCGTTCCGGCGGATCAGCACCCCGATGATGCCGATGGAAAAGAGCAGGAAGGAGATGAGGAGGACCGCGTTCAGACTGACCATCAGACTCTCTCCGTCTTGGCCAGGACCACGGCGCCGACCAGGGCCACCAGGAGGATCACGCTGAGGATCTCGAAGGGCAGGAGGTAGTCGGCGAACAGGCTCCGGCTCACGGCCTGGGCATTCTGCCGGGCCACGTTCAGCCCCTCCGCCAGTTCGGGGCGGAGCACCAGCGCCTCCGGCGAGGCGGTCCCGAAGATCACCTTGCGGAACACCCCCACGAAGACCGCGGCACCGATCAGAACGGCCGCCACGGCGTAGCGGGACTGCAACTGGAAGACCTCCTTCTCCTTCTTCTTGCTCATTTCGACGAGCATCACCACGAAGAGGAAGAGCACCACGATGCCACCCGCGTAGACCAGGATCTGGGCCATGCCCAGGAACTCCGCCTCCAGCGCCAGGAAACACCCAGCGATGCAAAGCATCGCGAAGAGGAACGCGAGCACGCTGTGCACCGCGCTCCTGAAGGCGACCATGAGCGCGGCGGCACCAAGGGCCATGACGCCGAAGATGGCGAACATGTTCCGGCCGATCGTTTCGAGTAGATGTTCCATGGGCGTCCTCGGAATTGCGCGGAAGAAAGGGATCAGTCGTCGGCCACGCTGAACTTGCCCACCTGCGAAGGCTCGAACATGTTCTCCGCCCCCTCCAGGCCCAGGGAGAAATCCTCCCGGTTGTAGGCGGCCAGCTCGAACTGGTGGTTCAGGATGATGGAATCGAAGCCGCAGCTCTCCACGCAGAATTCGCAGAAGATGCAGCGCTCCATCTCGAAGTCGTAGCGCACGGGGAAGGGCATCTTGCGCCCCTCCTTCTTGCCCTTCTCGATGGTGATGACCTGGGTGGGGCAGATCTTTTCGCAGGCCATGCAGCACACGCACTTGATCTCGCCCTGTTCGTCCTTCAGCAGCGTGAGGCGGCCCCGGAATCGCGGCTGGATCCTGGCGACCACCTCGGGATACTCGGACACGATGTGGAACGGCACCTTGCGCCGGTTGGCCGTGAAGAAGACCTTCGCGAAGTGCCTGCCCGTGATGGAGAGGCCCTTGGCGATGTCGAAGGGGATGAGGGTCCTCAGGATCTTGTGCATGGATGGCCCCTAGACGGCGAAGCAGCGGACGACGGCCGCCAGCAAGAGGTTGAACAGCGTCATGGGGATCAGGTACTTCCACGCCACGCTCATGACCTGGTCGTACCGGTAGCGGGGGATGGTGCCGCGGACCCAGATGTAGGTGAAGAGGATGAAGATGATCTTCACCACGAAGAAGATCGCGTGGGGTTCGCCGAACCAGGACAGGAAGGCCGGAAGGTAGGGATTCACCAGGCCCTGGAGGCCGAAGGGAAGGAGCCAGGGGCCCCCCAGGAAGAAGCCGGAGGCCAGGGCCGCCACCACGGTCATGTTGATGTACTCGGCCAGGTAGAAGAAGCCGAATTTCATGCCCGAGTACTCGGTATGGAACCCGGCCACCAGTTCGTTCTCGGCTTCCGGCATGTCGAAGGGAAGGCGGTTGGTCTCCGCGAAGCCGCAGGTGAGGTAGATCAGGAATCCCAGGATCTGGGGCGCGAGGGCCCAGGCCGGCAGCCCGATGGCCATCCGCGAAGACATCTCCCCGAAGTTCAGGCTGCCCGACAGGACCACCGGGGCCAGGAGGCTGAGGGCCAGGGGGACTTCATAGCTCACCATCTGGGCCGCGCTGCGCAGGCCGCCGAGCAGGGGATACTTGGAGTTCGAGGCCCAGCCGGCCAGGACGATGCCGTACACCCCCACGCTCGCCACGCCCAGGATCCAGAGCAGGCCCACGTTGACATCGGCGATGCCCCCGGAAACCGGCAACCCTCCCACGTAGGGGAACCAGGAAGGAAGGGTGAAGAAGGTGCCGGGCACGAAGGAGACCGCGGCGAACACCACCACGGCGGCCACCATGCTGAGGGCCGGCGCGATGAAGAACACGAACTTGTCGGCCTTCGCCGGAAGGATGTCCTCCTTCAGGATCAACTTCAGGACATCGGCCACGAGGCCGGGGATGCCGCGCCAGTAGGAAAGCACGGGCACGCGGCCCATCTTCCACATGCCGCGGTTCATCCACCCGGTGATGCCGATGTGCCCGCTGGCCACGCGGGTGGAGCCCAGGCGCTGCTGGAGGTAGCCGAGCACCTTGCGTTCGGCGAACACCGTCAGGGGGACGACGACGAATACGAAGGCCACCACCAGGACGCACTGGATGAGGGTGATCACGATGGACTGGGTCAGGGTCGGAGTCGGCATGGCTTTGAATCCTCGCGGCTAGCGGTCTATCTCGCCGAGCACGATGTCCAGGGTGCCGATGGCCGCCACGATATCGGCGATCAGGCCTCCCTCGGCCATCTTGGGCAGGGACTGGAGGTTGATGAATCCTGGGGCCCGCACGTGGAACCGGTAGGGATTCGACGAGCCCTTCTCGCCCACGAGGTAGTACCCGATCTCGCCCTTGGGGGCTTCGGTCGCGTGGTAGACCTCGTTGACTTCGGGCTTCAGGATCTTGGGCAGCTTGGCCATGACGGGCCCTTCGGGCATGCCGTCCATGCACTGCTGGATGATGCGGGCGCTCTGGCGCATCTCGTCCATGCGGACCAGGTACCGGGCGTAGGTATCGGCCTCGGTGCGGGTGGGGATCTCGAAATCCATTTCCGCGTAGGCGGCATAGGGGAAGGCCTTGCGGATGTCGTAGGGCACGCCCGCGGCGCGCAGGACGGGACCGGTGACGCCCATGGCGATGGCATCCTCGGCGCCGAGCCTGGCCACGCCGACGGTGCGCTTCTTCCAGATGCGGTTCTCGCTGAGCAGGTTCTCGTATTCCTCAAGGCAGCTGGGGAACTTCGCGAGGAACTTCTGGACCATCTTCTCGAAGCCCGGGGGCAGGTCCTCGCGCAGGCCGCCGATGCGGAAGGCGGTGGTGGTGAGGCGGGATCCGCAGAAGGCCTCGTTCATGTCGAGGATGTCCTCGCGTTCGCGGAAGGCGTAGAGGAATACCGTCATGGCCCCGATGTCCAGGGCGTGCGTCGCGAGCCAGATCAGGTGCGAAGCCAGCCGGTTGAACTCGTTCAGCATCGTGCGGATGTACTGGGCGCGCCGCGGCACCGTGATGCCGAACAGCTTCTCGTTGGCCTCGGCCCAGCCCAGGTTGTTGGCCACGGCGGAGCAGTAGTCCATGCGGTCCGTCCAGACCTGCCCCTGGAAGAAGCTCTGGTTCTCGCAGATCTTTTCGACGCCCCGGTGCAGGTAGCCGATCATGGGCCGGCAGTGCGTGATGGTCTCGCCATCCAGCCGCAGCTTCACCCGGAGCACCCCGTGCGTGGACGGATGCTGCGGCCCCAGGTTGATCTCCATTTCCTCGTTCTTGAACATGGATCACTCCGCCTTGGGCTGCTTGAGGTTGATGCCCAGCTGGCCGGCCTTCTGGAGGGCGATGCGCTCAAGCATGCCGCCGCGGTCTTCCCGGAACGCGATGTCACGCTGCCCCAGGCCCACGGTCGGGTAGTCCTTCCTCAGGGGGTGGCCCTCCCAGTCCTCGGGGCAGAGGATGCGGGTCATGTCGGGATGGTTCGCGAAGCGGATGCCGAGCATGTCGTAGATCTCGCGCTCCATCCAGTTGGCGCCGGGATAGACGGCGCAGGCGCTTTCGGGCAGGAAGCCCTCGGGCACCAGGATCCGCAGGCGGAGGCGCTTCCGGCGGCTGATGCTGGTCAGGTGGTAGACCACGCTGAAGGCGAAACCGGTGGCCGCCGGGTAGTGGGTGGCCGTTTCATCGGCCAGCATTTCGTAGTTCAGCGAGGCGTCCTGCCGGCAGAGCTGGAGGGCTTCGAGGACGGAGGCCTTCTCCACCTGGCAGGTCAATTCCCCGGCCTGCTCGAAGATTTCCTCCACCTTGTCCCCGAGGATCTCCTGGAGACGCAGAAGATCGGGATCGTTCGCCTCCTGCGGCCAGGGCGTCTTCATGTCGTGGTCGTCCTTCCGGGGGACGGGCCGCACGGGGGGCTTGGGGGCCTCCTTGCCTTCGGCCTCCGCCTTGGCCTTGGCCGTCTCGAAATCGGCCTGCATCTTCACCCACCTGGCCTCGTCGGCCTCGGCCGCGGCCTTCTGCTCGGCCAGGTAGGTCCGGTAGCTCGGCAGGGGCACAGTCTTGGGCAGGACGATCTGGCGCTGGGGCGAGGCTGCGTAGTCGTAGACGTAGGGGCCGCTTGGGGCCTCGGGCTCAGGCACCTGCGGCGTCTCGGGAACGACCGGTTCAGACATCAGCCGACCTCCTCGAAGATGTCCTTGTACCGGTCGGCCAGGCTGCTGGTCATGATCTTGTCCTGCAGCTTCAGGAACCCGTAGATGAGCGATTCGGGACGGGGCGGGCAGCCCGGGATGAAGACATCCACCGGGATGATCTTGTCCACGCCCTGGATGGTGTGGTACGAATCGAAGGGGCCGCCCGCGGTGGCGCAGGAGCCCATGGCGATCACCCACTTGGGCTCGGGCATCTGGTCGTAGAGGGTCTTGATCACCGGGGCCATCTTGTAGGTGACGGTGCCCGCGATGATCATCAGGTCGGCCTGGCGGGGCGTGGCCCGGAAGATGCCGGCGCCGAAGCGGTCGAAGTCGAAGCGGCTGGCGCCCGCGGCCATCATCTCGATGGCGCAGCAGGCCAGGCCGAACGTCACGGGCCACACGCTGGTGGCGCGGGACCAGTTCATGACCTTCTCGACCTTGGTGGTGATGAGGATGTGTTCAAGGGTGCTCAGCTGATTTATTCCCATGTGAGGGCTCCCTTGGACCAGATGTAGCCGTACCCGAACAGCAGCAGGAAGAGGAAGAGGCCCAGCTCGATGGCCCCGAAGAGGGCCAGTTCCCTCATCTGGATGGCCCAGGGCATGAGGAACACCGTTTCCACGTCGAACACGAGGAACATCACGGCCACGAGGTAGTACCGGACGCTGAACTTCTCCCGGGCTTCGCTGGTGGTGGTGATGCCGCACTCGTAGGACGAATACTTCGCGGCACTGGGCCAGCTGGGGCGCAGCAGCCACGATAGATTCCAGATGATGATCGGCAGGGCCACTGCTACCAGGATCAGCAGCAGGATGGACGCGTACCCGCGCATGGAGCCTCCAGGACTGGTCATTGTGTCGTGCCGGTCCCGCGCAGGTCAACGCTGGAAGCCAACCCTTGCATCCTTTGTGACCCATGTCCGATTCTGGCCATTCGGTCCCGTGCCTGATCCGCTAGGATGCTTCCATGCCCCTGCCGAAGCCCCCGAACCCCGCCGAGACCGCCGAGGCCGCCGATCGCACCTTGACCGATTTCAGGCCGGCCCGCGAGCTTTACCCCACCCTCGATCTCACCCGCGAGCCGGTGGATTTCGCCCTCTTCCAGGCCCTGCCCATTGATCTGATGCTCAAGCATCATTTCGTGCCCGTGCAGGAGCGGGAGGGCGTCCTCTGGCTGGCCATGGCCGATCCCCTGGACATCCCCACCCAGGACATGCTGCGGATGCGGCTCAAGCGGCCCCTGCGCTTCGCCGGCGCCCCCCAGGCCCAGATCCAGGAAGTGCTCAAGAAGTCCGAGAGTGGCCAGAAGGTCATGGACGAGGCTGGCGAGGCCCTCAAGATCCAGGTGCTCCACGAGGAAGACCTGGACGACGAGGTCCTGGACCTGGAGCGCCTCACGGACAAGGACGAGGCCCCCATCGTCCGCCTGGTGGACACCACCATCTTCAACGCCCTCCAGCGCCGCGCCTCGGACATCCACCTGGAGACCATGGCCACGGGCTTCCAGATCAAGTACCGCATTGACGGCAGCCTCTATCCCGCCGCCGACCCCATTGACCGCCGCTTCGCCTCCCCCATCATCAGCCGCGTCAAGGTCATGTCCGAGCTGGATATCGCGGAGAAGCGCAAGCCCCAGGACGGCCGCTTCAAGCTCAAGGTGCGCGGCCGGGCCATTGACTTCCGCGTGAGCATCATGCCCACCATCCACGGCGAGGACGCCGTGATCCGCATCCTCGACAAGGAGAACCTGACCGAGGAATTCCAGGCGCTGACGCTGGAGATCCTCGGTTTCTCCGAGCACGAGCTGAAGCGCCTGCGCCGCTTCGCCCGCGAGCCCTACGGGATGTTCCTGGTGACGGGCCCCACCGGATCCGGCAAGACCACCACCCTCTACGCCGTGATCAGCGAGATCCGGTCCCCCGAGGACAAGATCATCACCATCGAGGATCCCGTCGAGTACCAGCTCGAAGGCGTCACCCAGATCCCCGTGAACGAGAAGAAGGGCCTCACCTTCGCCCTGGGGCTGCGGTCCATCCTGCGCCACGATCCCGACAAGATCCTCGTGGGCGAGATCCGCGATCCCGAAACGGCCCAGATCGCCATCCAGTCGGCCCTCACCGGCCACCTGGTCTTCACCACCGTCCACGCCAACAACGTGCTGGACGTGCTGGGCCGCTTCCAGCACATGGGCGTCGAGGTCTACAACTTCGTGTCGTCCCTCAACTGCATCCTCGCCCAGCGCCTCGTGCGCGTGCTCTGCCCCAAGTGCAAGCGCCCGGCCCCGGTCCCCAGCCCCCATGAACTGGAGGAGAACGGCGTGGACGAAGCCTGGCTGCGCGGCGCCACCCTGTACGACCGCGTGGGCTGCGTGGATTGCCATGGCACGGGCTTCCGCGGACGGCAGGCCATCATCGAGTTCATGGGCCTCAACGACGAGATCCGCGAACTGCTCGTCCAGCGCGCCCCCGTGCGCGAGGTGAAGGCCGCCGCCCGCCGGGGGGGCATGCAGTTCCTTCGCGAAAGCGCCATCGAGAAGGTGAGGATGGGGATCACCACCTTCGCCGAGATCAACAAGGTGACCTTCCGGGAAGGGCCCTGATCAGGGCCTTGCACTCAGGCCTCTCGTTACTACATTGTATTAACAGAGGTGACAGATGATCAAGACCATGACCGCCCACGGCAACAGCCTCGCCCTCGTGGTGGACAAACCCATCCTCGATCTGCTGGGCATCCAGAAGGATACTCCACTGGAAATCAGCACCAACGGGCGGGCCCTCATCGTCACGCCCGCGGCTCCGCCCACGAGCGAGCGCATGGAAGCCTTCCTGAAGGCCAAAGCCAAGGCCGAGAAGAAGCTGGCCCCGGCCCTGAAGCGGCTGGCATAGGGCAAATGATGAACCAACTCTTTCTGACGGCGGAGGAAGTGATCCTCCTCAACCAGAGCCAGATAGAAGCCCACGGCGGCATCCTCGGCCTCCGGGATCGGGGCGCCCTGGAAAGCGCCCTGGGGGCACCCCAGAACCACCTCGCCTACATGGGCGGAGATCTGTTCGACTTGGCGGGCGCCCTCATGGCGGCCCTCACCCGGAACCACCCCTTTCTGGACGGGAACAAACGCACCGGACTTCTGGCTGCTGCGGTCTTTCTCGAACTGAACGGCGTGGACGTGCCGGAATCCATCGAATGGCTCTCACAAGTCGAAGACCTGGCCCTGGGCATCGCCTGTGGGAAGCAGGATAAGGAAGACGCGGCTGCTCTGTTCCGGCGCCACTGTTCCTAGACTCCCTTCACCAGCTCCCGCTCCAGACTCTGCAGGCGCTTGAGCCGCGCGAAGAGGCCCGGCTGGGCGGCCAGTTCGTCCGGCCTGCCCAGCTGGATGACCCGGCCCTCCTCCAGCACCAGCACCCGGGCGCAGGTTTCGGCCACGAAGACGCGGTGAGTCGCCAGCACCAGGGTGGACCTGCCCAGGAAGATCCGCAGGTTCTCGAGGATGCGGCTTTCGGTTTCGGCGTCCACGGCGGACAGGGCATCGTCCAGCAGCAGCAGGCGCGGGCGGCGCAGCAGGGCCCGGGCCAGGGCCGCGCGCTGGCGTTCGCCCCCGCTGAGGATGACGCCCCGCTCGCCCACCACCGTGTCCAGGCCCTCGGGCAGGCGGCGGATCAGCTCGTCCATGGCCACCACCCGGGCGATCTCCCAGATCTCCTCCTCCGTGGCCTCGGGCCGGCCCATGGCCAGGTTCACCCGCAGGGTGTCCGAGAAGAGAAAGGCTTCCTGGGGCACCCAGCCCAGACCGGCCCAGTGGCGGCGGAGGGTGGCCTCGGAGAGCGGTTCACCATCCACCAGCATCCGCCCCGCCTGAGGTTCGCGGAGCCCCGCCAGCACGTGCAGCAACAGGGTCTTGCCCGATCCGATCCCGCCCACCACCGCCAGACTGTCACCGGGCGCCAGCGCCAGGTCCATGGGGCCCAGTCCGCGCCCGGTCTCGAAGCGGTGGCTCACGCCCTCCAGGGCCAGGGCCGCCGGAGCCGCCGGCAGGACGATGGCCTCCGCCGCGGGTAGGGGCCGCTCGGGGCTGTGCAGCAACTGGTCCAGGCGGTCCATGCCCGCCTTGGCCCGCTGGAACAGGTTCACCGACCAGCCCAGGCTCATCATGGGCCAGGCCAGGGCCACCAGGAATCCCGTGAAGGCCGTGAGATCGCCCAGGCTCAGGGCGCCCCGCACCACCAGGCTGCCGCCGTAGGCCACCAGCACCAGGGCCGAGGCGCCGCCGATGAGCGCCGACAGCGGCGCGTAGGCGCTGAAGATCACCGACTGCTTCAGGCTGAGCGAGGCGTGGCGGCGGCTGAGGGAACCGAACTGCGCGACGCGGGCCTCCTCCAGCCCGAAGGCCTGCACCACCCGCTCGCCGCTGATGGTCTCGTGGCTGTAGGTGGACAGGGCCGAAAAGGCCAGCTGCAGCTTCTGCTGCACCGTGTGGCTCCACTTCCCGATGATGTAGAAACCCAGCGCCAGAAAGGAGAAGGGCAGCATGACGGCCAGGGTGAGCCGCCAGCTCGTGTGGAACATCAGGCCCAGCGTCACCGGCAGGATCGAGAGCACCTGGAGGAAGCTCATGAGACCGGGCCCCGTGGCCATGCGGACCGTGCCCACGTCGTCGCCCAGCCGGGACATGAGATCGCCCACCCGCTGCCGCTCGTAGAAGGCGAAGGGCCGCGCGAGCAGGAACCCGTACAGCGATTCCCGCTGTTCCCGCTCCACCCGGCGGCTGAGGCCGATGAGCGTGTTGCGCATGAGGTAGCGGCCGATGCCCGCCACGAGGGTGAAGGCCAGCATCCAGGCCAGGAAGACCCGCGAGCCGTGCCAATCCCGATGCTCCAGCGCATTCACGGCCCGGCCCGACCAGTAGGGCACCACCGAGGCCGCCACGCTGCACCAGACCGTCGCCGTCAGACCCCAGTAGAGGGTGCGCCGGTGGCGGGCCATGAGGGGCCACCACCAGAACAGCTTCGAGCTCGAAAGATCAGCCACCTGGACACGCCCCCGGATCAGAGTAGCAACACCCATTGCCGTCGGCGCCAGGAAGCATCTTCCACCGGACGGGTCATCCATCGCATCCTGGGAGGTATCCACGGATCCCATCATGCGCAACCTGCTTCTGGCCCTCTGCCTGGTGTTCGCCCCCACCCTGGCCCCCGTCCCCCTGGCCGCCCAGGTCGTGGAGGAATCCCTTGCGCGGGATCCCGGCCCCCTCGACTTCATCCAGGGCGACAGCTACGAGCAGTGGATCCTCCAGTCCCTCGCGGGAGATGCCCTGGTGGGCATCGGGGCCAACGGCCGCGTGGTGCCCCGTCTGGCCGCCAGCTGGAAAGTCCAGAAGGACGGCACCCTCACCTTCACCCTGCGGCCCGATGGCCGCTACACCGATGGCAGCCCCGCCGGTGCCGAGGATGTGGTATGGACGATCCGGGAGCTGCTGCGCGATCCCAAGGCCAGCCCCACCAAGCGCGCCATCCTCGAAGGCGCGGTGGTGGGGATCGAGGCGGGCAGACCCTGGATCCGGTCGCCCAAGCCCGCAGGGCGGCTGCTGATGGAATTGGCCCGCGTGCCCATCGCCCAGAAGGGGCACCCGGAGCGCGGATCCGGCCCCTTCAGCTTCCGGAAAGAGCCCGGAGCCTGGATCTTCGATCGCCGGGAGCACTACCTCAAGCCCCGCATAGACGGGCTGCGCTTCCGCCTCATGCCGGACGCGGGCAGCGTCCTGGTCGCCCTTCAGAAAGGGTGGCTCACCCTCGGCGCCCCCCCCATCCGGCGCCAGGGCGAGGTGGCCCCCACCCACCGCCTCCTCGTCCAGCCCATGCACGCCCAGCTGGTGGTCTGGAGCCAACGGGGCGTGGGGCCCCTCCAGCTGCTGGAGCGCTGGCGGAAGGATGCCTTCCCGCCCCAGCTCCTGGGCCAGAACGCCCGTCCCAGCCGCGGACTGTGGCCCGAGACGCTCGGGTTCGAGACCCAGGCCATCGAGTCCGACGCGGAACCCCCGAAGGGCCCCGGCACCCTGAGGCTGCTGTATGTCGCCGGGGAGGAATCCGTCGAGAAGCTGCTCATGGCCCTGCGGGAGCGGGCCCGCAGGGATGGCTTCGATCTTCAGCTGACGCCCCTCGAACAGGGCCTGCTGATGGACCGCCTCCAGAAAGGCGACTTCGAACTGGGCTGTTCCATGGTGGTTTTCGAACCCCATCCCTGGGCCGTGCTGGAATACCTCGAACCGAAGGGCCCCATGAACTTCACCGCCTGGCGCCAGGCCCGGCTGGCGGAGATGACGGCCCGCATCACCCAGCCCGGGGACTACGCCTGGAACGATCTCCAGTCCCTCTGGGCCAAGAGCCCCGCGGCCCTGCCCATCCTGGACTACCAGAGCGTGATCTGGGTGGACAAGCGCCTCCAGGTGGAACCCAGTCCCATGGGCCTCTACCTGACCACCCCCGGGGCCGCGGGCTGGCGCTGGAGCCGTTGACCGTGGCGGAGGGTTAGGACCCCGTGCGTCCCGCCCTCCAGGGCGCGCTGGTCTGGGCCCTGGGCCTGGGTCTGGCCCTCCATCTGCCGGGTTCGGCCTGGAGGGGCGCGGCGGCCCCCCCGGCCTTCCCCTGGCAGGCGCTGGGCCCGGCGGCCCTGGCCCTGGGCGCCCTGGCCCTGCTGGCGCCCCTCGCGGCCTGGGCGGGCGGCCCCCGGCTGGCCACCCGGCGTCCCCTGGCCCTGCTGGAAGCCCCGCCGGATCTGCTGTGGGCCGGGCTGCTCCTGGCCCTGTGGCCCGCCGCCTGGGGTCCGCCGGGCATGGAGGGCTGGCTGCTGGCCTTCCTGGCGGCGGCGCTTCCCGGCGAGATCCGCTGGCTGAGCCAGGCCCTGCCCGGCGAGGCCCCCTTCCCCGAGGCCTGGGGAGCCGCGGCCGTGAGCCGCGTGCGCCGGACGGTGCTGCTCCGGCTCTGGGGCCGCTGGCTCGCCGCCCGCCTGCCGATCTGGCTCACGGCCACCCTGGTGCTGGAACGGATGCTGGGCGTCTCCGGTCTGGGCAGCGACTGGATGCTCCGCGTGGCAGGCCGGGACCGGCTCGGGCTGGCCGCCTGGATCCTGGCCCTGGCCCTGCTCTGGGCCCTGTCCCGGCCCCTGGAACGGGAGGACGCGTGAGGTGGCGCCTGGCCTTCCTCGCGGCCCTGCTCCTGCCCGACCTGGCCCTGGATCCCTTCCGGGGCGAGCTGGCCGCCACCCTCCACCATCCCCTGGGCACCGACGACCTGGGGCGGGACGCGCTGCTGCGCCTGGCCCTCGCCACGGCCCGGAGTCTCGGCTTCGCCAGCGCCTGCGCCCTGCTGGCCCTGACCCTCGCCCTGCTGCTCGCCTGGCGGGGCCATCGCCTGCGCGGCGGGCTGTCGGCCCTGCGCAGCCTGCCCCCCCTGCTGTTCCTGTTGCCCCTGGCCGCGGCTTCGGGCGGTCTTTCCGCCGCCCCGCTCGGGCTGCTGCTGGGCGCCATGACCGCCACGCACCTGGAACCCGCCCTCCGCACGCACCTGGAGACCTTCCGCCGCTCCCCGGCCTGGGCCGCCGAACGGGTGCTGGGAGCGACGACCACCTCGACCCTCCGGCGCTGGGCGCCCTGGGGCTGGCAGCAGGCCGCCGCGCTGTTTCCCAGCGCCTGGCTCGCCGCCCTGTGGGGCGAGGCCACCCTGTCGGCCCTGGGCCTCGGTCCGGGTCCCGGCCACGACAGCCTGGGCCGCCTGCTGGCCGAAGAGCTGCCCCGCCTCGCCTCGGATCCCTCGCCCCTGGGCTGGGCCGCCCTGGCCGTGGTGCTGGTCCTCGCCTGGCTATCGGTCCCTGGAAAGAAAACCTGATCAGCCGCGCTTCAGCTTGGCCTGCATGATGTCGAGGATCTCCGTATCCACGCCCGCCATGCCGATCTGGGCCAGGCGGCCCAGATTGGCCAGGGAGGCCGCGCCGTCCGCGCCGACGATGCCATCCGTTTCGGGGATGCCGAAGCCCGCCAGGGCCAGGGTGGCGGCGCGGAAGGCGGCCTCCACGCCGGTCATGGCCTTCATGGCGCAGCCGATCTTGGCGCCATCGCAGATCAGGCCCGCCAGGTTGCCCACCATGTTGTGGATGGCCAGGTCCATCTGAGCCAGCCCGCCCCCGCCCAGGTGGACCAAGCCCACTGCGATGCCGATGCCCGCCGCGTTCGAGGCCCCGCAGATGGCGGACAGTGTGCCCAGGCGATGGGTGGTCGCCGTGGTGAGCAGGCAGGCCAGGGCCAGGGCCTCCTCGATGCGCGCCTCGGGATGCCCCTGATGCCGCCCCCAGAGGCCCAGGGCCACCGACACCGTGATGCCCTTGTTGCCAGATCCCGCCAGCGACATCACCGTGAGCGGTTCGCCCGACATGCGGCCCAGCACCCCGGCGCTCACCAGCCGGGGAATGCGCAGCCAGGGCTCCGCGCCCGCCGAGGCCACGAAGCCCGCCGGAAAATGCCCCACGCAGTGTTCCGCCATGGCCAGGTTCAGGGCCAGCCCCTCCCGCAGCCGCGCCCGATCCGCTTCGGTCGCCGTGCCCGCCAGGGCCACCAGGTCCGCCAGGGGCATCGTTCCCACCCGCTCCCGCACCCCGTCGGCCCCTTCGGCGCCGGAGGCGGCCGGGTTCAGCGCCACGGGCCTGCCATCGGCCTCCAGACGCACCAGCCGGGTGTGTTCCCGCTCCAGCACCGCCCGGCCCACGCCCCCCTCGCAGGCCACCGTGCAATCAATGAACAGCTCCGCCCGGGCCGCATCCACCTCCACATGGACCGCCCCGCTGTCCACCAGGCGGGCCGCCTGGACCAGCGCTGCCGGCGTGACCCCTTCGAAGATCCGCAGGCCCAGGGACGGGTCCGGCAGGAGGGCCCCGAGCGCCATGGCCCACAGCACGCCGGTCCTCTGGCCACTGTTGGGGATGCCCACCGCGTGGCAGTTCTTGTAGGTCCGGGCATCCAGCACCAGCCGGATCATCCGGGGCGCCCCCTGGCCCTGCCCGGCGGCCAGGCAGGCGGCGTAGGCCACGGCGGCGGGTTCCGTGCAGCCCAGGGCGGGTTTCCATTCGGCGGCCAGGTACTCGGTCAGGTTCATGGTCATCCTCGCCCCTCCATTCTGTCTGGATCCGGCCATGTCCCCGGTCACAGCCTCTGCGCTACCCTTGGCCCATGAACCCCCTCCTTGGCACCCCCCTCCCCGCCTTCTCCCTCCAGGACGATCAGGGCCACCTGGTCACGGCCCAGGATCTCCAGGGCCGCTGGACCGTGCTCTATGCCTATCCCAAGGACAGCACCCCCGGCTGCACCACCGAGGCCTGCGACTTCCGCGACAACCTGGCCCGGGTGCAGTCCCTGGGCGCCCAGGTCTACGGCATCAGCCGCGACAGCCCGAAGAGCCACCAGACCTTCATCGCCAAGCAGGGCCTCCCCTTCCACCTGCTGTCCGATCCCGAGTGCGCCCTGCTCAAGCCCCTGGGCGCCTTCGGCAAGAAGATCATGTACGGCAAAGAGATCGAGGGCATCCTCCGCAGCACCTTCCTCATGGACCCCAAAGGCGTGATCCGCCACGTCTGGCCCAAAGTCAGCGTCAAGGGTCACGTCGCAGAAGTCATTGAGACCCTGACGAAACTGCAAAAAAACTAGGACAGGATTAACAAGATCAAGTGCTTGATTGACAAGATTAGAAATCGAAAAGCATGGCCTTGGAAATCCTGTTATCTGCTCATCGGCTTGCCTCAGCCCAAAAAGCCCACCACGAATGGCACGAAGACGCCCTGCTGGCGCACGGCGGAGGCAGGCCGATGGTCGGGGAACTGAAATGGCAGGATCCCTCGCGGTGGTTACTGAGGGCCGCCGCGCGGACCCGGCAGGCGACGGAGGTAGAAGGTCTCCCCCGCATGTTCGACCCGCCGCAGGGCCCCCGCCTCCACCAACTCGGCCACCACCGCGGCCGGATCAGCGCCGGCCTTTTTCACCAGGGCCCGCAGGGCGGATTCCCGCAGAGGATGGACGGCGGTGATCGCGAGGATGTCCCCGCGCAGATCCCCACTGAAGGCGAAGTCCTCACCCTCGTGGCCGCTCAGCAATTCCACCTCGACCCCCAGACGGACGAGGATCTCGTGGGCACGGACGAGCACGGCTTCATCCGGGGCCCGCAGCCCGGGCACCGTCGGGGGGCGGTGGGGAATGGTCAGGTAGGCCCGATGAAAACCGGCCTCAGCGAGAAATCCACCCACGGCGGCGAGATCCCCAGGGCCATCGTTGAGCCCCGCCAGCAGCATCGTTTCGCTCACGAGCCGGCCCTTGAATCCTCGGGCGAACCTGCGGATGCCCTCGAGGATCCCGGGCAGCCGCAGGTCCGGGTGCGGATGGTTGACCCGGCGCCAGGTGGCTTCATCCAGGCTGTCCACCTTGAGGCTTACCCAGTCGGCCCGCCCCAGGGCGGCGCGCACATCCTCCCTCCAAATCAGCGAAGCATTCGAGATGACCGCGATGGGCAACTCCAGCTCGCGCAGAGCATCAATCGCCGCGCCCAACTGGGCGTCCAGAGTGGGCTCTCCATCGGGCACGAAGGCCAGAAAGTCCACCGCCTCGCCCCGGGCGCGCACGGCCTCCAGCCGGCGCACCACCTGGCGCCGCACCTCCTCCGGCTCGTAGAATGGGCGGGGCGCGACCTCCCTGTCGGTCGTGGGGCCCACCTGGCAGTAGACGCAGGCATAGCTGCAATGCTTGGGCGGGATGTGGTTGATACCCAGGCTGCGGCCGAGGCGGCGGGAGGGGACGGGCCCGAAGGCCAGCTCCACGGGCACTCAGCGCCCCAGGCGGAACAGCGCGATGGTGGCGATGCCGGCCAGGACCAGCAGCGTCTGTCCGGCCACCGCCTTGGCCCCGGTGCGGCGATGCAGGCCGGGCACCAGGTCCGCCACGGCGATGTAGATGAAACTGGCAGCAGATAGCGCCAGCACATAGGGGATGGCCTGGCGCACCTCCGCCAGCCAGTACCAGCCCAGCAGCGCCCCGGGCAGGGTGGTGAGCGAAGACAACAGGTTGTAGGAGAGCGCCCGGGCCTTGCTCAGGCCGCTGTGCAGCAGGATGGCGAAATCACCAAGCTCCTGGGGGATCTCGTGGGCGATCACCGCCATGGAGGTGGCGATGCCCACGGGCACGGAGGTGAGGAAGGCCGCGGCGATGACCACGCCATCCACGAAGTTGTGGAAGGCATCGCCCACCAGGATGAGCTTCCCGCCCGGGTGCTCGTGCGCCTCGCAATCCTCCTCGTGGCAGTGGCGCCAGATGATCAGCTTCTCCAGCAGGAAGAAGAGGACGATGCCCGCCAGCACCGTGGCGGAAATGGCCATGGGTGGCGCCTTCTCCAGGCCCTTGGGGATCATGCCCAGGAAGGCCGCGCCCAGCAGGGTGCCCGTGGCGTAGGACAGCAGGCAGGGCAGCAGCCGCTGCCGGACCGTGTCCGGAAAAGCCAGCAGCAGCGCGGCGCCGATGAGGGCGCCCACGCTGCCCAGCAGACTGAAGAGGATGAGCCAACCCATAACCCTGGAGTCTACTCCAAACGGGCTCCGGCGGTCGTTCCGGTGGGCCTACCCCGCCATGATGCTGAAGCCGCCATCCACGTACAGCACCTGGCCGGTGACGCCGCGGCCCATGTCGCTGACCAGGAACACGCCGGCATCGCCCACCTCCAGCTGATCGGTATCCTTCTGCAGCGGGGTGTGGGAACGGTGATGCTTCAGCTTGGAACCGATGCCCGGGATGGCCGACGCGGCCAGGGTCTTGATGGGTCCCGCGGAAATGGCGTTCACGCGGATGCCCTGGGGGCCCAGGTCCGCCGCGAGGTAGCGCACGCTGGCTTCCAGGGCGGCTTTCGCCACGCCCATGACGTTGTAGCCGGGCACCACCCGTTCGGCGCCCAGGTAGCTGAGGGTCACGATGGCACCGCCCTCGGGCATGAGGGCCTGGGCGGCATGGCTGACCGCCGCCAGCGAGTAGGCGCTGATATCATGGGCCACCCGGAAATCCTCGCGGCTGGTGTCCACGAAACGGCCCTCCAGCGCCTGCCGCGGCGCATAGGCCACGGCATGCACCACGAAGTCGAGCTTCCCCCATTTCTTGCGGATCTCGTCGAAGGCCATGACGATCTGGCTGTCACTGCCCACATCCATGGGCAGCAGCAGGGGATTCTTCAGCTCCGCCGCCAGCTCATGGACATTCTCCCCCAGGCGCTCGTTCTGGTAGGTCAGGCAGAGCTGGGCCCCGGCCTCGGCCACCTTCTGGGCGATGCCCCAGGCGATGGAGCGCTTGTTCGCCACGCCGATGACCAGACCGCGCTTCCCTTCGAGCAAACCACCCTTGGCCACCATGTGATCTCCTCCAGAGTCGTGTCCGAACAAGCACTTAGGATAACCTGCCGGTCCCACCGGACGCTATACCCGGAGTCAGGACCATCCCATCAATCCACGAAGGCGTCCTCCCACAGCTGCTGAAGAAAGACCTGCCACGGAAGCACCAGCACTGGCCCCACTTGTCTCGGCACACCTTCGCGGCACACCAGGATCAGGCGCTTCATGAGCCCCTCTTCCACCAATGCGACCAGGCCTCTCAAGTCGCGCTTGCTCACGCTCGCGGTCGCCTTCACCTCAATGGCGGTGTGGCCGCCCAGGATGAAATCCACCTCGTAGCCCGAGGTCGAGCGCCAGTAGTTGAGCGGGAATCCAGGTTTCCGGGTGTCGGTCCAGGTCTTCAATTCGTGGAAGATGAACTGTTCGAACATATCCCCGAAATCCGGGGATTTGGGTGCGAGCGGAGGCAGGCCCCGAATGGCCCGCGCCACCCCGCCATCGAAAAGGTAGAACTTGGCCGTCTCGATGGCCTTCCGTTTCTGGCTTCGCGTCCAGGCTTCCAGTTCGCTCCCGATCAGCGTGTCCTTCAGGATCTCGAAATAGTCGTTCACTGTCGTGCGGGGGACCTTCGCATCAATAGTTCCGTCACATATGATCACAAGTGACGAAACACTCGTCAACCCCTGTTCCTCGCATCCCCCGCCAGGAAAGGCTCAGAACCCCGTCAGCAGCAGATCCATGGCCTGCAGGATCTCCGCTCGCGCCGAGGCGAGATCACCCGCGCATGGTCCCAATTCCCGCCGGGCGATGCCCGCCAACTCCGGCACCATGGCCACCAGCGGCCCTCCCTGGAACTGCACCACCGGCGTCAGGCGGGACATGGCGTGGACATCCGCCGCCCCGGAGCGGTACAGCGGTACCACCACCCGGGTGCCGAGGCCGGAAAGCAGCTCCGACTGCACATCCAGCAGGAAGGGGATCGCCGCCTGCGTCCTCGGATTCAGGTTCTGGAACACGGAATACGCGGCCATCAGAAAGTCCGGAGACCGTCACTGAACACGCCCTGCGCCGCGATCCGCCGGTTGTACGCCTCCATCGCGGCCCGGTTCTCCTCCAGCCACTGTTCCGCCAGCCGCGCGCTCACGGCGTACCCCAGCGCCTCCTCCGCCACGCTGGACAAGTTGAGGCCCAGCTCCTTCCCCAGTCTCAACAGGTCGCTGTTGAGACTCAGGTTGACCGGCCGCTTGGGGGCATCCGCCTGGTAGATTGTTCGCATGAATCATCCCATTGATGATGTGCATTCAAGATGCGCATCTATTCCTGTTCCGTCAAGCCCGATGTTCGATGAGCCTCCGTTTGAAGGAACCGATGTCTTGACTATTGACCAAACCAGACTAGACTATGTGAATTGAGGTGCATGATGTCCAAGATCGTCAACATATACGAGGCTAAGACCCAACTGTCGGCACTGATAGATCTGGCGGTCAGTGGAGATGATGTCATCCTCGCCCGCAACGGGAAACCGCAAGCGCGGATCACATCCCTATTACCCCCCAAAGGGAAGATCACTTACGGACTGCTCAAGGGCAAATTCACCGTCCCAGATGATTTCGACGCTCCGAATCCAGACATCGAAGCCTTGTTTTATGGGGATCACAAGTGAAACTGCTGCTGGATACCCATATTTTCCTCTGGGTCAATGCAGATGATCCCAAGCTCTCTAAAAAGGCAAGAAGGCTCATTGATGAAGCTCAGGAGGTCTTTGTCTCATCGGTCGTGTTCTGGGAGCTCGCCATCAAGATCAGCCGAGGCGATCTTGATGCGGATATGGATGAGTTAAAGCTCGCACTATATGGAAATAGCTTCACCGTCCTTCCCGTCACCGTCGAACATGCCTGCGCCACTGCCGCCCTCCCATGGCATCACAAGGGTCCCTTTGATCGGTTGTTGGTGGCGCAGGCCATCACTGAGCCCCTTCGTTTACTGACTGTTGATAGACAACTAGAACCCTATTCCGACCTCATCCTCTTCGCGTGACCCTCAAGGCTCGATCCCAAGCACCGGGGGGCCAGGGAACTGATGGACAAACTGGGACAGGATTAACAGGATTAAATGCTTGATTAACAGGGGCGGTTTCAAGTTCCAAGTGCAACAGGCTTGGGTGGATTGGACCAGAAGGTCTGGAAGTCAAAAGCGCCTTCTGGAAGGAAAAGTTCTGCGGGGCATTTCCACCCGAGGGATTTCCTGGGGCGGACATTC
>JAUXSE010000050.1 GCA_030681515.1 Geothrix sp. | reverse complement strand
CGGCAGGCTTTCCGCCGCGGCCCTTGACCAGCACCAGCACGAGGCCCACGGCCTTGCCTGGCTTGCAACCTATGTGGATACGTTGAAAGCCCTGGCCCGCTATGCAGCCAAACTCTCCGCCCAAGGCAAGCTAGGCGAAATCGAACAGCTCCTGCTGAACATCGCCTGCGGCGAATACCTGCAGCAGATCGCGGGTGGAATCCCCATGAACCAGACGGAGATTTTCCGTGTTGAAAATCTCGGAATCGATCTGAAAGGCCTGCGCGCCTGCACCCTCTATGCGCAAGGCAACACCCGCGAAAACCGGGCCCGCCTCGTGGACCTGATGCAAGAGCAGCATGGTGAATTGACCTTCGGCAATTGTGGCCTCGAAGACACCATCAACGACATGCGCACCTCCATGCAGCGTTTTGTCGCCAGCAAGGTCGCTCCCCACGCCCACCAATGGCATCTGAAAAATTCCTATGTGCCCATCGAGATTATCCAGGAACTGGCGGAACTCGGAGTCTTCGCTCTCACCCTTCCCGAAAACTTTGGCGGCCTTGCCCTGCCCAAGGAAGCCATGTGTGTGGTCTCCGAGGACCTGTCGCGCGGCTGGATTGCCGTGGGCTCGCTTGGCACCCGGGCCGAAATCGCCTGTGAACTCATTCTGGGCGGCGGCACCGCGGAGCAGAAAGCAAAATGGCTGCCCAAAATCGCGACTGGTGAAATTCTCCCCACCGCCGTCTTCACCGAACCCGATACGGGCTCCGACCTGGGCTCCCTCAAGACCCGCGCCGTGAAAGCCGGCGATGTCTACAAGGTGACGGGCAACAAGACCTGGATCACCCATCCGGTGCGCGCCGACCTGATGACCCTCCTTGTACGGAGCATTCCGGAGGAAAAGGGCTATAAGGGGCTTTCCATGTTCCTCGCCGAGAAGCCTCGAGGCAACGATACGAATCCATTTCCTGCAAAAGGCATGAGCGGCAGCGAAATCGAAGTCCTGGGCTACCGCGGCATGAAGGAATTCGAAATCCGCTTCGAGGATTTTGAAGTGAAAGCCGAAAATCTTTTGGGGGCGGTTGAGGGCCAGGGCTTTAAGCAACTGATGCAGACTTTTGAAAGCGCCCGCATCCAGACAGCCGCCCGCGCCATCGGCGTGGCGCAAAATGCCCTCGACCTTGGTTTGAAATACGCCAGTGACCGCAAGCAGTTTGGCAAACCCATCATCAAGTTCCCCCGCGTGGCCGACAAGCTTGCCCTCATGGCCGCCGAAATCATGGCGGCCCGCCAGCTCTGCTACGCTGCGGCGCGCGAAAAGGATGCGGGCCGCCGCTGCGACCTGGAAGCAGGCATGGCAAAACTTCTGGGTGCCCGCGTTGCCTGGTCCGCCGCCGACAACGCCCTGCAGATTCACGGCGGCAATGGCTTCGCCCTGGAATTTGACATCAGCCGCGTTCTCTGCGATGCCCGCATCCTGAACATCTTTGAGGGTGCCGCCGAAA
>JAUXSE010000047.1 GCA_030681515.1 Geothrix sp. | reverse complement strand
TTTCGGTGGCGGGGCCGATCAGCGCTTGGGGTGGAGCCTTCCCGTCCCGGGCGGCGAGCTCCGCCTGGGCCTTGCGCTCGGCTTCGGCGCGGGCGGCGGCGTCCAGGCGGCTGCGGATGCCCTTGACCTCCAGGTCCAGGGTGAGCAGGCCCTTTTCGGCGCGAATCACCAGATCCTCCATGGCGTGGATCTCTTGAGTTCGCAGCAGACCGGGGAGGATTCGAGTCTTCCATTCCAGCAAGGCATCGTTGGCCTGCTGTTCGAGATCCTCCCTGAGAAGCGGCGCCTTCATGGGCCCCAGTTCTTTGGCCGGGCTGGTCCCAATCAAGAGCGAGGGGACATCGGCTGCCCACGGACGCAGATCCAAGGTCAGGAGGCGGCCGGTGGCGGAGTCCTGGATGCAGTCCTGGATCCGGTACCAGCGGTCCTCGATTCGGAGGATCCGGTCAGGCAGCAGGCCGTCCTCGGGTTCGGGCCATAGGCCAATGAGCCCCGAGTCGAAGGCGCCCGATAGGGGGTCCTCCTTCCAAAATTCGAGGACGCGGGCGGCTTTCGAAGACCCGTCCGGGCTGGAGTCGTTCAAAGTACGCACCACCCACAGCTTGCGATCAGCCAGGGTCAGGACCAGAGGCGCAAACAGATCTCTACTGGATCGCAGGATGAGCAAGTCCCTCCAGGTTTTCTTGTCGGCCAGCCAGGCCTTGGCCTCACCTTCGGCCTGAATCGGCTGAAAGGCGCCGTCCCCAGGATCCACGGGTGCCTCCAGCCGGCGGGTGATGATCCGAAAGGTCTTCCGTTTGATATTTCCTACGAACCGTGCCCTGAAGGCATTCACCGCGACGATGGGGCGGTTGGTGATGTGCCAGAGGAGGGCGTTCAAGTCCCAGCCGAAGTTGTTGTCGTCCACGCCCTCGATGACCCATCCCTCTCGTCGGTCCAAACCAGCTTCCTTGGCTGGGGATCCATCATCGGCATTCCAGCAGTAGAAATGGTTGTCGAACCAGCTGGGGTGCTCTCTTGTATCTGAGATTTCTTGCTTGGGTTGGAACATCAGTCCCCGCTCGATGCCAAGGCGGTAGGGCCCCAGGCCGGCCGGGCCCACGATGCGGTAGAGGCGAGCCCCTACCTTGTGGGTGTCGGGATGGTAGCTCAGGCTGGTGACCATGACCTTGCCCGCGCTTGTGGTGACCTGAAGGCCATAGCCGGGAGCACCAGGTGCCTTGGCCGCCAGGGCAGGGGCAGTAGCCTCATGGGTGAGGGGTACGGTTGGTCCCGAAGGCGGCGGATGTTGAAGCAGCCCTACGAAGAGCGCGGCGAGCAACAAGGGGCCTCCGGCAGAGAGAAAGGTACGGCTGGCAGCATGGATGCCCCCAGGGTAGTCCCCGGGGCGGCGATCCTGATCACAAGGCCCCATCCGACTTCATGCGATGCTGGGGGGCTTTATCGGAGGCTCCATGGCCCGTTCCAACCTGCTCCTGGTTCCCGCCCTGCTGCTGTCGCTCAGTGCCACGGCCGCCGGCAAGCGGGCCTTCACCATCGAGGATCTCTACCGCCTCAAGGGCGTGCAGCACCTGGCCCTGAGCCCGGATGGATCGCGGCTGGCCTTCGAGGTGTCCAGCCAGGATCTGAAGGCCGCCAAGCGGGACACGCAGATCTGGGTGCTGGAGGTGACCTCGGGACAAACGAAGCAGCTCACGTTTTCGGGCAAGGCGGATACGGCGCCCCAGTGGTCGAAGGACGGGAAGACGCTCTACTTCCTCTCCAGCCGCGAGGGCGGCAGCCAGCTCTGGGCCCTGGACGCCAGTGGCGGCGAAGCCCGCCAGGTCACGACCTTTGAACCCGGCATCGGGGCGCCGAAGGTGATGCCGGGCGCGAACAAGGTCGTCTTCGAGGCCTCGGTGTTTCCGGAAGCGATGACCGACGGTGCGAAACACAAGGAGCTGAGCGAGAAACTGGAAAATGGACCCGTGCAGGCCCACCTCTCGGATTCACTTCTTTACCGGCACTGGACCGGATGGCGCGACTTCCAGTACACGCACCTCTTCACGACGATGGCTGACGGCAAGGTGGAGGCCCTCACCGCCGGCAAGCAGGACTACCCCGGCTTCTGGCAGAGCTGGGACCTGAGCCCCGACGGCAAGGAAGTCTGCGTCACCACCAACACCGATCCCGTGCCTGCCCGCAGTACGAATCAGGATCTTTTCCTCGTCTCGCTGGAGGGGGACCGCACGCCCCGGCGCATCACCGGCGACAACCCGGCGGCGGACCAGGATCCGAAGTACTCGCCCGACGGCCGCTTCATCGCCTACAGGTTCCAGACGAAGCCGGGCCACGAATCCGATCGCTTCCGGCTCGCCATCTACGACCGCGCGGCCAAGACCCGCAAGGTGCTGACGGAATCCGTGGACAACTGGGTCGAGGCCTTCCACTGGTCCGCGGATGGCAAGGCGATCTGGTTCACCGTGCAGGAAAAGGGCCGCTGGCCGCTGTTCCGCGTGGAGGCCGCCACCGGGAAGCTCACCCGCATGTTGGAAGGCCAGAGCCTCAAGGAATTCGTCCTGAGCCCGGATCAGAAGGCCGTCTACCTCACCAAGTCCCGCGTGGGCGAGCCCACCGAGATCTGGCGCTACGGGTTCGAGGCGAAAGATCTGAAGCGCCTGACCTCCTTCAACCAGGCCGTGGCCGACGAAGTGGATATCCGCCCCGCCGAAGAACAGTGGGTGAAGGGCGCGGGTGGCAAGGACATCCACCTGTTCCTGGTGAAGCCCCACGGCTTCGATCCCGCGAAGAAATATCCGCTCATCCTCAACGTCCACGGCGGGCCCCAGATGATGTGGTCGGACACCCTGCGGGGCGACTGGCAGGTGTATCCCGGCGCGGGCTACATCGTGGCCTTCCCGAACCCGCACGGCTCCACGGGCTACGGCCAGGCCTTCACGGACGCCATCAGCGGCGACTGGGACGGCAAGGTGATGACGGACATCGAGAAGGTGGCCGATCACCTGGCGGCGCTGCCCTACGTGGACCAGGACCGCATGGGCGCCATGGGCTGGAGCTGGGGCGGCTACGCCATGATGTGGCTGGAGGGCCGCCGCACCCGGTTCAAGGCCCTGGCTTCCATGATGGGCGTCTACGATCTGCGCTCCATGCATGGCGCCACCGAGGAGCTGTGGTTCCCCGAACACGACCTCACGGGCACGCCCTGGGACCGGCCCCAGGCCTACGAGCGCATGAACCCCAGCAGCCACGTGAAGGCCTTCAAGACGCCCTGCCTCGTCATCACCGGCGAGCGGGACTACCGCGTGCCCTACACCCAGAGCCTGCAGTTCTTCACGGGGCTCCAGGCCATGGGCGTGCCCAGCCGCCTCCTGGTCTTCAAGAACGACGGCCACTGGCCCGACGCCCTGAAGTCCATGCCCGTCTACTACAACGCCCACCTGGAATGGTTCCAGAAGTACCTGGGTGGTGGCGCCGCCCCCTGGAAGACCGAGGACATGGTGCGGAACCTGGCCTTCGACAAGGCCGGGAAGTAGATCCCCCGGGGGGCCGGAGCCGGTGTGTCCGGCAGCGCCCAAGGCCAAGTGATGGCACCGGTCCGCGATTCACGACCTCGCGGGTAGTTTGAATTACCAGCGGGGGGTTTGACAATTTTGACCATGAGATCATCTTTCTGGGATCGGCGAGCCATTCCAGACCCCGATCGTCGGGACAGATGCTCTGCCATGGAGGGCTTATGCGATTCCGACAGATGGTCCGCTTCGGGGTGATCAGTCTGGCGACCATGGCCAGCGCCCTGCTCCTGGGGCAGGGAGGGCAGGACCACGCCAGCCTGGTGAAGGGTCCCTTCAAATCGGGACCGGAAGTGACCAGGGCCTGCCTGGAATGCCACCAGAGCCACGCCGAGGAATTCATGAAGACCGTCCACTGGACCTGGTCCTCGCGCCAGAAGCTGAAAGGCAAGGATGCTGATTTCGGGAAAAAGAACGCGATCAACAATTTCTGCCTCGCGCTGACATCCAACGAGCCCCGCTGCACGAGCTGCCACGCCGGTTATGGCTGGAAGGATGCCTCCTTCGATTTCACGAAGGCCGAGAATGTGGACTGCCTGGTCTGCCACGACACCACGGGCACCTACAAGAAGTTCCCCACGGCCGCGGGCAATCCCGTGCTCCAGGACATGGAGTGGCCCAAGGGCTCCGGGAAGATCATGAAGGCCGTGGATCTTGAGGCCGTCGCCAGGAAGGTCGGAAAGACGAGCCGCGCGACCTGCGGCGCCTGCCATTTCTACGGCGGCGGCGGCGATCACGTGAAGCACGGGGACCTGGACAGTTCCTTGACCAGGCCGACCCGGGCGAGGGACGTCCACATGGCCACCGACGGGCCGGACATGTCCTGCACCGCCTGCCACAAGACTGAGCGCCACGTGATCCCCGGGAAGGCCCTATCCGTCTCGGTGAGCGGCGGCGGCCAGACCCTGGATTGCACCACCTGCCATGCGGGATCCCCGCACAAGAAGAACGCGATCCTGAACAACCACGCCAAGCGCGTGGCCTGCCAGACCTGCCACATCCCCACCTTCTCCCGGGATCTGCCCACGAAGGTCTGGTGGGATTGGTCCACGGCGGGGAAGGATCAGCCCGTGACCAAGGACGCCCACGGCATGGCCCTCTACGACAAGATGAAGGGCGACTTCCGCTGGGCCAAGGATGTGCGGCCCACCTACCTCTGGTTCAACGGCTCCGTAGACCGCTATCTTCTGGGCGATGCCATCAAGCCGGGCCAGGTCGTCTACCTGAACCAGCCCCTGGGCCACCGGGCCGACAAGACCGCGAAGATTGCCCCCTTCAAGATCATGGAAGGCCGCCAGCCCTATGACACGGGCAACAACCTCCTGCTGGTCGTCAAGCTCTTCGGGGGCTACTGGGCCCACTACGACTGGGTGAAGGGCTCCGCGGACGGCATGAAGGAAGCGGGGCTTCCCTTCACCGGCAAGGTCGGGTTCACGGACACGCGCATGTTCTGGAAGGTGAACCACATGGTGGTCCCCAAGGCCCAGGCGCTGAAATGCACGGACTGCCATGCCCCCAACGGCCTCATGGACTGGAAGGCCCTGGGCTATGCGGGCGATCCCAGGAAACCGTCCCGCAAGGGCTGAGTGGAGCGATAGCGAAGCGCCTTACTTCTTCTTTTTGGCCGGTGTGAGGGGGGCCTTCTTCGCGGTCTCGGCCAAGGTTCCGGCCAGACCCGATCCCCGGGAAGTCGCGCCGTGCACGACGGGCGGTTTGGCTTTCTTGGGCTTTTTGTCGTTGGCCATATAGGCTCCTTGCGGGCTCCCGTTTCATCTGGATCGAGGCCCTGTCCACATCATGGGCGCAATGCACGGAAGGGGGGCCTTCTATCCACCGAGGGCCCGGCCCTGGCCACCCTCGTAAGATGATGCTAGAGTCACGAAATGATTTTCCAGGAGTCCCCATGCACACCGCCTCCGTTCTGGCCGCCCTCATGACGCTGCCCGTCCTCGCCGCTGATCCGGCCGCGGCCGTCAATCCCTTCTTCGCGGAATGGAAGACGCCCTTTGGCGTGCCGCCCTTCGCGGAGATCAAGGAAGAGCACTTCCTTCCGGCGTTCAGGGAGGGCATCGCCCGCCAGAAGGCCGAGGTGGCCGCGCTCGCGGATGCCCAGGCCGCGCCGTCTTTCGAGAACACCATCGTGGCGCTGGAGCTGTCCGGCCAGTTCCTGGACCGCACCGGATCCGTCTTCTTCAATCTCACGGGCGCCGAAACCAACCCGAAGCTGCAGGCCGTGAACCGCGAAGTGATGCCCCTGATGTCGGCGCACCGGGATGACATCCAGCTGAACGCGAAGCTCTTCCAGCGGGTGAAGGCGGTGTGGGAGGCCCGGGCCGGGCTGAAGCTCGATCCCGATCAGGCCCGCCTGCTGGAGCGCACCTACAAGGGCTTCGTCCGGGCCGGGGCCGCCCTGACCCCGGAGCAGCAGGTCCGGATGCGCGCCATCAATGGCGAGCAGTCCCGGCTGGGCGTGGACTTCGGCGACCGCCTGCTCAAGGCCACCAAGGCCTTCCAGATGGTGGTGGATCAGCCGGAAGACCTCGCGGGACTGCCCGAGGGCACGCGGATGGCCGCCGCCGCCGCCGCGAAGAAGGCGAGCCTGGATGGCAAGTGGCTGTTCACCCTGGACGGCCCCAGCATCTGGCCCTTCCTCGAATACGCCCAGAACCGCGAGCTGCGGAAGCGGATCCTCACCGGCTACCTGGAGCGCTGCAACCAGGGCGGCGACACCGATACCAACGCCATCGTGAGCCGGGTGACCTCCCTGCGCGTGGAGAAGGCCCAATTGCTGGGCTACAGGACCTGGGCCCACTTCGTGCTCGAAGAGAACATGGCCAAGGATCCCAAGGGCGCCTACGGCCTGCTGGACCAGATCTGGAAGCCCGCGCTGGAAGTCGCCAAGAAGGAGCGCGCCGAGCTGCAGGCCATGATGGCGAAGGATCTGCCGGGCCAGAAGCTGGAGCCCTGGGACTGGCGCTACTATGCCGAGAAGGTGAAGCAGGCCAAGTACGACTTCGACGAGGAAGCGGTGAAGCCCTACTTCGCCATTGACCGGGTCCGCGAAGGCGCCTTCGCGGTGGCCGGAAAGCTCTATGGCATCACCTTCACCGAAGTGAAGGGCATCCCCGTCTACCAGAAGGACGTGCGCTGCTTCGAGGTGAAGGAGCAGGATGGCCGCCACCTGGGCCTGATCTACGTGGACTACCACCCGCGGCCGGGCAAGCGCGGCGGCGCCTGGATGAGCAGCTACCGCGCCCCCTGGATCAAGGACGGGAAGAAGGTGGATCCCGTGGTGGTGAACGTATGCAACTTCACCGCCCCGGCGGGCGACCGTCCCGCGCTGCTGACCTCGGACGAGGTGCGCACCCTCTTCCACGAATTCGGCCACGGGCTGCACGGACTCTTCTACGCGGGCCGCTACCGGGGCACCGCCGGCACCCCCCGGGACTTCGTGGAGCTGCCCAGCCAGGTCATGGAGAACTGGGCCATGGAGCCCGAGGTGCTGAAGCTCTACGCCAGGCACTACAAGACGGGCGAGGCCATGCCCGACGCCCTGGTGGCGAAGATGAAGAAGGCCGCCACCTTCGGCGAAGGCTTCGCCACCGTGGAATACATGGCTGCATCGCTCTTGGACATGGACTGGCACACCCTGACGGACGCCAAACCGCAGGACACCGCGGCCTTCGAGAAGGCTTCGCTGGCCAAGTGGGGCCTCATCGCCGAGATCCCGCCCCGCTACCGCAGCCCCTACTTCAACCACATCATGGGCGGCTACGCGGCGGGCTACTACAGCTACATCTGGAGCGCCGTGCTGGACAGCGATGCCTTCCAGGCCTTCAAGGAAAAGGGGAACCTCTTCGACCCCGCCACCGCCGCGAGGTTCCGCGCCGAGGTGCTGTCCAAGGGTGGCACCGAGGATCCGGCCCTGCTCTACCGCCGCTTCCGGGGCCGCGATCCGAGGGTGGAGCCGCTGCTGGAGAAGCGGGGGCTGAAGTAGGCCCGGCTCAGGCCTCGTACTTGCCCAGGATGTCGGTCCACCGGCCCTGGGCCTTGAGGATCCGCTCGGCCACCGCCCGCAGCACCCCGCGGCCCCCGGGCACGTCCACCACCCAGTGGCAGGCGGCCCGGACCTCGAGCGCGGCGTCCGAAGGGCAACAGGCCAGGCCCACGCGGCGGAGCAGGGGCAGGTCCGGCAGATCGTCGCCCAGATGGGCCACCTGGTCGCAGGTCAGGCCGTACTTGGCGCAGAGCTGGTCCAGCACGGGCTGCTTGTCCAGATGCCCCGCGAAGCAGTCCTCCACGCCCAGATCCCGGGCCCGGTTCCGGGTCGCGCTGGACTCCAGCCCTGAAATGAAGGCCACGGGGAGACCGGCCCGCTGGAGCCACTTGATGGCGGCGCCATCCCGCACGTGGAAGGCCTTGGTATGCCCGGGTTCCGCCCCGTAGTGGAGGGCCCCGGTGGTGAGCACCCCGTCAATATCGGTGCAGAGCAGGCGGATCTTGGCGGCGCGCAGGTCCAGGTCGTCCACGGGAATCTCCGGCTCCAGACTAGCAAGTTCATTGGCAGGGGCATGACGGCGGTCACGATCCCCCCGATAAACGACCGGTGGGGGCGATGCCGGGTGGCGGGATGATCCGATGGGTATACAGTTTTTTGTCGGGCGGGAGACATTCCGGCTTGACAAGGTTCAGAACTGAATGAATATAGTCGCATGGAGTTGATTCCATGAATCACCAGCTCAGCAATCCCATGATCGAGGAAGTCAGCGGCCTTTTCAGCGCCCTGGGGGATCCCTCGCGGCTGAAAATCGTCCGGTCCCTGCTGGATTCCAAGGAGCCCCTCAGCCAGGGGGCCGTGGCTGAGGCTGCGGGCCTGTCCCAGGCCAATGCCTCCAAGCATCTGGCCTGCCTGGTGCGCGTGGGGCTCGTAAGCCGGGAACCCGAAGGCAACGCCGTCTATTTCACCCCGATCATGCCCCTTGTCGGTGAGTTGTGTGATCTGGTGTGCGGCCATGTCAGTGATCGTGCCCGCGTGACCTATAAAGCCCTAAAATGAAGTGGGCAGTGGCCCTGGGTTTTTTTGACTAGGAGTATTCCTTTATGATTATTAAACAAGTACGAATATTGACCATCCTCCTGGTGGCCGGCGCGGGGCTTGGCGCCCAGGAACCCCTCACGGTGACCGGGGCCATCCGGAAAGCCTGGACAGACCAGGCTGGGCTCAGGGCGGGCCAGGCCATGGTCGAAAGCCGGCAGGCCGAGGCCGAGGGCTACCGGGATCTCCGGCTGCCGACCCTGACCTTGAATGCCCATGGCGTGCGCACCAACGAACCCATGATGGCCTTCGGCATCAAGCTGAACCAGGCCCGCATCGGGATGGCGGACTTCGACCCCATGACCCTGAACCACCCGGACGCCATCGGGGCCTACGGCGGCACCGCGGTCATCCAGCAGCCCCTTTACACCGGTGGCCGCATCACTGCGGCCCGGCGCGCCGGTGAGTACATGGCCCAGGCCGAAATGGCCAGCCAGGAGCGCCGCAAGCAGGAGACGGCCCAGATGGTGGTGGAGGCCTACTTCGGCACCCAGGTGGCCGAGCAGGCCCTGAAGTGGGTGGACGATACCCGCATGTGGATCCAGGGCATGGAGGATTTCGTGGGAGCCCGCGTGGCGCAGGGGCTCATGCTTGAATCCGAGCTCCAGCGGCTCAAGGCCTTTCACGCCCAGGCGGACGCCCAGAAGGCCGATGTGGTGAAACAGGTTCGTTCGGCGCGGTCGGGTCTGGGCCTGCTGACGGGGTCCGGTCCCGTGGAGGGGCCCCTGGCCACGCCTCTGGAACCGGCGGCATCGGGGGCCGGGCAGGGGCCAACGCAGGATGCGACCCCGGGCACCGCGTACCGGGGCGACCTGGTGGCTGCGGACCTCCAGGCCAAGGCCGCCAAGGAAGGCGCCAAGGCCGCCAGGGGCAACAACCTTCCCGAAGTGGGACTGGAAGTGGGTGCGGGCACGCTGCACCACTCCTGGTCTGAGAAGGGGAACTGGACCTGGGCCGCCGTGGGCCTGAAGTGGAAGGTGTTTTCCGCGCCCGATCTGGCCAAGGCCAAGGCCGCCCGCGCCCAGGAGCGGGCGGCGGCGGACATGCGGACCTTCAAGCAGCAGCAGGCGGAACACGAGGTCCGCGTGGCGCGGGAAGGTGTCATCGCGGCCGAGGCCCGGTACGCCTCCGCCAAGGAATCCCTGGCCGCCGCCGAGGAATCCAAGCGGCTCCGCGAGGCCCGCCACAAGGAAGGTCTCGCCCCCCTCATCGAGGTGCTCGACGCCGAAGCGGCCGTCCAGGGCGCCCGCACCCTCATCCTCCAAAGCCTGTTTGACATTCGCATCAGTCGCGCCGGCCTCAACCTGGCCACCGGCAACCCCATCGAAGGAGTGAATCCATGAAGTCGGTCTTTGTTCCCCTGGTTTTGATCGGTGGCCTGCTCGGGAATCTCGCTTGTGGGCACAAGCAAGATTCCCGAGAGATGAAGGAGCTGCCTAAGGTGGCCGTTTCCCTGGTGGTTCAGGGATCGCCCGAGGGCGGCGCCTGGGTGGCCGCCACCCTGCAGTCCACCCGGACCGCCATGATGTCCACGCGCATGGCCGCGCAGGTCCGGCGCGTGCTGGCCCAGGAGGGCCAGCGCGTGGCCGCCGGCGCCCTGCTCATCTCCCTCGGTGACGAGGATCTGCAGGGCCAGTTGAAGGCCGCGGAAACGGGCCTCGCCACCGTCGAGGCCTACCATCGCCGCATCCAGGCTCTTCAGGCACTGAAGGCCAGCACCGCCGTCGAACTCGAGCAGGTGCAGGCCCAGGTGGCCCAGGCCCAGGCCGGGGTCACGGCGCTGAAGGCCAACATCGCCTACACCCAGATCCGGGCGCCGTTTGCCGGCGTGGTGCAGTCCCGCAAGGTGAACGAAGGCGACTTCGTCGGACCCGGCATGCCCCTGCTGGAGCTGGTGGGCGACGGCGAGCAGGAACTGGTCGCCACCCTGTCGGAGGAGGAGGCCAAGGGCCTGAAGACCGGCGCCAAGGTGAGATTCGAGTCGGAGGGCGTCGAAGGCCTGGCCCAGATCACGGGGCTGGCGCCGGGCGGTGATCCCACCAGCCAGAAGGGCACCCTGCGCGCCAGGGTGCTCAAGCCCAAGGGTCTCCGTCAGGGTTCCTTCGCGCGGATCCTGGTGCCCGGGCTCGCCGCCGAGGGCCTTTCCGTGCCCCGCAGCGCCCTCGTGCACCGGGGCGAGCTCACCGGCGTGTTCGTCGCCAAGGATGGCCATGCCGAACTGCGCTGGCTCTCCCTGGGCGAAGGCGCGGGAACCTACCTGCCCGTGCGCTCCGGCCTGAAGCCGGGCGAGATGGTCATTGACCATCCCGGCGCGCTTCAGGATGGCCAGCCCATCGAGCTGTCCAGCGGGGTGAGCCATGGCAAGTGAGCACGGAGCAGGAGCGAAGGGCCACGCTGAACCCAAGCTGGGGCTGGCCGGAAAGCTCGCCAAGGGCTTCCTCCGCAGCAAGCTGACGCCCCTCATCGTCCTCGCCTCGCTGATGCTGGGCCTCCTCGCGGTGGCGCTCACCCCCCGCGAGGAAGAACCCCAGATCATCGTGCCGATGGTGGACCTCTACATTCCCTATCCCGGCGCGAGCCCGAAGGAGATCGAGAGCCAGGTCACCAACCCCATGGAGCGCCGTCTCTGGGGCATTCCCGGCGTCGAGTACCTCTACAGCATGAGCCGGCCCGGCATGGCGCTCATCACCGTCCGTTTCAAGGTGAACGAGCCCCAGGAACCCAGCCTGGTGAAGATCTACCAGGAGCTGGCGGCCAATCCCCAAATGCTGCCCCCCGGGGCCATGAAGCCCATCATCAAGCTCCAGACCATTGATGACGTGCCCTTCCTCGTCCTCACGCTGCACGGAGAGGCGGGTGGCGCCTCCCAGACGCCCGGCCAGCTCCGCAAGGTCGGCGAAGTCCTGGCCCGGGAATTGTCGGATGTGCCCAGCGCCGCCCAGGTGAAGGTCATCGGCGGGGCCCGCCGCATGATCCGCATCGAGCCCGATCCGGATCGCCTGCGGTCCCTCAACATGTCCATCGGCGAACTCCAGCCGGCCCTCCAGTCCGCCGAGGCCCAGCTGCCCGCGGGCGCCCTGGTGGATCGCGGGAAGCGCACGGAACTCGAAGCCACCGGTTTCGTGCTCCAGGCCGCCGAACTGCGCCGGCTGGTGGTGGGCGTGCGGAACATGAAGCCCATCTACCTCGCGGATGTCGCCCGCGTGGTGGACGCGCCGGAATCCGAACCCCCGGCCGTTCTCTTCGCCGATGCCGCCCGGCCCGGCTTCGAGCCCGCCGTGAGCATCACCCTCTCCAAGCGCGCCGGCACCAACGCCACCGCCCTGGCGGACCAGGTGCTCGCCAAGGTGGAAGCGCTGCGGGGCAACCTCATCCCCCGGGACGTGAAGGTCACCGTCACCCGCAACTACGGGGAAACCGCCGGCGACAAGTCGAACGAGCTCATCGAGCACCTGCTCATCGCCACCCTCAGCGTCATCGCCCTGATCCTCCTGGCCATGGGCTGGCGCAGCGCCGTGGTGGTGGGCGTGGCCGTGCCGGTCACGCTGGCCCTCACCCTGTTCATCACCTACCTGTTCGGCTACACGCTGAACCGCGTCACGCTGTTCGCGCTCATCTTCTCCATCGGCATCCTGGTGGACGACGCCATCGTGGTGGTGGAGAACATCCACCGGCACATGCATCTGCCGGGGCACCGGAAGAGCTTCGCCACCGTGGTGGTGGAGGCCGTGGACGAGGTGGGCAACCCCACCATCCTGGCCACCTTCGCGGTGATCGCGGCCATCCTGCCCATGGCCTTCGTGCGCGGCTTGATGGGCCCCTACATGCGGCCCATCCCCGTGGGCGCCAGCGTGGCCATGATCTTCAGCCTGCTCATCGCCTTCGTCATCAGCCCCTGGGCCGCCCTGAACATCTTCAAGAAGGAGGCCCATCTCCCTGAGATTGACGAATCGGGCCTGCACCCCGCCACACCTGAGACCGCCTCGCCCGAACCCGTCCACGACTGGCAGGACATGAATCCCGAGGTGGCGCCCGACACCCGGTTCTCGGCGATCTATCGCAAGGTCATCCGGGCCCTGCTGTTCAAGCCCGCCGTCCGCTGGAGTTTCTTCGGCGGCGTGGTGGTGCTGCTCATCGGCGCCATGTCGCTCGTGGGCCTCGGGGTGGTGAAGGTCAAGATGCTGCCCTTCGACAACAAGTCGGAGTTCATGGTCCAGCTGGATCTTCCGGCGGGAACCCCGAAGGAGGATGCCCTGGCCGTGGGCCAGGACATCGCCCGCCGGCTGCTGAAGGAGCCCACGGTCAAGAACGTGCAGGTCTACGCCGGCGAAGCCGCGCCCTTCACCTTCGTGGGCATGGTGCGTCACAGCTTCCTCCGCCAGGAGGCGGAGATGGTGGATATCCAGGTAAACCTGGTGTCCAAGCACGACCGCAAGGAGCAGAGCCACGAGATCGTCGTCCGCCTCCGTCCCGAATTGGAGAAGATCTCGAACCCCGCCGGGGCACGGATGAAACTGGTGGAGATCCCGCCGGGGCCTCCCGTCATGGACACCATCGTGGCGGAGATCTATGGACCTTCCGAAGCCGAACGGACCCGCCTCGCGGGTGAGGTTCTCCAGGCCTTCAAGAGCGTGGACGGCATCGTGGATGTGGATTCCACGCTCAATCCCACCAGCCCCAAGATCAGCCTGGTGCTGGACCGGGAGAAGGCGGCGCAGTACGGCGTGGCCCCCGCCCATGTGATCCAGACGCTCTACATGGCTGGCTATGGCCATACGGTGGGGGCCTTCCACGTGCTGGGCGGATCCAGCCAGGTGCCCGTGGTGATGCAACTCGCTCCCGGGAAACGCCAGCGGCTGGACCAGATCCTCCAGCTCACCGTTCCCGGCGCCCGGGGCATGGTGCCCGTCCGCGAGCTGGTCACGGTGAAGGAGGGACGCGAAGAGGCATCCATCTACCACAAGAACCTGATGCCCGTGACCTATGTGTTCTCCGACCTGGCCGGCGCCATCGAAAGCCCGGTCTACGCCCTGGCCGCGCTGAACAAGAAGATTGACGGCATGAAGGGCACCGGCGGCGCCCAAGTGGTCCGGCTGGGCCTGGCCCATCCCGAGAACACCGAGAACCTGATCATGAAGTGGGACGGCGAGTGGCATATCACCCTCGAAGTCTTCCGGGACCTGGGCATGGCCTTCGCCGCGGTGCTGGTGCTGATCTTCGTGCTGGTGGTGGGCTGGTTCGAAAGCTTCGAGATCCCATGGGTGATCCTGGTGCCGATCCCGCTCTCCCTCATCGGCATCATCCCCGCGCATGGATTGTTCGGGGCCTTCTTCACGGCCACCAGCATGATCGGCTTCATCGCCGGGGCGGGCATCATCGTCCGCAACAGCATCATCCTCGTGGACTTCATCGAGCTGAAACTGCGCGAGGGCATGCCTTTGGCCCTGGCCGTGGAGGAAGCGGGCGTGGTGCGCTTCCGGCCCATCCTGCTCACCGCGGCGGCCGTGATCGTGGGCTCGCTGGTGATGCTGGCGGATCCCATCTTCCAGGGCCTCGCCATCAGCCTCATGGCGGGATCCGTGGCGGCGACGCTGCTGTCCGTGCCCTCCATCCCCGTCCTGTACTACCTTGTCGCCCGCCGCGGCCGCGCCGCGGATCTCCAGCGCGAGGCTTCCTCCACTCACGTTGCCGAATAGGAGTCTTCCATGACCGTTGATCGCATCGTCCACAGCTTCGCGGGCGCCTTCATCCTGCTGAGCCTGGCCCTGGCCCACTTCCTCCACAACCCCAACTGGCTCTGGATCGCGGTCTTCGTGGGCGCGAACCTGTTCCAGAGCGGACTCACCAGCTGGTGCCTGCTGGCCAAGATCCTGCGCAAGCTGGGCGTGCCTGATCCGGCGGTGGGCTGCTGTTCCGTTCCGGAGGCCAAGTGAAGGCCATGGCGATCCGGGTGGGCATCGGCCTGGTGGTGGGCGGCGCTCTCGGCTACGGCTGGTACCGGCTGGTGGGCTGCAGTACGGGCACCTGCCCGCTGACCGCCACGCCCCTGCGGGCCATCAGCTACGGCGGCTTCATGGGCCTGCTCTGGGCTACCCTCCGATGATGGAATACTGGATCTACCTGATCCCCATCGGGGCCATCGCCTGGGTGTTCTGGAGCAAGCGCAGCGCCTCGGAGGCCGACATCAAGGCATTGCTTGGCCGGAACGCGCAGGTCGTGGATGTCCGCACGCGGGGGGAGTTCCGCACCCACCACCACCCGAAGTCGCAGAACATCCCCATGGATGAACTCGAAAAGGCCGTCGGGAAGCTGGACAAGGGCCGCCCGGTCCTTCTCTGCTGTGATACCGGCAGCCGCAGTGGCTTCGCCGTGTCGTATTTCAAGAAGCATGGGTTTCCCGAGGTGCTGAACCTCGGGTCCTACCGCCGTCTTCACACGCTCCTTCCCTGATCCACCGGACGGCTTCCCCGAAGCCGGCCGCGCCGCGGGCGTCCCGGGGCCGAAGGCCCGGATGACCCTCATCGGCGCGTGGGGGCCGTCTTCCGTGCTTCCGTGAAAACCCGGAAGCACCCGGAAAAATGGCGGGCCCACCCCGGGCCCGCCTCCCCTACCCCTGAACCATGGATCCAACTGGCAGATCCTTGGCCGGATGAATCCAATATAATCAAATAATCATTTAATTCAACAATATTTTTTGCGACTCGATGGTCATCAGTTCTGGTCCGTTTTTTTTGAATTTTGCCGGGAAGTACCATTCTTGTCGCGGCCCGATCCGTGGATACTTGGCCTCAGTCATCTTCGATGAGCATTTAACCGGGAGGGACCATGGACGATCCACTTTTCTGGCACAGGCTCCAGTTCGGATTCACCATCACGTACCACTACCTGTTCCCCCAGCTCACCATGGGCCTGGCCTTCATCATCGTGGTGCTGAAGGCCATGGGGCTGAAGACGGGGGAGGCGCGGTACATGGATGCCGCCCGCTTCTGGATCCGCATCTTCGGCATCAACTTCGCCGTGGGCGTGGTGACGGGCATCCCCATGGAGTTCCAGTTCGGGACCAACTGGGCCGAATTCTCCCGGATCACCGGTGGCGTCATCGGCCAGTCCCTGGCCATGGAGGGGATGTTCGCCTTCTTCCTGGAAAGCAGCTTCCTGGGGCTGCTGGTATGGGGCGAGAAGAAGCTGAGTCCCAGGGCCCACTTCGGGGCGGCCCTCGCGCTCTGGATCGGCAGCTGGCTATCCGGCTACTTCATCATCGTGACCAACGCCTTCATGCAGCACCCCGTGGGCTACACGGTGACCCCCGAGGGCCTGTTCCAGTTGACTGACTTCTGGGCCTTCATCCTGAATCCCTGGGCCTTCGTTCAGTACGCCCACAACATGCTGGCCACGGTGGTGACGGCCTCCTTCGTGCTGACGGCCGTGGGGGCCTTCTGGGCCCTGAAGGGACTGTTCCCCGAGCAGGCCCGTCTGAACCTGAAGACCGGGGTGATCCTCGGATTCATCTTCAGCGTCCTGCTGGCTTTCCCCACCGGCGATATCGCCGGGAAGATGGTGGCCAAGTACCAGCCCGTCGCCCTGGCAGCCATGGAAGGCCGCTTCGAGAGTGGTCCCTACGCGGAAATGGTGATGGTCGGCCAGCCCAATGTGGCCAAGGGCCGCATAGACAATCCCATCAAAGTGCCGGCCGTCCTGAGCTTCCTGGCCTACGGCAGCTTCTCCGCCAACGTGAAGGGCCTGAACGATTTCCCCCGGGACCAGTGGCCCACCAACATCGAAATGCTGTACTACGCCTACCACATCATGGTGGGCCTGGGGACGATCCTCATCCTGATCATGGGCATCGGTGTCGTGCTGAACTGGAAAGGCCGGCTGGAGACCACGCGCTCCATGCTCTGGGTGCTGATGCTGGCTTTCCCCTTCCCGTACATCGCCACCACCGCGGGCTGGGCCGTGGCCGAGTTCGGCCGCCAGCCCTGGCTCATCTATGGCCTGCTGCGCACCTCCCAGGGGGCCAGCCCCACGGTGCATAGCGGATCCGTCATCTTCACCAGCCTGGGGTTCGCCGGCATCTACGTGGTGCTGGCCTTCCTGTTCCTTTTCCTGATCGGGCGCGAGATCGCACACGGTCCCGTGTCCCATTCGCCGAAAGCCTAGGAGACAGCCATGGAAATGCTCTGGTTCTGGCTTGTATCCGTCCTCGTGGCCATCTATGTGGTGATGGATGGCTTCGATTTTGGCGCGGGCATCCTGCACCTCTTCGTGGCCAAGACCAACGAGGAGCGCCGTGAAGTGCTGGGGGCCGTGGGTCCCCTGTGGGATGGCAACGAGGTGTGGCTGCTGGCGGGAGGGGGCACCCTGTTCCTGGCCTTTCCCAAGGTGCTGGCCTCGGGTTTTTCCGGCTTCTACCTGGCCCTCTTCCTCGTGCTCTGGTGCATCCTCCTCCGCGGCATATCCATCGAGTTCCGTTCCCACCTGCAGGACGGCCTCTGGCGCCACATGTGGGATGCGGGCTTCGCCGTATCCAGCATCCTGCTCCCGGTGCTGTTCGGCGTGGCGCTGGGCAATGTGTTGCGCGGCGTTCCTTTGGATGCCAGCGGCTATTTCGAGCTGCCCCTCTGGACCAGCTTCCAGGTGGGCGCGTGGCCGGGCCTCCTGGACTGGTACACGGTCCTGATCGGCGTATTCGCCCTGGTCACGGTGGCGGCCCATGGGGCGATGTTCCTGGCCTGGAAGACGGAAGGCCCCGTCCATGACCGCTCCGTGGCCCTGTCCCTGAAGCTCTGGGGCCTCGTGGTGCTGATGTGGCTCCTGGCCACGGTGGCCAGCTTCCTGGTGACGCCCACCCTCTTCCAGAACCTGTCCAGGGCACCCCTGGCCTGGCTGGCCACCTTCATCTTCGTGGCGGGTCTGCTGGTGGTGTTCATGGGGGTGAAGCGGCAGAAGTACCTCCTGGCCTTCCTGGGATCCGGGGCCTTCATCCTGGGCATCCTCGCGGCCACGGCCGCCTGCGTCTATCCCGTGATGCTCAAGTCCACCCTGAACCCGGCCTACAGCCTGACGGCCACCAATGCCGTGGCCGGCCGCACGGGCCTGAATGCCGCCCTCGGCTGGTGGTTCATCGCCTTCGTCATCGTGCTGGGCTACTACAGCTACTTGTTCCGGGTGCACCGGGGCAAGGTGAAAGCGGCGGCGGAGGGGGAGGGGTACTGAGCGTGGTTCCTGCTTGCTCAGAAAACGGGCGCAAATGCAGCGCCCGTTTTCTGAGATAGGAAAAGCCTTGGGGTTTGCCCGCGCAGCGATTCGCGCATGCAACGCAGCGCATCGCCGCGATGCTCGACTGCCTCAGCCGGAAGGAGCAGCCGCCCTGAAAGAGTTGCGGCCCCCCCGATATCATGAAGGATCCAGGCCAGGGACATGTTTGACCCTGGCATCGCCTTGGCACATCGTAGGGATACGCTCTATGAAATCTGATCTCAAGACCCGATAGCCCCTGAACCCCCCTGTCGGTATTCGTCCCGAACCCTTCACACCTATTCACGTCAGCAGTCTATCGGACGCCCGCTACCAGAAGGTGCCGGGGCTTGGTTGAGGGGTCGCACAAGGGGGCTCGAACCCCTCACTTTCCATGCCGCCCCGGCGGGAGCATGAATGCCTGGACCCGCACGCTGCTACGGCCCCGAAACAAGTATGGGGGATGGCCCATCAAAAGCACAAATCGTCGGAAAGGGGCCTTCACGGCCCGGAAAGGGGCGGCGAGGGGTGCTGGCAATATTCTTTCTCACGCAGAAAACGGGCGCCCGTTTTCTGCGCGCGGAACGGCCCTAGGGATGAGCCAAATGCTTCGCCACGATCCAGTCCACGACCTGATCGAGCGTCAGGTCGCTGGAGTCGAGCTCGACGGCATCTTCGGCCTTCCGCAGGGGCGCCACGGCGCGCGTGCTGTCGGCCTGGTCGCGGCGCTGGAGATCGGCGAGCACCTCTTCGAGGACCGGGGAGCCGCCCTTGGCCTGCAGCTCCAGGAAGCGCCGCCGGGCGCGGGCCTCGGGGCTGGCGGTGAGAAAGATCTTGCAGCAGGCCTCCGTGAACACCACCGTGCCGATATCGCGGCCATCCACCACCCAGCGCCCGCTGGATCCGATGCGCCGCTGCTGGTCCACCAGCACCTCGCGCACCCGGGCATCCGCGCTCACGGGCGTGACGAGCCGCGTGACCTCCTGGCCGCGGATGGCTTCGCTCACATCCTCGCCTCCGAGGTAGATGCGGGTGCCCTCCTGGGTGAGGTCCAGGCCCGCCAGCAGGCGCTCCAATCCTTCGCGGTCCTCCAGGGAGAGACCCGCCCGCTGAAGGGCCAGGGCCGTGGCGCGGTACATGGCGCCGGTATCGAGGTACTGCCAGCCCAGCCGCGCGGCGACCCGCCGGGCCGTGGTGGACTTTCCCACGCCCGATGGGCCGTCAATGGCGATCAGGGGAAGGGGGGTGGCGGACATTCCATCATTCTGGTGCGCCGCGTTCCGCCGTTCCATCACTTCATGCCGAAGTCCTTGAGGATCTTGGGATCCTTCTCGTCCTGGGCCAGGATCGTGTGGCAGGTATTGCAGTCGGACGAGATCGTGCGGCCGTCGGCGGCGGTGTGGCTGCCGTCGTGGCATCGGAAACAGCCCACGGCCTCCTCGTGGCCGATGTTGTTGGGGTGGGTGCCCCAGGTGAGCTTCATCTCGGGGAACACGTTCCGCAGGTAGATGGCCTTGACCACTTCGCCGGCGGTATCCACCTGGGCCCGCTTCTGCTTGTAGATATCCGGGTACGCGGTGCGGTAGTACTCCGCGATGGCCACCGGGATCCTGGCCCCGGCGGTGGCGCGGTCCGGGTACTCGACCTTCAGCAACTCCACGGCCTTCTTCTTGAGGAAGGGCAACTCCGCGCTCATGCGGTGGTTGGAGATGGCCTTGTCCACGGCGCGGTCGGGCAGTTCGAAGGCGTGGGTGGGGCGGTTGTGGCAGTCAATGCAGTCCATCTTGCGCTCGGTGGCCTTGGCGAGCTTCTCGGGGGACAACTTCTTGTAGTCCTCGGTGACGAATTCCACCAGCTGGCCGTTGTCGTCGCGGTAGGTGACCTTGGGGATGTCCTGGCGGCGCGTGTCCGTGCTGACATAGCTGATGCGTTCGGATGCGTCCAGGTGCCGGCCGTGGATGCCCGTGGTGCCGTTGGCGGTGTGTCCGCCGATCTTGAGGAGGAGAACGGAGGTGGAGGGCGTGTTGACTTCGTCCTCGGCGTACTTGGTCCGGATCAGGAGCTTCTCGCCGGTGAATTTCTGGGGCCAATGGCACTGTTCGCAGGTCTCCCGGGCCGGTCGCAGGTGTTCGACGGGGCTCGGGATCGGCCGGGAATAGGTGCCGAAGGCCACCGCGAAGAGCTGGCGGGTGCCCGAGATCTTGGCCCGCACGAGGGCTGGGGCCCCATGTCCGATGTGGCACTGGGCGCAGCCCACGCGGGAGTGGGGGGAATCCAGGAAGGCGGTGTACTCGGGGCTCATGACGGTGTGGCAGGTGAGGCCGCAGAACTGGTTGGAGTCCATGTACTCCACGCCCTTGAGGCCCGCGGTGCCCAGGAGCGCGATGTTGAGGAAGGTGGCGATGCCGATCACGCCCAGCAGGCGCCGGATGCCGGGCTGCGCGAAGTCCACCTTCTGGAACGGCGTCGGCTCTTCGCCCGCCAGCCGCTTCCTGCGGCGCATGCGGAGGATGCCCAGGGGGATGAGGGCCAGGCCAGCCAGGAAGATGCCGGGCAGGATGAGGAAGAGCAGGATGCCCGCGTAGGGATGGATCGCCCTGGGGCTCGTCAGCTCCATGAACCAGAACCAGACCAGGGTGAATCCGGCGCTGGTCGTGATGACCGCGCCCGCCAGGCTGATCCAGTTGTTGCCCAGCTGGAAAACCATCCGGGTCAGGTCTCTGACGCGTTCTCCCAGGCTCATGAACTCACCTCCACCAAGGGGCAAAAACCAATGATATTCGGGGACAAAACAAAGGACATTCGAGTGTGAAATGCCTTCCCTCACCCTAGATTCCCGCCCGGGCGGCGGCAAGACCGCAGCCGCCAGGGTGCTCAGGTATCCCCTTTGATATCAACGCGGGTATGTCCGGGTTGTGACAGATGTCCACCGCCCTGGAGGGGGCTGTCAAAGGCCCTGCTGGCCCAGCAATCCAAGAAAGACATCACCGTACTGCTGAAGTTTCTTCGGGCCCACTCCGCTCAAGGCCAGGAATTCCGCCTCGGTGGCCGGCCGGAACCGGGCCATCTGCTGGAGGGTGGCATCGCTGAAGATCACGTAGGCGGGGACGCCCTTGGCATCGGCCAGCCGCTTCCGAAGCGATTTCAACTCGAGGTAGAGGGCCTCTTCGCCTTCCACCTGGTCCTCCCGCAGTGATGGACGGGACCCGCGGGGCGATCCGCGCTTCGCCTTCCCGGGCGAGGGCGCGGCCTGGAGCGGATCGGCCCCGGTGCAGACGTCGCAGGAGGTGCCACAGGCCTCCATGCGCTCGCCGAAGTGCGCCAGGAGGGCCTGGTGGCGGCAGCGGGGGGCTTCCGCCAGACGGAAGAGGTCGCGGGTCTGCCGCTGCTGGGCCTGGGCCAGCGGCGCGTCCAGGCCGTCCGTGAAGCGGTCGTAGCTGAGCACGTCGCCCCAGCCGAAGAACATCACGCAGTCCGCATCGGCGCCATCTCGGCCCGCGCGGCCGATCTCCTGGTACCAGCCCTCCATGCTCTTGGGCATATCGCGGTGGATGACGTAGCGGATGTTGCTCTTGTCTATGCCCATGCCGAAGGCGACGGTAGCCACGATCACGTCCACATCGTCGCGCTGGAAGGCCTCCTGGGCGGAGGACCGGGCCTCGGCGGTCAAGCCCGCGTGGTAGGCCGCGGCGCGGAGGCCCTCCCCGGCGAGAAAGGCCGCCGTGGACTCCACGGCCTTCCGGGACAGGCAGTAGATGATGCCGCTCTCCCCGCGCCGGGCCAGGACGAGGCGCAGCAGGGCTTCGCGCACCGGCGGCTGGCCCTCGACGCCCTTGCGGTAGGCGCTGATCCGCAGGTTGGGCCGGAAGAAGGAACCCTGCACTTCGAGCGGGTTCTGCATCTCCAGCTGCGCGGCGATATCGCGGCGCACCTCCGGCGTGGCCGTGGCCGTGAGGGCGAGGACCGGCACCTGCGGGAAGCGCCGCTTCAGGCCCGCGAGGGTGCGGTAGGCCGGACGGAAATCATGGCCCCAGTGGCTGATGCAGTGGGCCTCGTCCACGGCGATGAGGCGCAGGTCCACCTCGCGCAGCAGGTCGGCCAGATAGAGATCGAGGCCCTCCGGCGCGGCGTAGATCAGCTCCAGTTCACCGTTCTTGAGGGCGCGGATGCGTTCGCGGCGCGCCTCCGCGCCCAGGCTGGAATTGAGGAAGGAGGCCCGCAATCCCGCCTCCGTGAGCGCGTCCACCTGATCCTTCATGAGGGCGATGAGGGGCGAGACCACCAGCGTCACGCCGCCCAGCAGCCGCGCGGGCAGCTGGTAGGTGAGCGATTTCCCGGCGCCGGTCGGCATGATGCCCACCACGTCGCGGCCCGATAGCACGGCCTCGATGATGTCCCGCTGGCCCGGACGGAACGCCCCATAGCCGAAGGTGGCCTTGAGGGCCGTTTCCAGGCCAGGAACGGTCTCCAGGTCGGTGGCGAGGTCCTTCAGCGCCGCGATGGAAGCGACATCGAAGGCGCCGGATTCGCTGCGGTAGCGGGCACGGAGGGACTCCAATCCCTGGCGGCATGCCGCCGACGCGCCCTGCGCCAGCAGGGCGCGCAGCCGCTCGATCTCGTGTGGAACCGATGCCACTCAGCAGCCGCCGTCGAGCAGGGGCCCGGCCGCGTTCCAGAAGGCTTGCATCTCATCGGGCTTCCCGAAGGACACGCGGATGTGGTTGGGAAGGCCGTAGCCCTGCATGGGCCGCACGATCACGCCGCGCTGGAGCAGTTCCTTGAACAGCTCTGCGGCGGGGAAGGCGCTTTCCAGGAGCATGAAGTTGCCGCAAGCCCCCGTGAGCTGGCAGCGGTGCCTGGCGGCCTCCTGGACGAAGGCAGTCCGGGCTTCGGTGTTCTTCTGGCGGGAGAAGGCCTCGAAGGCCAGATCCTGCACGGCGACTTCCGCCGCGGCCTGGGCCAGGTGATTGGTGTTGAAGGGGCTGCGGACCCGCTCCAGGAAACCCATCAGCTCCTTCGAGCCCAGGCCGTACCCGATGCGCAGCGAGGCCAGGGAGTGGATCTTGGAGAAGGTGTGGAGCACCAGCAGGTTCGGGCGCTCGTCCAGGTAGGCGGCGGCGTCCGGGTAATTGGCGGGATCCTCGTACTCGGCATAGGCCTGGTCCACCACCAGGACGATATCCTCGCGCAACCCGCGCGCCAGGCGCTCGATGGCGGCGCGTTCGAGCCGGATGCCCGTGGGATTGTTCGGATGCCCGAGGTAGACGAGGCGGGTGTCCTCGGCCACCGAACGCAGGATGTCATCCGCGTCGAGTTCCGTGGCCGAGGCCCGGGATTCGATGACGCGCCCGCCGGCGGTCTGGGCGGCGATGCCGTAGATGGCGAAGCTGTGCCTGGGGATCACGGCGCTGCCGCCGTCCAGGAAGGCCGCCTTGGCCACCATCTCCAGGATCTCGCTGCTGCCGTTGCCTAGCACCACGCGGTCGAGCGCCACGCCCTTGCGCTCGGCGATGCGCTTGCGGAGGTAGTAGCCATCGCTGACCGGGTACAGGCCCAGGCCCTCGAACTCCGAGCCCGAGATGACCGAGGCCACGCGGGCCTTCACGGCCTCCGTGGGCCCCCAGGGATTCTCGTTGGAGGCCAGCTTGATGATCCGGGTGAGCCCGAGCTCGCGCTGGACTTCCTGGATGGGCTTGCCTGGCACGTAGAGCGGGACGCCGGACAGGCGCCCGAAACCGGGGGCGCTGGAGAGGCTCGATCTCATCAGGCGGGCCGCTCGGAAAGGACCTTGTCCACGATGCCGTACTCCAGGGCTTCCTCGGCGCCCATGAAGAAATCCCGGTCCATGTCCTTCATGACCTTCTTCAGGGGCTGGCCCGTGTGCCTGGCGAAGGTGGCGGCGAGGTTCTCCTTCAGGCGCTGGATCTCCTTGAAGGTGATCTCGATTTCCGTGGCCTGGCCCTGGGCGCCGCCGCTGGGCTGGTGGATCATGATGCGCGCGTTGGGCAGGGCGAAGCGCTTGCCCTTGGTGCCCGCCGCGAGCAGGTGGGCGCCCATGGAGGCGCACTGGCCGATGCAGTAGGTGACGATGTCGTTCTTCACGAACTGCATGGTGTCGTAGATGGCGAGACCCGCGGTGACGCTGCCGCCGGGGCTGTTGATGTAGATCTGGATGTCCTTGTCGGGGTCTTCGCTTTCGAGGAACAGCATCTGGGCGACGATGGCGTTGGCCACGCTGTCGTCAATGGGCGTGCCCAGGAAGATGATGTTGTCCTTGAGCAGGCGCGAGTAGATGTCGTAGCTGCGCTCGCCGCGGGGCGTCTGCTCGATGACGATGGGGGGATAGTAGCTGCTGGGCATGGGCCCTCCGGCTGGCTGATCAGGATAGCAAGAAGGCTCCTCGCGGAGCCTTCTTGGTGGAACGGAGGGGGACTACTTCTTCGCGGCGGCTGTCTTTCTGACCTTGGCCTTTTCCTCGGCTTCGGGCTCGACCTTGGCGGCCTTCCTGGGCTTCTCCTCGGCGTCTTCGGCTTTTTTTACTGTCTTTTTCTTTGGCTTGGCTTCTTCGGCATCGTGCCCGTGGTCACAATCGGGGCCGTGGACATGGCCGGCGGGCGCCACGGCGGCGGGTTCGCCACCCTCCTGGCCTTCCAGGTCGCCGCCCTCGAGTCCGCCCGCGTCGAAGCGGTTCACGGGGATGCCGGCCTCGCGCTTGCGCTCCAGCTCGACCAGGGCCTCGAAGCCGGCCTTGTCCAGCAGCTCCTCGGTGACCTGGGCGGTGGTGAGCAGGTGGTCGAAGATCCGGTCGGTGCGCAGGCGCCCCTTGATCTCGGTGGCGTTGCCACGGCGCTCCAGCTCGGCCTTGAAGGCGTCGAAGGGCTGCTGGACCTGGTTTTCGGCCATGAAGGTACGGATTTCGGCGTCAATGTCCGCCTCGGGAACCTCGATGGATTCGGCGTTGCCGATGGCCTGCAGCAGGTAGCCGCTGCGGACGGCGCGCTCGGCGTCGTTCAGGCGGTATTGGCGGTAGGCCTGCCAGTTCACCTTCTTGGGGTCCATGCCCTGGCGGGCCACGTGCTGGGCGAACTCCTGGCAGTAGTCGTCGAGCTGCAGGGCGACCATGGAACGGGGCACCTCGAAGGGCGCGGCGTCCAGCAGGGTGTCGAGCATGGTGGCGTGCAGGCGGGCCACGGCGTCGCGCTCGGCGGCCTCTTCGAGATCCTTGCCCACGGCGGCCTTCAGGGCGTCGAGGTTCTCGAAGGCGCCCATGTCCTTGGCGAACTCATCGCCCAGGTCGGGCACTTCCTTGCGGCGGAGATCCTTGATCTGGACTTCATAGGCCAGGGTCCTGCCGGCGAGGACGGTGTTGGCGTCATCGGCAGGGTGGGTCAGGGTGAAAGCCTTCTTCTCGTCGGCCTTGAGACCCACCAGTTCGGCGTCGAAGGGCCGGGTTCCGTCAATCTCCAGCACCTGGTCCTGGTAGGACTGGGCCTTCAGGCCCTGGGGCTTCACGCGGATATCGCAGGTGGCGATGAGGCCCGGGGCCACGGCACCGCCTTCGACCGGCAGGAACTTGGTGGCGCGCTGGCGCAGGCCTTCGAGATGCTCCAGGACTGTGGCCGCATCAATGGTGCGCTTCTTCTTGGTGAGAACCATGGCCCTGTAGTCCGGAAGGGCGACTTCAGGTGCCACGTCGAACTGGGCGCGGAAGACCGCGTCGGCGCCCTCCTTCAGTTCCAGCTTTTCCACGGAGGGGTGGGAGATGGGCAGGGCGCCCGCTTCCTGGGCGGCCTTCCAGAAATGTTTTTCCACCAGCTGCTGCGCGACGTCGGATTGGATCTCGCGGGCGTACTTCTGCATGAGCACGGGACGGGGGGCCTTGCCTGGACGGAAGCCGGGAATGCGCACCTTCGGCGCGATCTTCGCCACCACGTCGTTGAAAGCGGCGCTCACCTCGGCGGCGGGCACCGTCACTTCGACGGCCTTGCGGGTGGGGGACTGGTGATGGAGAGTGGCGGACATGGATGCTCCGTGAGGCGTGGAAAATTCTTAGAAACATTCAGCTTTTTCTCACTCAGAATCGCCAAAGGCGATTCTGAGAAAATGGTGCGAACGGTCGGACTCGAACCGACATGGTGTGAACCGCTGGAACCTAAATCCAGTGCGTCTACCAGTTCCGCCACGCTCGCAAAAAAACCGAATTGTCAAACCGGTGGTGCGCCCAGAGCGACTCGAACGCCCGACCCTCAGGTTCGAAGCCTGATGCTCTATCCAGCTGAGCTATGGGCGCGCACCGAATCTCCTAGTCTACCTGGATCTCCCGGTTGCTTCGACCCCCGGGTTGGCTGGATAGGGCGGCAATTCCTAGAAGGGGCTGGTCACGGCGCCAGGCACCAGGCATCTTCGGCCCCATGTCGCCGGAGGGTGGCCAGGGCGGTGTCATCCAGGCCCATGCGTCGCGCCGCGGCGATTTCGGTGCCCAGATCGCAGGGGATGAGGCCGGGATCGTCGGTGCCCAGGGCGCATCGCACCCCGGCGCCCAGCATCCGGGGCAGGGGATGCGGATCCACCTCCGCCGCGAGGGCCCGATTGGAACTGGGGCAGATGTCCACGGGGATGCGGTGTTCCGCCAGCAGCTCGAAGGTCGCCTCGCTGGCGCGGATGCCATGGATGATGCGGGCGACGCCACCTTCGAGGAGGGCCTCGCGGACATTCGACCCGGGGCCGTTCTCTCCGGCGTGGGCGGCGATCCGCAGGCCCGCGGCCCGGGCCCGGTCGAAGACGGGGGCCCAGTCCCGGAAGGGGCAGTCCTCTAGGCCGCCGGTGGAGAAGCCCTTCACGAAGGCCGGCAGGCCCGGCAGCACCAGGTCGAGGACTGCCTGGCCGTGCCTCGGTCCGAAGTGGTTGACGGCATCCACCACCACGCAGGCGCGGAGGCCCAGGGCCCCCGCGATGAAAAGGCCTTCTTCCATTCCGAGCCAGAAATCATCGAGGGAAATCTGTCCGCGATGGACCACGAGAAAGTGCGGGGATGCCCACAGGTCGAACCCCGCGCCGCCTGCCGCCCGCGTGCGCCGCGCCACGGCCAGGGTGGCCTCGCGCACGGCCTCGCGGCTGTCCAGCAGGGCCGCCCCGAACAGGAAGGCTTCGATGAACCCGTCGAAGGGCACGGCAGCGCCGGACCAGAGCAGCTCCAGGCTGGCGGGAACATCCAGGCCGCGACGCGCTGCGTCCTGGCGGACCCAGGCGGAATCCAGAGAACCTTCGAGATGCGTGTGGCGGTCGATGAGGGGAGGGACTGATGGGTCGTTCATCCCGGTCCCCTCCCAAAGAAGGTTTTGCCCTTCATCACGACGAATAGGCGCAGCCTATTCGTCGTAGTCGTCCATGCGCAGATCGCCCGGATCGAAGCCTTCGCCGCGGCCCCGTTCGATGGCCACACCGGTCTCGGTGAAGGTCTCCTCCGGGTTCTCCGCTTCCGGCTCCGCGGGGAAGTCGTCCTCGATCACGTGGACGCTCTTCTCCTTCTTCACGGCCTTGGGTTTGGCCGGAGCGGTTTTCTGGTTGGCCCCGCACTTGGGGCAGAGCGCCTCCGGCTTGCCGAAGTCATAGAACTTCGCCGCGCATTGGAAGCATGTGAACTTTTTACCGAGATCCGCCATTGCTTTCCCTCGTCCAGACCCAAAGGGCAAGGTTGTACCAGAATCTGGCCCGGTTGTCACCCGGTGCCGGCGGGATCCTAGGCCCAGGGGGCGGCGCCCAGCTTGGAAACGTTCCCATCACACAGCTGGTGGATGATCGTGGTAGTGAAAATCCGGTGCTGGATTTCGACGCCCTCACCAAAACGCTCCACGAAGGTGGCACGACTGCGTTCGAGCTCGTCCCGGAGCAGGCCATAGAGGTTGCCCTGGGTGCGGGCCTGGGCGACCTTGGCGGGGAAGTAGAGCTCCACATCCCCGACCAGCACACGGGCCAGGCGCTCGGCCGCCGCGCGGGTCCGGGGATCCAGGTCCACCGGGGCCGCGGATTCGATGGGTTCAGGGACCACCTGCGTGGGCGCACTGGGTTGAGGTTCCGCCGGATGGGGCCGGGAATCCTCCTCCTTGCCCGCCGCGAGCGACGCGAGCATGGCCGAGGTGGCCAGGACCAGGGCCCGGATCTGCTCGGGGTGGTCGAGCTTCTGGCGGAGGCCGCTGTCCACCAGCAGCAGCGCGACCGCCTTCTTCTTGTGGCGGAGCGGGAAGACGGCCACATCCGCGGCTTCGAAGGTGCTGATGGGCGAGAGCAGGGCGGCGTACCCCGGGCCCCGGCGGCGCAGGGACCGGCTCAGGCCCTGGATGAGGGCTTCAAGTTCGGGGGGCGGGACCACGGCACCGGTCTTCAGGGGCGCTTCGGAGGGGAAGCCCCGGTGGGCATAGAGTGAGGCCAGGCCCTGCTTGAGGACGAAGAGGGCGCTGCGCTCCACAAGGGGCGAGAGGGCATCCAGGAGCCGCTTGAGGAGGTCGCTCTGGCTGGTGGCGCCCTCCACCAGGTCCAGGGCCGAGGCCAGATGGGTGTCGGCAGGGCCCGAAGGGCCGGAGGGGCCGGCCGCGTCGCGAAGTCCGGAGAGCAGGGTTTCGTCGGGATGAAAGCGGGCGAGAGCCCCCTGCCAGGTGGCCATCACCTCTTCGAGGAGGGTCTGGTTCTGCTGATTGAGCCACGCCTCCAGGTGGGTCTGGAGGGCATCGTTCTGGGACTTGTCCACGGGGCGCGGATCGCTCATTTGGGGGCTCGGTGAAGGTTGGCCTCAAGGGTACCCCAAACCCGGCGGAATGCCGCGCGCTGGCATTTGGTCCAGGGAACCGATAGGATGGCCAGAGTTCCTGGAGACCTCGGATGGCGGATCTTTCCATTGCGGTAAGGCAGATCGGAGATGTGGCGGTGCTTCTTCCCACCGGCTTCATCAATGCCCATACCGTCCGGGAATTCGAGGAGGCCCTGGAGGGGCTGGTCCGGGACGGCCGCTACACCATCCTGCTCAACTGCAAGGATCTCCACTACATCAGCTCGGCCGGTCTGGGCGCCATCATGGGGCTGATCGAGACCGTCCGGGAGCATGAAGGGGACATCCTGCTTTCGAACCTCCAGGAGAACGTCTTCGCCATTTTCGACACCCTGGGATTCACCCAGCTCTACCGGGTCTTTCACGATGAGGATCAGGCGCTGGCGGCCGCTGCGCCGGGCCGGAAGGGCTGAGCGTGGCGGCGAAGGTGGACCACGCCCAGTTCAGGCTCATCATTCCGAGCCAGACCCGCTACCTGAACCTGGTCACGGGCCTGGCCAAGCGGGCCGCCGTGGCCGCGGGCATGGACGATGCCACGGCCGCCAAGGTGAGCATCGCCGTGGATGAGGCCGTGACCAATGTGATCCTCCATGCCTACCACGGCGAGGGCGATCACAGCGTGGAGCTGGAATTGCGCTTCACCGAGCAGGCGCTGGAGATCCACATCCTGCACTCGGGGCAGGGCATCCGGAGCGACCAGATGGTGCTGCCGGATCCCAAGGAGTACATCAAGCATCCGCGGAAGGGCGGCCTGGGGCTGCTGCTCATGAGCCGGTTCATGGACGAAGTCCAGTTCAAGGCGGACGAGGTCTCCGGCCGCAACGAGTGCTGCCTGATCAAGAAGATCAGCTGAACCGCCGGGTCCACCCGACATGCCGGCCAATCCCTTCGACCGCCTCCGCCATCTGGCGCTGAAGATCCCGGAGGGGGCGCAGGAGCTGCTCCCCCTCATTGACTTCCTGGAGACCTTCCCCGAGCAGGGCAGCGAAGAGGACCTGGTCCATCTGGTGGGCATCACCGCCATGGGCATCGCCAAGGCCCGCCAGGGCGGGCTGTGGGATGGGGGAAAGTGGCTGTTCCTGCGGGGGGCCGCGCCGGCCTTTCCGACCCACCCCGGGGAGGGCTGGCAGGTCCGGCCCTGGAAGTACGGGGACGAGCTCTACGGCCATCTCGTGCTCCGGGCGGAGGTGCTTCCGGACGCCGTTCCGCTGCTGCTCTCCATCAGCGCGCCCCTCCTAGCCTGGCGCCGCGCGGAGGCCGTGCGCAGCAGCCAGAATCTGGCCCTGGCGCTCCAGCTCTCCCGGCTCAACACGGTCTTCGAACTCACCCGGAACCTGGGCGAGGTGGAGACCCGGCGCGATCTGGTCCGGCTCATGGCGAACACGCTCATGGGCGAGTTCCGCATCATGCGGCTGCTGGTGGTGGACGCCCAGGGACAGATCCTCCACGCCAAGGGGCTGGGCATCCTTCCGGAATCGCTCGATGGGGACCGGCTGCGGGAAATCGTCCAGGCCAAGGGGCTCGTCCACGCCATCGAGCTGGTGGACCAGACCCACAGCCATGGCTTCGCCTACGCTGCCGAACCGGCCGTGGGCCAGTTGTCCGAGGACGATCTGGTCTTCCTGCGCACGCTGCTGAACCTGACCTCCTCCCAGCTGTCGAGCCTGGAACTGCGGGAGGCCCGCATCCATGGCGAGCGCATGGAGAAGGACCTGGACCTGGCGCGCGACATCCAGCGCAGCCTGCTGCCCAAGGCCCTGCCCGAACCGGCTGGCTGGGAATGCGCCGCGGCGAACCTCCCGTACCAGGCGGTCGGCGGCGACCTCTACGATCTGTGGATGGCCCGGGACGAAGGACTCGGCGACCGCCTGCACCTCGCCGTGGGCGACATCTCCGGCAAGGGGCTCCCCGCCTCGCTGATGATGACCCAGCTATCGGCCTTCCTGCGGGCCATGGCGGATCACCGGGTTCCGGACTGGGGGAAGCTGGCCGAGCGGGTGAACCGGCGCATGAACGATGTGCGGGATGGGAACCGCTACACCACCCTCTTCGCGGGCAGCCTCAATCCGGGGAACGGCGACCTCCGCTATGTGAATGGAGGCCACAACCCGCCTCTGCTGGTGAGGGCAACGGGCGAGGTGGCACGGCTCGCCCCCACGGGCCCCATGGTGGGCCTGCTCCCGGGGGTCAGCTTCAGCGAAGGCCGGGCCCACATGGACCAGGGGGATGTCCTGGTGATCTTCACGGACGGTCTCATCGAGGCCGAGAACGCCGCGGGTGAGGACCTGGGCGACGGCCCCCTGGCCGACGTGGTGCTTCGCCGTCCGCAGGCCGGCGCGGACGGCCTGCTAGAGGCCCTCCTGGTGGAAGCCTTCCGGCATCTCGAAGACGGCAAGTTCCGCGATGACGTGACGCTGGTGGTCATCAAGCGGATGGGCGCTTGATGGCAACCGTATCCTGGAAGCTGGAGAACCTTTCATGAACCGGACGAAAACCCTACTCCTCATCGTGGCCATGACCGGACTGCTGGTCTGGATCGGCGGCATGGCCGGGGGCCGGTCCGGCATGATCCTGGCGCTCGTCATCGGCCTCGTCATGAATGGCGTGAGCTACTTCTTTTCCGACAGGATCGTGCTGGCCAGCTACGGGGCCCGGCCCGTCACTCAGGCCGAGGCGCCGGAGCTGCACGCCATCGTGGCCAACCTGGCCCAGCGGGCGGGGCTGCCCATGCCCCGGGTCGCCATCATCCCCGAGGACACCCCGAACGCGTTCGCCACGGGCCGGGACCCCGAGCACGCCGTGGTGGCGGTGACGGAGGGCATCATGCGGATCCTCAGCCGCCCCGAGCTGGAGGCCGTCATCGCCCATGAGCTGGGCCACGTGAAGAACCGCGACATCCTCATCGGCAGCCTCGCGGCCGTGCTGGCCCAGGCCATCATGTTCCTATCCCACCTTGCGGGGTGGTTCGGCGCCCGGGACGAGGAGGGCCGGTCCAACCCCATCGCCGGCATCGCCATCATGATCCTGGGCCCCCTGGCGGCCATGCTGCTCCAGATGGCCCTGAGCCGCTCCCGGGAGTACATGGCGGACGACTACAGCGCCCGTCTGACGGGCCGCCCCGATATGCTGGCCACGGCCCTGGAGCGGCTCCACAGCTACAACCAGCAGCTGCCCATGTCATCCGCCCAGCCCGCCACGGCCCACATGATGATCGTGAACCCCCTCCGTGGCGGCGGCCTCATGAGCCTCTTCTCCACCCATCCCCCCATGGAAGTCCGGGTGGAGCGCCTCCGGCGCATGCCCATCGAGGCCCGCTAGACGTTGAAGAGGAAGTTCATCAGGTCGCCGTCTTTCACGACATAGTCCTTCCCCTCGGTCCTCATCTTGCCCGCGTCCTTGGCCCCCTGCTCGCCCCGGCACTGGATGAAGTCGTCGTAGGCGATGACCTGGGCTCGGATGAAGCCCTTTTCGAAGTCGGTGTGGATCACGCCTGCGGCCTGGGGGGCGGTGTCCCCCTTGTGGATGGTCCAGGCGCGGACTTCCTTCACGCCGGCGGTGAAGTAGGTCTGGAGGCCCAGCAGGTCGTAGCTGGCGTGGATGAGGACATTCAGGCCCGGCTCGGCGAGGCCGGCCTCCTCCAGGAACAGGGGGCGGTCCTCCTCCGGCAGATCCTGGATCTCGGCCTCGAGCTTGGAGCAGATGGGGATGCAGGGCGCTCCCCGGCCGGCGGCCAACGCCTGGAGCTGCCGGTAGTGGGCGTTGCCTTCGGGGTTCCGGATGTCCTCCTCCCCGATGTTGCCCACGAAGAGGGTGGGCTTCAGGGTGAGCAGGCCGTAGGACTTGATGAGGGCGCGGTCCTCGGCGGACAGGCCCGCCGTGCTGGCCCACTGGCCCTGATCCAGCTGGATGAATACCCGCTCCAGGACCGCGACCAGGGCCTGGGATTCCTTGTTGCCGAGTTTGGCGATCTTCCGGTGGCGCTCCAGCCCCTTTTCGACCGCGTCCAGATCCTTGATGACCAGTTCGGTCTCGATGATGCCGAGATCCCGCTCGGGGCTCACGCTGCCCTCCACATGGGTGACATTGCCGTCCTCGAAGCAGCGCACCACCTGGACGATGGCGTCGGTCTCCCGGATGTGGCCCAGGAAGGCGTTGCCCAAACCCTCCCCCTTGCTGGCGCCGCGCACCAGGCCTGCGATGTCCACGAACTCCTGGGCGGCGGGCAGGATGCGCTGGGGTTTCACGATCTCCGCCAGGGGCGCCAGCCGCGGATCCGGCACGTCCACCACGCCCGTATTGGGCTCGATGGTGCAGAAGGGGTAGTTGGCCGAAGCCGCGCCCGCACGGGTAAGAGCATTGAAAAGGGTGGACTTCCCAACATTGGGAAGACCCACGATGCCACAGGTGACAGCCATTCCAACCTCCAAGCCCTCCAGTATCGCGTACCCGATATGTGACGAAAAGAACTGCTTCCGGGGCTTGCGCGGGGCCCCCGTGCGCCATACTCTCCCCGCCATGGTCACGGGATGACCGGGGAGGTGGCATGATCGTGCGGGCGGAATGGCCGGGCTATGTGGTGGATGTCCTCGTCCGTCCCGGCCAGGAAGTGGAGGAGGACGAGCCCCTGATGATCCTTGAGGGCACGGATTCCTCCCGCACCTCCTTCTACATCAACGCGCCCGAGGGCGGAAAAGTCCGTGAAGTCCTCATCGAGGAAGGCGACTTCGCCTACGAGGATGACGATCTGGTGGTGATCGGCGACTCGGACCGGGACGACTAGGAGCCTGGCCGCTACACTGGGGCCGTTGTCCTGATGAGGTGACCGATGGCTGTGGTGCGGGCCGAGATGGCCGGGAAAGTGCTGGAGGTCTGTGTCGCCGAAGGCGATGCGGTAGGGGAGGACCAGGACCTCGTCATCATCGAGTCCATGAAGATGCAGATCCCCGTGGGCAGCCCCGAGGAGGGAACGGTCAAACGGGTCTTCGTGACCCCCGACCAGTTCCTCAACGAAGGGGATCCCATCGTTGAACTTTCGTGAGGCTTCTCGTGCTCAAAACGATTGGTGCTGAGGCCTTGCGTATCCCCGAAGGGGATACCAAGAGGATGCAGATCCCCGTGGGCAGCCCCGAGGAGGGAACGGTCAAAAAGGTCTTCGTGGCCCCCGACCAGTTCCTCAACGAAGGGGATCCCATCGTCGAGCTGAGCTGATGGAGATCCGGCTCGAACGCCTGGAGGGTTCCGACGCCGGCCTCGTCCTGCTGGGGCTGGACCGTCCCGCCGCCCGGAATGCCCTGGGCCGCCAGCTCATGGCCGAATTCCGGCAGGCCCTGGCGGACCTTCGTTCCGATACCTCGGCCCGGATCGTGGTGCTGCACAGCCACGTTCCCGGGGTCTTCTGCGCCGGCGCTGACCTGAAGGAACGGGCGGAGATGTCGCCCTCCGAGGCGGGGGCCTTCGTCCACGGCCTCCGGTGCGCCTTCACGGAGCTGGAGGATCTGCCCATGCCCGTGATCGCGGCCCTCGAAGGCGCGGCCTTCGGGGGTGGATTGGAACTGGCCCTGGCCGCGGATCTGCGGGTGGCCGGGGCGGGCGCGAAGCTGGGCCTGGTGGAGACCTCGCTCGCCATCATTCCCGGCGCCGGCGGCACCCAGCGCCTGCCGAGGCTCATCGGAAGCGCCCGGGCCAAGGAACTGATCTTCACCGCCCGGCGCATCGGCGCGGCGGAGGCGGAACACCTGGGCCTCGTGGATCACGTGGCGCCCGCTGGCGGGGCCCTGGAGGCGGCCCTCGGACTGGCCCGGGAGATCCTTCCGAACGGGCCCGTGGCGCTGCGCATGGCCAAGCTGGCGGTGAACCGGGGCCTGGATCTGGACCGGGATTCCGGACTGGCCTTCGAGCAGGCCTGCTACGCCCAGGTGATCCCCACGAAGGACCGCCTGGAGGGTCTGGCGGCCTTCCGGGAGAAGCGCCGGCCACAGTACCGGGGCGAATGATGGCGGGTGGGCACCACCATCACGGGCCCAGCACCACGGGCCGCCTGGCCTGGAGTGCCGCGATCTTCTTCGCCAGCTTCGTCCTCCAGGGGCTCGGTGGCCTCTGGACGGGATCCATCGGCCTCGTCAGCGACAGCCTGGAGAACCTGAACGATGTGATGGTGAACAGCCTGGGGATCCTGAGCCTATGGCTGGCCAACCGGCGGGATCCCGATGACCGCTGGACCTTCGGATGGCACCGTCTGGAGGTGTTCAACAGCCTGGTGGGCGTCGGGTTCCTGATGTTCCTCGCCGGAGCCGTGGGCTGGGAGGCCCTGGACCGGCTCCGCCATCCCGTGCCCATCCAGACGGGATGGGTGCTGGTGTTCGCCGGCATCGGGCTCGTCCTGAATGTCCTCGCCACGCTGGTGCTGGTGCCGCGGGACCGCAGCCTGCTGGAGCGCGACGCGAATCTCCGGGTCGCCTACCTCCACGCCTTCGCCGACAGCCTCACCAGCGTCGCGCTGGTGGTGAGCATGATCCTCATCCGCCTCACGGGCTGGCGCTGGGTGGATCCGGCCATCGCCCTGGTGATCCTGGTGGTGATCCTGCGGGGGGCGGTGCTGCTGCTCCGCGACGCGGTGGGCATCCTCATGCACCGCGCCGCCTTCGAACACGAGGCCGTGAAGGCCGAACTGATGGGCCTTCCGGGGGTCCTGGGCGTGGAAGATTTCCGCAGCTGGAAGATGTGCAGCCACCTGACCATTGCCACCGCCCACATCATCGTGGCGGCCGACCGGCTGGAGGACACCGAGGCCTTTTTGGAGCCCGTCGAGCGGCTGCTGCGGGAACGGCACGGTGTCCGCCACCTCACCGTGCACTTCGAGACCCCGGCCATGGCCGAGCGCCACCACCACCGGTTCCTCCACCAGCACGAGGTGGAGGGGCATGAGCATCATCACGACTAGGCTCCGGGCTTCAGGCTCCAGGCCTCAGTAAACGCAAAAAGGGCGGCTGCGCCGCCCTTTCTTGAAGCCCGGAGCCTAGAGCCTGAAGCCTAATTCCCCATCCCGTTCTTCTTCATGATGGCGGCGCGCTGCGTGTCGTACTCGGCCTGGGTGATGAGCTGGCCGTCGAAGAGCTCCTTGAGATCGGTCAAGTCCTCCTTGAGCGACTTCGCGGGGGCCGCGGCCGGGGCGGCGGCAGCGCCGGCGGGGAAGGACTGCTGGCCCATCTGCTGGGAGGCGCCGGCCATCTGCTGGCCCATCATGTTGCCCATGCCGAAGCCCAGGCCCACGCCCATGCCCATGCCGGCGACGCCGCCGGGGTTCGCTGCCGCGAGGGGGATGGCATCCGCCACCTGCATCTGCGTGTAGGCGCCCATGACGGGGGCCATCATGCCCACGCCGGTGCGCTTGTCCATCATGGCTTCCACTTCCTCGGGGAGGCTGATGTTCTCCACGAAGAACTTGGAGAGCTCCAGGCCCATGGTCTTGAACTCGTCCTGGAGCTTCTGCTTCACGAAGTCCGAGATCTCGTCGTACTTCGCGGCCAGGTCCAGGGCGGGGATCTTGGCCTCGCCCAGGGCGTCCGTGAAGCGGCTCATGATGGTCTTGCGCAGCTGCTCGGAGATGTCGGGCACGGTGTAGACGCCGTTGGTGCCGACGAGCTGCTTGAGGAAGGTGCCGCTGTCCACCACCTTGATGGAGTAGATGCCGAAGGCCCGGATGCGCAACATGCCGAAATCGGCATCGCGCATCATGATCGGGTTGGAAGTGCCCCACTTCAGGTCGTTGTAGAGCCTGGTGGAGATGAAGTAGACATCGCTCTTGAAGGGGCTTTCGAACCCGAATTTCCAGCCCTTCAGGGTGGCGAGGATCGGCAGGTTCTGGGTGGTCAGCCGGTGGGTGCCGGGCTTGAACACGTCCGCCAGCTGGCCTTCGTTGATGAAGACCGCCTCCTGGCTTTCGCGCACCACCAGCTGGCCACCGGTCTGGATCTCCTGGCCCCGCATGGGGAAGCGCCAGGCCAGCGTGTCATTGGAATCATCCAGCCATTCGAGGATGTCGAGGAATTGGGCTTTGCCCCAGTCCATCAGACCCATGTGTCGTTCTCCTAGTGGCACCGGCCACAGGTACGATTCTAGGCCGGGCTGTCAAGCCGGGCAGGGTGTCCGGCGGGAAAAACCGGCGAACGGTCACGGTGGATCGGGCAGCCGCCTTCAGCGCGTCCCCTTGATCATGCGCACCGGCCCCTCCGCCCTGCCCTTGGCGCCGGGCTGGTCAATACGGGTCTTGGTGTGGACCGTGCGGGTATCCGCGTCAATGACGCAGCGCCAGCCCTTTTCGTCGTGGGGCATCCGCAGCTCCACCTCCCACCCGCCGGAGGCACCGTTGAGGGGGATGCGCCGGGCCGTGATGGCCTTGCCGCCAGTCTCCCGCTCGGCGATGGCCTTGGCATCCCCCGCGGTTTTCACGGCACCTGAGGCCTGTTTCCGGGATTTGGTGGTTCCGGCCGAAAGGACAAGGGCGGGGACCAGCGACAAGGCAAGTCCAAGGGCCAGATGGCGGGATCGCATAATTACTCCCAAAGTGTGCCCGCATTCTAGACATGTCCTGCTCCTTCCCGCAACCGGTCCAAGGCTCCCCGCGCATGCCGTGGCGACCCTGACTGGCCCGGGGGACGGCGGTTTCAGTCCATCAGGACCCACCGAAAAGGGCCCGCACGTTCACGCCGATGTAGTAGCCGATGTAGTTGGCGATGACGTAGCCCCAGACACCGGTGAGGATCGCCGGCAGGACCAGTTCATTCCAGCCCTTGCCGATGGCCATGGCCGCGGCGGTCGTGGGGCCGCCGACGTTGGCGTTGGAGGCCACGAGCAGCACTTCCAGGTCATGGCCGGTCAGCTTGCCGAGTACCAGCGTGACGAGCAGATTGACCGCCAGGATGATGGCCGCATAGGCCAGGAGGATCGGGCTCTCGCGCACGACGCTCGATATCGAGGCGGGCACGCCGATCACCACGAAGAACAAGTAGATGAGGAGCGTTCCGATCTCCCGGGCGCCCCGGATGTTCGAAAAGAAGCGGGGGAAGGCCGAGGCGAGGCCAACGGTCAGGGCGGTGATCAGGAGGTATTTCTGGCCGATGAGGCCCTTCAGGAAGGGTGGAAGACCACTGGCCCCAATGGCGCCTGCGAGTTTGATCGAAACGGTGACAATGAGGATGGAGCAGGCCAGCGCGGCGGAAAGATCCTTGAGCGAGACCTCGCTCCGGCCCCAGTAGCTGGCGGCGGGATTTTCCGCGGATGATCCCTTCAGGGTTTCCTGCTGGTCGAGCAATGGCGTCCGGAACCGGCGCCGGATGAACGCCACCCCCGGCAGTGCCGTGAGCAAACCGAAGAAAAGGGCCATCAGCAGGTTGTCGGCCACGAGACCGGCATTGATGAGGCCGGGGGAGACCCGGAACGCCTCGGACATGGCCACGTAGTTGACGCTCCCGCCGATGTAGCTTCCAGAGAACATGGCCGAGATCCCGCCGATTTCGGGGATCCTCCGGCCCAGCAGCGCGGTGGCGAGAATGGTTCCCAGGACCGTCCCGAAGGCCGAGATGTGGAAGGCCCCGAGCATTCGGCCGCTCTCCCGCCAGATCTTGCGGATATCAGCCGTGAAGAGCAGAAGGGGCACCGCCATGGGGACCACGTAGGTCCAGACGCTGTCATAGACGGGACTCGCCGTGGGCACGACCCCCAGGTTGGCGAACAGCAATCCGCCACCAAGCGCCAGGATGCAGCCTGAGACAGCCGAGGCCCACTTGTAGCGCTGCTCGAGGTGGATGCTGACGGCTGCCCACGCGAACAGGAAGGCCCAGAGCGACCAGGTGTCCTCGGGCTGGATGAGCGTCATGGCGGCTCCTCGGCAGGGTTCGGTCCGATGGCGGCTTCGGGTCAGGTCCGGTACAGCGCCGCCCCCCAGTGGAGGCCGGATCCCAGCGCCGTGAACACGAGGTTCATGCCGGGGCGGACGAGGCCCTGCTGGCGGCACTCATGGAAGAGGATGGGCAGGGTGGCGGCGGTGGTGTTGCCGTAGCGCTCGATGTTGTGAGGCACCTTCTCCGGCGGCAGGCCCAGGGCCTTCTGCACGCCCTCGATGATCCTCAGGTTGGCCTGGTGGACCAGCACCAGGTCCAGGTCCTCCACGGCCAGTCCCGAGGCTGCGCAGACTTCGCGGACGGACTGCGGCATCAGCGTCACCGCGGACTTGAAGACCTCCTTGCCGGACATGACGGGGACGGTCTCGCCCGCCTGGATCTGTTCCACCGTCACGAAGGGCCGCCGCTTGAAGCTAGCGCCCGTCATGGTCAGCACCCCCGCGCCGGCGCCATCCGTGTGGAGGCGGATGGTCCCCAGGCCGGCCTCGCCCTCCCGGGCCTCGATCACCACGGCGCCCGCGCCATCGCCGAAGAGCACCGTCCGGTCCCGGCTCAGGGTGTTCTCGGCGCGTTCGGCTTCGGTGATCTCCCGCGTGGACTGGCCGATGAGGGTGTCCCAGCCCAGGTGCCAGGGCATGAAGGCGGTGTGGACCTCGGCGCCCACCAGCAGGACGCGCCGGTAGCGGCCACTCTGGATGAACAGATCCGCCAGTTCCAGGCCATAGAGGAAACCGCTGCACTGCTGGCGGATGTCGAAGGTGGGGATGTCCCCCAGGCCCAGGGCCGTCTGGAGCAGGGGGCCGTTTCCCGGCAGCACATGATCCGGGGTCATGGTGGCGAAGATGACCGCGTCCATGTCTCCGGGCGCCAGCCCCGCATCGGCGATGGCATTCCGGCTGGCGATCACGCCCAGGTCCGTGGAGCCCTGGCCCAGCTCCGCATAGCGGCGCTCCTGGATGCCGCTGCGCACGCGGATCCACTCGTCCGAGGTGTCCATGAGCCTGGACAGGGCCTCATTCGTGATGACATGCGGGGGCACGCCGATGCCGGTTCCAGTGATGACGCTTCGCAAGGTGGCTCCAGGAATCGGGGTGTGGATCAGGATAGCGGGAACCCGACCCGCCGCAGGGAGGTCATGACCACGCCGGAGTCCAGCTTAGCGTCCCCCTGCGAGACCGCCCACCCGTCCTTGCGGTGGCGGGCCTCAGGCCTCCATCAGCCCCAGTCCGCGCAGGAGCTCCGCCTGTTCGCTGGGGCGTTCAATCCTCAGGCCCTGGGCTTTCAAGGTGTGCAGACGCAGGGCGCCGTCCGAGAATCCCAGCAGGAGCCCCTCCCGGGTCATGCGGAAACACCCGGGAGGGCAGGGCTCGGCACTCGGCAGGGCCCAGGCGATCTTCACGGTCCCCGACGGGGTTTCCAGGAACGCGTTGGGCCAGGGATCCGCCACGGCGCGGATCTGGTTGAAGGCTTCCTGGGCGCCCATGGCGAAGCCCAGCCGGGAATCCGCGGGCTTGCGGCCACCGAAGTAGGTGGAGGGCCCGAGGGTCTTCTGGTCCACCCGCTGGACGGTGCCGTCCACCAGGCCGGGAATGGCGTCGCGCACCAGCTCCCGCCCCGCGGCCGCGGCCTTGTCCGTGAGGCTCAGGGCGGTCTCATCCCAGGCGATGGGCAGGCGGGCCTGGGCCACGATGTGGCCGTCATCGGGTTTGGGGGTCATGGCGTGGAGAGTGATGCCGGTTTCCGCCTCGCCCTTCACCAGCACCCAGTTGATGGGGGCCCGGCCGCGATACTTCGGCAGCAGGCTGCCGTGCAGGTTGTAGGCGCCCAGCCGGGGAATCTCCAGGATCCGGGCCTGGATCATCTCCCGGAAGTAGAAGCTGAAGAGGAAATCCGGCCGGTGGGCGCGGATGGCGTCGTACACGGCATCGTCATTGAACGCCTGGGCCATGTGCACGGGAATGCCGTGGGCCCGGGCCACCGCCTCCGGGGGCGTGAACCACCGCTCATCGGCGCCCTGGCCGTAGGTGTAGAGGGCGCGCACCGCCACGCCCGCCTCCAGCAGCCCCTCCAGGGCCGCGGTTCCCACGCTGGAATAGGCACAGACCACCGCCATCGGTTTGGACATGGTTTCCCCGGATTCCACAAGCATCGCATAATCGTTTGAATTCCCTGTCCGTAGACCTATGTTGTGTCGGGAGCCTCCCGTGCGTCTGCGAATCCTTCCCCTCCTGTTCGGCGCGGCCCTTCTGGCGGCGGGGGAGGATCCCTTCGAGGCTCCCCCCGAACTGAAGGCCTTCAGCCGCCAGCACACCCTGAATCACCAGAGCGTTGCCGCGAAAGTCGGCGCCCTGCTGAAGGCTTTCTTCGCGGCCCCGGAAGCGGGCGGGCTGGGCATCACCTATGACAATGCGTACACCCGGACCCCCATGGAGGGCTGGCGGGACCGCAAGGCCAACTGTCTGACGCTGACGGCGCTCTACGTGGCCGCCTGCAAATCCATCGGCCTTGAGGCCCGGTATGGCGAATCCCTCCGGATCAGCCGGTGGCGCCGCGTGGGCACCACCGTGCGCTACGAGCGGCACCTTGTGGCGGTGGTGCCGTCCGCCACCATCGGGCAGGAACTGGTGGCCGATTTCCTGCCCGAGATCCGCCGGGATGTCCAGCTCATCGCGCCGCTGGAGCCGAAGCGGGTGTTGGCCCTGTTCCACAGCAACCGCGCGGTGGAACTGCTGGCGGAATCCCGTGCCGGCGAGGCCCTCGTGTCCGCCCATCAGTCCATCCGCATGGATCCCAGCCTGGGTGTGGGGTGGAACATCCTGGGCGTGGTCCAGCGGAACCAGGGGCTGGACGCAGAGGCGGAAAAGTCCTTCCTCAAGGCCATCGAGGCGGATCCGAAGGATGGCGCCCCCTGCGGGAACCTCGAAAACCTCCTCCGGGCCCAGGGGCGTGAAACCGAGGCCAGGACCTACCGCGAACGGGGCCTGGAGATCCGGAAGCGGGATCCTTTCTTCAACGCCTTTCTCGCTGAGGAGGCGCTCCAGGAAAACCAGTGGGCGGAGGCGGAGAAGCGCATCAAGATGGCCATCAAGCTGTTTCCGCAGGAGCCCGATTTCCACCTGATCCAGGCTCGCATCAGCCTGGCCCAGGGACACAGGAATGAAGCCATCAAGGCCCTGGAGAAGGCCCGGAAATGGGCCATGCCGGAGATGCAGGCCCGCTTCGACGCCAAGCTGGCCCTGCTGAAGGGCGAGCCACCGGCCTAGGGAGCCGCGACCCGCGCGGAAGTTCGCTTCTTTCCGGTCAGTTGCCCTGCTGGATTCTGCCGATGGACTCGGCCCACGCGTGCGTTTGAACCAACCAGCGGGGCCCCGCTCGGGACGCGCCATCTAGGCGCGTCCGCTCGCGACCCGCGGGCAGGTTCGTTCTCTTCCGGTCAGTTGCCTTGCTGGATCTCTTTCGCGATCACCAGCCTTTGGATCTGGTTGGTTCCCTCATAGATCTGGAGGAGCTTGGCGTCGCGCATGCACTTCTCGACGAGGTAGTCGCGGCTGTAGCCGTTGCCGCCGAGGATCTGCACGGCGTCGGTGGTGACTTCCATGGCGGTGTCCGTGGCGAAGGTCTTGGCGATGGCGCTCTGCTTGGAGTTCTTGATGCCGTTGTCGGTCATCCAGGCGGCCTGCCAGGTGAGCAGGCGGCTGGCCTCGATCTTCTTGGACATGTCCGCCAGCATGAAGCTGATGGCCTGATTGGCGAAGATGGGCTGGCCGAACTGGATGCGGGTCTTGGCATATTCCAGGGCGATCTCGAAGGCGGCGCGGGCCACGCCCACACCCCCGGCGGCCACGGCGGCGCGGGTCTGGTCCAGGGTCTTCATGGCGATGACGAAGCCCATGCCTTCCCTGCCGAGGACGTTCTCCACGGGCACCTCGGCGTCGTTGAAGTAGATCTCCACCTGGTTCGAAGCCCGCTGGCCCATCTTGTCCATGGCCTTGCCCACCACCAGGCCCGGCGTATCGCGGGGCACGATGATGCAGCTGGTGCCGCGGGCGCCCTTGGTGGGATCGGTGCTGCAGAAGAGCGAGTACCAGTCGGCGTAGCCGCCGTTGGTGCAGTAGCACTTGGTGCCGTTGATGATGTACTTGTCGCCCTTCCGCTCGGCGCGGCAGGTCATGCCGCCGGCGTCGGATCCCGCATTGGGTTCGGAAAGGGAGAAGGCCGCGAACTTGGGTTCCTCCGCCATCATGCCCAGCCACTTCTTCTTCTGTTCCGGGCTGCCGGCGACGAGCACCGGGGTCATGGCGAGGCCGTTGGCCATGATGGAGGTGTAGAGGCCGGCGCAGCCCCAGGCCAGTTCCTCGCACACGATGGCTTCGTCCACCTGGGAAGCGCCGGGACCGCCGCAGTCCTCAGGCACCAGGGCCTGCAGGTAGCCCTGATCCCAGGCGGCCTTGTAGACATCCGTGGCCCACTCGCCGGTTTCGTCGTACTTGCGGGCCACGGGGCGCATGATCTTTTCGGCGAAGGTGTGGGCGCGTTCTTTGTCGGCCAGTTGTTCGGGGGACAGCGTGAAACCGAGCATGAAGACCTCTTCGGGAAAGGGATGGGAGTGACTGGGCTGGAAGGATCCGGAAGGTCCAGTCTATCGCCGGGCCCCGCTCCGCCAAAGGCCGGAGTCCCTGACGCCGGGTAGGATGACGCGGATCACAGGGGGGAGCGGGGGTACACTGAGCGGCGGGAGTGCCCATGACCATCCGATTGACCGACCTGGGGAAGGCCGTCCTCGACACCGAATACGCGGTGCGGGGGCCCATCGTGGCCCGGGCCGCGGAACTGGAGAAGCAGGGCCGCGAGATCATCTACTGCAACATCGGCAACCCGCAATCCCTCGGCCAGAAGGCCCTCACCTGGAACCGGCAGATCCTCGCCCTCTGCGAGTACCCGGCCCTCATGGACCTGGCGCCCGGCGCCTTTCCCGCGGACGCGATCGCGACCGCCAGGGCCATCCTCGCCGGGACCAAACACGGGCTCGGCGCCTACAGCGAAAGCCGCGGCGTGTGTTTCATCCGCGAGGCCGTGGCGGAGTTCATCCTGGAGCGCGACCACATCGGCGTGGATCCCGACGCCATCTTCCTCACCGACGGCGCCAGCAAGGGCGTGCAGACGATCCTGCGGCTGCTCATCGGCGGACCCCAGGACGGCATCATGGTCCCCATCCCCCAGTACCCGCTCTATTCGGCCACCATCACGCTCTACGAAGGCCGCATGGCGCCCTACTATCTGGACGAGGCCAACGGCTGGAAGCTGAGCCGCGCCATGCTGGAAGCTTCGTTGGCTCAGGCCAAAGCCGAGGGCACCCGCGTGAAGGCCATCTGCGTGATCAACCCCGGCAACCCCACCGGCGGGGTGCTGGACGAAGCCAATATCGCGATGATCATTGACTTCGCGAAGGCCCACGGGCTTTCGATCCTGGCCGACGAGGTCTACCAGGAGAACATCTACCTGCCCGCGGACGCGTTCGTGTCCTTCGCCAGGGTGCTGCACCAGATGGAGGTGAAGGAGGTCTCCCTCTTCAGCTTCCACTCCTGCTCCAAGGGCTTCCTGGGCGAATGCGGCGTGCGCGGCGGCTACTTCGAATTCCGGAATGTGCCGGACGATGTGGCCGCCCAGATCCTGAAGCTCCAGAGCGTGAACCTCTGCGCCAACCTTCCCGGCCAGGCCGCCACCTTCGCCATGGTGCGTCCGCCCAAACCCGGGATGCCCTCGTACGCGACCTATGCCGCGGAAAAGGGCGCCATCCTCGACACCCTGAAACAGCGCGCCATCCTGCTGGCCGAGGGCCTGAACCGCATCGGAGGCATCACCTGCAACGTGATCGCCGGGGCCATGTACGCCTTCCCCAGCATCGCGCTGCCGCCTGGCCGCACGGACTCCGACTACGCCATGGCCCTGCTGGAGCAGACGGGCATCTGCGTGGTGCCAGGATCGGGCTTCGGCCAGGTGGAGGGCACCGCCCACTTCCGCACCACCATCCTGCCGCCCACGGAGAAGATCCAGCAGGTGGTGAAGGATCTGGCCGAGTTCCACCGCACCTTCAAATGATTCACCACGGAGACAGCATGCGTCCCGAGCATCCCATCGTCCTCATCACCGGCGCGTCCAGCGGGTTTGGCGAAGCCATGGCGCGGCTGCTGGCCTCCCAGGGCTGCCGTCTGGCCCTGGGCGCCCGCCGCGCGGAACGCGTGGAGGCCCTGGCGGAGGAGCTGACCAGGGCCCACGGCGTGAAGGTCTACGCCGGGGCCATGGACACCCGCGATACCGCCAGCGTGGACGCCTTCGTGGAAGCCGCCGCGGCGGCCCTCGGCGGCCTTCATGTGGTGGTGGCCAACGCAGGCCTGGCCAGTGGCACCCACAAGCTGTGGGAGATTCCGGATGAGGATATGGAGGCGATGCTCCGCACCAACGTGGAAGGTGTGGTGAAGACCATCCGCGCCGGCCTGCCGCACCTGCGCAAGGCCGGCTGGGGCCACGTGTTCTTCATCGGCTCCACTGCGGGCCACCAGCCCTACGAGGGCGGCGGCGTCTACTGCGCCTCCAAGTTCGGCGTGAAGGCCATGGCCCAGAGCCTGCGCCTGGAGCTGAACGGCGAACCGATCCGCGTCACCTCCGTGGATCCCGGCATGGCCGAAACCGAGTTCTCCAACGTGCGCCTGAAGGACGATGCCAAGGCCAGGGCCGTCTACCAGGGCGTGAAGCCCCTCACCGCTTTCGACGTGGCCGAATGCGTGCGCTGGTGCCTCATGCTGCCCGACCACGTGAATATTGACGAGATCCTCGTGAAGTGCCTCGACCAGGCCAGCGTCCACAAGGTCCACCGCAGGGTCTGAAATTCCAGGAAAAGATCTCCACGAAGGACACGAAGATGTCCTTCGTGGAGGTCTTTTCGTCTGGATGGAACTTCAGTCCCGGCTCAATTTCAGGGCCAACGGCAGCGCCGCGAGCATGGCGAGGGCGCCCAGGGCCCAGCCCAGGCGGTAGCTGTGGTGGCCGATGACCCAGCCCAGGCTGAAGCTGCCCAGGCCGATGCCGGCATCAAAGGCGAAGAGCAAGGTGCCGAAGGCCGCGCCCCGCCGCCTGGGATCCACGGACTCCAGCAGCCTGGCGTTGATGAGGGTATGCATCATGCTGTAGCCCGCGCCGTAGAGCAGGGCCGACACCACGTGCCGGGTGGTGCCGCCGGGCAGGGAGGCCAGCAGGGCCAGGCCCGCGACCGCCCCCAGCAGCATGGCCGGCAGCTTGCGGATGGGGCGCTTCCCGAAGCCGCGTCGGAGCATGGCCAGGCGCATGAGCACCATGCCCACGGCCATGGAGGAGAGGAAGGCCGAGGGCAGCGGCATCCCCAGGGCCAGGGCCTCCTGGGCCGTGTAGGTGCCCAGGGCGCCGTAGCCCAGGGCCACGCAGAAGAGCACCAGGCTGGGCGCGAACACCGTGGCGTCGGGCCACTGGAAGCCCTCGGCGCGGCCGTGGGGGTGATCCTCCGGCAGGATGGTGGCGAGGGCGCCCAGCAGAAGGAACAGCAGGGCCAGGTACCCGCCGATGGGCGCGAAGCCCCAGCGCTGGAAGATCCACAGGCCCAGCAGGGGGCCCACGATGACGCCGCCGGGGCTGGCCAGTCCAAAGAGGCTGAGGCCGTCGGCCCGGCGGTCGTCCGGCAGCACGTGGGCGATGGACGCCATGGTGGCCGTCAGCAGGCCCGACCACGCGATGCCGTGGGGGAAGGCCAGGAGGTAGAAGCCCCAGCGGGTGGAGATGACGGCGTAGGCGCCGAGGAAGCCCGCGAAGAGCACGGCGCAGGCGATCACCAGGCGGCGGTGCCCCACGCGATCGCCCAGGGGCCCCGTGAACAGCGCGCCCAGGGCGCTGCCCAGGGTGAAGAGGCTCATGAAACGGCCGCTTTCCGCCAGACTCCCACCCAGTTCCCGCAGGCGCAGCGGCACCGTGGGGAAGAGCTGGAAGGCCGCGAAGAACGTCACGAAGGTCAGGGCCCAGACCAGGGCGAACTGGCGCGTGATAAGCCGGGGCTTGGGGAGAGAAAGATCCGTCATGGGTCCAGGATGGCAGAGGGGTCCGGTCCGGGTGTCACGGGGGGGCCGTTCCGGACGATGCGCCGGGCCACGGGAATGGCCAGCACCAGCAGAACGGCGCCGGCCGCCCAGCCCCAGCGGAAGCCGCCGACCTCCATGACCCAGCCCAGGGCCAGGGCGCCCAGGGCCGTGCCCACGTCGAAGGCGAAGAAGAGGGCGCCCACGCCGGCGCCCCGGCGCTCGGGGGGGCTGATCTCGATGATGTGCATGAAGAGCAGCGTGTGCGCCATGCCGTAGCCCGCGCCGTAGACGAGTCCCGCCGCGAGGTGCCGCCCCGTGCCGCCGGGCAGGAAGGCGAGCAGCACCGAGCCCAGGACCGCCAGGGCCAGCATGGCGGGGAGCATCGCCACGGGCCGGCGCCCCATGCCCGTCAGACCCAGGATGGCCCGGAGGCCCATCATGCCGAGGGCGAAGCAGGTGAGGAAGGCCGAGGGCCAGGCCATGCCCAGGGCCTTCGCTTCCTGGGCGCTGTAGGGCGGCATGGGACCAAACCCGAGGCCCAGCAGGAGCAGCAGGGCCACCGGTCCCCATACGGCCCGGTCCGGCAGCCGGAAGGAGGCCTCGGGGGCGATCTCCCGCACCGCCTCCCGGGGGAGGGATCCGATGAGCACGTGCAGCACGGCGAACACCGAGGCCAGGATGGCCAGCATCCAGGCGAAGCCCAGGTGGGGCATCAGCCACAATCCCGCCAGGGGCCCCAGGGCCACGCCCCCGGGCCCCGCGAGGCCGAACAGCGACATGCCCTGGGCCCGGTGCCGGGGTTCGAGGATGCCGCCCACCTTGGCGATGGAGGCCGTGCGCAGGGCCGACCACAGCACGCCATGGAGCGGCGCCAGCAGGTAGAACACCCAGCGCGCCTTCAGCAGGGCATAGGCCGCCAGGATCCCCACCAGGGCCAGGGAGGCCACCCGCAGCACCCGGCGCTGGCCCAGGCGGTCCCCCAGGGGGCCCGTGAACAGCGAACCGAACCCGGATCCCAGCATGAAGGCCGTCTGGAAACGGCCGCTTTCCGCCAGGCTTGCGCCCATGTCCCGCAGGTGCAGGGGCACCACGGGAAAGAGCTGGTAGCCCGCCGCGAAGACCAGGAAGTAGAAGGACCACAGGAGCACGAAGGGCGCCGTGAGGAACCCGCCGCGCCTGGATTCGCACGCATCCGCCATGGCTTCAGGATCGCATGGGCAGAGGATTCATCCCGGGGCCTTCCCCTTCGGCAGGGTTGCTACCATGGACTGATCATGACGACCGTGATGCTCCACGTCGTGCCGGGCTTCGCGAACGGTATCCTCTGGCCCGAATTCACCCAGTTGGCGGACGCCCTGATGGAATACCTCAACGAGGCCACCGAGCGCATCATCCGGGAAGAAGTCTTCAAGGACACCGGGGATCCATCGGAGTTCTGACGTTTTCCGGCGTAAAATCAGAGCTTTGCCCCGGGGTCTCCATGCAGCTGGATCAATTCCATACCGAAGTCGAGCGCATCAAGAAAGGCGGCTCGGCGAAGGCCCACGAAAAGAACGCGGAGGCCGGCAAGCTCTTCGCCCGGGAGCGCATCCGCCTGCTGGTGGACGAGGGCAGCTTCGTGGAGGACGGGCTGTTCGCCAACGCCATGCACAAGGATCTGCCTGCCGATGGCGTGATCACGGGCACGGCCACGGTGGGCGGCCGCGCGGTTGCGCTCATGGCCAACGACAGCACCATCAAGGCCGGGAGCTGGGGCGCCCGCACGGTGGAGAAGATCATCCGCATCCAGGAAGTGGCCCTGCGCATGAAGATCCCCATGCTCTACCTGGTGGACAGCGCCGGGGCCCGCATCACCGATCAGCTCGATATGTTCCCGGGCCGCCGCCACGCCGGCACCATCTTCCACATGGAGGTGGCGCTGTCGGGCCTGGTGCCCCAGGTCTGCCTGCTCTTCGGACCCTCGGCGGCGGGCGGCGCCTACATCCCCGCCTTCTGCGACGTGGTGATCATGGTGGAGGGCAACGCCAGCATGTACCTGGGCTCGCCCCGCATGGCCGAGATGGTCATCGGCGAAAAGATCAGCCTCGAAGACCTCGGCGGCGCGCGCATGCACTGCTCCGTGAGCGGCTGTGGCGACTTCCTCTGCAAAACCGAAGCCGAGGCCATCGAACTCTGCCGCCAGTACCTGTCGTACTTCCCCCAGCATTGCGAAGACGCGCTTCCCGTGGTTCCGCCGAAGGCGGTATCGCCCAAAGCGAAAGCTTTGGGCGCCATCGTCCCGAGCGACATCATGGCCCCCTTCCAGATGAAGGATTTCATCGAGGGCCTGGTGGACGAGGGCAGCTTCCTCGAAATCAAGAAGCTTTTCGCCGGCGAGATCATCACGGGCCTGGCGCGCCTGGATGGCAGGCCCGTGGGCATCCTCGCCAACCAGCCCCGGGTGAAGGGCGGCGTGCTCTTCGTGGACAGCGCCGACAAGGCCACGCGCTTCATCACGCTCTGCGACGCCTTCGGCCTGCCCCTGGTGTTCCTCAGCGACGTGCCGGGCTTCATGATCGGCAGCGCCGTGGAGAAGCAGGGCATCATCCGCCACGGCGCCAAGATGATCAGCGCCATGGCCGGTTGCAGCACGCCGCGCATCTGCGTGCTGGTGCGCAAGGCCTACGGCGCGGGCCTCTACGCCATGAGCGGGCCGGGCTTCGATCCCGACGCCACCCTGGCCCTGCCCACCGCCAGCATCGCCGTCATGGGGGCCGAGGCCGCCGTGAACGCCGTCTTCGCCAACAAGATCGCGGAGAAGCCCGAAGACGAACGCGCCGCCTACGTGCAGCAGCTCCGGGACGAGTACAACGAGGACATCAATCTGAAGAAGCTGGGCGCGGATCTGCATGTGGACGCCATCGTGGATCCCGCGGATCTCCGTGGCGAGATCATCACCCGCCTGGGCCGCGCCCGCCGCCGCGACGTCTGGCCCGCCAAGCGCCGCGCCGTCACGCCGGTCTGATTCGAGAAAACCGGCCGCCGGGCCTTCCGCCCGGGCGCATAATGGCCCCACACCCTGCCCCGGAGGAACCATGCGTGCCCTGAAGACGATCCCCGTGCTGCTCCTGATGGCCCTGCTCGGATGCGGGATCAGCGAGATCAGCATCTCCATCGCGCCCCGCGAGGCCACGGTGAACGCCAACGGCCAGGTCCAGTTCTCCGCCAGCGTGGACAATGCCGGAAACAAGGACGTGGCCTGGTCCGCCACCGGCGGCACCGTGTCGCCCGCGGGCCTGTTCACGGCGCCCGCGTTGCCCGGCATCTGCTACGTGACGGCCACCAGCCAGGCCGATCCCGCGAAGACCGCCACCGCCACCGTATCCGTCGTGGCCCCGGTCGTCATCACGCCCAACCAGGTGAACATCATCCCCGGCGCCATCCAGACCTTCACGGCCGTGGTGGCCGCCACCGGCGATACCAACGTGACCTGGTCCATCCAGGAAGGCGCCGCCGGGGGGAGCATCACCGCCGCGGGCGAGTACACGGCCCCCCTGGTGAGCGGCACCTACCACGTGGTGGCCACCAGCGTGGCCGATCCCACCCTGTCCGGTCTCGCCATCGTGACCGTCGCCCCCTCGATCTGATGGCCCGCGGGAATTGATCCAGGACCCTTTCCGGGAGGCCCCATGTTCCGTCGCGTGGAGGATTTCAAGACCATCTGGCAGCAGGAGGCCGGCAAGACCCTGGCGGTCTTCGCGGCCATTCCCGATGCGGCGGCCCACCAGGCCGTGGACGCCCAGCACCGGGATCTGCGGCGGCTGGCCTGGCACCTGGTGGAGACCGTGCTGGAACTGCCCCAGAACCTGGGACTGAAGGTGAAGGGGACCGTGGGCCTCGGCCCTGACGGCTTCATCGCCACGCCGCCGCCGCCCACCATGGCCGAGATTGCCGCCGCCTACGGCGCCGTGAGCGATTCCCTGCTGGATCACATCGGCAGCTGGAGCAATACCGAGCTGGGCCGCAACTTCACCCTCTACGGCGAAACCTGGACCGGCGCCTTCGCCCTCTTCGTCCTCGTGAGCCACCAGACCCACCACCGGGGCCAGATGACCGTCCTCATGCGCCAGGCCGGCCTGCACGTCCCCAGCACCTACGGACCGACCAAAGAAGGCTGGGCTGCGTTCGGGGTGGAGGCGCCGAAGGTCTGACTTTCTTTGGGCTCAAAGAAAAGGGCTTAACACCGATGAACACCGATCAAAGCTGATGAACACCGATCAAGCTTGGATCGTCCGCTTCGGAAGCATGGGCTGTATCCCGGGGGCGCCTGACCCGCGCTTTTTGGGACGCGATGCAGGAGCCCCTGGGATCACTTCCGGCGAGGCCGGAAGCCGCCTTTGGCGGGCCCATGCGCGTTGGGGCGGCGCCGAATCTGTGAATTCTGTGGAATCTGTGGTTCCAGCTTTTTGTATTGAAAAGGGTTGGGCTGAGGTTCCCCGAAAACCAGGCATGGCTTTATCGGAGTTCATCGGTGTTCATCGGTGTTCATCGGTGGTTGCAAAGGGTTTTGTCTTTCGCCGGTGAGCGCTGAGTTCCGCTGTTCGAGCGACCTGCCTAGCCGATCACCTGGCCTGGTACTCGGGTCGCAGCCAGCGGATCCGGCCTTGGGCCTCTTCAGCGGCGCGTTCGTGGTTGAGGGCCACCAGGCGTTCCAGGATGACGGCGTCGGAGAGATCCTCGGGCCAGCCGTAGGCCTGGGCCACGGTGGCGTCCAGCTTCCGGTGCAGGTCGAGGAGCAGGCTCACCAGCCCCTTGGTGTCCAGCGCCTGCTCCTGGTCCGTGAGCGCCTCGCCGCCGCGCAGGCGTTCCAGCAGGTTGTACTGGGCCGTGAGGCCCAGGCCTGATTCCTGTGCCCGCTTGCGGTGCTGGTCCAGCTCTTCGGCCAGGTCACGGATGTGGGCGGCCTGGGCCTTCGATGCATCCGGGAACGGGAAGGGATCGAAGCAGCGGGTCTTGTTGTAGCGGGGACGGTCTTCCAACAACCCGCCTGCCGCCAAGGCCCAGACGACATGGATGCGGCTGCTGAGGACGCCCAGATGATAGGCATCGGCGCTGGCGATGGCGATGATCATGTTGTCGGGCACCGTGGCGCCGTCGAGGAACTGGAAGACGCGGTGCTTGGCGGTTTCCACGGTGGCGATGTAGCGGGGCAGGCCCTTCAATGCGGGGCGAAGCGATGACCGCGGTTCGCCGAAGATCCACCAGAGATCCCGATAGACCGCACGATTGTTCTGTTCCCGCTCGGGCTTCACGGTCTGGAGCAGGTGCTGGTAGATCGCCGGGTACGACTTGCGGACCTGTTCTTCCGTCAGCCCGTAGAGATCAATGACCATGACATTCCGGGGCTGATCCGTGAGGTCGCGGCCGTTGCGATAGGGATGCACCAGGTTGGGCCGCCCCCAGTCCTTCCATTGCTCAGGCGTGACGATGAAACCGTTGCCGTGGAGCTTCATGCCCGGCGAGCAAAGGCCATCGTTGGCCTTCAGGGCCACGGCGCCTGCCACGCGAGCACCACCGCTCAAGTCCTCATGGATGCGGTCCACGGGGAATTCCTCGATCACCAGGCCTTCGGCGGCGTGTTCGGGATCGGGCATCCGGGATTCAGCGGTGACGCGCGCCAGCACCGGCGGACCCTCTAGCCCGCCCACGGTCATGGCGATGCGCACCGCCGCGCCGCCCTGCCAGGGATGATCGGCAATGGCCCAGAGCAATTTGAGCGGCGACAGCCCCTCATGCTTTCTCACCGTTTCTCCCCGTTCCTCACCGGTCCTTTTCTTTTTCACCGGTGAGGAACGGTGAGGAACGGTGAGAGGAACGGAGCAATGGTGGGCCAGCACGCCGCGCTGGCGCACCTGGCGCAGGCTGTTGGTGGTGATGAGGCCGAAGCGGCGGGCGCGGCCGGTCCGCACTTCCAGCGCGGCCCGGTGCCACCAGTAGAGGACGAAGTCCACGGTATCGGGCACGTCGGGATAGGCGGCGCGCAGGGCTTCCGTGTAGCCCACGCCCAGGTCGCCGAGCATCGAGGCGTTGCCCAGGAAGGGCGGGTTGCCGATGATGTAGTCCGCCTGGGGCCAGGTCGCGGGCCGGGGATTCAGCAGCCGGGTGGAGGCCACCTGGGCGCGGCCATCGGGCACCTCGCGGCCCCGGGCATCGGTCTTGAAGGTCTTGCCATCCCAGCGGCTGGCGCCGGTGCCTTCTTCGTCATCCCAGGCCAGCACCGCGTCGCGCTGCGCGATGCTGCCGTAGTTCTGCAGCACGGGCTCGGGGGGATCGCCCGCCGGGTGGCGGCGGCGGAACCACTGCAGGTGCGCGATCCATAGCACCAGCTCGGCGATGCCCGCGGCCCAGGGATCCAGCTCGATGCCCCTGAACTGGGCCGGGGAGATGATCTCGTGGGACAGATCGAAGGCCGAGAACCCTTCGCCCAGGTCCTCCAGGCGCTGCAGGACCTCGCCTTCGAGCCGCTTGAGCGTGTCGAAGGCCACGTAGAGGAAGTTGCCGCTGCCACAGGCGGGATCGAGGAAGGTCAGCGAGGCCAGCTCGCCGTGGAAGGCGTGCAGCTTCGCCTTGGCTTCCGTCACGGCGCCCGGCCCATGGCCCGGCTCCAGCAACCGGGCGAGATCGGCCTCGATGGCCGTCCAGCGCTCGCGCAGGGTCTGGCCGAAGGTGGCGTCCACCAGCCGCTGGATGTAGGCCCGGGGGGTGTAGTGGGCGCCCAGGCGGTGGCGCTCGTCCTCGTCCAGGGCGCTTTCCAGCAGGGTGCCGAAGATGGCGGGTTCCACTTCCTGCCAGTCCTTTTCGGCGGCCATGCGCAGCAGGGCGAGCTGCCGCTGGGAAAGGGGCGGCACGGAGAGATCCTTGAACAGCGTTCCATTGAAGCGCAGGACGCGTTGCCAGCCCCACTTGCCGCCCTCGTCCATGACCTTCCACCAGTCCTGGAGGAAGGCCACGGCCTGGCCGGGATCCTTTTCCAGTTGGCGCAGGCCCTCGGAGAAGGGCTTGCCCGGCAGCAGGTTGATATCCTCGGCGAAGCAGGTGAAGACGCAGCGCATGAGGAAGTGCGCGATTTCTTCTTTGCTTCGCGTGGTGCTGCGCAGTTCCATGGCGAGGCCGCCCAGCTCTTCGGCGATGCCCCGGGTCACCGAGGCGATGCGGCGGCTGGTGTCGAGGGCCGCGGGGTTCGTCCAGATATCGCGGAACAGCTGTTGGATCTCCGGCCGTTCCAGCTCGTCGAGCAGGATGGTGCGCCGGGCGCCGAAGCCGCCGTACCCGCCCCCGGCCCTGGGGTCGTAGCGGTTCCAGAGGTGGAAGCTGTGGCCGATGTCGCACACGATGAGGAATGGCGGCGGGGGCCCTTGGAAGCCCAGGGCCATGGCGTAGCGGATGCCCTGGATGAAGGCCGTTTCGAGCCGGGCATCGTAGGTGGCGTGGGCACGGTAGCCCTCGACGCGGGGTTCTTCCACCAGGCCGGGCAATGACGGCGCGTGGACCGTGGGCCGCCTGCCGCCCTTGCCACCTGCGGCGCCCCCGCCGCCCGCGCCGGTGCCGGGTCCGCTTTTCGCCCGCAGGGCATCCGGTGTGCGCTTGGCTTCCAGGATGAAGCACCCGGCCTTGTAGAGATCCATGTAGTTCTTGGTGAACTTGCCCTCGGGCGAATAGTTCGGCACCTGCTTCTCGAAACAGTACCCGCTGGCGGGGCCCGTGGGCTCGGGGGTGGGCAGCCCCAGCACCTGGGTCAGCTCCTGGAGGAAGAGCTGCATGTTGCCCCGCTCGGGGCCGTTCGCGGCCTGCCAGCGGGCGATGAAAGCGGGAAGCGTCAGGGGCATGGGTTCATCTTAGGGGATGCTTCAGCTCCCCCCCACCTTCCGCCGGATCTTTCCCGCCAGTTCCCGCGCCTCGGGGTGCCCGAAGCCCGCGGCGGCCGCACCGTAGATCACGGCGCACAGGGCCACCAGGGGCAGCAGCCGGAGGGCCAGAGCCATGCGGGTGAAGGCGTGGGGGGCATCCAGCCCCAGGGCCCGCGCGCCGCCCCAGGCCAGCAGGCCCATGAGGATGGCGGCGCCGAGGGCCAATCCAGTGGCCTTCAGGAGGGGGCGCAGGTCCAGGCCGGGCAGGCGGGGGCGCAGGCGCGACAGCACGCCCACGAGGCCCACGAGGCTGGCGAGGCCATTGGCCAGGGCCAGGCCGCCGGTACCCAGGGGCTTCAGCAGGGCGAGGCTGAGGGCCACGTTCAGCAGCAGGGTGCCGCCCGCCAGGACCGCGGGGCCGCGGTAGTCCTTGAGGGCGTAGAGGGCCTGGTTCCCTAAGCGCTGGGAGGCCACGAAGACCAGACCGACGGACCCGAACACCAGCGTGAGGGCCGTCCAGTCCGCGGCGGCGGGCGTGTAGGCGCCGGTGCGGAAGAGCAGGGCGCAGATGGGCCGGGCGAGGACCGCGAGGCCCACGGAGGCCGGCAGCACCAGCAGGGCCGAGGCCGAGAGGGACTGGGTGAGGCTGCGATTCACGGCGGGCCAGTCGCGGGCTTCCGCCTGCCGCGACAGCAGGGGCAGCCCGGCGGTGGCGAGGCTCATGGCGAAGAGCCCCATCACCATTTCGCTCATCATGCCGCTGTTGAAGAGCACCGTCTGGGCGCCGTTGGGCAGCATGGAGGCCAGCATGGCGCTGATGAGGGCATTGATGGGGTAGATGCCCGCCGCCAGCATCCCCGGCCCCATGCGCTTGAGGGTCTTGCGCACCCACGGATCCCGCAGATGCAGTCCGAAGGACAGGCCGAAGCCCTCCTTCCGCACGGCGGGCAGGATCACGAGCAGCTGGAGCATGCCGCCGGCCAGCACGGAGAAGGCGCACACGACCGCCACGGTTTCCAGGGGGACGGCGCCCTTCCGTTCCAGCACCCGGAGGGTGGTCCAGCCGAAGGCGATGAAGGCCAGGTTCCAGAACACGGAGACGGAGGCGGCCAGGGCGAAGCGGTGGCGGAGGTTCAGCAGGCCCGCGAAGCCCGCCGTGAGGCTCACCAGGGCCAGGTAGGGGAACATGATGCGGCCCAGTTTCGCCGTGAGTTCGCCCTGGGCTTCGGGGCGCCCCAGGGTCAGGAAGCTCGCCAGGGGCCCCATGAACAGCAGCACCACGGCCACGCCCAGCAACAGGATGAGCAGCAGGGCGCCCATGAAGCGCGCCGCCACGGCCTTCACGGCGGCCTCGCCCTCGGCGGCCTCGGCCTCGGAGAGCGTGGGCAGGAAGGCCGAGGTCATGGTGCCTTCGGCGGTGAAACGGCGCAGCAGGTTCGGCAGGCGGATGGCCACGAAAAAGGCATCCGCCGCCGGGCCCGCGCCCAGCACATGGCTGAGGAAGAAGGTCTGGGCCAGCCCCGTGATCCGGCTCAGCAGCGTCATGAAGGACACCACGGCCGCCGAGCGCAGCAGGCTGGGTTTGCGTGGCGCGTCGCTCATGCCCTGAGCAGCAGGTAGAGGCCCACGGCGACGTTGCCCACGCCGGACAGCGCGTAGAGGGACCGGCGGAAGCGGCGCTGGTTGCCGAGTTTCGCGGCCAGCCAGCCGGAGAGGGCGCTCAGCAGGGTGAACATGGCGGTGATGCCCAGCCCGAAGAGCAGCAGGGCCTCGATGAACTGGAGCTGCCCGCTGATGCCCGTGTCCCGCATGAGCGTGGTGAAGCCCCGCACGCCGCCCAGCCCGAAGAAGGCGCCCATCCAGGCGGCGGCGTGGTGGAAGGTGTGGGCGGCGGGGCCGCTGGCGCGATGCCTCGGGGTGGAACGCGCCAGGGGCGGGAAGGGCGTCCGGGCGGGGCGGCGGAGCCCTATATGGGAGGGGCGTGGCTTCCCCGTCCTGTGCATCCGGGTCTTCACGGCGGCATGGGCGTGCGGGTGCGGGTGGTCATGCTCCAGGGGGCCGTGCCGGTGCGCGTGATGGTGGATGGCGATGCGGCGCAGGCCCAGGGCGGCGGCCAGGTTCCACAGGCCCAGCAGCAGCACCAGGGTCCAGGCCAGGCGGTCCATCCACAGGAAGAAGCCATCACCCAGCAGGGTCTTGCCAAGCACCGTGGCCAGCACCGCCAGGAGGGCCACCGCCAGCATGTGCGATAGGCCGAAAGCGAGCCCCACCTTCCAGGCTCCCCGGCGGTTCCCCGAAAGCGAAACCCCCGTCACCACGGCCACATGGTCGGGCTCGACGGCGTGCAGCACGCCCAGGTAGAGGGGGAGGAACATGGTCCGAGGATAGCGTGGACTGGAGCCGCCTGCCGGAATCGAACCGGCGAGTCCGATGTGGGTCGCGGTTCAGGCCTGCACTGCAGGCCTGAGAGCGGGGCCCCACACGGATGAGCATCGTGTGGCCAAGGGAACCAAACCCCCGCCCGTGGGTCGCGGTTCAGGGGATCTGCAACCCCAATCGGAAATGGGGATAGGAAGACTGGAGCCGCCTGCCGGAATCGAACCGGCGACCTCCAGATTACAAAGCTGGAGCTCTACCAACTGAGCTAAGGCGGCACGGGGACCAGTCTATCGGAAGAGACGGGATCGCTGAACTGCGTTGGGAACGTTCTGGCCAACCGGGGTGTGACTCTCAGCGGTGCGGGGCCCCAATTTTCAGGCGACATCTAGTCGCCTGAAAATTGACCCGCATCCGTTTCGCTAACGCGGATCCCCCGCCGGGTTCCGCTTCAGCTCTTCCAGGAATCCATCCATCCAGTTGGTGGAGAAGGTGCCGGCGATGAAGTCGGGGTGGTCCATGATGCGGCGATGCAGGGGGGCGGTGGTCTTGATGCCCTCGATCACCAGGGTGTCCAGGGCGCGGCGCATGCGGGCGATGGCTTCGGTGCGATCGGCGCCGTACGCGATGAGCTTGGCCACCATGGAGTCGTAGTGGGGGGGGATGACCGCGTCCTGGTGCATGGCGGTGTCCACGCGGATGCCGGGGCCGCCGGGGAAGTGCAGGGCGGTGATGCGGCCGGGACTGGGCGTGAACTTGAAGGGATCCTCGGCATTGATGCGGCACTCGATGGCGTGGCCCCGCTGGACCACGTCCTCCTGGGTGAAGCTGAGCTTCTGCCCGGCGGCGATGCGGAGCTGTTCCTTCACGATGTCAATGCCCGTGACCAGCTCGGTGACGGGATGCTCCACCTGGACGCGGGTGTTCATCTCCATGAAGAAGAAGTCGCCGCGCTTGTCGAGCAGGAACTCGATGGTGCCCGCGTTGTAGTAGCCGACGGACTTCGCCGCGCGGACGGCCATGTCGCAGATGCGCTGGCGCAAGGCGGGCTCAAGCACGGCGCTGGGGCTTTCCTCGATGAGCTTCTGGTGGCGGCGCTGGATCGAGCATTCGCGCTCGCCCAGGTGCACCACATTGCCGAAGAGATCGCCCATGATCTGGACTTCGATGTGGCGGGGCTCCAGGAGGTACTTCTCCATGTAGACGCTATCGTCGCCGAAGGCGATCTTCGATTCGCTGCGGGCGGTGTTGTAGAGATCCGGCAATTCCTCGGGGTTGTTGACGATGCGCATGCCGCGCCCGCCGCCGCCCGCGCTGGCCTTGACGATGACGGGATAGCCGATCTGCTCGGCCACCACCAGGGCCTCTTCGACCGTTTCCACGAGGCCGTTGCTGCCGGGCATGAGGGGCACGCCCGCGGCCAGCATGGTGGCCTTGGCCTGGGCCTTGTGGCCCATCTTGCGGATGATCTCGGCGCTGGGGCCGATGAAGGTGATGCCGCAGGCGAGGCAGACTTCCACGAAATGCGCGTTCTCGCTGAGGAAGCCGTAGCCGGGATGGATGGCCTCGGCGCCGGTGACCTCGGCGGCGGCGATCACCTGGGGGATGTTCAGGTAGGACTTCGACGATGGCGCGGGTCCGATGCAGACTTCCTCGTCGGCGAAGCGCACGTGGAGGGCGTTGCGGTCGGCCTCGGAATACACCGCCACGGTCTGGATGCCCATCTCCTTGCAGGCCAGGATCACGCGGAGCGCGATCTCGCCGCGATTGGCGATGAGGATCTTCTTGAAGGGCGGCGCGTCAACGGGGACCGCCGAAGCGGGGGACGCCTTGCGTTTGATGGCTGCGCCCATGGCCTACCCGATCCTCACGGCGAAGAGACGCTCGCCGTATTCCACGGGCGTGCCGTTCTCCACCAGCACCTTCACGACCTCGCCCGCCACGTCGCTCTCGATCTCGTTCATGAGCTTCATGGCCTCGATGATGCAAAGGGTCTGGCCGGGCTTCACGAAATCACCGGGGGATACGAAGGGCGCGGCGGTGGGATTGGAGGAGCGGTAGAAGGTGCCCACGATGGGGCTGGTGACGTAGTGGATGCCGGGCTCGTCCACGGGCGCGGCGGGCTGGCCGGCGGTGGCCGGGGCATGGACGGCGTGGGCCATGGGGGCCGAGGAGGCCATGCCCGCGGGGGGGGCCAGGGGGGCGTGGAATGCGGGGGCCGGTCCGTCCTTGCGGATGCGGAAGCGCATATCGCCGGCCTCGAATTCGAATTCCTGGAAGGGCTCGCGGCCCGCCAGGGCGATGAGGGCCTTGATCTCCTCCAGGCCGATGGTCTGGACGGAGGTCCTGGCAGGCACCTTGACGGGGGCCTTGGTGGCGGGCGTGGCGGCAGTCTTGGCGGCGGCCTTGGCGGGCTTGGGGGTGGCCGGGGCCTGCTTCGCGGCAGCGGGCGTCTTGCGGGAGGTGCTCATCAAGGCTCCAACGGTCGGGTCAGGCTGGGGAAGGGAACGAGCATAGCAAACCAGCGGGGACCGGTCAGGTCAGGATTCTTCGGAGGGCTCCGCCGTGGGGACCTTCTTTTTGGCCCTGGGGCCGGTTTCTTCCGGGCGGAATTCTTTGCGGGCAGCATCCAGGATGCCATTGAGGAATTGTGTGCCTTCGTGATCGCTGAATTCCTTCACGATCTCCAGGGCCTCGTTGATGACGATGGGGAAGGGGACTTCCTTCACGAACATCAATTCGTAGAGGCCCAGCCGGAGGAGGTTCCGGTCCACGGCGGCCATGCGGTGGATCTTCCAGTGCTCGGCGTACTTGGCCAGCGCGCCGTCAATCTCTTCCAGGTGGCCGTGGACGCCGTCCACCAGCCGCCGGGCATAGTAGAAGGCATCGCGGTTCAGGTCCTGGATGGCGTAGAAACCGGCGAACACCTGGTCCGGCTGGTAGCCGGTCAGGTCCATGGCGTACAGCATCTGGAGGGCGTACTCGCGCCCCCGGCGGCGAACTCCCATCTATTTGCCCTTCTTCTTCCCGCCGAGGGTGTGGGCCAGATCCACCATCTCGAGCACGCTCTGGGCGGCCTCCCAGCCCTTGTTGCCCATCTTGGCGCCGGCGCGGTCAATGGCCTGCTCCACGCTGTCGGTGGTCAACACGCCGAAGGCGAGCGGCAGGCCCGTGTCGAGGGCCACCTGGGCGGCGCCCTTGGTGACCTCGGCGGCGATCAGGTCGAAGTGGGGGGTACCGCCGCGGATCACCGCGCCGAGCACGATGACGCCGGCGTAGCGGCCGCTCTGGGCCGCCAGCTTGGCCGCCTGGGGCAGCTCGAAGCTCCCGGGGACGCGGATGAGGTCCATCTGATCTTCGCTGCCGCCGTGGCGGAGGATGCAATCCTTCGCGCCCTCGATGAGGCGTTCGACGATGAAATCATTCCATCGCGAAGCCACCAGGGCGAAACGGTCGCCCTCGTGAACGCGGATGTGGCCCTCAAAGATCCCCATGGGAACCCCCCGAAAGGTGGCGTAAGAACTGATGACACTACCATACACCGCGCCAGCGGTCACTCAGAAAAGGGCCCGGGGGCAGAGCCCCCGGGCCCTTTTCTGAGCAGGCAACTAGACGGTTACGGTGTCCGCAATGTTGCGGAAATCGGGAATCTGATCGAAGTTCATGTAGCGGTAGATGTCCTTGGCCTTCGCGTCCACGATGCCGATCTGGGCCATGTACTCGGCCACGGTGGGGAGCCTCCCGAGCAGCGCGCAGACGGCGGCCAGCTCGGCCGATCCCAGGTAGACGCGGGTATCAATGCCCAGGCGGTTGGGGAAGTTGCGGGTGGAGGTGGACATGGCCGTGGCGCCCTTGCGGATCTGCGCCTGGTTGCCCATGCACAGCGAGCAGCCGGACATCTCCATGCGGGCGCCGGTGCGGCCGAGGATGCCGTAGTAGCCCTCCTGGGTGAGGACGTATTCGTCCATCTTGGTGGGCGGGGCGATCCACAGACGCGTGGGGAGGTCGGTCTTGCCATCCAGCAGCTTCCCGGCGGCGCGGAAGTGGCCGATGTTGGTCATGCAGGAGCCGATGAACACCTCGTCAATGGTGTCGCCGGCCACCGCGGACAGGGGCTTGATGTCGTCCGGATCGTTGGGGCAGGCCAGCAGGGGTTCCTTCACGTCGGCCAGGTTGATCTCGATGATGGTGGCGTACTCGGCGTCAGCATCGGGCGCAAGCAGCTCGGGCCTGGCGATCCAGGCCTGCATGGCGTGGATGCGGTTCTCCAGGGTCTGCCGGTGCTCATAGCCGTTGGCGATCATCCATTTCATGAGCGTGATGTTCGAGGTCATGTACTCGATGATCGGTTCCTGGTCCAAGCGCACAGTGCAGCCCGCGGCGGAGCGTTCAGCCGAGGCATCGGAGAGCTCGAAGGCCTGCTCCACCTTGAGCCTGGGCAGGCCCTCGATCTCGAGGATGCGGCCGCTGAAGACGTTCTTCTTGCCCTTCTTCTCCACCGTGAGCAGGCCCTGCTGGATGGCGTAGTAGGGGATGGCGTTCACCAGGTCGCGCAGGGTCACGCCCGGTTGCAGTTCGCCCTTGAAGCGCACCAGCACGGATTCCGGCATGTCCAGGGGCATCACGCCCGTGGCGGCGGCGAAGGCCACCAGGCCCGAGCCCGCGGGGAAGGAGATGCCGATGGGAAAGCGGGTGTGGGAATCGCCGCCGGTGCCCACGGTATCCGGCAGCAGCAGGCGGTTCAGCCAGGAGTGGATGATGCCGTCGCCCACCTTCAGGGAGACGCCGCCGCGGTTGGTGATGAAGGGCGGCAGTTCCCGGTGGGTCTTCACGTCCACGGGCTTGGGGTAGGGGGCCGTGTGGCAGAAGGACTGCATCACCATATCGGCGGAGAACTGGAGGCAGGCCAGATCCTTCAGCTCGTCGCGGGTCATGGGGCCCGTGGTGTCCTGGGAGCCCACGGTGGTCATGTGGGGTTCGCAGTAGGTGCCGGGACGGATGCCCGTCACGCCACAGGCGCGGCCCACCATCTTCTGGGCCAGCGTGTAACCCTTGCCGGTGTCGGCGGGGATCCTGGGCAGGCGGAAGGCCGTGGAGGCGGGCAGTCCGAGCGCGGCGCGGGCCTTGGCGGTGAGGCCACGGCCGATGATGAGCGGGATGCGGCCGCCGGCCCGGACCTCGTCGAAGATTACGTCGGACTTCACCTGGAACTCGGCGATGACCTGGCCGTTCTTCAGGGCCTTGCCTTCGTAGGGGCGGAGCTCGATGACATCGCCCATGTCCATGCCATTGACATCCAGCTCGATGGGCAGGGCGCCGGCGTCCTCCATGGTGTTGTAGAAGATGGGGGCGATCTTGGCGCCCAGGCACACGCCGCCGAAGCGCTTGTTGGGCACGAAGGGAATGTCCTGGCCGGTGAACCACAGCACCGAGTTGGTGGCGGACTTGCGGGAGGATCCCGTGCCCACCACATCTCCCACGTAGGCGATGAGGTGGCCCTTGGCCTTGAGGGCTTCGAGCTGGTTCAGCGGGCCGACCTTGCCGGGCTCGTCGGGAAGGATGCCGGGACGGGCATTCTTGAGCATGGCCAGGGCATGGAGGGGGATGTCGGGGCGGCTCCAGGCATCCGGCGCCGGGGAGAGATCATCGGTATTGGTTTCGCCCGTCACCTTGAAGACCGTCAGCGTGAGGCTCTGGGGCACTTCGGGGCGGCGGGTGAACCACTCGGCCTCGGCCCAGGACTTCAGCACGGCCTGGGCGTGGGCGTTGCCGGCATCGGCCTTGGCCTTCACGTCGGCGAAGGCGTCGAAGACCAGCAGGGTCTTCTTCAGTCCTTCGGCGGCGAGGGCGGCCACCTGGGCCCCGTACTCGGCATCGTCCAGCAGGTCAATGAGGGGCTGGACGTTGAAGCCGCCCAGCATGGTGCCCAGCAGTTCCGTGGCCTTTTCGCGGGGAACCAGGGCCACCTTCTCAGCGCCCTTGGCCACGCTGGCCAGGAAGGCGGCCTTCACGCGGGCCGCGTCATCCACCCCGGCGGGAACCCGGTGGGTCAGGAGGTCCAGGAGGGCCTTCTCCTCGCCGGCGGGAGGATGGGCCAGCAGATCGGCCAGTTCGGAAGTCTGCGCCTCGGTCAGGGGAAGGGGCGGGATGCCCAGGGCAGCACGTTCGGCCACATGTTGGAGATAGGCATTCAGCACGGTCAACCCCCCTGAGAGCGCCGCTGGGCGCGGTCCGAACCCCCATTCTACATCCCGGCGCCCCGGGCACGGCGAGGTCATCTTCCGCAGTGCCGTGGCCGGTTCCCGCGGGAGGGGCCGGGGCGGAAAGGGGGAAGGCCGCTCCACGGCTCATCCCTGCGGGGACCTGGACCGATGCGGGGGAGGGGGCCGGGGACGCCATGACGATCAAGCGGGTGCGGATCGAGGAACTGAGGGTGGGGATGTATGTCCACGACCTCAATTGCGGGTGGCTCCAGCACGGCTTCCTGCGCCAGCAGTTCCTGCTGCGGCACACGGGTCAGATCCAGAAGATGCGGGATCAGGGGCTGGACGAGATCTACATAGATACGGACCGGGGCGAGGATGTGGCCGGGGCCCCGACCCAGGCGGAGATCGAGCAGGGCCTGGACCGGCAGCTGAAGGATTCGGCTTCCGTGGGCGCGGCCCTGGCGCCGGCGCGGGTCTCCCAGCAGGAGGAATCCGCCGTCGCGAAGCGCATCCTGGGCGAAGCCACCGATGTGATGGCGGGGCTGCTCCAGGATGTGCGCCTGGGAAAGCAGGTGGACACCGCCAAGACAGGTCCCCTGGTGAAGGAGATCAACGCCTCGGTGCTGCGGAACCCCGGTGCCCTCCTCAGCCTCTGCCGGATCAAGGAGGCGGACACCTACACCTTCCAGCATTCCGTGAGCATCTGCGCGCTGCTGGTGTCCTTCACGCACGCCCTGGGCATGGACGCGGCCACGGTGCATGAAGCCGGGCTCGGCGGCCTGCTCCATGACGTGGGCAAGATGAAGATCCCCTCGGAGATCCTGAACAAGCCGGGCCGCCTCACGGAGGAGGAATTCAAGGTGATGAAGTCCCACGCATCCCTGAGCCGGGATCTCCTCAGTGGCGTGCCGGGCATCTCGGAGATGGTCATCCAGATCGCGGGGGAGCATCACGAAAAGATGGGTGGTGGTGGCTATCCCCGGGGCATCGCCGGTCCGGAGATCTCGCAGATCGGCCGGATGACCGCCATCGTGGATGTCTACGACGCGCTGACCTCGAACCGGGTCTACCACAAGGGCATGGAGCCGTCGGAGGTGCTGAAGAAGCTGCTGGAGTGGAGCGGATCCCACCTGGATGGCGATCTGGTGCAGCAGTTCATCCGCACCCTGGGCATCTATCCGGTGGGCTCGCTGGTGCGCCTGTCCGGCGGCCGGCTGGCCGTGGTGGTGGAGCAGGGCGAGGATCTGCTGCGGCCCATGGTGCGCGTGGTGTACGACGCCGACAGGAAGGTCCTTCTCCGGCCCTGGGATCTGCATCTGGCCCAGGGCACCGAGCAGATCGCGGACTACGAAGACCCCGCGGAGTGGGGGCTGGATACGGCGTCGTTCCTCTAACCAGTCCTGTTTCTTGTCGGTGAGCCTCAGCCTGATCGAAGGGCCTTCAAGGCCTCCACGAAGGACACGAATGACTGAAGGAAGGACACGAAGGTAGGCCCCAGCGCGTCGATGCGGGTCATCCGGGCCTTCGGCCCCCGGTCGCGAAAAACGCGACCGGCTTTGCGGGCGGCGACACCGGCGGCCCCCAGAAGCCGTCCTGGTCGCCGCCCGCAAAGGGATGGCCTTGTTGGGTCGGCGCCCCTTTGTGGCCTTTCGTGCGCCCACAGGGCGTCTTCGTGGCATTCGTGGTGGGCTTTTCAGGCTGAGGCAAGCCGATAAGCGGGTAGGTCATTAATACCCCGCCGCCTGCCCGTCCTTCCGGGATTCGCTGGCCCCGAAGTAGACCTTCTGTTTGGGATCCCAGCGGATGGCCTGGTAGCCGCCGTAGCCACCCAGCAGCCAACCCACGCCGTGGCCACGGTTCATCAGTTCGCGCACGGTCTCGTAGGGGAAGCCGCTTTCCAGCTGGATGGTGCCGGGCAGCTTCCCGGGCTCGCCCGTGGGCTCGGGGGAGCCATCGTGGCTCATGCGGGGCGCGTCCCCGGCCTCCTGGGCGTTCATGGCGAAATCCACCAGGTTCATGACGATCTGCGTGTGGCCGATGGGTTGGAACTCGCCGCCCATGACGCCATAGCTGAGGAAGGGCACACCGTCCTTGGTGATGAAGCCCGGGATGATGGTATGGAAGGGCCGCTTGCCCGGGGCGTAGCTGTTGGCGTTGCCCGCTTCCAGGTTGAACAGTTCGCCGCGATCCTGGAGGCAGAAGCCCAGGTCGCCGGGCGTCATGCCGCTGCCCATGCCCCGGTAGTTGCTCTGGATGAGGCTCACCATGTTGCCCTCGCCATCGGCGGTGGTGAGGTAGATGGTGTCGCCTTCCTTCAGGGGCGGATGCCCGGCTTCCAGGCGGCGGGCCGCGCGGCGCTCGTCAATGAGGGCCCGGCGCTGGGAGGCGTACTCCTTGGACAGCAGCCAGGCCAGGGGCACCTTCATGAAGTCGGCATCGGCGTAGAACTTCGCCCGGTCCTCGAAGGCCAGCTTCTTGGCTTCGGCGAGGAGATGGATGTGGCGGGGGCTGCCGAAGGGGATCTGCGAAAAATCGTAGCCTTCGAGGAGGTTCAGCATCTGCAGGGCCGCGATGCCCTGGCCGTTGGGCGGCAGCTCCCACACATCGTAGCCCCGGTAGTTCACGCTGACGGGCTCCACCCAGTCCGATCGGTGGGCGGCCAGGTCTTCGTAGCAGAGGAAACCGCCCTGGGCCTTCATGTAGGCCGCGATCTTTCGCGCGATCTCGCCCTTGTAGAAGGCGTCGCGGCCGTCCTTCGCGAGGATCTCCAGCGTCGCCGCCAGCCGGGGGTTGCGGAAGATCTCGCCGTTCCCGGGGGCGCGCTTGCCGTCCACCGTGAAGGTCTCCAGGAAGCCAGGGAACCGGCCCAGGGCGGGCACGCTGCGGTCCCAGTAGTAGGCGACGAGTTCGGAAAGGGGGAAGCCTTCCTTCGCGTAGCGGATGGCGGGGGCCAGCACCTGGGCCATGGGCAGCTTGCCGAATTTCTTGTGCAGCTCGAACCAGCCATCCACGCAGCCGGGCACGCTCACGGGGAGGGGGCCATGGGGCGGGATGTGCTTGAGGCCGAGTTTCCTGAAATGGTCGAGGGTGAGCGATTTCGGGGAGCGCCCGCTGGCGTTGAGGCCGTGCAGCTTCTTGTTTTTTGCATCCCAGACGATGGCGTAGAGATCGCCGCCCATGCCGCTGCCCGTGGGTTCCATGAGGCCCAGGGCCGCGTCCGCCGCGATGGCCGCGTCCACGGCGGAGCCACCCTGCTTCAGCACATCCAGGGCGATCTGCGTGACCAGGGCCTGGCTGGTGCAGGCCATGCCGTGCTGGGCCGCCACTTCGGAGCGGGTGGCGAAGGCCCGGCCTGTCACGCGATCACCGGCGTGCAGGGACAGGGCGGCAAGGGTCAGCGCGAGACAGACCGTCGGGATGCGCATGGAACCTCCGGGGAAGGTCTTCCATGAAACCACGATTGCCTCGCAAAGTGAGGCTTCAATTCCGGGGACAGGGGATCATGCTGAAGCGAGGTGTTCCCTGTCCTTATGATGGCGCTGCCCAGGAGTCCCCCATGCCCCTCGTCCGCATCTCCCACCGCGCTGGCGTGACGGATGCCTACCGGCAGGCCCTGTCGGATGGCGTGCAGGAGGCCATGGCCGCGACGGTGAATGTGCCCGCCGACGACCGCTTCCACATCCTCACGGAACATGCCGCGGGCCTGATCTCCGACGCGCACTACCTGGGCATCGAGCGGTCGCCGGAGTGGGTGGCCATCCAGATCACCCTGCGGAAGGGGCGCACCGTGGAGATGAAGCAGGCCCTCTACCGCCGCATCGTGGAGAACCTGGCGAAGCATCCCGGTCTCCGCCCCGAGGACGTGCTGATCTGCCTGGTGGAGAACGATCTGGCGGACTGGTCCTTCGGCAACGGGATAGCCCAGTATGTCCACTGAGCTGGATCTGGAGGCCTACCTGCGGCGCATCGGGCTGGAAGCCAGGCCCGCCGCGGATCTGGCGGGTCTGCGGGCCCTGCACCTGGCCCATGCCACCACGATCCCCTTCGAGAACCTGGATATCCAGATGGGTCTGCCCATCCGCCTGGATCTGGCTTCGCTGCAGGACAAGCTGGTGCGGCGGCTACTGCTTCGAGCACAACACGCTGTTCCTGGTCGGCCTGAAGACCCTCGGTTTCGAGGCCATCCCATGCGAGGCCCGGGTGCGCCTGGGGGCTCCGGAGATGCTGCCCCGCACCCACATGCTGCTGCTGGTGCGGCTGGACGGGGCCCTCTGGCTGGCCGATGTGGGCTTCGGCGGCGAGGGGCTGCTGCACCCGGTGCCCATGGACGGCGAGGCCCACACCCAGTTCCAGAACACCTACCGCGTGGCGGAGGAGGGGCGCCTGCGCGTGCTCCAGTCCCGCCACCTCGGCGCCTGGGAGGACCTCTACGCCTTCCAGCCCGAGCCCCGGTTCCCGGTGGATTTCGAAATGGCCAACCACTACACCAGCACCCATCCGGAGTCGCGGTTCGTGAAGACCCTCACGGCCCAGCTGCCCGGCCCCGAGGTGCGCCGCATCCTCCGCAACCGCGCCTACGCGGAGCTCCGCGGGAACGGCGCCGAGGGCCGGGAACTGCCCCTGGAAGCTCTCATCCCGACCCTGCGGGAGGTCTTCGGCATCGAGGTGCCCGAGGGAACGCGGTTCAGGGCCTTCGAGGGGTGAAGGCTCCCACGGCCCATTGCCAAGCCGGGCCAGCCCGGGAGATAGTGATCAAGAACTCTCTTTGCGTGAGGCAGTCATGCGGGCAGGGCCCCGTTTTTCGTCCGATTGGATGGGATGGATGTGGCCCTTCGGCCTGGGGCTCCTGCTCGCCGCGCCCCTGATCCTGTTCCTGGCGGCTCCGGGTTTCTTCTCCGTCCCCTCCTCCGCCTCGAAGGCCGGGGAGGCCGTGTACATATCCCTGGCGCTGCCCACGGCCATGGTGGCCGCCATGACCTTCGGGGCCGCGCGATTGGCCCACGGGAACAGCCGCTCCTGGATGTTGACTGTGCTGGGGCCGGTCTTCCTGGCCTTGGCCCTCCTCAAGCTGACCCACCTGGTGGCCCTGGCCATGGATCCCGGCCATCTCGGAATGGAACGGCTCGCGCTATCCACGACCCTTTCAAGATTGGTCGTGGCGGCGGGGTTCCTGGCCGTGGCCCTCGCGCCCGCGGACCGGACCGCCACTCCCCGGACGGGAAACCGCCTCGTCATCCTGTCGCTCCTGTTCGCTCTCCTGGCGGCCCTGGCGCTGTGGTTCGAGCCCTGGGGGCCGTCCAGCCTCTTCATGGACGGCTCACGATTCTCCTGGGTCAAGCAGGGGGGTCATCTGGTGCTGGGGGGCGGGTTTCTCCTGTGCGCCATGGGTTTTCTCTGGCCCAAGGAGCGGCGGTCCCAGGCTCCGATCGCCTGGCTCGGGGCAGCCTCGCTGGCCTGGTCGGCGGGGGAGTTCAGCCACGCCCAGAACCCCGTGCCCTTTGGTCCGATGGGCCTGCTCGGGCATGGCTATTTTCTGGTCGCGGCCATTCTCACCCACGGGGCCGTGTTCAAGGCGGCCTTCCAGCAGCCCTTCCTGGAATTGAGCCGCTCCCGGGCCGAATCCCAGGCCCGGGAAGAGCGGCTCCAACTGGCCTTCGAGGGGGCGGAGGAGGGCTACTGGGACTGGGATCTGAGGGCCGGGAAGGTCTACCGCAGCCCCGGCGCCCTGTCCATGTTCGGCTACTTTCCCGAGGAGGCGGAAGCCACCCTGGATTTCATGGCCCGGCTGATGGACCCCGAGGCACTCCCGGAGATCCAGGCCGCCATGCAGGAGCACCTGGAGGGCGGGACCCCCCGCTACAAGGCCGAGTACCGGTGCCGCACCCAGGATGGGCGCTGGATCTGGGTGCTGGACCAGGGGCGGGTGGTCCAGCGGGATGGCCGGGGCCGGCCCTTGCGGATGGCCGGGACCGTCAAGGAGATCACCATCCGCAAGCAGATGGAAGCGGCCCTCCAGGCCAGCGAGGTGGAGGCACGGAAACTGGCCCTGGTGGCCAGCCACACCGACAACTCCGTGATCATCACGGACGCCCAGACCCGCATCGAGTGGGTCAACGAGGCTTTCACGCGCATCACGGGCTATTCCCTGGAGGAGGCCCGGGGGCGGAAAGTGGGGGGATTGCTCCAGGGGCCCGACTCCGATCCCGCCGTCATCCAGATCATGCGCGACCACCTCCAGGCCGGGGAGGGGTTCAGTGCCGAGATCCAGAATCATGCGAAAACTGGCCGGCCCTTCTGGGTCGCTTTGAGCGTCCAGCCCATCCGGGATGAGAGAGGAGCCCTTTCCCACTGGATCTCCATCGAGCGAGACATCACCGAGCGGAAGAAATCCGAGGAGACGCTGCGCCAGACGCAGAAACTGGAGAGCCTCGGGCTGCTCGCGAGTGGCATCGCCCATGACTTCAACAACCTGCTGGGCGCCATCCGGGGCAACGTGGATCTGGCCCAACTCAAACGGGAATCAGGCCAGTCCCCCGATGCGAACTGCCACAACATCAAGGTCATCGTGGACCGGGCCTCGGACCTCACCCGGCAGCTCATGTCGTACGCCGGGAAGGGCACCTTCGACATCAAATCCGTGGATCTCAACGCCCTCGTCTCCGAAATGGCCGCGCTCCTGTCCGTGAGCCTGTCCAAGAAGGTGGCGATCTCCTACCACCTGGGCGAGGGCCTGCCCGGCGTCGGGGGGGATCCAGCCCAGCTCCAGCAGGTGGCCATGAACCTGGTCATCAACGGGAACGATGCCATCGGGGATCAGCCAGGCACGATCCAGATCAGGACCGGGCTGCTGGCACTGGACGAGGAGGCCATCTCGCGGACCCTGCCCGGGCAGCCCGTGGCGCCGGGCCCCCATGTGCTGCTGGAAGTGGCCGACTCGGGGTGCGGGATGACGCCCGAGACCCTGGCCCGGATCTTCGATCCCTTCTACACCACCAAGGCCCAGGGCCGGGGGCTGGGCCTCAGCGCCATGCTGGGGATCCTCAGGAGCCACCATGCGGGCATCCAGGTGGAAAGCGCCCTCGGCATCGGCACGACCTTCAGGATCTACCTGCCCGCCTGGGAAGGGGAGAGACGGGCCGAGGCGCCCGCGACTCTGCACACGGCCCGCTATTCCGGGCGAGCCCTGGTGGTCGAGGACGATGCCGAGATCCGCAGGACCTCGGTGGGGCTCATGGAGGCGCTGGGTTTCGAGGTCCGGGAGGCCAGGGACGGACAGGAGGGCGTCGAGTGCTTCCAGACCGAGGGGCCCTTCGACCTCGTCCTGATGGATGTGCTCATGCCCAAGCTGGATGGATTCGCGGCCTGCAAGGCGATGACAGAGCATTCCCGGGAGGTGCGCATCATCCACTGCAGCGGCACGGCGACGCTCCCCGTGGTGCGAGAATCCTGCTCCGCCTGCGATCGGGGGGAGCGGCGGGTCTATCTCCCCAAGCCTTTCGGCTTGCAGGATCTGCAGCGCGCCGTCGCGGAGGTGTTGGAGGAGGCCGATCAGAAGCTGCCGCCTGGAAACGGGCCTTCCACCCAGGATGGGAATGGGGCCTGATCGCCCGGTGGCGGCAGGCTGAAAGGGGTGGCCGGACATGGGCGGGATTCCAGGCACCAACGCGACGCGGGCCCTGAAACAGGCCGGCATCGCCTTCAGCGAACACATCTACAGGTACGAGGAACGCGGCGGCACGGCCCTGAGTGCCCGGGAACTGGGCGTGGACGAGCACGCCGTCATCAAGACCCTGGTGATGGAGGACGAGCGGGCCGCGCCACTCATCATCCTCATGCATGGCGACCGCGAGGTGAGCACCAAGGAACTGGCCCGCCAGCTCGGCGCCAAGTCCATCCAGCCCTGCAAGCCCGAGGTGGCGAACCGGCACAGCGGCTACCTCGTGGGCGGTACCAGTCCCCTGGGCACGAAGAAGCCCCTGCCCATTCACGCCGAGGCTACGATCTTCGACCTGCCGCGCATCTACCTCAATGGCGGCAGCCGGGGCTTCCTCGTGGGGCTGGATCCGAAGGATCTGGAGCGGGTGCTGAAGATCAACCGGGTGAGCGTGGCGATTTCCTCGCATCGGGTGTGATCCCCGTCATCGTTTCCCCGCAGGTGAGCCGGGCGCCGTGCTACCTTCCCTCCCAACCTACCCCATTCCATCCACCTCATCCCGTTCTCGGAGTCTTCCATGAGCGATGTGGACATCAGCATCACCCAGCAGGCCACCATCCAGGCCCTCCAGAAAGGAGAGGCCCCGATTCCCATGCGCGGGTGGCTGGCCAAGCAGGCGGCCATCAACTACGAGGTGGAGCGGGCTCTGGCCGAGGAGGACCCGGCGGCCTTCTGGGGCGACAAGGCCAAGGCCCTGGACTGGGCCGAACCCTGGACCAAGGTCTTCGAATTCAAGGCGCCCAACCATGCCTGGTTCATCGGCGGCAAGCTCAACGCCACCGTGAACTGCATTGACCGCCATGTGCACAGCGACCGGCGCAACAAGGCGGCCCTGTTGTGGGTGGGCGAGGACGGCGACGAGCGCGCCTACACCTACAACCGCCTCTACCGCGAGATGAACCGCTTCGCCAATACGCTCAAGCGCCTGGGGGTGAAGAAGGGCGACCGGGTCATCCTCTACATGCCGCTCACGCCGGAAGGCATCATCTCCATGCTGGCCTGCGCCCGCATCGGCGCCATCCACAGCGTGGTCTACGCGGGCATGGGCCAGGCGGCTCTGCGCACCCGCATCGAGGATGCCGGCGCCAAGGTGGTGGTCTGTTCCGATTTCACCTACCGCCGGGGGAAGGCCATCGCCCTGAAGCCCATCGTGGACGAGGCCGTGCGCGACCTGGCCTCCGTGGATCACGTCATCGTCCACCGGCGGGGTTCCCGCCCCGGCGATGCGCCCGTGACCTTCGCCAGCGAGCGCGAAAAGGACTTCTACGACATCCAGCAGGGCCGGGAGATCCACTGCGATCCCGAGATGGTGGATGCCGAACACCCGCTGTTCATCCTCTACACCAGCGGAACGACAGGGAAACCGAAGGGTGTCGTTCATACCACCGGCGGCTACCTGGTGGGCGTGAACTACCTGAGCAAGGCCTTCTACCAGATCCAGGAACGGGACATCTACTGGAGCACTTCGGACATCGGGTGGGTGGTGGGCCACAGCTTCATCGTCTATGGCCCGCTCAGCATCGGCGCCACGGTGCTCTGTCGCGAAGGCGCGCCGGACTACCCGAGCCCGGAAGTCACCTGGGAGATTTGCGAGCGCTTCGGCGTGAACGTGATGTTCACGGCGCCCACCGCGGTACGCATGTGGATGAGCCACGGGGCCGAGGCCCCCGGGAAGTTCGACCTCAGCAAGCTGCGCCTCATGGCCTGCGCCGGCGAACCGTTGAATCCCGAAGCCCATCGTTGGGCCCAGAAGCATCTCGTCGGCCAGGGCAACGGCCAGGTGGTGGACAACTGGTGGCAGACGGAGATCGCGGGCCCGGTGATCGGCACGCTGCCCACCTTCGAGGCCCGGCCCGGCAAGGCCGGCAAGGCCCTGCCCGGGGCCCAGCTGGCGGTGGTGAACAAGGACGGTTCCCCGGTGCCCGATGGCCAGGGCGGCCTGCTGGTCATCAAGTTCCCGCTGCCCTACATGCTGCGCACCGTCTGGAACGACCACAAACGCTATGAGGACTACTGGAACGAGATCCCGGGCTACTACACGGTGGGCGACGTGGCCGTGAAGGATGCCGACGGCTACTTCGCCGTGCTGGGCCGCTCGGACGACGTGCTGAATGTGGCGGGCCACCGCATCGGCACCTCCGATGTGGAAGGCTCGCTCATCCGCCACCCGGCCGTGGCCGAAAGCGCCGTGATCGGCCTGCCCGATCCCATCAAGGGCGAGCGCATCATGGCCTTCGTGGTCGTCAAGGCCGGCGTCTCCACGGGCCCTGGCCTCATCGCCAGCCTCAAGGACCACGTCCGCGAGGATCTCGGCGGCATCGCCATGCCCAGCGACATCGAGATCCGCGCCAGCCTCCCCAAGACCCGCTCCGGCAAGATCGTCCGCCGCGCCCTCAAGGCCGAGGCCCTGGGGCAGGATCCGGGGGATCTCAGTACATTGGCGGATTAATGCTCTCCGGGGGTTCCGCGCTGCGCGCACACCCCCGGACCCCCGCGCTCGGCCCGGCAAAGCCGTGCCTCGCTTGAACCTTCCCTTGTCTTCCGGGGGTTCCGCGCTGCGCGCCTCCGCCTGACGCTACGCGTTGCGTAGCTCCCACTCGCCTGTGGCTCGCGGAGGCAGAGCCTCCCCCCGGATCCGAGCTTGCTGTCGGGTGGCCGCGATAGGACCGGCGCCGGAACGCGTTCATGTGCCCATTCCCGCTACCATCTCCCATGCCTCCGCGCCTGCTTGCCTCGCTGCTGCTCCTCGGCTTCGCCTCGGGGCTGCCGCTCTATCTGACGGGATCCACGCTGAAGGCCTGGATGACGGACGAGGGGCTGAGCCTGGCCACCATCGGCCTCTTCAGCTTCGTGACGCTGCCCTACAGTCTGAAGGTCTTCTGGGCGCCCTTCCTGGACCGCTATGCATTGCCGGGGCTGGGCCGCCGGCGGGGCTGGATGCTGGCCATGCAGGGCGGGATGGCCCTGGCGCTCGCCATGCTGGCCTTCACGCAGCCGCACCTGGATCTCATGAGGGTGGTGATCCTGGCCCTGGCCGTGGCCGTCACCAGCGCCACCTTCGACATCGCCGTGGATGCCTGGCGGGCCGAAGCCCTGGAGCAGAAGCAGCTGGGGCTGGGCAACAGCATCCACATCGCGACCTACCGCGTGGCCATGCTGGTGAGCGGCGGGCTGGCCCTGATCCTGGCCCAGGTCTTCGGATGGCGGACCACCTACCTGGGCATGGCGGTGCTTACCCTGCTGGGCATGGCCGGCACCTGGCTGGCCACCAACACGGACGCGGTGGCGAAGGCGCCACGCACCCTCCAGGAGGCCATCGCCGGGCCCCTAAAGGATCTGCTCCAGCGCAAGGGCATCGGCTACCTCCTGGCCTTCGCCGTGTTCTACAAGCTGGGCGACTGGCTGGCGGAATCCATGACCATCCCCTTCCTGCTGCGGGGCATGGGTTTCACCAAGATGCAGATCGGCACGGTGCAGAAGACCACGGCCATGGTGGCCATCATCCTGGGCGGGCTCATCGGCGGATGGATGCTGACCCGCATGAGTCTCCGGAAGGCCCTCTGGATCTGCGGCTTCCTTCAGGCGGGCAGCATCCTGGGCTTCTGGGCCATCTCCCTGCTGGGGGCCCACCTGCCCCTGCTGGTGGCCGCGAACACCCTGGAGAACCTGGCCTACGGCATGGGGGGCAGCGCCTTCGCCGCCCTGCTCATGGGCAGTTGCAACCGGGCCTACACCGGCACCCAGTACGCCCTCTTCAGCGCCCTCATGGCGCTGCCGCGCACCCTCTTCGCCGGGATGACGGGCTTCATGGCCGACTGGTACGGCTGGAAGCTCTACTTCCTCGTCTGCGCCGCGGCGGCCATCCCGGGCCTGCTGCTGCTGCTGCTCTGGGACCGCTGGGGGCTGCCCGAAGGCGGGGAGGCATGACACCATCATTCCCACCGGAGGCCCCGTGATCCGTTCGTTGTTCTGCCTCACCGCTCTGTCCCTGGTCGCCCAGGGGCCGCCGCCTCCCAGGGCGGCCCCCCAGGCCCCCAAGGCCAGTTCGAGTCCCATCAAGGAGCTGGTCCGGGCGGACCTGAGTCCGGCCGAGACTGGCACCCCCGAGGCGCTCACGGCCGCGCTCTATGCCTTCATTTCCGGCCCCAAGGATCAGAAGCGGGACAGCGAGAAGATCCGCGCGCTGTTCCACCTGCAGGCCCGGATCATGGTGGCGGCCAGGCATCCCGAGAAGGGCGCCTTCATCCGTCCCATGGAGCTGGAAGCCTTCCTCGCCTTCGCGATTCCGCAGTGGGAGAGGGGTTTCTTCGAGCGGGGCACGGCCCTGACCGTCCAGAAGCAGGACGGCGTGGCCCAGGTCTGGTCGCCCTACGAGATCCGCCTCGCCGCAGATGGGCCGGCGCTGTACACGGGGGTCAACGCCCTGCAGTGCGCCTGGGATGGCAAGCGCTGGTGGATCACCCACCTCCAGTTCCAGAGCGCGCCCACCGCGGCGCTCGCGGCGACGCTGGATGGGCCGAAGAAGTAGTTGGGCAGCGCCCCATCCCCATGCCGAAAACCCTTCAGATCTGGTCCCTCCTCTCCGCCACTCACCTTGGCCTGGCCATGGTTTCCACCGTCCTGGGCAGCGACAGGTTGTCAGCCATCGTTGCAGGCACCATCTACCTCCCCCTCTGGCCGGTGAGCAAACTGGGCCTTCCTGTTTTTCAGCGCGATCAATGGATGATTCCTCCACCCAATGCGCTTGGTTGGCTATGCGTCATCGTCTTCTGGGCGCTCACCTACTGGGCGATCGCAATCCCACTCGGGCGCCTGTTTCAAAGGAGGCAATCCCCATGAAACCCATTCTGATACTGGCCCTGCTGGCGTTCGGGAGTCCGTGGTGCCCGGCGGATGACCTTTCCGGCCCCAATCACTCGACGATCAGGCGGACCGCCTGGGGAACCCTTTTCTACGATCCCGTGGCCATGGGATCCCACCAGTATGAATCCAAGGTTGATGAAGTCCGGATCAAGTCCAGCGCCGGAGAGGTGAAGGTGCTTGGGTCAGATGTCAATGGCTATCGCCTGAGCTTCGGGAATGATCTTCTGACGATCAAGACCAACTTCTCGGATCTCGAAATCCGGTGGCAGGAGAAGTCCTGGACTTTGCGTTCGCAGAACGCCCGGCACACCTTGATATCGAATGCTCCCCAGGACACGGTCGTGTTCGAGCGAAATGCCAATACCTTCACCATCAAGGGCGCCAAGGGATTCGTGACCGTGAACACCAACCCCGGCGTCCTGTCCATCAAGAGCTCGGCGGGCAGCGCCACCGTTACCAACTACCTGGGCAGCCGTTCGTTCTCGGGCGTGGCCCTCGACCAGATCCCCTACCTCGGGCGGGGCGTCTTCATCTCCTTCCACGGAGTTGGCATCCTGCTCGACATGAACCAGCTGTTTCCCACGCCGGAAGTGGCTGAATGGAATGAATGGAAACCGGTCATCGGCCAGCCGTTTGAAGCCAATGCGCCCCGGTGAGCCGCTTCCCTCCTACTTCGCCAGGGGCCGGCTGGCGCTGCGCCAGGCCTTCATGCCGCCCTTCATCACGTACAGCCAGCTGAAGCCCCGCTGGATCAGCAGATCGTAGGCCCGGTGGGACAGCTCGTCCGTATCGTCCACCAGGATCAGGGCCCGGCGGGCGTTGGGATCGGGGGCCGCGAAGCGGGAGGACAGCTCCTCGAAGGGCACATGAAGGCTGCCGCGGATGTGACCGGCACGGAAGGCCTCGGTGCCGCGCAGATCCACCACCAGGGCGCCGGATCCCAGCAGCAGCTCCTCCACCTGCACCGGAGCCAGCACCGGACGCCCCCGGCCCCGGCGCCAGGAGCCGAGGCGGGGCAGGGCCACCAGCAACAGGATCAGCAGGCAGATCGCGGCGAACAGGGCGCCCGGCAGAAAAGGGTAGGCCTGCATCCAGCCTACGAGGGTGGTCGGGGCGGGGGGCGGGGAGGCCATGGGTTCCTCGGCAGGGGGGTGCTGCCGGGATGATGCGCCCCCATCAGAACCCAGGCAAGCCCAGGGATGCGGCCAGGGCCCGGAAGGCCTCGGGGATGGGGGCCTCGGCGTGGATGCGTACCCCGGTGACCGGATGATCCACGGAGAGCTTCCAGGCATGGAGGGCCGGATGGGGCAGCAGCAGGGCCAGGCCATCCACATCCTTCCAGCGGCCGGGACCGCCGTAGAGGGGATCGCCCATGATCGGGGCCCGGAGGTGGGCCAGATGCACGCGGATCTGGTGCGTACGGCCCGTGAGGAGTTCGCATTCCACCAGGGCGGCGCTGGTGGTACGGGCCAGTACGCGAACGCGGGTCTGGGCGGAGCGCCCCCCCATCGCCACCACCATGCGCAGGCGGTCCCGCTTGTGGCGGGCGATGGGCTCGTCCACCAGCAGGCTGCCCAGCTGGGGCAGCTTGGGGGAATGGCGCACCAGGGCCAGGTAGCGCTTCTCCACGGTGCGGGCCTTGAACTGGTCCTGGATGGCGCGCTGGGCCTCGGCGGTCTTGGCGAGGCAGAGGCAGCCCGTGGTGTAGCGGTCGAGACGGTGCACGAGCCCCGGCCAGCCCGAGGCGAGTTCCTCGGCGTCCTCCGAGGCCTCCTCGTCGGCTTCGAGGACCACCGGCGCCTTGAGGCGGTGCAGCAGCGCGTTGACGATGGTGCCCCCGGCGTGGCCCGGGCCCGGATGCACCACCATGCCGGTGGGCTTGTCCACGATCCACAGATGGGCGTCCTCGAACAGGGTGGACAGGGCGATGTCTTCGGCATCCAGGTGTGCGGCCGGAATGGCGATCACCGGCAGCTCCGTTTCAACCAGGTCGCCCGGGCGCAGCTTCACGCCGCCCTTGGTCACCGCCACGCCGTTCACCTGGATCTCGCCCGTGCGGACATGGATGTCCCACTTGGCCCGGGGGATCTCGGGGAAGCGGTCCGCCAGGAAGCGGTCCAGACGGGGGGCGCCGGCTTCGGCGATGAGCTGGATCACTTGGACTCCTTACGCCGGCTCCAGGCCAACCACAGGCCCAGACCCAGCAACATGAAGGCGAGGCCCGTGAGGCGCCCCGTGCTGAGCCAGGCCCAGCCCAGCCAGCCGGTGCCGCGGTCCACGTCGCCCCGCCAGGTTTCCGTGATGACGCGGCCCAGGCCCTCCACCAGGAAGTAGAGGGCGAAGACCTGGCCCTGGAAGGCCCGCTTGGGGCGGGCCAGCAGCAGGATCGCCATCACCGCGAGGTTGGCGAGGGTGTTGTAGAGCTGGACGGGATGGAGGGGGATGCCCAGGGGCGTGCCGCTGAAGGCGTGGGCGATGGGATCCGTGAAGGTGGCGGCCCAGGACGCATGGCTTTCGGTGCCGTAGCAGCAGCCGGCGGAGAAGCACCCCAGCCGCCCGATGGCCTGGCCCAGGGCCACGCCGGCCACGATGGCGTCGCCGGTGAGCCGCAGGGGCAGGCCCTGGCCCTTGCGGAGCTTCCAGAAGAACACCGCTGCGGCGGCAATGACTCCCCCGTGGATGGCGCCCCCGGCCCGCAGGGTGGCCAGGGAGAAGACCTCGCGCAGCGGATCGCCGTTGATGAGATTCACCACCACCATCAGGAGCTTCGAGCCCACGATGCCCGAGATGAGCATGGCGATGGCCAGGTCCGTGATGGCCGCCGGGGCCAGCCCGTCCAGCTTCGCCTGCCGCTGGGCCAGGGCCGTGCCCGCGAAGAACGCGATGGCCAGCAGCAGCCCGTAGGTGCCCAGGGGAAACGAACCGATCTCGAACAGGACAGGATGCATGATGGATTCCGAACGGATGACTGGAAACTGAAGACTGAAGACTGAAGACTGAAGACTGCTGAGGAGCCTCCATGTCCCGGACCCTGGTGACCCTGACCGCGCAGGATCTGGCCGAACGTCTGGGCGGCGTTCTCGAGCATTGTCCCCCGGATCGCGTCATTTCCGAAGTAAAGCCCCTGGAGGAGGCGGGCGCTGGATCCGTGAGCTTCCTCGCCAACCCCAAGTACGCGGCCAAGGCGCGGGAGAGCGCCGCCGGCCTGATCCTCGTGGAGGCCACGGTGGACCTGGGCGACCACCCCGTCCTGCGGGTGCAGCATCCCTACGGGGCCTTTGCCCAGGCCATCGGCTGGCTGCACCCGGAGCCAGAACCCGCCTGGGGCGCGGCGCCGGTGCACCCCACGGCGGTGCTTGGGGAGGGCTGCCGCCTCGCGCCCAGCGCCACGGTGGGCGCCCGTACCGTGCTGGGGAAGGGCTGTGTCCTGCACCCGGGCGTCCACATTGGCGAGGACTGCGCGCTGGGCGACGGTTGTGAGCTGTTTTCCGGCGCGGTGCTGTACCGCCGGACGCGGCTGGGGAACCGCGTGGCCATTCACGCGAACTCGGTGGTGGGCAGCGATGGCTACGGCTACGTGCTGATGGAGGGCCGCCACGCCAAGATCCCCCAGGTGGGCTGGGTGGAAGTGGGCGACGATGTGGAGATCGGCGCCTGCGTCTGCATTGACCGGGGCGTCCTCGGCCCCACGCGCATCGGCGAGGGCACCAAGATAGACAACCAGGTGCAGGTGGGCCACAACGTGCAGGTGGGGAAGCACTGCCTGCTGGTGAGCCAGACGGGCATCAGCGGTTCCACCAGGCTGGGCGACTACGTCACGCTGGCGGGCAAGGTGGGCGTGGTGGGCCACATCGAGATCGGCAGCCGCAGCGTGGTGGGCGGCAACAGCGTGGTGGCCAAGAGCCTGCCCGAGGGCAGCTTCGTCACCGGCTTCCCGGCGCGCCCCCACCGGGAATGGACCGAGGCCCAGGCCGCCCTGAACCGCCTGCCGCGGTTCATGAAGCAGCTGCGGAAGGGCTGAGCCTCCGGGCCACCCTTGAAGAAATGGCTGGTCACAGAAGACACGGAATTCCACGGAAGACGCAGAAGGGGCCGTGGCCATCGCCGCACGGGCCCGCCATCGGCGCCCCCGGGGATGAGGCCCGTGCTGTTGAAGCGGGCGCCTATGCAGTGTTCCGTGGTTTCCAGCTTTCTTCCGTGTCTTCCGTGACCAGCGCTTTTATCCCTGATTGACCGCCAACTCTCACTCCCCGAGGCAGCTCCGGATCTTCGAGATGAGGTCGCCGGGGCTGTAGGGCTTCTGCAGGAAGTGCAGGGGGCCGTGGCGCTGGAGGTTGCCGGCCACCTCGGCGCTGCTGTAGCCGCTGGAAAGCAGCACGGGGACCGTCGCTCCCGGGGCCTCACCGGCGCGGAGCTCTTGCAGGACTTCATCGCCGCCCATGACGGGCATGGTGAGGTCGAGGACGATGGCCCGGATCGCCGCGGCCTGCTCGCGGTAGATCCCCAGCCCATCGCGGCCATGGGTGGCGGTAAGGACCGTGAACCCGCAGCGCTCGAGGGTGGCGGTGGCGACGCTTCGCACGGATTCCTCGTCATCCACCACCAGGATGGCGCCCTGGCTTTGGTAGGCCCGGGCAGGCTGGCCCTCCAGAGTGTCCTGCCCCGCGGCCCGGTCCGAGCGCGGGAACAGCAGTCTGAAGCTGGTGCCGTGGCCGGGCCGGGTGATCACCTGCACGGCGCCGCGATGGCCCCGCATGATGCCGAGGACCGCGGCCAACCCCAGGCCCCGGCCGGTGAACTTGGTGGTGAAGAAGGGGTCGAAGATCCGCTGGAGCGTGTCCGGGTCCATGCCGGCTCCCGTATCGGCCACCTCCAGGAAGACCGCCTCTCCATCCGGCGGCGTGCCCGCCAGGCAGGGGGTGAGGGGCCCGCTTTCCATGGTCCCGGTGGTGACGGTGATCCGGCCGCTGCGGTCGCCCAGGGCGTCGGAGGCGTTGGTGATCAGGTTCATGACCACCTGGCGGATCTGGGTGGCGTCCCCTTCGATGGGCGGCAGATCCGGCGCGTGGCGGTGCTCGATGAGGGCCTTCTTGGTGATGACGGTTTCCAGGAGGTTCTCCATCTCGTCCACCAGGCGCGAAAGGGAAAGGGGCTCCACATGGAACTTGCCGCGCCCGGAATAGGCCAGCAGCTGGTTGGTGAGATCCGCGGCGCGGGTGGCGGCCACCTCGATCTGCTGAAGGCGCCGGCGCATGCCCGGCTCGATCCCGGACTCCATGAGGGCCAGGCCGGCGTGCCCCATGATGCCCATGAGCAGGTTGTTGAAATCGTGGGCGATGCCGCCGGCCAGCACGCCCAGGCTTTCGAGCTTCTGGGCCTGCTGGACCTTCGCGTCCATCCGCTGGCGATCCAGCTCCGCCTGCCGCCGCTCGGTGATATCGCGGGCGTTCACGACGATGCCGTGGACGCCGGGAACCTCAAGGGCATTGTGGGAGACCGCCTCCATGAGCCTCGGCGTGCCGTCCTTGTGCATCACGCGGATCTCGATGGTGATGGACTCTCCTGGGTGCCGCAGGATCTCCGCGAGGGTCTGCGCGCAGATCTCCCGGTCCTCGGGATGGACCAGATCGAGGGCGGGGGTTCCGATCCGTTCGCCGATCTCGTATCCGAGGAGCCTCCCGGCGGCGGGGCTGCTGTAGGACACCAATCCGGACGTGTCGAGGATCACCACCAGGTCAATGGCGTGCTCGATGATGGCGCGGAGGCGGGATTCGCTGGCCTTCAGCTCCCGCTCCATGCGGTGCCGGTACAGGGCCATCTCGATGGTAGAGTGGAGGGTGCGTTCGTCGAAGGGCTTCAGGAGATAGCCGTAGGGGCCGCTTTCCTTGGCCCGGGCCAGGGTCGTCTCGTCGGCGAAGGCCGTGAGGAACACGACGGGCACGCCCATGGCCTGGAGCCGCCGGGCGGCCTCGATGCCATCCATGCCTGATCCCAGCGAGATGTCCATGAGCGCGAGGCCGGGCCTCAGGCGGGAGGCCAGGGCCAGGGCCTCCTCGCCGCTGGCGGCGAGCGCGGCTACGCCGTACCCCAGGTCCTGGAGGTGCAGCTTGAGATCCATGGCCACGATGGCCTCGTCCTCGACGATCAGGATCTGGGCGGGGGTCATGGGTGCCGGGGGGTGGGTGGGAAACGGATGAGGAAGGAGGCCCCCCGGCGCCGCTCCAGCTCCAGGGTCCCTCCCAATTGATCGGTCAGGGCCTGCACCAGCTGGAATCCCAGCCCGCCCCGGTCCAGATCCACGGATTCCGGCAGGCCCTGGCCCGAATCCGCCACGCGAAGGGCGATCCATCCCCGTTCATCCGGTGCGATCTCGATATCCAGGCTCCCGCCCTGGCCGGGGGGGAAGGCGTGCTGGAGGGCATTGGCCACCAGTTCGTTCAGGATGAGGCCCAGGGGCACCGGGGCATCGGGACCCATCTCCACATCGGCCACGCGCACCTGGAGATCAATGAGGGCCGGGACGCTGGCGTAGCTTCGCACCAGGCGTTCAACCAGGGTCCGCACATATCCGGGCAGGTCCAGGCGGGAGAAATCGGGGGCGTGCTTGAGCTTCTGATGGATGAGGGCGATGGCGTGGATTCGTTCCTGGGCCTCCTGCAGGGCCCGGCGGAGGGCGGGATCCTCCAGGGTGGAGGCCTGGAGGCGGAGCAGGCTTGACACCACCTGGAGGTTGTTCTTCACCCGGTGGTGGATCTCCCGGAGCAGCAGATCCTTCTGGTCCAGGGAGGCGCGGAGGGCGTTCTCCTCGGCCCGCTTGTGGGCGTGGATATCGAAGAGGAACCCCATCACGCGGCCCTGGGCATGCCCCGGATCCAGGCCCCCGGCGGCCCGGACCCAGTGTTCTCCGCCCTCGGGGGTCCGGAGGCGGAACTCGAGCTGGTGGTGGCCGCCGGGACGGCTCACATCAAGGAGGAACCGGAGGAAGGCATGCTGATCGTCCGGATGCATCACCTCGCCCCAGAAGGGCTGCTTCCGCCAAGCCTCCTGGGGCCATCCGAGGAGGGCTTCGATCCCGGGGCCCAGGTAGCCGCAGCGCCCCGTTTCCAGATCCATCTCCCAGGGGATGGCGCCGGTGCCCGCCACCAGCTGGTTCAGGCGGCGGGCGCCCCGGTCACGGAGGTCCAGGGCCAGGTCATGGGCATCCACGGCGGAACCCAGGAAGAGCGCCGCGCCGAACAGCATCATCAGGAAGGCCTGGATGCCGGGGATGGCGTCCGCTGTGGGGCCGCCCTGGAGGAGGGTGAGGGTCAGGGCCAGGCTCAGGACCAGGAACCCGAGGCTGGCCGCACGCATCCCGCCCCGCACGACCATCCAGAACAGGGGCAGGAAGAGCAGGTATTTCAGATGGAGGGTGCCCGGTTCGCTGAACCGCGCCACCACAAGCGCGGCCAGGGCGAGCCCGGCGCACTGGAGCAGGAATTCCAGGGGGCGGAAGGAGGGGAGGCACCCTGGCCGGGCCCGCCACCCGAGGCTGAGGAGGGGCCGGACCCATAGCAGCAGGACCGGTCCCAGGGTCAGCACGCCCAGGGCGTCACTGAGGAGGCTGGTCCGGGCGGCTTCCATGAGCTGGTGGGCGGGCAGGGCGCCGGAGCCCCGCAGCAGAAGGTAGGCGGGCAGGGCCGCCAGCAGCGGGCCCAGGAAGGCCAGGGCCAGGAACCCGGCCACATCCTTGTTCCGGCGCAGCCGGGGGGAGAGCCGGGCCCGGCGGAAGGCCATCACCGCCAGGGCGTGGCCGCAGGCAAAGGACACCGCCATCCCGAGGATGGTCCAGGCCGGCAGGCCCAGGGGTCTGAGCCACAGATCCACGGGCAGGGGCGCGAGGATCACGGCGGGGAGGTACCTCGGCCCGAGGATCAGCAGCAGCGCCACGCTCAGGGCCGCCGGGAAGTACCAGAGGAACGCGCCATCCCGGGAATGCAGGGCCGTGGCGCCGAGGTGGAGGAGGATGAAGGCGGCCCAGTAGCCACCCACCAGGGCGAAGGGATGGGGTCGCCGCCAGCGGGGCGGTGGGGGGACGGGCGATGCGCTGCCAGGCAGGGGCTGCGGGAGGGGGAAGGTGCTCATCGCCTCACCCCATGGCCTGGAGGGGGGAGCCCCCCGCGAGGGCCCGGAGATCGGGGGCGCCCGGGGGCAGGGCGAGCACCTGGAGATCCACGGGCCGTCCCAGGGAGCCCAGTTCCGCTTCGAGGCCGGCGGAGAGCGCCGCGACCTGGCCGGGATCCTGGAGCCACAGCCGGACCCTCAGTCCCGAATCGCGCTGTTCCAATCCCAGCCGGACATCGCCGAGGGCGCTGAAGGGGACGCTCAGGAACACGCGATGCACGGTTTCGGATGCGCAGCCCGCCGGATCCCGATCCCCCTCGATCCAGATCCGCATGGGTTCGACCCCGGGAGCCCAGGGCAGGGGCAGTTCGAACCAGCCCGTACCCTCCTTGGCCTGGAGCCGGTGGAAGGTGGATTCCGCCGGGGAGGCGGCGGGATCCGCCAGGGTCTTCATGGCCGCCTTCATCCAGGCGGACCAGGCCTCCGGCTGTTCGGCGACGGCCAGGCCGGCCTGGACGAGACTGCGGAGCAGGACCGCGAGGGGCGACGGATCTCCGCCGGACTGGAGCCGGGCCATCAGCGGGGCCGCCTCGCCCAGGACCAGCGGGGCCAGCAGGGCCGGGCTGGGAGGCGGGGTCGCGCGGATCACCTGCAGGCGCACCCCGGCTCCCTCCGGCAGCGGCAGGGCCTTCAGGGTGAGGGTGCTGCCGGGCGGGAAGGGCAGGCTGCCCTGGGCCTGCAGGGACTTCCCATCCGCGAGGCGCAGGAGCAGCCCTTCGGGAAGGATGGCTTCCAGCGTGGCTTCCACGGTCTGGCCCATGACAGCGTTGAACAGCGCCGGGGCCAACGGTGCCGCGGTGGCCGGAATCCTCAGGGATCCCAGGATGGCGGGGGACAGCATTACAACCTGAAGTGGCGGCGCAGATGGCCGGGGATATCGGCCAGGGGGGCGATGATATCCACGCAGCCCCGCTCCACGGCGGCGCGGGGCATGCCGTACACCACGCAGGATTCTTCGGATTCGGCGAGGGTGTGGGCTCCCTTCCGCTTCAGCTGTTCCATGCCCTTGGCGCCGTCCGCGCCCATGCCGGTGAGGATCCCCGCCAGCACCTGGCCCCGGAACAATTCCGACACGCTCAGGAACAGCACGTCCACGCTGGGCCGATGCAGGGAGGACAGGGGCTCGGGGCTCAGGTCGATGCAGCCCTTCGGACCCCGGGCTCCATAGGTCATGTGGATGCCGCCGGGGGCGATGTAGACCGTGCCGGCCTGGAGCGGCTCGCCCTGCTCGGCCTCCTTCACGTGCACCTGGCAAAGGCCGTCCAGGCGATCGGCGAAGGGCCGGGTGAAGGTGCTCGGCATGTGCTGGACGATGAGGCAGGGCACGGGCAGGTTGGCCGGAAGGGCCGGAAGGATGTCCTGCAGGGCCCTGGGGCCGCCGGTGGAACTGCCGATCACCAGAAGTTCCGCCTGGGGAGAGGATCCCAGCCCGGCACCCGAGGGGGGCGGTGGCGCGGGCGGCTTGGCCGAGGTCGCGGGCCGGCCCGCCGATGGGGCCGGCGGCGGCCTGTGGAAACGGGGGCTCGTGGCCAGCCGGCGCACCTTCTCCTGCAGATCGTGCTGGATCTGCAGGATGCTCAGGCTGGCGAAGCTGTTCTCTTTGGGGATGAAGTCGAGGGCCCCGATGGAAAGGGCGTCGAGGGTGGCCTGGGCCCCTTCCTGGGTGAGGCTGGACACCATCAGCACCGGCATGGGGTGGTCCGCCATGATCTTCCGCAGGCAGGTGAGCCCGTCCATGCGCGGCATCTCGATATCCAGGGTGACGATATCGGGCTTGTGCTCCTGGATCTTTTCGAGGGCATCCAGGCCATCCCGCGCCGTGGCCACCACCCGCAGATCCGGCGCCTCCTCCAGCATCTTCTGAAGGGATTTCCGCATGAAGGGGCTGTCGTCCACCACCAGTATCCGGATCGTCATCATCGTCCCTCAGGCCTGGAAGGCCACTTCGACGAAGGCCAGGGCGTGATCCAGTTCGTCGTCAATGGAGAAGGTCAGCCGTTCCACATCCAGATCCTTCTGGAGGGCGCCCGCCAGGACGGCCCTGAAGGCCGGCAGCTCGTCCAGGGACACCATCAGGCGCGCGTCCGCCGGGCCCATGGGAATCCGGGTGCGCACCAGCAGATCGGCCAGATGGATCAGATTGGGCAGGAAGTCCCCGGGTTTGGGATCGTGATGATCGCGGATCACCTCGGCGATCGCCGGGGGGAAGGACCAGTCCGCCGCCAGGAGGGAGCCGGCCTCGGCGTGATCCATGCCCAGCGCCTCGCGCTCCGCGTCCACGAAGAACGCCCCTTCGGCCACCTTCTGGAGGACCGTGGCGTAGGCCTCGGGGTAGCAGGTATCCAGGGCGATCTTGCCGATGTCGTGGAGCAGGCCCGTGAGGAAGGCGGTTTCCGCCTGGCCATGGCGGCGGGCCAGGATACAGATGCCCTTGGCGGTGAGGCCCACTGCCACGCTGTGCTGCCACAGCTTCAGGGCGTCGAGGTGGGTCCCGCCCTTCAGCGTGCGGATGACGGCGGCGCCGGTGCCGAGGTTGGCCACGGCGTCGAAGCCCAGGCGCAGCACGGCGGTGCGCAGATCCATGACGGAGCCTTCACCGGCATAGAGCGCCGAATGGGCCAGGCGCAGCAGGGTGGCGGACAGGGAGGGATCCTTCGAAAGGATGCCGAGGATGCGGTCCACGGTGCAGTGCTCGTCCTGCACGGCCTGGCCCAGGGCCACCACCGTGAGGGGGAGGCTTGGAAGGGATTTGGCCTTCAGGCGCGAGATGAACTGCTCCCGGGTGATCATTTAGAACTCCGCGATCATTTAAAACTCCGTGATCATCGTCTTGTCCTGCTCGATGGCGCTCCGGACGCTTTCCTTGATGCCATCCAGGGCCTCGGGCCCGAGCTGCAGGATCGCCATGGCCTGGGTGGAGGCGTCTTCGAGGTGGCGGGGATCGCCGATGCCCACCTTCTCCTCCAGGGCCATGTGGTTGGCCAGGGCCACGATGGCGGCCAGTTCCTGATGAGTTTGAGGCGCCTGGAGGGGATCGTGGTGCCAGCGCACGGCCGCCTGGAGGCTGGGGGCCAGGTTCCACTGGCTCACCAGGGCTTCGCCGACCATGGCGTGGTCGAAACCGAAGGTATCCAACTCGAGCTGGAGACAGATCCCCTGCTCGTTGTAGACGCTGCGCAACAGGGCGCCGTACCGCTCGGGGAATTTCACGCCCATGACGGACTTCCCGATGTCGTGCAGCAGGCCGCCGATGAAGGCCTCCTCGATCCGGGCGAAGCGCAGGCTCTTGGCGAAGGCCCGGCTGGCGATGGCCGCCACCAGGGCGTGCTCCCAGATCAGCCGCTCCTGCAGGCCCACGGTGCCGCGGTGGTACAGATTCTTGGCCGAACTGGCGATGACCACGCTCTTGATGGTGGAGAACCCGAGGGTCATGATCGCCTGGGTGAGGGTGGTGACCTCGCGCACCATGCCGAACATCGCGGAGTTCGAGATCTTCAGGATCTGGCTGGTGAGGGCCTGGTCCATGGCGATGATCTTGCGGAGATCCTCGGCGTTGGCATCTGGATCGGCGGATACCCGCAGCACCTGGGAGGCCACCTGGGGCAGGGGCGGCAGATCTCCGAGGTTCGCGATGAGCTCTTGGGGGGTGATGGGCATGTTCCGCTCCTGGCCGTTCAGTTCCGCTTCCGGTATCCCATGGCCTTGCTGAAGTGCAGCAGTTCAAAACCGGTGTTGAAGGAATGGATGCTTTCGCTGTGTCCCACCAGCAGGTAGGCCTTGGGGTGCAGCTGGCCGTGGAACCCTTTCAATACCTGGATTTTCACGTTCTCGTCGAAGTAGATGAGCACATTGCGGCAGAAGATGATGTCAAAGGTCCCCAGCTGCCGGTAGTCCGGGTAGTCCACCAGGTTGAAGTTCCGGAGGCTGGTGAGCCGCTGGATGTCAGGCTTCACCTGGAACAGATCCTTCCCCAGGGGGATGAAGTGGCGCTGGAGCTGCTCCGGCGCCAGGTTCCGCAGGGTGTAGCTGTTGTAGACGCCGTCCTGGGCCTGGGCCAGCACCTTCTCGCTGATGTCCGTGCCCAGGATCTCCACCGAGAAGCCCCGCAGGACCGTGTCCTTCAAATCGTGGCAGATCATGGCCAGGGTGTAGGGTTCCTCGCCGCTGGAACAGGCCGCGGACCAGATGCGCAGGCGGCTCTGGCCCCGCTCCCGGGCCTGCTTGGCGGCATCGGCCAGCACGATGTTCTGGAAGGCTTCGATCTGGGGCGGGTTGCGCCAGAAGCTGGTTTCGTTGGTGGTGATCTCCACGAAGAGCCGCTTCAGTTCCGCCGCGCCCTGGCTCCCCTGGAGCAGGGACAGGTAGTCGGCATAGCTCCGCAACTTCAACTCGCCGATCGGCTTGCTCAGCCGGTTCTCCAGGAAGTACTGCTTGGATTCGCTGAAGAAGATCCCGGACTTGGCATAGATGAAGTCCCGGAGGCTCCGGAACTCGGCGAGGGTCATCTGCTGCTTGGCCTGGAGGGGATCCATGGAGTCGTCCTGTCTCCGGGATCGGCGCCGGGGGCCAGGGCTTGAGTTTCCGATCCCTACCGTTCCAGGAGGACCACCGCCAGGGCCAGATCACCATCGTGGCTGACGCTGCCATGCAGGGACCGGATGTCCCGGGAGGCCAGCCGATCGGCCAGGGCCCCCACGGCCCAAAGCCGGCCATTCACATAGCGCAGCTCCTTCCAGGACCAGCCCTCCAGGCCCGTGCCCAGGGCCTTGCCAAAGGCCTCCCGCAGGGCCCAGCGTCCCGCCAGGCGCTCCGGCAGCCGCTCCCGGTTCCCCCCCAGCAGGTAGGCGGCCTCATCGGGATGGAGGATCCGCCCCGCGCACTTCTCCGCCCCGAACCGCTCCACCAGATGCCGCCAGCGGGAGGGAGGACAGATATCGGTCCCCAGGCCAAGGATCATTTCAGGCTCCAGACCGAACTGAGGCACCGGGGAGCGAATAACTGATTCACCACGGAGACAAGGTTGTTGTCCTTCTCACCGTTTCTCACTGTTCCTCACCGGTTGGCCTTTCTTTTCTTGGGAAGAGGCACCACAGAGAAAGAAACAAGAAATAAACCGGTGAGAAACGGTGAGGAACAGTGAGAAAAGCAATGATTCCGGGATGGGCTTTCATTTCAGATCCATCGCAAACCAGCGGTCGCAGCCGCCGTGGCCGGTCCGTCCCAGGGGCGCACAGAGGGGTTTGAACCCCAGTTTCTGGTAGAGACGCATGGCCTGGTCCATGCCCGTGAGGGTCTCCAGGTAGCAGGTCCGGTAGCCCAGGTTCTGAGCCACCACCAGGCAATGGCGCAGCAGGGTTTCGCCCATGCCCTTGCCCCGCGCCTCCGGGAGGAAATACATCTTCCGGAGCTCGCAGACGCCCAGTTCGCCGCCATCCAGGGCCGCCACGCCCCCACCGCCCACGGCCTTGCCGGTCTCGTCCTCCACCACGAAGTAGGCGGCGCCGGGGATGGTGTAGGCGCGGCTCATGTGATCCACCTCGGGATCATGGAGGGCGAAGCCCGGGCCGTCGGCGCCGAACTCCGGCATGACAGCGCGGATGATGGCGGCCACGGCGGGGTTGTCCTCGGGGCGGATGGGGCGAAAGGTGAGCATGGGGAAAGGGTAGCGCCTCACTCCGGCCAATGATGCTTCGGATACCGCCGCGACAGCCCCGGTCGCAGCTCCTGGTAGACCCGCTGCCAGAAGCCCGCGAGGTCGGTGGTGACCTGCACGGCCCGCATATTGGGGGCCAGCAGGTGCAGCACCAGGGGCACGGCGCCCCCGGCCACGGTGGGGGACTTCTTCAGGCCCCAGAACTCCTGGAGCCGGGAGGCGATCCAGGGGGGATCGTCCTCGTAGTGGATCTTCGTGGGGCGGCCCTTGGGCAGCTGGATGGCCTCGGGCGCCCAGGCGTCCAAGAGGCGCAGCGTTTCGGCCGGGAAGGCCTGCCGCAGGGCCGCGGACCAGTCCACCTCCTGCACCTCGCGCAGGGTCGTCCGCCCCGCGCAGGCCCCGGCCAGCAGGGGGCCCAGCAGATCCTCCGGCAGACCAAGCTCCGGCCGATGCCTGCGGAGGAACGCCAGCCGCGCCAGGAACCGTGCGGGCAGCTCATCCAATGGGCGCTCCCGCAAGGCCTGCGCCAGCAGGTGAGCCACGCGCGGATCCGCAGGATCCGCGGGACCCCGGCTGACGTCGAGGCTCAACCCTTCATAGCGGATCTCGGACCGCCGTTCCACCCGGCCCGCCGAGGCGTTGAAGGCCACCTCGTCCACATCCTCCAGGCGTTCCGGAAAGGCCTCCAGCAGCCAGTCCCCCTCGCAGCGGGAGGCCAGGCGGATGAGCGTCTGCCCCCCGGTGCCCTGCTTCACGGCGTCGGCTTCCAGGGCGAGGATCAGCCCCGGTCGCCGCACGCGGCTGGCGGGGTCCAGCTTGGCTCCGCCGCCTCCGGCGAAGGCGCAGGTGCCGTTGGCGGAGAGCTGGCCCACGCGATCCGGATAGGCCCGGAGCAGGGCCTTCAGCAGGCGAGCCTCCGCATCCGCGGGCTCGGCGGGGGAGGGCAGGAACCGGGCGAGCGATGGCACCGCCCGCCGCGCCCGCTGGACGGCGAAGGCGTCCAGCCCCGCGGCCCGGCAGGCGCTGGCACCGAAACCCGCGGCCTGCGCCTCCTCGAACTGATCCAGGCGCAGCAGCAGATCCGAATCCGCGCCGTGGCCCGTTTTCAGAGGTGCCCGGTCCAGGCCCTGGCGCGCCGAGAGGTTGCCGGTCTCCAGCAGGGCCGCAGCCCGCAGGGCCGTTTGGGGAATGCCGAAGTCCTGGCCCGCCACCGCCAGCCGGGTCAGGCGCGGATGCAGGGGCAGCTCCGCCATGCGACGGCCGATGGCGCTGAGGCTTCCGTTCTCCAGGGCGCCGAGGCGCGTGAGCAGGGCCTCCGCGGCGGCCAGGGAAGCGGCGGGTGGCGCCTCGAACCAGTCCAGGGCACCGGGTCCGGCGATGCCCATGCCGTGGAGGCTCAGGACGGATTCCGCGAGATCCGACCGCTGCAGCTCCGGCGTGTCGAAGGCGGGACGGGCCCCGAAGTCGGCCTCGGTGTAGAGGCGCAGGCAGCGGCCCGGCCCCGTGCGGCCCGCGCGGCCCGTGCGCTGCACGCAGCGGGCCCGGCTGATGCGCACCGTGCGCAGGCCCGACAGGCCCGACCAGGGCGAATGGGAGGCCTCGCGGCCCAGCCCCGAATCCACCACGGCTCCGATGCCATCGAGGGTGACGGAACTCTCGGCCACGTTGGTGCTGAGGATGACCTTGGGCGTGTCGCTGAGTGCCAGGGCGTGAGCCTGGGCATCCGGCGATAGTTCGCCGTGCAGGGGCCGCAGGCTCAGGCCCCGCCGGATCGCCACCGCCTCGCAACCCTTCAGGCAGGCGCGGATCTCGGCGGCCCCCGGCAGGAAGACCAGCGTGTGGCCGCGCAGTCCCTCGTTGTAGAGGCGGTCCAGGGCGTCGGCCACCTGCTGTTCGACGGGCCGATCATCCGGGCGGGACAGGAAGGCTGTATCCACCGGGAAGACCCGGCCCTCGCTCTTCATCACGGGGGCGTCGAGGTAGGCGGCCACGGGGCCGGGATCCAGCGTGGCGGACATGACCAGGAGTTTCAAATCGGGCCGAGCCCCGCGCTGGAGGCGGCGCAGCAGCGTGATACCGAGGTCCGTGTGCAGGTGTCGTTCGTGGAATTCGTCCAGGACCACGGCGGCGATGCCGCCCAGCCGGGGATCGCCGTGCAGGCGGCGCAGCAGCAGTCCCTCGGTGACGAAGCGCAGCCGCGTGCCCTTCGAGACCTTCTGCTCGAAGCGCACGGCGTAGCCCGCCCGCTGGCCCAGGGCCTCACCCAGCTCGTCCGCCACCCGGGTGGCGGCCAGCCGGGCGGCGAGGCGGCGGGGCTCCAGGATCCAGCATTCGCCGTCCCCCAGCAGGCCCGCCTCCAGCAGGGCCGGAGGCACGCGCGTGGTCTTGCCCGCCCCGGGATCCGCCTGCAACACTAGGTTCGGGTTCCCGCGCAGGCTCTCGATGATCTGCGGCAGCAGGGGATCAATAGGAAGAGGTACACGCATCCATTCAGACTACCGGACCCGCGGGGTCGCCTCTGGCGATCCCGCTATCGGCGCCGCAGGGCGGCGGCGCCCCTCCTTCGCGTAGAATGAAACCTCCAAGGAGATCATATGGCGGGCATGGAAACGGCGGGCGTGGGCGGCAAGGTGGGCGGCGTCATGGACAGCCTGCGGGATGCCTACGGCGACACCCTGGTGGAGCTGGGGAACGAGGGCGCCAACCTCATCGTGTTCGACGCGGATCTGGCCGGTTCCACCCGCACCAGCAAGTTCGCCAAGGCCTTCCCGGAGCGGTTCTTCAACATGGGCGCCGCGGAACAGGGCATGATGGCCGCCGCCGCCGGGGCCGCCACCACGGGCGTGGTGCCCTTCGTCAGCACCTTCGCCATGTTCGCCACGGGGCGGGCCTACGAGTTCGTGCGCCAGGCCGTGGGCGTGGGCCGCCAGAACGTGAAGATCGTGGCCACCCACGCGGGGCTCACCGTGGGCGAGGATGGCGGCACCCACCAGTGCCTGGAGGATCTGGCCCTCATGCGCATGATCCCCGGCATGACGGTGCTCTCACCGGCCGACGCCCTGGAGACCAGGCAGGCCGTGCGCGCCGCCTATGCCCACCAGGGCCCGGTCTATGTCCGCCTCACCCGCGACAAGTTCCCCCGCATCCATGGTTCGGACTACAAGTTCCAGATCGGCAAGGCCGTGATGATGCGGGAGGGCCACGACGTGCTGCTGGTGGGCTGCGGCCTGGGCACCTCCATCTGCCTCGACGCTGCAGAGCTGCTGGCGGCGGATGGCATCGAGGCCACGGTGCTGCACGCGCCCACCCTCAAACCCTTCGATCGCGAAACCCTGATTTCACTGGCGAAGGCCCACAAGGCCGTCGTCACCTGCGAGGAGCACCAGGCCCATGGCGGCCTGGGCGGCATCGTGGCGGAGATCCTGTCCGAGGCCCATCCCATGCCCGTCCGCCGCGTGGGCGTGCAGGATCTGTTCGGCCAGAGCGGCAAGCCCGAGAAACTGCTGGAGGCCTACGGCATCACGCCCCAGGCCGTCGCCGCCGCCGCGAAGGAGGCTCTCTGATGGCCACCGAGACGTTTCACACCAGCCGCTGGACCAAGGGCAACCACCTGTTCTCGACCGTCATCGAGGTCACGGATGCCGCGGTCATCCGCCGCAAGCGGTCCTGGTTCACAGTGAACGAGATCAGCATCCACCTCTCCAAGGTGGCCAGTGTCCGCATCGACACGGGCCTGCTCTGGGCCGACATCCTCGTCGAGAGCACCGGCGGCAGCGATCCCCTCACCAGCCATGGCCACAGCAAGGCCGACGCCCGCCGCATCAAGGAGCTCATCGAAGCCGCGCAAAGCCGGGCCTTCCCGAAGGCCTGAAAAGCGGAGACAGGATTAACAGGATTTGAAGGATTAACAGGATTAAAACGTCAAAGACAGATCTTGTTTTTTGGGCTTTAATCCTGCCTGATTGTCGGCCACGCTCAGCCTTGAAATCGTTCAACCGCAGATGTCGCAGAAAGGACCGTGGATCCACAGATTCCACCGATTCACACAGATTAAATGCACGAATCGCTGGACTGTTCTGGTGGGTGCTTCGCAGGTGTGGGCACCGTCATCTGTGGTTTCAGCTTTTGATCTTGAAAAGTGATGGCTGAGTCTCGCGGATAATTAGGTAATCCTGTTAATCCAGCATTTCATTCTGTAAATCCTGTCCCTGCTTTCAGGCGAACCTCGGCGCCCGCTTCTCCAGGAAGGCGGCCAGGCCCTCCTTCGCATCGGGGTGGCGCATGGCGGCCTTCATCTGGGCGCCTTCGGCTTCGAGGCGGGCGCGGAGGCTTCCGGCGTCCAGGCCCTGGTTACGCAGCAGGGTGGTCTTGATGCGGGCGAAGGTCTCGGCGGGCCCGGCGGCGAGGCGGTGGCTGAGGGTTTCGACGGCGGCCTCCAGGCGATCCGCGGGCACGATCTGATTCACGAGACCCAGGGCCTGGGCCCGGGCCGCATCCAAGGTATCGCCGAGCAGCATCAGTTCCCCCGCGATGGCCGGATTCACCAGGCGCGATAGCATGACGCTGCCGCCCCAATCGGGATGCAGGCCGAGCTTCACGAAGGCCATGCCGAACAGGGCCTCACTGGTGGCGATCCGCAGATCCGCGCAGAGGGCCAGGCTCATGCCGGCGCCGGCCGCCGGTCCCTGGATCACGGCCACCACGGGCTTGGGGAGCGTGGCCAACCCGTGAGCGACGGCGACGCCCAGATCCAGCAGGGCTTCCATCTCGTCCCAGCGGCCTTCGGCCAGTGCCTTCGCCATCCAGCCGATGTCGCCCCCCGCGCAGAAGGCCCGTCCCACTCCCCGCAGCAGTAGCGCCTTCACGCCTGGCCCGGCCGCCTTCGCCAGGGCCTCATCAAAGCCCTCGCGCATCTCCGGCACCAGCGCATTCAGCTTGTCCGGCCGGTCCAGCGTCAGCGTGGCGATGCGGTCGCGGATCTCGAAGCGGATGGGAGAGGACATGGAGACTCCAACAAAAAACAGGGACAGGATTAACGGGATTTTGAAGGATTGACAGGATTCAAGATTAAAAATCATTGTCTTTAATCCTGTTAATCAAGTTTTTAATCCTGGCGCGCTCAATCCCCAAGTGCAACATTCTTCAGAAAGAATGGTTGCATGGGAAAACACTACACACATCTGAGTTGCGAGGAACGAGCAATGATCCAGGCGAAGCTGGAGTTGGGATTCAAGCCTCGGGCGA
>JAUXSE010000033.1 GCA_030681515.1 Geothrix sp. | reverse complement strand
GTCCGCAGCATCAGGCCCGTGCCCTGGACCCGGGGCGAGACCTGGGCGTCCAGGAGGGACGAAGGATCCTGGGCCACCCAGGCCAGATCAAACCGGGGGGCCAGTTCCACCGTGAGGCCCAGGCCCACGTAGAGACGGAGGGGGAGCCCGAAGCGGATGGCGGCGAAATTCGGCGCCAGGTACCCCGCCGACCGCGACCCGATGACGAAGGAGGGACCCCCCAATACCCACCAGCGGTCCAGGGGCAGGTGACGGCCCTGGCCCCATTCCAGATCCAGGTCGGCCCCCAGGAAGTCCCTGAAGGAGGTCAGACCCCGGGCCCGGAAGTAGCTCTGCTGGAAGGTCGCGCCCGGCAAGGCCCCGGCATGGGCCTGGCCCGCGCCGAACCGGGCCCGCAGCAGCAGCCCTTTCCGGGGGAGGGTGTGCCGGTCGAAGTTGTCCCATTCGCCCGAAAGGAAGACCGCATCCTGGCTTTGGGTCGCGCGCTGGCCGTCTTCGCGGAAGGCCGCGTCGCGCCGGCCCAGGTCCAGACTCAGCTTGCCCGTGCCCAGGTTGCTGAAGCGGAAATAGGTCCTCAGCGTGAGATCCGAGGCGCTGATGCGGGCGTCCGTGCCACCCCCCGGCAGCTCGATCGCGGCCCAGCGCAGGGGCACTTCCAGGCGCTGCTGCCAATAGTTCGCGGCCAGTTCCATCCCGGCGCCCGGCGAAAAGCCGAAGGGGCTCCTCAGGGCCAGGGCCGCCTGTTCCTGCAGCCGGTTCCGGGCGGCGCTGATCTCCAGTTCCGTGCCCCTGAACGCGAGGTTCAATGCCCGGTACGCCAGTCCCACCTGCCCGCCCAGGGTGGTTTCATAGCCCAGCGAGAAGTCCAGGCGCTCCCGCTGATGGGGCACCGGAATGAGGGTGATCGCCGTTCCCCCCTGCCCATCCGGCAGGATCCGGTACCTCAGCTCCGCCAGATGGAGGCGATGCTCCGCCAGGGCGATGCGCTTCTGGAGATCGCCCGGACGGAAGGGACGCCCCTTCATCTCCCCCAGCAGGCGGAGGAGATGGGCCTCGTCCACCGCCGATCCGGCAGCGGCGCGGACATCCACCTTCGTGATGAGCGGCTCCTCCAGGACGATGTGCAGACGGCCCGTCTGCGGGTCGAAGACGGATCCCCGGGCATCCACCAGGGGACCCCCCTCCATGAGGAACCCATAGACCAGGTGCCCCATCATCCGGCCGAACACCTGCGGATTGAAGGGCTCGCCCAGCTTCATCACATCGGCCACGGCGGCGCGGATGGCGGGGCGCCAGCCCTCCGGGGCCTCCACCTCCACCGACGCGATCGCGGGGAAGGACCGCAGGTGGAGGGTCAGGACGCGATCCGGATCCACCGTGGCCCAGGCCTCCCGCGCGAGGCCGTGGACGAGGATCTGCTGAAGGGAGACCTGGATGTCCTGGACGCGGATCCCCTCCTCCGAGGGCTTGAGCCCCCCGGCCAGGAGCCCGGCCACCGGAGCGCTCAGGCCGCCGGGACACTCGATGTCCACCCGGGCCACATCCAGCCGCTCCTGGCTCAGCCGGCCGCGGAGCAGGGTTTCCAGGGCTTCCCGGCGCGCGTCGAAGCCTTCGCGGCCCTGCCGCACCAGGTTGGCCCACTCGGACCCGTACTCGAGAAAAGGGGCATCGCGGATCTCGGGCCGGATGAGAAAGTCCGCCGCCGCGCGGCTTTCCCATTGCCGGCGCTCCACCACCAGATCCAGGCTGCGGGTCGCCACGGAAAGGATGCTCGTGGCGGGGCGGTGCTCCAGGGGCGCGCTGATATCCACGCCGATGACCACCTCCGGATGGAAGGCCTCCTTCGCGGTGAATACCGGAAGGTTCTCCACCAGGGCCCCGTCCACGTACTGCTGGCCCTCGATCACCACGGGGCGGAAGCCGCCGGGAATGGACATGGAGGCCCGCACCGCCTCCACCAGATCCCCGCGCCGGAAGACCCGCCCCTGGCCGGTCTCGAGGTTCGTGGCCAGCACGCGCAGGGGGCGCTGAAGGCGGTCGAAATCCCCGCCGGAGAAGTAGGAACCGCGGGCGAGCAGGCCCTGGAGCGTGTGCTGCATCTCCGCGCCGCTGCGGAGGCCCTGGGCCAGGAACAGGCGGCCGTTCTGCCGCTCGATGGACAGGAAGGTGGCGTTGCGGTCCTCCTGCTCGCCCAGGGTTTCACCCGGGTTGCGCCAGAGGGGCTCCAGAAAGGCGCGGGTCAGATCCAGGCGGCCGAACAGATCCTCGATCTCGCGCCCCGAGAAGCCGCTGGCGTAGAGGGCGCCCACCAGGGCCCCCGCGCTGGTGCCGGTGATGCTGTCCAGCGGATAGCCCACCTCCTCCAGGCGCTGGAGGATGCCGATGTGGGCCAGTCCGCGTGCGCCGCCTCCGCTCAGGGCCACGGACACGCGCGGCATTCCCGGAATCATCACCCGGGGCGTGAACCGGAACACCATGTCCGCGGGCTGGACCACGACCTCGATGCGGCGGGGCTCCATGGGTCCGGCTTCGAGGCCTGGCGAGGCGATGGCCTGGGGGATGCCCTGGCCCGCGAGCAGGGCGGGGAGGCCCATCGCCAGCAGCAGCCTTTTCATGCGAGTGCCGCCCGTTGCGCCTCCATCAGCGCCATACAGCCGGCCAGGCCCAGGTCCATCAGGCCCGTGGCCTCCGCCCGGCTGAAGGCGCGCCCCTCGCCCGTGCCCTGGAGTTCCACCAGCTCCAGTTCGCCGCCCGCCATGGATCGCGCCGCCACCAGGTTGCAATCCACGGCGGCCAGGTGATCCTCTTCATACTCCAGATCCAGGACCAGCCCCCGGCGCCCGTCGCCGGATTCCACGATGCCCGCGCTCACCGCCGCCACCTGGCGCACCAGGGCGGCCGACAGCCCCTGGGATCGCAGGGCCAGCGCCACGGCCACCCAGGCGCCGGTGATGGCCGCGCAGCGGGTGCCACCGTCGGCATTGAGCACATCGCAATCCACCGTGAGGGTGCGCTCGCCCAGGGTGGCGAGATCCACCGCCTGACGGAGGCTGCGGCCGATGAGCCGCTGGATCTCCACCGTGCGCCCCTGCTGCTTGCCCTTGGCCGCCTCCCGGTCCGATCGCGTGTTCGTGGCCGCGGGCAGCATCCCGTACTCCGCCGTGAGCCAGCCTGCGCCCCGGCCCTTCATCCAGCCCGGCACCTTCTCCTCCAGGCTCGCCGCGCACAGCACATGGGTGCCGCCCAGCTTGATGAGGCAGGAACCGGCGGCGTGCACTTGGACGTCTTTCTCCAACATCAGGGGGCGCAATGCCTCGGCTCGGCGCATCAGCAGCAGCCCTTCCACTCGATCTTCTCCACCCGTCCCTGGTGTCTTCCCCCTTCAAAGGGTGTTTCCAGGAAGGTTTTCAGGTAGGATTCTGCTTGGAGCGGATCCGTCAGCCGCTGGCCGAAAGCGATGGCGTTCGCGTCATTGTGCTGCCGGGCCAGCGCCGCGTGCTCGGGGGAGGTCACGAGCGCGCAGCGGATGCCGGCATGGCGGTTGGCCGTGATGCTCACGCCAATGCCGGATCCGCAGACCACCACCAGGCGCTCCCATTGATCCATGCCCTCCGCCGCCCGATGCACGAAATCCGGGTAATCCACCGAGGCTGACCCATCCGTGCCGAAATCCACCACCGCGTGCCCCTGCCCCTGTGCCCAGGCCTTAAGCCTTTCCTTCAGGTCGAACCCCGCATGATCGCTTGCAAAGCCGAGTCTCATCATCCCGCTCCCTGGCCTTCAGCCCACATCGGGCCGCGCAGGCGCCGTCCGATGTCCATGGTCAGTCCTAAGACTACCGCCCCTTCATGCTGAATCCCTTCCTCCAATACCGCCCCCAGGACCGCGGATTTCTGCTCTGCATGCCCGAAGCGGTGGAACCCGCCGAGTGGGTGCGCGGCCTGCGCACCCTGCCCGGTGAGCTTCAGGGACGGGAGCGGCTCACGCCCGCCAAGGCCCAGATCTTCCTGCCCGATGGCGCCCTGGTGGAGATGCACGCGGTGCCCTTGCGCTGGCAGCGGGCCTACCCCTGGCTATCCTCCCTGGCCCTGCATCCCGCCCATGCGGGACCGACGCTGCGCTACTGGGCCACGGCCCTGCGCCTGCTGCAATCCCTGGTGGTCCGTGGCGCCCTGCTGCCCCAGCTCGACACGACGGGCAACCCCTGGAAGGCCCGCTGGGGCGTGAGCCTCACCAGCCCCTCCGACCGCGCGGCCCTGCGCCAGCTGGCGGAGGCCCTGCCGCCCGCGGCCCAGGCCTTCCCGGAAAACGATGCCTGGGCCTTCACCAAGACCCTGGCTCTGGGCGAACTGGACGCCTTCGACATCGAGGACGACCTGGCCATGCCCCCCGCCGCCGATGCGGTGCTGACGGCCTTCCTGGAGGACGGCGCGGATTTCATCATGCGCTTCGTGTCCGGCGGCCTGCGGGCCGGGGATGATCCCCGCCTGGGCCTCGTCCACCGGCTGCGGGGCCACAAGCGGGACCGGCTGCCCTGGGATGAGCGCATCATGGTGGCCCTCTCCCACCAGCTGCCGGAATTCCCCACCACCGGCATTACCGAGCGCACCCTGGGCGAACAGCTGGCCCAGTGGAGCGAGGGCGCGCGGCCCCAGTGGCTGCGCCCCAGCCTGCGCCTGGAGGCACCGCCCGTGCCGACCTTCAGCCAGGCCGTGCTGGACGCCGATCGCCTGGCCGAGGAGGGCTGGATACTCAAGGTGGGCCTGGAAACCGAGGCCGGGGCCGACGTCGGCGTGGCCAAACTCTGGGAACCCTCCACCGAGCCCGAGGTGCTCCAGGCCCGCCAGGCGCTGCTGCGAGGCCTCGCCCGCGCGATGCCCTTCTTCCCCGCCCTGGAACGCGCGCTCTCCGGCCAGAAACCCGAGGATCTGGTGCTGCGGCCCACGGAGGCCTGGGAGTTCCTCACCCGCGGCGCGGCCCAGCTGAAGGAGGCGGGCTTCCTCGTCCACATCCCCGAAGGCCTCGCCGATTTCGGCGGCGCCAAGCGCCTGCGGGCCAAGGTCCGCCTCGGCGCCCGCAACGTGGTGGATTCTGCGCCCATGGCCCAGGCGGGCCTCGAAGGCAGCGTGAGCGCCGACTGGTCGCTCATGCTGGGCGACGACGCCCTGAGCATGGCGGATTTCGCCCAGATGGCGAGCCTCAGGCACCCGCTGGTGGCCTGGAAGGGCAAGTGGGTGGCCCTGGATCCCGAGACCCTCAAGCAGATCACGGCCGTCATCCAGGCCAGCCAGGGCGCTGGATTCGAGAGCATGACCAAGGGCGAAGCCCTGGCCGCGGCCCTCACCGGCACGGCCCGCATCCCCGGCGTCAGCGAGGCCATCGAGGTGGAGGTGGCCGGTGATTTCGGCGCGGCCCTCGACGACCTGAAGATCCTTCCCGACAAGCCCATCACCCAGCCCGCCAGTTTCCACGGCCAGCTGCGCCCCTACCAGCTGCGGGGTCTGGCCTGGCTGGAGGGCCTCTCCCGGCTCGGCCTCGGCGGCATCCTCGCGGACGACATGGGCCTTGGCAAGACCATCCAGGTGCTGGCCCTGCTGCTGCACCGCCAGATCCAGAATCCTGAATTCGGCCCCGCCACGCTGCTGGTCTGCCCCACCTCGCTGCTGGGCAACTGGGAGCGCGAACTGGCGAAGTTCGCGCCCAGCCTGCCGGTCTTCGTGCACCACGGCAACAACCGCGACATCCTGCCCGCCACCTTCCAGCCCCATACGCTGGTGCTCACCACCTATGGCGTCGTCCGCCGCGAGGAGGACACCTTCTCGGGCCGCCACTGGGGCGGGGTGGTGGTGGACGAGGCCCAGGCCATCAAGAACGCCGGGTCCGCCCAGGCCAGGGCCATCCGCAAGCTACGGGGCGGCTTCCGCCTGGCCCTCACCGGCACCCCCATCGAGAACCGCCTCACGGAGCTGTGGGCCATCATGAGCGCCGGGCTGCCGGGCTACCTGGGCAGCGAATCCCAGTTCAAGGAGCGCTTCGCCACGCCCATCGAGAAGTACCGCGATCCGGACGCCGCCAGCGAGCTGCGCCAGTTCATCGGTCCCTTCATCCTGCGCCGCCTGAAGAGCGACAAGGCCATCATCCAGGATCTGCCGGAGAAGCTGGAGATGAAGGTCTTCACGACGCTCAGCCGCGAGCAGGCCGAGCTCTACCAGTACCGCGTCGAGAAGATGGACGAGGAACTGGACGCGGCCAGCGGCATCGAGCGCCGGGGCCGGATCCTGGCCCTGCTCACGCACCTCAAGCAGATCTGCAACCACCCGAGCCAGTTCCTGAAGGCGCAGGGGCCCTACCGCGGCCGCAGCGGCAAGCTGGATCGCCTCACCGAGATGCTCGAAGAGGTGGTGGAGGCCGGCGAGCGCGCCATCGTCTTCACCCAGTTCAAGGAGATGGGCGACCGCCTGCAGATCCACCTGGGGGAGGCCCTTGGTTTCGACCCCCCCTTCCTCCATGGCGGCACCACCCGCGAAGGCCGCGACGAGATGGTGCGGAGCTTCCAGGAGGATCCGGATTCACCGCCCGTGCTGCTGCTGAGCCTCAAGGCCGGCGGCGTCGGCTTGAACCTCACGGCCGCCACCCATGTCTTCCACTTCGACCGCTGGTGGAATCCCGCCGTGGAGGACCAGGCCACGGACCGCACCTACCGCATCGGCCAGACGAAGAACGTGCAGGTCCACAAGCTCGTCACCATCGGCACGCTGGAGGAGAAAATTGACGCGCTGCTGGAATCCAAGCGCGACCTGGCGGACCGCGTGGTGGGCAGCGGCGAAGGCTGGCTCACCGAGCTCGACGACGAGGCCCTGCGCCGCCTGGTGGCCCTGGATCCGGATGCCGAGCTGCTGGATTCGGATGAAGGGAACGGCGACGAGGCCGCGCCGAAAACCAGTCGATCAGGGATCCGCCGGAAGGCTAAGAGTGCCTAACAAAACCCCGACGAGGCCGCGATGAAGCCAGGCAGGATGCACCGCAAGGAAGGACCCGCAGGGCAACGTGGTTCGTTGTTCAAGGGACCTGACGCCGCGGGGCGCCTGCCTGGCTTCATCCCTCCGGGCGAGGGGCGGCGGGCGTCGCGAGCCAGTGTCACGCTCGTCGCGCGTAGTACCCGCTACGCCTCTCCTCGCGTTCCTCGCCTCGCTCGCCCGGCGACCCTCGCGCGGCCCCGTGGGGGTTTTGTTAGGCACTCTGAGGAGGTGGCGCCATGATCAGCCACACCGATCGCTTCGGCGCCACCTGGTGGGGCCGCCTCTGGATCCAGGGGCTGGAAAAACTGGGCGACGACTACGAGAACCGCCTGCCCCGCGGCAAGAAGTACGCGGAGGATGGCCATGTCTCCCACTTCGGCGTCCAGCCCGGCGAGATCCAGGCCCGGGTCCACGGCCGCAAGACCTACAACGTGACCCTCGGCCTGCCGGCGCTCACCGCCGCCCAATGGGAGAAGGCCCTGGATCGCATCGCCCAGGAAAGCCGCTTCGTGGCCTCCCTGCTGGCGGGCGAAATGCCCCAGGGCCTGGACGAGACCTTCCGCGAAGCCGGTGCCAGCCTCTATCCGCGCGTGCCGAAGGAACTGCAGACCCACTGCGACTGCCCGGATTGGGCCAACCCCTGCAAGCACGTGGCCGCCGTGTGCTACGTGATGGCCGAGGCCCTGGACCGCGATCCCTGGCTGCTCTTTGATCTGCGGGGCAAGAGCCGGGACGAGGTGCTGAAGGCCCTCCAGTCCGCCCTGGACGCCGCCGCCGTGGCCGCGCCCAAGAAGCGCGGCCGGCCGCCCAAGAAAAAGCAGACCGTGGCCGATCTTCTCAAGCGCGAACAGGCCCCGCCCGAACCCTGGCGGCGCCTGCCGGAGGAAGCCTACGACGCCCTGCCCATGCCCCTGCCGGAAATCGCCATCCCCCGCGTCATCCCGCCGGACCCCTCGGTCTTCACCCAGCTGGGCCCCCTGCCCCACGCCCGCATCGAGACCAGCCTCTGCCTCGCGGCCCTCATGCACCGCACCGCCCAGTGGGTGCAGCAGCAGATCGAGGATGGCCCCCGCCGCCTCGACGACGGCGAAGGGGAGGATGAAACCGAGCAGCCCGCCTCCCCCTTCGACGCGCCCCTCTCCCCCGCCCCCAAGCCCAACCGCAACTGGCGCCACAAGAAGCGGCGCTGGGGGAAAAAGGGCGGACAATAGGCCTTCCAGGAGTTCCCATGCGCACCATTTCCACGCCCAACGCCCCCGCCGCCATAGGCCCCTACAGCCAGGCCCAGGTTTCGGGCAACCACCTCTTCACCGCCGGCCAGATCCCCCTGGTGCCCGGGACCATGGAGATGGTGACGGGCCCCATCGAGGCCCAGACCGAACAGGTCCTGAAGAACCTCGGCGCCGTGCTCACCGCCGCCAACACGGGCTGGGACCGCGTGGTGAAGACCAC
>JAUXSE010000032.1 GCA_030681515.1 Geothrix sp. | reverse complement strand
CGCCATTTTCAACAGCGCCAATTTCTCCAGCATCGCCACCGACGCGAAGGGCGTCATTCAGATCTTCAACGTCGGGGCTGAGCGGATGCTGGGCTACGAGGCCGCCGAGGTGATGAACAAGGTCACCCCGGCTGACATTTCCGACGCCACCGAAGTGATTGAACGGGCCAGGGCGCTGAGCCTGGAGCTGGAGACCCCGATCACGCCCGGCTTCGAGGCCCTGGTGTTCAAGGCTTCGCGGGGCATCGAGGACATCTATGAGCTGACCTACATCCGCAAGGACGGAAGCCGCTTCCCGGCGGTGGTGTCGGTCACGGCCTTGCGCGATATTCAAAGCGGCATCATCGGCTACCTGTTGATCGGCACCGACAATACGGCGCGCAAGCGGGTCGAGGCAGAGCGGGTCCTGCTGAACCAGGAATTGCAGGATAAGAATGCCGAGCTGGAGAGTGCCAAACTCGCGGCAGAAAAGGCCAACCGCGCCAAATCCGAGTTCCTTTCCAGCATGAGCCATGAGTTGCGGTCGCCCCTCAATGCGATCCTGGGCTTCGCGCAGTTGATTGACTCCGACTTCCCGCAGGTCACTCCGACCCAGAAGGGGAACATCAAGCAGATCCTCCACGCGGGCTGGTATCTGCTGGAGTTGATCAACGAGATCCTCGATCTTTCGGTGGTTGAATCCGGGAAGTTATCACTGTCCGTGGAGCCGGTGTCGCTGGCCGAGGTCATGCTCGAATGCGAGGCCATGATCGAGCCCGAGCGGCAAAAGCGAGAGATCAAGCTGACCATGCCTCAGTTCGATGCCCTCCTCTTCATCCAGGCGGACCGGACCCGGGTGAAGCAGGTGCTCATCAACCTGCTTTCCAACGCGATCAAATACAACCGGCCCGGGGGAACGGTCGTCGTTGACTGCATCCGGGCCACCCCGGAGCGCATCCGCATCAGCATCATGGACAGCGGCATGGGCTTGCCTCCAGACAAGCTGCTGCAGCTCTTTCAGCCGTTCAACCGGCTGGGCCAGGAGCGCAGCAGCGAGGAAGGCACCGGCATCGGGCTCGTGATGAGCAAACTCCTGGTGGAACTGATGGGTGGTTCGATCGGCGTGGAAAGCACCGTCGGCGTGGGCAGCGTGTTCTGGTTCGAGCTGAGCTCGGTGGCTGCGCCGTGCCTTGCCCTCAAAGTCCTCACACCGGAGGCCATCGAGACCGGTCAGGGTGAGCCTGCGGCGCTGCGGCGCACCCTTCTCTATGTCGAGGACAATCCGGCCAACCTGCTGCTGGTCGAGCAACTCATCGGACGTCGCCCCGACCTGCACTTGCTGACAGCCGTGAACGGGCGCCTCGGCATTGAACTCGCGCGCAAGCAGCGTCCGGAGTTGATCCTGATGGACATCAATCTGCCTGATATCAGCGGGTTCGATGCTTTTAAAATCCTGCGCAATGATCCTGAGACGATGCACATCCCCATGATTGCCATCAGCGCCAATGCCATGCGGGGTGACATCCATCATGGACTGGAGCTGGGATTCGACCAATATCTGACCAAGCCCATCAATGTCCAAGCGTTAATGGCGGCGATTGATGGGGTGTTGAAATCGCCACACCATCTGATCGGCCTCCAGAAGGGACCGCAGCTCACATGATTACTACCAGCGACATTCTTCACGGCAAGATCCTCATCGTGGACGATCAGGAAGCCAATATCCTGCTGCTCGACCAGATGCTTCGCGGGGCCGGTTACGATGCCATCACCTCCACGATGGATCCAGAAAAGGTCTGCGAGCTCCACCTCCTCAACCGTTATGACTTGATCCTGCTTGATCTCCAGATGCCCGGCATGGATGGCTTCCAGGTGATGGAAAACCTGAAGGAAATCGAGGCTGGCGGCTACCTTCCCGTCCTCGTGATCACCGCCCAGCCGGAGCACAAGCTGCGCGCCTTGAACGCGGGGGCCAAGGATTTCGTCAGCAAACCATTCGATCTCGCCGAAGTATTGATCCGGGTTCACAACATGCTGGAGGTCCGCCTGTTGCACCTGGAAACCAAGCGGCTCTACGATCGCGTCACGGCGGAACAGAAGATGTCCGAGCGGCTGCTGCTCAATGCCCTGCCCTACTCCATTGTGGAGCACCTGAAGGGGCGCCCCATGGCCACGACCGGGAGTTTCACGGAGCTCATCACCGAAAGCTTCGCGGAAGTGACGGTGCTGTTTGCTGATCTCCTGGAGTTCACGGCCTTTTCGGAAGGCGCGAGCGGCGAGGTGCTGGTGGGGGTGCTGAAGGATATCTCCAACCGCTTTGATAGCAGCGGCGGCGACCCGGGCCTGGATCGGAGCCGGTCCATCGGCGATGCCTACCTGGCTTCCATAGGGTTGTCCGACGCGGTGGCGATTCAAACCATCCGCGCGGCGCAGAAGGCCATGGACGTGGTCGAGGCCCTGGACCGCTTCAACGAACACAGCCGCTTCAAGTTGAAAGTCCGCATCGGCCTTGAAACCGGCGCCGCATTGGCCGCCGTCGCTAATGGCGACACCCTCTATGATTTGTGATCGAACCTCAGGATCCGTCTAGGGTGGTGGCTCAGGTGGTCTTCCGAACCGCCCGTTCGCGGCCGATCAAGCCATAGCTTTTGAGCTTCCGGTAGAGGGTCGCCGAGCCGATCTGGAGTTGCTCGGCGGTGCGGGTTTGATTGCCGTTGTTCAGGCCCAGCACCGCCAGGATGTATTCCTTCTCGACCTCTTCCAGGGGTTGGACGGTCCCCACATTGGCCACGGGCACGGGACAGGCCTGGCGGATCTCTTCGGGCAGGTCCTCGAGTTCCACGCGCATTCCAGGCGCGAGTGCGACAGCCCGCTCCATGGCGTTCTCAAGCTCGCGGACGTTGCCCGGCCACGTGTAGCGAAGGAGCTGATCCGTCGCGGCCGGGGAGAGTCCTGAGATCTTGCGTTTCATCCACAGGGCAGAGCCCGCGAGCAATATGCGGGCGAGGGGCAGAATGTCATCGCGGCGTTCGCGGAGCGCCGGCACGTGCAGCTCGACGACCTTGAGCCGGTAGTAGAGGTCCTGACGGAAGATGCCGCCCGCGACTCCGAGGGCAAGGTTGCGGTTGGTCGCCGCGATGATGCGCACGTCCACCTTCCGGTTCTTGTTCTCGCCAACGCGCCTGATTTCGCGCTCCTGGAGGGCCCGCAGGAGCTTGACCTGCATGCCCGGCGAGACCTCACCCACTTCGTCAAGGAGCAGCGTCCCGCCGTGGGCGGCTTCAAACAGGCCCGGCCGGTCGTGGGTCGCGCCGGTGAACGCGCCACGGGCATGGCCGAAGAGCTCGCTTTCGAGCAGGGTCTCCGTAATGGCGCCGCAGTTGACCGCAATGAACGGGCCAGCCGCCAGGGTGGACTGTTCGTGGACCAGCCGGGCGATGCGCTCCTTGCCCGATCCGCTTTCTCCGGAAACGAGGACGGTGGAATCAACCTTGGCCACGCGGCGGGCCAGGTCCACGAGCTGCCGCATGGCAGGGCTCTTGGCCACGATGCCCAGTTGTGGTTCCTCAATATCCCGGGTAACACGAACCAGTGCCCGGCGGTGCTCATGGAGCTTCCGTTCGGCGGCCTTCAAGGTCTCCGTGACGCGGTGGATCGAGACATCGAGGCAATCCGCCAGGCGGGTGGGCGTGTAGAAACGCAGCTCATCGGCCCGTTCGTCCCCCCAGCCTTCGCGGGTGCGGCCGAACAGGTGGCAACCCGCATCCCCTTTGCCCATGCAGCGGTCTTCGAGGACGAAGATTTCTTTGCCGGTGGTTCGGCTGAGGTAGCCACTGATGAGACCACTGATGGTCCAGCACATCGGCACATCCGCGCGGCCGAAATGCAGGAGGTGCTGCTCCGCCTCGTAGGAGGCGCCCAGCATCATGCCTTCTTTGGAAAGGGGGTCGCGGCCCTCCGACGCGATGCTGAAGAGGCCTTCAAGGGTGTGGATGCGGGTGCAGGCGTGGCGCCATTCGTCGTCGTTGTCCCACTTGAACTCGGTCTGAATGGCTTCGGCCATGCGCCAGCCATGGGCGAAGCCGAACTGGGTGAGCACCGTGCGGGCGGCCGTAATTCCGAAATTCTCGACCAGGTACTTGCGTAAGAGCCCCATCGCCACGGCATCCATCAGGATGGCGCGCTGTCCGGCGAACCGGATGACGCCCCCCTCCGGGTCCAGATCCAGCAGCTCCTTGTGATCCAGATTGTCGGCACGCATGATGTGGCTCTGCCCTTCGAATTGACTGAAAGAGTACTTCATCTTGATGGGGTACGCCATGGTGATGATATATTTAAATATCATAACTCTATTAATTGCTGGATTTTATGAATCGGCACAAAAAATGCCCTATTAAAACGGTAATTGAAGGAACCATTCATGAGGACACCCACTTCCATAGGTTCGGCCCCCGATAACCGGACCCCCAGCCAGTCAACCAAGGATCCTTAACGGCACCCACGACATGGGCTGATGGCAACAGCCCCTCATCTGAAGATGCAGTTCACCGCAGTGCTGCCGTGCGCCACCGCGCGCCTCGGCCTGGGATCGCCCTGTTTCAACGATCCGATTCTGGATCAGACCCATAGAGGAGAAGCACATGAACAAACTTAAAAGTATGACCAGGCCATTGATGTGGTCCGTGGCTCTGCTGTCGATCGCCCTGGCGGTCGCGTGCGGCAGTACCGGCGAAGGAAGCCGGGCGCCGATCCTGGGCGGAGGCGGCACCACCGCAACCCTCGACGCCCGTCCCCGCGTGACGCTCACCGTACCCGCCACCACGATTCCCGGTCCGACGACGGGCGTGGCCATCAACACCGCCATCACGGCCGCCTTCACGAAAGACATGGCCCCCGCCACGATCACCGGCACCAGTTTCACGGTGACGGGACCTGGCACGACAGCCGTCACGGGCACCGTGACTTATGCCTCCCGAACGGCGACCTTCACTCCGACGGCAGTGCTCACCGCCAGCACCACCTACACCGCCACCATTACGACCGTGGCCACCGACGTGGCCGGTAATCAGCTGGCCGGCAATCAGGCCGCTCTACCCGCGGCCAGCAATTATGTCTGGACCTTCACGACCGGTATCGTCCCGGACACCACCCGTCCCCGCGTCACCGTCACCGTGCCTGTCACCTCAACGCCTGGCCCCACCCTGGCCGTGGCGACCAACACGGCGATCAGCGCCGCCTTCACGGAAGACATGGCGCCCGCCACGCTCACCGCTGCCAGCTTCACGCTGACGGGACCTGGCCTGACCGCCGTCGCCGGTGGCGTCACCTACGCCTCGCGGATCGCGGTCTTCACGCCGACGGCCGCCCTTGTCGCCAGCACCACCTACACCGCCACCGTCACCACCGCAGCCACCGATCTGGCCGGCAATCAACTGGCCGGCAATCAGGCGGCCCTGCCCGCGGCCAGCAACTATGTGTGGACCTTCACCACGGATGCCATCGTCGTAGCCCCGCCCACCATCACCCTGACCAACCCTGCCGATCTGGCCACGAACGTGGCGCTCAACGCCACTGTCAATGCCACCTTCAGCAAGGCGATGGACCCGTTGACCCTCACCACCGTCACCTTCACTGTTCAGCCCACCGGCCCCCCCTTGGGTGCTCTGGTGCTCGGTGCAGTCACCTACGATGCGCTGACCAATATTGCCACCTTCACACCCACCAGCCCGCTGACTGCCAGCACGCAGTACACCGCCACCGTGACCACGGCTGCGACGGACCTGGCTGGCGTCGCCCTGGCCTCTGGGTTGATTCCCAATCCCTGGACCTTCACCACCGGCACTGCCGTCGTCCCTGGCCCAGTCTCCCTCGGTTCGGCGGCAACCTTCGGGATCATGGCCACCTCTGCCATCACCAATACCGGTGCCGGCACGATGATCAACGGCGATGTCTCCCTGGATCCAGGCACCTCCAATGGGTTGCTGCCGGTGCAGGTGAACGGCACGATCCACATCAATGACACGGTGTCCGCCCAGGCGCGAGCCGATCTGCTGATCGCGTACAACCAGGCCAAGGGCTTGCCTCCCGGAACCACCGTCACTGCGGGCGCGGACATCTCCGCCGTCTATCCTCTGGGCATTCCTCCCGGAACCTATACGTCCGGCAGCACCATCCTGGTCTCGACCCCCCTGATTCTCGACGCCGGCGGCAACGCGAATGCCGTCTGGGTCTTCCAGATCGGTTCCTCGCTGACAACCGGGGCCAGCATGTCCCTGGCCAACGGCGCCCAGGCCAAGAACGTGTTCTGGGTTCCCACTCAGGACGCCACGGTCGGCGTTGGCACGACCTTCTACGGGAGCATCATCACGGGCCGTGACGCCACGTGCATGACCGGTGCCGTGATCAATGGCCGGATCCTCGCCGGAGCCATCACGGCCGGCACGATCGCCCTGGACACCAACACTGTCAATGTTCCCGCTCCTTAATCCCCTCATGCAGACGGTACATCTTTCTTTGGAGAACATATGAAAACAGCAAAAGCCTCAGGGATGCTGCGTCTGTTGGCTCTCAGCATCATCGCCAGCCCCTTCGCCATGGCGCAGGAATCAGGCTGGTATGTCGGAGCCAATGTCGGCCAGTCGAGAGCCAAAATCGACGATCAGGGGATCATCAACGGACTGCTGGCGGGGGGCCTGACCACGACCTCGATCAGCGATCGCGATAGCAACCTCGGTTACAAACTGTTCGGTGGCTACCAGATGAACAAGTACTTCGCCCTTGAAGGCGGCTACTTCGATCTGGGAAAGTTCGGATTCACCGCGGCCACGTTGCCCGCGGGAACCCTCAACGGCGATATCAAGCTCAAGGGACTGAATTTCGACCTGGTCTTCAGTCTGCCCTTCACCGAGCGGTTTTCGGCATTTGCCCGGGCCGGCGTGATCCACGCAGAGGCCAAGGATTCCTTCACGGGAACCGGAGCGGTCACGGTGCTCAATCCCACCCCCAGCAAGCGCGATACGAACTACAAGTTCGGCGTGGGGCTTCAGTACGATTTCACCCGCTCTTTCGGGGTGCGTGCCGAAGTGGAACGCTACCGGATCAACGATGCCGTGAACAGCAAGGGCGACATTGACCTTGCTTCGGTTGGCGTGCTCTTCCGGTTCGGCCGGAAGGCCCCGGCCCCCACTCCTCCGCCGGCGCCGGAACCTGTGGCCCAGGCGGCTGCACCCGAGGTGTATGTCGCACCCGTGGTGGTGGCACCGCCCCCGGTGAAGACCCAGGAATACTGCGCCATCCTCGACCTCACCTTCGAGATTGACGAGGCCGACCTCCAGCGGGATGACAGCGAGAAGCTCGCGGTGGTAGGCACCTTCCTGACGAAGTACCCCCAGACCACGGCCGTGATCGAAGGCCATACGGATAATGTGGGGCCCGTTGAACACAACATGAAGCTGTCCCTCGAACGGGCCGAAAGCGTCGTGGCCTATCTGGTGGACAAGACACACATTGACCGTTCCCGCCTGAAGGCCGTTGGGTACGGCGATTCCCGCCCCGTGGCGGACAACAGCACCGAGGAAGGAAAGCGGGCGAACCGGCGCATCAATGCCGTTGTCCCCTGCGTGACGGATATCGAGGGGCTCCGGGTGGTCCCCTCCAGGGTCACCATGGCGCTGGAAATCGAGTTCGACGCGAAATCGGCCGAGGTCCTACCGAAGCACCGTGAGGACCTCCGCAAGGTGGCCAATTTCCTGAAGGCGAACGCCTCCGTCAACGCGACGGTGGAAGGGCACACAGGTAACCTGCAGGCCACCCCGGAACTGGCCATGGACATGTCCAAGCGCCGCGCCGAGAACGTGGTGAATTACCTGGTGGATAATTTCGGGATCGAGCGTTCCAGGCTTTCCCCGGAAGGATTCGGCCGCACCCGGCAAATCGCCTACAACGCGACTGCCGAGGGCCAGGCGGAAAACCGCCGGGTCAACATCATCATCACCTACCCCAAAAAGAAGTAGCACCCGGCCGGACTTCGGCGCTTCTGCCGAAGTCCGGCCGTTTCGATCCATCCACCCCGCTGTCCGAGCCTCTCTGGACAGGAATCGGGTTCGTTCCCAGTCATGCCCATCCCTGGGCCCCGTTGCGGGCGATGCGTCCTGTCGTCCGCGTAGGAGACAGCCATGCCTACCAGTCATAACCATGGGCCGGAACCCATTCCGTTAGGGGATCCGCAGCCCGGACAGTCAGAACCGAATCCGGAGCCCGTTGGGGATCCCCAGCCCGGCAAGCCAGGCCCTGAATCGAATCACAGAGCGCACTCGACCTCCTGGGAAATCTCCGCATCCAAGAAGGTGGACGATCTCTCCAGGCACGAATCCAAGCATGACCAGGATCCCAAACACGCCCCGAAGAGCCTTCCGAAGCCCAACGCGCGGGAGAAGACCCCGGACGGCAACAGGCATGACGCTCCTCGGGCGCCGGGTGGGAACCCGGGACATGGGGATGTTTGAACCCAGCCACGGGATTGAATCCGCTTCCGTCCCACGCGGGCATGCCCTGTAGATTCCTCAACCAAGCCGCCTTCAAAAACCAAAAAGGACAAACACCATGCCGATTTTCAAACTGAATCCATCCATCGCTTTCGTGTCTTCCGCAGCGCTGATGCTGGCGGGGGGTCTTCCCATGCAGGGCTCCGAACTGGATAACCGGATCGAGTCCTCCGCCAAGAGCAGCTACAACTTCAAGACCTACCTGAAGGATGACCACATCAAGGTCCAGTCCTCCGAGGGCGTGGTCACCCTGACGGGCTCCGTATCCCGTGAGTATCACAAGCTGCTGGCCCAGGAAACGGTCTCCGGACTTCCGGGGGTCAAGGGCGTGAACAACCAGCTCGCCGTCGTGGGTGATCAGCCCAGCGCCAACTCGGATGCGTGGATCACCATGAAGGTGAAGGCCGTGCTGGCCTTCCACAAGAACGTCAGCGCCTCCGGAACGGATGTCAACACAGAGAAAGGGGTGGTCACCCTCTCGGGCAAGGCCGATTCGGAAGCACAGAAGCAGCTGACCGGCGAGTATGCCAAGGATGTGGATGGCATCTCAGAGGTCCGCAACAACCTGGTGGTAGCCAAGCCCAGTGGGCCGGCCCCCCGCACCCTGGGGGAAAAGGTGGATGACGCCTCCATCACCGCCCAGATCAAGACGACCCTCCTGTTCCGCAAATCCACCCATGCTCTGGCCACCAAGGTGAAAACCAAGAATGGGGTGGTGAGCCTGCACGGCGAGGCCAAGAACGCCGCCGAGAGGGACCTGGTGACCAAGCTCGCCGAGGATGTCCGTGGCGTGCAGCGCGTGAAGAACATGATGACGGTGAAGAAGCCCTGAGGCCATTCCGTCCGGCCCCCTGGTTCATCCAGGGGGCCGGGAATTCGCAGTTTTCCTGAAGGAGTTCCACATGCTGTGGACCATCGCCATCATTTTGATCGTCCTCTGGGCCCTTGGACTCGTCACCGCCTACACGCTGGGAGGCTTCGTCCATCTTCTGCTCGTGCTTGCGATCGTCGTCGTTCTCATCCGGGTCATCCAGGGCCGGAAGGTCATCTAAAGGGAGTTTCTATGTTGAAGGATCGAAAGGTCTACGAAAGCACGCTGGACGCTCAGCTGGCGAAATGGTCGGCCGACCTGAACGTGCTGCGGGCCAAGGCCAAGCGCACGGAGGTGGACGCGCAGGTCAACTACGACCTGGCCATTGACGCCATGCAGCGCAAACATGACGAGGCGGCCAAGCATCTGAGCAAGTTGAAGACAGCCAGCGACGAGGCCTGGGAAAGCGTGAAGGGCGGCACCGAAAAGGTCTGGCTGGAGCTCAAGGGCTTGTTCCACGGCTTCGTCGAAAAACCCTGATTCCTTCAAGGCCTGGTAACGCGTCAACTCCACGGAGGAATGCCCCATGTTATGGACCATCGCAGTGATTCTCGTCGTGCTCTGGGCCCTGGGGCTCGTGAGCGGATACACGATGGGAGCCTTCATCCACGTCCTTCTCGTGCTCGCGATCGTGCTTGTCCTGGTGCGGCTCATCCAGGGCAGGAGAATCCTCTAGTACGCCACCCGACCCGATTCACCGTTCCAGGAGCATGCCGTGATGAGAAGCCAGGTACGCGCCGAGCACGCCAGGGTGGACGCCAGGTCCACGGAGGATCTGGCCGACCTGCTGAACCAGTCCTTGGCAGAGACGCTCGATCTGGCCTTTCAGACCGAGCAGGCCCGTCGGAATGCCAAAGGCCAGGACGCCCACGAGCTCTGCCTGGTCTTTGATCATCTCCACGGCCAGCTGGCCACCTATGTGGAGGATCTCGATGCACGAGCGGTCACCCTCTGCGGACAGGGATTGGGCGCGCTCCCCTCCGCACAACGATTGTCCTCGATCACAGCCGCCCCACCTGGGGTCCTGGTCCGCAAGGTTCGCCTGGACGACCTGGTGGACAGCTGCGGTGAATACGCCGGGCGGATGCGCAAGGCCATCAGGAAGGCCGAAAAACTGGGCCAACACGACACGGCCGACTTCTACTCCAGTGTGAGCCGGGACATGGACCATACCCTCTGGATGCTCACAGCGCACGAAGAAGCCTGAGTCCCCTGTTTTGGAGTCCACCATGCCCAGCGTAATCGACGTCACACTCATCCTGGTTCTGGTGGCCATCGCCGTTGGCCTGGTGCCCCTGCTTTTCCAGTTGCGCCGGACCGCGCAGGGTTTGGATGCCTTTCTTCTCTCCACCAGGAAGGACCTGTCCCAGATTGCGGAGGATGTGCATGCCTCCCGATTGCGGATGGATCACTTGGCGGTCTCCCTGCAGGCCTCGCTGGATGAGGTGTCAGCCTTCGCCGAGATGATGGGGGAGGTGGGGCGAACGCTGAAGGAATTCCACGCCCGCTTTCACAACACGATTGATTCGGCCTCCCGGAATCTCGGGGGCATCATCGGAGGGATCAGCGCCGCGCTGGCCTTCTTCAAGCGCAAGCAAACTCCGCACGAACCTGAATAGGACAACCCCCATGAGCGAGAACAGAACCTCTTCCTCCAACAGCACCATGATTTTGACGTTCATTGCCGGGGCCGCCCTCGGTGCGGTGGTGGTGGCCCTCACCACACCCAGGACCGGGCCCGACCTCCGCGGAGATCTGAAGGATCTCGCCCGCCGCGCCAAGCGGAAGGCGGGAAAGCTGGCCCAAGAGGCCGGCGATACCTGGGATGACATGACGGAGCGCGCAGCCCTTGCCGCGGGCGACCTGAAGCGGGGCGTGTCCGATGCGGCGAACGATCTGCGGGGCTGACCGCCCGGGATCATGTCCTCCGCCTAGGGGGCGCCGAACCTTTTTTCCATTCTCGCGAAGCTGTTTCAGGAGTGCCTCCTGTCCCTGGGTCAGCCGAGTGAACCGATCAACCCATTGACCACCCTGAAAGGCATGAACATGAAATTCTGGAAAACGATTCCCTTTGCGGCGGCTCTCCTGGTCGTCCAGGCCGAAGAAGCTCCCTACAACGCCCCCATCCCGAACCTGGGCTCCTCGCAGGCAGCCCCCGCCACGGTACCCCTGTATCGGGTGACGGTCGTCCAGGGTTCGGCGAAGGCCATCAACTACCGAAACCTCAAATCTTCCGCCAGGATTGACCTCATGGGCACTGTCCTTGTGCGGAACGCATCGGGTGTGGCGACCGTGAAGGTCGAAGATGGGGGGATCCATATCACCGCGAAGGTCAAAAACCTGCCCCCGGCATCGAGCTTCGGCGGGGAGTTCTTGACCTATGTGCTGTGGGGGATCTCTCCGGAGGGGCGGGCGACCAATCTGGGTGAACTGGTCATCAAGCATGGCAAAGGCAAGGTCAAGGGCACGGAACAGCTCAAGACATTCGGCCTCGTGGTGACCGCGGAGCCCTATTTCGCCGTGAGTCAGCCCAGTGATGTGGTGGTTCTGGAAAATGTCCTGAGCAAGGGCTCTCCCAGCCAGTTCGAATTCATTGATGCCAAGTATGAACTGCTGAAGCGTGGCCAGTACACCCTGAACCTGACCGCCGTCGAACCAATGGCGATGAATGACAAGACGCCTCTTGACCTCTACCAGGCCCACAATGCGGTGCGCATCGCCCGGGCTGCAGGCGCGTCGTTCTACGCACCGGAAGCATTCGGTAAGGCCGAGAATTTCCTCAAGCAGGCAGAGGCCTCCACAGGGGGACGCAAGGCCAGGGTCATGCTGGCTCGGGAAACCGTCCAGCGGGCTGAGGACGCACGGCTGATCGCCGTCCAGAAGCAGGAAAAGGAACAAGTGGCCATGGAGACGAAATTGGCCCAGGACAAAGTGGACGCCGCCCAGAAGGAAACCGCCGTGGCCGAGGCCGCCAAGACCACGGCCCTCAAGCAGACCCAGTTGGCCGAGAAGGAGAATGATGCCCTGCGAGCCACCAACGAAGGACTGTGGTCCAAGAATGCCGGGCTTCAGGCCAAGAACGAAGGCCTGCGATCCAAGTTGATGGAACAACTCAATTCCATTCTTCAGACCCGAGCCACGGCCCGGGGGCTCATCGTGAACATGTCCGGGGTCCTGTTTCAAAGCGGTCAGGCGACGCTGTTGCCTGCCGCGCGGGAGAAACTCTCGAAAATCGCGGGCGTGCTTTCCACGCATAAGGGGCTGAAGATCGAGGCGGAGGGTTTCACCGACAGCAACGGGAGCGAGGCCTTCAACCAGAACCTGTCGGAAAAGCGGGCCATGAACACAAAGGACTACTTGGTAAGCCAGGGCGTTCCCGCTGGTTCCATCACCTTCAAGGGATTCGGGGAAGAACACCCCATCGCGTCCAATGATACAGAGGCCGGCCGGCAGGAAAACCGGCGGGTGGAACTCGTCGTGTCGGGCGAAGGCGTCACGGATTCCAAGGCGGCTGGACTTTAGGCAGGGGACCATGCGCGGCGGCAACTCCGGTCCTTGGCGCGGTTCACAGGGCTGCGCCAAGGGCCGGAACCCCTCTCAAGCCGCCTTCCCCGAATCCCGAGTGGAGAAGCCACCATGAGCCAGGAACACACCCCATCCATGGGCCCCAAGCTATTGATGTTCGCCGCCGGGGCGGTCGTTGGCGCAGTGGTGGTGGCCCTCACCACCCCGAAGACCGGTCCCGAGCTTCGAGGGCAGCTGAGGGACATTGCCCGGCGCACGAAGCGGCGGATGGATGATGTGGCTGGGGATGTGGGTGAAGCCTGGGAGGACCTGAAGGAATGCTCCGCCCTTGCCGCCGACAGCCAGAAAGGTCAGGCCGCGGAATCGGCCGGCGATCCCCAACTTTAGGTACCTTGGCTAGGAGTTATCCCCCATGCACGAACCCGGAGAGGTGGCATCGAGGTTGATGGGGATGCCTTATGAGGGCCTGGACGAGCGGGCCAAGAAGGTCGCGCGACACGTGGCCGAGAAGAAGCATATCGCCCGCGACATTTCGAAGGACAGCGATGCTGTAACCACGCTGGGCCAGCGGGCGGCAGATTCGGTGGCGACCTTCGGCGGATCCTGGACCTTCGTGGGCATCTTCGCCGCCGTCATGGTTCTGTGGGTGGGGCTCAATGCGTTCCTCTTGATGAGTCGCGGGCAGACCTTCGACCCCTACCCCTACATCCTGCTCAACCTCTTCCTCTCCATGCTGGCCGCCATCCAGGCCCCCATCATCCTGATGTCCCAGAACCGGCAGTCCGAGAAGGACCGCATCCACGCGGAACACGACTACGAAGTCAATCTGAAGGCCGAACTGGATATCATGCTGCTCCACGAAAAGATGGATCTGCTGCGCGAGAAACAGTGGGCAGAGTTGTTGGACATCCAGAAGGAGCAACTGAAACTCCTGGGGAACCTGATCCAGACGAAAACCCCTTCGCCATGAACGCCGGCCTCACGCCACACCTCCCGGTTTCGGGGAGGAGTCCAGCGCATCCCCTGTGCGGGGAGGCTCATCCCAGGCAGTTCTGGGCCCTGGTACCCTGTCTTCTGCTCTCTGCCTGCGCCCGGCTGCCGGACTTGAATCATCTGAAAGGACCCATCCATTCACCGGCGAAGCCCAGCGTCGTCAACAGCCTTGGAAAGCTGTCCAGCAAGGACGCCGCCGCCTTGCTGGCCCGTCGCCTGGGCCCTTCCAAGGTAGAGGCCGCCGTGATCCTCGCGGGCCTCGAGGAAGCCGCCACTGGACGGCCGCTCATCGCGGGCAACAAGGTCACGCTGCTCTTTGATGGGCCCGTGATCATGGCCGCGATGATGGAGGCGATCTCAGCGGCCAAGGAAAGCATCAACCTGGAAACCTACCTCTTCGACCAGGACCCCCTGGGGACAAAGTTCGCTGATCTGCTCATCGCGAAGCAGAAGGAAGGCGTTCAGGTCAACATCATCTACGACTGCGTTGGAACCCTTGGCACGCCCCAGGCGTTTTTCGACCACATGAAGGAGGCGGGCATTCGGCTGTTGCCCTTCCATCCCGTGAGCCCCTTTCAGAAACTTGGCCGGTGGCGCCTCAACAACCGCGACCATCGGAAAATCCTCGTGGTGGATGGGAAGGTGGCTTTCACCGGAGGTGTGAACATCACCGCCGCCTACGCCCGCAGCTCACTGTTCAGATCAAAGGCCAAAAACAGGACCTCCGTGGGCTGGCGGGACACGCATATCCAGATCGAAGGACCGGCCGTGGCCGCGCTGCAGTGGGTGTTTCTGGACAACTGGACCAACCAGAAGGAAGTGGCGTTACCGGTTTGCGACTACCTGCCTCCGCTGCCACAGGTGGGAAACCAGGTGCTGCGGGTCCTCAGCAGCCGTCCGGGCGGTGATTTCGAGATCTACAAGGCGCACTTTCTGGCCATCGAAGGGGCCACGAAATCCATCCATATCACCGTGGCCTACTTCGTCCCGGATGTTCAGATCATGGATGCGCTCGTCCGGGCCGCCCAGCGCGGCGTTGATGTGAAGATCATCCTGCCCAGCGTGTCGGATGGTGGTCTGGTGCTCCAGGCTGGCCATTCCTTCTACGGCCAGATGCTCAAGGCCGGCATCAAGGTCTATGAGCTGAGGACCGCCGTACTGCACGCCAAGACCGCCGTCATTGACGGCAGCTGGTCCACGGTGGGTTCCACCAACCTGGACATGCGGAGCTTCCTTCACAACAAGGAAGTCAATGTCGTCGTGCTGGGCGATGATTTTGGGCGGGAGATGGAGCGCGCCTTCGAGGAGGACCTGAAAGGTGCCGATCCAATCACTCTGGAGCGGTGGAAGCAGCGCCCCCATGGACAGCGATTCAAGGAGTGGGCAGCGCGACTCCTGGCCTACTGGCTATGAGCCGCGCTGGACGCCTGTTTCTGGGTGCTGCATCCCATCGCGAGCCCTGCGTCCGTCTCTATCCATCGAATTGAAGGAGTTGATGCTTCGTCTTGATTGAATTCGTCGTTTCGGCCGGTGATTGGTATATTCCAAATTATTGATAACAAAAAACTAATGCCTCGGTACAAATACTGCTCAATAACCAGGGTTCGACCGGCCACTTAGCCCACGGGTCCAATCAACCGAACCGGTTGCGCCGAGCCATGGACACAGGAAGTCACCTTGTTGGAGGCAATCACCATGAAATTGTTCGGGCTCATCAATATAGGAGTTCTGCCCCTTCTGCTGGAGGCCATGGTTCCGGCCCACGCTCAGCATGAGCAACGCGAACGGGAGGCGAAGCGGCCGAATCAGGAACAGAGCGCCAGGCCCGAAAAGGAGCGGCAGCAAGCAAGACCCGCGCGCCAGGAGGCTCCGGAGCGATCGAAGCGGCAGGAAGAACCCAAGCGTCAGCAGGAAGCGAGACCCGAGAGGCCACAGCCACGGGCCAGGCCCACGCGCCAGGAAGAACAGCCCCGGGCCCGAGAGCAGCGCGAGGAACGACCCTCAAACCTTCGGGGCCAGCCAAAGCAGCAGCAGAGGGAACAGCCGAGGGAACAGCCGAGGGAACAGCAGCGGCCGCAGCAGGCCAAGCGCCCCACGCCATCGGTCCAGCGAAGAAGGGAAGTCGAACACCGGACCGTCTGGCAGGGGCACCGCGCCCAAAACTGGCAGGCTGAGCATCGCAACTGGCAGGACCGAGGCGGCTACAAGGGATACCGCATACCCGAAGCCCGCTACCGTGGCCACTTTGGCCCTGAGTTCGGTTTCCGGATGTTCAGCTTTCCCCTGGTGGTGGTCGGCGGGTTTCCCCGCTTTCAGTTCGGTGGGTTCTGGTTCAGCGTCATGGACCCCTGGCCCGAGTACTGGGCGGATGATTGGTACGGCAACGACGATATGTATATTGACTACTGGGGAGGCGGCTACTACCTGCACAACCGCAGGCATCCCCTGGATCGAATCGCCGTTACTGTCTACCTGAACTGATCATTCATCCATGGCCAGCCACCCACGGGTGGCCGGAAGGGCATCTGAGGCAGGGCGGCGGGGATCACAGGTATCCGAAACCGCGGGGCATTGCTTTCGGCGGAGGCGTGATTGGCCATGAAAGCTGAGCAGAGAACGGTTGCCTCGATGGCCGGTGCGGTGTTGCTGATCGCGCTGGCGCCGCTGATCCACGCCCAAATGGCCGAAATGTCTCAGATCATCGAGGCGCGCCGGACTCTAGACTTTGCGGAGACCAAGCCGCACCGCACCACCACTCCGCTGCCAATCTCATGGTGAATCCAGCCGATGTTCTTCAGGGCAAGGTTCTGATCGTTGATGATCAGGAAGCCAATGTCATTCTGCTTGAGCAGATGCTCCGCGGTGCCGGCTATGTGTGCCTCACCACCACGCTGGACCCCTGTGAGGTCTGCGACCTTCACATCAAGAACCACTACGACTTGATTCTTCTCGATCTCCAGATGCCCGGCATGGACGGATTCCAGGTCATGGAAGATCTCAAGGTGGCTGCACCGGACGAGTATCTTCCGGTGCTCGTCATCACCGCCCAACCGGGCCAGAAGCTGCGCGCACTCCGGGCTGGCGCGAAGGATTTCGTCAGCAAGCCATTCGAGTTGTCCGAGGTCTTGGCGCGCGTCCACAATATGCTGGAAGTGCGTTTGCTGCATAAAGAATTACTCAACTACAACGACGTGCTGGAACAACGCGTGCGGGAAAGAACAACCGATCTCCAGGAAAGTTATCTTGAAAGCATCTTCACGATGATGCGCGCGGCGGAACACAAAGACGAGGATACCGGCGCTCACGTGCAACGCATCAGCTACTACAGTCGCGATCTCGCCAGGCTGCTGGGCCAGGATGAAGCGTTCGTAGACAAGATCTTCTTCGCAAGCCCGATGCACGACATCGGGAAAATAGGCATCTCCGATCATGTACTGCTCAAGCCTGGGAGCTACACGATGGATGAGTGGGCGGTCATGAGGGGCCACCCCTTGATGGGCGCAAGGATCCTCGGCAACAGCAATTCACCCTATCTGAAGATGGGCGCCGAGATCGCGCTCAATCACCACGAGCGGTGGGATGGTGGGGGTTATCCGAGCGGCAAGCGGGGTGAAGCGATTCCACTGACGGCGCGGATCATGAACATATGCGACATCTACGATGCCCTTCGGAGCAAAAGGCCCTACAAGGCAGCATTGGATCACCTCAAGGTTGTTGACATCATTTCGCGCGGCGATGGCAGAACCATGCCGGAGCATTTCGATCCAGTGATTCTTGATGCATTCCAGCAAAACCACTCGTCGTTCCGCGATGTCTTTGATGCCTATGCGGAATAGCGGTTTGGGTGCGCGATTTCGACCGCCACCCCGGGGGATGTCGCGCTAGTAGCGGATCTTGTCCACCTTCGCGTCCCAGGCCTGGAACACGGCCAGGGCCTCCTCCCGCATGAGATCCACCGCTGGAAGGCTCCGGTCCTTCATCGGCAGGGCCACTTCGCGGTAGAGCCATTCGTCGTCGAACTGGATGGCCGCGGCATCGGCCCGGCCGTTGGCGTACCAGATGCGGTCCAGCCGGGCCCAGTAGATGGCGGACAGGCACATGGGACAGGGCTCGCAGCTGGTGTAGATCTCGCAGCCCTTCAGCACGAAGCTGTCCAGGCGGAGGCAGGCCGCGCGGATGGCCACCACCTCCGCGTGGGCCGTGGGATCGCGGGTGGAGGTGACGCGGTTCCAGCCCTCGCCCACGATGCGCCCATCCTTCACCACGACGGCGCCGAAGGGCCCGCCCTCTCCCGCCTCCATGTGGATCCGGGAGAGCTCGATGGCCCGGCCCATGAAGGTCCGTGGATCCGATGGAAGGGTCATGGGAGGGCCTTTCGGGGGCGCAGGCTGGGGTCCACGCATGTTAGCGCCATCCGGAGGCTTCCCGGGAGCCGGGGTGGCATCGCGAAGGGGAGGCCGGATCCGGCCCCAGGGAAGGGGATGAACCCATCCCATCCGTTCCGAGATCAGCTATTTGAATCACATCCATTTCTATGTCCACGGGAAAGGGGGGTGGATAGTTATGAAAAAAATTGACTTACAAGAATAAAAAATTATACTCGACCCCATTCCACCCCCCGCTTCTGATGAACCACCGGGAAAGCCCCGATGCACACCCCGACCTCCGATACACCCAGGCTCGCCATCAGGGGAATCCGCAAGGTCTACCCCTCGGCCATCGCCAACGACGGCATCAACCTCACGGTCATGCCTGGGGAGATCCACGCGGTGCTGGGGGAGAACGGCGCGGGGAAGTCCACGCTCATGAAGGTCATCTACGGGGTCATCCGCCCGGACGCGGGCGAGATCCTGTGGGAAGGGCGGCGGGAGACCATCTCCAACCCGGCCCAGGCGCGGGCCCTGGGCATCGGGATGGTGTTCCAGCACTTCTCCCTGTTCGAGACCCTCACCGTGGTCCAGAACGTGGCCCTGTCCATCCCGGGCAGGCTGGATCTGGCCACCCTCTCCCGGCGCATCGAGGAGGTCTCCAGCCGCTATGGCCTGCCCGTGGATCCCCGGCGGCTGGTCCATGCCCTGTCCGTGGGCGAGCGGCAGCGGGTGGAGATCATCCGCTGCCTGCTCCAGAACCCCCGGCTGCTGATCCTGGACGAACCCACCTCGGTGCTGACGCCCCAGGCGGTGCGCAAGCTGTTCGAGACGCTACGGCAGCTGGCGGCCGAAGGGGTGAGCATCCTCTACATCAGCCACAAGCTGGATGAGATCCAGGAGCTGTGCCATCGGGCCACGGTCCTGCGGGGCGGCAAGGTCACGGGCACCTGCATCCCCTCCCGGGAGACGCCGCAGACCATGGCCCGCATGATGATCGGCGTGGACCTTCCGGCCTGCTGCCACGGCGAGCCCGGAGACGGGGGCGAGGTGCGGTTGCACATCGAAGGGCTGTCCCACGCCACGGAGGATCCCTTCGGCACGGACCTCCGGGATATCCACCTGCAGGTGCGGAGCGGGGAGATCGTGGGCATCGCCGGGGTCTCCGGCAACGGCCAGCAGGAGCTGCTCCGGGCCATTTCCGGGGAGGAGCCCCTGGCCGGGAAACATGCCATCCAGATGTGCGGCGTCCAGGTGGGGCGGATGAATCCGGCCCGGCGCAGGGCCCTGGGCATGTGCTTCGTGCCCGAGGAGCGCCTGGGGCGGGGGGCCGTGCCACGCCTGACCCTCACGGAGAACATCCTGCTCACGGCCTACCGCAAGGGGATGTTGTTCAGCGGCCTCATCCGGTTCGGCGTGGCCAAGCGGTTCGCGGAGGAATGCATCAGGCGTTTCGACGTGAAATGCGGCGGCGCCAACTCCGAGGCCAAGTCCCTTTCCGGGGGCAACCTCCAGAAGTTCATCGTGGGCCGGGAGATCATGCAGGATCCCAAGCTGCTGGTGCTGGCCCAGCCCACCTGGGGCGTGGATGTGGGCGCCTCCTCCTTCATCCGCCAATCGGTCCTGGATCTGCGGAACTCCGGCACGGCGATCCTGGTGATCTCCGAGGAGCTGGAGGAGCTGTTCGAGATCTGCGATCGCATCGTGGTGATGGCCAAGGGCACCCTTTCTCCCAGCAAGGTCACTTCGGAAACCGACGTGGAGGAGATCGGCATGTGGATGAGCGGCCTGTGGCCGGGCGCCGGGGCACCGGAAGGGGCCGGCCATGTGGCTTAAATTCGAGCCCCGGGCCGAACCCTCCAGGGCCATGGCCTACCTCTCGCCCCTCCTGGCGGTGGGGCTGATGTTCCTCTGCGGGATGATCCTTTTCTACATCCTGGGCAAGAACCCCGTGGAGGGTTTCCGGGTCTTCTTCATGAATCCCGTGAAGGATGCGTACGGCGTGGCCGAACTGTTCCTCAAGGCCACACCCCTGATGCTGTGCGCGGTGGGGCTGTCCATGGGGTTCAAGGCCAATGTCTGGAACATCGGGGCGGAGGGGCAGCTGCTCATCGGCGCCCTGGCGGGTGGAGGCCTGGCGCTCCACTTCGAGGGCAGCCCCAGCCCCTTCCTCCTGCCGGCCATGATCCTCGCGGGGGCCCTGGGCGGCATGGCCTGGGCCGCCATTCCGGCCTTCCTGCGGACCCGCTTCAACGCCAACGAGATCCTCACGAGCCTGATGCTGGTCTACGTTGCGGAGCTGATGGTGTCCTGGGTGGTCCATGGGCCATGGAAGGATCCCGACGGCTTCAATTTTCCCCAGACCAGGCTGTTCGGGGCCGAGGCCACCCTGCCCATCCTGCTGGAGGGGACCCGGGTGAACGCCGCCCTGATCTTTGCCCTGGGGGCGCTGGTGGCGGGCTGGATCTTCATGAACCGGAGCTTCATGGGCTATCAGATGAAGGTGGCCGGCCAGGCGGAGCACGCCGGCCGCTATGCCGGCTTCTCGGCCAAGCGCTCGGTCTGGATCGGCATGCTGGCGGGCGGGGCCATGGCCGGCATCGCGGGCATCTCCGAGGTGGCCGGACCCATCGGCCAGATCACGGAGCACATCAGCCCGGGCTACGGGTTCGCGGCCATGATCGTGGCCTTCGTGGGCCGCCTGAACCCCATCGGCATCTTCTTCTCCAGCCTGCTCATGGCCCTCCTCTACCTGGGTGGCGAGCAGGCCCAGCAGTACCTCAACCTGCCCTCCTCGATCTCCAAGGTCTTCCAGGGCATGTTGCTGTTCTTCCTGCTGGGCTCGGACGTGTTCATCCATTTCCGGCCGCGGCTGGTCCGGCGCAGGAAGTAGGCACCCGCCATGGGACTCGATTTCATCAGCTCGATCCTCTTCGCCACCATCGTGGCGGGAACCCCCCTCATCATCGTCGCCCTGGGCGAGCTGGTCACGGAGAAGTCCGGCGTGCTCAACCTGGGCGCCGAAGGCACCATGTCCGTGGGCGCCGTGGCGGCCTTCGCCGTGGCCCACCACACCGGGAGCCCCGCCCTGGGGATCCTGGCGGGCATGGGGGCCGGCATGTTCATGTCCCTGCTCTTCGGCCTCTCCGCCCTGACCCTCATGGCCAATCAGGTGGCCTCGGGGCTGGCGCTTTCCATCTTCGGGGTGGGGCTGTCGGCGTTCATCGGAAAGTCCTATGAGTCCGTGGCCCTGGCCAGCGTGGACCCCATCCGCATTCCATGGCTCCACCGGATCCCCGTGCTGGGGCCTTCCCTGTTCGCGCAGCAGGGGCTGGTGTACTTCTCCTGGATCCTCATCGCCGCCGTGGCCTGGTTCCTCTACCGGAGCCGGGCGGGCCTCGTCCTGCGCGCGGTGGGGGAATCCCCGGTCTCCGCCCACGCCATCGGCCATGGCGTCGTGCGCATCCGCTACCAGGCGGTGCTCTTCGGGGGGGCCATGGCCGGCATCGGGGGCGCCTTCCTTTCCGTGTTCTACACGCCCATGTGGGCGGAGGGCATGGTGGCGGGCCGGGGCTGGATCGCTCTCTCCCTGGTGGTCTTCGCCACCTGGCGCCCCGGGCGGGTCATGATCGGGGCCTACCTGTTCGGCGGCTGCATGATCACCCAGATGTTCGTCCAGGGCTCCGGCGCCCGGATCGCCATCCCGGCCCAGTTCCTGTCGTCCATTCCCTATGTGGCTACCATCGTGGTCCTGGTGCTCATCTCCCGGAACCGCGGCACGATCCGGCTCAACTCGCCGGCCTCCCTCGGGCAGCCCTTTCTGCCCGACGCCTGACCTCCCCCTGCCCACCCACCCGCCCCCCCGGGGCGGCGCACCTTCACCCACCCATGGAGGAACCCCGAATGAACCACCGGAAACTCGCACTCGCGACCCTGGGTGGAGCGGCCCTGCTCGCTTCCACCCCGCTGATGGGCGCCCCGCCCGCGGCGGCCCCCATCAAGATCGGCTATGTCTACGTGAGCCCCGTGGGGGACGCGGGCTGGACCTTCCAGCATGACCAGGGCCGCAAGCAGATGGAGGCGGCCCTCCAGGGCGCGGTCACCACGAAATTCATCGAGAACGTCCCCGAGGGCGCCGATGCCGAGCGCATCATCCGGCAGCTGGCCCAGGACGGCAACCAGATCATCTTCACCACGTCCTTCGGCTACATGAACCAGACCGCCAAGGTCGCCGCGGCCTTCCCCAACGCCATCTTCCTTCACGCCACCGGCTACAAGCAGGGGAAGAACCTGGGCACCTACAACGCCCGCTTCTACGAGGGTCGCTACCTGAATGGCGTCATCGCCGGCAAGATGACCAAGACGAACATCGCGGGCTACGTGGGCGCCTTCCCCATCCCCGAGGTGATGCAGGGCATCAACGCCTTCACCCGCGGCATGAAGAGCGTCAATCCGAAGGCCGAAGTGCGCGTCATCTGGGTGAACTCCTGGTTCGACCCCGGCAAGGAGCGGGAAGCCGCCATGACGCTCATCTCGCAGGGCGCCGACATGATCACCCACCACACGGACTCCACGGCCGCGGTGCAGGCCGCCGAGGAGAAGCACAAGGAGAAGGGCACCTGGGCCTTCTCCTACCATTCCGACATGGCCAAGTACGGACCCACCGCCCAGCTCACCGGCACCACGCACATCTGGGGCGACTTCTACACCAAGGTCGTCAAGGAAGTGCTCGACAAGAAGTGGAAGGGCACCCACGTGTGGGGCGGCTTCAAGGACGGGATGATCAAGCTCGCCCCGCTCAGCCCCGCGATCCCCGCGGATCTGAAGAAGACCATCCTCAGGATGGAAGCGGATATCACCGCCGGCCGGCTCCATCCCTTCGCGGGACCGGTGGTGGATCAGGACGGCAAGGAGCGCGTGCCCAAGGGCCAGAACATGACCGATGCCGACATGGGCGCCATGAACTACTACGTGCAGGGCGTGGCTTCCACCCTGCCCAAGAGCTAGATCAAAGGGGGTGCCAGGCGGGAGGGGCATCCCACCCCTCCCGCCTGCCATCCGCGTCTTCATTCCTCCGCCCCCATGGGCATGTCTCCATGGGGGAACGCATCATAGCTACCAGGAGGCCCCCCGTGATCGGAGCTTCTTCCAGCCGGAAGGAAGGCCGTGCCAAGGTCACGGGCACCGCCTGCTATGCGGACGACAAGTTCCTGCCCGGCGCCATCCATGGCGTCACCGTCCGCTCCCAGGTGCCCCGGGGCATCCTCATGGGCATCCATTTCGGCGAGGGCATCCCCTGGGATGAATTCACCATCGTCACCGCCGCGGATATCCCGGGCCAGAATCGCGTGGCCTCCGTGGTGCATGACCAGCCCTTCCTGGTGGGGATCGGCGAAGAGATCACCCACATGGAGCAGCCCGTGGCGCTCCTGGCCCACCCGGACCGCCGCCTGGCGGAGAAGGCCCGGAAAGCCGTCCGGCTGGACGTGGAGGAACGCCCGGCCATCCTGGACCTCCAGGCCTCGCTGGATCTGGAGCAGGTCATCTACGGCACCCACAACCTCCTGAAGGAGATCTGGATCCAGAAGGGTGATCCGGAGCCGGTGTGGGCCCAGGCCGCCCATGTGATCGAAGGGGAATACCGCACGGGCGCCCAGGAGCAGATGTACCTGGAGACCAACGCCATGGTGGCGATGGTGGAACGGGAGGCGGCCGGGATCCGGGTGACGGTCTGGGGCTCCCTGCAATGCCCCTACTATGTGCATGGGGCCCTCAAGCAGCTCTTCGGCCTGCCCGATGACCGGGTGCGGGTGGTGGCCATGGAGATGGGCGGCGCCTTCGGCGGCAAGGAGGACTACCCCTCGGTGAACGGCGGTCACGCGGCCCTGCTGGCCTGGAAGAGCGGCCGGCCGGTGAAGCTGATCTACGACCGGGAAGAGGATCTGGCCTGCACCACCAAGCGGCATCCCTCCCGCACGCGGTTGAGGACGGCCTTCGACGCCGAAGGCCGGCTGTTGGCCATGGAAGTTGATTTCGTGATTGACGGCGGCGCCTACGCCACCATGTCCCCGGTGGTGCTGAGCCGCGGGGCGCTCCACGCGGCGGGCGTCTACCGGTGCCCCCACGTCAAGGTGCACGCCCGGGCCGCGGCCACGAACACGCCACCGCATGGCGCCTTCCGGGGCTTCGGCGCCCCCCAGAGCCTCTTCGCCCTGGAGCGCCACATGGATGTCTGCGCCCGGAGGATGGGCCTGAGCGCCGTCGAGCTGCGCCGGAAGAACTTCCTGCGCCTGGGGGACACCATGGCCACCGGACAGGTGATCCGGGAGGACCTGGACCTGGGGGGCCTCATGGACCGCGCCCTGGAGCGGATCGGCTATCACGACAAGCGCGCGGCCTTCGCCATCACCAACCCGGGGGACGATCCCATCAAGCGGGGGGTCGGCTTTTCGGTCTTCATGCACGGCTGCGGCTTCACGGGCAGCGGCGAAACCCACCTGGCCTCCGTGGCCGGGGTCGAGGGTCTGGCCGATGGCACCGTGTCCGTCCTCGCCGCGTCCACGGAAATGGGGCAGGGGAAGAACACCGTGTTCGCCCAGATCGTCGCCGAGGCCCTCCAGCTGCCCTACGAGATGGTGGATGTGGCCGAAGTGGACACGGACCGGGTGCCCAACAGCGGACCCACCGTGGCCTCCCGCAGCACCATGGTGGTGGGGCGGATCCTGGAGGATGCGGCCATGGGCTTCAAGCAGTCCCTGGTGCAGCAGAAATTCCTCAAGGAGCCCTATACGGCGGACGCCTTCCGGGAGGCCGTCCGCGGGGCGGTGGCGGCCCTGGGCTCCGTGAAGTGCTACGGCCAGTACCACCGGCCGCCCCACATCGCCTGGGATGACGCCACCTATCGGGGCGATGCGTATCCCACCTACGCCTGGGCCTGCTACGCCGCCGAGGTGAGGGTGGATACGGACACCTACGAAGTGAAGGTCGAGGACTTTGCCGCGGTGCAGGAGGTGGGCCGCGTGGTGAATCCCGTGCTGGCGGCGGGCCAGATCGAAGGCGGCGTTGCCCAGGGCATCGGCTGGGGCCTCTGGGAGGAGGTCACCACCCGGCAGGGCCGGATGATCAACAACCAGATGACCAACTACATCATTCCCACCAGCGCCGATCTTCCGCGGATCCAGGTGGTCTTCGTGGAGAATGCCCACCCGGCGGGCCCCGGCGGCGCCAAGGGCCTCGGTGAGCTGCCCATGGACGGCCCGGCCCCGGCCCTGCTGAACGCCCTTGAGAACGCCCTCGGTCCCCTGCGCCTGGACGAGGTTCCCATGACTCCGGACCGGCTTCTGGAGCGCTGCGAGGAGGCCCCCCATGGCTGACCGGATCACCCTGGCCGTGAAGGTCAATGGCGAGGACCGCACCCTGAGCGTGCATCCCTTCGCGCGGCTGCTGGACGTGCTCCGGGAGGAGCTGCATCTCACGGGCACCAAGGAGGGCTGCGGCGAAGGGGAGTGCGGCGCCTGCACGGTCCTCCTCGATGGGCAGGTGGTGAACAGCTGTCTGGTGCCCGCGGCGCAGGTCCAGGGCGCCGCGGTGGTCACCGTGGAAGGGCTGGCCCAGGGCGAGCGCCTCTCCGGCCTCCAGGCCGCCTTCGTGACCCACAACGGCGCCCAGTGCGGCTTCTGCACGCCCGGCATGCTCATCGCGGCCACAGATCTCCTGCATCGCTGCCCCAGTCCCACCGATGGGGAGATCCGCGATGGATTGGCGGGGAATCTCTGCCGGTGCACCGGGTATTCCAAGATCCTGGACGCGGTGCACGCGGCGGCCGGGGAAGAATCCCGATGAGAGGCTACCTGCCCGATTGCGATATCCGGGTGCCGGCCAGCCTGGCGGAGGCCCTGGAAACCCTGTCCCGGGAGCCCGGGGTCTGGACCCCCTTCGCCGGGGGCACGGATCTCATGGTGGTCTACAACGCGGGCCGCCTGGAGGCCACGCGCTTCCTGGACATCTCCCGCCTCCCGGAGCTGGGGGGAATCCAGGAGGACTCGGCCTCCCTGGTCTTCGGGGCCCTGACGACCTTCACCGATATCCAGAATTGCCGGGCCGTCCACGAGCACTTCCCCAACCTGGTGAAGAGCGCCCGCGCCACCGGCGCCCGGGCCATCCAGAACCGGGGCACCCTGGGGGGCAACATCGTCAACGCCAGCCCCGCGGCGGATACGCCGCCCAGCCTGCTGGCCTACGGCGCGGAACTGGAACTGGTCTCCCCCCGGGGCCTCCGGCGCGTGGCCTACGACCGCTTCCACCTGGGCTACAAGCGCATGGATCTGGCGGCCGACGAGCTGGTGGCGCGGATCCTCGTGCCCAAGCCCCCGGGCCGGAGCTTCCATTACTTCCGCAAGGTGGGCACCCGGCAGGCCCAGGCCATCGCCAAGGTCTGCCTGGCCGCCCATGCCCGCATCGAGGATGGCCTGGTGGCGGACCTGCGGATCGGCCTGGGCTCGGTGGCTCCGGTGCCCGCGAGGGCCCGGAACGCCGAAGCCGCGATCATCGGGAAACCCCTGGCCGCACTGCCCATCGAGGCGGCCCGGGCCGCGCTCCTGGACGATATGAGCCCCATTGACGATATCCGGGCCAGCGCCCACTACCGCCGCGTCGTCACTCGGAACGTCCTCGGCCACATGCTCCGGGAACTGGCGAACGGATGATCGGCTTCCTCCCCGGGGCCCCTGTGGTGGGGGGCGATCCAGGGGGTGATAAAAAAATTGACTATGAAAGAAAATTATTGACCTACCCGTCATGATTTCTAGAATGAATCAGGGTCCAGGGGCGCGGGCCATGAAAGGAGAGGGATTCATGGAGTTCACGCTCAACGGTCAGCTCACGAGGCATGCGTCCGACCCCGAGATGGAGGTGCTCTTCTACCTGCGGGAGGTGGCGGGCATCATCAGCCCCAAGGATGGCTGCTCCGGCGAGGGGGTCTGCGGCTGCTGCACGATCCTGGTGGACGGCAAGCCCCGCCTCAGTTGCCGCATGACCATGAAGGAGGTCGCCGGCAAGAGCCTCACCACCACCGAGGGCCTCTCCCGGGCCGAGCAGGACGCCTTCGCCGACGGGTTCGTGGTGAAGGGCGGCGTCCAGTGCGGGTTCTGCACCCCCGGCATCGTCATGAAGGCCGCCGCCATCCTCCGCAAGAATCCCGACCCCTCCCGGCAGGAGATCACCGACGGGATCCAGGGAAACCTCTGCCGTTGCACCGGCTACAAGAAGATCGTGGACTCCATCGCGTGCGCCGCCGAAGCGCTGCGGGAAGGCCGACCCGTGGCCTATCCCAAGGACACCGGAAAGGTTGGCACCCGCCACCCCAAGTACACGGGCCGGGAGGCGGTGCTGGGCCAGCGGGTCTTCGTGGCGGACATGAAAGAACCGGGGATGCTCTTCGGGGCCCTGCGGTTCTCGGATCATCCCCGGGCCAAGGTGCTGGGCCTGGATCTGACCGAGGCCCTCGGGGTGCCCGGGGTGGTGCGCATCCTCACGGCCAAGGACATCTCCGGCCAGCGCGTGAACGGAATGATCTACCGCGATTGGCCGGTGATGGTCCTGGAGGGGGAGGAGACCCGCTGCATCGGCGATGTGCTGGCCGGCGTGGCCGCCGAAACCGAGGCCGCGGCGCGCGAAGCAGCGTTGAAGATCCGGGTCGCGTACGAAGTCCTGCCCCCGGTCACCGATCCCTTCGAGGCCCTGGAGCCCGGTTCCCCGCAGCTCACCCCCAAGGGCAACGTCCTGTCCATCTCCGAAGTGGACATGGGGGACGCGGAGGGCGCCCTGGCCCAGTCCGCCTTCGTGGTGCGCGGGCGCTACGCCACCCAGCGCATCGAACATGCGTTCCTGGAGCCCGAAGCGGCCCTGGCCCTGCCCTGGACCAAGGATGGCGAGCGGGGCGTGAAGATCTACGACGGCGGCCAGGGGGGCTACGAAAACCGCCGCCAGATCGCGGAACTGCTGAACCTCCCCGAGCGCCTCGTCAATGATGTGCTGGTCCAGAACGGGGGCGGCTTCGGGGGCAAGGAAGACCTCATGGTCCAGCACCACGCGGCGCTGCTCTGCTGGGACACCGGAAAACCGGTGATGCTCCGGTTCGACCGCCAGATGTCTTTGCGCATGCACGCCAAGCGGCACCCCATCGTCATGGACTACCAGGTGGGTTGCGACCAGGACGGCAGGCTCACGGCCCTGATCGCCCACATGGTGTCGGATTCCGGGGCCTACGCGAGCGTCGGCATGAAGGTCATCGAGCGGGCGGTGGCCCACTCCGCCGGTGCCTATGCCATTCCCAACGTCCATGTGAAGGGCACGGCGGTCATCACCAACAACGCCCCCTGCGGCGCCATGCGCGGCTTCGGCGCCAACCAGGCCTGCTTCGGCATCGAAAGCAGCGTGGACGAGCTGTGCGCCCTGGGCGGCTTCGACCGCTGGCAATTCCGCTGGGACAACGCCCTCACCGAAGGCAAGGCCACGGCCACGGGCCAGATCCTCACCTCGGGGGTGGGCGTGCGCGCCTGCCTGGAAGCCCTGAAGGACCGGTTCCAGGCCGCCAAGTATGCGGGCATCGCCGCGGGCATCAAGAACACGGGCATCGGCTGCGGCATGCCCGACATCGGCCGGGCCAAGATCCGCATCCACGGACCGGGCAAGGTCGTGCTCCATCACGGCTGGTGCGAGATGGGGCAGGGCGCCCACAACATGGCCCTCCAGACCCTGGTCACCGAAACGGGCATGGATCCCTCGATCATCGAGGTGAGGGTGGACACCGATGAGGAAACATCCTGTGGCATGACCACCGCGAGCCGGGGCACCTCCCTCGTGGGCAACTCCGTGCGGGTGGCCTGCCGGGAACTCAAGAAGGATCTGGCGGAGGGAAAGACCCTGGCCGATCTCGCTGGGAAGGAGTACCGCGGCGAATGGATCTGCGACTGGACCACCAAGGTGGGCCACGAACCACCCGCCGGAAAGCCCGTGGTGACCCACTACTCCTACGGCTACGCGGCCCAGATGGTCGAGCTGGACGACACGGGCCGGATCACCCGCATCACCGCCGCCCATGATGCCGGGAAGATCATGAACCCCACCCTCTTCGAAGGCCAGATCGAGGGATCCCTGCACATGGGCCTCGGCTACGCGATCACCGAAGACTATCCCTACAAGGATGGCTATCCCGTCTCCTGGAAGATGGCGGATCTGGGGATCCTTCGCGCCAGGGAGATGCCGGAGATGGATGTGATCGGCGTGGAAGTGCCCGATGAGCACGGGCCCTATGGCGCCAAGGGCGTGGGCGAGATCGGCCTGGTGCCCACCGCCGCGGCCGTGAGCAATGCCCTCTGGCATTTCGACGGCATCCGCCGCACCACCCTCCCCCTCAAGGAGATGAAACTGCTCGGCAAGAAGAACAAGAGCTGAATTCGAACTCCCGCCCTTTCTCCGCCCGGTCCCGAACCGGAGCCTGTCCACCCATCCAACCCGGAGCCCCTTCATGTCCAACCTTGACGCCCGCATCGCGGAACTGGCAGCCAAATACCTGCCCCTCGCCTCTGAAATGCTGAAGGAGGCCATCCGGATTCCCGCCGACTACGTGGACAAGCCCGTGGACCAGGGCGGAGATCCCCACTGCGGTACCTCCAACCACGAGTTCCCCCGCCTTGACTACCTCCGAAAGAAAGTCATCGAGATCAAGGCCGTCCGCCGCCCCGAGGACGCCTTCTTCGACGATTTCGGAAACCTGGTCTGGTGCGTGGAGGATCCCAACGATGGCATCCCCTCGGCCGAAAAGAAGGTGATCTACATTGACGGCCACACGGATACGGTGAAGCCCCTTCGCGCCCAGTGGCGGGAGAAGGTCGTCGGCGTGGACTGTTTCAATGGCATCACCGACGCCGCCAAGGTCAACAAGGCGTTCCTGAACAAGGAGCTCGGCTACATGCCCCCCGAGACCGAGTGGAACCACCTCATCTTCGGTCGCGGCTCCGCGGACCAGCTGGGCGGTGTGGTCGCCGCGGCCATCGCCACCAAGATCCTGCTGGAGCTGGAAGGCGAGGGCGCGCTGAAGGGTGTCATCGTGCGCTCCTATGCCACCGCCTGCGAGGAGGACAACGATGGCGCCGGACCGATGTATCTGGTGCGCAAGGTGTTCCCCACCGCCCCGGCCGAGATCATCCCGGATGTCGTCATCCTCACGGACGGCAGCGGCTGCTCGAAGCAGGGCGCCCTCGGGATCTACCGGGGCCAGCGCGGCCGCATGCAGATCGAGGTTACCGTCACCGGCAAGTCCTGCCATGGTTCCATGCCCTGGGAAGGCAAGAACCCGCTGGAGTTCGGCGGCGCCATCGTGAAGGAGGCCGCCGAGAAGTATGACCAGCGCGTCGGTTTCAAGGACGACAAGTTCCTGGGCCATGGCACCCGCACCGCCTCCTGGGCCAGGCTGGACACGCCCAGCGACTGCGCGGTGCCCGAGCGCTTCACCTTCCGCTTCGACCGCCGCCTCACCATCGGCGAGACCCCCGAGCAGTCCGTGGCGGATGTAGAGGCCCTGGACTCGGTGGCCACCGCCCGGAAGGCCGGCCTCTCCGTGGAGGTCTCCATCCCCACCTACACCGACGCCTCCTGGAAGGGTTATGTCCTCAACAACCCCCAGGTCTACCTGGGCTGGCTCACCCCCGAGGAGCACCCGGCGGTGCAAGCGGCCGTGAGCGCCTACCGGAAGGTGATCAGCCCCCATGTGGATGGCAAGATCGGTTCCGGTGGCGTGCTCACCAAGGAGCCCCGCGTGGACCGCTGGGTCTTCTCCACGGACGGCGTCGGCTTCCCCGTGCCCAAGGCGGCCGACATCCCAGGCAGTGTGAAGAAGAACTGGGTGTTCAACGACGTATACAAGCACCCCGCCATGATCGGCTTTGGCCCGGGCATCGAGCAGAACACCCACAAGATCGGGGAATGCGTGGACGAGAGGGAACTCCAGCACTGCGCGGCCTTCCTCGCCCGCTTCCCCGGCGTCTACGCGGGCAACCTCTAGCCCGCCGCGCCCCACCAGCATCGTTCCCGTTTCGGGCACCACGAGGATACCGGCACCATGGAAAAAGCCTTCCGCTCCGCCTCCCTCGAGCTGCTCAGTGGCTGGATTTTCAACGAACTCGATACCCGGGATACCGTGCTCGGCATCCCCAAGCAGAACTTCCAGATTCCCCACCCCAGGCTCGCCCGGGAGCTGTTCGGGCACACCGTAGCCGCGCCCCTGGGCGTGGCCGCGGGGCCCCACACCCAGCTGTCCCAGAACATCGTGTCCAGTTGGCTCTGCGGGGCCCGGTTCGTCGAGCTGAAGACCGTCCAGATCCTCGACGAGATCGAGGTAGCCAGGCCCTGCATTGACGCGGCGGACGAGACCTACAACTGCGAATGGTCCCAGGAACTGAAGCTCGAGGAATCCTTCACGGAGTACCTCAACGGCTGGGTGCTCATCCACGCCCTGGCCCACAAGCTGGGGCTGCCGGATCCCGGCACCCACTTCAGCATGAGCGTGGGCTACAACCTGGAGGGCATCCAGCATCCCCGGGTCCAGAAGTTCATCGCGGACATGCGGAACGCCGGCCCGGCCCTGGCCGCCGCCATCGGCACGGTGGCGAAGATCTACCCCGGCGTGCGGGACATCCACATCCCCGCCGAGCTTTCCAACCAGATCACCCTCTCCACCATGCACGGCTGCCCCCCGGCGGAGATCGAACGCATCGCCAAATTCCTCCTCACCGATCTGGGCGTGCACACCTGGGTGAAGCTGAACCCCACGCTGCTCGGTCCCGAGCGGCTGCGGGGCCTGCTCAACGATACCCTCGGCTTCGACATCACCGTGCCCGACGAAGCCTTCGGCCACGATCCCACGTGGGACGACGCCATGGCCATGGTGAAGCGGCTGGCCCAGGTGGCTGAAGGCCGGGAGACCACCTTCGGCCTCAAGCTCTCCAACACCCTGGAAGTGGTGAACCACCGGCCCGTCTTCCCCACCCGCGAGAAGATGATGTACCTCTCGGGCCGGGCCCTGCATCCCCTCACCCTCACGCTCGCCCACCTGGTGATGGAGGAAACGGGAGGGCAGGTGCCCCTCAGCTTCTGCGGCGGTGCCGATGCCCGCAACTTCCCGGATCTGGTGGCCGATGGCCTCGGTCCCGTGACGGTCTGTACCGACCTGCTCAAGCCCGGCGGCTACGCACGCCTCCAGCAGTACCTGGTGAACCTCGAGGCCGCCATGGACGAGGCCGGGGCGGACAGCCTCGACGCCTTCGTGCAGGCCAGCTCCGGCGGCCATGGGGCCCGCTTCAACCTGGCCCGGCATGCCGTGAAGGTCCTGGGCGATGATGCCTACGTGCGCAGCATCCGGCCCCTCGTCTTCAAGGGCGATCGCCCCCTGGGCCACTTCGATTGCATCGCCGCGCCCTGCGTGGATGCGTGCCCCACGAACCAGAACATTCCCGACTACCTGTGGCTGGTGGCCCACGGCAAGCCCGCCGAGGCCATGGAAGTGATCCTCCGCACCAATCCGCAGCCGGGCATCACCGGCAGCGTCTGCGATCATCCCTGCACCGAGCGCTGCGTCCGCAACTTCTACGACGCGCCCCTGGCCATCCGGGAGATCAAGCGGTTCGCCTTTGAAAACGCCGGACCGCGTGCCGCCGAAGTGCGAGGGAAGTCCCTGGGCGTGAAGGTGGCCATCGTGGGCGCCGGCCCGGCGGGGCTCTCCGCAGCCTACTTCCTGGCCAAGATGGGATTTGATCCGGAAGTCTTCGAAGCCAAGCAGGAGCTGGGCGGCATGGTGGGCGGGCTGATTCCGGCCTACCGGCTCCCCAATGAAACCCTTGAGGGGGACCTGGTCCGCCTGCGGGAGCTGGGTGTCCCGATCCACCTGGGCCAGGTGCTGGGCCGGGATTTCACCCTGGCCGGGCTGCGCCAGGACTACCCCCATGTCTTCCTGGCGGTGGGCGCCCAGAAGGGCAAGCGCCTGGGGATTCCGGGCGAGGACACGCCGGGCGTCATGGATGCCCTGGACTTCCTGGACAACGTGCGGGCGGGGATCCCCATGGATCTCGGCAGGCGGGTGCTGGTCATCGGCGCCGGCAACTCCGCCATGGATGCCGTGCGTTCCGCGATCCGGCTGGTGCCGGGCGGTGAGGTGACCATCGTGTACCGCCGCACCCGGGCCCAGATGCCGGCGGATCCCGCCGAGGTCCACGACTGCGTCGAGGAGGGCATCGGCATCCGCGACCTGCTGGCCCCGGCCTCCGTGGTGGCGGAAGGCGGCAGGGTGGCCGGCCTCGCCTGCACGCGGATGCGCCTGGGCGAGCGGGATGCCTCCGGCCGGCCCCGCCCGGTGCCCGTGGAGGGCAGCGAGGTGCTGCTGCCCGCCGATACCATCATCTCGGCCATCAGCCAGGAGGCGGTGCTGGACTTCCTGGAGGGCCTGGAGGTGCAGCGGAACAGCAACGGCTACCTGGTGGTGGACCCCCGCACCCGGGAGACCTCGGTGCCGGGTCTGTTCGCGGGCGGCGATGTGGTGCACGGTGCCTCCTCCGTGATCCTGGCCATCGCCGACGGCCGGGCCGTGGCCGAGGCCATCGCCGTCCGCCACGGCGTGGAACTGAAGCCCGAGCCCTTGCTTGAAAAGGGCCAGACCGACGCGGCCCTCATGGAAAAGAAGGGCCGCCTGGTGGGGGCCCAGAAGGTGCCCGTGCTGCCCCTCACGGAGCGGCACGGCTTCGACGAAGTCCTCAAGCCCTTCACCGCGGAATCCGCCGCCCTGGAGGCCAGCCGGTGCCTGGACTGTGACGATCTGTGCAGCTTGTGTGTGACGGTCTGTCCCAACCGGGCCAACCAGGCCTACGGCATCGAACCCTTCAGCATGCAGTTGCCGCTGCTGGTGCAGAGGCAGGGGCGGCTGGTGGCGGAGGGCACCCGCACCTTTGACCTGAACCAGCGGGTCCAGACCCTCAACATCGCCGACTTCTGCAACGACTGCGGGAACTGCGATACCTTCTGCCCGGCCGCGGGAGCGCCCTACAAGGACAAGCCCCGCTTCTGGATTGACGAGGAGGGCTACCGCGAAGCCAAGGGCGATGCCTTCCGCCTGATGCGCCGGCCCGCCGGCCTCGCCATCGAAGCCCGCCTGGGCGGAAAGGCCCACAGCCTGGAAGTGCGGGGCGATCGGGCCCATTACCAGAGCGAGCAGATCACCGCCCGCCTGCGGACGGGAACCTGGACCCTGGTGGATTGGGAAGCCCGGGCCGTCCTTCCCGAAGGCACCCCGGTGGATCTCACACCCTGCGCCACGCTCGTCGCCCTGCTCAGCGCAGAGGCAGCCCTTCCCGCCCTGGTGGCCGACGCTGAGTAAAAATTTTCACCCGGCGAAAAATTCTTATTGACCCATGGGTTTTCTATCCTAATCTTGATTCAAAATCACCGAGATTTCAGAGATTCCACCGTCAGGTCTGTGCTTCACCCCTCCGCCACCCCCACCGAGGCCCAGGCGTTCCTGGTCGCCTCTATCAAGGAGTCAGGCATGAAGAACCTCACCCTCGCCGCCCTGGGCATCGTCGCCCTGGCCGCCCTCCCCGTCAGCGCCGCCGACTGGAGCGACACATCCTTCGGCTACCGCTACGGCACCCAGTTCCAGGAGCCGGCCAACCCGGACTCCGTGGCGAAGAGCATCTTCAACCTGACCCACGTCTCGGGCTATTCCCTGGGCAGCAACTTCTTCAGCGTGGACATGCTGAAGTCCAACGCCACGGACCCCTCCAACAACGCCCAGACCAACGCCAACTTCGCGAAGCAGGGCGCCCAAGAAGTCTACGTCACCTACAAGCACAACTTGAGCCTGGGCAAGGTCTTCGACACCAAGATAGACTTCGGCCCCGTGCGCGGCATGGACTTCACCTTCGGCTTCGACTACGCCGCGAAGAACACCACCTTCGCCCCGGCCGTATACAAGCTGATGGCCGGCCCCACCTTCAACTTCAAGGTGCCCGGCTTCCTCAATATCAGCCTGCTCTACTACAAGGAAAAGAACCACAATGCCTTCGGCGGATACGCGATCGCCAAGGGTGGCACGACGGACGTTGTCTTCGATCCCACCTACCAGGTGGCCGCGGCCTGGGGCATCCCCGTGGCGCTCGGCAAGGTCAATACCTCGGTCAAGGGCTTCGCCACCTTCACCGGCCCCAAGGGCAAGGACGGCTCTGGCGTCGAGACCAAGCTCGAGACCCTGTTCCGCGGTTTCTGGATGTTCGACATCAGCCCGGTCCTCCGCACCAAGAAGGGCACCTGGCAGATCGGCCCCGGCTTCGAGTACTGGGACAACAAGTTCGGCGATCCCACCTATGCGACCTGGGCCGCGACCCCTTCGGGTTCCGTGGTCAACCCCAGGACGACCTGCCTCATGGCCGCCCTGGAAGTCCACTTCTAGACCGCCTGACCCCCCGCGCGGAGGGCAACCTCCGCGCGGGTTCCTCAACCCTGTGAGAAGCTTCATGACCCCTTTCACCTACCGGTGCGCGGATTGCGGCCGCACCTACGCCCGGGACGAGGTGCGCTACCTCTGCCCCGAGTGCGGGAAGGGCTACCGGCCGGGCATGCCGCTCGTGGGCGTGCTCGAAGTCGTCTTCGACTACGGCGTCATCGGACAGGCCTTCGACCGGGCGAAGCCCGACTGGAACCTCTTCTGCCCCGTGGAGAAGGAATTCCATCCCCCCCTCCCGGTGGGGAACACGCCCCTGGGGCGCGTGGATCGGCTGGGGGCCGAGCTGGGCCTGCCCAGCCTCTGGGTGAAGAACGATGGCCTGAACCCCAGTGGCAGCCTCAAGGACCGGGCCTCCTTCCTGGTGGTGGCGGAAGCCCGCCGCCTGGGCATGGACCTCATCGTGGCGGCCTCCACGGGCAATGCGGCTTCGGCCCTGGCCGCGGTGTGCGCGGCCACGGACATCCGGGCGCTCATCTTCGTCCCCGAGACGGCTCCGAAGGCGAAACTGGTGCAGATGGTGCTCTATGGCGCCACCGTGGTGCCCATCAAGGGCACCTACGACGAGGCCTTCGCCCTCTCCCTGGAGTACACGGCGAAGCGCGGCGGCCTCAACCGCAACACGGCCTACCATCCCCTCACCATCGAGGGCAAGAAGACCGCCGGCCTGGAGATCTGGGCCCAGCTGGGCTTTCGGGTGCCGGAAGCGATCTTCGTGTCCGTGGGCGATGGCGTGATCCTTGGCGGCCTGCACAAGGCCTTCGTGGACCTTCAGCGGGCCGGGCTCATCCACCGGCTGCCGCGGCTCATGGGTGTCCAGGCGGAGACCTCCGATGCCATCCACCGCTATGTGGAAACAGGGCGGTATTCGGATGCCCCCCATCCCACCACGCGCGCCGACTCCATCTCCGTCACCTGCCCCAGCAACGCTCATGGCGCTCGCCGGGCCATCGTGGAGAGCCAGGGGCTGACGCTCACGGTCACCGACGACGAGATCCTGGAAGCCCAGGCGACACTGGCTGGCCGTACCGGCATCTTCACCGAACCCGCGGGCGCCGCGGCCCTGGCGGGACTGGTCAAACTCCAGGCCGGTCCCCACCGCCTCGCCACGTCCGATCCGGTGGTCATCCTCGCCACGGGGCATGGCCTCAAGGATGTGGATGCGCCCCTCTCCCGCGTCCGCATCCCTCCGGCGGTGGCGCCGGTCCTGGATTCCGTGGCCCCATGAAAACCCTCGTCCGCAACGGCCGCGTGGCCCTCGACGGCACTCTCCAGCCCCTGGATGTCCTGGTGGAGGACGGGCGCATCGCCGCCCTGGGCGCCCTGGAAGCGGCCTCGGCCGATCGGGTGATCGAGGCCGGGGGGTGCTACGTCCTGCCGGGGTTCATGGATTTCCATACCCATGTGGATGACCAGATGGGTCCGTTCTATTTGGCGGACGGGTACGAATCCGCCACCCGGGTGGCCCTGGAGAACGGCATCACCACCCTCTGCACCTTCGTGACCCAGGGGCCCGGCGAAACCCTCCTGCAGGCCATGGCCACGGCCCGGGCCAAGGCCGAAGGGCGGAGCCACTGCGATGTCCTCTGGCATCTCACCCCCACCACCTTCAGTCCCGAGGACATCGCCACCCTCCAGGCCCTCCTGCCCGGGGGGTACCGGACGCTGAAGCTCTACACCACCTACAAGCGTGCGGGCATCTTCGCCAGCTATGACCGCATCGGCGACCTCTTCCGGCGGCTCGGTCCCGCGGGGATCCGCTTCCTCGTCCATTGCGAGGACGACGGGATCATCGGCGCCGTGGATGCCACCGGTCTGGACCTGTCCAGGGCCCTCACCCACACCCTCCTCCGGCCAGAGGAAGCGGAGATCCTCGCCATCCGGCGGGTGGTGGATCTCGCCCTCGCCCACCGGGCCTCCCTGCACGTGGTGCATGTCTCCACGCTGGAAGGCGCCCGGTACCTGGTGGCGAACCGCCCGAAAGGGGACATCAGCTTCGAGACCTGCCCCCAGTACCTGTTCCTGGACGAGTCCTGGCTGGCCCGGGAGGACGGCCACCGCTGGCTTTGCTCCCCGCCCCTGAGGGGGAACCGCGCCCCCTTCCTGGAGCTGATCCGGCAGGGCGCCGCCGATGTCATCGCCACGGATCACTGCCCCTTCTGCGCCCAGGACAAGGACGGCTGGAACCGCCAGGATCTCCAGACCGTCCCCAACGGCATGCCGGGCCTGGGTTCCCTCCCCCATATCGCCTGGAAGCTCTGGGAGGACGATCCGGACCGCGCCGCCCTGGGTCTCGCCACCCATGTCTCCCTGAATCCCGCGCTCCGGGCCGGCGTCGGCCACCGGAAAGGCGCCCTCCGGCCCGGCATGGACGCCGATCTCGTCGTCCTGGATCCCCAGGGACCGGAGCGCCCCCTGCGCTCGACTTCGGCCAACGCCCACGAGGCCTATGCCGGGTTCACCTCTACCCTGGCCTTCCGCCACGTGCTGCTGCGGGGTGAACCCCGGGTGCGGGACGGCCAGCTCACCCAGGCCCAGGTCCCCGCGGGCCGCCCCCTCCAGGCCTGCCCTTCCGACTTTCTCCCGACCTGACCATCCCATCCCCGTCCAAGGAGCACCGATGCCCTCCCTTGCCGAAAACCTCAAAGCCTTCCAGGCCCTGAAGACTGATCTCTTCGAGAAGGATTTCCTGCTCACCTGGGATCACCCCGAGGCGGAGATCCGGGCCATCATCACCCTGGCCGATACCCTCAAGACCCTGCACAAGCAGGGCAAGTCCTTCCGCGCCTTCGACACCGGCCTGGCCATCTCCATCTTCCGGGACAACTCCACCCGCACCCGCTTCAGCTTCGCCAGCGCGGCCAATGCCATGGGTTTGGGCTTGTCGGATCTGGACGAGCAGAAGAGCCAGGTGGCCCACGGCGAGACCGTGCGGGAAACCGCCAACATGATCAGCTTCCTCACGGAAGTCATCGGCATCCGGGATGACATGTTCCTGGGCGAGGGCCACACCTACATGAAGGAAGTGGGCGATGCCCTCACGGACGGCGCCAGCCAGGGCGTGCTGCACCGCCGCCCCAGCATCGTGAACCTCCAGTGCGACGTGGACCACCCCACCCAGTCCATGGCGGACCTGGCCTGGCTGAAGGCGCATTTCGGCAGCCTGGAGGCGCTCCGGGGCAAGAAGCTGGCCATGACCTGGGCCTACTCCCCCAGCTACGGCAAGCCCCTGTCCGTGCCCCAGGGCATCATCGGCCTCATGACCCGCTTCGGCATGGACGTGCGCCTGGCCCACCCGAAGGGCTATGACCTCATCCCCGAGGTGGTGGCCCTGGCGGGCAAACAGGCCGCGGCCAGCGGCGGGAAATTCTCCGTCTCCAACCGCATGGACGAGGCCTTCCAGGGCGCCGACATCGTCTATCCCAAGTCCTGGGCCCCCTACCACGTCATGGAGCGCCGCACGCAGTTGCTGAAGAAGTCCGATCAGCCGGGCCTCAAGGAGCTGGAGAAGGAATGCCTGGCGAACAACGCCAGGCACATGGACTGGGAATGCACCCGCGCCAGGATGGACACCACCGCCCACAAGAGCGCCCTCTACATGCACTGCCTGCCCGCGGACATCACCGATGTGAGCTGCCAGGCCGGCGAGGTCTCGGCCGAGGTCTTCGAGCAGTACCGCATCCCCACCTACCACGAGGCCAGCTACAAGCCCTTCGTCATCAGCGCCCTGATGTTCCTCACGCGGCTGAAGGACCCCGGAGCCAAGCTGGAGCAGATCATCCAGCGCGCCCAGAACCTCAGCCTGTAACCCATCGAGAGGATGCGACATGTCCCGGATCGTGAAGACCTACCACGCTGAAGTCGTCAAGCGCACCGCCCGGCGCTGCAAGGAACGCGGGATCGTCATCCCCACCTTCGCCCAGATGCGCCATCCTGGAACCGCACCCGAATCCATCAAGGCCCGGCTGAAGCACGTGGGCCTGTGGGATGTGGATCCCGCCAACCTCTTCCGCATCACCTGGAAGAACGATCCGGAGACGGGCCTCTTCGGCGGCCCTAACTACCTGGAGATCCCCAGCGCCATCACCGGCGTGAAGGCCCGCATCGTCGGCCTGGTGGGGAAGTACTTCCCCACGGGCGCGCACAAGGTGGGGGCGGCCTTCGCGTGTCTCGTGCCCCGGCTGGTGAGCGGCGAGTTCGACCCCGACTACCACAAGGCCGTGTGGCCCTCCACGGGCAACTACTGTCGCGGCGGCGCCTTCGATTCCGCGGTCCTGGGCTGCACGGCCATCGCGATCCTCCCCGAAAACATGAGCCAGGAGCGCTTCACCTGGCTGGCCGAGATTGGCTCGGAAGTGATCGCCACCCCCGGTTGCGAAAGCAACGTGAAGGAGATCTACGACAAGTGCTGGGAGCTGAAGAAGGATCCCAGGCACCTAATCTTCAATCAGTTCGAGGAGTTCGGGAATCCCGTGTGGCACTACAGCGTCACGGGCCCGGCCATCGAGGACGCCTTCAACGGCCTCCGTACCGGAAAGACCCGACTGGCGGCCTACGTGAGCGCCACGGGCAGCGCCGGCACCATCGCCGCCGGGGACTACCTCAAGACCCTCCACCCCGGCGTCAAGACCATCGCCACGGAAGCCCTCCAGTGCCCCACCCTTCTCATGAACGGCTTCGGCGATCACCGCATCGAGGGCATCGGCGATAAGCACGTGCCCTGGGTCCACAACGTCCGCGCCACGGATGCCATCGCCGCCATTGACGACGAGGACTGCATGCGCCTCCTCCGCCTCTTCAACGAACCCGCGGGCCAGGCCTACCTGGCCACCCTGGGCGTGGACCAGGCCACCATCGGCAAGCTGGGGCTGCTGGGCATCAGCGGCATCTGCAACGTGCTGGCCGCCATCAAGGCCGCCAAGTACTTCGAAATGGACGAGCACGACGTCATCTTCACCATCTTCACGGACAGCGTGGACATGTACCGGTCCCGCCTGGAGGAGCAGACCACCGGACACGGCGCCTTCACCGCCATGGATGCCGCCAAGGCCCATGTGGGCAGCCTCGAACGCCAGGCGGTGGACCACTTCAAGGAGCTGACCTTCCCGGAAAAGAAGGCCATCCACAACCTGAAGTACTTCACCTGGGTCGAGCAGCAGGGCAAGACCTACGAAGAGATCTGCGCCCAGTGGGACCCCGAATACTGGCGCCAGCTCTTCACAGAGGAAGCCGCCGAATTCGACAAGCTAATCGCGGCCTTCAATCAGGAAGTGGCGGCTTCCTAGCCGCCGGTACCCATGTCCACCCGCCTCCTCATCCACAACGGCACGCTCATCACCTTCGGCGCCCCCTGCCGGGTGCTGGAGGGACAGGCCCTGCTCGTCGAGGATGGGCGCATCGCCCGCATCGCCCCCAGGGACGCCATTCCCGGGCCCTTCGACCGGGTGATGGATGCCGGAGGCCAGGTGGTCATGCCGGGCCTGGTGAATGCCCACATGCACTTCTATTCCACCCTGGTGCGGGGGCTCGGCAAGGCCGCCCCCAGTGCCACCTTCCAGGAGGTCCTGGACAATCTCTGGTGGCGGCTGGACCGTCAGCTGAGCCTGGACGACGTGGAGACGAGTGCCCAGGTGGTTCTCCTGGACGCCATTCGCAAGGGCACCACGACCCTGGTGGACCACCACGCCAGTCCCCACGCCATCACCGGATCCCTGGACCGCATCGCCAAGGCCGTCCGGGCCTCCGGGGTGCGGGCCTGCCTCTGCTACGAGGTCTCGGACCGGGACGGGGAGGCCATCGCCACCGAGGGCCTGGAGGAGAACGCCCGGTTCGCCCGGCGCTGCGCCGCCGAAAAGGATCCCCAGCTCCGCGCCCTCTTCGGACTGCACGCCGCCTTCACCCTTTCGGACGCCACCCTGGACCGGGCCGCGGCCCTGGGCCGGGAGCTGGGCACGGGATTCCACGTGCATGTGGCCGAGGCCGCCTCGGATGGGGAGGCCAATCTCCAGAAGCATGGCCTCACGGCGGCGGCCCGGCTCCACGCCCACGGGCTCCTGGGCAAGGGCAGCATCGCGGCCCACGCGGTCCACGTCACCGAAGCCGACATGGACCTCCTGGCGGCCACGGAGACCTTCGTGGCCCACAACCCCCAGTCCAACCTCAACAATGCCGTGGGCATCGCCGACCTGCTCCAGCTCGCGGCGCGGGGCGTCCGGGTGGGCCTGGGCACCGACGCCATGACCGTGAACATGCTGGAGGAAGTGCGCGTGGCCCTGTGGGCCCAGCACCTTCGCCAGGGCCATCCCAGTTGCGCGTTCATGGAGGTCGCCAATACGCTTTTCGTGCGGAACCCGGAACTGGCCAGCCAGCTCTGGGGCTTCCCCCTCGGCACCCTCCAGGAGGGCGCCGCCGCCGACATCATCCTGGTGGACTACCATCCCCCCACGCCCCTGAACGGCGAGACCGTCCTGGGGCACCTGATCTTCGGCATCTCCCAGGCGACGGTGGATACCACCATCTGCGCGGGCCGGGTGCTCATGGAGGGTCGCCGCCTCGCCCTGGACGTGGACGAGGCCGCCCTGGCCGCGAGAAGCCGGGACCTGGCCGCCCGCCTGTGGGAAAGGTTCTAGCGCCAACAGTCATCCCCCACCCCTCGGAATCCCGATTCCGACCCCACCAGGAGAGCAGCATGAAGACCTTCCTCAAGGTTGCTTTGATCACGGCGTCCCTCTTCGGACTCCCCGGCGGGACGGCCCAGGCCGCCCCCGCGTCCAAGGTGCGCATCGCCCTCATCGTCGAATCCACGGTGGACGACAAGGGCTGGTGCCAGTCCATGCACGACGCCATCCTGTCGGTCCAGAAGAAGCACGGCGTGGCGCTCGTCGAGTACAGCCACAGCGAAAAGATGAAGCCGGTGGATGCGGGTTCCGCGGCCCGGCAGTACGCCTCCAAGGGTTTCGACATCATCATCTGCCACGGCGCCCAGTACAACAATCTGGTCACCGAAATGGCCGGCATCTTCCCCAACACCACCTTCGCCTACGGCACCAGCGCGAACATCGGGCCCAAGAATGTCTTCACCTACACGCCCTACAGCGAAGAGACCGGCTACCTCAACGGGATCATCGCCGGCATGGTCACCAGGACCCAGAAGATCGGCAACGTGGGCCCCGTGGATGGCGGCGACTCCGCCCGCTACACCCGCGGCTTCATGCTGGGCGTGAAGGCCGCCAACCCCAACGCCACGGTCCGCGTGGCCTTCACGGGCAGCTTCGGCGACTTCGTGAAGGCCGGGGAACTGGCCCAGACCCAGCTCAAGGATGGCGCTGACGTCCTCACCGGCTCCGCCCAGCAGGCCATCGGAGCCCTGCGGGCCGTGGCTTCGGTCCCGGGACACGTGTACTGGGTGGGTCAGGACACCGCCCAGCTGGGCATCCCCGAAGGCTCGAAGGTCATCGCCGCCGCCGGCTACAACTATGCGGCCGTGGTGGAATCCCTGATCGCCAAGCGCGCCGCGGGCATCAAGGGGGGTGAAAGCCTGCCCCTGCAGTTCGCCAATGGCGGATTCAGTTTCGTCTTCAATGCCAAGATGGATCCCAAGGTGCTCACCCCCGCCATCCGGAAGGCCGTGGAGCAGGCCAAGGCCGATCTCACCTCCGGCAAGCTCAAGATTGATTGGAAGAGCATCAAGCTCTAGGTTAGGAAAGGATCACCACCAAGGCACCAGGCTTCCATTTGTCTCATGTATCGCCGCAGGCGATTCCGAGAAGGTAATTACAGATCCCTATTGAGCAATTCTTGGTGTCTCACCTGAAAATCCATGCCGCCCCGTTGATCGAAAGGCATGGCCTGAAAAGCTTTTTGCCGGTGATGAACAGTGATGAACAGTGATAAGGCAGAAACGCCTCCCGCATGGGCCCGCCTCCGGCGGCTTCCGGCGCAGCCGGAAGTCACCCAGGGGAACCACCGCCGCGCCCCCAACAGGCGCGGAGATGGCGCCCCTGGGTGGAGCCCATGCTGCACATAGAACGGCCCAATCACCGTGAATCACCGTCCATCACCGGCTGAATGCAGTCCTGCATGTCAAACCAACCGGGCCCGGACCCACCCACGCGGCATCTTGTTGATGCTTTGATTCTCCTCGTTTTTTCAGATCAACCCTCTGACCGGGATCATCCATGACAGCGATGCTTGAGCCCATCTCCGAACTCAAGCTGGAAGGCATCACCAAGCGGTTCCCAGGCGTCCTCGCCTGCGATGGCATCTCCCTCCAGGTGCGCCAGGGGGAGGTCCTGGCCCTGGTGGGGGAGAACGGCGCCGGCAAGACCACCCTCATGAACATCATCATGGGGCTCTACCGGCCGGACTCCGGCACCATCTCCGTCAACGGCGAACCGGTCCATTTCCGCACCCCCCGGGATGCCTATGCCCGCGGCATCGGCATGGTGCATCAGCATTTCATGCTCGTGCCCAACATGACCGTGGCCGAGAACCTGGCCCTGGGCCTGAAGCAGCTCCACCACTTCATGTGGCTGGACATCAAGGGCGCGGCCCAGAAGATCCGGGACGTCTCCGAGCGCTACGAGCTGCCCGTGAATCCCGATGCCTACATCTGGCAGCTTTCCGTGGGCGAACAGCAGCGGGTGGAACTGGTGAAGACCCTCTGCCTGGGGGCCCGGCTGCTCATCCTCGATGAACCCACCTCGGCCCTCACCCCCCAGGAGACGGACGACCTCATCGAGCGCCTGCAGCGCATGGCTTCTGAACTCGCCATCATCTTCATCAGCCACAAGCTCAACGAAGTGAAGGCCCTCTCGGATCGGGTGTCCATCCTGCGCCATGGGGCGGTGGTCTTCCACGGGCAGACCGCAAACCACGAGCCCTCCGAGTTGGCCGCCCTCATGACGGGTCACGACGTGACCCTGCCCCGCAACGAGGGTGGTGGCCCACCGGGCGAGCCCCTCCTTTCCGTGAAGAACCTCCGGGTGCGCGGCGACCGGGGCAACCTGGCTCTGGACGGCCTGGATCTGGAACTCCGGGCCGGGGAGATCCTCGGGGTGGCCGGGGTGTCCGGCAACGGCCAGCGGGAATTCGCCGATGCCCTGGCGGGCCTGCGTCCCGTGGAATCCGGCGAGATCCTGCTCGAAGGCCGGAACCTGGCCAACCGCTCCCCCCGCGCGATCATAGACGCGGGCATGGGCTATGTCCCCGAGGACCGGCAGACCGAAGGCATCGTCCCTTCCTTCTCCGTGAAGGACAACCTCATCCTCAAGGATTTCGCCTCCAGGCAATTCAGCTGGCTGTCCTTCCTTCGGCGGAAGGAAATAGACCGCAATGCCGAGCAGCTGAAGGAGCGCTTCGACATCCGCTGTCCCTCCACCCATACCGCCACGGGCGCCCTGTCCGGCGGGAACATCCAGAAGGTCATCCTGGCCCGCGAGATCGCCCGGGGGCCCAAGGCGCTGGTGGCCGTGTACCCCACCCGGGGCATTGACATGGGCGCCCAGGAATTCATCCATTCCCAGCTGCTGGACCGCCGCCGGGAGGGCGTCGGCATCGTGCTCATCTCCGAAGAGCTGGAAGAGGTGATGAACCTGTCGGATCGCATCGCGGTGATCTACAAGGGGAGGATCCTGAAGATCCTGCCCGCGGTGGAAGCCACCCGGGAGCGGCTGGGCATCCTCATGGCGGGGCTGGCGGACCCCGATCCACCAGCGGCGTCTGTCCATCCCTCCGCCGGAGCCGCCCATGAATAAAGAAAAGCTCGTCTACGGCGGGGCTGTCATCGTCGGGGTCTCCCTCATCGCCGCGCTGCTGGTGGCCCTGGTGCTCTTCTCCATCGGCGCCAGTCCCCTCGCGACCTACAAGACCATCCTCACGGGGCCCCTTTCCGATGTGTTCGGGGTGACGGAGGTCCTGGTGCGCTCCGTGCCCCTGCTGCTCGTGGGCCTGGGGATCGCCATCTCCTTCCGGAGCGGGATCCTCAACATCGGCGCCGAAGGCCAGATCCAGATGGGGGTCCTCGCCTCCACGGCGGTGGCCCTGGCCCTTCCCGGACTGCCCAGGGGGATCCTTCTGCCCCTGGTGCTCCTGGCGGGCGCCCTGGGCGGGGCCCTGTGGGGCGGCATCGCGGGCTGGCTCCGCGCCCGGCTCCAGGTGAACGAGATCCTCAGCACGGTGATGCTCAACTACATCGCCGCCCAGGTGCATACCTTCCTGCTGCGCGGTCCCATGCTGGATCCCAACGAGCTGGAAACGGGGTCAGGCACACCGCAGTCCATGCGCCTGCCTGAAACCGCGTTCCTCGATCAGATCGTTCCGGGCACCCGGTTGCACACGGGCCTCATCCTGGCGCTGGTGGCGGCGGTCCTGGTCTATGTGCTGCTCTGGAAGACCACCCTCGGCTACCGCATGCGCGCCGCCGGGGCGGGCGCCAAGGCGGCGCGCTATGCGGGCATTCCCGTGGAGAAGTATCTCGTGGTCGCCATGCTCCTGGCCGGGGGCTTCGCGGGCCTGGCGGGGGCCGTCGAGGTGACGGGCGTCCACCACCGGGCCATCGAAGGCATCTCCTCGGGCTATGGTTTCGCCGGCATCGTCGTGGCTCTCTTTGGCATGCTCCACCCCGGGGGGATCGTGCCCTCCGCCATCTTCTTCGGCATCCTGCTGATCGGGGCGGACATGACCCAGCGTTCCGCGGGCGTACCCGCGAACATGGTGCTGGTGCTGCAGGGGGTGATCATCCTGTCCATCGTTTCCGCCCAGAGCTTCCTGCGGAACCCCTACGCCCAGGAGCGCCTGTTCCGATGGCTTTCGGGCTTCAGGCCGAAGAAAGGAGCCCAGCCTTGAACCCCGAGGTCATGATCTACAACGTCCTCAGCCTGGCCGTGCCCTTTTCCGTGGCCATCCTCCTGGCCGCCCTGGGGGAGAACTTCAACCAGCGGGCGGGGGTCTTCAACCTCGGCTGCGACGGGATCATGTGCATGGGTGCCTTCGTGGGCTTCATGCTGCCCTACTCACTCAAGGCCGGTCCCCTGGCGCCCTACGGCAACCTCCTGGGCGTGATGGGAGCCCTGGCGGCGGGTGCCCTCCTGGGCCTCCTGTTCGCCCTCGTCACCGTGACCTTCAGGGCCTCCCAGGGCATCGCGGGGATCGGCCTGCAGATGCTTGGATGGGGCCTTTCCGGCACCCTCTTCCGCCACTTCGTGGGGGGCGTCACGGGGGTGGAGGGGATCCTGGCCATGCCCATCCCCTACCTCTCCCGGATCCCCTTCCTGGGCGGCGTGCTCTTCAACCACACCCCTCTTGCCTACGTGGCGTTCCTGCTGGTGCCGGCGAGCTGGTTCCTGCTCTACAAGACGCCCTGGGGGCTCAAGGTCCGGGCCGTGGGAACCCACCCCCGGGCCGCGGACACCATGGGCATCTCCGTGGACCGCACCCGCTACCAGGCGCTAATGCTGGGGGGCGCCATGGCGGGGCTGGCGGGGGCGTACCTGTCCCTCTGCCAGGCCCGGATGTTCTCGGACGATCTGGTGGCTGGCCGGGGCTTCATCGCCGTGGCCCTGGTCTACTTCGGGCGCTGGAGCCCCCTGGGCATCCTGGGGGGCGCCCTGCTGTTCAGCATTGCCCAGTCCTTCCAGCTGTCCATGCAGGTGTGGGGCATCAAGTTTCCCTACGAGTTCGCGGTCATGCTCCCCTACGTCCTCGTCATCGTGGTCCTGGCCCTGGCCCGCAAGGCCCGCCAGCTGGGCCCCACGGAGCTGGGCAAGCCCTACAACCGCGAGATGCGCTTCTAGTGCACCCCGCCAGAAGAACATGTACCAATGCATCTCCGCGGGGTGCACTTCCATCGGGGCATAGCCCCTCTGGCGCCAGGGCACGCGATGCATGTCCTGGCTGTCACCCCCCTGGGGGCACTGCCGTGCCCCCAGACCCCTGCCACGTGGTGCCCACCTGCATTCGTTTGTTACGAGTATTTCGGATGGGCACCACTAGCGGGTCCAGAAATCCTCGTGCAGGGTCGCGATCTCCGCTTCCACTTCCGGCACCGGCCCAGTCACGGCGATGTCCTTCTGCCCGTGGGCGAACAGGGTGCGGCAGGGCAGATCCAGGGTGGGGTTCTCCCGGTGGCCGCCCGTGAAGGCGAGAAGACGGCTTTCATCCATGCCGTACACCAGGCGCCCGATGTTGGCCCAGTAGACCGTGCCCGCGCACATGGCGCAGGGTTCCACCGTCGTGTAGAGGGTGCAGCCCCATAGGTACTCTGGGGAAAAGGTCCTGTCGGCCGTGCGGGCCAGCACGGCTTCCGCATGGTTGACGGCGCTCACGTTCCCCTGCTCCAGCAGGACCGTCTCATGATCGGGCCCCACGAGGATCGCCCCGAAGGGGTGGTGACCGGAACCAGCCGCTCGCTTCGCCACCGCATGGGCGCGACGCAGGTGCCGGATGATCTGTTCGGAGGTGGGAGCGGACATGGATCCCCTTGCAGGAGGAAGGCCCGGGGGCCGGCCTCAGGGCTTCCGCATCCGCCCCGCGTTGAACGCCCCGGGCTGCATGGGCAGCCAGTGGTTCACGAAGAGCGGCTGGGCGACCTTGTCCGCCGCCTTCAGGCGCTGGAGGGTGCCCGAGTGGTCCTGGGCGGCCACCACGATGGCGAAGGCATGGGCCAGGGCGGCGAAGGTGGTGATGCTGCAACTGAAGAGCAGGTCCTCGCTGGGCACGGGAATCAGGATGTCCGCATAGGGCTTCAGCGGCGAATCCGCCCGGTCCGAGAAGGCGAGCACGGGGATCCCGCTGTCCTTGGCGAAGATGGCCGAGTCCACGGTTTCGCGGCTGTAGGGGGCGAAGCTGAGCACCACAAGGAGATCCCGGGGACCGAGATTCGCCACCTGATTGGAAAAGTCCGACGGGATGGCCGCGATGCAGGGAAGGCCCGCCTGGGTCAGGTAGAGGCCCAGGACAAGGCTCATCACATGGGATACGCCGCGTCCAAGGATCACCCGATGGTGGGCCTGGACCAGCATCTGGACGGCGGATTCCAGGGTGGGCTGGTCCACCATCTGGATCAGGCGGGCAAGGTTCTCCCCATCCCGGCGGGCCACTTCCGCCAGGGTTCCGTACATGTCCGTGGGGGATTCCATCAGTTCCAGGTCCGAGTCCCCGGACCGCGCATGACAGGCTTCCCGGAGGGCGTTCCGGAACTCGCTGAAGCCCCCGTAGCCCAGCCGCTTGGCGAAGCGGACCACGGTCCCGACGCTCACCTTCGCCCGATCCGCCATGGATTCGATGCCCCAGAGGGCCCCGAGCAGCGGGTCGGACATCAGGGCATCGGCGATGCGCCGCATGGCTTCCGGGAGGTCCCGGTAGGCTTCCGCGAGGCGCGTCTGGATGGGCTGGGGAAGGGTGTCGTTCGACATTTCGGTGGGAAAGCATACCATCCGGCGGTTTGTTTCGGACGGCCGCTCCAGCTGTATTGAATGGGAGGACACCAGTGGTGCCCTACTGGAACTCCACGGGCTCCGGTGGCGGGACCGGGGGCGTCTGCTTGAAGATCGCCGAGGCGCTGCGCCGCCCGTCCATGACGATGTGGACGGGCTCCTCCAGGCGGGTGTGCACCAGGCAGCCCGAGCGCCAGGCCTCGGGTTGCCGGCGCAGCCAGTCCCAGTCCAGGAGGCTGGTGCCCCGGGGGTAGGGCACGGTGAAGTAGCCGATGTTCAGGGAGGTCACGTTGTGGAAGAAGTGGGATCCCAGCGAGGCGTCCGCCTGGAAGTTCTCCATGGCGTACTCCACGATCACCTGGGCGCAGGAAATCATGGACCAGGTGATGGGGATGCCCAGGTGGCGGTCGTGGCTGCCCCAGCGTCCAGGGCCCAGCAGCACGTACTTGCCGTTCTGGGACCGGAAGCGGTCGTTGAGCTGCTCCAGCTGGGCGGCCAGGGCGGGCGTCTCGAACTTGTCGAAGCCCCCGGGGTCCACCCAGACGATGTCGCGCAGGCCCTCGACCACGCCATTGCCCACGCAGCGTTCGGAGAACAGGAAGAGATCCGCGGGATCAAGGTCCGCGGCCGAGAGGTTCACCTCGCCGTTGTCGAGGAGCTGGTGCTTGATCTGGAGCAGGGTGAAGGTGGGCTTCCCGTTGTGGGGATCCTTGTCGAGGTTCACGGCGAACTCGATCTCCACGGGAGTCTCCATGGCATCGCGGATCAGCTCGAGCAGGTGCTGGAGGATGCGGGCCAGGGGGAACTGGTCGTACTTGAGGACGTTCCGGAAATTCACGATGCGGGGCCCGGGACTGTCCAGGCCATCGCGGATGCGGTCGTCGTTGTGGTCCCAGACCGAGGCGCAATGGTTCAGGGCGCCATCCTTCTCCGCCTGCTGGATGTCCAGGGTGAGCAGCGTGGCGTCCTCGCCGCTGTAGAGATCCACGGAGGTGCGGCTCATGTCCAGGGCGTAGAACTGCTTCTGGGTGGTGCGCAGCTGTTCCTTGGGGGACAGGATATCCATCTGGGGGTAGGGCGGCGAGAACCGGAACGTCTTGCCCCCTTCGACCACGTATTTCCCCAGGCCCACGGCGATGTTGGCGATGCCGTCCTGGGGCTGGGTGTAGGCCACGGGGTAGTAGTTGAAGGACTGGCCCACCCCGGAGATGTGGGGATAGAAGCGGTCGCCGAAGCGGCTGCCCGTCACATCCTGGATGAGGATGGCCATCTGCTCTTCCTCGATCTTGTAGTCAATGGCCTGGAAGTAGGCGCGCGAGGCCTTCGAGTACACGGAGGCGTACACCAGCTTGATGGCCTCGGCGAGCTGGCCGAGGCACACGGCGGGATCGGGGTCGTTGTTGGGCAGGAAGAACGTGTTGTAGAGCCCCGCGAAGGGATGGGAAAGGCTGTCCTCCAGCAGGCCGGAGGAACGCACGGCCAGGGGCACCTTCGCGTGCCTGGCGAGGAACAGGCTCAGCTTGGCCATCAGTTCCGGCGACAGGGCGCCCGCGAGAAAGCCCCGCTTGATGGCGTCGTCGTCCGCATCGTCCTGGAGCAGCTGGCGCAGGCCGTGGCGGTTGATGAAGGTGGTGAATTCCTCCGTGCCGATGATGGCGGAGCGGGGGATGCGGATGTTCGCCCCGGGCAGCAGGTTGTCCAGGTCCAGGCGCGAGAGCAGGGAATGGGTGAAGGCCACGCCGCGGCCCTTCCCGCCCATGGATCCGGGGGCCAGGCGCAGGATGTTGGGTTCCTCCTCCGGGGTGGATTCGGTGAGCGGAACCACCTTCCCCAGCGTCTTCATGCGCTGCACGTAGTCGCCCACGTTGATGAGGAAGGTGCGCATCTCCTCCGGATCCCGGTAGTCGGAGATGCGGAATTTCGCGAGCACCTTGGCGACCTGGACCTCGCCACGGGCCATGATCCAGGCGGAGAAGTGGTTGCGGGTGGCGTGGTAGACCAGCGATTCCACGGGCACGGTCCTCAGCTTGCGCTGCAGGTCCTCCATGTCCGTGGCGCGGACGATCTCCACCCCCTGCTCGTCACGGAAGATGAAATCGCCGAAGCCCAGGCGTTCGTAGAAGAAGCTGGAAAGCTCGGCGCCGAGGGTGTACGAGTTCTTGTTGAGAAAGCCGCTGTTGAGGGCCGTGGCCCAGGATTCCTTGAAGGGATCCGAAGACTGCAGCAGGGTCGGGAGGTCGGGGATGCGTTCCTTCAGTGCCCGGATGAGCTTGATGCCGGCCTCCCGGTCGAGCAGGCCCTCCTTGGGGAACTTGCGGTCGGTGATGACGCAGAGCAGGCAGTCCTGGTAGCGGTCGCAGAAGGCCATGGCCTCTTCGTACGAGGTGGCCAGGATGACCTTGGGCCGGACGCGCATGGAGAGCGTGCGCGTCATGCCGTCCATGCTCTGGTCCTTGGCCAGCCGCGTGGTCTGCTTGAGGATCTCGCTGTAGAGGATGGGCAGGTACCGCGAGTAGTAGCGGATGCTGTCCTCCACCAGCAGGATCACGCGGGTGAGCCCCACCGCCGTGTCGTTCTCGACGTTGGCGCGGTCCTCCATGAACTTCACCATGGCCATGAAGATCTCGGGGTTGCCGTTCCACACGAAGATCTGATCGTAGTGGCGATGGAGTTCCTGGCGCCGCCGGTCCATGGCCCCGACTTCCACGTTGTCGTTGAGCAGCAGGTAGATCGGGATCCGCGGCGCGGCCTTCCGGAGGGCCTTCGACAGCTCCACATGGCCGCCCAGGCCCAGGCGGCTCATGACGATGATCATGTCGAAGTGGCGGGTGGAGCATTTCTCCAGCGCCTCATCCATGGTGGACACGTTGATCACCCGGGGCGGGTTGCTCATGTTGAGCTGGTAGTAGCCCTCGAAGAGGATCTCGGTGAGCAGGCCATCCTGCTCCAGCGTGAAGGCATCGAAGGCCGGCGCCACCAGCAGGATCTCGCGGGTGCGCAGCGGCATCAGGTCGTGGAAGATCTCCTTGTCCGAGGCGTACTTCCGGAAGATCTCGTTGAACTCTCTACTGATCATCGTGGAAGCCTCGTCTCCCCGGCAGTTTACTGGCCTGCGCAGAAAAGGGGGCCGCGAGCGGCCCCCTTTTCTGCGGTAGCGAAAGGCTAACGGCTACACGAGCCCCTGATCAATCATGGAATCGGCCACCTTGATGAAGCCGGCGATGTTCGCGCCGTTCACGTAGTTGCCGGGGGTGCCGAAGCGCTCCGCGGCGGTCATGCAGGACTTGTGGATGTTGATCATGATCTGGTGCAGGCGGGCGTCCACCTCTTCCGCGGTCCAGCCCAGGCGCATGGAGTTCTGGGACATTTCGAGGCCGGAGGTGGCCACGCCGCCGGCGTTGGAGGCCTTGCCGGGAGCGAACAGGATCTTGTCGGTGTTGGCCTGGAAGAATTCCACGGCGTCCAGGGTGCTGGGCATGTTGGCGCCCTCGACCACGGCCTTGCAGCCGTTGGCCAACAGGGCCTTGGCCTCGTCCAGGTTCAGTTCGTTCTGGATGGCGCAGGGCAGGGCCACGTCCACCACCTGCTCCCAGGGGCGCTTCCCCGCGTGGAACTGGGCGGTCTTGAACTTATGGGCGTAGGGGGCCACGGACATGCGATCGTTGCGGAGCATCTCCTCCATGTAGGCGATCTTTTCGCCGGAGATGCCATCGGCGTCGTGGATGTAGCCATCGGGACCGGAGATGGTGACCACCTTGGCGCCCAGCTGGGTGGCCTTGGTGACCGCGCCCCAGGCCACGTTGCCGAAGCCCGATACCGCGACCTTCTTGCCCTTCATGCTGTCGCCCTTGGTCTTCAGCATCTCTTCGGCGAAGTAGACCACGCCGTAGCCCGTGGCTTCGGGACGCACGAGGCTGCCGCCCCAGTACTGGCCCTTGCCGGTGAGCACGCCGGTGAACTCGTTGGCGAGCTTCTTGTACATCCCGAACATGTAGCCCACTTCGCGGCCGCCCACGCCGATGTCGCCCGCGGGCACGTCGGTGTCAGGGCCGATGTGGCGGAAGAGCTCCATCATGAAGGACTGGCAGAAGCGCATCACTTCGGCGTCCGACTTGCCGTTGGGATCGAAGTTGGAACCGCCCTTGCCGCCGCCCATGGGCAGGCCGGTGAGGCTGTTCTTGAAGATCTGCTCGAAGCCCAGGAACTTCAGCGTGTCGAGGGCGACGTTGGGGTGGAAGCGGATGCCGCCCTTGTAGGGCCCGATGGCGCTGTTGAACTGCACGCGCCAGCCGTTGTGGATGTGGATCTGGCCCTTGTCGTCCACCCAGGGCACCCGGAAGGAGATGGCGCGCTCGGGCTCGACCAGCCGCTCAAGGATCGCGTGCTTCCGGTACTTCGGTTCCTTCTCCAGGACCGGGGTCAGGGAATGCAGGATCTCCGTGGCGGCCTGGATGAAGAGGCTCTCCCAGGGGGCCTTCTTCTGGAGGCCCTCAAGGACTTCGTTGACGTACTGGCTCATGGTTCCTCCAGGAAGGAAGGTGTTGAGAAAGAGTGGGCGCGGGCCCGGGTCAGGATGGTCTGGAAAGGGGTGCCGCGGGGCCCGTCCCGGGGCTGCGTCGGCGTGGTTCAAAGGCCGGAAACAGGACGACATGACTCTAGCCGCAGGAGGGGCGAGGGGCGAGGGCCAGGACTCAAGAGGTGATGGGAAGCACTAAATGGGGGGTGATTTCGGGACGGGTCCATCAATTGGTTGACAGAGTGTAAAGGGGTCATCGCCGGGATTTGGAGGGTGGCGAGAGTCCTCCGCATCACCCCTGCGGGGTGACGCTCCGGCCGCGCGAAATGCTGGCACGCCGCTTAACGCCTTTGGCAGTCCCCCGGACTGTTCTGGCTATGGTCCGGGGGGAGAGGGCCCAGGATCGGTTTGATTGCAGGACACCCCGGCCCCTGGATCACCCGACAAGCAGCGGATGCGGATGGAACAGCGTGGCGCGTCCTCCACGGGGCCATAAGGCACCCCGGACCTAGGCAAGGCCCTGGAGTGACCAATCAGGGCTTGGGTTGAGCCGCCTGATACCATCTGGGACATGTCCTATGCCCACGCACCAATCTCCGAGGCTGTTCTAGACATACAGACTCTGGATCTCGCTTGCGATATGGAGGCGCTGCGGGCTTTGGGCCAGGACACTCCTGAATTTTCCGAAGTTCGGGAGATCAGTAAGAATGAGCTTCAGTTCAATTTTCCACCTGATTCTGCTGTGCCAGTTACCGAGGGCAGGCGATCACTGCATGGGTTTCAGTTCTGGAATGCCGATAGGACCAAGGTATGGCAGGCAAGAGGGAACGGCTTTTCGGTGAGCCACCTTCACCCCTATCAGAGTTGGGAAGCCTTGACGGAAGAGGCGAAGAGGTTGTGGTCCCTGTTTCGTTCCAGGACAGGCGCCACCCCGACAAGGCTTGCAGTTCGCTACATCAACCGTTTTGATGTTCCGAATACATCCAGGCTGAATTTCGCTGACTTCTTCAGACTGATTCCCAGCATTCCACCAGAACTCGACACGGGCCTCGCTGGCTTCCTCATGCAGTTGAACCTTCCGCAGATCGACCTTGAGTCTGTGGCCGTTGTCACACAAACGCCTGCTGTTCCGATTCAGCCGGACACGGCGTCTCTCATTCTGGACATCGACTTGTTCAGAGACCGAAATGTCCCTCAGGAAGACGAGCAGATCTGGGCACTGTTTGAACAGTTCAGAATTCGGAAGAATCACATTTTTGAAATGAGCCTTCACGAATCAGCACGGGAGTTGATCCGATGAACACACTGGTTTCAACTGTCGAGCCCCGCCCCCCCTACCAGCCCACAAGCGGGTTTGGGACAGAGGCCGCTTTCCTGATTGAGCGGATTGGGGGCGCCCGAGGTGTCCTCGAATATTTTTCCGTCGATACCTCTACCGCATACGTTTCCATCTCCACCAAGAAGAAAAGACGATTCACCTTGGAGGAATTACTCCAAGGTGCCACCGAAGAAAACATGAATGAGCTACACCGTGCGATCGTTTTCAATCAAGAAGGCGGACCTGTCGGACGCGAGCTTGCATGATCGGTTTCCGGGTTCCTGACCGGGGCGACGTCTACTGGTTTACCCCAGATGAAGTCGCCGGTAAGGAAATGAAGGGCCATCACGCCTATCTGGTGTTGTCTCCCAAGTCGCTGAACCAGTATGGAATTTCGGTAACCGTCGCCATAACGACTGGGGGCGCGGGCCCACGTGAATCTGGGGTTACGGTGCCGCTAACGGGGACCAAGACAGGTGGGGTGGTGGTCTGCCATCAGATCCGCAGTTTGGATCTTCAGGCGAGAGGGGCGGAGTATTCGGAAACACTCGATAAAGGAACGGTGCAACTGGTAGCCGACACGATTGCCAGCATCATCGGGGCGTAAGGAATCCGACCGCGCGAAATGCTGGCACGGGCCTGATCCTGAAGGCGCCACATCAAGTGACGCCTTCTGGGGCCCTGCCTGCCAGCAGTTCTGCGATTTCGACTCCCGCCACCTCCGCCACGCAAGAAGCCTCGCGGATGCGGTTCGGTAGCCCTCCGGTGGTGGGAGTCCCTCCGCATCACCCCTGCGGGGTGACGCTCCGGCCGCGCGAAATGCTGGCACGCCGCTTAACGCCTTTGGCAGTCCCCCGGACTGCCAAAGGCTACGGCTACCTGCCAGCATTTCTGCGATTTCGACTCCCTGCCTTTCTATCTCCACCACAAAAGGGGCCCCCGAATGGGGGCCGTGGCGTGTCGCTGCTGGGCACGGCGCTGATCCATGGAAGCAGGACATCAAGTCCTGCTTCCATGGGCGCCTACCTGCCCGCAGCGGCAATTCCACCAAAGGCCCACTCGAGCGGCTCGGTAACAGCCCCGGTAGTGGGAGTCCCTCCGCATCACCCTGCGGGTGACGCTCCGGCCGCGCGAAATGCTGGCACGCCGCTTAACGCCTTTGGCAGTCCCCCGGACTGCCAAAGGCTACGGCTACCTGCCAGCATTTCTGCGATTTCGACTCCCGCCTTTCAATACCACCACAAAAAGGGCCCCCGAATGGGGGCCGTGGCGTGTCGCTGCTGGGCACGGCGCTGATCCATGGAAGCAGGACATCAAGTCCTGCTTCCATGGGCGCCTACCTGCCCGCAGCGGCAATTCCACCAAACAAAGGCCCCCGCGAGCGGGGGCCTTTGTTTGGTGGAGGTGGTGGGAGTCGAACCCACGTCCAAGACATGCCGGTTGGCGGTTCTTCCACAGGCTTGGTCCGTTCTTGAAGCCTTCCGGCGGGGAACGGACGAGCCGCTCGGAACGCTTGCCTCCTGGATTTCGGCCACCGTCAGAAGGCGTCGCGGCAGCCTATCTGGTACCTCCGTCCGGCAGGCCGAAGCCACCCTTCCGGAGGTTTAACGAGCTCGGTACCCAGAGATCCCGAGGACTCGCTCGGAGCCTAGGTTGCCCTAGGCAGCGAGAGCCAGTTCGAAGTTATCGTTGGCAGTTTGGTGTGGGCGGCTTGATGAGGGGGCCAGCCGTCCAACCCCCGCCTGCACCGGACACCCGGATCACGACCTGTCGAAACCGGTCACCCCCGTGTGTGGTGTCGCTTCACTTCACCCCCGCAAGGGTTCGGATGGAGCGGAGGTTGAGTATGGATGGGTTGCCAGGGTGCCACAAGGGGCCGCTCCCACTCGGATCGCTCAGGGATCCGAGTGGGAGCGAGATCCCTTTGCTGGAGGACCGCATGGCTGTCTCCGTCCGCGAAGCGCCAGGGCCGGGCCTGGTCTTCGGCGGTGGCGAAGGCGATCCCCAGGCGGCGGCCTTCGAGCATTTGGGCGGGGGGTGGGCCGGGGCGCAGTTCCAGGCCGCCCGGGGCCAGCAGATCGTGGCCATCGAAGGCCTTGTCGAGGCCCAGGGCCTGGGCCACCTTGCCAGGGCCTGCGCAAAGCCGGGGCGTGGCCGTGACGCCCCTCCGCCGCGCCAGCACCGTCTCCAGGCCCGCCATCACCTCCGCCCCGCGGATGAGCACGGCGGAGGCCTCGCCCTCGGGCCCCGTCACCACGTTCAGCATCCAGTGCATGCCGTAGCAGAAGTAGAGGTAGGCGCGGCCTGGTGGGCCCCACATGGGCGCATTGCGGGCCGTACGGCCATGACGCGCGTGGCTGGCGCTGTCCTCTGGTCCGCCGTAGGCCTCGACTTCCGTGATGCGGAGCGTGATGTCCTCGCGCACCAACAGGTGGCCCAGCAGGGCGCGGGCCGCAGGCTCCCTGGGATCGCGGAGGGCTTCGGCAAGCGGGGGCAGGGGGTGGGTTCGAGGCATGGTCCTTCGGTGTCTAGGCTGCTTCCGGGATGATCGCAGGGCCGCGCAGCCGCTGGGCGGACATCCGGGAGAGCAGTAGCAGCAGGAGGAAGTCCAGGGCCACGGCAAGGACGGAGGCTTCGGGTCCCGTGGCGCCACCGGTGAGCCAGACGGGCCCGGAGATGGCGGGGCGGATCCAACCCTGGAGGGCCTGTCCACTGTTGGCCATGCCCAGCACGCCGTTCATGGTGAAGTTCCAGGAGAAGTGGAGCGCCCAGATGGTCCAGAAGCGATCGGTGCGGTCGAAGGCGTAGTACATCAGCAGTCCGCCCGTGAAGACCTCGGCGAGACCCAGCAGGCTTTCGTTGGAATTGGACAGGTGGGCCAGCGAGAACAGCAGGGGGGCGAGGATCAGGGCGGGTCGGCGGCCGAGGCCCTCCCGCAGGGGACGGAAGAGGATCAGGCAGAAGATGAAATCTTCCACGAAGGACTGGGGAAGGTAGAAGATCAGCGCCTTCAGGAGCAGCCATGGGCTGTTGAAGGCCTCCGCCCGGTAGGCGCCGGACAGGGCCAGGGTGGCGGTGATGAGGAGCATGGCCCCGCCACCGAGGAGGAAGCCCAGGCCCACATGCCAGGGGGTGTTCCCATCGACCCGCACTTCCTCGGGGGCGCGATGTTCGACGCGGCGGACGAAGAGGCGGTAGATGCCCAGGGCGCCGAGGATCAGGGCCAGGCCAAGCAGGGCCCTGGCCGGGGGAAGCCAGGGCTCCGGCAGGCGGCGGGCCAGGGAGATCAGGGGGCGGAGGACCATGAACAGGGGCGCCACCCACAGGATCAGCCATGGGATGCGCCATCCCGGTCGAAGCAAGCGGGTCTCAGGGTTGAACAGGATGTGTTTGGGATTCATGGGACTGCTACGAGGGGGTCCGAAAAGCGGTTAGTTGCTGGCGTCCGCAGCCTGAGCCGTGAGGCGATCCATAAAACAGGGTCTGCGGAGGCGGGCCCTGTTCCAGCTCGGATCGCGGAGCGATCCGAGCCCGGCCTCACACTTCATCGAAGAAGTAAGGCTTCAACACCTGGATGCGTTCCTCGAAGTCCTCGGGGTGGGTGAAGCGCAGGGCGGCGGCCACGCTGGAGAGCAGGCTGTTGCCGTGTTGATGCCGCGGGCGTACATGGTGCCGAAGCCGAATTCGCTGCCCCAGGTGCGGAAACCCTCGACCGTACGCGACAGGGCCGCACGGGATTCCGTACGGCCCTGGAGTACGCCTGGCGGCTCAGTCCTGCTTCAGGCCCTTGAGGGAGACGTCGTAGCGCAAGTAGGAGATGCCAAAGGTGCCATCGGGCTTCTTGAGGCAGCTGACGGTCATGACCTTGGCGCCGTCGAAACCGATCGCCATGTCCTTGATGATGGCCGTGGAGCCGTACTGGCGGCCCGCCAGGTTGTCCACGATGCCCATGTGCTTCATCCTGCCCCATGACTTCGTGGTGAGGCCCTTCGTCAGACGGTAGATGGCGGCGTTGAAGGCCAGGCGGGCGTCCTTCACCGGGTAGTCATCGGTGGGACCGCCCGGCAGGTTGTCGAGCTTGGCCGCCAGGTGCTCGATGCCCAGCCCCTTGATTTCTTCGGGGGTGAGTTCGAGGCCCAGCTTCTGCGCGTCCTGGTGGAGGTGCATGGCGGCGGGATACACCACGTCCGGCGTGATGGGGGCGATGAGGGCGGTGTGCTTGTAGTCCTTGCGCACGGCCAGGTACTGCAAGTGGTAGAGGATGTCCGCGGGTTCCTTCGGCGGGGCGGGCGCGATGGTGGGAATCGCGTCATCGCTGCACCCGACGAAGGCGGGCACGAGCAGCAGGCTGGCGAGCGGAAGCATCAGGGCACGGCGCATGAGGAACCCTCCGAAGTGGTCTGGATGAAAGGATGGTGGAGCCTTCCCGCTGCGCTGCCAAGGGAAATTCATCACAAACAGATCTCATATCAAAACCCGACGCTGCCGCGATGAAGCCAGGCGGGATGCACCGCCAGGAAGGGCCCGCAGGGCAACGTGGTTCGTTGTTCAAGGGGCCTGACGCCGCGGGGCGCCCGCCTGGCTTCATCCCTCCGGGCGAGGGGTGGCGGGCGTCGCGATGCCACGTCACGCTCGTCGCGCGTAGTACCTGCTACGCTTCGACTCGCGTTCCTCGCCTCGCTCGCCCGGCACCCCTCGCGCGGCGGCGTGGGGTTTTGATATGAGATCTCGATCATGTATCCCATAACCCTTCTCGCCTTCGGCCGTCTGCGCCTGGAACCCTGCCGCGGCCTGGAGCGCCACTACCTTGACATGTTGCGCCCCTACGCCCGGCTGGAATGGACCGAGCTCTCCGAAGGCAAGGGCGGCCCGGCCCGCCAGCTGAAGGAAGAGGCCGAGCGGCTGCGCCCAAAGCTGAAAGCCGTGAAGTGCCCCGTCCTGCTCACCCCTGAAGGCAAACTCCGGGACAGCGAGGGCCTGGCCCGGTGGCTGGGCGAACGCATGGATCGCGGCGACAGCCTGGCCTTCGCCCTGGGCAGCAGCCACGGCTTCGATCCCGGATTGAAAATAGAGATCCAGGAACAGATGAGCCTGTCGCCCATGACCTTTCCCCACGAGCTCACCCGCGTGATGTTCCTGGAGCAGCTGTACCGGGCATTCACGATCCTCCGGGGCAAGGACTATCACAAGTGAGCGGCCGGGCCCGGGGATGGAGAAAGGCTGTTCGCCCTTTTTCCGCCCATGGCCCACACTGATCCGATGGCGCACCCCATGGACCGCTACTTCGCCCCACCGGAGGGACGGATCTTTGCCTGCTTTCCGGGGGCCGAGGACCGGCCCGGCCAGCGGCGCATGGCGGAGCTGGTGCACAACACCGTGGTGGACGGCACGGCCCGCTTCCAGAGGTGGCGCGACGGCGGTGGCGAACCCGAGTCGCGGCCCGAGGCGGTGATCCAGGCCGTGGAGGCGGGCACGGGCACCGGCAAGAGCCTGGGCTACCTGGTGCCGGCTCTGGCGGCGGGCCGCCATCCCATCCTGGTGGCCACCCGCACGAAACAGCTCCAGCGCCAACTGCTGGAGGACGATGTGCCCCGGGCCGCGGGCATCCTCGGCCGCCCCATCAAGGCCGTGCTCGCGAAAGGGCGTGCCAACTACCTCTGCCGCACGGCCTGGGAGGCAGTGTCCTCGGATGCCCATGTGGAATTGACCCGCGCGGATCAGCAACTCTGGCTGGCCCTGCAGCGCTGGACCATCGAGACGCAGGACGGCGACCGCGAGGGCCTGGGCCGCTTCGGCGAAGGCGAATCGCCCCTGTGGGACAAGATCAACGCCCGGGCC
>JAUXSE010000029.1 GCA_030681515.1 Geothrix sp. | reverse complement strand
GTCCGCCAAAAGCAAATTGTCAGCCATCACCTGCGCCATGTAAGCATAAGCCTCGGCCACCGGCATGTCAGCCTGCCGGTCAAACGCCTGCTTGCCAACCTTGATCGCCGCACCGGATTTTGATGCAATCTTCTGCGCCAGCTCCTGCGTCACCGTTTTGAGTTCATTATGCGTGGCAACACGGTTGACCAGCCCGATGCGAAGGGCTTCGGAAGCAGGGATGACATCACCCGTGAGCAACATCTCCATGGCGTGCTTACGCGTCACCGTCCGAGTAAGTGCAACCATCGGGGTTGAACAAAAAAGCCCGATGTTGACGCCCGGCGTGCAAAACGTTGACCGGTCCGTGGCAACCGCCAGATCACAGCTCGCCACCAACTGGCATCCGGCGGCGCTGGCCAGCCCATCGACTTCCGCAATGACGGGGCAGGGGCTGTTGGTGATGGCAAGCATCAGGTCGGCGCATTTGTCGAACAGGCTTTTGAAAAAGCGGCGGCCCTCATCCGCGTCGGCGCGGCGCGCCGTAATTTCCTTCAAATTATGACCGGAACTGAAAGCCGGGCCATGGGCCGAGAGAATGATGACGCGCGCCTCGGCCCCGCTGATCGCGGCGTGCAGCGTGTCGATCATTTTTTCGGAAAGGCTGTTGCGTGTCGCAGGATCATTAAGCGTCAGGCGCAATATGCCATCGCTCATGTCGTGCAGGACCAGGTCACTCATTCTTCTTCGGTTTCCAGCAGTTTAAGTTTTTCAGCATAGGCCGGATTGTCAATCAACTGCTGCACAATTTTGTGATTGTTCTCGGAAGGAATCAGCGCGTTGAGCGAAGTGATAATCCGGTCTTTCATGTCTTGCGCCAGTTCCGTGTCTTTCTCGACTTCTTCGATCTGTTGCTTGATGTCCGTTGATTGATCGTCAATGATGTTCGAGTAAGCCGCACCAACCGTCGTGATGGCAAGGTTCCATTCTGTCACATTGGCAAAGCCGGCGGCCTTGATATCGGCCTCAAAGGCCTTGCCGAGAGGATCGCGGTCAACGAAATCCTGCAGGCTGTCAAAGTTCTCAAGTGCCGCATCCTTGTACTTATCCTTGACGATGACATAGGCATCGACGGCTTTTTGGGCGGTTTCCGGGGTGAGTTCAACCATCTGGACAACCGGAATTTCGCCAATGCTTACCTCATCTTCAGGCGGGGTTTCCCCGTCGGTGGGCTGGGTGGGGTCCGGCTCTGTCAGGTCCTCGACCGGTGCCTCGGGTTCGGTTGTTGGCTGCGTCTCTTCCCCAAGCCTTCCGCTGATCACGAGATTTGGCCAAATGCCAGGGTCATGGACTTTGGCACTATGGGCGTATTCATGGGGTTGCACGGAGGCGATAGCGGGGGACACCCCGGTCAGCGCGAGTGCGGCCCAGAAAGCGCTTAAAAACCCTGCCAAACGCGTCATGATTCTCCCCGGTCGGAGGTCTTTTCTTATG
>JAUXSE010000026.1 GCA_030681515.1 Geothrix sp. | reverse complement strand
CCAATGCGGAGGTCACCAAACAGAAGGCGGCGGAAGCCGGCTTCCGCCGGGCGGAAACCGATTGGCGGCAAATTCTTGGCGACAGCCGCATCGACATCGTGTCGATTACCACGCCCAACAACCTGCATCGGGAGATGGCGGTGGCCTTCCTGGCGGCGGGAAAGCATGTCTGGTGTGAAAAGCCCATGGCGCTGACGCTGGATGACGCGGTGGCGATGACCAAGGCGGCTGCGGCGTCCAAGGCCAAGTCCCTGCTGGGCTACAACTACATCAGGAACCCGGCGCTGGCGCATGCGCGGAAAATAATTCTTGATGGGACACTCGGGCGGATCATTCATTTCCGCGGCCAGGTCGATGAGGATTACCAGGCTGATGAAAATGTGCCGTGGTCCTGGCGCTCAAGGCTGGAAACCGGCGGGCTTGGCGTGCTGGGTGATCTCACCTGCCATCTGGTGAGCTTCGCCCATTATCTTGTGGGTGATATCGCTCAGGTTTGCGCCGACATCGATACGGTTCACAAAATGCGGCCTGTGCCGGGCTCAAGTGAAAAGCGCGCGGTGGAAAATGAGGACATTGCCCATGCCATGGTGCGCTTTGATAGCGGCGCCACGGGCATCCTGATGGCGAGCCGCGCGGCGCATGGCCGGAAAAACATGATCCGGGTGGAAGTGCATGGCACCAAGGGCATGATCGCCTTTGACCAGGAGCGGATGAATGAACTGCAGCTCTATGTGGCGGACGAGCCCGTGGCCGAGCGCGGTTTCAAGACGATCCTGACGGGTGGATTGCATCCGCCCTACGGCATGTTCACGCCGGCGCCGGGGCATCAACTGGGGTTTAATGAACTCAAGGTGATCGAGTGCCGGCATTTCGTGGATTGCATCGAGAGCGATCAGGAACCCTACGTGAATTTTGCCGAAGGACTGAAGATCGAGAAGATCATCCACGGCATTGCGGCATCCGCCGCCAGCCGCAGCTGGCTGGATGTGAGGTAGGCTTATTTCTTCGGCCGCGGAAATTCTTTCAGCATGCGCTTTTCAAGATCTATGAGATCCTGGGGCAAGGGCTGCCCGGTGCCGCGGAGCTCATTCAGTTTCTGGTGCAGCAGTTCGTAAAGTTCATGCACGTCTTCCGGCTGGTTGTTGATCTGGCTTACCAGCAAGTTGATTTGGGCCTGCAGTTCTTCCAATGCCATGGGGCGTTCTCCTCAATTATCATCATAGCCCCGGGATCTCCGTGACGTACCGGAAATCGGCGGGCGGCGGCGGGTGTTTTCGGGCGGCTCTCCGGCAAGGGCGCGTTTCAGGCGGCGGATAAGGACAGCTTTTGATTTAGCGTCCGCCGCCTTGCTGATTTCCTGATCGATTTCGAGA
>JAUXSE010000021.1 GCA_030681515.1 Geothrix sp. | reverse complement strand
ATTCTGTATGGTCTGTTTTGCCCTGCCCGATTCGCGGGCGCGTGAAATTCCCCAACGGCTGAGGCAGTTGTTCGATCATCACTTGTTCGACACGAAAAGGAAACGCATGGGGAAAATGATTCGGGTTGCGGAGAAGGAGGTCAGTTATTACAGTGTTGACGATATGACGGTTAGAACAGTTGAGTGATGTCGGTGGAATTGGGAAAGAGAATGGGGAGGAGATGAGGAAGGGATTGACCTATCCCCCCGCCCTTCCCAAATGGGAAGGGGGCTGAGCGCGTGATGGCTGTGGTGATTTTCCATGGCAAAGCAACTTTTGTTTCAGGTGGTATTAGCTTCTCCCCCTTGGGGGACATCGTACCCGAGCGTAGCGAGTGGTAGACGGGAGAGGGGTTTTCCTATTTTGCATTACAATCCCGCAATGCCGATAAAAAACATCATCCCAGGTCAAACCGTCACCAAAGAAAAACTTCAACGCGCAAAAGAACTGCGGCGTGACATGACTCCCGCCGAAAAGATTCTCTGGCAGGAACTACGCGCGAATAAGTTGGGAGTCCATTTCAGGAGGTAGCAGGTCATCGCGGGATTCATCGTTGAGTGAAAAGACCTGACAGGTTTTATCGTGACGCGAGTCAATCGGACTTCTGTGAATGGAAGGGAGTCTGACAATCAAGGCTCTGTGGAAACCTGTCAGGTCTGCCATAGGAAGAAGATGCGAGACGCGAGAAGGTTTTGAGTGAGATGGGATTAAGGGTTGTCCGCTGTGGGAATGAAGAGGTTGTGAAGAATTTGTCCGCGGTGGTGGGAAATATAAGCGAATTGTTTGGGGACTCGCGCAATTAGCCCAAAGGGCTTCCATGCGGGGAGGTAAGAGTTTAGTCCGCACGAACCATGTGTAGTAAAATACCAGGAACAAACAAAGAGAGATTATGACTACAGTAACCGTCTCAGACAAATTTACCGAAATCCTTGTGTCGTTTGGCGATCTGCAAGATTCTGTCAACGCGGCTCTACAACGCTATACCATTGACCAGCTCACGACCAAGATCAATGAATTGCGTCGCAAAGATGAAGACTTTCAAAAGAAATACGGGCTTGAGTATTCTGCTTTTGCCAAGCGTACAAGCGAGGATGAGGAATTCGTAAAAAACGTGGAATCCAATAATAGCAAAACCTGGGAGGCGGATTTGGCTGACTGGGAATTTTGCCATAAGGGGATTGAAGATTGGACGAAAAAACTTCAAGACATTTTGCTAAAATAATTGAACTCGCTGAGTCTGTTTTCGAGAACGTCACTTATGAGGTTGACGCGACGCCAGACCGATCTATTTTGCGTATTAACGCGGAATACGGGAAGTATCAAATTCTTGTCACCGAATTATTCAGCGACGGATTGAGAAAATATCGTTATTATGTTCTGCGCGGCAATTGGGTTGAAGCAGGGTTTGATAATGCTCCTGACCCGCGTGCTATTCGACTTAAATATGGACAAATCGGGGAAGAACACGCTGGGGAGAATATCCCGCATTTGCATCGGGAAGATAAAATCCGTTTATCTTTGACAGAAGAACTGACCTTTCCAGAATTTGTCCGTTGGCTAAAGGAAAATTTGGAAAAATGACACTCCTAAATGAAGAACTTCAAGTCCATTGGATGAATATTGCTCCCCTGCTCACCATCCGCAACGAGCGCGAATACAACGCGGCTGTAAAACGTCTCAACGAATTGTTGGATGAAATTGGGGGGAATGAGAAACATCCGTTTTACAGTTTGTTGGATACACTCGGCACGTTAATTCACGCTTACGAGGAAGAGCATTATCCGATCCCAGATGCCACTGGAACGGAAGTATTGCGCTTCCTTATGGAAGAACACGGC
>JAUXSE010000018.1 GCA_030681515.1 Geothrix sp. | reverse complement strand
GCTGAATCTCTCTCTCGGCGATTATCTCAGCGCCATGAACGGAATCGGCACCATCCCCCCGTTTGAAACACGGACCTCCTTCCGGTCGTCTGATCCATCAGATGCTCGAAAGGTTCCGGACGTGGGAAACATACAAGAGCGGGAGGCAATGCAGGCGGGGTCCGACTTGAGCGCAGGGTTAGGCCGCACGGGGTTGGGTTTATTTCCTAAAGAACAGAGAGAGCGCCAACGTAATAACTGCGACTGCAGATCCAAGCACAGCGATTAGGAATTTCAATCGTTCCCTTCGGATGAAACAGGCTTGCCGAAAGATAGATCCATCTAAGGTGCGATTCTCTTCCTTTTCATCTTTCATGGTCTCGATGTAAAGGATACCGCCGTTGATCGCTGGGTATTTGTGAACCTCTTTGGATCTTACCGTTGGGCACATCTGGATAATTCCATCTTCAGAGATGATCCCGAAACAAAACTTCATATGGTGAGTGAGGGCAAATTCTGGTGATACCGTTGCGTGGTAATCTTCGATGAACCTATTGGCAAACTCAATAAAATCGGAATGGCTGATCTCAGAGTTGAGCCTGAAATAGGGCTTGCTATCTTCACCCCTACCAGCGCGAATTAGTTTCGCGATGAACTGGAAATAGAAATAGATCGGTTCTGGCGGGAAGTCCATGAAATACCTGTGGTGATGAGAGAGATGCGGCCTAACGAATACGGTTAACCGGCCCAACCTGCGACCGAACGATGAACGAAGCCGGGAAGGACGAACCACGAGAGAGGAAACCAGGCCGTGCAGGTTGGGTCCGAGTTGAACTGACGGTTAGGCACGCCCCTTGAACAGAACCCACCAAACCCGGAGCAGGTTTGGTTTCAGGTGACATTGTTCGAGCGCGAAGGTTCATGCTGCCGAGCCCAAGGTGAAAAAGGTGACGGGTTGCCAGGACGAGAGCCGGAACGATGGATGAAGAATGACAGAGCTTCGATGATGAAAGCGATTCGACGAGCGGTGGAACCGAACGGACCAGGCAGGACGAGCAACCAGGCTATTCTTGAAAAGCTGATGGCCGAAGCGAACCGACGAATTGCAGAGAAAGAACCCCGACAGACAAAACAGGTTTGGACGAAGCGGGCCTAACTTTGAATTGGGCGGATCGGCCGGGGCTGGGGGCACGCCGCATGAACGGGCAAAGGAACGATCCGAGGATCGTAGATCAAACGGTCATGCCGGGCATCAGGTTGAATCAGAAATCGCAGAGTCCCTCGCTTGGCGGGCGCATGTGAGTCGTCCCCTGGCTCTGAGGGCACGAACCCGGTCCCCCGCAAGAAAATGAAGAAGTAGCCACAAAGAACACAAAGGGCACAAAAAAGAGTCACCCGGAATAGGAGTGAAGGCTGGTTCACGTGAAGGGCGCGGAGGCGCGCCGACCCAACGCGCACAGGCCTGTTCGGGGCCATGTCTTGATCAGTTTTCAATCGGTGTCCATCGGTGGCTGAATTGGCTTTGTTCTTTCCATTGCGTTCTTTTTGTTGTTCTTTGTGTTCTTTGTGTTCTTTGTGGCCAACCTTCTTTTTGGTGGTTCTCTGCGGCGATCCTCAGCTATTGAGCTTCCCCAGCAGATCCTCCGCCACGCGCCCGGCGGCGCCGGGTTCGCCCAGGTGCCCGCGCACTTCACTTAACTCGGCGCGAATGCGCCGAGCCACCTCGGGCTCCAGCAACCGGGTCAGTTCCACCCCCAGCCGCTCCGGATTGACCTCGCCTTGCAACAGCTCGCGCGCCACCTCGCGCCGGGCCACCACGTTGGCGAGGCCGAAGAAGGGGACTTTCACGATGCGCCGGGCCATCTGGTAGGTGAGGGCGTTCAGCTTGTAGACGATGGCGAAGGGGGTGCCCAGCAGGGCCGTTTCCAGCGTGGCCGTGCCGGAAGCCACCAAGGCCGCCTGTGCGTAGGCCCGGGCCGCGTAGGTGCGGTCCTGCACCAGCGTCACGGGGGCCCCATTCTGACCAGTGCCCAGGTGGGCGCGCAGGAAGGCCGGGTCCAGCGTGGGTGCCACGGGCAGCACCCACTGGACTTCGGGCCGCTCCATGGTCCATCGCCGCGCCAGTTCCGCCATGGGCGGCAGCAGGTGCCGGATTTCCCCCGTGCGGCTACCCGGGAGCAGCGCCACCAGGGGCTTCGCGGGGTCCAGGCCCGTTTCGCGGAAGAAGGTGGCGCGGTCGCACTCGGGCTTCACCACCTCCACCAGGGGATGCCCCACGAAGCGGGCGTCCACCGGATAGCCGCGGAACAGCTCCGGCTCGAAATCAAACAGGCAGTAGAGCGTGTCCAGGGTCCGGCCCAGGTCCGGAATGCGCCCCTGCTTCCAGGCCCACACCTGGGGGCACACATACTGGTGCAGCGTCACGCCGGGCAGCTGCTTCCGCAGGGCCTTGGCCAGCCGCAGATTGAAACCCGGATAGTCAATGAGCAGGGCGGCGGCGATGCCCTCCTCCCGCGCCGCGGCGAGGATCTGTTTGAAGAGCCGGTTCAGCCGCGGCAGGTGCTGGATGACCTCGATGAAGCCCACCACGGCGAGATCCTTCACATCCGCCAGCTTGCGGTCGAGCAGTGGCGTCATGCGCGGTCCGCCCACGCCGATGATCCGCAGCTCCGGGCGCCGGGCCTTCAGTTCGCGCAGCAGCTCCGCGCCGTGCAGATCGCCGGAATCCTCGCCGGCGATGACCAGCAACGTCTGCGTCATGACCGATCCCAGTGCTTTCCGAACACCAGGCTGTCATCGGGCACCACCGGGCGCCCCAGGGCCGTGGCGGGCATCTGCGCGGGGAACAGCACGGATGGATGGGCAGTCTCGAGCGCGGCGGCCTGCGCGCGGAAGGTGGCCGGAGCCTCGGCGGCCAGGGCCATGTCCCAGCGGTAGCCCAGGGCCTGCAAGGGGCGGAGATCCGTCCCGGGTTCGCAGACGCCGCACCAGAGGCGATCCGCCAGGGGTTCGGCATCCTGGATGCCGGGATGCCAGCAGAAGCCCACGGCTTCTCCTCGGGCCTCGCGGAGCAGATCCTGCACGGTGGACACGGCATCAGAGTCCAGCCGCAGCGCCAGCTTGATGCCCCGGCCCGCGGTGGCCTCCAGCAGCGTCTCCAGGTGCCCCAGGAGCTGGAACCGCGCCTCCCGGGTCTCGGGACGACGCACGGGAATCACCAGGAAATCCACCTCAAGGCCGTGGCGCAGGACCTCCAGGGCCTCCTCCACCGGGGATTCGCTGGAAAGATGCACGGCATGGATGGCCAGTCCCCGCCGCGCGGCCGGGGACCATCCCCCGTGGGGGGCGCCGTCCCACCGGAGCATCACGGGCGTGAGGGATAGCCAGGGCGCGGGATCAAAACTGGACGGAATCAGGGGTACGAACCGCATGGGCTTATCATGGAGCAACGGAGGCACCATGGGCCGCATTTTCACCCTGGACGAAGCGCGGGCCCTGATGCCCCAGGTGCTGACCGTCACGGGGCCCGTCTACACACTGGCCGCGAGCCTCGCACAGGAACTGAGCGAGGCCGATGACGCCCAGGACGAGACCCGGGCCGAGGCCCTGCGCGAACGCCTGCAGACCCTGGTGCAGAGCTGGCAGCAGAGCATGCAGGATCTGGAGGCCGAGGTGAAGGGACTCTGGCTGGTGGATTTCGATTCCGGCGATGGCTACTGGTGCTGGGCCTACCCCGAAACCGAGCTGGGCTACTGGCACAGCTACGAAGGCGGCTTCCGCTCCCGCGTCCCCGCCGATCAGCGGCCGGGCGTACAGGCCTAGGCTCACCACAATTTCTTTTTAGCCACAAAGAACACAAAACACACAAAGGGAAAGACACAGCAGCTCCTGTTTTTGTGCCCTTTGTGTTCTTTGTGGCCACTTCTCTTTTCTGCGCCATCTGCGGTTTCGCACTGCGTCCCATCTTTCCCGGAGTTTTTGGATGTCGGAGAGGCCCAAGCCCGCTAAACGCGTTGAACCTGAGGTGCTTCCGCCTGATTTCCGCACGGTGGTACTGGCCGTGGTGGCCCGCATTCCAAAGGGGAAGCTGGCCTCCTACGGGCAGGTGGCGGCCCTGGCAGGCTTCCCGCAACGGCCCCGGCAGGTGGGTATGGTGCTCTCCGGGTTGCCGGAAGGCACGAAGCTGCCCTGGCACCGCGTGGTCAACACCCGGGGCTATGTGCCCAGCCGCGGCCGCTGGTGGGGCGCCTTCGAGCAGATCGGCCGGCTGCGGGACGAAGGCATCGCCGTGGACGATCTGGGCAACCTCGATCTCGAAGCCCATCGGTGGTCGCCGCGATCCTGAAGGCCCCGCCCCTCAGGTAAACTGTCCCCGTGGAGGCCCCATGAAGGTGCGCGTGTCGGTGCAGTTGAAGCCCGGGATCCTGGATCCCCAGGGCAAGGCGGTGGAACAGGGGCTGCACGGGTTCGGATTCGAAGTCGAGCACGTGCGCATCGGCCGGCTGATCGAGATGGAGGTGCCGGGCTCGGATGCCACCGAAGTGAAGACCCGGGCCCAGGCCATGTGCGACAAGCTGTTGGTCAATCCGGTGATGGAGAAGGCCTCCATCGAGGTGCTTTGATGCGCGTGGCGGTCCCGGTCTTCCCGGGCTCCAACTGCGATCACGACGCGCTCCATGCCTGCGGCACGGTGATGGGCTGGGACACGATTCCCGTCTGGCACCAGGAGACACGGCTGCCCGGGAACACCGAACTGGTCTTCGTGCCCGGCGGCTTCAGCTACGGCGACTACCTGCGCTGCGGCGCCATCGCGGCGCTGGCGCCCATCATGGCCGACGTGAAGCGCCATGCGGACCAGGGCGGCCTGGTGCTGGGCGTGTGCAACGGCTTCCAGATCCTGTGCGAAGCCCAGATGCTGCCCGGCGCCCTGCTGCGCAACGAATCCCTGCGCTTCATCCACGCCGACGTCCACCTGCGCGTGGAGCGCGCCGACCTGCCCTTCACCCGCGCCATGCGGGCCGGCGAGGTGTTCCAGGTCCCCATCGCCCACGCCGAGGGCAATTTCACGCTGGATCCCGGCGATCTGGCGGACCTGGAATCCCGGGGCGGCGTGGCCTTCCGCTACTGCTCGCCCGGGGGGGAGATCGGGGAAACCCACGTGCCCAACGGCGCCATGAACGGGATCGCGGGCATCGTGAACCTCCGCGGCAATGTGCTGGGCATGATGCCCCACCCCGAGCGGGCCGTGGATCCGAAACTCGGCCCCACCGGCGGCCTGGGGGTGTTCCGTAGCCTGGCGGAGGCCTTCAGCAGGGCCTGACGAAGGTCACAAAATCGCTGGGCTGTGAAAATCCCATGCTCCCGGAAAAATTTTTCCTGTCATCCTTCCCGGAACGCCTCGGTAGGCATGTCGGTTTATTCCTGAGCCATGAGCGATCCTGAAACCAAAAACCTCCAAATCTACACCAGCGGACCGCTCCGCCTGGCCGTGCTGAAGCGCGACCCGGTCCCGGCCAAGCTCCTTCCGGCCCGGGACTCCTGGACGCTGCTCCAGCCCACCCACGCCGTGCGCGTCTGCACTGGCGAAGATCGCGAAGAGGGCGTCATCCGCTCCGGCGACCTGGCCCTGCTGCTGCCGGGTTTCGGGCACACGCTGAAGCGCCATCACACCAACACGCCCTACGGATTCACGGCGCTGTTCATGGAAGGCCCCTTCCCCGAACCGCTGCTATCCGCGCTTCAGCACCCGCCCCGCAAGTGGCAGGAATCCAGCTTCGCCGTGCTCCGCAGCCTCAGCCTCAAGCAGCTGTTCAGCATCTTCAGCCAGGAGCTGGCAAATCCCGATGGCGTACAGCTCATGACCCGCGAACTGTTCCTCATCCTCCTGGGGGCCGAGCTGTCCCGCCTGACGGAGAAGGAGGACCGGGGCCGCTTCCCCTACCGCCTGAACCGCTCCACCCTGCAGCTGGTGCTGGACCACATGGAGATCCACCTCGGCGCCAAGAACAGCGTGCCCGAACTGGCCACCATGGCCCGCTGCACGCCAGATCACTTCATCCGGCTCTTCCGCGAGGCCACCAGCACCACGCCGCACCAGTACCTCATCGAGCGGCGGCTTCAGCGCGCCGTCACCCTGCTGGCCAACGGCGAGCGGCCCAGCGATGTGGCCAAGCTCCTCGGCTTCTACGACGCCAGCGCCTTCACCCGCGCCTTCAAGCGCCGCTTCGGCGTGCCCCCCAGCGAATACGCGCAGGAAGCCTACGAGCGGCAGTTCCCCAAGAAGTAGGGGCTGGTTCCCGCTCCAAAAAATGGGCGCCTGGTGGCGCCCATTTTTTGGAGATCGGAAAAATTACTTATGGCGCGACGGCGCCTGTCAACGGGGTACCATCGAGGTCGAGGCGAAGCGCGGGGCGCGGCGGGCCTTGGTGGCCTGCTCGAATCCGTAGGCCAGTTTCAGCAGGGTGCCCTCCTGCCAGGGCGCGCCCACGAAGGAAAGCCCCACGGGCATTCCGAAGGCGAACCCGGCCGGTACGGTGATGTGGGGGCACCCGCCCACCGCCGCGGGGCTGGAAAAGCTCAGGCTGGAACTGTCGCCGTTGAGGTGGTCCACCAGCCAGGCCGGGCCGCCGGTGGGGCCCACCAGGGCCTGCAGTTGATGCTGCTCCAGCAGGCCGACGATGTCCCGCCGGGCCTGGCCGCAGGTTTCCAGCGCCTTCAAGTAGGCGGGATCCGTCAAGGGCCCCTTGGCCTGGGCCTGCTTCAGCAGTTCCTGGCCGAAGAAGGGCATCTCGTCCGCGCGCCGGGCCTCGTTGAAGGCCATCAGCCCCGCCAGATCCTTCACGGATCCGCCCCTGCCGGCGAGGTAGGCGTCCAGGTCCGCCTTGAATTCGTAGAGCAGCACCTCGAATTCCGCATCGTCGTAGGCCGCGGCCTTCAGCTCCACCTCCACCAGCGTGGCGCCCTGGGCCTTCAGCGCCTCCAGGGCCGGCCGGATCACCGCATCCACGTGGGCGTGAACGCCCAGCAGGTTCTTCACCACGCCAAGGCGCGCGCCCTTCAGTCCATCTTTCGCGAGGAAGCGGGTGTAGTCCGCCTCCCGGCGCGCGTCCGCTTCGCGGGTGGCGGCGTCCCTGGGATCGGTCCCCGCCAGGGCGCCCAGCAGGATCGCCGCATCGCGCACCGTGCGCGTCATGGGCCCCGCCGTGTCCTGGGTGTGCGAGATGGGGATGATGCCTCGGCGGCTGACCAGGCCCACGGTGGGTTTCAGGCCCACCAGGCCGTTCGCGTTGGCGGGGCTCACCACGGAACCGTCCGTTTCCGTGCCCACGGCCACGGCGCACAGGCTGGCCGCCGCCGCCGCGCCGGATCCCGAACTGGAACCGCTGGGGCTGCGGTCCAGGGCGTACGGATTCCGGGTCTGGCCCCCGCGTCCGCTCCAACCGCTGCTGCTCCGCGTGGACCGGAAATTCGCCCACTCGCTGAGGTTCGTCTTCCCCAGGATCACGGCGCCGGCTTCGCGCAGTTTCATCACGATGAAGGCGTCCTCCTTCGGGGCCGGCGCATCGGCCAGGGCCAGTGATCCCGCCGTGGTCTTCATGCCATCGGCGGTGTCAATGTTGTCCTTGATGAGCACCGGAATGCCGTGGAGCGGCCCGCGCACCTTCCCGGCCCTCCGTTCGGCGTCCAGAGCCTTGGCCATGGCCGGGGCCTCCGGGTTCAGCTCGATCACGGCGTTCAATTTCGGACCGGCCTGATCCAGGGCCCGGATGCGCGCCTGGTAGCGCCGGACCAGATCCGCCGCCGTCCAGCGGCCCGCGGCCAGGCCAGCCTGAAGACCGTCCACGGTGGCCTCCTCCAGCACGAGCCCCTTCGCGGCCGGAGCCTTCATATCGCCTCCCATGAGCGCCGCCGCGCCCGTGGCCAAGCTTGCGCCCAGAAAGGCGCGGCGGTCGAGGGAAAGGGGAGCCGTTTCATCGCGCATGGTTGCCTCGGATGGGGGGTGATCGAATCATACCTCCGGACGGCCCGCCGGTGCCTGGAGCGCGTTCGCCGTGGAGGGCGTCTTCGGGCTGGTGAAGGGGCTGTTCCTGCTGCCGGCACGGATCCTGGGGAAGGGCTGAATGCGGCGGGCATGATCTTGTTCGACGACTGAGCTGGCGGGACGTGCCTGGAGACCCGATATTTCCCAGAGGCGGGGCCGGCGTCAGTCGAATCGCATGGCCACGCGGAGGAGGTCACCCATGGATGTCAATCTGGACGCCAAGGAAATGGAACTCCTGATGAGAGTCCTCGAACGATACCTAGAGGATCTCCACCGGGAAATCCACCATACGGACAGCAGGCACTTCAAAGCAGGCCTCAGGGTGGACGAGGCACTCATGCAGAGTGTCCTGGGGAAGCTGAGGGCCCCAGCGGCCATGGGTATCTAGTGGCTCAGGCCAGCGCCGTTTCCAGCGCCATGGCATGCAGGTCCTTCAGTTCGGCGGCATCCGCATCCAGCAGGGGCTGGCCATCCACGGCGAGGGTGATACGCGGTCCGCCGGTGGTGCCGATCTTGGCGATGGGCACGCGGTGGGTGGCGCAGAGGGTGGCCAGGCTGCCCTCCCCCTCGGGCCCCACGCTCACCACGATGCGGCCGGCGGTTTCGCCGAAGAGGAGGCTGTCCAGGCGGAGGCCGCCGCAGCTGAGCATCAGCTGACAGCCCATCTCGCCACCGAAGGCGCTTTCCAGCACGGTCACCAGCAGACCGCCCTCGCTGGTGTCGTGGGCGCTGCGGATGAGGCCCAGGCGGATGCCTTCGCGCACGCAGGCATGGAGCCGCAGCTCCTCGTCCAGGCGCAGTTCGGGGCAGGCACCCTCCACCTTGCCCGTGCGGAGCTTCAGGTACTCGCTGCCGCCCAGTTCGTCGCGGGTCTCGCCCAGCAGGAAGATGCCGTCGTGAACGGCGCGGAAGGCGGAGCCGCAGATGCGGTTGCCCACCCTGGACAGCGCCGTGGCGTCCGGCGCACCCACGGCCACCTGCCCCGCGCAGTCCTCCACCAGGCCCACGGCGGCGATCATGGGCGTGGGGAAGATGCTCTGGCCTTCGGTGTCGTTGTAGAGGCTCACGTTGCCGCTGACGATGGGCACGTCCAGGGCCAGGCAGGCTTGGCGGATGCCCAGGCAGCCCTGCTCGAAGGTCCACATGTTCTCGGGCTTTTCGGGGTTGCCGTAGTTGAGGCAGTCCGTGAGGCCGATGGGTTCGGCGCCCACGCAGGCCAGGTTGCGGCAGGCCTCGGCCACGGCATGGGCGGCGCCCCAGAAGGGATCCAGGTAGCAGAAGCGGCTATTGCAGTCACTGCTCATGGCCACGGCCTTGCCCGTGTCCTGGCCGGCCTCGTCCTTCACGCGGATGATGCCGGCATCTCCCCGGCCCATGCCCAAGAGCGTGTTGCTGCGCACGGTGCCGTCGTACTGCTCGAAGATCCAGCGCTTGCTGGCCACCGTGGGCGCCTGGAGGATCTGCCGCAGGGTGCGCTCCACCTCGGTGGGCTTCAGGTCCACCGGCAGGGGCGCGGCGTTCACGGCGTCGAGATAACCGGGGCGCTGGCGGGGCCGGTCGTATTTCGGCGCCGCATCCACCAGGGGCTGGATGGGCAGGTTGATGACGGGCTGGCCGTGCCAGCTGCCGATGAAACGGCCGCTGTCCGTCACTTCGCCCACCACGCAGGCGTCGAGGCCCCACTTGTGCAGCACGGCGATGATCTGTTCCTCGCAGCCAGGGCGCGCCACCAGCAGCATCCGCTCCTGGCTTTCGCTGAGCATCAGTTCGAAGGGCGTCATGCCCGTTTCGCGCATGGGCACCTGATCCAGGCGGATCTCCAGACCCGTGCCCGCGCGGCTGGCCATCTCGAAGCTGCTGGAGGTGAGGCCTGCGGCGCCCATGTCCTGGATGCCGATGACCCAGTCGGTCTGGAAGATCTCCAGGCAGGCTTCCAGCAGCAGTTTTTCGGTGAAGGGATCGCCCACCTGCACCGTGGGGCGCTTCTCCTCGCTGCCCTCGCCGAATTCCGCCGAGGCCATGCTGGCGCCGTGGATGCCGTCGCGGCCCGTCTTCGAGCCGATATACATGACCTTGTTGCCCACGCCGGAGGCGAACCCCTTGAAAATCCGGTCGCTGCGCAGCACGCCCAGGGTGAAGGCGTTCACCAGGATGTTGCCGTTGTAGCTGGCGTCGAAAGCCGCGTCACCCCCCAGCATGGGGATGCCCATGCAGTTGCCGTAGCCCGCGATGCCGGCGGCCACGCCCTTCACCAGGCCCTTCATGCGGGGGGCATCAAGCTCCCCGAAGCGCAGGCTGTTCAGGTTGGCCAGGGGCCGGGCCCCCATGGTGAAGACATCGCGCAGGATGCCGCCCACGCCCGTGGCGGCGCCCTGGTAGGGCTCGATGAAGCTGGGGTGGTTGTGGCTTTCCATCTTGAAGGCCACGGCCCAGCCATCGCCGATGTCCACCACGCCCGCGTTCTCGCCGGGGCCCTGGATGACCCGGGGGCCTTCCGTGGGCAGGTTCTTCAGGTGGATGCGGCTGGACTTGTACGAGCAGTGCTCGCTCCACATGGCGCTGAACACGCCCAGTTCGGGGTAGGTGGGCAGGCGGCCATCCAGGAGCCGCAGGATGACCTGCCACTCGTCCCTGGACAGCCCCAGCTCCAGGGCCAGGGTTTCGGTGATGGCCGGTTCGTGGACAGCGGACATGGAGGCTCCGGAAGCCTTGATTCTAGCGTTCCTGGGCCTTCGGAACGAGGCTTGACATCCTTCAGGGGGCTCCGGATTCCACCGGCGCCATGGGGGATTCGCCCCCCTCGTAGGTGCGCCTCAGCACCCCCTGCACCAGCCGCTGGAAGAAAGTGGCCCGCTCGGGGTTGAACACGATGGACACCGCCGCCTTCAACTCGCCACCCAGTTCCAGCAGGGCCCCGCCCTCGACGCCCGTGCCCAGCAGCAGGAAAGGAACCCGGCCCTGGAGGGTTTCCACCAGGGTCTTCAGGCGCCTTCGCTCATCCAGGCTGAGGCTCGGCACGTGGTAGAGCACCAGGGCCGGCTTCTGGGTGCAGGCCTCCTTGAGGGCGGGCATGGTGGGCGCGATCCGATGGAGCGGCTGGAGCCCTCCCAGCAGATCCTGGAGCGTGGCCTCCAGGCCCGCGTCGCCGGAGACCAGGATGAGCCCGGTCGGCACCGCGGCCACGGGGCGGCCACCTCCGGATCGGGCGGAGGTCTCCACGCCGCGGCGGGCCATGCGCTCCAGATCCTCCTCCCGCCTTTCGAACACCCAGCGCGAAAGGGGATGGAGGACATGGTCGTCCAGCTGGGGACGGTACTCGACGCCGAACATCCGGCCATGGACATGCCTGAACTTCACCTTGGCGTTGATGCGGATGCTCTCCGTCAGCGGGATGGTGACGGCCATGTCCTCGCCTGGCTGGAGCTCACCCTCCGCGAAGTCGCGGGTGCTGAAGATGCGCGCCCCGGTGGTGCTGATGTCCACCAGCGTGCCCATGACGAGGTCGTACCTGGGGGTGCTGAAGGTGACCGGCACCCGGCCCACATGTTCCACCCGGTAGGCCCCCCGATGATCCTCCTCCTGGAGCTCCTCCGGCAGAGCCAGTCTCAGGGTCTTCCGGCCATCGGCCATGCCGAAGCCCCGCAGCTCCGTGGGGGCCTCCAGGAAGCTGACGCTGTGGGGGAACCGCATCTTCAGGCCGGCGCTGCGCAACCCGTACAGGGCGTCCTCGCGTCCCATGGTGGCCGCGACGTGGATCTCGGCTCCGTCCACCTTCAGGAAGGATGACTCGAACCGGAGGTAGGGCGTCACCAGGATCAACAGCTCCCGCCGTTCGCAGGCGCGCTTGAAGATCTCTGCGATGGTCTCCGCATTCCGGATCAGGTTGCCGGTCAAGGCGCCTCCAGGTGTGTTCCTGCTTCCATCATGGATTCCGTTCCCTACACTGGAAAGCTCTGCTTTCGGATCCCATGACCCCCCACCGGACCCTGCTCGCCTACAGCGCCCCCCGAAGTGGCTTCGGGGATGAGTGGATGACCTTTCTGCCCATTGGCCTCGGCTACCTGCAGGCGATGCTCAAAGCCCGGTCGTTCCCCTGCCGGATGGCGAACCTGAGCGGCCGGGGACGGAAGGAGATCCTGGCCTACCTGAGGGCCCAGAACCCTGCGGTGATGGGTGTCTCCATGTTCACCTTCAACCGGAAGCGGTCCTACGAGCTGCTGGCCTGGGCCCGGGAAGCCTGTCCTGACGCGATCCTCCTGGCCGGGGGGCCCCACCCCACCCACCTGGCCGACGAGGTCTTCGAGGACTGCCCCGCCCTGGACGCCATCGTGCAGGGCGAAGGCGAAGCGGTGCTGCTGGGCATCTCGGAACGCCTGCAGGCCGCCCCGGGCTCGGATCTGTGGAAACGGACGCCGGGGCTCATCCTCCGCGAGGGCCGCACCCTGCCCCAGCCGCCCCTGGAGGATCTCGACGCCGTCGGCATCCCCGCCGAGCACCTGGAGGCGGACTTCCTGGACGACGTGGGCCAGCTGGCCTACCTGAGCACCAGCCGGGGCTGCCCGGCCACCTGCAACTTCTGCAACACGCCCGAATTCTGGGGCACCTCCATCCGCTTCCGCAGCGCGCCTTCGGTGCTCCGCGAGATGCGCCTGCTCCGCGAAAAGCACGGCCTCACCTACTTCAGCTTCCGGGACGATACCTTCACCGCCAACCGGGGCCGCGTGCTGGAGCTGATGGAGGGCATCCAGCAGAGCGGCCTCCACCCCCTCTGGAACTGCCAGAGCCGCGTGAACCTGGTGGACGAGGATCGCCTGGTGGCCATGAAGCGCGCGGGCTGCGAGTTCATGCAGTTCGGCGTGGAACACGGCAGCGAGCGGGTGCTGGCCCTGCTGGACAAGGGCACCAACCTGCGCCATGCCCGGCGGGCCTTGGGCCTGGTCCGCAAGGTGGGCATGAACCTCGGCATCTACCTGATCACCGGCATCCCGGGCGAAACCTGGGCCGATGTGGAGGAGACCGCCGCCTTCATCCGGGACACCCGGCCCCAGGACTGCCAGATCAGCCCCCTGGCGCTGTACCCGGGCACCCGCATGTACGACCAGTACCGCGCCGAAGGCCGCATCCAGAAGGACTTCTACCGGGCCAGCGGCGATGCGGAAATATTCGCCCGGGTGGACGCCCATACCGAAAAGGCCCTGCGCCACCTCGACCAGGAGGCCCAGCGGGCCAAGGCGGAATCCCACTTCACGCCCTTGGAATTCGCCGATCAGAAACGCTGGCTGGGCTACTGTGCCGTCACCAACCTGCTCTGTGGCGAAGCCGCCGAGCAGGGCAGCCGCTGGATCGAGGCCGAGGCGGAGTACTCCGAAATCATCGCCCGGGAACCCGTCAATCCCTGGGGCTTCATGAAGCGCGCCCTGCTGCGGGAAAAGCTCGGCCAGGCGGACGGGGCCCGCGCCGATCTCGCCGAAGTGCTGGCCCTGGCCCCGGGCAATCCCGAAGCCACGGAGCTGGCTGGAATGTGGGGCCTGAAGCGAACCAGGGCCCGTCCGAAGAAACCCGCCCACGGCCCCACGGCGGAGATGAAGGGCGCCGAGGCCTACCTCAGCCGGCCGAAGCTGTAGCGCAAGCAGCTCATGGCTCTGCCATGAGCTGCGCGGGGGTCCGGGGGTGTGCGCGAAGCGCGGAACCCACGGAGGGCATCAATCCTCGTGCTTCAGGTTCGGGCTGCGTTCGAGGATGGTGAAGATGAGGCGCTCCAGTTCGTCCACCAGAAGGAAGCGGAGGTTCGCATCCTCCGGCCCGCTGAGCCCGGATTCACCGCCACCCCGCAGCACGAAAAAGGGGCCCGACCGTTCGAGGCGGGACACGCGCTTCCAAAGCAGGCGCCCGGCTCCCAGCTTCCGGGCCAGGGGCGCCGGAAGGGCATTGTGCTCCACGGACAGGCCCAGTTCGTCCACCAGCACCTGGGAGCCCTCGACCATCAGCACGCCGAGGAGGGTTCCCAGCAGCAGCAGGCTGCCGGCCACCACTGCGCCGATGGCCGCCGTGACGGCGATCCAGAAGGACCAGGTGGGTTCGCCCGCGGCCTCGGCCACCTTCAGGGAGGCCCGCAGGACCGGGAGCCGTTCCAGGATCTGGGCGAGGGCGCGCACGCCCACGAGCCACGACCCCGCGAACAGGAGCATGGCCATGGCGCGCTGCGCGAAGGAGGGGCGGAAGACGAGGGGGGATCCGGCGGACATCAGAACCTAGGCCTGCATCTCGGACACGATGGCCTCGGCAGCGGCGGCGGGATCCGCGGCGTGGGTGATGGGGCGCCCCACCACGAGCCAGGTGGATCCCTGCTTCAGGGCCTGGGCGGGCGTCATGACGCGGGCCTGGTCCTGGATGGCGGCACCCGCGGGGCGGATGCCCGGCGTCAGCCGATGGAAGGCCTCCCCGCAGGCCTCCCGGACCGCATCGGCCTCCCAGGCGGAACAAACCACGCCATCACATCCGGCCTGATGGGCCAGCTTCGCGTAGGCCAGCGCGAGATCCTCCGGAAGGCCCGCGTGCCCCAGGGCCGCCAGGGCCTCGCGATCCAGGCTGGTCAACACGGTCACCGCCAGCAGTTCCGTGCGGCCCCCGGCAGCGCGGTGGGCGCGGACGGCATCCACCGCCGCTTCCAGCATGGCCGGGCCGCCCTGGGCGTGGACATTGACCAGCCGCGGATCCAGCCTGAGCACGGCTTCGAGGGCCCGCCGGACCGTGGTCGGAATATCGTGCAGCTTCAGATCGAGGAACACGGGGACCCGCGCCTGCAGTTCCCGCACGAAGGCAGGCCCTTCGGCGCAGAACAGTTCCAGTCCCACCTTGAGCATCCCCACCCGGCCCGAAAGCCGCTCGGCCATGGCCAGGGCCTCCTTCGCCGTGGGGACGTCCAGGGCCACCACGAGGCGTTCGCGGGGCGAAAGGATCGGGATGGGTGAAGACAAGGGGACTCCCGTATGATGCGGAGGACCATTCTGCCACCAAGGGACTCCCCATGCCCCTCCCGTCCATGCAGTCCCCGCCCGCCATCGTGCTGCCCGCCCCCGGCCAGGAGGCGGAGGCCGCCCTGCTGGATGCCTTCGACTGGGGGCTTCCCCTTCCCTCCGCGCCGAAGCTGAAGGGACCCGCGGCGCTGGAATACCAGTGGTTGCGGGCCGCCGCCATCTACGACCCAGCCCACGGCCTGCCCGCCAGCCCTTTTGCCGCGGGCCGGGGACGCCAGGAAGCCGAGGCCTTCCGGCGCCTGTTGAAGGCGCCGAAGGACCGCGTCACCGGCGCGTTGCAGACCCTGCCCATCCGTGAATCCGGCACCGCCCTGGCGCTGTGGCGGTGGGGCCAGATCCAGGTGAGGACCGGTGCCTTCGATGCCGCCCTCCGCCGGACATGGGAGGACCGCCTCCTCGCGGCGGGCCCCGCCCTGACCCGCGGGTACGCGCTGCGCCACGCCCTGTGCTGGGCCCTGGCCGGGCAGGACGAGGCGCGGTTCGCGGCCGTCCGATCGCGGGCGAACCCGGAGGCCGAGGACACCCTCAAGGGCTTCCAGCGGCTCTTCGGACTCCTCGGTGGCCCCTCGCCGGTGCTGCGCCTGTGGACCCTGCCGGGGCTGGAGTACCGCGATCTCCGCCTGGACCAGTTGAGCGCCCCCCGGATCTGGATCCGCCCCGCCGAGGAGGGCCCCCTCCCGGAGATCCCCGCGGGTACGGCCTGGATCCTCCCCAGCGCCTCGGGAAGCCTGGATGAGCGCGAGGCCAGCCTGTCCGGAAGCCCGCTCATCGAAGGCCAGGCCCTGGCGGCCCGGCTCCAGGCTGCGGGCCGTCCGGCCCATTTCGCCCCCAGCCGCCCCGCCTTCGAACGGCTCGGACTGGCCTGGTTTCCCATCCTCATCGAGCTGGACGGCCAGGGAGCCATCCGATCCATCCGCATGGGGGATGCGGCGCCGGCAAGGCCCTAGCTGGGCTTCAGGCTTCAGTCTTCAGTCTTCAGTCTTCAGGCTTCAGGCTTCAGTCTTCAGGCTTCAGGCTTCAGGCTTCAGGAAGAGCTTTCTGATGCGGCCGCTGGCCGCGCCATATTTGCCTTTGGGCCGTTCGAATTGGAGCGGCCGATGGGGTGGCCCTGGAGCCTGGAGCCAGGAGCCCCTTTTACCCGATCCCGCACCCCTGCATCCACCCCGCCACGGCGCCCCAGACCATCTGGGCCCAGTAGTGGAAGCCCCGCCGCGCGGGCTTCGGGGTATAGCTCGCGTGCAGGCGGTCCTTGAGCATCGGATAGTTGCCATCGGGATCGAGCACCGCGCCGGCCACGGGGGAATCGAATTCGTAGGTGATCCAGCGGTCCTGGCCATCCCATACGAGCCGCTGTTCCTCCCTGTTCTCCAGCCGCACCCACAGCGTGATCGGCACCCTGATGCCCCCCTTCCGCTCCAGGGTGATGGAGCCCACCCGGCCCGGCGCCGCGGGCTGAGGCGCGGCGAACACCGGCGCCTTGTCCGAAAACAGCCAGCCACCCTGCGTGACTTCACGGGCCTTCACCCCCCGGATCACGTAGTCCAGCACCTCGGTGCCCTCGACGAAATCCCGCCAGAAGGCGCTCAGGTCATGGCCGGACACCCGCTCGGCGATGCGCCTGAAATCGTTCCGGGTGGGATGCCGGAAGGCCATCTCCTGCGCGTAGGCGCGCATGACCTGCTCCATCACGGGGCGTCCCAGCATCGCCTCCAGCTGGTTGAGCACGAGCGTGGGCTTGCCGTAGGCGGTGATCCCGTAGCCCCGCGCGTTCAAGGTCCGGAAGCCGAAGCGGGTGAGCGGATCCGCGGAGGGCTGCATCCAGTAGCCGATCCATTCTCCGGTGTCCGTCCCGACCTGGAAGCGCCGTCCCCCCAGCAGCGCGTGGTAGCTGCGCTCCATGGCCTTGTGGGTGAACCAGCTGGTGAAGCCTTCGTCCAGCCAGGGCTCCTCGACTTCATTGCTGGCCAGCATCCCCTGGAAGAACTGATGACCGAACTCATGGATGGACACCAACTCGGGCGTGACCCGCTGCTGCAGGGGATCGAAGGCCACCGAGCCGGCCGTGAACAGAGTCGGGTATTCCATCCCGTCCGCCCCGCGGGCCTCCTTCGGCGTATCAATCACGGTCAGGGTCGGATAGGGGTATTTGAAGTACCACTCCTCGCTCCAGCGCAGCGCGTTTTCCACGGCCCGGCGCTGCCGGTGGAAGTTCCCCCGGTTCTTGCCGTTGATGAAATAGAAGACCTGCACGCCCCGGTACTCGAACATCGCGGGCTTCCGCCAGGTCTCCCGGGGCATCACGGCCCACGCGAAATCGTGGACGTCCTCCGCGTGCAGCCGCCAGATCACGTTCAGTGCACGCTTGGGGTCCTTCTCGATCTCCGTCACGAAGTTCGTCTGGGTGCCCGTGTGGGCGAGGCCCAGCGCGTTCGGCAGCGACAGGGCCACATCGTAGACGCCGAAATCCGCGAAGAATTCCGTGTTCGCGTGGTAGGCGTGGCAGTTCCAGCGATCACCCTGGTAGACGCCGACCTTGGGGAACCACTGGCCCGACATGAGGAAGTCCCCGGACCATCCGCTGCGCGCGACGACCTTCGGGTAGCGGTTCTCCCAGGCGACCTCGATATGGATCGTTTCGCCGGGCACCACCGGCCGGGGCAGCTTGAGCCAGTGGACCGTCTCGTCCTCCCCGGCATGCCCCTCCAGCTCCCGCCCCTCCATCCGGGCGCTGATGAGACGGCAGTACCCCCAGGAGGATGGGTCCGAAGGCCGATCCTGGCGGTCCTGGCGATCCTCGCCCAACCGTCCGCCACTTTCCTTCACGAAGAGGCTCTGGGGCCCCTTGAACGCGTTGAGATAGAGATGCAGCGGCAGTTCCTGCGTGGGAGCCGTTCCCGTGTTGCGCCAGGAGATCGTTTCGCTCCCCTCCAGCGTCTTGTGCTCGAAATCCAGCACCGCCTCGATGCGGTAGTTGGCGATCCGGGGCGATTTCGGCTTGTCGAACCACTTCTCCGGCGTCCACGTCCGCGGCCCCGCCGCCAGCCCGACGGCCGCGAACAGCACCAGCACAGCCACCATGCGGCGTCCCATCGAACCTCCCGAGCGTCCGATGAGCATACCAACACCCCCGCGAGCCGTGCCCTTGCCGTTCCCACAATCCCTGCTACACTCGAATTCCTACCGCGGGGTGGAGCAGTCCGGTAGCTCGTTGGGCTCATAACCCAAAGGTCGCAGGTTCAAATCCTGCCCCCGCTACCAAAAGCAAAGGGGCCCAACCGGGCCCCTTTGCTTTTGGCAGCAAGCGTGGGGGCAGGATTTGAACCTGCGAGTGGGATTGCGGAGACAGGACTAGATGTCCTGTCGGAGCAAGACCGGGGGACGCGAAGCGGACCCAGTTCAAATCATGACCGGGTGGGTCGGTGGGATCGGCGGGGCCCGGCAGGATTTGAACCTGCGAGGAGGCTCCGCCTCCGCGAGCGCCCCGCGCGAGTGGGAGCAGGCTCCCGAGGAGCCTGCGTCAGGCGGAGGATGTGGAGGACGCGACTTGATGTCGCGTCCGGAGCAGACCGGGGGACGCGAAGCGGGACCAGTTCAGATCACGCCCCACTACCGGGGAAAAAGCCGACTATAAATCGGCTTTTTGTTTAGTTTACGAGAAGTCACCAGCCCGTAGGACGAGAGGACCGAGCAGGACTCGAACCTTCCGATTACAACCTGGATTTCGCGGGAATGTGTCCTCGCAATAACCAGGCTCTTCGGGGTTCTCAGAGGTTTTTGGGCGCAGAAAAGGGCCTTGGGTTAAGGTTCCGAGAGTTCGCGCCCGAATCATTCTCCCTGCGACTGAATTAATACGGGCCGGCGCCTAGGAAATTGTGAGCGAAACATCCATTGATCGAATTAAGGCTATTCCCTTCAAACCTCAGCGCCCAGCGCCAGCTCGTTAAGCTCCGCCCGGGCCTCTCGCCATGCCGGATAGTGCCAAGGGTGTCACCTGCGTCCGTAGATGTATCGGCGCCTCCAGAGATCCACCTCGTTCCGGAGTTCGGCCTCTGTTTGCTGCTGAGCCCTGGGGCGCTCAGCCCATACCTTCCTCGTAAAGCTTCTCCCGGCTGATCAGCATGCCCCTAAAGTAATCCTACTTAGCCGGTTAGGTAGTCTAATGAGCAACATCGTTCATATTTTTTCTTGTTCATGCTTCGTGAACGTTTAATATTTTCGAACAAACGGCTTGCCTGTCCTCGGTTCTCACCCTATGTTCACTCCATAACTGTGTTCACAATTCGTGAACACACACAAACAGTGAACACATGAAGCCCCCGCAGATGGAAACCGAAGTCCTAAGACAGGCCCTGGAGCAATTCCGGCAGAACACGGGCCTGGAGGCACGGGAAATCGCTCCCCCCTACACACCTAACCCTCACATTCCGCACTGGCGCCCGGATGCACGGATCGTCATCGCCAACAAAGGGCGGGAAGAGACCTATTGGGTCGTGGTCAAGAAGACCGTGGACCGTCAGGCGGCCCTGTTGGCCTTCAACGAACTGGCAACCCATGTGGGGCAGGAACGGCTAGCTGCTGAAGGGGGCGGCCTGCTGATTACGAATCAGCTGACGACAGAGATGGCTGATCGATGTCGGAAGATGCGGCTGCAGTTCATAGATGCCGCAGGGAACGCCTACCTGAACCAGGGCGGCCTCTTCGTGCTCATCCAGGGAAAGAAGGCCCAGGGCGACCTCGCAAAACGGGAGAAGCCCACCCGAGCCTTTGATCGCACCGGGTTGCGGGTCGTCTTCGCCCTGCTGGTGGCCCCGGACCTGCTTAACGCCACCTATCGAGACATCGCAGGCGCCGCAGGTGTAGCCCTCGGCACCGTGGGTCGTGTCCTGACGGACCTGCGTATGCAAGGATTGATCGTCCAAATGAACGATGGCACTAGGCGATGGTTGGAGCGGGAACGGGCCATGAAGACCTGGGCCATGAACTACCCACTGCGCCTTAGGAACAAGCTGAACCCCAAGCGATACCGAGCCACGGATGAGACTTGGTGGAAGGAAGCGGATCCCGCAAAGTTCGGAGGGTGCTGGGGTGGTGAAGTGGCGGCGGCAAAGTGGCGTGGCAACCTGGTGCCAGCCACCGCGACGATCTACCTACCCGACGACCGGAATGCCTTCCTGGCGGCCCATCGACTCCGGGCCGATGATCGAGGTCCCATCGAGATCCTTGACACCTTCTGGAAACGTCAAGAACCCACCAACCAGGCGAAAGGTTTGGCCCCGGCACTCTTGATTTACGCTGATCTGGCAAACATCGGCGATCCCCGCACCCATGAGGAAGCAGAGCAAATCCATGACGACATCCTGGCTGGAGCTTAAGCGTCCTCTTGAACCCCATTTTGTGAGGCTCCTGGGAGACCTGGACGACGTGCTCCAGACTCAAGGGGTTCCCTATCTCCTCAGTGGCGCCATGGCCCGGGAGATCCTCCTTCACTATGGCCATGGGTGCGCAAGCGGACGGAAAACCACCGACATGGATTTCGGCGTCACCGTGAGGGATTGGGAGGCCTACGAGGCGATAAAAGCCGCCCTCGTCGCATGCGGTAGATTCAGGCTGGATCAGAAGGAAGCTCAGCGTGTCATTCACTCTGATACTGAAACAGGGACGGACACCCGAGTCGATCTGGTTCCTTTCGGCAGGATTGCTGGGCCGGATGGCTCCATTTCCTGGCCCCCAGATGGGGCCCATATCATGCATGTGCTTGGGTACGAACAGGCCTTGGCGAGTGCCATCCGGTTGAGGATCGATGGAACCCGTGGCATTCCAATGGCATCTGCCGCAGGCCAAGCCATCCTCAAGCTGGTAGCTCATAGAGACCGGGCCAAGAGGACTCAGGGGCGGGACGCGGCCGACTTCTACGAACTGCTCCGCCACCACGCCGACACCCTGACCGATGAACAGCTCTACGATGTCTATCCCGAAGCCATGGCACGTTATGAATTCAGACCTGAGCCGGCTGGGGCCTGGATCCTGGGCAGGCAAGTCTCAAAGATGATTGATGGTCAATTGCGCCATTGGCTGGCAACCATCCTGGCCCCGGACGCTCGCTCCAGATTGCTCGATGGCATGCTCCGGGAATACCAAAGGATCGAACAGAACGATCAGAAGTCCGAAGCGGGCTCTTTGCTTTCTGCCTTTGAGCAGGGACTTGGTTCCGGTGATGACACGAGCCTGTAGGCCTGCAAGCCTTCAGGCCCGAAGGTTGGGCAGTAATGATCGATTCGCGTTCCCCATTGTCAGCGATCTGATTGAATGGGAATGCATCAGAAAACCCAGATCAGTCCCTGAGGATGCTGTAGTGCTTGAACAGGCCGATGGGCATCGGAGCAATCAGCCTCCAGGTGATGGACATCGGTTTGTCGTCTTCTAAATTTAGGAGCACCAGTGGGCCGATTGCCCTGTACGGCGAACCCTTTGCTTCCCTGATAAAAAGCTGGAACTGCCAGCCATTCCTGTCGCTTTCAAGGTACCGCCTCCCCGCTGTGGTACTCCGCCCTGCGCTGTTCTGGCTTTGCCAATGGAATAGATCAGGGCTGATGGCGTAGTCGTGGTAGGCGATCCCGGCGTGATAGCCCTCCCGCTTGTCGAGGGTGACGAAGAGGATCTCGATCTTCTCGTCGTGAAGTGCCAGAAGGCCGGTCTGGTGTGGGGCTCGGCGACCGGGGCGCAGCCAGCCGACAGCCGTAAGAATCTCCCGGATGTCATAAGCGGCGTGAAGACGCAATGGCCAGGACGCAGGCGCCCCTGGAAGCGGATTGGAATCCAGATCGCTGGCCTCGTCCAGCCAGGTAGCCACTTCCTTCAGCTCCTCCGCCATACGTGGATGGGCGTGAAGACGCCGCAGGAACTCAGGACCATCAAATGCATCCTGATGATCGGGGTAGATCTGATAGGCCAACATTTGGGTACGTCGCTGGTCTAGCTCACTTAACGCATGGTAGTTACAGGTGGGTTCTGCCGCTCGCTGCCAGAGCTGCAGGTACTCGGGGTCGTCGGTATGGAGGAGATCGCCGAATCGCTTCCCCATCCATCCTTCCCTTGGGCCAACCTCCCCAAGGTCCATGCCCGCTACACGACGCAGCCCAGTCCAGCCGCTGGGCTCCTGAGGTCGATAGAGGTCGCCTAGCTCCAATCCCTGGTCCCGCAGGAACTCGGCCATGGGCGGGTTTCGCTTCCCTGGGAGGGTCAGGTAGGACCGGAATTCGCCCGTGAGTCGACGCCAGTTCTGGGCCGTGGCCCGTCGTAGGTTCTCCAGCACGCGGTCTCGCGCCACCTTCTCAAGCTGGATGAGACATCCGGGCGGAAGGCTTGGGAAACCGGCCTCGGCCTCATCGATGAGCTGACGCTTGGCCAATCCGGTGAGGGTCTGGAGGAGACGGTCGAATCGGAACTCCTCCCTGTGGCGACCCACAAAATCGAGGATCAGGCAGGAGGCCTTGTCCTTAGCAAGGCGTAGGCCGCGACCAATCTGCTGCTGGAAGAGCACTGGACTCTGAGTCGGTCGCAGCAGCAGAAGGGTATCGACATCAGGCAAATCGACGCCTTCGTTGTAGAGGTCGCAGGTGAAGACCGCATTGATCTCCCGGCGCGCCAGCAGACCAGGGATGCGCTCGCGGAGGTCACGGTCTGTCCCACCAGTGACAGCCATCGCCTTGTAGCCCGCCGCTTGGAACTGCAAAGCCATGAACTCTGCATGCGCGACGCTCACACAGAATCCAAGGGTGCGAGTCTGCTGGGGTATGGAGGTATAGCGATCGAAGGCGTCAATCACTCGCCGGGCACGAATGTGGTTGCCTGTCAGGATCCTGTCTAGATCGGCAACTTCACCCGCCTGATTCCAGCGCACCTCTGAGAAATCGGTTTCGTCGGCCACCCCGTAATACTCGAAGGGCGCTAGAAGTTGCTGGTCCATGGCTTCCCACAGGCGCAACTCCACGGCCGGGGATCCGTCTGGGCGCATGTGAAAATAGGGTGCGATGCTTGCCCCATCAGCACGCTCGGGCGTGGCCGTAAGACCGAGGAGGATGGCGGGCTGAATGCCCTTGGCAAAGGCATCGAAGGATTTGGCCGTGATGTGGTGACATTCATCGATGACCACGGTATGCCAGTGATCCGCGCCAAATCGATCAAGCAGGTCGCGCGAAATCACGCCTTGGATGGTGGCAAATACATGATCAAAGGATGCTGGTACCTGTCCATCCACCAGCATCTCTCCGAAATCGGAATAGCGAAGCACATGGCGATAGGTCTCTCGGGCCTGGACCAGGATCTCCTTTCGGTGAGCGACGAAAAGGAAACGCGGATGACCGCCTGTTTCCTGGCAGATGCGGCGATAGTCGAAGGCAGCTACAACGGTCTTACCTGTGCCCGTCGCCGCTACCAGGAGATTGCGCGTCCGAAGGTGTCTACGCTCAGCCGCCAGTCGGTCCAGCATCTCCTGCTGATAGGTCTTCGGCTGAATGTCGAACCAGGTGCGCGTGGCGCTTGGTGAGCCACGTCGTCCCTCCTCCGTTAGAGCCGATTGAAGCTGCTCGGCATGCAATGGGTTTTTCGCGTCGTAGGCCTGGAATTCGGGATCGTTCCACAGCGTTTCGAAGTGAGCTTTGGCCGACTCAAAGAGCTCACCTTGCCCCGCCTGAGTGAACCGTACTGTCCACTCCAGTCCACCCATGAGGGCCGCCCCCGTGAGGTTTGCGCTACCGACGAATGCCGTTCCGAATCCACTCTTCCGTTGAAGGATCCAGGCCTTGGCGTGCAGACGGGTGCGTCGGCCATCAAGAGAAATGCGAACTTCCACACCAGGTAGTTCTGCAAGCGCTTGCACAGCCTTGAGTTCTGTGGCACCGATGTAGGTCGTGGTCAGCACGCGAATTCGGACCCTCGGCTGCCCATCTGCACTCACCGCGGTAAGGCCCTCGAGGACATCCCAGAGCCTTCGTACCCCGCTCCAGGTGATGAAACTCACCAGCATGTCCACCTGATCCGCAGCGGCCATCTCTCGCCGAAGCTCTGACAAGAGACTTGGGTCTCCAAGACCGGCTGCGAAGAGCCAAGGAACGGATAGAGGTAACAGAGGGGCTTCAAAGGGTGGATGGTGGCGATGGAGGGACTGCAGTGTGCGCAGTGGCTCTGCGCAGATGGACGCAGAACTCTCAGCGCCTGTGGAATGCCGCAGCATCGCCAAGAGTTGGTTGAACAGGTGAAGTTCGGCCGCCTCCTTGGCCCCATCCTCGACGTTTTCCAAGGCTCCATCGAGGAGGTCCGGCAGTAGTCGCTGAAGCGTTTCAATCAATCGCTGGCGTCGTTCTACCCCCTTCACCTCCCTGAGTGTGGCTTTACCATCCGCGGCCAATGCCTCTAACTGCGGCGCTGTGGCCGCATCTAAGAGCAGGTCGTAAAGGCCATCGGGACGCATAGGTGAGTGGGCGATTTGCCCATCATGACAGCGCTTCTGAGGTTCTCCCCGAAATGCAGCCCAGACATTCAGTGGGTACCACTTCCGGGACGCTCAACCGGATCGCGCGGCTTCCGCGCGGCACTCGCCGCCAGCCGAGTCCCATAACCGGACAGCACCGCATCCAAGGAGACCGATGGACGATTCCGGTTCTCCTGGATGCGCCGGATGGTCACCAAGGCCCGTTGGACCGTGAGGGGACGCACCTGCCGAAAGGCCTGCTCCTGGCGGCTGAGCATGGGCTGGCTGATCTCCATGGCAAAGGCCAGGTCCGCCTGGGTCATGCCCGCGGCCTCCCGGGCGGCTCGAATCGGATTCACTGGGGTCGAGGTTTCCAAACAAGCCATGGGACTTACCCCCGAAAGGCCCCTACGGGTTGACGCGTTCCTTGATGAATGCCCGGCCGGCCTTTTTCTCGATGAGGGCCAGGTGGGTTTCCTCATCCGGGCCGACGAGGCTGAGGGCGATGCCACTGGCGCCGGCCCGTCCCGTGCGGCCGATCCGGTGGACATAATCCCGGGGCGACCGCGGCAGATCGTAATTGATGACACAGGCCAGGCCGCTCACATCAATGCCCCGGGACATGAGATCGGTGGCCACGAGCACGCGGAGGCTGCCGCTTCGGAATTGCTCCAGGGCATCCGTGCGGGCGCTCATGCTCTTGTCGCCGTGCAGCGAGAGGGCCCGAACGCCGCTGTTGCCCAGTTTGCGAACCACGTTATCGGCCCGTCGTCCTGAAGCCACGAACACGAGCACCTGTGGCCATGTCTCCCGCGCCAACAGCTCGCGCAGAAAAGGGCCCTTGTGCTCCTGGGGGACGAGGTAGGCTTTTTCTGCGATGGCCACGACGAGATCCGGCCCCGCTTCCACATGGATATGCTGCGGGGCTTTCAGGAAGAGGTTGATGATCTCCTGGACGGCTGTGTTCATGGTCGCGGAGAACATGAGCGTCTGGCGCTGGGCTGGCAGCAGCCGCAGGATTTCATTCATTTCGCCGCTGAAGCCGAGTTCCAGCATCTTGTCGGCTTCATCAATCACCAGGTGTTTCAGACTGGCGAGGCTGAGGGCATTCTTGCGCGCAAGATCCAATAGCCGTCCGGGGGTGGCGATGACCATATCGGCACCCCCCCGGAGGGCCAGCATCTGGGGGTTCACCGAAACGCCGCCGAAGGCCATGCGGATTTTCAGGGTGATGGACAGGTACTTCACCAGTTCCGTCGCCCGGTCCCGCACCTGGGTCGCCAGTTCGCGGGTCGGCACAAGCACCAGGACCCGCGGCGGGTTGCCTGGCATTCGCCCGGCACCATCTGTCGCCAACAGGTGCAGAAGGGGCGCCAGGAAAGCCACCGTTTTCCCCGATCCCGTCTGCGCCTGCACCACCAGATCCTGGCCTGCGAGGATGGGCGGAATCGTCTGTTCTTGCACCGGAAAGGGGCGGGCGTAGCCCAGCGCCTTGAAGGCGAGTTCAAGCTCGGGGCAGAGCAGAAGGCGGGAGAAGGGCATCGTCAAGGCTCCGAGGAGGCTTCAGTGGAAATCCACATCGTCCGATAGCTCGTTGCGATCCGCGTCCCCGGCTGATGGAAAGTGGGCGGCCAGGCGGTCCCCCACCATGCGAACCACCTCCACCAGACCCTCCGTGAACGCCCCCCGGTGGAAATGGGAGGAGAGGCACGCCGATGCGTCGTGCCAGAAGGCCTGCCCAACCTTTTCGTGGATGCCGGTGTCGCCCAGGATGGCGAAGCGCTTCCGGCTGGGCACCAGGAAGATGAGCACGCCGTTGCGATCGGCGGTGTGTTCCATGCCGAGCCGGCGAAAGGCCTTCCCCCCGGTCTTCTCCACATCCCCCCAGAAAAAGGGCGCCACCGATACCCGGATTTCCCCGGAGGTGGCCCGCTCCGCCGCCCGGATGGCCGCCACCACCCGCGCCTGATCCACGACCTTCCGGAGGCTCCTGCGGCTCATGCCCATCATGCGATCCCTCCGTTTCTCACCATGATCCCGATGCTCCGCCGCCGCCGGAACGCCCGCCACCCCCGGACCAGCCGCCACCACCGCCACCCCCGCCGCGCCCCCCGGAGAGGATGTTGAAGAGAAGCCAGATGGCGATACCCGGATGCGTGACGGCCAGCGCCAGGAATGCCAGACCCAGCACGCCCATGAGGATCCATCCCCCCAGCCCGATGGGTTGGGCTCCTCGCCGGCCGCGGTCCTGGGGTTCCCGGGCGGAGGCATCGCCACCGATCACCTTCAGGATGCGGTCCACCCCTTCGTTGAGGGCCCTGTCGGCGTCTCCACCCTTGAGCCGGGGCAGGATCGTTTCCCGGATGATCCGCGACGCCAGGATGTCGGGGATCTGGCCCTCCAGGCCATAGCCCACTTCCATGCGGACTTTCTGGTCCCCGGTGAAAATGAAGAGCACCAGGCCATCGTCCAGCCCCTTGCGGCCCACCTTCCAGGCGGCGAAGGCCCGCACGGTCCAGTCCTCCAGCGGGTCCCCTCCAGTGGTGCCTCCGATCCACACCAGCACCTGGTGGCCGGTGCTCTCCTGGTAGGCCTTGAGGCGCCGGTCCAGACCTTCCCGCATCGCCGGGGAAAGCAGGTTCGAACCGTCCGTCACCCAGCGCGCGGGCGGGGGCGGCGGAACCGCCTGGGCCCCCAGGAGCAGCCCGCCCCAGAGACCCGCGATCAAACCGATCAGGACCAGAATTCGCCGCATGAGCGCGGGGGACTAGAAGGCGACCTTGGGCGCCACGTCAGCCCCAGGCTGGGCCTTGAAGTAGGCCCGCTCCCGGAACCGGTCGCCGAAGAACCCCGCCAGCATGACCGTCGGGAAGCTGTTGCGCCGGGTGTTGAAGGCCTGGCCCGCCTGGTTGAAGCGCATGCGCTCCACGGCGATGCGGTTCTCGGTGCCCTCCAGCTGGGCCTGCAGATCCCGGAAATTCTGGGTGGCCTTGAGGTCGGGGTATTTTTCCACCACCACCAGCAGCCGGGAAAGCGCCGAGCCCAGGCCTTCCTGGGCCTTCTGGAAACTGGCCATGGCTTCCGGGGAATCCGGGGCCTTGCCACCCATGGACACCTGGCCCACCTTGGCCCGGGCTTCGGTGACGGCCAGGAACGTGTCCTTTTCGAAGGACGCGGCGCCCTTCACGGTTTCCACCAGATTCGGGACCAGGTCCGTCCGCCGCTGGTAGACGTTCTCCACCTGTCCCCACTGGGCGTCCACCGCCTGGCTGAGGCTGTTCAGGCCGTTGTAGGACCCCATCACCCCCAGGCCCAGCACCACCAGAAGCAGCACCACCAGCCCGCCGCACCCCAACGCGATCTTTCCGCCCAATCCCATGGTTCCTCCTGAATGGAATCCCCAGGATACCCGGGGGATGGATCCCGGGTCCCAGCCCCGGAACCGCTAGTCTTGGGAAAGGGCGCCGGCTCCTTCCGTTCCCAGGGACTTCCGAATCATCATGGCAATCCATTTTCATCCAGGTCAGCGTTGGGTCAGCGAGGGGGAGCCCGAACTCGGGCTCGGCGAAGTCCGGGGCATCAGCGCCCGGACGGTCACGCTGTCCTTCGGGGCCTCCGGGGAAGTCCGTGAATACGCCCTGGAGGGCGCCCCCCTGCGGCGGGTGGCGTTCCGGGCGGGCGACGCCATCAGGAACGCCGAGGAGGCGGCCTTGACTGTGCGCGCCGTCGTCGAGCGGGGGGGCCTGCTGCACTACGATTGCGGCCACCTGCAGCTGTGCGAAACCGGGCTGAGCCACACCCTCAGTTTCAGCAGCCCCCGGGAACGGTTCTTCGCGGGCCGGTTTGATCCGCCGACGGTCTTCGACCTTCGCCTGTCCGCCCTGAAGCATCAGCATCGCCGCCGCAAATCCGAAGTCCGCGGCTTTCTGGGCGGCCGCATGGATCTCCTTCCGCACCAGCTCAGCATCGCTTCGGAGGTGACGGGCCGGATCCTGCCCCGGGTTCTGCTGGCAGACGAGGTGGGCCTGGGGAAGACCATCGAGGCCTGCCTCATCCTGCATCGGCTGCTGCTCACGGGCCGCGCCCGGCGGGTGTTGATTCTGGTGCCGGAATCCCTGGTCCATCAATGGTTCCTGGAATTGCTGCGCCGCTTCAACCTGTGGTTCCACATCTACGACGAGGCACGCTGCAGGGCCCTGGAGGAGGCCCATCCCGGCGCCAATCCCTTCCTGGATGATCAGCTGCTGCTCTGCGACCTCAGTCTGTTCACCGGTCAGGCGCCACGGCTTCGGCAGGCCCTGGACGCCGGGTGGGATCTGCTCGTCGTGGATGAGGCCCATCACCTGGGGTGGTCGCCGGGGGCCGCCAGTCCTGAATACACCGTGGTCGAGGCCCTTGGCCACCGGGCCCCTGGCCTGCTGCTGCTCACGGCGACCCCGGAGCAGCTCGGCATGACCAGCCATTTTGCCCGCCTCCGGCTCTTGGACCCGGACCGGTTCTACGATCTCGACACATTCACACGGGAAACCGAAGGGTATCGGGAGGTGGCGCGCCTGGCCGAGAAGCTCCTTGAGGCTCATCCGCTTTCAGCGAATGAGCTGGGAAAACTGGCCCATATCCTGGGGGAAGCTGAAGCGGAGGTCCGTGCCAGGCTGGCGGAGATGGCTCAAGGGGACGACGGGATCCGGAAGGCCTGGATTGACGCGCTCCTCGACCTGCACGGCACGGGCCGCGTGATGTTCCGGAACACCCGCGAGACGGTCGCCGGGTTCCCAAAACGCGTGGCACACCTGCATCCCCTGGAGGTTCCACCCGAGGATCCGGGCCGATATCAGGCCCTGGCCCGGGAATGGGTGGCTGATGCGGACCCGGACGCCGGAACGGGCTTCCGCCCGGATGTCATGAAAGACCCCCGGATGGATTGGCTCGCGGCGCTCCTGCGGAGCCTGGGGCAGGAGAAGGTGCTCCTGATCTGCCACACCCAACGCAAGGCCGAAGCCATCGAGACGGCCCTGAAACAGCGCCTCACCGTGAAGATGGCGGTGTTCCATGAAGGCCTGTCGCTGGTCCAACGGGATCGCGGCGCAGCCTGGTTTGCGGATGCAAACGGGGCGCGCCTGCTCATCTGTTCCGAGATTGGCAGCGAAGGCCGCAACTTCCAGTTCGCCCATCACCTGGTCCTGTTCGACCTGCCCCTGGATCCCGCCCTGCTGGAGCAGCGCATGGGGCGGCTCGACCGCATCGGCCAGTCCGCCGAGATCCAGGTTCACGTGCCCTTCGTCCTGGGCAGTCATCAGGAAGTGCTGGCGCGCTGGTACCAGGCGGGACTGAACGCGTTCGCGGAAAACCTGCCGGGAGGTCGCGAACTGCTGGAGCGGTTCGAGCCCCGACTCCGCCAGCTCGCCGGACACTTTCACGAAAACCTGGAGACCTCCCGGATCGAACTGGAGCGGTTGACCGAAGCCGCCGGGGTGGCCCGGGAGGAGGTGGCCGGGCGTCTGGAGCAGGGCCGGGACCGGCTGCTGGAATGGAACTCCTTTCGGCCGGAGGTTTCGTCGCGCCTCATCCACGAGATCCGCCGCCAGGACGATCACCGCGCCCTGGACGATTTCATGCTGTCCGTCCTCGATCATTTCTTCATCGGCGTCGAAGAAGTGGCGCCTCGCACCTACCAGCTGGGCTCGGCGGGGGTGCTGGTGGACGCCTTCCCGGGGCTGACCTCGGAAGGCCTCACGATCACCTGTGACCGCCAGCGCGCCTTGGCCCGGGAGGATCTGCAGTTCCTGACCTGGGACCACCCCCTGGTGACCGGGGCGCTGGATCTATTGCTGGGCTCGGAGCAGGGGAACAGCAGCTTCGCCCGGTGGCCGGATGCCAAGGCTTCCGGGTTGTACCTGGAAGCGATCTACATGCTGGAATGCATCGCCCCCCCGCACTTCCACCTGGACCGGTTCCTGCCGCCCACCCCCCTGAGGGTGCTGGTGGATCATCGGGGCCGGGATGCGGGGGAGGCCATCCCCCACCAGGATCTCGCCCGCCTCCTGAAGGGTGGCGAGGGCCACGCATGGCTGGCGCGCCCGGACATGCGCGAGGCCATGCTCCCCCGCCTGATCGAACAGACCAGGCTCCTCGCGAACCATCTGGTGGGGGCGATCGTCGCTCAGGCCCGCCTGGACATGAGCGCGCGGCTGGAACATGAAATCGCCCGGCTCCGGGACCTGCAGAAGGTGAACCGCAGCGTCCGCGACGAAGAGATCGGGCTGCTGGTTCAGCAACAGTGCGCCATGGACCAGCACATCGGCGCGGCGCGGTTGCGCCTGGACGCCCTGCGGTTGATCCATCGCGGGGCGCCTCGCGGGTGAGCATCGCCTTCAGCCCGCCGGGGTAGGCCAAGGTGGACGGAATCCGGTGGGTCAGGGATGAGCCGGCCCGGTGAACCCTTCACTTCTCGATGAACCAGACGCGGATGATCTTCCCCTGGGAGATCTCATAGATCGCGGTGACCGTGATGGGGCTTGGGCTCATGCCTTCGGCCTGCGCCTGATCAATGACGAAGGCTCCCTGACAGATCCGCTTCAGGATCTTCACCTTCAGCGTGGGGAATCGCTTGAACAGGTCGCCGTAGCCCTTCTGAAGCGCGGCGAGCCCTTTCTCGGGGCCCACCTTCCCGTCCAGGGTCCAGAATTCGATGGCCGGCCCATAGCAGGCCACGAAGGCGTCGAGATCATGGGCGTTGTAGGCCTCCACCTGCTTCTGGACCAGGGCTTCCGGAGTGATCTCGACAGGGGGGGCCGCAACCCCAACGATGGCCACGGCCAGGATGAACGGCTGGATCACGATTTCCCCCTCGAAGAGGCAGACACCTGATTGGAACACGGCCCGGGCCCGGTCCGCCTATGGGTTCATCTTGCACCCAGGTAGGCTGTACCTCAGCACCATTCGCCCCTTTGGGTACGGGAGCCTGCCCTCGTGCGCTACGACGAACCCCTCTTCCGTCCACCCAGTGAGGCCGACTCGTTCATCCTTCAGGCGACCCTGGGTTGTTCCTGGAACGCCTGCACCTACTGCGCCATGTACCGGGGCAAACACTACCAGGTGAGGCCGCTCGATCAGGTTCTGGCCGATATCGCCGAAGCCGGCTCCCGGTTCGCCGGGGAGGTCCGGCACGTCTTCGTGGCCGATGGCGATCCCCTGGGCATGGATCCCGGCCACTGGGAGCCCATCCTGCTCGCCCTTGCCACCTCGTTCCCCCGCCTGCGGCGCGTCAGCACCTACGCCACGGCCCGCAACCTGCTGGAGAAATCGCCGGCGGAGCTCAGGCGCCTCCGCGACCTGGGCCTTTCGCTGCTCTACATCGGCCCCGAATCCGGCGATGACGCCACCCTGCGGCGCATTGCGAAGGGAGCGGATGCCGCGGAGCACATCGAGGCCGCCCGCAGGGCCCGGGAGGCCGACATGGAACAGTCGCTGATCTTCCTGCTGGGTGCCGGCGGGCGGGAGCGCAGCGAGGCACACGCGCGCGCCTCGGGGCGCCTCGCCACGGCCATGGATCCCCGCTTCCTTTCGACCCTGACCCTGACGGTCGTTCCGGGCACGCCCATCGCCAGGCTGGAGGATCAGGGACGCTTCGAGCTTCCGGATGTCCACGGCCTGCTCACCGAGCTGCGCTGGTTCGTGGAGGAGGCCCACCCTAGTGCCGCCATCTTCCGCTCCAACCACGCATCCAATCACCTGCCCATCGGAGGCCGCCTCCCGCGGGACCGCGAAGCGATCCTCGCCGCCATCGCCGAGGCGCTCGCGGGGCGGCTTCCGCTTCGCCCGGAGTGGGCCAGGGGGCTGTAGTGCAGGTTCTGGCCCACACGGCCAGGGGAGACGCATCATCCCCGTCGCACGCTGGGCCTGCCGGGTGCGGCGGCGGTGTCCGGCTTCACGAACCGCATCCATCCCCACACCAGAGCGCCCGCCAGCAGCAGCCATCCCATGGGCGGGCGCGCCGCGATGCGGAGGTCCTGCCAGGAGGGCACGGCCCCGAAGACCAGGTTCGCGAGCAGGAACGCGATGCCGGCTTCGGGCCAGCCGAAAACCGGGTGGCTTCCCAACCTCCAGAGCAGCAGTCCATGGGCCAGGGGCAACAACAGCAGCGGGGCCAGGCCGATGAAGAAGGCGTTGTACCAGCGCAGGTTCTGAAGCGCCACCGAACCCAGGACGAAGCCGTGCCCTTCCCGGCGGGGGATCACGGTGAAGCGGGCGGGGCGGCCATTGAGCAGTTTCCCGATCACCCAGTGGCACGCTTCGTGGCACAGCGTTCCCGGCAGCGCCAGCAGGGAGAACAGCCAGAACGACCGCCGGGCCTGATTCAGCAGCCAGAGCATCGCGGCCATCCCCGCCAGGTACATCAGCCCGACCCCGGGGCCTCCCGCTTTGAATCCCCAGGAATGGTCCATCGGCGGCGCGCCCTCCTGCGTCCATTGGAACATCGCTCCCGGCGCGGCCCTGGATCGGGTTGCCCAATGATCGGCCTTGCCCAGCCTGCTGCGGGATCTTCAATATCTCCACGAAGGACACGAAGGGCCATAGGGCAAGCGCACGAAGGCGGCCCCCCTCGCGCCGATGCGGGTCATCCGGGCCTTCTGCCCCCGGACGCGCGTGGCGCGCGGCCGGCTTTGCGGGCGGCGGCCCGAGCGGCCCCCACAAAGCCGCCCTGGCCGCCGCCCGCAAAGGGATGGCCCAGGATGGGAACGAGATCATTCGTGAACTGCCTGCGCCCACAGGGCGTATTCGTGCCATTCGTGGTGGTCATTTCAAGCTGAGGCCGGCCGCTATGCAGGTTGGGTTCAGCAGGCGCCGAGCTTCGCGGAGCATCGGGTCGTACAACTTCAGCATAAAGCTTCCCGTTCCAATCAATGGTAAGGTGTCCGCAATCCTGTGATTTTCCATCCCGAGGGCCCCATGAAGATTGCTGTTCTCAGGGAGATCAGGGCGGACGAGACCCGCGTGGCTTTGGATCCGGAGTCCTGCCGGAAACTGGTCCTGCTCGGCCTGGAAGTGGTCGTGGAAACCGGCGCGGGAGCCGCGGCGCACTTCGCGGACCAGGCGTACCAGGATGCGGGCGCCACCCTCGCGCCGGACGCGGCGGCCCTCCTGGGCGGAACTGATTTCGTGCTGAAGGTGAACGCCCCCCAGGCCCGGGCGGACGGCACCCATGAAGTTGATCTCATCAAACCCGGAGCCATGCTGCTGGCCTCCCTCTTCCCCACGCGGAACCTGGAGGCCGTCCAGCGGATGGCCATCCGGAACCTCACGGCCTTCTCCACGGACTGCATCCCCCGCATCACCCGGGCCCAGGCCATGGACACCCTCTCCAGCCAGGCCAACCTCGTGGGCTACAGGGGGGTGCTGCTGGGCGCCATGGAACTGCCGAAGTACTTCCCGATGTTCATCACCGCCGCAGGCACGACGCTGCCCGCCAAGGTATTCGTCATCGGCGCGGGGGTGGCGGGCCTGCAGGCCATCGCCACCGCCAGGCGGCTTGGCGCCAGCGTCACCGCCACCGATGTGCGCCCCGAGGTGAAGGAGCAGATCGAATCCGTGGGCGGGAAATACATCGGCGTCGAGTTGAAACAGGGTGCCATCGCGGGCGGCGGCTACGCCACGGAGCTGTCGGCGGAGGACAAGGCCCTGCAGGCCAGGATGCTGGCGGACCACTGCGCCACCGTGGACGTGGTCATCACCACCGCCCTCATCGGCGGGGTGTTCGCGCCCAAGCTCCTCGACGAGGCCATCGTGAAAAGCATGAAACCCGGCTCGGTGATCGTGGACCTGGGTGCCGATGGCGGCGGCAACTGCACCCTGTCGAAGCTGGGCGGCAGCGTGGCTGTGGGCGGCGTGACGATCCTCGCGCCGCTCAACCTGCCGGCGACCATGGCCACCCACGCCAGCATGATGTTCTCGCGCAACCTGCTGAACTTCATGACGGCCTTCTGGGACAGGTCCGCCGGGCGCTTCAACCTGGATTGGGCCGACGACATCCTGAAGGGCTGCGCCGTGACCCACGAGGGGAAGGTGGTCCACGGGCCCACCCAGAAGGCGCTGGATCAAGCTCAGATGCGGGCACAGGGAGGGATGGCGTGATGATCCAGACGGCCCATTCAGAGACACCGGTTCCGGCGCCCCCGGCCGCCGGGGGTGGACACGGACAGCTCGACGTCATGGGCGCCGTGTTCGTCTTCATGCTGGCCACCTTCATCGGCGTGATGGTCATCCAGCGCGTATCGCGGCTGCTGCACACGCCACTCATGAGCCTCACCAACGCCATCTCCGCCATCGCGGTGGTGGGCGCCCTCATCGTTTCGGCCGGAAAGGATCACCCGGGCTACATCACGGCCCTGGGCCTGGTGGCCATCTTCTGCTCCACCACGAACATCGTCAGCGGCTTCCTCATCACCGACCGCATGTTGAAGATGTTCAAGAAGCGGGAAAAGGTGGCTGAGTGATGAGCGCCGAAACCCTCGTCCAGCTGCTCTACCTCGTCTCCACGGCCCTGTTCATCCTCTCGCTGAAGTGGATGAGCGATCCAGAAACGGCCCGCAAGGGCGTGTTCTCCGGCGTGGCGGCCATGACGCTGGCGGTGGCCGGCACCCTCGCCGGCGTGATCGCCACCGGCGGCACCCACTACTGGTGGATCCTCGGCGCCTTCGCCGCGGGGGCGGCGGTGGGCTATCCCCTGGCCCAGGTGCCCCTCACGGCGGTGCCCCAACGGACGGCGCTTTCCCATGCCTTCGGCGGCCTGGCGGCGGGCCTGGTGGGCACGGCCAAGTACTTTCTCTACTTCGGCCAACACAACGAGGCGGCCCTTTCCCCCTTCATCGTCATCGCCCTGGTGGCCGAGATCCTGCTGGGCTTCCTCACCTTCACCGGCTCCCTCCTGGCGGCGGGCAAGCTGCAGGAAGTGAAGTGGATCCCCCAGCGGCCCGTCACCTACCCCATGCAGAACCTGAGCAACCTGGCCCTCTTCGGCCTGGCCCTGGGCCTGGGCATCGCCCTGGTGCTGCACCCGCTGGCCCCCTGGGCGCCCTGGGCCTTCGGCGGCATCATCCTGCTCTCCCTCGCTTTCGGCGTGCTGCTGATCATCCCCATCGGCGGCGCGGACATGCCCACGGTGATTTCCATCCTCAATGCCTACGCGGGCCTGTCCGCCGTGGCCATGGGTTTCGTGCTGAACAACAAGCTGCTCATCACCGCGGGCGCCCTGGACGGCAGCTCGGGCCTGATCCTGTCCGTCATCATGTGCAGGGCCATGAACCGCTCCTTCTTCAACGTGCTGTTCGGCGCCTTCGGCCAGGCCCAGGTGAAGGCTGTGGGTGGCGAGGAAAAGACCTACAAGGAGGACACCATCGAAAGCGCCGCCCAGGTCATGGAGCAGGCGAGCCTGGTGGTCATCGTGCCCGGCTATGGCATGGCCGTAGCCCAGGCCCAGCACAAGGTCCGCGAGGTCTACGACCTCCTGAAGAAGCGGGGCGTCACCGTGAAGTTCGCCATCCACCCCGTGGCGGGCCGCATGCCCGGCCACATGAACGTACTGCTGGCCGAAGCCGAAATCCCCTACACCGATCTGATGGAGATGGATGAGATCAACGGGGACCTGCCCCAGGCGGACGTGGTGCTGGTCATCGGCGCCAACGACGTGGTGAACCCCGCGGCACGCACGGACAAGACCAGCCCCATCTATGGCATGCCCATCATTGACGCCGACAAGGCCAAGACCATCTACGCCATCAAGCGGTCAAAAGCCCCCGGCTTCGCCGGCATTGACAACGAGCTCTACTTCCTGGACAAGACCTTCATGCTCTTCGGCGATGCCAAGAGCGTGGTGGGAGAGTTGGCGCGGAAGCTGTCGGGCGAGGGTGGGCACTGACCGTTCAGCTCGCGTGGAGGGGGTTCTGCGGCTTGGGGTCGCTGCCTTCGCTATTTCCCCAGAACCGTTTTGATCTGGCCGACCTTCTCCTGGATCTTGCCGGACACCTTTTCATCGGTGCCAGCCACTTCCAGCTCGGCTTTGCCGCTGATCCTTCCGGCAATCTCCTTGATGGTGCCTTTGACCTCGTGGAGCTTGCCTTCAACTTTGTCCTGCGTGCCTGATTTCATCGTCGTTCTCCTTTGGATGAGGGGTGCCACCTACTTGACGGTGACCGGCTCGGAAGTGGTCAGCGAAAAGGTGACGAGCTGGGAGGAGGGAATGCGGATCACGGTGTCGGCGGTGCCGGCCGCGAGCGCGGTCCCGGCGAGGGCGCCCGCCGCCGCGCCGCCCAGGGCGTGATCACCCTGGTTGTTCTTGTCGCTGAGAAGGCCCACCAGAGCGCCCAAGGCCGCGGTGCCTCCAATGAACTTGGCGTCGCGCTTGCCGCGGGCATCGCCCACCACCATGTAGGTTCCCGCATCCACGCCATTGCGGCCCACGGTGGTCAGGCGGATGCCCAGTCCACCCTTGCCGCTGGCCAGGCGGCCCGCGGGGGTACTCTGGGCGACCACGCCACTGACCGTGGTGCCCGCGGTCCAGGCCACGGCGTTCCCCACCATCACATCCTCGGACACGGTTCCGGACCAGGGATCGCCCGGCTGGTCCCGGTCCGTGGCAAGTTCAGCGCCCATCCTGACGGTGATGCGGGTGCCGCTGGGAACTTCCAGGGTGGTCACCTTGGGCAGCTGGGCAACGGGGGTGGAGGCCAGGGTGACGGCATCCTTGCGGCGGTCCGCGGCCCGCTGGCGGGCATCCGCCAGCTGCCGGTCCAGGGCGCGGATTTGGGCCGCGGACACCTGGTTGATGGCTTCCTGGTCGCCGGAAGCGCGGGTCTTGCCGGCCTTCATATCCGCCACCTGCTGCTCCAGCAGGGCCACGCGGTCATCCGCGGCCTTGGCCTGGAGCTGAGCGGCCACCTGGGCCTGGATGGCGGCATCATTGGCCTTGGGCTGGCAGGCGGAAAAGCCGACCACCACCAATACCGCCAAGGCCCCCGGGGCGAAACGATTGTAGTTATGCATATCTGCTCCTTAAGCAGGAAGGGGAGGTGCCACGGAAGGCCGAAGGTCCGGATTCATGTCCGGCCCTCCAACCACGGCTCAGAGATGCACATTTCAAGCCGTAACGTAAATATTTTTAAAAAAACACCTTACACGACGAGGCTGGCCCCATCACCTGGGCTAATTCCATCAAAATGGAGACGACCGCCTTCCAATTCGATCGCGCTCGGCCCCACGAATCGGGCAGAGCGTTGAAATCAACCTTGCCCACGAAGAGCAGATCGCCTGTGAAGCCGGCGTCCTGCCCCTCCACCAGGAAGGCCAGATGATCGTGGTAGTGGCCGGGCACATGCCAGGTGCGGATCGTGTAGGCGCCGAAGGGGATGCGGTCCCCATCCTTCAGCGTGAGGTCCACGGGGCCGGGATGCCCCGGGCCGCCCGCCACCAGGGCCCCGGTCAGGGCCTTCGCCCCATCGTTGCCATTGGCATGGTCCCCGTGACCGTGGGTGTTGAGGATGTGGGTGACCTTCAGCCCCTGGGCCGTGGCCCGCTCCACCACGGCCTCCGGCGTGTAGGAGGGATCAATGAGCACGCCCACGCCCGCCTCCCGATCGCCCAGGAGGTAGCCGAAGTTGCGATCACCCCCGACCCGGATCTGCTCGAAAATGAAGCGCATGGTTCCCCCAAGGCTTCTTCAGGATGGCATCACCGAGCTGCGTCCGCCCGATCACCCCTTTCGCGCGACCGGGCATCCTCCCGTGCTGCATTTTCCGCAGGTGCTGCCCGCCGAATCCTGGGCGCCTCCCCCGCGCAGATCCTGTACAGCACCGCGGATGAAATAGAGCGCCGCAAGTCCGGCAGCCGTGATGGCGATGATGAGCTGAAGGGTCATGGCCACCTCACGCGAAACCGAAGGCGCGGCCCACGGCCACCGTCACCCAGGCCAGGCCCCATCCCAGCACCAGGCCGTAGCCCACGGTGAAGGCCGCCCAGCCCCAGCTGCCGGCTTCGCGCCGGATCATGGCGATGGTGCCGAGACAGGGCGTGTAGATGAGGGTGAAGACCATGAAGGCCAGGGCCGTGAGGGGGCTCAGGCCCGAGTTGTCGCGCAGGGCCACCTGCAGGGGGCTGAGGCGCTCGCCCACCTTGGGCGCGTCGCTGGCCTGATGGATGACCGCCATGGTGGAGACCACGATCTCCTTCGCGACGAACCCCGCGGTCAGGGCGATGACGTCCTTCCAGGCTTCGGTGCGCGTGTGGTCGGGATCCAGGATGGGGCGCAGGATCGGCTCCACCTTCTGGCCGAGGCGCGCAGCCAGGCTGGTGTTCACGATCCTGCTTTCGTGCGCGAGCTGCAGGACCCTGAGACGCTCCCCGGATTCAGCGGAGGGCAGGTTCAGCGCCGCCACGGCCTGGCGCTGCTGCTGGTACTCCGCGGTCCATTCGCGATTGGCGATGCCGGGATAGCGGGACAGGAACCAGATCAGCGTGGCGCCCGCGAAGATGGTGGTGCCCGCGCGGGTGAGAAAGATGGATCCCTTCTCCCACATGTGGATGAGCGTGGCCTTCAGCACCGGCAGGCGGTAGGGCGGCAGCTCCATCACGAAGGGCGAGCTGGGCCCGCTGAACAGCGCGCTGCGGAGCATCCGCCCCATGAGCACCGCCAACGCGAGGCCCAGGAAGTGCATGGCGATGATGGCCAGCGCGGCCTTGAAGGGCGTGAAGAAGGTTCCGGCGATGACGATGAAGACCTGCAGCCGCGCCGAGCAGCTCACCAGCGGCGTGACGAGCATCGTGATGAGACGGTCCTGGCGGCTTTCGATGGTGCGGGCGGCCTGGATGGCCGGCACATTGCAGCCGCTGCCCATGATGAGGGGGATGAAGCTCTTCCCGTGGAGGCCCATGACGTGCATGAGCCGGTCCATGATGAAAGCCGCCCGGGCCATGTAGCCCGTGTCCTCCAGGAACGCGATGCAGCCCATGAGGATCATGATGACGGGCACGAAGACGATCACCGCGCTCACGCCGGGGATGACGCCGTCCACGAGCAGGCTGGTCAGTTCGCCGGCGGGCAGGCGGGCCGCGGCGAAGCCCGACAGGGCCTTGAACCCCTCCGCGATCCAATCCTGGGGGATCTTCCCGAGAATGAAGGCCAGCGAGTACATCAGGGCCAGCACGCCCACGAAGATGGGGATGCCAACCAGGCGGTGGGTGAGTATCGCGTCCAGCCGGGCGGTGGGCGTCCTCCGGTCATCGGCCGCCGTGGCCACTTCCTTCACCAGGCCGTGGGCGAACCCGTACCGGCGCTCCGCCACCAGGGTGGCGCCGTCGGCGCCAAGGTGCGGCTCCAGGAAGGCGAAGCTCCTGGCCAGCTGCTGGCGGATCGCCTCGCTGGCGTGGCTTTCGGCCACCAGGCGCTTCGCCTCGGCGTTGTTCTCCAGCAGCTGCAGGGCCAGCCAGCGCGGGGGCATGGTGGCCTGGAGCCGCTCGTCCCGGCCGATCTCGGTCTGGAGTTTCGTGAGCTCGCCTTCGATATCGTGGCCGTAGTCCACGGTGATCCGCCGGCACCGGCTGGATTCGCCCCGCGCCATGGCCGCCAGAAGCCTCTTGAGCTCGGTGATGCCCTGCTCCCGGTTCCCCACGGTGGGGATCACCGGGCCGCCGAGCAGCAGCTCCAGGGCCGGCACGTCCACGCGGACACCGCGGTTTTCCGCATCGTCCACCATGTTCAGCACGAAGGCCACGGGCTTGTCCAGCTCCAGCAGCTGGGTGCTGAGGTAGAGGTTGCGCTCCAGGTTCGAGGCATCGAGCACGTTCAGGACCAGATCCACCTCGGGAGAGGCCAGGAACTGCGACGCCACCCGCTCATCCTCACTGCGGGCGGACAGGGAATAGGTACCCGGGAGATCCACGACCTCCACCGCCATCCCGTCCTGCTCGAAAGTCCCGCTGCGGCGTTCCACCGTGACGCCCGGCCAGTTGCCGACATGGTGCCGGGCCCCGGTGAGGGCGTTGAACAGGGTGGTCTTCCCGCAGTTGGGATTGCCCGCGAGGGCGATGGTCAGCGCCATCAGGCCACCCGTTGCACGAGGATGCAGGCGCTTTCGTCCCGCCTCAGGGACAGGTGGTACCCCTTGATCACCAGCTCCATGGGATCGCCCAGCGGGGCAAGCTTCTCCACCCGCAGGCGCGCCCCCCGGATGAAGCCCATCTCCAGCAGGCGCTGACGGATGTGACCCTGGGCCTGCACCTCCACCACTTCCCCCTGGTCCCCGGGCTGGAGAAGACTCAAGGGGATTGGTAGATTTTGAGTCATAGTCTCAACTCCATGGTTCAGTGTATCCCAGCTCAAGCGTGCAACAAGGGCCGGTCCGGAGGATGTGATCTCCGTCTAAACTGGAGGGCAATGTCCTCCTCCGGCCCCCTGACCCTGCCCAATGTCTTGACCCTGCTGCGGATCCTGGCGATTCCCTTCTTCGCCATCGCGGTCTGGTACGGCCACCACTGGCAGGCCTGCGTCATCTTCGCCGCCGCGGGGTTCACGGACCTTCTGGATGGATTCATCGCCAGGACCTTCAACCAGCGTTCGGATCTGGGCGCGGTGCTGGATCCCGCCGCCGACAAACTGCTGATGACCACGGCCTTCATCCTGATGGCCTGGCGCACCCAGGGGATGACGGCGCCCATCCCCGTCTGGGTGGCCATGCTGGCGATCACGCGGGATCTCGTGATCTCCTTCTATGCCTTCGCCTCCGTGGATCGCCTGAGCGACAGCAAGTTCCATCCGAGCTTCCTGGGGAAACTCAGCACCGCCATGCAGCTGATCGCCGTCTCGCTGGGCTTGTTCTTCAACGCCCTCGGCCATCGCCCCTGGATGGATCCCTTCCTCCCGGAGATGTACTGGGTGGTGGCCGCCCTGGCGCTGGCCTCGGGCATCCACTACTTCGGGCGCGCCACCCGGGCCTCCGCGGCCTGATGCAGGACCGGGGCCGGGTTCCGCTTCGGTTCGCGCTGGTCGCGGCGACCGTGCTGCTGGCGCTCTGGCTGCTCCGCCAGGCCCTGGCGCCTTTCTTCGTGGCCATGGTCCTGGCCTACCTGCTCGGCCCCCTGGTGGATCGCCTCGAAGGCCGGATCGGCCGCCCCTGGAGTGTGATCGCGGTGCTCATCGGCTTCGTGGCCTCGGCCGCCGGCCTCCTGATGCTTCTGCTGCCCTGGCTGGGGGATCAAGGCCAGCGGCTGGTGGCCTCCCTGCCCCGCTGGAAGCAGGCCCTCGACATGAGGCTGCTGCCTTGGCTCCAGGCGCATCCCGTGTGGCAGGCCCGCCTGGAACGCGGTCTGGAGACCCTCGACCCGGTCCTGTTGTTCCAGGGCCTCCGGGCCACCGGCGGGGGCGTGCTGGGCTGCTTCCTGGATCTGCTGTCCCTGATCCTGGTGCCCCTGATCCTCTACTACCTGCTGCTGGAGGGGCCCAGCCTCGTGGACACCGCGCGGGACCTGGCGCCCCCGCGCCACCGGGAGCGCCTGGACCGCATGGCCTCGGCCATCCATCAGCGGCTCGGCGGCTACATCCGCGGCCAGGCCGCCGTGGCCGCCACCATGGGCCTGCTCCAGGGTCTGGCTTTCACGATCCTCGGCGTGCCCTACGCCTGGCTGCTGGGCCTGGTGGCGGGCATCTCGAATGTCGTGCCCTATTCGCCCTATCTCACCGCCCTGCCCCCGGCCCTGCTCCTCGCCTACCTGGACGGCGGCCGCGGCGGCCACCTCCTGGCCATCGCGGCTGTGTTCATCGCGGTGCAGAAAGTTGAAAGCTTCTACTTCACACCGGTCTGGGTGGGCCGCGCCAGTCGACTCCATCCCCTGGAAGTGCTGCTGGCCCTCACGGCCTTCGGCTTCTGGTTCGGCGTGCTCGGGCTGGTGTTCGCGGTACCTCTGGCCGTGGTGCTGAAGGTCGTGCTCGAGGAGGTTCTGGCGGACTACAAGGCCCATCCCTGGTTCGGGGACGCGGCCTGATAGACTGGTGGGTCCGCGTCGGGAGACGCCGAAGGAGCCGCCATGAGAAAGTTCACCCCCAAGGGGCCTGGAACCGCGCCCACCGCCAGGAAAACCGCCTCCAGTCGCCCGGCTGCCCGGGCCGCGGCCCGTCCAGAGGATCGGCCGGCCCGTCGTCCCAGCGACCGAACCACGGCTCGTGCTGCGGCCGTGCCCGAGGAGCGCCCAGCCCGTCGCACCGCAACTCGTCCGGAAGATCGCCCCACGCGTCGACCGGCAGATCGGACCACCGAACGATCCGCTTCACCCTCCGAGGATCGGCCCATCCGCCGCACAGCTGCACGTCCCGAGGAGCGCCCCGCTCGCCGTCCCGTGGATCGTTCCAATGCCCGCCCAGCACGGCGGCCTGCGGAGCGTCCGACAGCCGCCACCATGGCCAAGCCCGCCACCAAGCCGGCGGTCGCGCGCAAGACCGGTCCGCGCCCCGGCGGGGCCGGCCAGGATCGCCTCCAGAAGATCCTGGCGGCGGCGGGGATCGCCAGCCGCCGCGCCTGCGAACAGATCATCCTGGATGGTCGCGTGCAGGTGAACGGGAAGACCGTCACGGAGTTGGGCACCTGCGCCGATCCGCGCCGGGACGAGATCACGGTGGACCTGATCGCCATCGAGCGCGAGGCGCCGGTCTACATCCTCATGAACAAGCCCAAGGGCTATGTCACCACCGTCAAGGACGATCAGGGCCGTCCCACGGTGATGGCGCTCCTGAAGGGCGTGGAAAGCCGCCTCTACCCGGTGGGCCGCCTGGACTTCAATTCCGAGGGCCTGCTGCTCATGACCAACGATGGGGCCCTGGCCCAGGTGCTCATGGGACCCGAGCACGAGATCCCCAAGGTCTACCTGGTGAAGGTGCACCGCAATCCCAGCCCCGCACTCATGAAGGAATTCCAGGAGGGCTTCCTGCTCAGCGGGCGGCGTCTGAAGCCCTGCCACATCGAGATCGCCGAGAAGGGCGACAATCCCTGGCTGAAGGTCACCCTGACCGAAGGCAAGAACCAGCAGATCCGCCGCATGTTCGCCGCCGTGGGCCACCCCGTCAGCAAGCTGCGGCGCGTGCAGTTCGGGCCCCTGGCCGACCCCCTGCTCAAGCCCGGCGCCTGGCGCTTTCTCAGCCCCCAGGAGATCGCGGCGATCAAGAGCCTATAGGGCTTCTTCCTCGAAATCCAGCATGTGGCCGCTCTTGCGGGCCTTGGTCTTGAGGTAGCGCAGGTTGTGCGGGTTGGAGGCCAGCTGGTGGCGCTCCCGTTGGACTTCGATGCCGGCGGATTCCAGCGCGCCGATCTTCCGCGGATTGTTGGTGAGCAGCTTCACATGGTTGATGCCGAAGAACTTCAGCATCTCCACCGCGCAATCATAGCTTCGCAGATCATCGGGAAAACCCAGGGAGTGGTTGGCTTCCACCGTGTCGAGCCCCTGCTCTTGCAGCGTGTAGGCCTTGAGCTTGTTCAGGAGCCCGATGCCGCGGCCCTCCTGACGCAGGTACAGCACCATGCCGCCATGCTCGGCCACGTGCCGGAGACCCTCCTCCAGCTGCTGGCGGCAGTCGCACTTCAGGCTTCCCAGCACATCGCCGGTCCAGCATTCGGAATGGATGCGCACCGGGATGCGGCGGCGAGCGTCAATCTCGCCGGAGACGATGGCCAGGTGTTCCTTGCCCGTGGCGTGCTCCAGGAACCCGTAGACCACGAACTTCCCGAACATGGAGGGGACGTTGGCCTTGGCGATGAAGGGGACCTTTTCCGCCTGGAGCTTGCAGAAGAGTTCGAGCTTCGGGGCGCTGCTGGGTTCTTTGGGCGACATGGAAATCCCTGAATGAGTGCGGTCATCCCATTGGATGCCGCCCGGGGGAATAAGAAGTCTGGAGTCAGGGCCCCCGCAGGGCAACCCGGACCGTCCGACCCGGGGTCTAGACCATATCCCGGCCGATCTGTGCGAGGACCGCGGCCTCCACCTCCGCGATGAGGGCCGCCAGGGGCTGGGCGGCCTTGGCGCCGGAGGCCAGGCGGTGGCCGCCGCCGCCGAACTGGCGGCAGACCGCGTTCACGTCCACCCGCTCGCGGGAGCGGAGGCTCACCTTGGCATGGCCATCCGCCGTTTCGGAAAACAGGGCGGCCACTTCCACGCCCTTCAGCTTGCGGGGTTCCTCCACCAGATCATCCAGATCCTCGTGGGTGGCGCCGCAGGCCGCGAGATCCGCCCTCGTCACGGACACGTAGACGAAGCGGCCGCGGTCCCTCAGCTGGATCCCGCCCAGGGCGAGGCCGAAGATCCGGAGCTTGGCGGGCGTGGCGGTCTGATAGAGGGCGTTGAAGGTTCGCGCCGGATGGACGCCCTGGGCGATGAGATCCGCGGCGGCGTGATGGACTTTCGGTGTGCTGTTGGAGTGCCGGAAGTTGCCCGTGTCGCTCACCAGGCCCGCATAGAGCGCCTGGGCCATCAGGGGCGGCAGATCGCCTCCGATCCGGGGCCGCAGGAAGTCGTAGACCAGCTCGGTGCTGGCGCTGGCGGTGGGGTCCGTGAACTCGGCGTCGAAGCCCTTCGGCGCGTCCTTCAGGTGGTGATCGAGGCAGGCGCGATCGGCCCGGGTTCCCTCGAAAGCCGCGAAGAGCGGTCCCATGCGGTGGGGTTCCGAGGCGTCAATCAGCAGCCAGGCGTCCGGCCAGGCGGCAAGCTCCCGGTGGGCTCCTTCGGGCTCGAAGGCCTCGATCCAGCCCTCGGGATCGAGGAACCGCAGGTTCTCAGGCAGGGCCGGCGTCACGACGATGCGCGCCTGTTGGCCCGCCGCCTTCAGGTGGGCGGCCAGGGCGATGGCGGCGCCCACGCCATCCCCATCGGGATTCTCATGGGTGGTGAGAAGGATCCTGGCGTGGCGGTCGAGAAAGGCGGCGAAACGGTCCAGCATGAATCCTGACCTCGGGAGTCAGGATAGCATCAGAGCTGCTCGCGTTTACTCTCCAGACTGCCGGGCTTGAAGGCCTTCAGTTCATGGACGATCTCCGCCAGCAGCGCCCGCTTCAGGGCGTAGGGCAGGAAGGCGCTCTTGAAGCCCATGATGATGACTTCCTTGATCTCTTCGAGGTTGAAGCCCAGTTCCTCGTGGATGACCTGGAATTCCCGGCTCACCGTGGTGTTGGTGACCATGCGGTTGTCCGTGTTCACGGTGACGCGCAGGCCCATGTCGTAGAACAGGCGGATCGGATGGTCGGCCATCTTCTTCACGGCCTTGGTCTGGACGTTGCTCGATGGGCAGCATTCCAGCGGAATGCGGTGGTCATTCACGTAGTTCAGCAGGTCGCCGTCCTCGATGAGCCGCACGCCGTGGCCGATGCGGTGCGCGCCGCAGAGGTGGATGGCCTGATGGATGCTCTCGGGACCGTACGCCTCCCCCGCGTGCAGGGTGCAGTTGATGTTGTTCTGGAGCACGCGGCCGAAGGCCTCCTTGTGGCGCTTGGCCGGGAAATTCTCCTCGGCGCCCGCCAGATCGAAGCCCACCACGCCCTTGTTCTTGAAGGCCACGGTGAGATCCGCCAGACGCAGCGAAATGTCCGGCGAGATGTGGCGCATGCCGCAGAGGATGACGCCCGTCTTGATGTTGTATTTCCGCTCCGCCTGGGCCAGGCCCTCCAGCACGGCCTGCACGATGGCGTGCAGCGTGAGTCCCTGCTGCTGGTGGAGGATGGGGCTGTAGCGCACCTCCAGGTAGCGGACATTCTCCTTCGCCGCGTCCTCCGCCAGCTCGAAGGCCGTGCGGACCAGGCTGTCGTAGGTCTGCATCACCGACAGGGTCACGTCGAAGGCACGGAGGTACTCCACGAGGGACTTGCAGTCCTCACCCACTTCCACGAAGGGGCGCAGCCCCTCGACGGAATCCGCCGGAAGCTTCACTTTCTGCTGCTCGGCCAGTTCAAGGATGGTGGGAATCCGCAGGCTGCCGTCGAGGTGGACGTGCAGATCGGTCTTGGGAAGGCGCTGGAGGTCCTGGAGGGTGAGTTTCGGCATGAGCAAGGCTAGCGCCGCAACACGCCTTGAGACATGCAAAAATCCGGCTGTGCCGGATTATTGTCAGATGACGCCGGGGCACGCAGCACGCCCTTAGATCCTCGCAACGCATGCGTTGCGAGGGGAACCCCCGGAGAGCATCAGCACAGGGGCGGCTTCGCCGGCCCTGTGCGCGGGGGTCCGGGGGTGTGCGCGCAGCGCAGAACCCCCGGAGAGCATCAGGCGTTCAGCTGGCTCATGCGGTGGGCGAGGAAGGATACATCGGTCTCACGGCCCTGGCAGGCCTTGCAGAGGCCGAAGATCTGATGGCTGTGGTGCATGGGCTTGAACTCGAATTCCCGGCAGATCTGGTCCTGGAGCGCCTCCAGGTCGGGCCGGAAGAACTCGATGATGGCATCGCAGTTCAGACAGATCAGGTGGTCATGGTGCTCGTTGCTGTGGACGGCCTCATAGTGCGCGTGCTGATCGCCGAAACTGCTCTTGCGGACCAGGCCACACTGCACCAGCAGATCCAGGGTCCGGTAGACCGTGGCCCGGCTGATGGTCTTGCCCTTCTGCTTCAAGGCCATGTGCAACTGGTCCGCGTCAAAGTGGTGGGGCTGGCCGAAAACCTCCTCGACGAGTTCCAGACGTTCGCCGGTCAGCTTCAGCTGACGGGACCGGAGAAAGCTCTCGAAGCGTTGCTGCTCTTCAGGCCGTTCAATCTTGGGCTTGCGCATGGAATCCTCGGCGGGAAGTCTAACCGATCCGGGCAGAAAACTCGTTTTACAAATACCTCTGCCAAGCGTATTATGGTTTTCCTGTATACATAATGGAGCATCCATGGCTGTTGTCGTTATCGAATCCCCCAACCTGTCGGCTGATCAGAAGTCCCGCATCGGCGAGCGCGTCCTCACTGCTTTGCAGCAAGAAGGCATGGCCCCGGGTTCCATCGTGGTGCTCTTCCGCCCCGAGCGCGGCGATATGTACCTCGATAGCCTGCTCGTGCAGACGCATTCCTCCGCCCCCGTTTCCATCCCTGTTTCCGTTCCCAGGGCCCCTGCACCGGCGCCCGCCCCGGCCCCGGCTCCCGCCTTCAAGACCAAGGCCCGGCGATCCAAGCCCGAACTCGAGAACATGAAGAAGCAGCTCATGAGCGCCTTGCAGGACAAGGGATCCTTGAGCAGCTTCGAGGCCCAGGTCGCCCTCGACCTCAAGGAATGCGACTGGGCGCCCGCCACCCTCCGCCGCCTGTTCACGGAACTGGAAGAGGCCAGACTCATTTCCAAAAACGGACAGAAGCGGGGCACGCGGTATGTCTGGAAGGGCATCGTGAACACCCCCCAGTCCACCCCCATCGTGAAGCTGGTGAAGGCGGAAAGCGAAGAGGGATGATGTTCTCCGGGGGTTCCCCTCGCAACGCATGCGTTGCGAGGATCTAAGGGCGCGCTGCGCGCATACTGGGTGAATGGACTGGTTCATCGGGGATTTCGACGACCCCGCCTATTTCACGATCTACGCGGATAAGGAAGCGGACGCCGCGGTCGAGGGCCCGGCCCTGGCGGGGCTGCTGGACCTTCCGCCCGGAAGCCGGGTGCTCGACCTGCCCTGTGGTTGGGGGCGGCTCCATCCCCATCTGCGGGCGAGGGGCCATGAGGTGTTCGGGGGCGACCTGAGCCCCTTGAATCTGAGGCGCCATCGGGTCGAACATCCCGCGCCACTGGTGCGGATGGACTTCCGCGCCCTGCCCTTCCGTTCAGCCTCGGCCGATGGCGTTTTCTGCGCGTTCACAAGCTGGGGGTATTTCGCCAGCGACGAAGAGAACCTCCGCCAGCTGCTTGAATTCGCCCGGGTGCTCCGTCGCGGAGGCGTGCTGCTGTTGGATTTGGCGGGCCGGGATACTCTGTGCGCCACCGTGTCCGGCGGGAAAGGTCATTGGCTGGACTTCCCCGAGGAGGGGTACCAGGAACGAGCCACCTGGGACCGGACCCGGCGGCGCATCCGCACGGAACGGCGCTGCCAGGGACAGCGGTTCCGGCACGATATCTGGATCCCTTCTGACGAGGAGGTGCGGGGTTGTCTTTCCGCGGCCGGGTTCCGGAGCGTCACGGCCTGCGGAGGGCTGGACGGCCGCCCCTGGGAACCCATGGCCGAACGGTGGATCTACCGGGCGGTCAGGCGATGACCGTGCGCGTGGCCAGCAGATAGGCGCCGAATCCGAGACCGCACAGCCCCAGGGCCAGGGGCAGGCCCAGCCCCTGCACCAGGGCTCCGCCCACCAGGGGGCCAATCATCAGGCCCACGGAATAGGCGAGGTTCAGGATGGAGAAGGCCGAGGCGAAGCTCTGGCTGCCCTGCCTTTCCACCTGGTCCGCCACCGCGGGACTGCACGGGGTCATGATGAAGCTGGCCGTGCTGCCCAGGCCCATCATGGCCAGCACCACCATCCAGGGACGGGGCAGAAGGGCCGGCAAGGGCAGCAGCACCATGGACAGCAGCAGGCCCACGCGAAGCACTTTCACGCGACCCACGCGGTCCGACAGCCATCCCATCAGCGGTGACGTGAAGGTGTGGGCCAGGGCCGAGGCCGCGAAGCAGAGTCCGATCCCGGACGGGGTAAGGGCGAAGCGCTGGTCCAGATCCAGCGGCAGCGTGGATTCGAGCAGGGCCCACAGGCAGGATCCCAGGGCCATGGCCCCCGCGAAAAGCCGGATCACAGGGTTGGCCAGCAACTGTCGAAAGGGCAGGCGCGGTCCCCGGTCCGGTTCCACCTCGGGCAGCAGGAAAGCCCGTCCTGCGGCATCCAGGGCCACCAACCCAGCTCCGAGAAGGAAGGGGGCGGAGGGTCCCACATGCTGGTCGAGAACCCCCGAAAGCGGCGGACCGATGAGCACCCCGAGGTTCGCGGCGGCGAAAGCCGTGCCCATGGCACGCCCCCGGGACCCCGACGGGAAGTGATCCGCCAGGAGCGCCATCCCGGGCAGCCAGGTGGCCGCGCCCGCCGCTCCCTGGAGAAAGCGGGCCAGCACCAGCAGCCAGTACTGCTTCGACACCGCGAAGACCAGGGTGGTCACGGCCAGCCCTGCGAGCCCCCAGAGCATGGGCGCCCTGCGGCCGTACCGATCCGTCAGGATCGCCACCGGGAAGGTCGCCAGCAGCAGGGCCACCGCGTAGCTTCCGAAGAGGATCCCCACTTCCATCTGATTGAGGTCCAGGTCCCGGGCGTACCGCGGCAGCAGCGGCACGAGCATGTAGTAGAGAAGCATGTCCACATGGAAGGCGAGGGCCGTCACGAGCAGGGCGGCGGTCTGGGGCGAAGGGCGGCGCATGATCCATGGAACCACGCGCCGCCCCCGGTTCATCCCATCGCCATCTCGATTTTTGGATACGCGGCGTGAAAACCACAGGCCTCATAGGACCGCTGGCTGGCGGTCCCCGGGGCGGTGGACGCGCAGGCCAGGTCACAACCCTGGTCCCGCGCGAAGGCAAGACGGGCCCGGATGAGGGCCTTCTGAAGACCCAGCCCCCGGTAGCGCGGGAGCACGCCATCGCCCGACAGCAGGGCCACGCCATCCACCACCCCCAGCATGCCGCCACCGGCGGGTTGATCCTCCACGTAGGCCAGGAACCCCCAAGCACCGGAAACCTCGAGGGAGACCTCAAAGGGCGGCGCCAGATCACGCCAGTCGTCCCGCTCCATGAAACCCGCGCAGACGACGCGGTTGTAGAGGTCCGCCTCGCGGTGCTTCGCAACCCGGATCTGCCTGGACGGGGGGGCCTCATCCACCTCGACCAGGGACCGGGCCCACATCTGCTGGAACTGATGCAGCCGGTAGCCCCGGGTCGCGAGCAGAGGCCACAGAGCGCGATCGGCGCCGGGACTCAGTTCCAGCACCGTGGGTGATCCCAGGAAGGCTTCGACGGCGGAGAGATCGGCCTCGGACACCGCTTCCAGCAGACCCAGGGCCTGGTTGAGTGGATGGGCCTCGCCCCGGAAGTGGGCGAAGCCGCCGCCCACCGGATAGCTCCGCCCTCCGGCGGCCTGGTTGAGTCGTTCGTTTTGAAGGGCCTGGGCGCGTTCAAGGCGGCGCACCAGGGCCTGGAAATCCTGAAACATGGGTGACTCCGAGAAATTGGGGCAGGGCTGACCTTCGCGGTCGGTCCTGCGGCTCTACCGATTCAGTCCAGACGCTCAGATCCGGCGCCAATTCCAGGCGCGACTCGTGGGCGATGGGGGGAGAAGATCAGAGGCCTACTCGGAAACAGACCCAGGCTAGCCCAGAACCGATCCCCAGAACAGCGCGGAACCCCCGGAAGACATAAGCACGGCCCCCTTTCGGAGGCCGTGGTGGATCGGTAAGCCGGGTTCTGTCGTGGAGCGTCATTCCTCTGGGATGGATGTCGCCATCCACCTCAAGCGACCTACCCGCCGGCTCGGTCGGGTCAACCCTCGCCGCTTGCGCGGTGCGCCGGCTTATTTGGTCTTGCTCCCTGGGGGGTTTGCCGTGCCCGTCCTGTTGCCAGTCCGGCGGTGGGCTCTTACCCCACCGTTTCACCCTTGCCTGATCCGCCCCGTGTTTCCACGGACCGGCCATCGGCGGTTTATTCTCTGTTGCACTTTCCGTCGGGTCACCCCGCCCTGGTGTTACCAGGCCCAGCACCCTATGGAGCCCGGACTTTCCTCTGCCCTTGCGGACAGCGACGCCCTGATCCACGGGTTCACGGTATCACCTCAAGGAGAACTTCAGCGTAAGTCGAAAACTCGCGGCCACGGGCCGGCCATCCAGCCGCGCGGGCTCGAAGCGCCACTGGCGGGCGGCCTGAACGGCCACCTCATGGAAGGCCCGGTGTCCTTCCAGCACCTGGACCTGCACCGGCTGTCCCCGTTCGTCCACCGTCATCATCAGCACCACCGGTCCCTGGATCCGGGCCCATCGGGCGAAGTCGGGATAGAGCGGGTCAACTCGGCGGAGCACGGCGAGCCCGGTCATGGAGAAGTCGTGGATCACGGGGCCCATCGTGGCCGCCGCGGCAACAGCTCCGTCGGCCGGTGCCCCGCGGCCGGATGGCGCGGAGCCCGTGGCCGGAGGATCTCCGCGATGATCTTCCGTGGGCAGGGTCGCCGCAGGCTGATCCGGATCCGCCCGGGGCGCCACCGCGGCGTTCAACGCCGAGGCCGAGTCGCTTCCCCCGGAACCCCGGGGAGCGGTGGCAATCCGTTCGATGGGCCGGGTCATCGGCGGCCCGCCGAACTCGACGATCCGCTCGGGTTCCGTGGACCGGCCAGGTACGAGAACGCTGGGGGGCGCCAGGGACGAGAACGCCAGGGCCGCGCCTCCGATCAGGAGGTAGATCAGTCCGGATAGCGCGGCGGTCCGCAGATGGTCCTGGGGCGGCGCGGCGGCGGCGATGGCGCAGGGCTGGAGGGTGGGCGGCAGGTCCTCGAAGACAGGCCCCTGGCCGCGCGAGGGCGCGAAGCTGAACATGGCATCTCCTGTGGGTGGCGCCTGTGGCCTCCCGCAGTCCGCCATCCACCGGGGGTGGAAGCTGGTTGGCGGCGGTCCCGGGCCCTGGATCACACACCGTCTGGAGGAGGTCCAAAGATCGCTTGGAACAGGTATCGGCGGGGCCGTCCGCCTGTCAAGCCCGGGCGGGTGAATTGGAATCAGAGATATGTCACGGATATCTCACGCGGTCAGGCGGGCGGGAGCGGCATCACCCAGCCTTCCCGTTGCAGATCCTCCAGAAGGGACCAGGAGGCGCGCCAGGGGTCCCCCGTGGAACCGCCCAGAACCTCGTCCCGCAGCCGTGCCTGGTAGGGGACCAGGTCCGGGTGGAAGGCCCCCGCCAGGTCTGCGTCCTGCTGGAAAAGCCTCAGCAGCAAAGCTTCTGGATGAGGGTGGCCGAGGCTGATGGCGCAAAGGGCCAGCCCCCCGGGGCCCTCGGAGGCGCCCGCTACGAGCAGCCTGTCCCGCATCGGGTTCAGCAGGGCCGGATCGGCACCCAGCCCAAGGCAGCGCACCGGAGCCAGGTCCGTGAGCTTGTCCACCGAAAGGCTGTCCTGCAGCAAGGGACAAGGTGGACGAGGGCCCTCATAGGGCAGCCAGGGGAGGAAGGACTCATGCTGAGGGTCATCCTTCACCCAGGCGTGGACGAGGCGCAGGCTTTGATTGAGCCGCCCGCCGCCCGCCGGTCCGATCCAGATCAAACGCTGGACGGCAGGGGCCCGGGGTTCCATGGGACGGAAGGCAAGGCCCCAGAGCCCCGGCTCCACGGGAAGTTCCAGCCCAAGCCCCGCCAGGAATCCAGGCAGCCCGGGATAGGGTGAGGGCAACCGGAGCTGCGCTCCCTCGGTGGAGATGCGCATGTCCAACCCAGGGAAACAGGCCGTGAGGGGGCTCTCCTTCAGCAGTTCCAGCAAGGCAAGGCGATGGCTCTCGGTCCGGAGCGACGCCAGGAACCGGAGATCCCAGACCCGGCCCAGGGCGTCACAGCTGCAGGATTCCAGGGCAGAGGGTTCCGGCCCATCCAACGCATCCTGTCCCAGGAGAAGCAGCCGGACGGCTCCGTCCGGATCCCGGCGGCCCATGGGCGGCAGGCCCCCGGTCGTTTCCGCGAGCCTCGGGCGGCGTTGGGCACGGGCCCATGCGATGCGGTTCCAGGCCAGACCCGCATCGTCCGGCATCGCCAGCAGACGGGGGAGTTCCCCCGAAGTCACCTGGCGGTAGGCCTCGGCCCGCCGGATTTCTTGGTGACGGGCGAGGATATCCCAGACCTCGTCAATGTTCTTCTGACTGATTCGAGCCAGATCCTCCCCGACTTCCGCCAGGTGCGTCCCCAGCCGGGAAAGGCGCTCCCGCTCCGGCGCGATCTTGGCTTCCACCCCCCATTGCCGGCCGTGGGCGGATTCCAGAGCCATCGCCCGCTCCCCGATTTCGTGGAGGGACAGCTCGGCCCGCTCGGAGGCTTGGCGGACCTGATCCACGTGGCCCAGATGGGTTTCCAGGGCGCGCTCCAGATCATGACCCTGCTGATCCAGATGCCCGGCCGTCCGCAGCAGTTCGTGGACGCTCGAAAGCAGCCGCTGCGCGACTTCCTGGAGATCCCAAAGCCCCGCGGTCTCCCGTTCCAGACCCTGCCGGTACTGGTCCAGCGTCCGTTCCGTTCCGGAGGCGCCCTCCGCGGTCTGATCGGCCAGGGTGCGCAGGCGCCCGCCGATCGCCGCCATCCCCTCGCTTCCCCCGTCCCGCTGGGCGAGAATGGCGGCGTTCACCGCCAGCAGGCCAGTCTCCTGCGCCACATGATCGAGCCCCTTCAGGGATCCCTGGGCCCCGGCGAAGGAGCGGATGCGCGCTTGGGCCTCCTCGCGGAAGCCCTCGATGCGGCGCGCCAGGGCCTCGGTCTGGTCCCGCACCCCGTCGGCGGATTGCCGGAACCGCCGCAGCCATTCGACGCGAGTCTGGGTTTCACCCACGAGCCGCGGCGTGTGCGCCACGAGCCCCTTCACGGCCAGGGCCAGCCGCGCACCCTGACGAATCCCCGCAGCGGCCAGAAGCCCCAGGGCATCCTCCTCGCGGCGCAACCGGGGGAAGGAATCCTGAAGCTCTTCCAGCAGGTCCTCGAACTGATCGAGTCCAGCCCTGACCTGGCCAAGGGTGGCCCGGAAGGATTGCCCCTGAAGCCGGTACTGATCCGCTCGCAGACGGTGATTCAGCTCGATCTGGTCCAGCCGGAGGGTGTCCTCGAAGGTGGTTTTCAACTCGCGCCCCAGAGCCTCCAGGCGCGCCCCTCCCTGGAGGCGGGTCTCCACCTCCGCCGCGTGGTGGCGCTGGATCGTGTCGAGAAGAGCGTCCAGTTCCAGCCATTCCCGCCCCATGGCCTCCCGCAGGGCCGCAAGGTCCGCGCGCCCACCCTGCGCCTCGCCGATCACCGCGTTCAGGGCCGCCACCACGTGGCGATCCCGTTGCCGGAGCCCTTGGGGCGGCGCCATCGATCTCCGTTCACCCTGGAGGATCCGCTGGACCCAGTCCAGGAGGGAGCCATCCTGGGCCAGTCCCCGGTGCCAGTCCCACCATCCGAGGCCCACCCACAGGAGCCCCGCGGCGGCCACGATCAGGAATGCGCCCTCCGCGGGCTGGACCGCCTCGGCATGGCTGAACAGCAGGTAGGCCACGGCCCCGAGACAGGAAAGCGCCACCAGATCCACCGTGATCCGGGCTCCCACCGCCTGTTTCCAGGCGGATTTGTCCGGCCCCATGTCCTGTATCTCAGCCATGGGACCCCATCGGCCGGCCCGGGCCGGGAGGCAAGAATCAGCTCATCAGAGCGTGCGCCAAAGCACATCGTAGCTTCGCAGCCCTCCGCCCAGTTCCTGGAGCAGCCTGGCCCGGAGGAGCGCCGTAACCGCCACCAGCGCCTCGTCAGCGGGGTCCACCCTGGGAGCGGCGTCCGCGCCCCCGGTCCTCAGGCGCCGGAGGTGCTCCCGGCTTCCCCGAGGCAGGGCCTCCACGGGATCCACGGGGGTGCAGGCCGAGCAGCACCACCCCTCCTCCGGGCTGAACAGGACGAGGGGCGCGGTCCCGTCCCCGCATCGGCCGCAGGCGCGGGGATGGGGCAGCAGCCCCATGCAGTGGAGCAGCCAGTGTTCCGCGTAGGCCAGGATGCCGAGGGCGTTGCCGGGATCGGCCTTGAGGGCCCGTCCGCAGGCACTGAGCAGGCGGTAGAGGCGGTCGTCCTCCACACCCTCCCGGGCCACGCGGTCGAAGAGGTCCGCCAGGCAGGCCATCACCAGGCTCGACTCCAGGTGCCCCAGCGTGAGGGGGCTGAAGGCCAGTTCGCAGCGGGTGACCCGTTTCAGCTCAGTGTGTTCCTTCCCGAAGAAGCTCACCCGCACCATGCCCATGGGCTCGAAGGCCGCCACCCACTTCGCCGTGGGCTTCTTCACGCCCTTGGCCACCCCCGACATCCGCTCGCCGTGCTCCGAAAGAAAGGACACCACCGCCCCGCCCTCGGCGTAGGGCACGGCTTTCAGAACGATGGCGGCAAAAGTCCGGATCACCTTTCCAGTCTGCCCCGGATTCAACCCCGGCACATGGCCACGGGGATGGCCGGTGGATCCTGGGCACGCCCCGATAGACTGGGGAGATGCGCGCATCCCCTCTTTTCCCGCTGGTCCTCGCGGGCCTGACCCTGCTCGGCCAGGAGGGCCCGCCCCGGACCTTCCGCCAGTGGCTGGGCGGCCAGGAGGTGGGCGGTGCCTCCCTGGAGGTCCGGCAGGAGGGGAGCGTCCGCGAGATCCGTTCCCGCGAGTGGATGGTCCTGTCCCGCATGGGCCTGGAGATCCGGCAGGACCTGAACCAGACCGCCCGCAAGGCGCCCGAGGGCGGTCTGACCTTCACCTGGAGGCTGCAGCTTTCCTCGGAGCCCTTCGAAGGCCGGGCGGAGTGGTCCCCCCGCGACCCCGGCGTCCTGTCCATCCAGCCCACCCACGGTCCCGCGGTCCGGAAGGAGGTTCCCCCCGAGGCGCTCCTCTGGCCCGAGGATCTGGAAACCCGGCTGAAGGAGGCCGCGCGGACGGGCCGCCCGCTCCAGGCGGTCACCTTCTCCTTCCCGGTCCAGCAATGGAGCACCCTCCATCTGGAACCCCAGGGCGCGGCCCCCCTGCCGGGCTTCCCGGACGCCGTGCGCTACACCGGCCAGGAACGCCAGGGCCCGACTTCCACCCCGGTCGAAGTCTGGATCTCGCCCACGGCGGGAGAACTGCGCCACCGGGCGGAACTGGGTGGCCTGGTGGTGCTGACCCAGCGATCGGAACTGCCCGTGCCCGCGCCGGGAACGGAGCCCATCCAGGGGTTCTTCGAGCGCACCCTGCAGAAGCTCCCACCCCATCCCTTCCAGCCCTGGCTGGCGGACCTGACGCTGCGGGCGGTGGGGGCCGCGCCGGATCTCCCGGAGGATGCCCAGCAGATCCGCCTTCCCGAGGGCCGCTGGCGCCTGCGGCGGCCGGCCCCCCCCACCACCATCGAGGCCGCCCAGCCGCCGGTCACGGGCCTTCCCGGCCCCGGGGAGGCCCGCTACCTGGCCCCCAGCCCCCTGGTGCCCTTCCAGGACCGGGCCTTCGATGGCCTGATCCGCCGCATGGCCCTTCCCCCGGGCCTGCCGCGCTGGGAGCTCGCCCGGAGGGTGAACGCCTTCGTATTCGAATGGATCGCCGACAAGGACTTCTCGGTGGGCTTCGCTTCGGCGCTGGAGGTCTGCCGCCAGCCCCGGGGGGACTGCACCGAACACGGCGTGCTGGCCGTGGCGCTGCTTCGGCGCCTCGGCGTGCCGGCCCGGGGCGTCACCGGATGGGTGGGCCTCGGCGAGCTGCTCGGGCTCCATTTCTGGGTGGAGGTCCGGCTGAAGGATCGCTGGGTATCGCTTGATCCCACCTTCGATCAGGCCCCCGCCTCGGCCCTGCGCATCAAGCTGGGCGATACGGATCTGGCGGATCTGGGCAGCGTCGGATGGGAGGGCGCGGCCCTGGCTTTCTCCGGCCTGCGATGGGTCCCGGAACGCGAGGGGGCCGATCCCTGGGGCGGGGCCTTGCTCGTGCGGGGCGATCAGATCACGGGCCCCGGGGGCATTCTGCTGCGCCTGCCTGGCGGGCGCTGGGATCTCCAGGGCGGGGTGCTCCACCTCCGGGCGCCCAGAGGCGGCCCGTGGCGGGTCCAGGCCGTGACCCGGCCCGGCGAGGACCAGCTCAAGGGCGCCCGGCGCCTGGCCGGGGCGCGCTCGCTCCGGCAGGGATGGTGGAATCCGGCCTCCCGGCAGCTTTGGATGGAGCTGGGGGAGGGGCGGTGGCTCCAGGTGGAGGCGGTTTCCGAGGGCGAGGCGTTTGATCTGCTGGATCAGTTGATGGTGCCGGCCAGTTCTTCCTGAAGCCCTTCCTGCCGGACGCAGTGTTCGCGAAGGCGTTCCAGGCGGTTCGCCAGGGCCAGGCACTCCTCCTCGTCGCAGCAGCTGGTCAGCCGCGCCGCCATCACCTGGACCGGCTCGTCCAGCCGATCCATGAGGCGCCGTCCCTTGGGCGTGATGACCACGCGGCTGACGCGGCGGTCCTTGGGATCCGCCACGCGCTTGAGCAGCCCCTGCAGCTCGAGGCGGTCCACCAGCCGGGTGACATTGGCGAAGCGGTAGATCATGCGCCGCTCGATCTCATAGATCGGGTGGCCCTTGGTGGGCCCGCCCCGCACGATGCGGAGCACGTTGTACTGCTGGATCGTCAGCCCGTGGGCCTCGAAGAGCCGCTCCTGGACACGCACCACGGCCTCCCGCGTCAGCATCAGCTGGAGCATCAGCTGCACGCCCGGCGCCGGCAGCTTGGACATCTGGAGTTCTTCCTGAAGGGACATGGCGGCCTCGGAATTCTTATGGGGCCAAGGATCGCCCCATCCATGGGATTCTGAAAGGTCGTAGGAGCCTTTCTTGCCGTCCATCGCGCTGAGTTTGATCAATGTCACGAAACGATATGGCGCGACAGCCATTTTGGACGGATTGAGCCTCGGTCTCTTCCAGGGCGAGAAGGTGGGCCTCATCGGCCGCAATGGCACCGGGAAGAGCACCCTGTTCCGGCTGCTTTCCGGCGATGAGACCGTGGATTCGGGCGAGGTGGTGGTCACCCAGGGGCTGCGCATCGCACGGCTGAGCCAGGAGCCCCACTTCGCGCCGGGCGCCAGCGTCCGGCAGGCCCTGGAAGCGGCCTTGGCGGATCACGGCGCCCTGCTGGACCGGCATCAGCGGATCCACGAGACCCTCCATGGCGCCTCCGGGCCGGCGGAGGTCCGGCTGCATGCGGAACTGCAGAGCGTGGAGCACCAACTGGAGCGGTGGGGCTGGGATCTGGTGCCGCGGCTCAAGGCGGCGGCCACCACCTGGGGCCTGGACGACCTGGACGCCGAGGTGGAATCCCTCTCCGGGGGCTGGCGGAAGCGCGTGGCCCTGGCCCAGGCCTGGCTCAAGGAACCCGATGTCCTGGTGCTGGACGAGCCCACCAACCACCTCGACCCGGACCAGGTGGAGAAACTCGAAGCCTGGCTCCAGGCCTACGAGGGAGCCCTGCTGCTCATCACCCATGACCGCCACCTGCTGGACGCGGTGGTGACGCGGATGCTGGAACTGGAGGCGGGGGCCCTCCGGAGCTACGAAGGCGGCTACAGCGACTACCTGCTGGAGAAGTCCGACCGGGAGTTCCGCGAGTCCCGCCTCACCGAGCACATGCAGAACCGCCTGCGGCGGGAGATGGCCTGGCTCCGCCGGGGCGCCAAGGCCCGTACCCGCAAGTCCAAGCTGCGCATCCAGATCGTGCTGGATCTGAAGGACACGGTGGAGGACCGCACCCGCCTGGAGGTCCGGCAGGGCCTGGCCTTCGCGGCCGGGGGCAACCGCAGCGACGCCCTGATCCGCGCCGAGGGCATCCAGTTCGCCTATCCGGGTGGCCCAGAACTGCTGGGGAGCCTGGACCTCAGCCTCCAGCGCGGCATGCGCATCGCCCTGCTGGGGCCCAATGGCTGCGGGAAATCCACCCTGCTCAAGGTGCTGCTCGGAGAACTGCAGCCCACCGGCGGCACGGTGGCCCGCCATCCCAAGCTCGCGGTCACGGCCATCTCCCAGGGGCGGGGCGAACTCGACACCAGCCGCAGCATCCTCGACAACCTGGCCGACCGGGCCGCGGTGGTGGGGAACGGCACCGGCGCCATGCTCGCCCACGTCTACCTCACCCGCTTCGGCTTTCCCGTGGAGGAACAGGCCCGCCTGGCTTCGACCCTCAGCGGCGGCGAGCGGAACCGCCTGCTCCTGGCCAGGGCCATGCTCAGCCCATCGGATCTGCTGGTGCTGGACGAACCCACCAATGACCTGGACATCCCCACCCTTCAGAACCTCGAAGAGGCCTTGTTGGGCTTCGGCGGCACCCTGGTCCTGGTGAGCCATGACCGGTTCTTCCTCGATCAGGTGGCCACCCATACCCTGGCCTGGAATGAGCGTGGCGCGCCGCGCTGGGAGTTCTATGAGGGACCGCCCTCCACCGTGCGCAGCCTTCGGGACGCCCGGGCCCAGGCCCAGGAACCCTCGGCGGCCGACCTGTCCCGTCCGGCCCCCCGCGTCGAGGCGGCCAGGCCCCGGAAGGCCGGACTCTCGCAAAAGGAGCAGCGCCGCCTGGGGGAGGTCGAGCAGGCCATGGCCAGCCTCCACGGGCGGATCACGGGACTCGACGCGGCCCTGGCGGAGCCCGCCACCTTCCTCCGCTCCGATAGCCCCGGCCACCAGGCCCTGAAGGACAGGGACGCCGCGCAGGCCGAACTGGACGCCCTGGAAGGGGAGTGGCTGGACCTCGAGGAGAAACGGACCTCCATCTGATTCCGTCACAATGTCGCGATCAAGAACACCCGGTCCGGGCCTTTTCGCTACCCTGGAGCCTGGACTTTTCCGGAGTGCCCATGCGCCCACTGCTCTTCCCCGCGTTCCTGCTCTTCCCCCCGCTGGCCCTGGTCGCCCAGGCCCCCGTGAACCTGGATCTCGCCCAGCGGTTCAACACCGAACTTCCCGGCATCGTTCAGATGCTGAAGGAGCTGAAGACCCAGGAGGCCCTGGCCAAGGTCCAGGGGCTGGTTCCCGCCGAACGGCCCGTCTTCAATGCCACCACGGCCCAGGCCATCGGACAGAGCCTCGACAACGCCCAGGGCTTGATGTCGCTCTACCGCCTCCATGCCAACGTCGCCTCCGAGGCCGGCCAGTGGGAAAAGGCCCTGGAGATCCAGGAGAAGCGGGCCCTGGCAGCGCGAGACACCATGGCCGATCTGGAGAAGGCCCTCTCGCCCATCGCCGCCCAGTGGAAGAAGGTGGCCCAGGAATCCGGGGACTACGTCGCCAAGAACGCCGCCCGTGAGCCGCAGCTCCAGGCCAGCCTCAAGGCCGTCCAGGAAGATGTGGCCGCGGTGAACGCCAAGCAGAAGAAGCTCGATGCCAAGGGTGTGGAGGAGCTCAAGGCGCGCATGGCCCAGGCCACCCAGGACCAGCAGGAACTCGACCAGATCCTCGCCGCCCTGCCCGTCCACAGGCAGAATGTCGCGAACGCGCCGAAGGTCGCCAAAATGCTGGCGGGCAACCGCAAGGAAGTCGAAGGGATGATCAAGGCCGCCGATGAGGCCGTCGCCAAGGCGAAGGGGGCCGTGGCCACCCAGAACGATGAGATCACCCAGTTCAACACTCAGCAGGTGATCAAGAAGGTGAAGATCGTCGGCAGGAAGAACTGGGTGGACGCGGTGCTGCGCGCTCCCGAGAACATCACCAGGCTGGGCACCCCCCAGAGCCAGGCCGCCTTCCTGAACCGCCTGCTGGTGCTGGATCCAGGCAACGCGGGCGCCCAGAAGGCCCTCGACAACCTGAAGGCCGGCAAGGAGGCCTTCGCGAAGGAAGCAAGGCCTGCCAAGAAGGCCGGCGCGAAGAAGAAGTAGCCATTCCTACCGGAACAATGCTGAGGGGAGCGCCCATGACCCGCTTCGGATTCCTGCTTGCCTGCGCCCTGGCCACGGCTCTGGGCGCCCAGAGTCTCACCGACCGATTCAAGGAGGTCCGGGGGCCCTGGGAGCTCCAGATCGAGCGGGGCGATGCCGCCACCGTGCGCAGGGGCGTGGAAGCCCTGCTCGGCCGGGAGGGGCTCACCGTGAATCCTTCGGACTACAACGATATGTATGCCCTCGTGGCGCTCCGGGGACTCGCCGCCCGGGCCTGCGTTTCCGAGGGCAGCTGGGAGGAGGCCCTCGTCCACCTGGGGAAGGCCCAGTCGGCCGCGGAAGAGAACCTGGGCACCGCCGAACCCCTGCTGGCCAAGACGCGGATGGAGCATGAACTCAAACTGCGCGAGTTCCAGGAGGCCCTCGCCAAGCAGGCCCCGCGTCTCAAGGAACTTGACGAGGCCCCGGGCCTTTCCCAGGAGCAGGTGAAACTCCGGCAGCAACTGAAGATCTTCATGGACGAGCAGAGGGCCGCCATCGCCCACAGTGAACGCGCGCTCAAGGACATTGATGGCATCCTGGCCCGCCTCCGCCAGGCCAAGGAAACCGCCGCCAAGACCCACGCCGATTGGCAGGCCTTTTTCGCCCAGGAGAAGGCGGAGATCACCGAAGCGGGGGGTACCACCCGCTACGTGGCCGGGAAACTCGAACAGGTGAAGGCGGACGATGCGCGCCCCCGGCCGGAGCGCCTGGCCTACGCCCGCCGCCTTCAGAAGCTGGATCCGTCCAACAGGGATGTGGCCCGCCTCGTCAACGGATTGATGGGCAGGGAAGAGGAAAACGAACCCGCGAAGCCGAAGAAAAAGAAGCCCGCCACCAAGAAGGGGTGAGGTTTCCCGTCCGCCAAAAAAGGGCCCCTCCCGGGGCCCTTTTTTGGGTAGAGGAAGGCATCAGAACACGAAGCCAAACCCCAGTTTCAAGTAGTCCGTGCTGGGGGGGTCGCCGGCGTTGACATCGTTCCCGGTGAGGGTCTTGTGGAAGGTGGCTTCCAGGGTGAACCGCGTGCCCGCATCGTAGCCAAAGCTGTGGCCGATGCCACCCGTGGCGCCCAGGCGGCTCTTCCGCGTGGTATCAACGCTGTAATCGTTGTAGTAGTTCGAGCTCAGGTCGCCAAAGCTGCGGTCGAAGGTCTCGAAGTCGGCGGAAAGGCCGGCCACGAAGTAGAGGCCACGGTGGCGGAAGGCGGTGCCCTGGGGGAAGATCTGCAGCTCGCCCCCCAGGTTGAACTGGGAGTGGCGCAGGTTGATGGTGGCTTCGCCGGGCGCCCGGTTGGTGCCGTTCTCGGCGGAACCGCTGAGATTCAGGCGGATGGCCAGGGTGCGGTCCATGGGAAAGCTGACGGTGAAACTGCCCCCGAGGCCCACATCGTAGGTCTCCGTCTGGGCGGGGATGATGTAGCCCGCCGAGGGGCTGTAGTAGGGCGGATAGGTCTTGCTGGCGAACTCTCCCGTGGGAAACAGCAGGTTCAGGCTGAACCCGATATGCGCGCTCTGGGCCCGCAGGGCGGATCCCGAAGCCAGGATCAGGGGAAGCACGAGCAGGGATGCGGTGCGGCGCATGGGACCTCCAGGGTGGACGGTGGGGCTACGAGCGAAGGGTGTGCCAGGTTACGCCAAACGGCGTCAATCCTTGGATGTCCGCGAGCATACTCCGGTTGAGGACCAGCGCCCATCGCGGCGTTTTGCCTCGGACCGGTGCGGGATTGCAACGGCGGGCTTTGGACGGAGCCTGTCATGGCCTACTCTGGTCAGGATAAGGATGGTTCATGGCCTGGAAGCAGGATCTGGAAAAATTGAAGCAGCAACTGGCCCCGGAAGCGCCCGCTCCGGCCCCCAGGCCCCTGCCCAAACCCGCGGTCAAGCCCACGGGCCCCGTCGTCCTGGATGACGAGGATGCCGTCTTCCTCTCCGCCATGGGATTGAAACCGGCTGCACCGCGCGGGGCCACAGCAGGGGCCACCAAGGGCTCCCCCGAGGCGACGCCCACACCCCACCCCCCGGCTCCGGAGACCTTCCAGGAGGCCATCCAGGATCTGAAAGGCCTCAAACCCCTGGCGAAGGGCCTCCCCGAGCGCCCTGCCCCCCCGCCCCCTCCGGCCGTCTCCGCCCCGCCTTCAACATCGGTTCCAGCCCTGCCCGCTCCAGAGAAGGCCCCGGAGGCCGCGCTCCCGGAGCCCCCTCCGCCGGGATCCGAACCCGTGGCCCAGCCCCTCGGGCCCATGCGCTTCCAGTTGGCGGCGGGCATGGCCATCGAGGTGGACGGATCCCTGGATCTCCGGGGGCATTCCCTTTCGGACGCCATGGAGCGCCTCAAGGACCGTCTCGGGGACGGAATGGTGCTGGCCTGGCGCAGCCTCCAGGTGACACTGGGGCCTGATCCCGCCCTGCACGAAGGCCTTCGGGAGATGCTCGCTTCGGGCCAGGCTCCGATGGTGGCCCGCTACGCCCAGGCGCCGGTTCCCATGGGCGGCACCCAGGCCTGGGTGCTCTACTTCGGTCCCCCCCCTGCCCAGCCCTGAGCCGCGTTGATGATTTGGAGTCTTGACCATGAGTCTGCTGGCAGTCGGGAGTGTGGCCTTCGACGACCTGGAAACCCCTTTCGGGCGGCGGGACCATGCCCTGGGGGGTTCCGCCACCTACTTTTCGCTGAGCGCGAGCCGCTTTCATCCCGTCCGGATCGTGGCCGTGGTGGGGGAGGACTTCGGCCCCGACCAGATGCGCGTCTTCGACCACCGCCCCATTGACCTGACGGGCCTTTCCAGGGTCAAGGGCCTCAGCTTCCATTGGAAGGGCGCCTATGGCTACGACCTCAACGAAGCCACGACGCTCGCCACCGATCTGAACGTCTTCGCGGATTTCCGCCCGGACCTCCCCGCCGGCTACCGGGAATCCGAGTACCTCTTCCTGGGGAACATTGATCCGGCGCTCCAGCTCGATGTCGTCCGCCAGATGACCACCCGCCCCAAGTGGATCGCCCTGGACACCATGAACTACTGGATCCGGGGCGCCCGGCCGGCCCTGGAGGCCGTGCTCAAGGAAGTGGACATCCTCCTGGTGAACGATGCCGAGGTCCGGGAACTGACCCAGGAGCACAGCCTCATCAAGGCCTACCGGAAGATCCAGGCGCTCGGCCCCCGGATCCTCGTGGTCAAGCGGGGCGAATACGGCGTGGTTCTCTTCACGCCCGAGGGCATTTTCGCGGCGCCGGCCTATCCCCTCGAGAACGTCTTCGACCCCACGGGCGCGGGCGATACCTTCGCCGGCGGGTTCCTGGGCTACCTGGCCTGGATCGAACGGATGGACGTGACGGCCCTCAAGCACGCCACCCTGGTGGGCTCGGTCATGGCCAGCTTCACCGTGGAACAATTCTCCACCGAACGCCTGGAGCAGATCAGCCAGGACGAAGTTCGCAACCGATTGTCATTATTTTCAGATATGATCCGCGTCGAAGACCTATAATCTGCGATACCTAATCTTCAACTGGGGGTTCCTGATGCACCAGCCCAATCGCCTGCATGCCGGCCGGTGGCGCACCCTTGTGGTGGCGCCCGGTCTCCTCGCGGTCCTGGCGCTCGCCGTTCCGGGCCTGGGCGCCCAGGAGGCAGCCCCCGCCGGCGCCATCAAAGTCGAGGCCCACGCCTCCAAGTGGGACTACCCCAAGGAACTCAATGTTCCCGAGGGATCCAGGACTCACATGGTCCAGAAGGGCGACACCCTCTGGGATCTGGCGGGCAGATACCTGGGCAACCCCTATGCCTGGCCGCAGATCTGGGAGCTGAACCAGTGGGTCAAGGATCCGCATTGGATCTACCCCGGCGACCCGCTGATCATTGATCTCTCCAGGGCCGTGGCCACCGCGGATTCCATGCCGGATGCCGTGGCCAACCTGCAACCCGACCAGCGGCGTGCCGATCCCAGCGCCGTCCGCCGCCCCGAGCTCGGCTTTTCCTTCCAGGATTTCATCCAGCTGCCCTTCTTCGCCGCCGAAGGCGCTGAGGCCCACTACAAGGGCCAGGGCGCCTTCACCATCACCTCCAACAAGCGGGACGACCGCCGCTTCCTGGGCGATGGCGAAACGGTCTACATGAACGGCGGGGCCGATCAGGGCGTGAAGACCGGGGACCGCTTTCTCGTCCTCAAGACCGTGGCCCGGAAGCTGGCGCATCCCACCATCGCCAAGAAGAATCTCGGCGATGTCGTGCAGCAGATCGGCGTGGTGCGGGTGACCACCGTCCTGCCGAAGGGATCCGTGGCGGTGATCGAGCGCTGCCTGGATACCGTGGAGATCGGCGACCATCTGGTGCGGTTCACCGAACCCGCCAATCTCCCCCTGCAGTTGCGGACGGACACCGCCGAACCGATCCAGGTCGCCGCCAACTCCGCCCTGGTGGTGTACACCCGCGATGCCAAGCAGCACTCCGCCGGTGGCGACATGATCATCATTGACCGGGGCGCCAACGACGGCCTGAAGGTCGGAGAGGTGCTCCTCGCCGTCCGGGTGAGAACCTTCCCCGTGGGTTCCGATACCGACAAGAAGCCCCCCACTGAAACCACCACCCACTACCTGGGGCAGGCTTTGGTGGTCCGCACCGAGGCTCAGACGGCCACCTGCCGGGTGCTGCGTTCCAACGAGGAAGTCCGGACCGGCGATACCCTCACCCGCTAATCGAGGATTCGAGACAGGGGGGCCCCCACGACGGGGGCCCTCCTCGTTTTCAGGGGTGGCGCAGTTCCAGGACCACCCGCCGCCCCCGCTTCGGGAGCGAGTACGGGTGAGGAATGGCCAACCATCCATCCGGGATGGGCTCCATGGCCCAATCCACTCCCTTGAGGGCGTGGAAGGGCGCCCCAGGCTTGCCGTGCCGGGCCCACCAGCCAACCAGCTGCTCCAGGGAACCCAGGGCCTTGGCGGTGCCCCAGTCGGCACCCAGTGGGGGGAGCGCTTCCAGGCGGCCGTGGACCGCCTGGAGATTGGGCACCGGTAGTTCCAGCGCCACCTGGCGTAAAAAGGCGAGTTTCTTGGCGGAGGCGTCCACCCCCAGCACCTCCAGATCAGGCCTCGCCAGCGCAAGCACCACCGCCGGCGAGCCCATGCCCGTGCCCAGATCGGCCACCCGGGCTCCCCGGGGAAGCGGGGCGAGAAACGGGAGCAGGGAGGCGGCGTCCAGCAGGAGCTCTTCGCGGCGATCCGCGGCCGGAAGGGCCGTCAGGGCATGGGTCCGGTTCCACCGGTCCAAAAGGACCAGAAACCGGCCCAGGGGGGCGGAAAGGTCGGTGGGCAGGCGGATATCCATCCATCCAGGATGCCAGGGGAACCTTCACCCGAGTTTTATTTTCCTGAATATGAGGTCCTTCTTCTTTGTATTCACTGTTTTGGATGATTTTGAATTGAAATTTAAAATATCAACTTCTATACTTCAGAGCGATGACATCAATGTAATTCCTTCACCTAGAAACCCCACATTGACGAATTCATCAGACCAGCTAATAATGATTCCCCTTTGTTGGATCCTGTCTAGGAGAAGGCCATGACTCTGACACGACCGTCCTTCATGATTGACTGGTCGAGCCGCAGCAAAATGCGCGGGCCTGGCGAACAGTCCCTTGGAAAACTGTTTCACGCGCTGCGAGATCGGCTTGCTCCCGAGGCACAGGGAATCTCCATGACTTATGTAGATGATCGCGGCATGAGGAAACTCAATCGTGAACATCGCGGAAAAAACATGACCACGGATGTGCTTAGCTTCCCGTCCAGCGTGGAAAAGGGCGCATTCCCCCATCTCGGCGATATCGTCATCAGCCTGCCCACCGCCGAGAAAATGGCCAAGAAATTCGGCGTGAGCCGCAGGCGCGAGGTCGAGACGCTGGTCATCCACGGGTTTCTGCATCTCTGCGGCCACGACCACGAAATGGACCGGGGGGAGATGATGGCTCTCCAGGCCCAGCTCGAACGGGAACTGCTTGATGTGGAACCGCTGGCCATGAGCCTCAAGCGAGGCCGGAAGCCGGGCAGCAAGGTCAAGAAGCTGAAGGATGGCACCCGCGTGGTGGTCACCGGCAGGGCCGCCGCGGCGCTGGTCCGGCGGGAACACGTGAAGAAGGACAAGAAGGTCAAAGTCCGGAAGGCCGCTAAGCCGAAGGAGCCCGCTCCCAAGCGCGGCCCGGGCCGCCCCCGGAAGGAGACTGCGTCCGCCCCCACCAAGCGCGCCGTGCGCCGCCGCCGGCCCACACCCTCCCGCAGCGGCGTGATCGGCTAGTTCTGAAGCTCTGCATGGAAAACGGAGGCGAAGGCCGATAAAATGGCCCTTTGGCCCGGCCTCGGGCCGCGCCGTCGGAGCCTTCGTGATAAACCTCCTGATCGGCCTGGGCGCCGCCCTTGCCGTGATCCTGTTGTCCAGCCTGCTGAGCATCAAACTGTGGATCAGCCTTCCTCTCGGCGTGCTGACCGGCGGCGGACTCTTCATCTGGCTTGGGCGGCAGGTCCAGCAGGAATTGGAGAAGATCTTCTCCCGGGCCGGTGACCTGCTCAAGAAGCAACAGTTCGAGAAGGCCCTCGACGTGATGAAGGAGGGCTACCGTTTCGCCCCCAAGCAGTTCCTCGTGAAGGGCAGCATTGATGGCCAGATCGGCGTGGTGCAGTACCTCCGCAAGAAGAACGCGGAGGCCGAGCCCCTGCTGGCTTCCGCCTCCATGCAGCACTACATCGCCAAGGCCATGCTGGGCATCCTCCAGTGGAAGCGCGGCGAAAAGAAGAAGGCCAAGGAGACCTTCGCCCTGGCCCTCAAGTCCGGCAAGAAGGAAAGCCTGCTTTACGCCGTCTACGCCTACGTGCTGGTGGAGATGGGCGAAAGGGACAAGGCCATCGAGACCCTCAACAAGGGCCTGGGCGTCTGCAAGGGTGACGAGCGCCTCATCACCAACCGCAACCAGCTGCAGAACGGCAAGGCCCTCAAGATGAAGGTCTACGGCGAGCAGTGGTACCAGTTCCTCCTGGAGCGCCCCATGATCCGCCAGGAGGCCCCGCCCTTCGCCCGTGTTTCCCGCAGGGGCTTGCGCGGTTGAGGCCCGGCTTCGGAATCGCCGCTACGCGTCGATTCCGAAGCATTGAAAAGACTCTCTTCCCCTACTCAGCAAACGCGGAGCGGTTGCTGAGCAGAACGAACGATTGATTGAAGGAGCGCACCCCATGTCCGGCCACAGCAAATGGTCCACCATCAAGCACAAGAAGGGCGCCGCCGACGCCAAGCGGGGGAAAGTCTTCACGAAGATCCTCAAGGAGATCACCGTGGCCGCGCGACTCGGTGGCGGCGACGTGAATGCCAATCCCCGCCTGCGCCTGGCCGTGGACCAGGCCAAGGGCAGCAACATGCCCAAGGACAACTGGGAGCGCGCCATCAAGAAGGGCACCGGCGAACTCGAAGGCGTGACCTACGAGGAAGTCATCTACGAGGCCTATGGCCCCGGCGGCGTGGCCATCATGGTCGAGGCCATGACCGATAACAAGAATCGCACCACGCCCGAAATCCGGAGCTGCTTCACCAAATTCGGCGGGGAACTGGGCGCCCAGGGCTCGGTGGCCTACCTGTTCAGCAACCAGGGGCAGATCGTGGTCGAGCCGGAAGTCTCCGAGGACAGGCTCATGGAGGTGGCCCTGGAGGCCGGCGCCGACGACGTGGTCAACGAGGGCGAGGCCTGGGTCATCAAGACCAGCCCCGAGTCCTACCAGGCCGTGAAGGATGCCGTGGACGCCGCCAAGCTGCCCGTCATCGAGGCCAAGCTGATCATGGCCCCCAGCACCAGCACCGCCCTGGAGGGCGCCAAGCTCGCCAGCTTCCTCAAGCTCGTGGACCTGCTGGAGGACAACGACGATGTGCAGAACGTGTGGCACAACGGCGAATACGAGGAGCCCGAGGACTGAGGTTCCTGTCGTTGATTCCGTCAAGCTCGGGGCGCCTTCGGCGCCCCGAGTTAGTTATTCCTGTGCCTCCAGAGAGGGGACCTTGGCCTCTTACTTCTCCTCCCCACGTTTCTTGTATGCATACATAAACTGCTCTGCCAGACGTTCGTTTGCCCCCTTCGAGGGATCTGGGCGTCGTTGCGGATTCTCAAATTCGCTTAAGGAGTACTTCTGAATCAACTCTGCGGTCAAGTTGAGGCCGATTAGGAATTCAATGCTTTTTAAGTGATCCCCACCGATCTCTCGCGGCAACGGCAAGCCATTCTCCACTCCCCAAGGCTGTCCAGACATTGCTTCCAAAAACCTGAAAATCTGCCTGGAGTCATTGTCGAAGACTCTCGTTAGGTGTGCTTGCACAGGTTCTCGCCCATCCAATCGGCGCCACTCAATAAGTAGATCTACCTCCTGTGGTACCTCAGGATTGAACATTGCTTGACCTTCAATCGAGCTGGCCCTGACCCGTTCGACTAGGGTCGATCGCACTTCTACTAGCTGTTCCATTGTGAGGGCGTTGTGTTCTGCTTTGTCAGCATCGTCAGTGACATAGAACCAACGTAGGCACTCGGCTCCAAACCACAGCGGATCAGCGGCCTGGATAATCCGTTGCGCTAGAGCGCTCCGGTCATCCGACGAAGAAAGCCGGCGAACAAGGTGAGAGAGCAAAATGGCGGCCTGAGAGGGGGGCTCCGCATGCCTGAAAAAGGCAGGAGGGTTCGGGATATGCTTTGCTAGCCCTGCAATCGCGATGCACAGGATTGGAGCCGCTTGAGAATTGATAGTCGTTTCGATCGCACGTAGCTTCCCGATCAACCTGCGAGAACGATCACTTTCGAAGTGACCTTTGAGTAGGTCGAATACCATCTCTTGTTGAGATCTGACGGCGGCTTCGATCAAGACATCAATCTCTGAATCTCGGATATCCCCATGAGGAATTGAATAGGTGAAGTAGCGAGGGCAATAGTCTGGGGAACACACTCGCTTTCGTTCGGCCCAGGATTGAAGCCAACTTGTCCCGTAGTGACCTCCTCGCGTGTACGAAGGCCTTAGACGCGGGAAAAGTCCCGCGAGGAGAGCCTTGACAGATTCTTGGGATCTCGGGTCCAACCCATCAAGCTCTGCTGCGAGCAACTGGACTGCGCGCGGGGTATCATCAGGCCGACCGCCACGTTCCTGATCAAGGCCAGAGAACGCAGTTTGCTCGGATCGAATCCGATCATAGATGGTCGGATAAAAGGATCTCAGCGCCTCAAGAAGGAGCAGATCTACGACATCGACTTCCCCTTTCAGCAGTGGGAGAGCAAACATCAGGGCGTTGCCGTAACGTTTTGCTGCTCTAGGGGTTTCAAGCTGTATTAATACTCCTCGATCGAAGTTGGATACGAATTCTCTAGCTTGATTCTCCGTGAGCTCGATTCCTGCTCGGGCAAGCGCTAGCTCTACATTCTGGAAACACAGCCGACGAAGATCCTCTTTCATTGGCGCTGGGAGCTTGAGGGGAACCTGAATGATTTTTTCTAGAAACGATCTACCCGCTAGTTCACCGCCTTCTCCGTAACGGTCCCCTAGCGTCTTCGCAACGGCCACATCATCGAAAGCCAACAGATAACAAACGTTTGGAAAGTCCGCACAGGCCTTGATGAGTTTGAAAAGGGTATACGTTTCGTGCTTGTCGAGACGATCGACATCGTCAATTAGAACAACAACCCTCTTGAGAGATCCGCCGAGGCATTCAACAAGGCGCCCCCGAAGGTCATCAAGTGCAAGGCTGTCCCCTGACTTGGCGACCTTGCCCAATGCGGCTAATAACTCGTCAGCAGTTTCGGCTGGCTTCCAAACCCAGCTGAGTGGTTTGGTGACCAATCGCCCCTTGCCTGCCCATTTCCTAAACATCGATTGGGCCCTCTCCCCAGGGGTCGCTAGAGATTCACCAATCGAAGAGGCAAGCATCGTGATAAATCCCCGCAGCATTTGCTCTTCATCTGTCAATCGCCACGGATTGAAGTCCCTCACAATAATGTCGTGGTAACCACCCAGCTCAGCCCTGATCAGGTTCAATACGCTGGTTTTCCCGTCTCCCCAAGGGCCGTGAATTCCCACCACCAAATTGTCTCTCAAGGGAACTGAAGCGAGGATCTCCGACACACGTTCCGAGAACGCTGCACGGTTCAGTTGATCTTCAAGCTTGTTCGAAACCGGTTGGTCCGAAGAAAAGACAGATTCATGGTTATTGCCCAAGGGGGCCTCCCAAATACCAGCCTCTTGTTTGGCCTCTACGCTACCAGCAGCCAGTGACCTAGGCTCTGTGTTCTACACATTTCTGACTGCACACCTGCACACGATGATGCGCCCCTTCCCGGGCGCGCGGAAAGGATCTCTCGGTACAACGGCAATTTCAGGAAATCAGAAGAGGAGTCCCCGCTTAACCCCTCCTGGGTTGCGCCCTCTAGGCCATGCGCTTCTCACACAGTGGATCCTCGCTCCTGCTTCGGCCTCAGCCCTGAGTCTTCAGCGGGCGCCATTCGGCGCCCCGAGTTATTCCTGCGCCTTTGGCGCGGGAATGGGCGTGATGCTCAGAGCCGTATCACCGTGACCCACGCCGCGGATGAGGGCGCTGTGGAAGGTGTCCCAGAACACGGGGCTGTCGCTGCTCCGCGGGCCCAGCAGGTAGGAAGCCCGTCCCCGCCAGGGCCAGTATCAGAATCCGCATGGGTCAGCGGGGTTGACGCTGGACCTCGGGCGAGGCCTGCGTCGCCTGGGGCAAGGTGGACTCCGCGCTCACCGGGAGCACCGGACCCGCCTTCGGACGGCCACCGAAGAGTCCCTTGTTGAAGACCGTGAAGCTGGAGGCCAGGAAGAGCAGCAGCACCAGCAGGGCCGAGCCCCGCTTTCCCACGGCGAGGGCCTTGGGCGTCATTTCGGAGAGACCCAACAGGATGAACACCAGCAGCAGCTTGAGATGGAAGTAGCTGCCGTCCTTCAGGGGGTTCCGGCCGCCCTGGATCATCATCACCAGCAGGGCGAGGCCCACGATGAGCGCCAGGCGGAAGGCCCACACCACCACCTTGGCCCAGACCGTCGCGGCCAGACCCTGGAGATCCTCGCGGTCCTCCTCGAATCCCGAAAGGAGGAGCGCGACCACGGCGGCGCCGCCGCCCACGGCAATGGCCACGAAATGCAGCCATCGGAGAAGGTTCACGGCTTCGAGCTTGAGATTCATGGTCGCCTCGTGGAGAAGACCCCCAGGGTAGCAGCCCTGCTAGGCTCGGTTGGTCAGGAGGAAGTCATGTCCAAGCTGAGAGTCGCCGTCGTCGGGGTGGGTCACCTCGGACAGCATCGGGGGCCCCGCTCCGCGAGCCCGCGCAGCGGGGGAGCGGGAAGACGCCCCTGAATGGGGCGTCTGATCGCGGGCTGCCAGATGGCGTGACCTGTCCGAGGTAGCCAAATTGATTGGGAGGGAGAGCATGAGCAAGCTGAGAGTCGCCGTCGTCGGGGTGGGTCACCTCGGACAGCATCACGCCCGGATCGCAGCTTCTTCGCCGGAGGCCATTCTCGCCGCCGTGGTGGATCCCGACCCCGTCCGGGGCCCCGGGATCGCCGCGAAGTTCCACGCCCCCTGGGCCGCCTCGCTGGACCAGGTGCTCGCGGACGTGGACGCCGTGCAGATCGCCGCGCCCACGGGCTTCCACCACGCCCTCGGCACCCAGGCCCTGAAGGCCGGCAAACACGTCCTGATGGAGAAGCCCCTGGCCGCCACCCTCGACGAGGGCATGGCCCTGCTGAAGGCCCTGGCCGCGGCCCGCGCCGCCAGGCCGGGCCTCGTCGCCCAGGTGGGCCACCTTGAGCGGTTCAACCCGGCCGTCACCGCCCTGCGGGAACGCGGATTCAAGCCCCGCTTCCTGGAGGCCGTGCGCGTATCGCCCTTCCCCGCCCGCAGCCTGGAGGTGGACGTGGTGATGGACGTGATGATCCACGACCTCGACCTGCTTCGCGCCCTGGTGGGGCGTCCGGTGGTGGATGTGGAGGCCGTGGGAATACCCGTATTGACGCCCTATGCCGATCTGGTGAATGCCCGGCTGAAGTTCGAGGGCGGCGCCTTCGCCACCGTCACCGCCAGCCGCGTGGCCCGCAAGAAGGAGCGCACCCTCCGCGTCTTCGGCGACAAGGAGTACGCCAGCCTGGATTTCGCCACCCAGAAGCTGGAGCTGCTGCGTCTCGTCATGGGCCCCGACGGTCCCGAGGTGCATCCCGAAACCGCCAGCATCGAGGAGGGCGAACCCCTGCGCCTGGAGATCGAAGCCTTCCACGCCGCCTGCCTGGGCCGCAGCCTGGAGGGCGTCACCTGGGAGGAGGGCCAGGAGGCCATGGGTGTGGCCGACCAGGTGCAGAAGGCCGTGGCCAGGAGCCTGGCGGAGCTGAGCCGGGCGTGACGGCCGTGCCAGTCAGGGGGACCGCCCGGCGCCCATCCTGACCCATCGTGGGGGCCCATGTTCTACGACCTTGCCTCGCTGACCAAACCCCTGGTGACGGCGCCGCTGGCGCTGGCCTTCCTGGACCTGGACGGGGACCGGCGGTGGACCCTGGGCTTCCGTGACCGCGATACGCCGCTCACGGTGCGCCAGCTGCTGTCGCACGACTCCGGCCTGCCGCCCTGGCGGCCCTTCACCGGCGAGCCTCTGGCCGCGCAATTGAGGCGGGATGTGCCCGGGCATCCCCTGCTGCGCCCCGCCACGCCCGGCCTGGCCACCTACTCGGACCTGAACTACCGCCTGTTGGCCGAGCTGCTGGAGGCCGAGACCGGTGTCCCCTTCGCGAAGCTCGGCCAGGCCTCCGGCCTCAGCCCCGCACCCTGGACGATGGCTCCCACCGGGGTTCCCGATGGCCCCGATGCCCTGGCCTGGGCCCTGGCCACGGCGGCGCCTCTTCCGCCCCGGGATCCGCGTCTTCCCCACGACGCCAACGCCCGGGCGGGAATGCCAGGCCACGCAGGGTTCGGCACCACCGCTCCCCAGCTGCGCCTCGCCCTGGCCCCGTGGGTGGCGGCGGGCTGGCCAGAGCGCATGGCCGTGGAAACGGCCGAAGGCGAGGAGGGCGTCCGCTGGGGTCTCGGCCTCAAGATCGCCTTTTCGGGCGAGGGGCAATATGGACAATTGTTGTCCATGATTCCACCCGGCCCCGGCATCCATGTGCTGGAGGATCCCGCGGCACACGCCCCGCCGCCTGCCCCGGACCTTGACGCCGAGCCGGGGCCACCCTCGGGCTGGTGGTTCCACCTGGGCTACACCGGCCCCGCCCTGTTCTACCGGCCCTCGGACCGGCGCTGCATCGGCCTGCTCCTCCACCGCCGGGGCCCGGATGGCGGACTCCTGGACGCGGAAGCGCTGCGGGCCCGCCGCTGGGAAGCCCTTGCGCGATTCGTGGGACAATCCAGCGGATGAAGCCGCCCCTCGTCCCCGCCCTGATCCTGTCATTCACATCCGTCATCGCCGCCCAGCCCCCGCTGAGGATCGGCCTCGATACCCAGGCGACGGAATGGATCCTGTCCCTGGAAGGCGGCGGCCAGGTCTGCGATCGCGCCGGGAAGCCCCTGATGCACCTGGCCCCGGACGGGAAACTGCGCATCTGGTGGGATAGCCGCGGCCTGTCCGATCCCACCACCGAGTACCGCATCCAGGTGGGACGCCCCCATACCGCCGCCGAGGCCGCGACCCTCATGAAGCGGCTGAAAGAACTGGGAGAATCGCCGGACCGGGTGAAGGTGCCGGATGCGGATACCTGGCGCGTGCTTACGGGCCACTTTCCCGAGGCCCGCGAAGCCGAACCCGTATTCCAGAAACTCCAGGACCTGGGCTTCGACGAGTTGTGGGTGGCCTCGGAGGCCCGGCCCAGCCAGGCCCGGAAGGGTCGCGCCCTCTACGGCATCACCGACCGCTACGAGCGCCGCGCCCTTCCGCTGGCGGGCGTCTGGCTGAAGCCCGCGGGCGACTTGACCTCCCTCCAGGGCAAGGGCCGCTACCGTGGAAAGATCGAGATCTTCCCCAATGCCCAGGGACGGCTGACCGTGGTGAATACGCTGGACCTGGAGACCTACCTGCGCGGCGTGGTGCCCAAGGAAATGGGCGCCTGGGAATTCCCCTCGCTGGAGGCCCTGAAGGCCCAGGCGGTGGCGGCGCGCACCTATGCCGTGGCCAACCGCGGCAAGCGCGCGGCGGACGGCTTCGACATGGGGGACACCGTGGCCGACCAGGTCTACGGCGGCCACGATGGCGAGCAGTCCCTCACGGACCGCGCCATCCAGGAGACCGAGGGCCTCTTCGCCACCTACGGCGGCAAGCCCATCCTGGCCCTGTTCATGGCCAACTGCGGCGGCCACACCACGGATGTGGCCCATGTCTTCGGCGGCGATGCCCCCTACCTCCGCGCCGTGTCCTGCTATCCCGCGAAGCCCATGACCCTGCCCTTCGCCGCGGGGGTGGCCGTCACCGCTGAGCCCTACCAGCCCTGGCTGAGCTGGGAGCTCTTGCGCCTGGCCTCCGCCGCCATCCCCCCCCAGTGGCTCTCCGGCGACCGGCTGGCGAAGCCCGCGACCCCGGACGATCTGGCCCAGCCGGTGCGGGCCCTCCAGCAGCGCCTGGCCCTGGAACCCCAGCCCCTGGGGCGGGATGGGAACCTCACCCTCGCCCTGGCCCGGGCCTTCGGATTCCAGCGGATCGTGGAAGGCCAGGAGCGGCCCCAGGACGCGGCCTACTTCCTGCCGGATTCCCTGCCCGAAGATCGCCTGCTGGCGGCCTTCCTCACCCGGCGCGGCGTGGTCCCCGCCTCCGCCTGGGCCGCCACCGGACCCGGCACCCTGCGCCAGGCCCTCCAGACCCTCGGCCGGCTCTGGCAGGAGCTCGAGCCCTTCACGCCGGGCGAAGGTTCGTTGCTCATGGACCGCCAGGTGCGCCGCAAGCGGGGCGGCCCTGAGCCCCTTCCCCTGGCGTCCACCCTGTTGCTGGCGGAGGAGGGCCCGGATGGAAGCCTGCGCCTCGTCCCCAGGGCGGATATCCAGGTGGGCGACCGGCTGAAGTGGATCCCCGGCGAGGAGGGTCCAGCCCAGGTGCTGGTGCGCCGGCTGGATCCCGATGGCGCGGCCTGGGACCGCTACAACCCCACGGCCCACTGGCGGGTGGAATACACCGAAGCGGATCTGCTGGCCATGGTGCGCAGGCGCATCAGGGTGGCGGGCATCCGGGATCTGAGGGCTCAGTACAACGACCAGGGCCGCGTGCTCGACCTCACTCTCGTGGATGCCCAGGGTGCCCCCCACCGGGTGCGCGGCATGCACATCCGCGGTCTGCTGGGCCTCAAGGACAATGTGTTCCGGTGGCTCACCGTGGGCCAGGGTCCGAAGCGACGGTGGATCTTCTACGGCCGCGGCTGGGGGCATGGCCTGGGCATGTGCCAGACCGGCGCCTACGGCATGGCCCTGGAAGGCGCCACCTTCCAGCAGATCCTCCAGCACTACTACCCGGGCATGAACCTCCAGCGGGTGGATTGATTTTTAACCAGGTTTCTCCATTCGGGGATTGACGAAGGATCCCGCACGCCCCAGGCTTCCCTTCCACGGGGAGGCTGGGCATGGCTGTGGATGCATGGATCCTCGGCGCGCCGCTGAAGGTGCTGCGGCAGGAGGATCATCCGTACCACGAGACCACCCTGGCCACCCTGGGCCGCCATGAGCTGGGCCTCAGCCGCCGGGATACCCTCCATGGGCCGGGCTGCGAACTGTTCCTCGATGGCCAGTCCACCTTTCTTCCCGGGGCGGCGGCCCCGGGCCGGGCCTGGTTCGACCTGTGCCGGGAACTCGGCTACGAACCCGCCCGCCACTGGGACTGGGATCCCGCCCTCATCCTGTTCCATCAGGTGGTCCCCGCCCTGGCCGCGGATTGGCATGAACCGCCGATGGCCCTGGACGCCCAGGGACTCCCGGACGGCGTGCTCAGCCTGGCGGGGCTCCGCCAGGCCTTCGCCGAGGCCGTGGCCGGACTCCGCCGGGACCATCTGAGCCCCGTGGGGGCGAAGGTGGCCGAGACCTTCGAGTGGCTGCCCCTCCGGGCCGTGGTCTTCCACGACGATGCCCAACTGCCCCTCGACTTCGAAGGCACCGGACCCTGCGGCCGGGTCTCCCTTTGGCTCGGCATCCACCGGGACCGCCCGGTGGTGCTCGAAGGCCAGTCCCCCGCGGGCCCCGGGTCCCGCCGGTGGGCCACCGAGGGCCTGGGCGGCGGCCCCCCCGCCGAAGCCTTCCTCCTGGCCGCGGGCCTGGATCCCGAGCCCCCCAAGGGCTTCGATTCCACCCTCCAGTCGGCCCTGGTCCAGATCTGCCGGCGGATGGAGGGCCCCCTGGACGCCTATCGCCGCACCTATCCCGTGGGCATCTCCTGGCACCACGGCCGCCGCGAGCGGCTGCTGGGCCGCACCATCGTGGATATCCGCCCCGGCAACCCGCCCGTGCTCATCCTCGACGACGGCGCCGAGGTGGCCATGGATCCCGACCCCGTGCCGACCTGGGAGCACGGTGGCATCTAGGATCCAGCCTCACGCCTTGTGCAGAGAGACAGCCGTGACTTTGTACTCGGGCGTTCCCGTGGTGGCGTCCCGCCCCCGCCCCGTGGCCCGGTTCACATAGGCCTCCACGGCGTGGAAGGTGGCGAAGGGCTCGCCGGACCGGACATCCGTGGTCAGGTGGGCCCGGAGGGTGAAGGCGCCATGGCGGCTTCGCACCCGGACGGCATCGCCCTCCCCCACGCCGAGGTCCGCGGCATCCTCGGGATGCAGCTCCAACCGGTCGTCCGGGCGCAGATCCCCGTTGCGGGTGCGGCGGGTCATGGTCGCCGCGTTGAAGTGGAAGAGGCTGCGGCCCGTGTTCAGCAGGAAGGGGTGCGCCTCCGTGGCGACCTCCTCGCTGGGGGTCCAGGCCAGGGGGCGGAAGGCCGCGCGCCTCGCGCCGGAAAAGGTCTCCCCATGGAGCACGGCGGTCCCCGGGTGGTCCTCCGTGGGACAGGGCCACTGGATCCCGCCTTCCCGGTCCAGCCGCGCATGGCTGATGCCCGCGATGGCGGGCCAGGTGCGGCGGGCCTCGTCCCATACCGCGGCCGCGTCGGGGAACCGGAACTGGGCCCCGGCCCCGAGGCGCTCCGCGAGGCCGCACAGGATCGCCAGGTCCGTGCGGCTGGAACCCCGCGGCGGCACCACTTCGCGGATCCGCTGCACGCGGCGCTCGCCGTTCATGAAGGTGCCCTCCTTCTCGAAGGCGCTCGCCGCCGGCAGGAAGATGGTCCCGAAGGCCTTGGCGGTCTCCGTGAGGAAAAGGTCCACCACGATGAGGTCGTCCAGGCCGTTCAGGTTTTCCGCCGTCTCCTGAGCGTTGGGATGACTCAGCAGCGGGTCGTAGCCGATGACCAGCAGCGCCTTCATGCGCCCCTCTCCCGCCGCGTCCACCATGTCCAGGGCAGTGAGGCCCGGTTCCACGGGGAGTTCCGCGCCCCAGACCGCCTGATGGGTTTCCCGGGCGGTGGCGAGCTTCTGGTAGCCGGTAAGCCTCGAGGGCTCACACCCCATCTGGGCGCTGCCCTGCACGTTGTTCTGGCCGCGGAGGGGGTTCACGCCGGCGCCGGGAAGGCCCACATTCCCCGTGAGCAGGGCGAGATGGGCCAGGGCCGTCACCCCGTCGGTGCCCTGGACATGCTCGGTGACGCCCAGGCCGTGGAAGCACATGGCGGGCTTGACGGTGGCGTAGCGCCGCGCCGCGCGCCGGATGGCCCCCGCCGGTACGCCGCACACCTCGGCGGCGCGCTCGGGCGTCCAGGCCTGGACCGAGGCGGCGAAAGCCTCCAGACCTTCGGTGCGCGCCTGGAGGAAAGCCGCGTCCGCGAGCCCCTCGTCGAGGATCACCCGGGCCATGGCCAGCAGCAGCGGCAGGTTCGTCCCGGGTTGCGGCGCGAGATGGACTTCTGCGATGGCGGCCAGTTCGGTGCGCCGCGGATCCACCACGATCAGCGGCACCCCCGCGCGGGCCCGCTGGCGGATCCGCGCGCCCACGATGGGATGATTCTCGGTGGGATTGGCCCCCACCACCAGGATCAGCCCCGCCCGTTCCACATCGGCGAAGCTGTTCGTGGCCGCGCCGGTGCCGAAGGCCTGCCCCAGACCCGCGGCGCTGGGGGCGTGGCAGACGCGGGCGCAGCAGTCCACGTTGTTCGTGCGCAGGACCAGCCGCGCGAACTTCTGCGCCAGGTAGTTGTCCTCGTTCGTCGCCCGGCTGGAGGCCAGCACACCGGCCTTCCCTCCGGCCCGGCGCAGCGCCGCGGCGGCCGCATCCAGCGCCTCGTCCCAGGACACCGCCACCCAGGCCCCCCCGCGCCGGAGCATGGGGACGGTGACGCGGTCGGGCGCGTCATTGAAGCCGAAGCCGTAGCGGCCCTTCACGCAGAGGTGGCCCAGGTTCACGGGAGCGTCGAGGACGGGCCGGACCTCCGTGATCCGCCCATCCTTCACCCCCACATCCATTTCACATCCCGTGCCGCAGTAGGGACAGATGGTCTTCACCCAGCGTTCCGGCAGTCCATGGACGAGCCGGGACACATCCTCGATGGCGCCCGTGGGGCAGGTGTCGGCGCAGGCCCCGCAGCTCACGCAATCGCTCTCCGCCAGTCCCGCGGAAAGCCCGGGAGCAGGCCGCACCTCGGCGCCGCGGCCCGCGAAGGTCCAGATGTCCTGGCCCTGCACTTCCTCGCAGATGCGGACGCAGCGCCCGCAGGCCACGCACCAGGAGAGATCCACGTCGAGGTAGGGATGGCCCGGATGCTGCAGCTCCGCGCGCCGCGCGCCCGTGGGCGCCACGCCATAGGCGTCCAGCAGGGCGCGGAAGGGCTTGCCCTCCAGACGGGCTGGATCCTCCGCCGGAACATGGGCGGCGTACCGCTCCAGCATGGCGCGGCGGAAGTCTTCCAGCGCGGGCGTATGCGTCTCCACCTCCATGCCCTCCCGCACCTCCGTGGCGCAGGCGCAGAGGGGCCGGGCCTCGCCAAGAACCTCCACCTCGCAGAGGCGGCAGGAGGATGCGGGCTTCAGCCGCGGGTCCGAGCAGAGGGTGGGAATCCCGATGCCCTCCGACTGGCAGAGCGCGAGCAGGGTGGTGCCCACCGGGGCAGCGATATCGCGGCCGTTCACCCGCAGGCGGATGGGGGTTCCAATCACCGGGCTGTCTCCTGGAAGCGGGGCGCTGTGCAGTATGCGCCGCTCCGCCCGGAGATCAAGCCTCGCCCAGCCGCTCCCAGCGCACGCTGAAGTGATCGAGGATGGCCTGGCGCTCCGCGCGCTCCTGCTCCGCGATGCTGGTGTAGGGATGCCGGAACACCACCCGGCGCACGCCGCGCCGGACCAGGGCGCGGCAGCAGGTGAGGCAGGGCTCGTGGGTGACGTAGGCCGTGGCCACGGATCCGTCGCAGAAGCCCAGGGCGTTCTCTTCCGCATGGCTGGTGTGCAGGCAGCGCTGGCCCGGCCGGCAGGTATCGGGCGTGCAGTGCGCCATGCCCGGCAGGGCCCCGTTGAAGCCCGCCGCCGCGATGCCGCCGTCCGCGCGCAGCAACACCGCGCCCACCTGGAGGCGGCAGCAGGTGCCGAGCCGGCTCAGCTCCAGCGCCATGTTCATGAAGACCTCGTCCTTGAGCTGCGCGCGGGACATGGATACCTCTCGGGAACATCCATTCTCGCAAGGGACCGGGAAGGTGCGAAATAAAATGAAATTCTATTATATGTTTATATAGATATTTTCCTAGAAAGTGCTTCACGTCACAACCCAGGGGCTTGAATCGGAGGGGATCCTGTCCACAATAAAATATAGGCAGGTGATATATGAGCCCTCGAGTTTCGATCGCCCTCATGATGCTCGGCTTGGCCCTCGCTCCCCCGCTTCGCGCCCAGGGCTGGGACGCCAGCAGGCAGGCCACGGGCTGGGCCTTCCAGGAAGTGGATGGATCCTTGATCTTCTTCGATCCGCCCGCCCGCTCCCTCCGCACCTGGATGAAGGGGAGCGGCCTGCTTTCCACGCTGCAGGTATCCCTCCCCGAAGTGCGGAAGACCCCCCCGGCCTCCAAGCCCCCCGCCACCACCGCGATCCGGGTCACCACCGACTATGACGCGGCAGGCGCCCTGCTGTACGGCCTCCCGCGCCATCAGCGCGTCCAGCCCGCCCCGACCAAATCCGCGCCTCCACCTTCTCCCGAGGCACCCGCCGCCTGCGATGCCGTTCCCGAACGCTGGGTGGTGGATTCCTACAGCCGGACCTGGATGGTCTGCGACGGGCGCCTGCTCGTACTCGGCAAGGACGGCGTGCTCGATAGCGCCGCGGCACTCCCCGCGCAGGTCGAGGACATGGCCGTGGGCCGGGAAGGAATCGTCATCCTCTACCGCACCCTGAGGCCCTACCTGGAGAAGCGGGATCTCAGGACCGGCGCCGTACTCTGGTCCTTCGGGGACAGGCATCAGGTGAAGGAGGCCGCGGCCCAGCCCCTGCTGGTCCCCCTGAACCGCATGGCCCTGGGCGTGGATGGCACCGTCTACATCGCGGAAGGCGCCAGCCTGGCCTTCACCATCCTCGATCCCGCCAAGGGGCCGAAGGAACCCGGCCAGACGTTCTTCACGTGTCAGGACGCCATCCCCGCCCGGGCCGTGCTGGGGCGCGTGGGCCGGGGCCCCCTGCTCGCCTGGGCCGGCAAGGATGTGATCTTCAGCGTCTTCACGCCAAGCCAGGTCAAGTCCTGCGGCGCGCCGGAGTCCAAGGGTCTCCTCCTCGCCCGCTTCGACCTCGCCAAGGGCACCCTGGACTGGCTCCCGACCCCCCTCTCCGAAGGCCACCACCTGGTCGGCCTCCTCGACACCGAAGCCGTCTTCCTCGCCCCCAGCGGCGGCCTGGCCTACGCTCCGATCCGCTGAACGGCGCAGGCAGCGGCGTTATACCGAGACATCAGCTCAGGCGTTGAGGGGTTCCGGCATTCGAGGCGGACCATGCGTCCAGCGATCTCCGCGGGCCATCCCCCAGGCCAACCCGGCCCGCGGGTCGCGGGGTGTTAATCTCTGTCCTGTACAACCGGGCGCGCTGCGACGTGTTGCAGCGAATGAGGGGGCTCTTTTGACGAACGCCACTCTGCCGGACCGCATCGCCTTCCTGGGCGGATACCTGCCACGGCTGTGCGGGATCGCCACGTTCACCCATGATCTTTGTGAAGCGGTGGCCGAGGCATCTCCTGCGTCCGAATGTTACACGGGCGCGATGAATGATCGTGCTGAAGCCTATGACTATCCGCCCCGTGTGCGCTTTGAACTGGACCAGAAGGATCTGGATTCCTACCGACGGGCGGCGGATTTCCTGAACTTCAACAATGCGGACGTACTATGCGTCCAGCATGAGTTCGGCATCTACGGCGGGCCAGCCGGAAGCCACCTGCTGGCCTTGCTCAAGGAAGTCCGGATGCCCGTCGTGACGACGCTGCACACGGTGCTGCGCGATCCGAATGCCGCACAGCGGATGGTGATGGAGGAACTGGTCCGGCGCAGTGACCGCCTGGTGGTGATGGCCCAAAAAGGCGCGGAGATCTTGCGCGAAACCTATGGGGTTCCGGACGCCAAGGTGGACCTCATCCCGCACGGCATACCTGATCTTCCCTTCATTGACTCAAATTTCTACAAGGTGCAGTTCGGCGTGGAAGGGCGGATGGTACTGCTCACCTTCGGGCTGCTTGGGCCAGGCAAGGGAATCGAATACGCCATCGAAGCGCTGCCAGAGATCGTGAAGCGGCATCCGAACGTGGTCTATCTCATCCTTGGTGCCACCCATCCCCATCTCGTCGCCCGGGATGGTGAAAACTACCGCCTGGGCCTGGAGCGGCTGGCCGAGGCTCGCGGCGTCAAGGAGCACGTGATCTTCTACAACCGCTTCGTATCGCTGGAAGATCTCAAGGAATTCATCGGCGCAACGGATGTCTATCTCACGCCATATCTCAACGAGGCCCAGATCACCTCAGGCACGCTGGCCTATGTCTTCGGTGCGGGCAAGGCCGTCGTCTCCACGCCCTATTGGCATGCGCAGGAATTGCTCGCCGATGGTCGCGGCATTCTGGTGCCCTTCCGGGATCCGCACGCCATTGCCGAGGGGGTATGTACATTCCTCGACGATCCAGTCCGTCTGTTGCTGACGCGCGCGAAGGCCTACAAGCTCGGTCGGGACATGATCTGGCCTTCGGTGGCACAGCGGTACATCGAGTCCTTCCAACAAGCCAGAGCCGACCGGAAGGCCACTCCCCGCAAGGCCTTTGCCGAGTGGACGCTGGCCAGTCGCCCCTACGATCTGCCTCCGCTCCGGCTCAACCACATCGTGCGCATGAGCGATGGCACCGGCATCTTCCAGCACGCCACGTTCAATGTCCCGAATTTCCACGAAGGCTACTGCACCGATGACAATGCGCGCGCATTGATCCTCTGCATCCTGCTGGATGAGCTCGGCGGCCGCCCACCGTGGGAGAACCTCGACCACTTGGCCACAAGCTACCTCGCGTTCCTCTCTGCGGCCTTGAACCAGAAGACGGGTCGCTTCCGCAATTTCATGAGCCATGGACGGCAGTGGTTGGAGGACTCGGGCAGCGAGGACAGCCATGCGCGGGCACTCTGGGCTCTGGGAACCAGCGCTGGGCGCTCCCGCAATGAAGGACACCAGAGGTTGTCGGTCCAGCTCTTCGAGCGCGGGCTGTCCGTGGTGGAATCCTTCACTTCGCCACGCGCCTGGGCCTTCACCCTGCTGGGAATCCACGAATACCTGCGCCGCTTCCCTGGTCATCCCAGGGTGACCACCGTGTGCGGAGCGCTGACCGGGAGACTCGTGAACCTATGGAAAGCCTGCGCCACCGATGACTGGCCCTGGTTTGAGCCAATCGCGTCCTACGACAACGCGCGTCTCAGCCAGGCTCTGATCCTCAGCGGCCAGTGGATGCCCCATCCCGAGGCCCTGGAAATCGGCCTCAAGTCCCTTGGCTGGCTGGCTTCCCTGCAGAAGACGCAGGCGGGCCATTTCCGGCCCATCGGAAGCAACGGATTCTGTGAGAGGGGCGGCGCCAGGGCAGACTTCGATCAGCAGCCGGTGGAAGCCCAGGCGATGATATCGGCCTGCCTTGAAGCCTTCCGGGCGACCGGAGATGCATCCTGGTCGCGCGAGGCGAAGCGCGCCTTCGAGTGGTTCCTTGGCCGCAACGATCTTGGCCTGCCGCTCTACGATTCCAACAACGGGGGGTGCAGCGATGGGCTGCACCAGGACCGGATCAGTGAGAATCAGGGCGCAGAATCAACACTTGCCTTCCACCTATCTCTCGCCGAGATGAACTTCGCCGAACATTTGATCTCACATCCCCCGAGTGCTGCCATATGAGCCCCATCACGCTTCGCCGTCACGAGATGAGGCTTGTTCCCGATAGTTCACGGGTCATCATCCGCCCCTTCGTCCCCTCCAGCACGCATCACATCACCACCATCATCGGCCGGGCCCTGGCCTTGAGCGAGGAGGACACCACCCGTGACCTTGAGACCATGTTCAAGGAATTCGACTCCCGGCACTACGACATCGAGTCGGCCTTGCTCGCGAATTACGAGCGGGTCGTGCCCCACGTCTTTACCCAGCGTCCCCTCTCCCGCGCGCGCAAACTCCTCATCGGAGCCCTCTTTTCTGGAGAATACGCGCTGGAATCCGCCGCTCTCTTCAATCCGTCCATCGTGGCGCATCCCGACCAGGATGGTGTGCCCGAAGGCAGCCTGCGATTCATCATGAGCCTGCGCGCCACCGGTGAAGGGCACATCTCCTCCGTCGAGTTCCGCACCGGCCTCATCGCTGCTGATGGCGATATCCATCTGGATCCTGTCTCCCGCTACGTCGCCATGCCAGAGATCAACCCCAATCCCAGATACAAGAAAAGGTTGTTCATCGTCAAGCTCCATGAAATGGGCTTCGATAACGGCCATACTGCCGCCGTGATGGAGCCCCTTGAAGAGAGCTTCACGCGGAGCGATCTGAACCGCAGCGTGCTCAGCGTCCGGCGCGAAATCAACCCCATCACCCAAGATCTCGACAACACCCTTCGCTGCGTCCAGTGGCTCGCCGATTCCAACTATGAAATGAATTTTTCGCCGAAGCTTGCCATGAGCGAGCGGATTATTTTTCCGGTCTCGCCAAACGAAACCAATGGCATCGAGGACGCCCGATTCGTTCGTCACACCGATGATGACGGGTCGGTGATGTACTACGCCACCTACACGGCCTACAACGGACACGCCATTCTTCCCCAGTTCATTGAGACGCAGGATTTCCTTCATTTCCGTGTGCTCACCCTCAACGGTACCGCCGTGCAGAACAAGGGCATGGCCCTGTTCCCGCGGCGGATTGATGGCAACTACGCCATGCTGTCGCGGCAGGATGACGAGAACCTCTTCATCATGTTCTCGGACAATCCTCACTATTGGAGCGACCCGAAAGTGCTCCTGCGCCCAGCGGAGATGTGGGAGTCCGTGAAAATCGGGAACTGCGGATCCCCCATCGAAACCGAAGCCGGCTGGCTGGTCATCACCCACGGCGTCGGCCCCATGCGCAAGTACTGCATCGGAGTGGCTCTGCTCGACCTCCACGATCCGACCAAGGTCATTGGTCGCCTGCGCGAGCCCCTGCTGGCACCTGAAGGCATCGGAAGAGAGGGCTATGTCCCCAATGTCGTCTACAGCTGCGGATCCCTCCTGCACGGCCGTGAGCTCATCCTTCCCTTCGCCATGAGCGACACGGCTTCCGCCATCGCGAGCGTCCCCTTGGATGACCTGCTCGCCGCACTGGGTGCCTGAGCCTCCCCGGCCAGCGGCCTGCGCCATCGGCCTGCGGCTGCCCTCTCGACCTTCATACGGCCCTCCTCGATGGGCGCAAGATGACGCTAGAATGAGTCTTGCTGCCGCAGGTCCCGTAGCTCAGCGGATAGAGCGACCGCCTCCTAAGCGGTAGGTCGTGGGTTCAATTCCCGCCGGGACCACCAGCGAAAGACTCCTCCACATGCCCGCCCGCTTCGACGCCCACAGCCACCTTCCGGACTCGCATTCTGCGCCCAGTGACCATCGCCGGGTGGTCTGCGGGACGTGTGAATCGGACTGGGAGGCGATCCTCGCCCACGCGGCGTCCGATGACCAGGTCCTCCCCATGCTGGGCCTGCATCCCTGGTTCGTGACCGGGGCCTCGCCGGAGTGGGCGCCCCGGCTGGAGTCCCTGCTGCACTCCCACCAGACGGGCGTGGGCGAATGCGGTCTCGATTTCGCCCGGAAGGAAACGGATCAGCCCTCCCAGGAAGCCGCCTTCCGCGCCCAGCTCCGGCTGGCCCACGCCCTGCATCGGCCCGTCGCCATGCATGTGGTGCGCGCCTGGGGGCGCCTGCTCGACATCCTTCGCACGGAAGGTGTGCCCCCAGCGGGTGCCATGGTCCACGCCTATGCCGGTAGCCCCGGGACGGCCCAGACGCTGCAATCCATGGGCGTCTTCCTCTCCTTTTCGGGCGACCTCCTGAAGCCTGAACGCACGAAACTGAGGGAATCCCTGCGATCCGTGGACGCCAGCCATCTGCTCCTGGAGACCGATGGCACCGCGGACTTGGTGCACGTGGTCGAGCTGGCCGCCACCCTGCGCGGCGTGTCCGCGGCGGTTCTCGCCGCGCAGACCTGTGAGAATGGCCAGCGGTGCTTCAAGGAGCTGATCGGATGAGGTGGTTTTCCCGCAGCGAGCTGCTGCTCGGCGAGGCGGCGCTGGCGCGGCTGTCCGCGTCCCGCGTGACGGTGTTCGGCCTGGGCGGCGTGGGGTCGTTTGCCGTGGAGGCCCTGGCCCGCGCGGGCGTGGGGCACCTGCGGCTCGTGGATCACGATGTCGTGGGCCCCAGCAACCTCAACCGCCAGTTGTTCGCCCTGCGCTCCACCATCGGCCTGGCCAAGGCCGATGTGGCCGCCGCCCGCGTCCGCGACATCAATCCGGACTGCGACGTGGATCCCTGCGTGACCTTCATCCACACGGACACCCTGCCCGACCTGCTGACGCCCCGGCCCGATGTGATGGTGGATGCCATTGATTCCATGGCCTGCAAGGTGGCCCTCATGCGCACCGCCCATGAGCAGGGCCTCCCCATCATCACCGCCATGGGCGCCGGAGGCCGCACCGACAGCAGCCAGCTCTTCGTAGGCGACCTCAGCGAAACCCGCCTCTGCCCCCTGGCGGCCCGCGTCCGCAAGGAACTGCGCAAGGTCGGCATCACCCACGGCATCCGCTGCGTCTACTCCCTGGAACCCGCCGATAACAAGCGCCCCGCCAACCCCGTGGACATCGAACCCCACCGGGGCCCAGGTAGACAGCGCCGCCCCGTGGGAACCATCTCGTACATGCCCGCCATCGTGGGGCTGAAGGTGGCCGAGGAAGTGCTGCGGATGCTGCTGAACCCCAATCCAGCCTAGCTTTTCCCATCTCCGAAATCGCAAAGCGATTTCGGAGCAGCAGCAGCACCATCACCCCGTCGGCGCATTGTACTCCGCATAGTTCCCCTGGAAATCCTCGATGCCCTCGTCGGTAAGGTGCCAGATGCGCGTGGCCACCTCATCAATGAGATCCTCGTCGTGGGTCACCAGCAGGATGGTGCCTTCGTACTTCTGGAGGGCCGCGTTCAGGGCGATGACCGCTTCCAGGTCCAGGTGGTTGGTGGGTTCGTCGAAGACCAGCACGTTGGGTTTCTGCAGCATGAGCTTACAGAACATCAGGCGGCAGGACTCGCCGCCGCTGAGCACCTCGGTCATCTTGGTGCCTTCGTCGCCACGGAAGAGCATCTGGCCCAGCACGCCGCGGATCTGCTCGATGGTCGCTTCCGGATCAAACTGCCGCAGCCAATCCACCATGGTCCAGCCCTTGGGGATGCTTTCGGCGAAGTCCTGGGAAAAGTAGCCCACGCTCGATTCGTGGCCCCACTTCACCTCGCCCCCGTCAATGCCGCGGCCACCTTCGGTAACCTGGGGGGCGTTGGCCAACAGGGCGTTCAGCAGCGTGGTCTTGCCGATGCCGTTGCGGCCGATGAGGGCGATCTTCTCGCCCCGCTGCACCATGGCCGTGAAGCCCCGGATGACCTCCAGGCGCCCCGCATCCGAATCGTAGCCCTTGCGCACCCCCTCGAAATCAAGGGCATAGCGGCCGCTGGGGCGCCGCTGGTCGAACTTGATGAACGGGCGCTGGATGTTGCTGCGGGCCAGATCGCTGGGCTGGAGGCGCTCCACTTCCTTGCGCCGGCTGTTCACCTGGCTGCTGCGGGTGCCCGCGGCGAAGCGCTGGATGAACTCGTTGAGCTGGTCAATCTTCTTCTCGCGCTGGGCGTTCTCCGACTCGATGCGCGACCGCACCTGGATCTTGGCCATCACCATGTCGTCGTAGCCGCCGGTGTACTGGATGATCGTCTGGTAGTCAATGTCGGCGATGTGGGTGCAGACGTTGTTCAGGAAGTGCCGGTCGTGGGAGATCACCACCACGGTGCCGTTGTAGCGGCTGAGGAACTCCTCCAGCCAATGGATCGAGTCCAGATCCAGGTGGTTGGTGGGCTCGTCCAGTAGCAGCGCCTGAGGCTTGCCGAAGAGGGCCTGGGACAGCAGCACGCGCACCTTCTGGCCGCCCTGCAGCTCGCCCATCTTCCGGTCGTGAAGGGCCTCGGGGATGCCCAGTCCGTCCAGCAGGATCGCGGCGTCAGTCTCAGCGGTGTAGCCATCCTCGTCGGCCACGGTGCCTTCCAGTTCCCCCAGGCGCATGCCGTCCTCGTCGGTCATGTCCGTCTTCTCGTAGATGGCATCCCGCTCCTGCAGGGCCGCCCACAGACCCTTGTTGCCCATGATCACCGTGTCAATGACGCGGAACTGGTCAAAGGCGAACTGGTCCTGCCGCAGGATGCCCATCTTCCGGGGGGCGACCACGTTCCCCTTCTGCTGCTCCAGCTCCCCCGCCAGGATCTTCATGAAGGTGGATTTGCCCGACCCGTTCGGTCCCGTCAGGCCGTACCGCCGGCCCGGGTTGAAGGTCGTGGTGACATCCTCGAACAGGATCCTGGAACCGTACCGCATGGTGACGTTTTGCACTGAAAGCATGGAGACTCCCGAACCCACCATTCTACTTCAGGCTAGGCGGATTTCCGAGGGCCGTTCTCTGCCGTGGTGGGCTCCAGGCTCCGCCTGGAGTTAGGCGGCTTCGCCGCCGAGATGATCTCTTCCCATTTGCAAAACGGCGCCCTTTTTGGGCGCCGTTTTGCAGCCGTGCCGAAACGATCGGCGGAACAACAACCATCAGAAGGGAATATCGTCGTCCGGGAAGCCGCCACCGGAGGCCGGAGGGGCGCCGTGGTCCTCGAAGTCCTGGGAACCGCCACCGGTGGCCTTGCCGCCGTAGCCGCCGCTGTCGCGGGTGCCGCCAGCTTCGTCTGCGCGGCCCAGCATGACGAAGTTATCGCAGCGGATCTCGCAGAAGTTCTTCTTCACACCGGCCTGATCCGTGTATTCGCGGTACTGGATGCGGCCCTCGATGAGGATCTGCTTGCCCTTGCGCAGGTATTTCTCGGCGATCTCGGCCTGCTTGCCCCACACCACGATGTTGTGCCACTCGGTCTTGCTCTGCTTCTCGCCCTGCGGGTTCTTCCAGGTTTCCGTGGTGGCCACGGAGAACCGGGCGACGCTCTGGCCCGAAGGCGTGGCCTTCAGTTCGGGATCCTTTCCCAGGTTCCCGATGAGCATGACTTTGTTCAAGGATCCGGACATGACGTCCTCCTTTTGTTAGGGCGGAGCTCTCCGCCTCACCGTCGACTCAGACCATCTGAGGGGGTGGTAGGGTGATGAGGTTTGCGCCGAGGGAAAGCCATGTCAAGCACCAACTCAAACCTCCTGGTGAGCTGCAAAAACAAGTCCGGTGCAGAGAAGTATTACCTTCCCGCCCTGAAGGCTGCTGGATGGGCCGGCGCCCTCCATCTGGTGGCGGCCGGCGATCCCCTGCCGGACCTGGCGAATACCTCGGGCCTGCTGCTCACGGGCGGCGACGACATCCATCCTGGCCACTGGGATGCCACCGAGCCCGTGCATCCCAAGGCCGAGGTGGATGCCGCCCGCGATGCCTTCGAGATCCCGCTGATCCGCGCGGCCTGGGACCGCCATCTCCCCATCCTGGGCATCTGCCGCGGCGAGCAGATCCTCAACGTGGCCCTGGGGGGCAGCATGATCCAGGACGTTCCGGAGCACTACGCCTGTGAGCCGGAGCGCCATCAGCACGGCACGCCGGACGCGGCCGACATGCACCACCGGGTGCAGCTGGCCCCGGGCTCGCGCCTGCGGGCCCTGCTGGGCGAGGATGTCTTCCTCGTCAACAGCCGCCACCACCAGTCCGTGAAGCGCGTGGCCGCGCCCCTGGTGGCCGTGGGCTGGCACCTGGACACCGCCCATCCCGACACCGGCCCCATCATCGAGGCCGTGGAGGCCACCGACCCCACCCGCTGGGTGTTCGGCGTCCAGTGGCATCCCGAGAATCTCGTGGGCCTCAAAGGCCCCGCCGGAGATGCCGCACGGGACTTGTTCACAGCGTTCGTTCAGGCCGCAAAGCGGGGACAGGATTAACAGGGGCGGTTTCAAGTTCCAAGTGCAACAGGCTTGGGTGGATTGGACCAGAAGGTCTGGAAGTCAAAAGCGCCTTCTGGAAGGAAAAGTTCTGCGGGGCATTTCCACCCGAGGGATTTCCTGGGGCGGACATTC
>JAUXSE010000011.1 GCA_030681515.1 Geothrix sp. | reverse complement strand
AGGGCGTGCGGCGGCGCGCGTCGCCATGCTGCGTCAGGCTCGGATCGCGTAGTACCCGCTACGCTCACCTCGCCTTCCTTGCCTGCCTCGCGCGGCGCCGCACGCGCGGGGCATTCCAATTACTTGGACAGGCTCCTAGACATCAGGCCTTCGTGATCAGGGTGGCACCGGACCGGCTTCGTCGGTCGCTCAGCCCCAGCTCATCCGGGCACTCCTGGCGTGGGAACGGAGGTCTATGGTGCCTGCCTCCACCTCGGAAGCCGGCGTTCGATTGAAGCGGTGGGCCAGGCCCGCCGGGGCGCCCGGGCGGCCGGCCACGCCCACCCAGCCGTCGCGGCCGGAATGCTTCGCGGCGTAGAGGCCGCGGTCCGCCACCCGGACCTGATCCTCCCAGCCGGCCGCCTCCAGATGATCCGGCTGGAAGGGGAAGAGGGAAAACCCGATGGAGCAGGTGAGACTCACCGGCGCGGACAGTCCCAGGTCGAAGGGGTGGCTGCGGACGGCGTGGTGCAGGCGGGCCACGGCCGCCGCCGCGCCGTCCAGATCACTGGTGTGGCCCACGAAGAGGATCTCCTCGCCGCCCCAGCGGATGAGGAAATCGGATTCGCGGGCTTCGCGTTTCAGGATGTCGGCGATCTGTCTGAGGGCCAGGTCCCCGGCCGCGTGGCTCCAGGTATCGTTCACGTGTTTGAAGTGATCCATGTCCAGCATGGCGAAGACCAGGCAGGCGTCCGGCGAAGGGGCCGGACCGCGGTCGCGCTGGGCGCGCAGCACCAGGGCCAGCACGGCGGGCAGCTGCTCCTCAAGGTAGCGGCGGTTGCGAAGGCCCGTGAGCGGATCGGTGGTGGAGATGGTGGTGAGCGCGAGGTTGCTCAGTTCCAGGGCCTCGGTGCGCCGATGGACCAGGGTCTGGAGTTCCTCGTTGCGGCGGCGGAGATGGCTCACCCGCCAGCGGAAGGCCGCCAGGCCCGCGCAGGCGGCGAGAGCGCCCCAGATGGACCAGGCCCACCAGCGGTTCCACCAGGGCGGGAGGATCCGGAAGCGCACCGATGTCACCGGCCCCACGGGGCCACCCTCGACCCTCGCCCGGACCTCCAGCTGGTAGGTTCCAGAGGGCAGGGCGGGGTAGCGGAGCTCGCGGGACTGGAGGTCGAGCCATTCCTCCTCCAGGCCCAGTAGGCGGGCCTGGAAGCGGAGCCTGCCTTCATGTTCAAAGGCGAGGGAGGTGAAACTCGCCGTCACGGTGCGGTCCGCGTGGGCGACGTCCCCGAGGTCGGTGGGTCCCATGGATGGAAGATCCCAATGCCGGCCCCCCAGCCGGAGGGAGGTCATCAGGGTTTCGGGCGGGCGCGTCACCTTTCCCGGTGGGGAGGGCCGGTGGTGGAGGATCCCCGCCGTGGTGCCGAACCAGACGCCACCATCGCCGTCCACCCAGGTGGAGAAGGGGTTGCAATCCGTTCCCGCCAGGCCATCCTCCCGCCGGAAGAGCCGCTGGACCCCGCCCTCCCAGCGCTGCACCCCGCGGGGACCGCCCACCCACAGGCGATCCGCACCATCCCGGACGAGGCTGTACACGGAATCACTGGCGAGCCCATCCTTCCGTGTCCGGTGCTGAAGGACCTTCGGGCGGTCCCCCTGGAGATCCACCTGGGTCAGGCCGAAGGGCTCGATGTAGGCGATCCAGGCCGTGCCGTCCGATAGGGCTGCCATGGCCCAGAGGGGCGCCGGGTGCAGACCGATGTCGGCACCCCAGACTTGCCAGCGGCCCTGGTCGAGACAGGCCAGGCCCCGGCCGGTGGCAGCCCAGAGGCGCCCGCGCCGGTCCCGGTGCAGGGCCGTGATCTGTCCGAGCTCGCCGGATCCGGGGATCTCCACCCGGCGGAACACGGGCCGCGCGTCAAGGCCGGTGACCTGCCATAGGCCATCGTTGGCGGTGGCCATCCACAGCGAACCCGCCTCGTCGAAGGCCAGGGCCACGGGCAGGGCCAGGCTCGGCGAGGGGGGCAGCGGAATCCGTGAAAGCCGCTTCCGGTCCGGGCCGAGACGCACCAGGAAGGGGTGCTCCCCGCCGCCCCAGATGGACCCGTCCGGGGCCTCTCGCATGGTGTAGAGCACCAGCCCCGATCCCGGCGCGAAGGGCGTCAGCTTCTCGCCATCCATGCGCGCGAGGCCGCCGCTGGTGCTGATCCAGAGGGTGCCCTGCCGGTCGCGGAGCAGGGCCCAGGTATTGTCGGCGGGCAGGCCATCCCGCTGGGTGAAGTTCTCCCAGTCGCCGGTGCCCTGGAGCCGGTGCAGCCCCAGGCCGGTCACCCACAGGCTGCCGGCGGCGTCCACCAGCACCTGGTTGACCCATCCCGAGGGGATGCCGCGGGATTCGTCCAGCAGCCGCCAGCCGCCGGCCGCGGGAAAGTGCAGGAGCCCCTTGGCGGTGGGGATGAACACGCCGCCCGCGCCGTCCGGCTGGAGGGATTCCTCGTAGAAGCTGATCTGGAGCGGTGGCAGCCCGGGGGCGGGGAGGGTGAACCGGGCGGCCCCGGGGGCGAGGGTGCGGAGGGCGCTGGGGGTGCGCAGCCAGAGCAGGCCCCGATCGGATTCGAGGAGGGCCTTCACGGGCTCGGCCGGTACCCCCTGGGCCGGAGTCCAGGAGCGCCAGCTTCCGCTTTGGTGGCGGTGGCGGACCGTGGACGAACCTCCGACCCACATGCCCTGCTGGCCCCGGGCCACCGAGAGGGCCGGCTCCGCGGGCCAACCGGGAACGGCCGCGAAGCGCCGGCCCTGTCCCACGCTCCAGAAGAGGCCGGTTTCCGCGGCCACCCAGATCCGCCCCTGGGCGTCGAGCGCGATCTGGTGGATCCGGGCCGAGGCCAGCGGGTCATGGGGTTCCAGCCGGCGGATCCGGCCGTCACGGAGCAGGCAGAGCCCCGCCCGGGTGCCGATCCAGAGGCTGCCGTCGGGCATGGGGGCGAAGGCCCTCACCCAGGCCGAGGGCAGGCCCTCCGCCAGGCTCCACAACCGGAAGCCCGTGCCGTCGTACCGGTAGGCCCCGCCCTCGGTGCCCACCCACAGGAACCCAGCGGCATCCTGGGTGAGCGAGGTCAGGCTCGTGTGTTCAAGGCCCTCGGCCGGGCCATGGGCGCGGAAGACCATGCGTCCAGAGGACGGGATGCCTGCCGGCGCGGCCGGAACCGCGAGGAGGCAGAGGAGACACAGGATGCGGAAGAGACGGGGAGGATGCGGAGACATGGGCGACTGGATCCACTGTATCGGCACTGGGGCCCGAATCTTTCCAGAAGGGTGATCGCTGCCCGGACGCGCGTCACGATTCCAGGGTCCATTCCCGACAAGGTGGTTTTCAGTGGACGACAGGAGTATAGAATGAGGGCCATCTCCCAGGAGGATCCATCATGAAGACTCCCGTTCGTGTAGCCGTCACCGGCGCTGCCGGTCAGATCGGATACAGCCTGCTCTTCCGCATCGCCAGTGGCGCGATGCTCGGCAATGACCAGCCCGTGATCCTCCAGCTGCTGGAGATCACCCCGGCCCTGAAGGCGCTGAATGGCGTCGTCATGGAGCTCAACGACTGCGCCTTCCCCCTGCTGGCGGGCGTGGTCACTTCCGACGATCCCAAGGTGGCCTTCAAGGACGCGGACTACGCGCTGCTGGTGGGTGCCCTGCCGCGCAAGGCCGGCATGGAGCGCAGCGAACTGCTGAATGCCAACGGCGGGATCTTCAAACCCCAGGGCGAGGCCCTCAGCGAAGTGGCCAGCCGCGAGGTGAAGGTGCTGGTGGTGGGCAATCCCGCCAACACGAACGCCTTCATCGCGCTGTCCAACGCCCCCAAGCTCAAGCCCACCCAGTTCCACGCCATGGTGCGCCTGGACCACAACCGCGCCATCTCCCAGCTGGCGGAAAAGACTGGCAAGCCCGTCACCGCCATCAAGAAGATGACGATCTGGGGCAACCACAGCGTCACCCAGTTCCCCGACCTCTACCACGCCGAGGTCGAGGGGAAGAACGCCTACGACCTCGTCAATGACCACGCCTGGTACGAAACGGCCTACATCCCCACCGTGGCCAAGCGCGGCGCGGCCATCATCGAGGCCCGCGGCCTCAGCAGCGCCGCCAGCGCCGCCAACGCCGCCATCGCCCACATGCGCTCCTGGGCCATGGGCACCCCCGAGGGCGACTGGACCAGCATGGCCTTCGCCTCCGACGGCAGCTACGGCGTGCCCGAGGGCCTGGTCTACGGCTTCCCCGTCACCGTCAAGAACGGCCAGGTGGAGATCGTGAGGGGCCTGGAGATCAACGCCTTCAGCCGCGCCAAGATGGACGCCACCGCCAAGGAGCTCGACGAGGAGCGCCAGGCCGTGAAGCAGCTCGGGCTCGTATAAGCCCTACTATTTATTCTGGATCACGCAGGGAGCGGCGCTCCCTGCGTTTTTTTCTGCCCGTGGCGGTTCGCCCCATCGGACCTATGTTGGATGAGCAGCCAGAGGTGGACCATGATGAGTCCCGTGGAACGGCGTCAGGTGTGGAGCAGGATCATCGGGGTGGAGCGTCGGGCGGCACCCCTTCACGATCTGGGAGGCCGTCCCCTTCCGGATCCCACCCGCCTCGAGGACGAAGAGTTCCTTGAGGCGCGGGTCAGGCTGGACCGGGCCAACCGGGAGGCGGCGGCCCATCCGGAGCATTGGAACGATCCCCCGCGCTCCTAGGGATTCTGCTGTCCGATCAATTGCTGGTATCCACGCGCAAGGGGCTCTTCTCCGCCCGCCGCAAAGGGAAAGGGACCTGGGCCTTGGACGAGGTCTTCTTCCTGGGGGACAACGTCTCCCTAGGGTCCGTCTGGATCAGCGAGAACAGCGGCGACGACTGGCTGACCCTGGCCGAACACCTGCCGCCGGTCCATGCGGTCAGCTTCGTTGAGCGATCACACCACCGCCCGGATTTCCGCCTCGCCGAGAATCCGGGGGCTGTTCTTGGCGGCCTTCAGGATGCGGTCCACGCGCTCGGGGCTGGGGTCGTAGCCGTTCATTTCGAGCCAGTAGATGACGTTGCTGTGGCCGGCCATGGGGCCGATCTCGATTTCCTGCCGGCGGCCCACCAGGGCGGCGGGGACGCCGGAGTAGACGGCATCGGCCAGTTCCACGTCGCCGCGGTGCAGGGCCTTCACGATGGCGGCGGCATGGACGCCGGTGCCGGTGCGGAAGGCATCCCGGCCCAGCACGGGGTAGTTGGCGGGGATCGCCACATCGCACAGTTCGGCCACGCGTTCGGCCAGGGCGGGCAGGTCGGAAAGGTCGCCCTTGGGAAAGCCCATGAGGTGCAGGTTGATCATGAGCTGGTCCATGGCCACGTTCCCGCAGCGCTCTCCGATGCCCAGGATGCTGCCGTGGAGCCGGTCGGCGCCGGCCTCGAAGGCGGCGATGGCGTTGGCCACACCCAGGCCCCGGTCGTTGTGGCCATGCCAGTCAATGCGCACGGAACGGTCCTTCACGACCTCGTCCCTGATGAAGCGCACCAGCCGCCGCACGCCATCGGGCGTGGCGTGGCCGCAGGTGTCCGACAGGCAGATGGACTGGGCGCCCTCGTCCAGGGCCGCGCCATAGATGGCCTTGAGGACATCCGGCCGGGCCCGGGTGCTGTCCTCTGTCACCATCATCACGGGCACTTCATGGCGGCGGCAGAAGGCAACAGCCTTGCGGGCGGTGTCCACCAGGAAGGCCAGATCCCAGCCTTCCACATCCATGCGGATGGGGCTGGAGCCCAGGAAGGCGCCCGCTTCGAGGGGGATGCCCGCCCGCTGCTGGATCTCGGCCACCTGGGCGAGGTCGGCCTCCAGGGTGCGCACGGCGACATTGGGGGAGATGGGCAAGCGGTGATCGCGGATCTCCACCATCAGAGCCCGCACGGCCGCCAGGGCCTTGGGCCCCGCGCCGGGCATGCCCAGATCCACGGCGTCCACGCCTAGGCGGGCCAGCCGGTGGGTGAGGTCGCGCTTGGCGGCGATGTCGGGATCGCGAACGGAGGGGCTCTGCAGGCCATCCCGCAGCGTCTCGTCATTCAGAAGGGGAATCCGGGCGTCCTTCGAGGGAAGGCCGTTCCAATCGTTGATGAGATCATCCAGGGTCATTTCCCTCTCAGCCTACGGTGACTTCGATCCGGCGGTCCAGCAGGGTTCCCAGGAGCGCGCCCTTTTCGAGGAAGGCATCCATCTCGGGATCTGCGTCCCCCGCGACATCCAGGAGCACGCGGAGGCGCTGGTCGTCCACCTCGACCCGCAGGTGCTGGACCGCCTGCCGCCGCCGCCGGTCCAGGGCATCGGCCCCGCGGAGGATGGCGGTCAGCTTGCGCACCACCTGCCGGTGCCAGGGCGCCAGGGCTCGGAAGGCCTCATGCTTCGCGTGATGGGGCACCTTGCCCCGGTGAAAGCGCACCACCTGGGCCAGCAGATCCACCTCCTCGGGCCAGAAACCGGGCAGGGTGGCGTTCCGGATCAGGTACTCGCCGTGCTTGTGGTGCCCCTTTTCGGAGATGGAGAAGCCGATGTCGTGCAGCCGGGCCGCGAAGGCCAGCCACTGGCGCTCGGTGTCCCCCAGCTCGAACTGGGGCTGGAGCGCCAGGAACAGCTCGTCGGCCAGGCGGGCCACCTGCCGGCTGTGGCCGGGATCGGGATCGAGCCGGGCCGCCAGCTGCTCGATGGAGGCCCGGCGGCGGTCCGCCAGGGGAGGGATGGCCGCGCCCCCGTGCTTGAGCGCCTCCCATATCATGCCCTCGCGCATGCCCACGGGCAGGTGGCGCAACGGCGGGGCCCCCAGCCATTCCATCAGCGACAGGGCCCAGATGGCGCCCACATGGAGCACCTCGGCCCGTTTGGGATCCACACCGAGGTGCTCGACGCGCTGCTGGGCGTCCGTGCGCCAGAGCTTCAGCGCGAAGTCCCTCAGCTGCCCGGCGCTGAAGGCCAGGCCCGCCGAGGCGCCCTTGGCCAGATCCTCCAGGGTGCCCGAGGTGCCGAGCATCAGCGCGGGTTCCGGCAGTTCCGAGGGCAGGTCCTTGCGGGCCTTCCTGAGGATGCGGCGGATCATCCTCCGCAGGTGTTTGAGGTCCTGGGCCGTGGGGGGATTGGCGGTCTGGGCGGCGTCCGCCAGCCGCTGGAGGCCCCAGGGCAGGGAGATGCTGGCAGCCACGCGCCCGCCCTGCACCCAGGTCAGTTCAGTGCTGCCGCCGCCGATGTCCACCAGGGTCACCGGCCCAGGCGGGAAGGGAATGGCGTGGGAAACCGCCTGGTGGATGAGGCGGGCCTCTTCTTCACCGGAGATCACCTGGATGGGGATGCCCAGCGCTTCGGCCTCCATCACGAAGGCCTGGGCGTTCTTCGCGTCCCGCAGGGCCGCCGTGCCGCAGGCCATGAGGGTTTCGCAACCGAAATCCCGGATGGTCTTCGCCATCTGGGCCAGGGCGTCAAGGCCGGCGCGGAAGGCTTCAGGGCCGATCTCGCCGGACTTCGCTTCGCCCCGGGCCAGGCGCACCACGGCCTTCTCCCGGGCCAGCACATGCTGGCCACCCATGGGATCCGCCTCCACCACCACCATGTGGATGGAATTCGATCCGACATCAATGGCGGCGATACGCATGGGACGATTGTCAGCACAGTTGGCCCCCGGGGCCAAGGATTGTCGGAGGGGGCTGTGAACTCGGCACCGGCTGTGGTGGAATGGGGATCCATCCACAAACAAGGAGCCGCGCATGTTCCACCGCTGGTGCATCGGATTGATCGTCGGGGCGGGCCTGATGGCGGGACAGCCATCCCAGCCGCGCACCCAGGCCTGGGTGCTGGCGCTGGATGGTCGAGGCGGAATGGTAGGCGACCTGAAGGCGGAGGAAATCCAGGTGAAGGTTGACGGGAAAGTCCGTCCCATTGTCCAGGTGAAGACGCCAGCCCAGACCGCGGACGCCTCCCAGTCCTGGGTGCTGGTGTTCGAACCCATCCGAGACACGAACATGCGGGCTACGGCGTTTATCGCTGCCGCGGACTTCCTCACGAAGGTCCCGGAAGGCGATCGGGTGTTCATCGTGGCCCGGGGGAAGGACTCCCTGGAGTCATTGATGCCCGGATTCTCCTCGAATCGTGGCCTGTGGGCAGAGTCGCTCGCCAAGGTTCCCGACATGCTTCCCGAGAGCCTGGTGGGCATGCCGAAGGAGACCCTTCAGGGGGCGGGGTTCCAGGCCGCCTTTACGGATGTCTCGAACGGTGGGCCCGGGCAGGAGGCCCTCAACGCCCTGCTGGGCCGATTCAAGGCTGGTACTCCCGGCTGGGCTAAAGGCACGATTGATCAGCGAGGCATCAATGTCCTCGACCGGCTCAACTTCAGCAGCCCGACTTTTATCATGGGCCTCCTCGCGACCATCGCCCGGGAGTCGAAAGCATTGGGATCCATCCTGGATCTGGTCGCGCCCCTTCAGGGCCAGAAGCACGTCATCGTCTTCTCCCGCTGTGAAGCTGACGATATGACTCACCCGAACGTGAAGCGGGCCATGACCCAGAATTTCAAGCGAGAGAAGGGGGATGCGGGTGGACCAGCGGAATCCGCCGAGCTCGCCACCCGGGACATGACCATCCTCCAGACGGAACTGAAGGCCAAGGCCGTGGCCGCGGGCGTCACCCTTTATTCCGTGGCGGGCCCGGGGCAAAATGTCGTGGGCCACATCGGGACCATCGCGCCCGCCACCGGCGGTTTCGCGTTCCCCTTGAATGCTGGCCTGGAAACCCAGTTCGGGCAGGGCATCCAGGTGTTCGGCTCCCGGCATCTCGTGCAGTGGTCGGAGGATGGAACGCCCCATGGACCTGTCCTCCTGGATATCTCCAGCACCAGGAAGGGCGTGAAGCTGATCCTCCAGGGGAGCCGGTAGGGGGAAAAATATAAGTACGAACTGATTCGTTGACAAACTACGAATCAGTTCGTATGTTGTCTCCAGACCCACTGGAGGCTCCATGTCTGCCGCGCCCATCCGCCCTTCCGATGGTGAGCTCGCCATCCTGCGGGTGCTCTGGTCGCGGGGCCCCTCGACCGTTCGGGACGTGCATACCGAACTGTCGAAGGATCGGGACATGGGCTACACCACCGTGCTGAAGCTCATGCAGATCATGGTGGAGAAGGGCCTGGTGGCGCGGGATGAACGCGCGCGTTCCCACACCTACCGGCCGCTCCAGGGGGAGGCCGAAACCCAGCGCTGCCTGCTGAAGGAGCTTCTGCACAAAGCCTTCGCAGGCAGCCGCCGGGATCTCGTCCTCCAGGCCCTCGAATCGGAGCCGGCCTCCGCCGAGGAACTGGAGGACATCCGCAAGCTGTTGAGTGACATCAAGGGGAGGACTCGATGAACGATCTGGCATCCATCCCCTTGTTTCAGGCCATCGGCTGGGCCCTGCTGCACAGCCTCTGGCAGGGCGCGCTGTTGGCCCTGCTGGCGGCGGTGGCGCTCCGCATGACGCGGCGCCATTCCGCGGAACTCCGCTACGCCATCGCCTCGGGAACCCTCGGACTGCTGGTTTTCACATTCGCGGGGACCCTGCTCTGGATCTCGGGCGGAGGCGATCCGCTGCCCACGGTCGAGGCCGTGTTGATCGTCCCCTTGGGCGAGGGGCAGGGGCTCGGCGCCTGGATGCCCCAACTGCGCGTTTTCCTCGGTCCCTGGATCCCCGGGCTGTTCCTGGCCTGGCTCCTGGGTTTCAGCCTCCGAGTCATACAAATGGGCCGGGCCATGACCTGGCTTTACGGGCCCTGCCTTGGCAGCCTCCGGCCCCCGCCCGTCGAATGGCTGGCTCGGTTTGAGGCGCTGAGGGTCCGCAGCCGGGTGCGGATTCCGGTCCGCCTGGGTCTGTCCGACCGGGTGGATTCCCTCGTGGTGCTGGGTTGGCTCAAACCCGTGATTCTCGTTCCGGCCGCGGCCCTGCTGGCCCTGTCCCCCGAAGCCCTGGAAGCTCTGCTGATGCACGAACTGGCCCATGTCCGCCGAAGTGATTTCCTCGCGAATATCCTCCAGACCTTTGCTGAAGCCCTGTTGTTCTACCATCCCGCTGTCTGGTGGCTCTCCCGGCGCACCCGCCAGGAGCGTGAGCACTGCTGCGACGATGCCGCCGTGCAGGCCTGCGGCGATCCGATCCTCTACGCCTCCGCCCTCGCTGGGCTGGAGGAACTCCGAACCCAACCAAACTTGATTCCCGATCTGGCCCCCGCGGCCAGTGGAGGCAACCTCATGTCCCGCATCCAGCGCCTGTTGCGCCCCCAAATGACCCATGACCCAGTCCCGCCCGTGGCCGCCCTCATCCCCGCCCTCTTGCTGGTCGCGGCTCTTGGTGTGGCCACCCTGTCGGCCTCCGATACTCCCAAACCCGGACCGGCGGCTGAACCCGTGGAGATGAACTTCAAGCAGATCCGCGTCAAGCACCAGCCCAAGGCGCCAGCCTATCCCCCCGACGCCAAGGTCCAGCGCATTCAGGGTACTGTCGTGGTGGTCATCATCATCAATGAGCAGGGCAGGGTTCAGGAAGCCAAGGCCATCTCTGGCCCGCCAGAACTTCGTGCCTGCGCTGTGGACTACGCCAAGGCCTGGGAATTCGAACCCGCCATGGTGAAAGGAAGACCTGTTCCGGCACGGTTCAAACTCACCATGCCGTTCCGGCTGAGGTAGGTTTTACACTCGCGCAGAAGGGGCCGCCCGGCCCCTTCTGCGCCTGACTCCTGGTAACTGTTGCATCCCTGCCGACAGCCCGGCCATGCTCGATTCCACATTCTGAGGTGATCCCATGGCTTTGACGGTGGACGGCATTTTTTCGCTCATGCCCGAGCTCTTCCTGGCGGAGAAGGCCCAGGGCCTGACGGTCTCCGTCTACTACCAGGTGACGGGGGAAGGCGGCGGCGACTACACCTGCCTCATCGAGAACGGCGTCTTCTCGTTGAAGCGCGAAGCCAAGCCGGATGCCACCTCGGTGGTGGTGATCGGCAGTGAGGACTGGATCGCCCTGAACGAAGGCAAGCTCGATCCCATGCAGGCCTTCATGACCGGCAAGCTCAAGGGCACCGGCGATCTGGGCCTGCTCCAGAAATTCCCCAAGTTCTTCAAGAAGCCCCAGCAGCAGGGCGGCCCGGTGAAGCCGCTGAAGGACCTGGTACCCGCCCGTCTGGCCCTGGCGGGGGCGGGGATCAAGGTGACCGTGGGCGGCGAGAGCTGGGGCAATGCTGGGGAAGGGGGCACCGAAGTGGCCGGTGATGAGGCGGCCGTGCGCGGGCTGGTCTGCGGGGTCTCCGATCCCGGTCCGGCGCTGCTGGGCGGGCAGATCCGCTGCTCCGGCGATATGGCCCTGCTGCGCAAGGCCTGGAAGACCTGGTCCGCCGAACCCGAGATCAGTTTCCCCGACACCCCCGGCGGCAAGGCGCTGGCCACCCTGCGCACGCGCTACAAGGGGGGCGCCAGCGGCACCCTGGAGGTGAAGGTGGATGGCGTGCCCTACCGCCTGGACTTCAGCCCCGAGGGCCTGTCCGTGCGGCCGGGCGAGGTGGAAGGCGGTGGCGCCGCCCTGGGCATCTCCGATGCGGACTTCGCGGCCCTCAACGCGGGCAAGCTGAACCTGGTGGCGGCCCTGCTGGGCGGCGCCATCACGGTGAAGGGCGATATGAGCCAGGTGGCGGCCTACACGGCCTATTTCGACGCGGACGTGAACCCCGCCCAGGGCCTGCTGGAATCCATGCCCGAGCGGTTCAACGTGGAGAAGGCCGGGGATCTGGAGGCCGTCGTGGGCTACCAGATTGACGACCTGGGCTACACCCTCCTGATCCGCCACGGCGCCTGCCTGGTCTTCCCGCGGCTGATGAAGCCCTGGGATACACTCCTGAAGGCCAAGGCCGCCGACTTCATCGCCATGAGCACCGGAACGCTGAATGCCCAGGAGGCCTTCATGACCGGCAAGATCCAGATCGAGGGTGATCCGCTGCTCATGCAGAAGGTGGCGAAGAGCTTCAAGCGACCGGAGGCCTGAACCGTTGTCACGAAACAGTCTTGTCGTCTCGATGGAGAGAACGGCATAGGGAGCCGCGGTGTCCAGGGAGAGCGACCAGGGGGGCGAGGATGCCCGGCAGCCTCCCCTGGCGGCGGACGGCGTGGTGCGCACGGCCAAGTCCATCCCCCGCATGGTCACGCCGGAAATGCCCTCCGAGCGGTCCTTTCACGAGGAGATGACCCTGCTGCCCTGCTCGGGGCGGTGCGGACACTGCGATTGCCACCCCTGTCGGCTGCACGGGCCGATCTGAACCTCCCCTATCAGGTGGGCCCTTCCCACAGCTCCCGCAGGCGCTGGTAGCCCGCCCGGCTCACGGGCAGGCGGGCGCCATCGCGCAGGATGGCATCGCGGTGTTCCTTGGTGTCCTGCTCGATGCGGACAAGGCGGTCGAGGTTCAGGATGTAACTGCGGTGGATGCGGATGAAACGGTTTGAATCAAGCTGGGATTCCAGGCTGGCCAGGGTCTGCTGCTTGAGCAGGTTTCTCCCCTCGGTGCGCAATAGCACGTAGTCGTCCTGGGCCTGCACCCAGTCCAGGCGGTCGAGGTGGACCACCGTGACCTTGGGACCATCCTTGACGACGATCCTTTCCAGGGGCCTGCCCTGGCGGGCGGCGGCGGCGAGCTCGATGGCGGGGGGTGGCGGCGAGGCCGGATGGGCCGCGTGGAGGGCCCGCGCCTTGGCGAGGGCGGCGTCGAAGCGCTCTCTGGAGAAGGGCTTGAGCAGGTAGTCCACCGCATGGGCCTCGAAGGCCCGCAGGGCGTGCTGATCATAGGCGGTGACGAAGACCACGGCGGGGCGCTTGCCCTCGGCCTCGAGCAGTTCCAGCACCTCGAAGCCATCGAGCTTGGGCATCTGGATGTCCAGGAAGATGAGGTCGGGATGGTGCTGGGCCGCGGCCTTGAGGGCCTCGAAACCGTTGGCGCATTCGGCGGCCACTTCCACGTCCGGGTGGGCTGCCAGGTGCTCGCGCACCACGGCGCGGGCCAGATCCTCGTCGTCAATGATCAGGGCTTTCATGGGATCAGGGCTTTCATGGTTCGGTCTCCAGGGGGAACACCAGGGTCACGCGATGGATGCCATCCCGCACGCCGGCCTCGAAGCGGGCCCGGCTGCCGAAGCGCCCGAGCAGGCGCTGGCGCACCTGCCGCAGGCCCAGGCCCAGGCCCTGGGGCGTCGGGGCGTCGGGATCCAGTGGATTGTCCACCTTCAGGACCACGTGCCCTTCCAGCACCTCCGCGGCCACGGCCAGGATGCCGCCCTCGGACAGGGCCGCGATGCCGTGCTTGATGGCGTTCTCGACCAGGGGTTGCAGCAGCAGGGTGGGAAGCAGCGCGGGTTCCGCCGCGGGATCCACGGACCAGGCCAGCTTCAGCCGGGCGCCGAAGCGGATCTGCTCGATGGCCAGGTAGGCGCGGGCCAGATCCAGTTCCTCCCGAAGGGCCACGAGCCTCCGCTCACCCAGACCCAGGCTGCGGCGGAGGAAATCCGATAGCAGTACGCACATCTCCCGGGCCCGGGCCGGATCCATGGCCGTGAGCGCCGACAGGGAATTCAGGCTGTTGAACAGGAAATGGGGATTGAGCTGGGCGCGCAGGGCCTTCAGTTCGGATTCCTGGGCCAGCAGTTGCAGTTCAGCGCCCTTCCGTTCGGCCTCGACGGCCCGGTCCTGGGCCAGCATCAGGTAGCTGAGGGCCACAGAGGCCAGGTAGAGGAGGATGCCCAGGCCCGTGAGCACCGGCAGGGCTGCTCCCACCCGCTGGGGCAGGGCCTCCAGGCCTGGGATCCAGGCCAGCATCCGGGCCAGCAGCCAGGCCAGGCCCGCCCACAGCCCGCCCATGAGGATGGCCGCCATGCCCCAGGCCGCCCCGTGGGCGCCGAGACCTTCGACCGTGCGGCCGAGGGGCAGGGCTCGGCAGAGGAACCAGGCCGACAGGAACAGGAAGGCGGCGAAAAGACACAGGGGCAGGGAGAGCGATGCCGCCTCGGCCCAGCTCCAGCCCTGGCTGCGGGCGATGCCTGTGAGCAGGAGCGCGATGGGGGCCCACCCCAGGAGGTAGGCCCCCAACCGCGCGCGGCTGGCCAACAGGGGATGCATCAGCTTTTCACCTCCGTGCCGCCGAAGAGGATCAGGCCGGTCACCACGAGACGGGGGCGGCCTTCGGCGGGGGCAGGGCCATGGTGGGTCTTGTCGTCCAGGGCCCCGAACATGGCCGTGGCGCGGTTGGCGATCTCCCAGCCCTCGGGCACGCGGATCTCGCCGCCGCCGAAGAGCACGAAGACATCAATGCGGGCCTGGCCGGATTCGAGGGCCGCATGGCGGAGATCCACTTCATAGCCGCCGAAGATGGCCGTCAATTCGCCCCCCTTGAAAGCCTGGGTCAGCACGCGCCGCTTGAACCCGCCGAAGATGGCCGTGCCCTGGAGGAAATCCTCGGAAAGGGCCAGTTCGGACGGCACGCCGCGATTCTGCTTGAGCGCCTTGATGACGATGAGGATGCCCACGGCCACCACCAGCATGGGTGCCAGGGCTTCGGCCAGGTGCCCCCGGGCGAAGGTGAAGAGCAGCAGGAAGGCGCCGCCCAGCACGAGGAACCAGCCCCCGAGCCCCCCCCCGCTGCCTTCCTGGCGGATCTTGGCGATGCCCATGGCCACCAGCACCAGGGGCCAGAGCTTGAAGAGCGTGTGGGCCTCGATGAGGCCGAGATTGTCGAGGGTGAGCACGAGGCCCGCCACGATGATGGCCACCCCCAGCACCAGCTTGGGGCTGAAGGGGCTGGGGGCCTTGGCGTCGTCGGGGGTGTTCATGGCTTCACCTGCGGGGAATCAGTTTCAGGATCACCGGAAACGCCGGGGTTTGGCGATGGGGGTCGGGTCTTGTCTTTCCGCGTCCGCTTGGGTTGGGGGAAGATGGCCCGCAGGGTGACGACGATGCCCCCCCAGACCAGGAAGACCGGCCACCAGCGTTCCAGCAGGCCCCAGGGGCCGAACTGGGAGATGAAGCCGGCCATGGAAAGCCCCAGCCAGATGTGGCCGCGGAGGCTGAGGGGGCCATCCTGGGCGAGCCGTGCGAGGCCGAAGGCCGTCAGCGCCAGGGGCCACCAGGTCAGCAGGTGCCAGGCGTCATACCAGTGGAGGCTGTCCGCCGTGAGGATCAGGCCCAGGGCGATGACCGTCAGCCCGAAGACGAGCTTGGCTGAAAAGAGCGGAGGGCGTTCCTGGGCGTTCATGAGCGGTGTTCCTTTCGTCCTGATCCGCAGGGAATGGCGAAGGCCAGCGAGGGAAGCCACAGCGCCAGCCACCACCAGGGGCAATCAATGAACCATCCCGCATGGACCATGGCCGTCTCCTTCCGTGTGATCAAGCTACGGGCATCCGAGACCCAGTCAGGGCAAGGATCGGTGAATGGCGGGCCTGGACCGGCGAGCGGCCTTTCAGCGGTCGAAACCAAACCCCATGTCGCCGTGCGAGGGGGTGATGCCAGGCGGGCGCTCCGCGGCTTCAACTCAACCTTTGAATTGATCCACCGGAACTGCAATTAACCAGTGAGGAACGGGGAGGAACGGGGAGCAAGAATGAATTGCTTTGTGTTTTTTCACCGGCCCTCACCGTTCCTTACCGGTTGTCATTTTTCTTGCCCTGCTGAATCCCAGTCGATTGCCCCGCCCCGGCTGCGCTCGCGCCAAGCGTGATCCAGGGCCGGGGCCAGCTCGGGTGGACATTCAAACCGCAGCACGGCCTCCTCGCCATCGAAGGTCTGGTCGAGGGCGGCGGCGGCCGGGAAGGCGCCCAGCAGCGCGAAGGGCAGGTGGGCCTGGGCGGAGGGCACCCGGATTTCGCCGGCGCGGAGGATGCGGACCTCCTCCCATGCGCCCGCGGCCTCGGCCGCGGCCAGGGCGCCCTGGACGCCCGCGGCATAGGCGCGCACCAGTCCGCCGGTGCCGAGTTTCGTGCCGCCGTACCACCGGATGCAGATGGCGATGAGATCCGTGGCCTGGGCGCCCTCCAGCACCGCCAGCATGGGCCTTCCCGCGGTGCCCGAGGGCTCGCCATCGTCATCGGCGCCGAAGGCTGAGATGGGCACGCCCTCGCGCCAGGCGCTGCAGTGATGGGTGGCGTCGAAGGCCCGCTTGCGAAGGGCGGCCAGCACCACGGCCCGTTCCGCCGCAGCCCGGGCGGGATGCAGCTCCGTGAGGAAGATCGAAGCCCTCTCCCGGAAGCGGTGGATGGCAACCTCTTTCAACCGACGCATGGATCCAGCATGGCGGCGGCTGTGATGCGAATCAACAATCCCGGAGTAGGGCGGCCCCGAGGCCGTTCTGTCTTCATCATGAAGCTGGATCATTCCGAGGAGACGGCATGAATACCGTCACGACGCCCTTCACCCCCACCCTCCTTCAGCGCAGGGATCCGGTGCCCTCGGATCTGGACATCGCCCAGGCCGCCGTGCTCAAGCCCATCGGACGGGTGGCGGCGGAGCTCGGGCTTCAGGAAAGCGAACTCGAGCACTACGGCCCCACCAAGGCCAAGGTGCGGCTGGAGGTGCTGGATCGCCTCATGGATCGTCCCAACGGCCGCTACGTGGATGTCACCGCCATCACGCCGACTCCGTTGGGCGAGGGCAAGACCACCACGACAGTGGGCCTCAGCCAGGCCCTGGGTGCCCATCTCGGCCAGCGCGTCCTCACCTGCATCCGCCAGCCCAGCCAGGGCCCCACCTTCGGCATCAAGGGTGGTGCGGCGGGCGGCGGCTACAGCCAGGTGATCCCCATGGAGGACTTCAACCTCCACCTGACCGGGGATATCCATGCCATCACCGCGGCCCACAATCTCTGCGCCGCCGCCCTGGACGCCCGGGTCCTCCACGAGGCCGGCGCCACGGATGAACAGCTGTTCGAGCGCATCTTCCCGAAGGCCAAGGGCCGCCGCCGGTTCCCCCGCTCGCTCCAGCTGCGCTGCGCCAGGCTGGGCATCACCAAGGGCGATCCGGAGACCTTCACCGCCGGGGAGCGCCGCCGCGTCTGCCGGCTGGATCTCGATCCGGCCGCCATCACCTGGCGCCGCGTGCTGGACATCAGTGACCGGTTCCTCCGGGGCGTCACCGTGGGCACGGGCGGAGAGGAACAGGGCTTCGCCCGGGAGACGGGCTTCGACATCACCGTGGCCAGCGAGATCATGGCCGTGCTGGCCCTCACCACGGGCCTGGAGGACATGCGGCGCCGCCTGGGTGCCATGGTGGTGGGGCTGAACCGGCAGGGCGAAACCGTCACAGCCGAGGATCTGGGCGTGGCGGGCGCCATGACCGTGCTCATGAAGGACGCCCTCAAGCCCACCCTGATGCAGACGCTCGAAGGCACGCCGGTCTTCGTGCATGCGGGCCCCTTCGCCAACATCGCCCACGGCAACAGCTCCATCCTGGCGGATCAGATCGCCCTGAAGCTGGCGGACTACGTGATCACCGAATCGGGCTTCGGCGCCGACATGGGCATGGAGAAGTTCTTCGACATCAAGTGCCGCGTCTCGGGCCTGGTGCCCAATGCCGTGGTGCTGGTGGCCACGGTGCGCGCCCTCAAGATGCACGGCGGGGGGCCCAAGGTCGTGGCCGGGAAGCCCCTGGATCCGGTCTACCTGGAGGAGAACCTGGATCTGCTGCGCCAGGGCCTGCCCAACCTGCTGCACCACATCCGCATCGCCCGGAAGTTCGGTGTGCCCGTGGTGGTGGCCGTCAACGGGTTCGCCGCGGATTCCGAGGCTGAACTGGAGCTGGTGCGCCGGGCCTCGCTGGAAAGCGGCGCCGAGGATGCCGTGGTCTGCCAGAACTGGGCCCTGGGCGGGGAAGGGGCCCTGGATCTGGCCCGGGCCGTCATGCGCGTCTGCGAGCGGCCCTCGAATTTCCGTTTCCTCTACGGCCTGGACGAGCCCATCAAGCAGAAGATCGAGACCATCGCCCGGGAGATCTACGGCGCCGACGGCGTGGACTACTCGCCCGAGGCCGAGGCCCGCATCGAGGCCTACACGCGGCTCGGCTACGATGTCCTTCCCATCTGCATGGCCAAGACGCACCTGAGCCTGAGCCACGATCCCGCGCTCAAGGGCGCTCCCACGGGCTTCCGCATTCCCGTGCGGGATATCCGGGCCAGCGTCGGCGCGGGCTTCCTCTATCCGCTGCTGGGCAAGATGGCCACCATGCCCGGCCTGCCCACCCGGCCCGGCTTCTACGATGTGGACGTGGACCCGGAGACGGGGCGGGTGGTGGGACTCTTCTAGGAGCTGGGGCGCACCGCTTCAGTTGTACGCCACCATCACGTTGAAGGTGCCGGCGTAGTCCCCGTCGGTCTGGTTGGCGGCCACGTTGAGGGTGCCCCCCACGGCCAGGGTCTGCTGTCCGGTGGCGCTCAGGAGGCCCGTGAGGCTGGGCGTGCTCGTGACGGGGGATACGGTGAGGGTGCCGCCGGGGGCATTGAGCGTGATGCTCGCGGGGAGGGTGATGGCATAGACGGCGCTGGCCGCGCCGGTCACGGTGAAGGTGGCCGGTCCCACGGGCGATAGCGAACCCAGCCCCGCGCCCCCGGTGGCGCTTCGCGCGCCGGCGGGGCTGAGGACCACGGTTCCTGCCGCCGGACTCGTGAAGACATCGCCGAAGCGGAGATCCGTGAGCCGGGCGAGGGTGATGACCGGATCCACCTTGGCCCGCACCGCGAAAGCCGTCGTGCTGTTCTTGTTGCTGGTGGTGTCGGTCACCCGCAGGGAGAAACTCCCCGTGTAGGTGCCCGCGGGCGTGGCGGCACTGGTGCCCACCGAGAGGGTGACGCCCAGGTAGAAGAAGCCGGTGGTACCCGAGGCCGGAAAGGTGCCGCTGTTGGTGGCGCTGGGTTCGAAATCCACCACGGTCACCCGCATGGTGGCGCCTCCGGGCCCGATCAGCGTGAAGGGGATGGGGCTTCCCTGCGTGACGGACCAGCTATTACCCGCCTTGCCCGAAAGGGTGAGCGTGCCGAGGCTGGTGCCGGCGGAAGACCCGAGACTGGTGCCCCCCGTGGCCGTCCGGGTGCCGGAAGGGGAGTTCAGCACCACCGTTCCGGCGGATGCGCCGGGCACGATGGAACCCAGGGAGATGTCCGTGTACTTCGTGATGGTCGGTGTCTGGGCGGCGGCAGGAAGGGCCATCCCCGCCAGGAGCGCGACCTGGCACAGTCTCGAAACCTGCGAGAGAAGGGAGCGGAGCATCGTCATTCTTCCTTCCGGACATCCTCCCGCAGAGCGGGGGAGAATGCGAGATCAGGTGTGATTACCAGATCGAGGCCGTCCACCATCGTGCCCTCGGAGGTCACGATCACGCTCATGGGCGTGGGTGCCGCGAGCCCGAGCCGGCGGATCTCGGCTTCGGGCACCCGGAGCTGGTAGGCCCCGGGCGGAATATCGGAAAGGGTGTAGAAACCGTCGAAGGCCGTCCGGGCGCGTTTCGCGACCTTGCCCTGGGCGTCCACCAGTTCCAGCAGCAGGCCGGCCAGCTCGCGGGAAGCGCCGTCCCGCTTGAGGTAGGCCGTTCCCGTGACCTCGCCGAACAGCACCAGGGGAACATCCGCCAGGACCACGTGGCCGGGGCGGGGGGTGATGCGCAGACCCGGGTTTCCCGGACGCATGAGGGGATCCTCCAGGGTGGAGGAACTGACGGACAGGTTGGCCGCGAGATCACCGGAAAGGTTGGTGAGGAAGGCCACCCCCTCGGCATCCGTGGCCCGGGGCTGGGAGGCGCCGTTCGCCATGAATCCCACCCCCTGGAGGGGCTTCTCGCCGGGATCCATCACGCCGTTGCTGTTGGCGTCGAGGAAGGCCCGGGCAGAGACGGCGCCGTGGCTGGCGATGCCCTGGGCCTGCGCGTGGAACCGTCCGCTCCGCGGCTCCCGGGCGAGTCCCACGCGCAGGGTGAGGTCCAGGGAAAGGCGGCTCCGCGTGGAATAGCTCAGCTCCAGGCCGAGGGCGTAGGCGCCCTGGGTCTTGTGGGCGCCCAGCTGCACGAGGGTATCGCCGGAAACGATGGACCGGGTGAGGCCGGCGCGAAGGTTGAAGGGGTCGAAGATGGGCGTCTCGGCGAAGGCGGACAGGGCGTTCAGGCGCCGGGCGCCATCCATCTGGTAGTTCGCCTGGCCCCGCAGAGAGAAGGTGCGGAAGAACTTGCTGGCGAGGAAGTCCCCCGTGGTGGTGGCGGGGAAGGACGCCGCGGCACTCCGGCCTTCGGTGCGGATGATCTCGTTGGAAAAGAAGTACCCGTGGAAGGACGTGGAGATGCGGTTGTGCAGACGGTCCACGCTGCCGCCCGCCACCAGCCGGTCCTGGGAGGCGCCGAGGTCGAAGGTGACGAGGCTGCGGGCCAGGCTGGGCAGCAGGGTCGAGGTCTCCAGGCTGCTGCGGCTCCGGACCGGGCCGTAGATGGGCCGAAACACTTCACTGATGAAGCCGTCCTGGAGTTCCGCATGTTTCACCGTGAGGCTGGTGGATCCGATGCGGCTGCGGAGGCCCAGTTCCGCGATGGCGCCTCCCAGTTGATCCCGGGCCGCCGTGAGGGTGGCCGACAGGGGCTTCCAGAATCCCTGGAGATTCGCCTGGGTGTAGGTATGGCGCCGGCCGTCCAGGTCCAGCCCCGATACGGAGAATCCTGCCGTGAACCGCTTGGAGATCCCGTAGCGGCCCTCGACCTGGCCGCGTTTTCCCGCCTGCCGGGGATCGGTGCCCACCACCCGGTAGTGGAAGGCCCCTGCGGGGGTCTGGCTTTCGCTCACGTCGAAGCGGGCCACCTCCTCGCGGCGCTGGCCCTGGGGACCGTAGAACACCATCCGGAAATCGTTCCAGCCGTAGTAGAGCGGCACATTCAGGAATTCGTAGCGGCCATCGGGACGGGAGGCCTGGAACCCCAGCAGGGCCTGGTTCCGGTACAGCTCCACCTGCCAGCCCGGCGGGAGATCGCCCTGGAACGAGTGGCGGTCGAAGGCGTTCTCGCGCTGCAGCGGGTAGTTGGTGAGCAGCGCGCCGGTGCCCGCCATGGGCATGGAGAGCAGGTTGAGGCCCGGATCCAGGACTTCCCCGAAGGCGAACTCCGTGGCCTTCAGTGGACCCAGCAGGCCCGCCTGCGGATCGCGGCGGCCCAGGGTCATGCGGAACTCCGACAGGCCGTCCTGGGCATCGAGGACCGCGTACAGGCTGGAGGACAGGCCGAGGAAGTCCCCGGTGGCGAAGGTGGTGCTCTGGGCGCGGACGCGCTGATCCGTTCCGGGGGCGGTCCGGGCGGTGAGGCGGAGGGTCTCGTCCACCATCGGCACTTCCGCCAGGCGGTAGGGGTCGGGCCATGGCGGGAAGGCCTTTGGACCCTCCGCGGTGCGGAAGCGGCCGATCATGCGTTCCCGCTGCCATCGCTCCTGGATGGGAAGGGCGACGCGGGGCGACACCGTGATGGTCGCGGTGCGGCTGGCGACCTGGAGATCCAGGGGCAGCCAGAGGGCTATGAGGCGCGTATCCACGTAGATATCGTCGGCGTGCAGTTCCACCTGCGAGCGGTCGAAGGTCTGGGTGCGGCCCTCCACGGCCACGGTTCCGGCCAGGACATCCAGGCTGAAGCGGCGCTTCTCCTCGATGAAGAAGCCCTCGGCCCGGCCACGGTTCGGATCCGACTGGATGGCCAGGTCCAGCAGGCGGCACAGCTCTCCCAGGGGCACCAGGATTCCACCCTTCACGGCGAAACCCGGGAAGGTGCTGCTGAGCGAGGCCTGGTCCAGCCGCAGGGCGAACAGGAGGACATCCTCCTCCTGGCGGTTCACGCGCATCTCCGTCAGGGTGGTGGTCCCGGCCGGTACGCCTCCGGCCCACAGCCCCGCCACCGCGAAGGCGGGGATCAGGGGCCGGAGGACTCTCCAGGAGGCGGAGGCGGCCATTCAGGGGACGGTCAGGATGGTTTCGGCCAGCAGGCCGCCGCCCTCCTGGGCCGGCAGCGCGTACGTGATCCGGATCCGGCTGCCGGCGGGCAGGGGGCGGGCCGCGGGCATCGCCAGGGTCACGGTGCGGCCGGTGTTGGGGGTGTACACGGCCAGGCCCGTGGCCTCCGCCAGCACCTCCGGGGATCCCGTGGCCGGAAGGAGGGTCGCCCTGAGGTCACCGTAGACCGACTGGTTGCCGCCGCGGTCCAGGCGGAACCTCAGGGACCGGCCGGCGGCGTCCAGGACGGGATCCGCGATGGATACCTTGGCGGAGGTCTCGCCATGCCGGACGATCAGGGGGATGGCGATGCCGTAGATGGGCGTGAGCTTGATGGAGATCCCCTTCGGCGTTTCGGACGGGGCGGGTGCCGGTGCGGAAGCGGGCGGCACGGCCCGGAAGACCATGTGCAGGCGGTATTCCCCGGCGGTCAGTTCGGCGGGTTTGCGCACCTGGATGCGCACGGTCTGGGATTCCTGCGGTTCCAGGGTCACTTCCCGGGGGGAGAACCGGAACAGGGTCTGGAGGCCCTCCGTCCCGGGATCGAGGGGCCGTTCCTTGAAGGCGCCGATCTCGTCCATCTCCATGCGCACCAGGGAGATCCGGTAGGTGGCCCGGGCCTGCCCGATATTTGAAAGGTTCAGTTCAGTGCCGCGCTTGCGGCCCTCGAAGACCACCCGGGTGGGGGCCACCAGCAGATCGCCCAGCCCTCCGGCCGAGGGGGGCGGGGGTGCCTGCGCGGGAAGGGACGCCGCGAGGCCACCGATGAGCAGGGCGGACAGGATCCAGGGGCGAAGGAGTGGCATGGGGCCTCGGATATAAAGAAAACCCAGGGCGCGGAAGACGCCCTGGGCGGATCAGGAGATCAGCGAGCGTCAGTTGTAGGTGACCGTGACGCTGAAGGTGCCCGCGTAGTCGCCGTCCAGCTGATTGGCACCCACGGCCAGGGTGGCGCCCACGGTGAAAATCTGGGCGCCGGTGGCGTCGAGAAGGCCGCTCCCGAGGGAGGGGGTGAAGGCGCTCACGGCCATGTCAGCACCGCTGCCGGACAGCACCACGGGGGAGGAGAAGGTGATGGCGTAGGAGGCGTTCCGTTTCCCGCCCACGGTGAACTGCGCGGCATTGGCGGTGCCGGTGGCGGCCAGTGTCGCGCCACCCGTCGCCGTGCGGGTGCTCGCGGGGGCCAGTGTCACGGTGCCAGCCGTCGCGCTGGCGAAGATATCGCCGAAACTCAGGCCGGTGTCGTTCGCCAGGGTGATGGGCTTGTAGATGCGGGCCGTTGCGGGCACGTTGATCGCGGTGGCACTGGCCTGGGCGAAGGCGACGGGGCCGGCGAGGAGAAGGGCTCCAGCGAGGAGACGGGAGGCAGCGTGCATGTGTTGCTCCTTTATTCGGGGGGGATTGGGCGAGGGACCATGCGCCAAAGGGCTGTCCTCACAGTGCGTTTCAGCGAATATCATGCCATTTTTTCCTGGTTATTTCAATCGAGGTCGTTTTTTGCCAGCCTGTCAATGATGGCGTTCAGGGTGGCGCTGGGGCGCATGGCCTTGGAGGTCTTCTGGACATCCGGGTGGTAGTAGCCGCCCATATCCACGGGCCGGCCCTGGGCCGCGATCAGCTCCCCGTTGATCTTCGCTTCGTTTTCGCCGAGCTGCTGGGCCACCGGGGTGAAGCGGGCCTGGAGCCCGGAATCCCTGGTCTGGGCGGCCAGGGCCTGAGCCCAGTACAGCGCGAGGTAGAAGTGGCTGCCCCGGTTGTCAATCTGACCGACCTTGCGGGCAGGGGATTTGTCGTTGTCGAGGAACTTGGCGATGGCGAGGTCCAGCGTTTCGGCCAGCACCGCCACCTTGGCATTCTTGAAGGCATTGGCCACATGCTCCAGCGAAGCCGCGAAGGCCGAGAATTCGCCGAGGGAATCCCAGCGCAGGTAGCCCTCCTTCTGGAACTGCTGGACGTGCTTGGGGGCGGAGCCGCCGGCGCCCGTCTCGAAGAGACCGCCACCACCCAGCAGGGGCACGATGGACAGCATCTTCGCGCTGGTCCCCAGCTCAATGATGGGGAACAGATCGGTCAGGTAGTCGCGCAGCACATTGCCCGTGACGGAGATGGTGTCCTTGCCGGCGCGGATGCGCTCGCAGGAGAGTTTCATCGCCTCCACGGGCGCCAGGATGCGGATATCGAGGCCGGTGGTGTCGTGGTCCTTGAGGTATTTCTCCACCTTGGCGATGATCTGCGCGTCGTGGGCCCGCTCCTTGTCGAGCCAGAAGAGGGCGGGGGCACCGGTCAGCCTGGCGCGGGAAACGGCCAGCTTCACCCAGTCCCGGATGGGCGTGTCCTTGGCCTGGCACATGCGGAAGATGTCACCCGTCTCCACCTTCTGCGACATCAGCGCCACGCCGGAGGCGTCCACGATGCGGATGGTTCCGGGGGCGGGGGCGTAGAAGGTCTTGTCGTGGGATCCGTATTCCTCGGCCTTCTGGGCCATGAGACCGACATTGGGCACGCTGCCGATGGTCGCCGGATCGAAGGCGCCGTGCTTCTGGCAGTCCTCGATGATGGTCTGGTAGATCGTCGCGTAGCAGCGGTCGGGAATCATCGCGACCGTGTCGTGCAGCTTCCCGTCCGGGCCCCACATCCTTCCTGAGTCGCGGATGACGACGGGCATGGAGGCGTCCACGATGATGTCGTTGGGCACATGCAGGTTCGTGATGCCCTTGTCGGAATCCACCATCGCCAGCGCGGGGCGATCCTTGTAGACGGCCTGGATATCGGCCTCGATCTCCGCCCGCTGGGCCTCAGGAAGGCTCTGGATCTTCGAGTAGAGATCGCCCAGGCCGTTGTTGATGTTCACGCCCAGGTCCTTGATGACGGCCGCGTGCTTCTCGAACACGTCCTTGTAGAAGACGGACACGGCGTGACCGAACATGACCGGATCGGAGATCTTCATCATCGTCGCCTTGAGGTGCAGCGACAGGAGGAGGCCCTCCTGCTTGGCGGCCTCGATCTGCTCGGCATAGAAGGCGCGCAGGGCCTTGACGTTCATCACCGAGGAATCAATGACCTCGCCCTCCAGCAGGGCGGTCTTCTCCTTCAGGACCTTGACGCTCCCGTCGGCACCCACGAATTCGATCCGGACCTCCGTGGCCTTGGGAACCGTCGTGGAGGTTTCGCTGCCGTAGAAGTCGCCGCCGCTCATGTGCGCGATGCGGGACTTCGAATCGGGGCTCCAGGCGCCCATCTTGTGGGGGTGCTTCTTTGCGAAGTTCTTCACGGACAGCGGGGCCCGGCGATCGGAGTTGCCTTCGCGCAGCACCGGATTGACGGCGCTGCCCAGGACCTTGGCGAACCGTGTCTGGAGCGCCTTCTCCGCATCATTCTTGGGCTGTTCCGGATAGTCCGGAAGGTTGAAGCCCTGGGACTGCAGCTCCTTGATGGCGGCGATCAACTGGGGGATGGAGGCGCTGATGTTCGGCAGCTTGATGATGTTGGCCTCGGGCTTCTGCGCGAGCTCGCCCAGCCGGGCCAGGTTGTCGGGCACGCGCTGGCTTCCGGTCAGGTTTTCGGGGAAGTTCGCGAGGATGCGGCCCGCCAGCGAGATGTCGGAGGTTTCGACGGCGATGCCGGTTCCCCTGGTGAAGGCCTGGACGATGGGCAGCAGGGAATGCGTGGCGAGAGCGGGTGCCTCGTCAATCTCGGTCCAGATGATCGTCTGCAGGGTCATGGTCTCTCCTGTGTGTTCACGCATCGCCAAGGCATGGGACGGCCCGCGAACCGCGTGGGTCCGATGAAAGGTGGACAAGGCAGACTCCCACGGCGAAAGCCTTGCTTCAAGCGGCTTTCCTCATGGGGACCGGGGGTTGGGACTTCGGTCACGCCCCCTGGGTCATCCGAGCACCGGCATGGAAGCTCCGCTGGCCGCCTTGACCGCTCCGCGGGCCACGGCGAAATCCAGGCGCCCCAGGTTCACGCCGCCGAACCCCACCTGGAAGATCAGCGTCTCGCCCCTGGCCTGCGCCACCTTGGTGGGGGTCTCCAGGAAGGTGTGGCTGTGGCCGCCGATGATGGCGTCAATGCCGGCGACCCGGCCGGGCATCTGGAGATCGTCCGGGGCGCTGCCGTTCATGTTGTAGCCCAGATGGGAAAGCACCACCACCAGGTCAACTTTTTCAACCTCCCGGAGCTGCTTCACGATGGGCTTCAGGGCCTCGTAGGGATCCCTCCAGGTGATTCCCTCATGGTTCCTCGGGGAGACCAGTCCGGTAAAGGCCACGCCCACGCCCGTGATGCCGACCCGGATGCCCGGGAAGTCCCGCACCATGTAGGGGCGGATCCGCTTGCCCAGGGCCGGCGCGCCCTTGCAATCGAAGTTGCAGTTCAGGAAGGCGAAGGGCGGGTTGGGGTGCTTGAGCTGCTCCATGGCTTCCATGGCCTCGATCAGCATCCCCACGCCGTTATCGAAATCGTGGTTGCCCAGCGTTCCCGCGTCGTAGCCCACCATGCGCATGAGCTGGTAGTCGAGGCGCCCCTTGTAGCGGTTGAAGTAGGGCGTGCCCTGGAAGGTGTCGCCGGCGTCCAGCAGCAGCACGGAGCCCAGCTGTTGCCGCAACTGCCGCACCAGGGTGGCCCGCCGGGCGATGCCGCCCTTGCCGCTGATGGCCCCGTTGCCCGGGCCGAAGGGCTCGATGCGGGAGTGGGTATCGTTGGTGTGCAGCAGGGTGATGCGGCCCGAGGCCGCCGCGGAGGCGGGATCTCCCGCGGCCCGGAGGGGCACCTGGGAGGCGACGGTGGCGGCACCGAGGGAGGCAAGGAAATCGCGGCGATCCATCGTGCCCCCTACAGCCTGAACTTCTTGTCGCGGATGGCTTCCTGGATCGGGACCGGGATGGTGTAGCGGCCCGGGGCTGGGGGAAGCAGGTCGCGCTTCGCCTTCGCCAGGTTGGCGCACTGGTCCAGCAGCATCTGGCGGAGGGTGATGCCCGTGGTGAAGGGCCTGCGGCCCTGCTTCAGCGTTGGGATGGAATCCCCGCCGCCGTAGAGATAGTCGGAGGTGGCCACCTTCACCGTGGCCTTGGGATCAATGGGGCTGCCGTCATCCCAGGTGAGGATGAACGTGGCGGCCTCCGGCGAACCCACGACCACCGCCTTGACCCCCGAGCAGGGTTCACCCCCCCGGCGGACGAGGCCCTCCTTCACCACCTGGATGACCTCGGCGCCGGTGAGCTCGACGACCACCAGCTCGTTCTCGAAGGGCATCATCTCGAAGATATCGGCCACCTGGATCTGACCCGGGCGCAGGTTGGAACGCAGGCCGCCGGCATTGGTGATGGCGAAGCGCACCGGCGCACCGACCACGCCCTGGGCCGCCTGGCGCATCACATCGGATACCCAGTAGCCCAGCAGGTTCTCCTCCCCGCGACGCCCGCGGAAGAGGCCCAGGGGCGCCTGCACCAGCGGGAGATCAAAGCTGGCCTTGATCTCGGCGGCCAGGGGGGCGATGACCGTCTGGATGTCCGCGTCCTCGGGGAGGGCGGCGGTGATGGGGACGACTTCGGCCTTCGCGCTGGGCGGCTGCGCCGCCAAGGGAAATGAAAGCAGGGCGAAGGCAAGAAAAGCGCTAGAGGGCTTCGGCTTCATGGGGGATTTCCTTCAGGGCTGCGCGGGCTTTCCGCACCGCGGCAGCGTGGTTCCAGAAGAGGGCCGCGGCGCGGAGCAGCCAGCCCATCAGCCAGCCGTTGATCGCGGTCACGAAGAGCTGGAGCAGCAGGAACAGCCACACGCGGAAGGCGGTGCCACCGCCCATGCGCCAGGCCAGCAGCAGCACCAGGAAGGGCGGGAGGGAACGCAGGGCGGCTCCCCCGAGGTTCACCAGGCCCCACTGCATGGGGTGGGACCAGAGGTGAAGGAAGCTGTCCCCCAGGTGGACGAAGTAGCCGCGGTTCAACCCTCCGGCGCGCCCCAGCCGGCAGAACCACCACTGGAGGTTCAACGCGGCGATCAGGGCCATCCACACCAGGGGGCGCCCGAAGAAGGCGATCCATCCCAGACCATCAATGCCCAGCCCGCCCGCCCATTTCAGACCCGAATCCACCAGCCACGCGGCGAGTCCCAGGGGCAGGAAGCCGATCAGGACCGTGTCCAGGGCACCGAGGAGCCATGCGCCCAGCCGGGCCTTCTGTCCCGCCGTTTCCGCCTGCATGCGCCATCCGCACCAGAGGACGATGACCAGGCCCAGGCCGAAGAGATGCACCGTGGGTGAATTCGTCAGGCGGTGCTGGAGGCCGCCGTTTTCCCAGATCTCCCACAGGTCGCGGACGGTGATCTGTTCGCCCCAGTGGGCCGGCAGGGCGCTCGAACCCGCGGCGCGGCGCAGAAGCCCCGCCCATCCGAGGGCGGGTCCAAGCAGCACCAGGGCCCAGCCGAGCATCAGGCCCCAGCCCCAGCGCGTGAATCCGCCGGGCAGGGCGGGCATCAGGAAGGTCCAGGGCCCTCGCGGCGTCAGGGCCTCATCGGTGTGGATGGTGGTGGGGCGAGGGTTCATGGCCGTCCGCAAGCAATCTCCCATCAAACCACACTTGACAGGTACGGGACCGGTGGGGTTTCATCGCTTCCATGCCTCTGTCCACTCCGTCCCTCCTCCAGGGCCTCCTTCACGGGGCGTATTGGTGGCGTACGGGCGCGGACGGATCCATGTGCGAGGCCTAGCGGCCCACGCCACCCCGGACCTTCCGAGCCCGACCCCATGGTCGGGCTTTTTCTTTGATGCTTTCCGGTGGTTCCGCGCTTCGCGGACCCCCACGCCCCATCCCGGCAAAGCCGGTCTGTGGCTTTTCTTGGACCCACACGATGCACTTGATCCGACACCCCCTTCCCGCTGATCTGCTGACGCCCCTCGCGGCCTACCTCGCGCTCCGGCCCGCGGGCGCCAGCCTGCTGCTGGAATCCTGCGACCAGGGAGAACGCGTGGGACGCCACAGCTTCGTGCTGATCGAGGGCGAGGCCGAATGCCGCCTGGAGGCCCCCGCGGTGGGCTGGATGGAGGCCCTCCGAAGCCTCGCGGGATCGGCTCCCGAAGGTGCCCTTCACGATCCTGGCGCGGCCCTTCCCCCCCTGCGCGAGGCCCTCCCCGTGGGTGTCGGATGCGCCGGATACCTGGGCTTCGAGGCCCTGGGCGCGCTGGAACCCAGCCTGCGGCTCCCCGCCCGGAACAGCCTCGGCCTCCCCGGCCTCTGGGTCCGCCGCTTTGATACGGCCCTGGTCTTCGATCACCTGCATCAGGTGGCGGAGCTGCAGACGTTGGACGCCGATCTCAACGTCGGTTGCGCGCGCCTGGCAGCCCTGCGGGCACGGCTGCGGTCGGGCGCAAAGGACCCCGGTCCGGGCCATGCGCTGCCGTCCGTGCGGCCTCAGATGTCCCGCCAGGCCTACGAAAGCGCCGTGGCTGCGGCCCAGGAACTGATCCTGGATGGGGACATCTACCAGCTGGTGCCGAGCCAGCGGTTCCGCATCGAGGATCCGCCGCCTCCCCTGGAGGCCTATCGCCGCCTGCGCCGCCTCAACCCCAGCCCTTACGGGTTCCTGCTTGAATGGGGCGATTTCGCGTTGGTGGGCGCCTCGCCGGAGATGCTGGTGCGCGTGCAGGATGGCGAGGCCGAGACCCTGCCCATCGCGGGGACCGTGCCCCGGGGCGCCAATGCGGAGGAGGACGCGGCCCGCTTCGAGGCCCTGAAGCGCGATCCCAAGGAGCTGGCCGAACACCAGATGCTGGTGGATCTGGCCCGCAACGATCTGGGCCGGGTGGCCGTGGCCGGCGGCGTGCGGGTGGATCTCCCGCTGGCGCTCCAGCGCACCAGCCACGTGCTGCACCTGACGACCACGGTGAAGGCGAAGCTGAAGGCCGGGGTGGATGCCGTGGACGTGCTGGCGGCGGCCTTCCCCGCGGGCACCGTGAGCGGCGCGCCCAAGCTCCGCGCCTGCCAGCGCATCGCGGAACTGGAAGGGGAGGTCCGGGGCCCCTACGGCGGGGTGCTGCTGCGGCTGGGGGCCGATGGCGTCCTGGACACGGCCCTCATCCTCCGCACCGCGGTCTACACGGGGGGGGCGGCTCACATCCAGGCCGGTGCGGGCGTGGTGCGCGCCTCGCGGCCCGAGGCCGAGTACTTCGAGACCCTGCACAAGCTCGGCGCCATCGCCCAGGCCCTTGGCGTGAAGCTGGATGGAGGCGCCCGATGATCCTCCTCATTGATGCCCTGGATTCCTTCACCTACAACCTGGTGCAGGCCTTCGAGACGATGGGCGCGGAGGTGCGCGTGATCCGCCACGACGCCATTACCCTCGATGAGGCGAGGGCCCTCCGGCCCCAAGCCGTGGTGTTATCGCCGGGTCCCGGCCATCCCACGGAAAGTCCCGCCCACATGGCCCTGGCCGGATCGGACTGGGCCGTCCCCCTGCTGGGCGTCTGCCTGGGCCACCAGGCCCTTGCCGCCGCCACGGGTGGCCGGGTCACCCGCGCCCTGGAGCCCCTGCACGGCGAGGCCACGCCGCTGGAACACGACGGTTCAGGCCTCTTCCAGGGTTTGCCTCCCGGCCTGCCCGTGGGCCGCTACCACAGCCTCATCGCGGAACCGGCCTCGCTGCCGGCCTGCTGGCGCGTCACGGGCCGCAGCCCCGGGGGCGAGATCATGGCGATGGAACACCGCGAGCTGCCCCGCTGGGGGGTGCAGTTCCACCCGGAAAGCATCCTCACGCCGGACGGTCCGGCCATGCTCGCCAACTTCCTGAGGCTGGTAAAGGAGCGCTCCCGATGACGCTGTTGACCACCCACAACCCCATCCGCCCCCTCCCCGAAGCCACGGCCTCGGAATTGATGCGCATCTTCATGGACCAGGATACGGACGCGCTCCTGGTGGGCGCCTGTCTGGCCCTGCTGGCCCAGCGCGTGCCCGAGGCCCACGAACTGGCGGCCTTCGCCGATGCGCTATCCGAGGTGGCCGTGCCGTTTCCGGCGGTGCCCGATTCGGCCCTCGATACCTGCGGCACCGGCGGCGATGGCTCTTCCACCGCCAACCTGAGCACCCTGGCGGCGCTGCTTCTGGCCCATCTCGGCGTGCCCATCGTCAAGCACGGCAATCGCGCCGCCACCAGCGTCTGCGGCAGCGCGGACCTGCTGGAAGCCCTGGGCTACGACCTGGCCCGGGCCAGCGCCGACCTATCGGAGGATCTGAAGACCCGGGGCTTCGCCTTCCTCTTCGCCCCCGCCTACCATCCGCTGCTGGGCCGCCTGAGGGAGATCCGCCGGCGCCTGGGCATCCCCACCATCTTCAATCTGCTGGGCCCCCTCCTGAATCCCGCCCAGCCACCCCTTCAACTGCTGGGCGTCGCGCGGGAGGATCTGCTGGCACCCATGGCCGGGGCCCTCGCCCGGCGACCGACCCTGCGGCGGGCGTTCGTGATCCACGGGAAGGACGCCGAAGGGAAGGGCCTCGACGAAGCCTCCATTGAGGGCCCCACCACAGTCCTGGTGGTGGCCGCAGGCCGGGTGGCCCCGCCCCAGGTGCTGGTACCCCGGGAACTGGGGATCAAGCCGCCCCCCCGCCACGCGTTGCGCGTGGCCGACCGCGCCGAAGCCCTGGCCGTGGCGCGGGGGATCTTCGGCGGCGCTTCCCATCCTGACTTCCGCCCGGCCGTGGCCGATGCGGTGGCGCTCCAGGCCGCCCTGGGGCTCCACCTGCACCGGGGTACGGGGCTGGACGGATTGACCGGCTCTCTGCAGGAGGCCAGGACCCAGATCCAGGGCGGCTTTCCGCTGCCCTTCGCCATGCCCGAGGGGCGGCCATGACCCGGCTTCCCGATCCGGCCTCCCTCGTGCACGGGACGGGCCTGGCATCCAGATCCCACCTTCAGCGCGTGCTGGTTTCAGAACTGGCCCGTATGGCGGAACTGCCTGCCGCTCCCGCGCCACGACGCCCCCGGCTGGTGGCCAATGGTCCCTTCGAAACAGCCCTGCGCCGGGATGCGCGGGCCCGGGGCGGAGCGGTGATCGCCGAATACAAACAGGCCTCGCCCTCCCTGGGCCCCTTCGCCAAGGGCACGCCACTCCTGCCCCAGCTCCAGGCCTATCTGGAGGGGGGCGCCTCGGCCTTTTCGATCCTGGCGGAACCGGCCCATTTCCGGGGCTCAGCGGAGCAGCTCCGGGCGGCGGCAGACTTCGGGGTGCCGCGCCTCTACAAAGGATTCGTGATCTCCGAAGCCCATCTGGCCGAGGCGGAGGCCGCCGGCGCGGAAGCCGTGCTGCTCATCGCCCGGGTACTCAAGGGTCATACGGCCGCCTTCGCCGAGGCGGCCCGGGCCCGCGGCCTCGAACCCCTGGTGGAGCTGCACGATCTGACGGAGGTGGGGTTCGCCCAGGCCGCAGAGGCCCGCCTGGTGGGCATCAACGCGCGGGATCTTTCCACCTTCACCCTGGGCGAGCCCTCGGCGGCGCCGCTGCGAAGCGCATTCCCGGAAGCCATCCTCATCCGCGAATCGGGGCTGGCCACGCCCGAGGATGCCCGGCTGGCCCTGGGGGCGGGCTTCGACGCGGTGCTCATCGGGGAAGCCCTCATGCGCAGTCCGGATCCCCGGGGCTTCCTCAGCCGCATCCTGGCGGATCTCCGCGCGGAGGCCCCGTGAGCCTTCTCGCCAAAGTCTGTGGTCTTGCCCTTGCTGAAGACGCGGCCTTCGCGGCCTCGGAGGGCGCGGATCTGCTCGGTTTTGTATCCCATTCCCGGAGTCCGAGGCATTGCCAGAACCTGTCCCTGGCGGCGCCTTTCCTGGACCGGGCCGTGCTGGTCATGGTGGCCGAACGCGCAGAAACGGTTCTGGCCGCCGCCCGCCGCCACGGTTTTCAGAAAGTTCAACCCTATCTTCCCGCGGTTACGCGGGAAGCAGGCATCCACAGGCTCCATGAGGCCGGGTTGTTCGTCCTGCTGCCCTGGGCCGATGAACCCGGCCAGATCCCGGTGCCCGCGGATCTGTACCTGTGGGAGCCCAGCGCCACGGTCACCGGCGTGGCGGGTGGATCGGGGCAGGGCCACGCCATGGCCTTCCCGCCGCCAGGGGATTTCCTGCTGGCGGGAGGCCTGGACGCCTCGAACCTGCGGGACCGGGTGATGTCCCTTCCACCCGCCCTGCGAGCCCGGTTGCGCGGCGTGGACGCGGCCAGCCGCCTTGAAGCCACACCGGGCCGCAAGGATCCCGCAAAGGTCGCCGCATTCATCCGCATGGCCCACGAACTGGAGTCCGCATGACCGCAGGATTCGCCCTTCCTACGCGCTTCGGCGCCCAGTCCCTCGGGGGTTGCTACGCCCCGGAAACCCTCCTGCAACCGCTTCTCGATCTGGAGACGGCCTTTCTCGCGGCATCAGTGGATCCGTCGTTTCTCGCGGAGCTGAAAGGCGAATTGCGCCACTTCGTGGGCCGCCCCACGCCGCTGACGCCCGCGCCGCGCCTCGCCGCCAGGCTGGGCCTGAAGGCCCTGTTCCTGAAGCGCGAGGACCTCACCCACACCGGCGCCCACAAGATCAACAACGCCCTGGCCCAGGCCCTCCTGGCCCGGCGCATGGGCAAGGCGGAGGTCATCGCGGAGACCGGCGCGGGGCAGCATGGTGTGGCCACCGCCGCGGCCTGTGCGCGGCTGGGCCTGGCCTGCACGGTCTACATGGGCGTCACCGACATGGCCCGCCAGGCGCCGAACGTGGCCCGCATGCAGCTCTTCGGGGCGACGGTCGTGCCCGTGGAGGCGGGGCAGGGCACCCTCAAGGAGGCGGTGAACGAGGCCCTGCGGGCCTGGGCGGGCCGCTGCGACCGGGCCCACTACATCCTGGGTTCCGCGCTGGGCCCCCACCCTTTCCCCACCCTGGTGCGCAGCTTCCAGACCGTCATCGGCGAGGAAGCCCGGGCCCAGGTGCTGGACCAATCCGGCTCCTTGCCGGAGGTGGTCCTCGCCTGCGCGGGCGGTGGCAGCAATGGCCTGGGCCTGCTGGTGCCCTTCCTGGACGATGACCTGCGCCGGATCGCCGTCGAAGCCGGTGGCCACGGCACGGCCCTGGGCGAACACGCCGCCCGGCTCGATGGCGGCCGCATGGGCGTGCTGCATGGCTGCAAGACGCTGCTGTTGCAGGACGAGCATGGCCACACCGCCGAAACCGCCAGCATCAGCGCGGGGCTGGACTACCCGGCCCTGGGGCCCGAACTGGCGGCACTGGTGCTGGACGGAAGGGTCGAGGTGCGCCGCGCTTCCGATGACGAGGCCCTTTCCGGCGCGCGGATGCTGTGCGAAAGCGAAGGCATCCTGCCCGCCCTGGAGAGCAGCCATGCCCTGGCCCTGCTCCCCGCCCTCGCCGCCGAAGGCGCCGCCACGGTGCTGTTGGGCCTCAGCGGGCGGGGCGACAAGGACCTGTCCACCTACCAGGCGCGTCTGGGGATTTGACCACTAATCACAGGTGAAAGAAAAATGGGCCACAAAGGGCACAAAGGGCACAAAGAAAGACAAAGGGTGGTTCCACGGCGAATGCCAGCGGGCTCCTTCAGGTATTGCTGGTCACGGAAGACACGGAATTTCACGGAGGACACAGAAGGGGCCGTGATTCTCGCCACTCGGGCCCGCCGAAGGCGGCTTCCGGCGCAGCCGGAAGTGATCCCGGGGGAGCCGGGGCCGCGTCTCAAATGCGCAGTCCCGGCGCCCCCGGGATACAGCCCCTGCTTTCAAAGCGGCCGCCCCCTGCCTTTTTCCGTGCCTTCCAGCCTTCTTCCGTGGCTTCCGTGACCAGCTCTTTCCTTTGTGTCCTTTGTGTTCTTTGTGGCTACTACTTTTTTTAGCTTTCTGCGTCATCTGTGGTTAAAAAAAAGGATTTCCATGAACCCCCTCCTCCCTTTTCTCATGGCCGGTGATCCCTCCCTGGAGGTCCTGCCAGGCCTGCTTTCCGAGGCCAAGGCCCTGGGCCTCGATGCCATCGAGATCGGCCTTCCCCACTCTGATCCCATCGCCGACGGCCCAGTGCTCCAGGCGGCCGCGCACCGCGCCATCGCCCGCGGCGCCACGCCCCGGCGCGTGCTGGAAGCCCTCGCGGGCCTCACGGAGAGTCCCGACATCATCCTCTTCACCTACCTGAATCCGCTGCTTCAGCTTGGCGCGGGGCGCCTGAAAGCCCTGCTCGCGCCGACGCCCGTGAAGGCCCTCCTGGTGGTGGATCTGCCCTTCGGGGAGGAACCCGGTTTCGAGGCGGACCTGCGCGCCGCGGGCTACCCGATGGTGCCCCTGCTGGCGCCCACCACCACCCTCGACCGCGCCCGCCAGATCCTTTCAGACCGCCCGGATCCGGGGGCCTCCGCGCCCTTCGCCCGGCGCTTCGCCTATGTGGTGGCGCGGCTGGGCGTGACCGGCACGGGGCAGGGCACGGATCTGGCGCCGGTTTCGCGGCGGCTGGGGGATCTGAAGGGACTTTCAGACCGCCCGCTGGCCGTGGGCTTCGGGCTTTCCGATCCGCGGAGCCTGGCGGCGATCCGGGCCCTGGGGGCCACCCCCGTCATCGGATCGGCCCTGGTCCAGGAGCTGGCCCATGGGCGAAGTCTTCGCGCGGCGCTATCGCCACGCATGGTTGACGACGGCTAGATCATGTATTCCTACCCCAGGACAGGCATATCGTGAGCTGTTGCAGGTCTGTAACGATTTGGTATCGTGATCCATCATCATCCCTACGCCATCGGCTGGAGACAGCCACTCACCCCGGGAATCCGGGACAGGAGCCATGCCCCTATGAGCCTACATTCGCGCCTCACCCTCACCACCCTCACCCTCGTCGCCGCCGCCGCCTTCGCCCCCCAGGCCCAGGCCAGCGGCTTCCAGCTCCGCGAGCAGAGCGTCAGCGCCCAGGGCAGCTCCTTCGCGGGCGTGTCCGCCACGAGCTCGGATATCAGCGGGGCCTTCTTCAATCCCGCGCTGCTGACCCAGTTCTCCGGATGGCAGTTCACCAGCGGCGCATCCTTTATCGCCATGGATGCCAAATTCAGTGAAGGGGTGGCCACCCGGGTGAACGGCAGCACGATTTCGGGCCCCACGACGCATGGCAACGCGGCGGTGGCCGGCCTCGTTCCCAACTTCGGCGCGATGTACAGCTACAGCGAGGACCTGAAGCTGGGTTTCCTGGTGAACGTGCCCTTCGGCCTGCCCACGGAGTACGACAGCAACTGGATGGGGCGGTACCACGGCCTGAAGACCGATCTCAAGACCATTGACCTGGCTCCGACCATCGCCTACCGCATCAACAGCCAGTGGTCGGTCGGCGCGTCCTTCGTGGCCCGCTGGGCCGAGGCCGAACTCTCCAACGCTTTGGATTTCGCCCTCCTCTCCGGCCTCACCCCCGGGACCCAGGATGGCAAGGCCACGGTGACCGGGGAGGCCTGGCAGTATGGCGTCCGCCTGGGCGCCACCTTCCAGCCCACCGAAGCCCTCCGCTTCGGCGTGGGCTTCCATAGCGCCATGACCATGGCCATCAAGGGCGATGTGGCCTTCGACTATCCCGCCACCCTGACGGGGGTTCCCCTGGCCACGGTGCAGGCGCGCGGATTCAAGAACGGCGGGGGGACGGCGGATCTCAAGCTACCCGCCACCTACTCCCTGGGCTTCAGCTATGACATCAACAAGGCCTTCACCATCCAGGGCGAGGTGTCCCGGAGCACCTGGTCCCGCTTCGACGAGCTTCGCGTGAAGTTCGCGGACAATGTCGCCCCCCAGGCGCTGGAAACCGTGACCGAGGAGAAGTGGAAGGACACCACCTTCGTCAGCCTGGGCGCCACCTGGAAGGCCTCCGAGGCCTGGACCTTCCGCGCAGGGCTGGGCTACGACCAGAGCGCGGTGGATGATGCGTACCGCACCCCCCGCATCCCCGAAAACACCCGCACCTGGGTCTCCTTCGGCGCCGGCCACGCCCTCTCCAAGTCCCTCAGCGTGGATATCGCCTTCTCGCACCTGTTCATCCCGGATTCCAATCTCAATTTGACCACCACCACCTCTTCGACCGATCCCGACTTCACCCGCGGCAACCTGTCGGGCACCTACGCGATCAGCGTGAACATCATCAGCGCTGGGATGCGGTACAGGTTCTAGTCTGGTTCGTCCGCACAGGGGAAGGGCCCGGTCCGCCGGGCCCTTCCCTTGTTGAAAGGGAACCTATACCCGCTCCACCGCCATGGCGATGGCGTTGCCGCCGCCCAGACACAACGCGGCGATGCCGCGCTGCTTATCCAGGCGCGTCAGCGCATGGAGCAGGGTGGCCATCACCCGGGCACCGCTGGCCCCGATGGGATGGCCCAGGGCCACGGCGCCGCCGTGGACATTGATGCGGTCGGCGGGGAGTTTCAGCTCGTGCATGGTGGCCACCAGCTGCACGGCAAAGGCTTCGTTGATCTCCCAGAGGTCCACGTCGCCCACGGTCCAGCCCAGCTGGGCCAGCAGCTTGCGGATGGCCTCCACGGGCGCCATGAGCACCCATTCGGGATCCAGGCCGGCGGTGGCCGTGCCGAGGATCCGCGCCTGGATGGGCAGGCCGTGGGCCTGGGCGTAGGCCTCCGTGCTGACCAGGGCGACGGCGGCCCCATCATTCACGCTGGGCGCGTTGCCCGCGGTGACGGTGCCGTCCTTCTTGAAGGCCGGCCGCAGCTTGGAGAGTGATTCCGGCGTGGAATCGGCGCGGGGGCCTTCGTCCTCGCTGACGATCAGATCACCCTTCCTCCCGGGCACGGCGATGGGCACGATCTCGGCCTTGAAGGCGCCGGACTGTATGGCGGCCACGGCCTTGCGGTGGCTTTCGGCGGCCCAGGCGTCCTGGGCCTCGCGGCCGATGCCGTACTTGGCGGCCACCAGTTCGCCGGTGAGGCCCATGTGCTGGTCCGTCATGGCGCACCACAGTCCATCCAGGATCATGGCGTCCTTGGCTTCCGTGTGCCCCATGCGGGCGCCGGTCCGGAGTTTGGGCATGAGGTAGGGCGCGTTGGACATGGATTCCATGCCCCCCGCCAGCACCACCTCGTGGTCGCCGAGCCGCACGGCGTTGGCCGCCAGCTGGATGGCCTTGAGGCCGCTGCCGCAGACCTTGTTGATGGTAAGGGCCGAGAGGCTGGAGGGCAGGCCGCCCCGCAGGGCCGCCTGCCGGGCCGGGGCCTGGCCCACCCCCGCGCTCACTACGTTGCCGAGGATGGCCTCCGTGGGCGCGGCGCCGGGCACCGCGGCCAGCAGGGCCTGGATCACCTGGGCCGCCAGGTCCGGCGCGGCCAGAGGCGCCAGGGCGCCCTGGAACTTGCCGATGGGACTGCGGAGGGATTTGAGGATGACGGCGTGGGACATGGGAACTCCAGGGGGAGGGGCGGAGGGCCGGACGATTTGACGATCCAGGAATCGGATGACCGGATCAGCCGCCGACCCTCGGCCGGCGCGGGGGCAGGGGGGGCTCGTCGAGGGCGCTGAGGTCCAGTCCCTCCAGGTTCAGGGTGGGCGGAGCGGCCAGGTACACATCGGGCGCGTCCTCCTGCAGGTGGCGGCGGGTGCGGTCCATGAGGGATTCCACTTCCCTCAGGAACTTCAGGCGCTCCATCTTCAGGCTGCGCAGCTGCACTTCCAGCTCCACCACATGCTGCTGAGCCTCGCGGATGACCTCCTCGGCCTTGAACTGGGCCTCGCGGATGATCAGCTCCCTTTCGCGGTTGGCGCCGTCCAGCACGTCTTCGCGGGTGCGCTGGGCCTGGAGCAGGGTCTCGCGGAAGATGCGGTCCTGGTCCTGGTACTGGCGCAGGCGTTCGCGGCTGTCCAGGATTTCCTCTTTCAGCTTCTGGTTTTCGGCCAGGACTTCTTCCCACTCTCCGGCGATTTCATGGAGAAAGGTCCGCACCTCGGATTCTTCGAGGCCCCGGAAGACCTTCTCGAATTCCCGGCGCTGGATATCGAGGGGGGTGTACTTCATGAGCACCTCAGGAGGTCAGGGCCCGGAGGAAGACCCGCTGGATGACGCCGAGCAGCAGCACGGCGATGAGGATGTCGAGGCTGAATCCCCCGATGGGTGGCACCAGCGCCCGGATCGGATGCAGGATCGGATCCGTGACCGTGTGCAGCAGGCGGATCCACCGGTTCCCGGGGTCAATGGGGAACCAGGACAGGATGGCCACCGCCAGCAGCAGGTAGATCAGCGCGTCGAGGGCATAGTAGGTGATGGTGAAGAGAAGAGGCATGGGCAGGATCCCGGGAACCCGATCATCATAACTTGGAGAGGACTCCATCCATGCGCATTGGTATCTCCTGCTACAGCACCTTCGGCGGTTCGGGCGTCGTGGCCACGGAAGTGGGCAAGGCCCTCGCCGCCCGGGGGCATGAGATCCACATCCTCAGCCCCAGCCTGCCGCCGCGGCTGGTGGGCTTCGAGGACCGCATCAACTTCCACGAAGTGCGGGCCAGCCCCTATCCCCTGTTCGAGGATGCCCCCTATTCCATCGCCCTGGGATCCAAGATGGCGGACGTGGCCGAGCACCACGGCCTGGAGATCATTCACGCCCACTACGCCATCCCCCACGCCATGGCCGCCCTGCTGGCCCGCATGGCCATCCCGGGCCTCAAGGTCATCACCACCCTGCACGGCACGGACATCACGGTGGTGGGCAGCGATCCCAGCTACCTGCCCATGGTGAAGATGGCCATCCGCGAAAGCGATGGCGTCACGGCTGTGTCTGAGTACCTGCGCCAGGAGACTATTCGGGCCTTCGGGGTGGATCGGACCATTGAGGTCATCGGCAACTTCGTGGAGCCCCCCGGACCGGAGCGCCCGGACTGCAGGGCCTGGCTCGCGCCCAAGGCAGCCTTCGTCCTGACCCATATCTCGAACTTCCGCCCCGTGAAGCGGGTGATAGACGTATTGAAGGTGTTCGAGCGCGTCCGCAAGGAAGTCCCCGCCCGGCTGGTGATGGTGGGCGATGGGCCGGACCGCGTGGAAGCCGAGGCCTTCTGCCGGGACCGGGGCTTCGCCTCGGAAGTCCGGTTCACGGGCAAGCAGCTGGACATCGGCACCGTGCTGGCCTGTTCCGATCTCTTCCTGCTGCCCAGCGCCACCGAAAGCTTCGGCCTGGCGGCCCTGGAGGCCATGGGCCACCGGGTGCCGGTCATCGCCAGCCGTGTGGGTGGCCTGCCCGAGGTGGTGCGCCACGGCGTGGACGGCTATCTCGAAACCATGGGCGATGTGGACGCCATGGCCGCGGATGCCTTGAAACTTCTGCGCGACGAGGATCTGCGGCTCGCCATGGGCGACGCCGCCCGCGAGCGCGCCCTGGGCACCTTCGCCGAAGGCCCCATCGTGGATCAGTACGAAGCCCTCTACCGGCGGGTGCTGGGGCAGGACTGAGGCGAGCCTCTCACCACGCGTGCGTGGCTACTGGGTCGCCACTGCTTCTCGGCAGTCCGAGTCCTTGGCTTGGGTCGGTGTACAAAAACACCGGAGCGCGAGGCTCCGGTGTAGATGGTGGTGGCTGACCATAGACTTCGGTCAACGCATGCGTTGACCGAAGAAGGCAGACTCGAACCGCCGACCCAGGGATTGTGTGTCTTGTGGCTGCCCGTTCCGTGCCTGCCGCTATTTCTGCACCTAGATCCTGGGCGTGATTCTGGCCGCAATTTGGATGTTTTCGAGGCGAACACCTAGGGTCTGCAGACCTTGGCGCATCTCATTGAATACGGGCTTAGCTGCGCTGGGATCTGAAATAGTGACGATGCAGGTGAAAGGTACTCCCTCGTCCGGCATCTTTGCTTCGGCACGCTCTAAATAATCCACGACTAAGCGCCAGCTTGACGAGGACCCATGTCCGTCCTCACTGAACCGGTGGTAGATCTTGACGGGGCTCCATTTCAAACCGTGTTCCACAAGAGTGGACTCTAAGTGATGATCGTCCCCAGTGTCCTTAGGCAGATAAGCAGGAGGAACTTGACGTCTGAATTGCCCTTGTCCGTTTTCCTGCCGAAGGTTCGCCTCGAGGTTTACACGTACGAATTCGGCACCGTAGCGATGGTCGAGTGGCGGTGAATACACCAACGTTGCTCTTATCTCACCAGAACACTTCCCATCAGAAGAGACAAGGCTTATTGGCCATTGGAAAGGGAAGATCAGTTCCTGCTTAAAGTGCAACCTGCTAGCGAATACCAGTGTGATCTCGTGAGCATTGCCTTCCAGGATCTCCTTCGCCGGGCGTGGCATCCCAAACCCGACGAGATGCCTCGCGACATCATGAAAGGCTCGATCTTGAAGGGGTCCGGGAACAATAGCGTTGTGAATCAACAGTGCTTTCAAGGTCTCCCGTGAGATCTCGCCTTCAATGCTTTGTTGAAGGACCGCTGCAGTCTTGGCCACGAGGGGAGTCGCAAAGCTTGTGCCGCAGGATGAGACAGCTTGCCCTCCAGGCGACAACGAAAATAGGCCATGACCATTCAGCCCCTTCGCTGCACCGGCCCCTCCGACGTGGACCAAGTCAGGTTTGACGATCGCCCCTGGACCGGGGCCTCGACGTGTGTACGAGGCAGGTGCATGGGGGATGGCATCCAATGCACCAGGCGGGTTGAGGGATCCCACGGTGAGGTTTCGAACCGATTCGGCGGGGATTAACACACCGTCTTCGCGTGAGGCGGCTAACTGCGCCAGAGCCTTAATGGGCTCCGAGGACCACTCGGATCTTGCCTTCCCTCCGTTCAGATTCCCAGCCGATACGAAGATCAGGACATCGTGCTCGTCCGAAATTTGATCCAGTCTGGCTGCCTCTTCGCTGTATTGGCTCAAAGAAATGGGCTGATCGATGTTCAAGCTGAAGTTGAAAATCCTCACACCATAACGAGCCTTACACTCCTGGACGGCTGCCTCTACTTCGTCCAGAAAATCAGTGATGCCGTTTCGAAAGTACTCAGCAAAGAGATGAGGCTGGTCCTCTCTGGGCACGATTGCAATGTCCACTAGGTCGCAAGCCCCTGCCTCTAATACGACGTCAAGGCCGTTGAGGGGTTCGCCTACGACAAGGAGCCCACCAATGAAGGTGCCATGGTCGGGGCTCTTGTGTGCTTTCGCGAGAAGGTCCCAAGCACCTACGATCCACTTGGATAGAACCCCAGAGGTGCCTCCATCTATGATTCCGATCTTCGGATAAGTCGCTCCTTCAAGCCGGTCTGGAATTGTGACAAGGCTTCCGCTTGGGGGTTCCGACACGTCAGCGGATTTGAGCTTGCCCGGCAACCGAATTGAACGGACCAGAGGATGCCCATCCAGGAACCCCAACAAGTGATCATGCATTGAGGCGTCTCGTTCGACCTCGACCCCAGCATTGGATCCCCCCGCACCACTGGTTCTAAGAGGGGATTGGTACAGAATGCTGGTCGTGGAGCTAGGCAGTTCCAATCGAATCGACAAAGTGGGCTTTGGAATCTCATGTCTTCCGATGGGATGAATACGGAGCTTCAACCCTAGCGTTTCTATGCCTTCGATGAAGGACCGTTGAAGGCCCAGGTCGTCATCCTCAAGTTGGTCCCAACTCTCGCGAGGTATCAGCCTCTGGAAGAGGTCGACATGGTAGGCACCCCCGGTTCTTGGGTCTTGAAGCCATTCGATAGCCTGGACGGCAGAAAATCCCCGTTTGTCTGAGGCCCCATAAAGCTCGATGCGCTCGATTGCCCCGACTTCGCTCCTAGACCTGGACGGCTTCGCCACCACTTTCTTCGATTTTGGATCCTCCTGCCAATTTGTCGTTGCTTCGGCAGCATCAATGGTCCCCCCGATCTTTGCTAGAGAGTTTGGATTGACTTTGAAAAGCAACTGACCGAAATCTATTCCTCCAAGAATTGGAGTTTTTTCTAGCCGAAACAGAGCACGGACAGGTCGGTGGCTCTTGGCAATTCCTTCAGATCTAAGGACCACCTTAACAACACCTACCTGAGTGCCGCTTTGTGATGACAGTCCTGCAACGGCGCCATTAATCTGGTCTAGCAGTCTTTGTTTGTGAGCGACGAAGGCTTCATCGTGCCCAGCAAAGAAATCCTTGTTGCTCCCCCCGGGTGGGCGTTCCCGCACGACACGAAAACTATCCGTATTGAGAACAACCTGGATCGGTCCTTCAGCCATGACTCACCTCAGAGATCGCACCGTCCTGCGAGTTACTTGCAAGCATCCTAGAAACCGTGGATTTATCCCGATTTAGGATCTGAGCGATTTCGGTCTGGGTGAAGTCCAAACTCGTGTCACTCATTAAGGCAATGAGTAGAAGCTTGATTTCCCCAAAGAGAAGATCTCGATTGAAGTGAGTAATCCTCCCGCTGCTCATCAGGGCGATCAATTTCAAATCCTCTAGGAAGTTCTTTCCAGCAGGGCGAAGAACATGATTTTTCTTGATCAGGCGAACCAGGGATTCCAGTTCGGCTCCTGACGAACCTCCAGTGAACCAGGCGAGCAGTTTGACGTGGGAGTCGGGAAGGGACAGCGGGTCCAGGTACCGCTGAATAATTTGAACTCTGGCCTCGAAGCTTGGATTAGGGACTTGGAGTTGGATTTCGAAGCGCCGCCAAACAGCTGGGTCGAGCAGTCCATCATGGTTCGTAATCCCAATCGTAAATCCCTCAGCGGACCTGGAATCTAAGTGCTGAAGGAGGGTGTTCACAACGCGCTTGATTTCTCCAACCTCTTGAGGGTCGTTCCTGAGTTTTGCGATGGCATCAAACTCGTCCAGAAGCAACAAACATCGGTATCTCCCCGCAAAGGAAAAGAGGGACCCGATGTTGCGCGAAGTGGTTCCAAGAAAGGAAGAGACCAATCCATCCAGTCGTGCCACAACGACGGGTAAGGCAAGACGACCCGCCATCCATAGGGCGAGATGGGTCTTCCCTGTCCCAGGGGGGCCGTAAATCAGACATGTACGAGCTGGTTTGATCGAGGCTTCTTCAAGGCGATCGAAGTGTTGCCACTCTTCCATCACGGACGTAACAGCCTCCCGAATGTGCCCTTCGAAATAGGGTGCGTCTTTCGGTAGGTCATCTGGAAAGTAGACCTGCACTAATGGGACTGAAGTCTCGCGGTCCACTGGGAGCGCCGTATTTCTTGTCAGTTCTTCTCCTGCCAACATAGCCCGCGAGGTCCTGATCCGACTCGGGGCCATCTCCTGGCGTTTTTCAGAGGCCGAGAGAAGTGTTGAAAGCGATTTTGCCTGCTTCTCGTTCCCCTCGCCTTTCAGGGCTTCTACTAGTCGCTCGACCTGACGACGAACGGCCTCGGACGGATTGGACATCGCCACCCGACACAAGGCCTGTATGATCGCGAAGTGTTCCATGTGGTTCCCCTGTTTCGTCGAGATCTATGCATGTTGCACAGAAAACATCAAAGTTGCAAAAGGTTAGGTTAAAGTTGCGTACCTTGCAATGATTTTTTCGATAATTTTTCGTATCTACATATTTGTGACCGATTCAAATTGGCAGCACATCCCATCCGTGGACTGAAGCAATTCGTCTGTGGGCCCAGCCGCAACGGCAGGCCATAGCCCTGAAACGGGACAAGGTTGACCAAATATAGACGGGTGTCCTGATACCCCTGCGTGGGGGAGCATGTAAAGCCCACTTGCCACTTGAACCGTCTCCCCCTTTAGGGGGGAGGGGGGAGGGAAAGACAGATTCGCCCAAGAGGTTGCGGAGGGCCTGCGTATGGGTCGCACCCTAACGCCTGACCAGCTCCTCCAGCACCTCCCAGCATTTCGCCCCTACGCGGGCATGCACCACGTTCTTGGCACACGTAGAACCAAGGGCTGATCGTCCTTTTCTCTCATTCATGTTGCTCTTCCTGTTGCACTCAAACACTGCCGCCACACGAACACGCCATCACCAACCTGTCGAAAGACAAAGCTTTACCCAACGGGCGCCACAATCATGCGTCCAGCACAACTCGCCACCCAAAGGGTTCCAGGCCTTCGGCCTTTCACCCTTCGTCTGCGGTCCCACTTCAGCGTGGAAGGGGCAGGGCGACATGCCGTGTTTCGGAGGGCTATCGACAGTGGCTTTGATCGCTCACCAATTACGTCGCGCTGCTCACCGGGCCGCACCAGACCACCTAGAGACGCACAGGATTCCCCGTTCGTCTGTAGCACAACGGAAAAGCGCTACTCTCACGAGTGGCGCTAATTACTTTGTTTTGTGGTGGCTGGAGGCAGACTCGAACTGGCGCGTGGCTGGGCCCGGGGCCGACGGCTCCGACGCCCCACTGGGGCGTCTCCACCTGGCCCCTAGCGGCCCGCCACTGCTTCTCGGCAGTCCGAGTCTGCTTCCTCTTCCGGGCGTACGCAAAGCACCGGAGCGTGGTGGCTCCGGTGTGGATGGTGGTGGCTGACCCTAGACTTCGGCCAACGCATGCGTTGGCCGAAGGAGGCAGACTCGAACTGCGCGCGTGGCTGGCCACGCCCGCGGGCGCTGCGCAGGCCCCACTGGGGCCTTGCTCGCTGCGGGCTACCTGGCCGCCACTGCTTCTCGGCAGTCCGAGTCTGCTTCCTCTTCCGGGCGTACGCAAAGCACCGGAGCGTGGTGGCTCCGGTGTGGATGGTGGTGGCTGGAGGCAGACTCGAACTGCCGACCTAGGGATTATGAGACCCTCGCTCTAACCACCTGAGCTACCCAGCCATGAGTATGCAGTCTAGCGTGAGTGCCGGTCCCGGTCTACGCCAGATCGTCCACCAGTACCACGATGAGGCGCCTGGGGCCGTGGACGCCGTAGGCGAGGGTCTGCTCGATGTCGGCGGTCTTGCTGGGGCCGGAGATCAGGAGGGCGTTGGGCGGCAGGCTGCGGCCCCAGCCTAGGGTCTGCACGGCGGACCAGAAACTGTCCTGGATGGTGGAGGTCCGCAGCAGGGCGATGTGGATGGGCGGCACCAGCGACAGGAGCCGGGGCTCGGCGGGGCCGGGCGTCAGCAGCAGTCCACCTGTTTCCGCCACGCCACCCACGGTGCCGGTGAATCCGGCATCCACGCCCGTGAAGAGCTCCCGCTTGAAGGCCTCCACGGGGCGGTCGTAGGGCATCAATTGGGTGCCGTCGGGTAACCAGGTGGCCGTGAGGACCGCACCGTCCTCGCTGGTGGGGCCGTACAGCAGGTTCTTCAGCTCCTCGCGGTCGCAGAAAGCCCGGACCAGGTTGGGCCAGGTGTCCGGCGTGGCGTCGAGGAATTCCGTATGGACGGCCTCCATGCCCTTGCGGAGCCGGGCCACGCGCTCGGCGGGGGGCCACTGGCATCGTTCGAGGACGGCGGTATCCAGGGCGGGAAGGGGGGAGGGCAGGGGACCGGGCTCACCGGAGGCGCGCAGGCGGCCGAGGATGGCGGCGCGGGCATCAGACATGGGTGTCTCCCTCCGCGCGCATCCGCTCGCTGAGCGAACGGCGGGCGGGAACAGGTTTGGTGCGGGACTGGGTCCAGTTCCTGATCAGCGGCGCGCTGGCGGGCAGGGCCTTCCCGAAGCGGGTGGCGAACCAGGTGGCGAGGCGATAGACGGCCGGGCGCTTGAGGACGGCGGCCCAGAGGCGCCAGGCCCAGTCCTCGGAGACGGTGCGGCCCGTGCCCTTGCCGGTCACCTTTGAAGCCACATCCTCATGCGTGGCTTCCCGGCGCAGGCGGATCAGGATCGCGGGAATGGGGATCTCCACCGGACACACTTCGGCGCAGGCGCCGCAAAGGCTGGAAGCGTGGATCAGGTCGTGACGGGCGCCCACGCCCTCCATCTGCGGCGTGAGGATCTGGCCGATGGGGCCGGGGTAGACGGCTTCGTAGGCGTGGCCGCCCACCCGGGTGTAGACGGGACAGTGGTTCATGCAGGCGCCGCATCGGATGCAGCGCAGGGTGGCGCGGAGCTGGGGGTCGGCATGGATCCGGGAGCGGCCGTTGTCGAGGATGACCAGGTGGACTTCCTGGGGACCGTCCATCTCGCCCTCGCCCCGGGGGCCGCTGATCAGGTTGAGGTAGGTACTCACGGCCTGGCCCGTGGCGGAGCGGGTGAGGATGGCGTAGAGCGGCGCCACGTCTTCGAGACGCGGGACGACCTTCTCCAGCCCCATGACGGCGATGTGGAGGGGCGGCACATGGGTGCTCATGCGGCCGTTGCCTTCGTTCTCCACGAGGCAGAGCGTCCCGGTTTCGGCCACGGCGAAGTTCACGCCGGACAGGCCCGCGTCTGCCTCCAGGAACTTCTGGCGCAGCACCTTGCGGGCCAGGGCCGTGAGCTCGTCCACATCCTCGGTGTACTTGGCGTCCTTGATCTTTTGGCTGAACTGCCGGGCGATCTGTTCCTTGTTCTTGTGGAGGGCCGGCATGATGATGTGGCTCGGCGTCTCGCCGTCGAGCTGGATGATGTACTCGCCGAGGTCCGATTCCAGGGCCTCGATGCCATGTCCTTCGAGGAAGGCATTGAGGTGCATCTCTTCGGAGACCATGCTCTTGCCCTTGACCAGCGTTTTCGCGCCCTTGGACTGGAGGATGCCCAGGATCAGCTCGTTGGCCTGTTCGCAGGACTCGGCCCAATGCACCTGGATGCCATTCTTCGTGCAGTTGACCTCCAGTTGTTCCAGGAGTTCCGGCAGGCGAAGCAGACTGCGGGACCGGATGGTGGTGCTGAGATGCCGCAGATCCCGCAGGTCGCCGGGATCCGGGAACTGGGCCAGCCGCTTGGTCATGAGGCCATCCATGGCCCGTTGGAAATTGGCCCGGAGCTGGGGATCCGACAGGGCCCTGGCGGCGGAATCGCGGAACGATGCTGCGGTCTCAGCGTCCACGGGTGCGCTCCCACAGGAATTCGGCGATGTGCTGGACGCGCAGCGGACGGTGTTTCGCCTCCAGGGTGCCTTGGACGTTGAGCAGGCAGCCGCCGTCCGTGGACAGCACGATGGACGCGCCGGTGGCCATGGCGTCGGCGGCCTTGTCGTCGGCCATGGCGGCGGAAATCCCGGGATGACGCACGGCGAAGGTGCCGCCAAAGCCGCAGCATTCGAACTCCCGCGCCAGGGGTGCCAGTTCGACGTTCGACAACTGATTGATCAGGGCCTGGGGCTCGCCCTTCAAACCCAGGTCGCGAACGGCGTGACAGGAGCTGTGCCAGGTCACTTTCACGGGCTCGCCCAGGTCCGTGAGTTTCACATCCAGCACATCCACCAGGAACTGGGTCAGCTCGTGGACCCGGGCGCTGAAAGCGAGCACCTGGGCCTCATCGGGTTGGCCGTGGAACAGCTCCGGATAGTGGATCTTCATCATGCCCGCGCAGCTCCCGGAGGGCAGGATGACCGGCAGGTCCCCGGGGAAGAGGGCCACCTGGGTACGGGCCACCTCGCGGGCCTCCTCCCAGTAGCCGCAGTTGAAGGCGGGTTGTCCGCAGCAGGTCTGGCCTTCAGGAAAGATCACCTCCACGCCCGCCTGGCGCAGGAGCTGGATGCCGGCCATGCCGGCATCGGGGAAGAACAGGTCCACCAGGCAGGTGCCGTAGAAGTAGACCTTCTCGGGTTTGGGGCCATTCACGGCTCGTCCTCCGGTCGGGTGGCGGATTCGAGCAAGTATAGGAAACTGCGGTAGATTTCGCCCGTGGAGCGGGTCATGCCCACCTCGCAGGTGCGACTGCTGGCGTAGTACCCATCAAAGGACCGGGTGTTCACTTCTTCCGCTTCGTGCTTCGTGGCGGAGGCGGTCAGCTCGGGGTGGGTGAAGCCGCGGTCCCCCGCGAAGCCGCAGCAGCCCGCATCCCGGGGCACCACCACCGTGCCGGAGCAGGCCTGGGCCACGCCTTCGAGTTTGGGCAGCAGGTTCATCTTGGTGACGGAGCAGACCGGGTGCAGCACGACCGCGTTCAGCTTGTGGGTGACCTTGAGCCGGGGCAGCAGCACATCATGGGCGTAGGCGGTGCTGTCAATGATCTTCAGCTTGTCGAACCTCACCTGGTTTTCGGGGGTGAGGGTGGCCCGGCTGCTGACCATGCCGTAGGTGCAGGGGCTCGTGTCCATCACGATGGACAGGCGGCCTTCCTGGCTCCATTTCCAGAATTTCTCAATGGCGCGGTTCACGGCGAACCGGTGGGCCTCGTCATAGCCCTTGGAGCTGAAGGGCACGCCGCAGCAGGTGCCTACCACATCGTGGGGGATGTGGACCGGCACACCGGCCCGCTCGGATACCTTCACGAGAGCTTCCGCCAGACTCATCTTCGAGGATTCGCCGGGCAGGTGGCCCATCATGCGGGAGATGCAGGCCGGGAAGTAGATGGCCTGGGCGCCTTCCAGTGAGGTCATCGGCAGCGGCGCCTTGGCGGCCCTGGGCATCTCGGGGCTCCACTGATGGGACGCGCCGAAGGCCTTCAGGGCCCGGGTGAGGAAGGGCATGACCCTGGGACCAAGGAGGCTTTGCACAAGGTGGCCGGAACGCAGAGCCACCCGCATGACCGGCTCCACGATGGCGAAGTGGCGCGCCACGGTGAGGGCGATCTTCTGGGCCCGGCGGCTGTGGCTGGCTCGGCGGAACCGCTTGGTGAGCTGGCCCGTGTCAATCCCGATGGGGCAGGCGGTGGCGCAGAGTCCATCCACCGCGCAGGTGTCCAGGGCCATGTAGGGGAAGGCGGACCGCAGCGAGGCGAGCAGGGCCGGGTTTTCGCGATTGGCTTCGAGGCGCGCGATCTCACGATGCACCACGATGCGCTGGCGGGGCGTCAGCGTGATCTCGCGGCTGGGGCACTGGGGCTCGCAGTAGCCGCACTCGATGCACTTGTCCACTTCCTCTTCCACGCCGGGCATGGGTTTGAGATCGGCCAGGTGGCACGTGGGATCGGCGTTGAGGATGACGCCAGGATTCAGCAGGCGCAGGGGGTCCGCCAGCTCCTTGAGCTGCTCCATGACGGCCCTGGCCTCGGGGCCCCATTCGGCCTCGACGAAGGGCGCCATGTTGCGCCCGGTCCCATGTTCGGCTTTCAGCGCGCCGTCGTATTTCTGGACCACCAGCTCCACCACCTCATCCATGAAGCGCGCGTAGCGGTCCACGGCGGCCTGGTCATTGAAGGACTGGGTGATGACGAAGTGGAGGTTCCCGTCCTTGGCATGGCCGAAGATGATGGCTTCGTCATAGCCATGCCTGGCAAAGAGTTTCGTGAGGTCCACGGCGGCATCGGCCAGCCTGGCGACGGGGAAGGCCACGTCCTCGATGATGACCGTGGTGCCGCGCTTGCGCACCGCGCCCACGGAGGGGAAGGTGCCCGAACGGATCCTCCACAGCAGGGCCTGCTCGATGGGATCGTGCGTGAACCGGGCGGGCTCCAGCAGGGTGAGCCCCGCTGCGGTGGCGAGGGCGGTGCGCTCCAGCCCGGCGCGGACCTGTTCCTCCCGGCCATGGAATTCCACCAGCAGGGCCGCGGCGCCCCCGGGCAGCGACTTGATCCTGGGCGGGATGCCCGGCTGGGTTTCCACGGACCTCAGCGAGGCGCGGTCCAGCAGTTCAAGGGCTGCCGCGCCCGCGTCACGGAGGGGTACGATGGCCGCGCAGGCGGCATGCAGATCCGGGAAGAGCAGGAAGCCCGTAACCTTCACCGGCAGGTCGGGCACGGACTTCAGCACGGCCTCGGCGATGAAGGCCAGGGTGCCTTCGGAGCCCACCAGCAGGTGGCGGAAGATCTCCACCGGACGGTCGAAGTCCATGAAGGCGTTCAGGGAGTAGCCCGTGGTGTTCTTCGTCAGGTATTTCGACCGGATGCGCGCCGCCAGGGTGGGGCTCGCGAGGAGGTCTGCCTTCAGCCTCAGCAGACCCTCGGCCAGGGCGGGTTCGGCCTTCCTGAACCGTTCGTCCGCATCCGCCGCGGCCGTATCAATCACCGTGCCGGAAGGGATTACGAAGGTCAGCGATTCCAGCGTGTGGTAGGCGTTCTGGGACACGCCGCAGCACATGCCGCTGGAGTTGTTCGACAGGATGCCGCCCACGGTGCAGGTGGCGATGGAGGCAGGATCGGGGCCCATCTTGGCCTTGAAGGGCTTGAGGGCGTGGTTCACATGGGCCCCGATGACGCCGGGCTGCACCTTCACCCTGGCGCCCCCCTCCAGCACCTGGATGCCGCGCCAGTGGCGGGCCACTTCCACCAGGATGCCGTCTGATACGGACTGGCCCGAGAGGCTGGTGCCCGCCGCGCGGAAGGTCATGGGGATCTTGAGGTCATGACTGAGCCGGAAGAGGCCTTGAACATCCTCGATGCTGCCCGCGAAGGCCACCGCCTTGGGGATGAGCCGGTAGAAGCTGGCGTCCGAGGCGAAGGCGATCAGGTCCACCGGCCGGTCGAGTACGCGGTCCGCGCCCAGGATGGCCACGAGGGCATCCCTCAGGGAGGTATCAGGGGCAGTCGTCATGAGAGCCATTCTCTCCCCAGTAGGACGGAATGGCCGCTTCGCGTCCATTCCGTCCTACTGGCCAATCCTGGCAAATGGTGACTCGGGCACGTCCTGTGCCCTCGCCCTTCGGGCCGTCGCCGTTGGCGCCGGTCCTAATCCGCAGTCCTGCGGATTGGTGGCCCCGGTGGGGTTCGAACCCACGACCAAGCGGTTATGAGCCGCCAGCTCTGACCGCTGAGCTACAGGGCCGGCGCCAGTGTAGCAAAAGATTCCGTCAGGGCCGGGTCACAGACCCCGGATGGCGCGGCCCCCCACCGCGAAATCCAGGAGCCGGGTCATGCGGTCGGCCAGGGTGGGAAGATCCCGGGACTCAAGCAGGAACTGGCGTTCAGTGGGCTCGAAATCGAGGGCCATGGCCAGCGTGTTCAAGCGCCCCGCATCCTCCAGGGGAAGATCCAGAAGCTCCTTCAGCTGGGCCTCGACCCCCTCGGACGCCGCGTAGACATGAAGCGACTCCATGAGCTGCCGTCTGTGCGGGCCGGGCCACAGATGGGAGGCGTCGAAGGGAAGCAGCTCGATCCGCGCCTGGCGATAGGGCTTCCCCGAATGTTCTTCCAGGATCCGCACGGCATCCTTCCCATGGATCAGCAGGTTCCACCGCCCCCCGGGGAGGGGCTCCGCTCGCACCACCTCGGCGAGACACCCCACCTCGAAGATCGGGACTGTTTCGCCGAAAGACCCGGGATCCGGGTTTTCACGCATGAGTGAAAGCACCAGGTGATGGTGGGAATCCAGGGTATCCGCCGCCATCTCCTGGTACCGGGGCTCGAAGATGTGCAGCGGGAGGAAGGTCTGCGGGAAGAGCACGACCTGGGGCAGGGGGAAGAGGGGGAGAATGGCTGGTAGCATGGACACCTTGCTCGCCACCGCATCGGAGTCGGAACAGTGAAGGATGAGAACCAGGGCGCGGGATCATTGGATGCCGGAAATGCCGTGTTGGACGCGGCCCGCGCGGGCCTCTCGCAGCTGAGGGAGTCCTGGGATCCGGAGGCCGTCAAAGCCTGGATCCAGATGGTCCTGGGCAGAAGTGGACGGGTGGTCCTCACCGGCATGGGCAAGTCTGGACTCATCGCCCAGAAGATCGCGGCGACCCTGGCCTCGACCGGCTGTCCGAGTTTCTTCCTCCACCCCGCCGAGGCCCTGCACGGTGATCTCGGCATGGTTACCGGCGAGGACTCGGTCCTGGCCCTTTCCAACAGCGGGGAGAGCGAGGAGATCGTCCGGCTGCTTCCCAGCCTCCTCCGGCTGGGCATCCCCATCGCGGCCATCACCGCCCGGCCGGATAGCAGCCTGGGGCAGGCCGCCGGATGGACATTCGGCTACCGGCTGCCCCAGGGCGAAGGCTGCCCCCTGGATCTCGCCCCCATGACCAGCACCACCCTTCAGCTCGTGTGGGGGGATCTCCTGGCCGCGAGTCTCATGGAACAACGGGGATTCACCCGGGATCTCTTCGCCCTGAATCATCCCGCTGGAAGTTTAGGAATTAAACTTTTGAAAGTAAAGGTCTTGATGCATAAGTCATGGCCCAGGGTCGGCGCCGAGGCACCTCTCACGGATATCCTGAAAGCCATGACGGATGGACACCTGGGCATGACCAGTGTCATGGAGGGAGCCAACCTTCTGGGGGTCATCACCGATGGGGATCTCAGGCGGGCCTTGGCCACGGCGGAGCAGCAGGGCCAGAACCCCTTGAGGCTGACGGCCGCGCGGATCATGTCCGGGGATCCGGCCACCATCCATGAGGACGCCCTGGCCATCGAGGCGGCGAGAGACATGGAGGCCCGCAAGATCACCTTCCTCGTGGCCACCCGGGAAGGGCTGCCGAGCGGCGTGATCCACATCCACGATCTACTGGCATCCAAAGTGTTATGAGTTGAGTACGATTTGATGTGCGTTTTTCAAGGTTACATAATATACATTATCGAAAGTTATTTCAAGGCCCGCCGTGCCCACCGTCCTGACCCGATACGTCCTCCGCCGCTGGGCTGTCCCCTTCCTGGGGGCCCTGCTGTTCTATGGCTTCCTCCTGCTCTCCTGGGAGATGGTTGCCATTTCCAAGGAGATCTTTTCGCAGGGGGCACCCCTGCGCTGGATGTTCCCGCTCCTCCTCTACTCTCTTCCCGAGACCCTGGCCATGGTCCTTCCCATGGCTGCCGTTCTGGGCGGACTCATGGGGACCCAGTACTTGATGGAGGGGTCGGAATTGATGGCTGCCCAGGGCCTCGGGGCCGGGCGCAGAACCTGGACCACCCCCTGGCTGATCATGGCGACGAGTCTTGTTTTCCTGGCCACCATCAACGCTCATTTCATGGTTCCGAAGGCCGCCCAGCTACAACAGTCCGTAAGAAAAGCGATGGCCGACGCAGCCAAGGCGCGGTTTCTGCGCCCTGGGGTCCCCCCTTGGCATCCACCGGGCTCCCCGGATTCCGCTTTCTGGGTGTCTGAGAACGGCCAGATCCACCTCATGGAGTCCACTCCCCTGGGCACTCAGCATCTGACCGCGTCCAGCATGACCTACGCCCTCGAGAACAAACACATGGGGGCGGCCGAAATCCAGTTGCATTTCACGGATCTGCAAGGGGTTCTCTTCCAGAATTCGGGCAACGGCAGCGTGATCCACTTGAAGCAGGAAAAGCAGACCCTGCGCTTTGCCATCCCCGCTGGGCCACGCCTGCTCTCCCCCACCCTGCTCCGCTACGAGTCCCTGGGTGGGCTGATCCGCGTTTTCCGCCAGAACGATGCCCGGGATCCGATGCGCCTCCAGGCTGCGGTGGAACTTTGCCGCAGAACGGCCCTTCCTCTCGCGGGGGGTGCGCTTCTGTTGCTCGGCATCGCCCTCGGATTCGGTCACCCCAGGTTCTACCGGGGTGGGGCCGTGGCCAAGAGCCTGGGGGTGATCCTGCTTTATTATCTGGTTATGAAGTACTTTGAAAACATGTGGTTGAGTGAAAAGATTAAAACGGTATTTCCCATGCTCTTCCTCCCCTTTCTTTTCCTCGCTGGGGGTTGGTTCATCCTCAATCGCAGGCTCGCCCCCCATCAATCCCTCGGGATGAAGGATCACCCTGCCTGGAGACACGTGGCCCAGTGGCTCCCCATAGCCCGCCTGTGGGCCGCCCTCGAGCACAAGCGCGCATCCCTCCTGCGCTGGATTCACGGAAGAGGCACCAAACGCGGCATCCTGCGCCATTGGGCCATGCTTGGGTGGTGGCGCAACTGGGGGATCACCCTGGGAACCCTGCTGGTCCTGGACCTCCTGATCGAGTTTTCCGGGCTTGCTGGAGATCTTTCCAAGAATCACATTCATTATGCTGTGTTCATTAAGTATTGGATCTGGAATCTCCCTCCCTTCCTGGAGGTGGCGCTTCCGATCTCCTTCCTTCTCGGAAGCCTCCTGGCCCTCTCCGAAGCAGCCGTGAACCGGGAATGGCTGGCCATCCGCGCTGGTGGTGTCAGCCTGGTCCAGTGGGTATGGGCGAGCCGCCTCGCCTGGGGGGGGATTGCCCTTCTGACCTTCTGGATCCAGGCCGGGGTGGCCCCGGTGGCGAGGGGGCACGCGCGTGCGCTGTACCGGGAGATCCTGAACCGCCCCTCGGCAGCATCCACGACCAACCCATGGATGTATTTGGGTTCCACGGGCGTCCTCTGGCATCTGGCCGGGGATGTCCGATGGGGCTTCCCCTTGAAATCGCCGGGGGAGGCCCCGATCCTTCTCCGCTGGCGACCGGGGGCGGACCACTCCGAGGCGCTGGCCTGGGGTGGTTCGCATCTCGTCCCGGGGCCAGCCACGGAGAAGCTATTCCCCGCGCGCGCGCTCCAGACCTCACCTTCAGCTGAGGAGGCCCGAACCATTGATCTGATGGAGTGGCAGCGGTGGGCCCCCGACCCGGAGCGGTCCTACCTGCTCTGGAGCCGTCTCGTCGGATGGCTTGCCGGTCCCCTTCTGGTCATGGCCATGCTCTCCTTTGCCTTTCCGGGTCCCCGCCAAGGTCGCGGGCAGGCCATTGGCTCCGGCCTGGTGGCCAGTCTGCTCTTCCTGGGGTTGCAGACCCTGTTCGGAGGGGCGGCCCGAGCCTCCGAGATCCCTGCTTCCTGGGGAATGGTGGCGCCCCTGCTCCTGCTGCTTTGCTTTTCCCTCCTCAGGGTCGCCCGGCTGAGGACCTGAGGGGCTTCAGCCTGGCGACCGTTTCAGGAGGATCCTGTCACTCACCTCTGCCAAGAATGATCGTACTGAACATCCGATGCGACTCCTGGAATGGGAGGCGACACCCACCCGAAGCCCCCTTGATGACGGACCCCAAATGGACATGAATCAGCCCTCCGAACACCCACTGAATCCATCGTTCTTTGAGACGGCGACCACCCACTTCCGTCTCCTCTTCCTGCTCACGGGCTGGTATCTCGCGCTCGGGTTCTTGGTTCGTGCAGGGCTCTGGGCCACTTTCGGCCGGGAGGCCCAGGTGTCTGCGGTATCGCTGCTCTGGGTGGTGCCGGCGGGCGCGGTTTCTGATCTCGTCCAGTGCCTGTACCTGCTCGCGCCACTGGCCCTTTTCTTGTGGCTGAAGGGCGACCGTGCCTCCCCTGGAAGGTTCGGGAAGGTCACCGTGCCCGCCACAACCTTCCTCTGGATGCTGAGCCTGTTGTTCATCGGCGCCTGCGAGTACTTTTTCTTTGAGGAATTCAATGCGCGCTTCAATCTCGTCTCAGTGAACTACCTGATGTATCCAACTGAGGTTGCCGGAGATATCTGGTCCGAGTACCCGGTGGTGAAGATCCTCATAGCCTGCGCCCTGATGGCCGCCCTGTCCGCCTGGGCGTTCAGGTCCCAGATGCTCGCCGTCCGGTCCCGGCCGTTCGGCTTTCGAGCGCGGAGTCTTTTCATGGCTGCGTATGCAGGGGCTTTGGTCCTCGCCATCGGGTGGATTCCCACCGGCCTCTTCGGGCTGTCTTCGAACCGGGTCACCAATGAGCTCGCGGCGAACGGTCCATCGAGTTTCTTCAGGGCTCTCCGGACCAGTGAAATCGAGTACCACGCCTACTACGCCACCCGGCCCAGGGCGGAGAATCTGAAGACACTGGTGGACCAGCTCTCCCCAGGAGGGGGAACCTTCACGCGACTCTCCGAAGGTCGCCTGGACCGGCAATTCCAGGCCAGACCCGGAGGCCTCGGGAAACTCAACATCGTGCTGATCTCCAGCGAATCGTTCGGAGCGGAATTCAGCAAGCTGTACGACTCAAACCGGGACTGGACCCCGGAATTCGACCACACAGCCCAGCGAGGTCTCTGGTTCAGGCATGTGTATGCCACGGGAACCCGCACGGTCCGTGGGCTTGAAGCCATCTCTGCCTCGATCCCTCCCGTGCCCACCGAGTCCATTCTGCGGCGGCCCGGGAATGAATCCATGGCCACCCTCGGCAAGGTGCTGCGAGGCCATGGCTACCAGACTGCTTTCCTTTATGGGGGGTATGGGTATTTCGACAACATGAACAATTTCTTCAGGAACAATGGATATGATGTCCTCGACCGGACCAACCTGAAGACCAAACCCCGCTTCGAAAACATCTGGGGGGTTTCGGATGAGGATCTCTTCGACATGGCGCTCGGCTATGCGGATGAGCGCGCTCGCACGGGAAGTCCCTTTTTCATCCATATCATGAACACCTCCAACCATAAGCCCTACACCTTCCGTCCGGGACTCGAAAGCATCGGAGTGAAGGTTTCCGGGGGCGGGCGGGAATCGGGTGTGCGTTACGCGGACTTTGCCCAGGGACGCATGTTGCGGGAGGCGGAGAAACATCCCTGGTTCAACGACACGCTGTTCATCATCATCGCTGATCACGGGGCGAGGGTTTACGGGAAGCAGGAAATTCCCCTCAAGACCTATGAGATCCCCCTCCTGTTCTACGCCCCCAAACACGTCCTCCCCCGGAGGGTGGACGGTCTCATGTCCCAGATTGATCTGGCTCCTACGCTCATGGGCCTTCTCGGCCTTCCCTACACGGCACCCTGGTTTGGCCAGGATGTGCTGAACACCCCTGAGAAGGGTCGCGTCCTCCTCTTCAATCACAACCATCATGTTGCCTTGATGAAGGATGGGACATTAACCCTACTCGGGCTTCATGGGACCATCGGATCCAAACACTACGATCCCGAGCATGATGCCTATGGTCCATCCATGGAGGATCGCCGGAATGCTGATCTTGCCATCGCCTACTACCAGACTGCTTATGAATTATTCAAATCAAAGGCCTATGATTAGGGGCGGAGATCCGGTCTGTGAGTGACGTTCTGAACCGGACACTGGAAGTCCTCCGGGAGCATCCCACCCTCCATCCCGGGGACAGGATCCTCGCGGCCATGTCCGGCGGCGTTGACAGTTCGGTCATGGCTGCCCTGCTGCATCGGGCCGGCTACGAGGTGATCGGCATTTCCATGCAACTCTTCGACAAGAAGACCACTCAAGGTTCCGATGGGAAGTGCTGCACTTTGGATGATTTCCAGGACGCGAGACGGGTCGCCTTTGATATGGGATTCGCCCATTACGTCATGGATTTCGAGGCCCGCTTCCGGGAGACGGTCATCGAAGGCTTCATCCAGGGGTATCTGGATGGAGAAACACCTAGTCCTTGCATTCGATGCAACCAGCACCTCAAATTCTCTGCACTGATGGAACGAGCGGAGTCCCTGGACGCACCTTTCGTCGCCACGGGTCACTATTCGGCCATCACGCAATCGGGGGGAAGCTGGCATCTCCGCAAGGCCTCTGATCCCGCCAAGGACCAGAGCTACTTCCTTTTCCACCACACCCAGGCCACCCTGCCTCGCACGCTCTTCCCCCTGGCCCATCTCACCAAGCCCGAGGTCCGCAGGTTGGGCGCGGAACTGGGCCTGCACCTGGCCGAGAAGCCTGAAAGCCAGGAGATCTGCTTCGTCACCCAGGACCGCTATGACGCGTTCCTGGAATCGGAAGGCCGCGACCCCGGACGGGGCGAGGGCGATATCCGCCACCTGGATGGCCGCGTTCTGGGACGCCATCAGGGGTACTGGCGCCATACGGTGGGGCAGCGCCGGGGTCTGGGTGTGGCCCATGCCGCGCCCCTTTATGTCGTGCGGATCGAGCCTGCCACCAACACCGTGTGGGTGGGTTCAGAGGCGGATCTGATGGGCCGGGATCTCGTGGCGCGGGAACTCAACTGGATCCACGGCGTTCCCGCGGGCCCAGTGGCCTGCGAGGCCCGGATCCGCAGCCGCTCCCCCGAGGCCGAGGCCCTGGTCATCCCCCTTCCGGACGGCCGCGCCAAGGTGGCCTTCGCCGATCCCCAACGGGCCATCGCCCCGGGCCAGGCGGTGGTCTTCTACCGGGACGGCGAGGTGCTCGGCGGTGGCTGGATTGACGGCAGCGGCCTGTGATCCCCACCCGCCTCCGCCCCCGCTAGCCTTCACGGATGGATAGCTACCGCCTCTGGGTCCAGGCCCACCCCTTCCTTTCCGCTGCCCTCCAGTTCGGCCTTCTGGGCACCCTGGGCGAGGTGGCGGCAGCCAGCCTGAAGGCCCGCCGCCCGGCCCTGCCCTGCACCTCCCTCCAGCTGCTGGCCAAGGTCCTGGCCTGGGCCCTGCTCGGCCTGGTCATCAAGGCCGGCTTCGTGGGCATGAAGGGCTTCACGCGGGCCCTCCTCGATCAGCGCCTCCTGCCCGGCGCCCTGGGCTCGGGGCTGGGTTGGGCCTTCGCGCTGTCCACGCTGACGAATGTCTTCTTCGGGCCGCAGATGATGCTGTTCCACCGCCTGGAGGACAACCTCATCCTGGGGCGCCGGGGCTTCGATGGCATGGCCCCGGCCCTGCGCACCCTCGTCTGGTTCTGGATCCCCGCCCACACGCTCACCTTCAGCCTGCCCACCGAATTCCAACTGGGTCTCGCGGCCCTCTGGTCGCTGGTCCTGGGCCTCATTCTGGGGCTGGCCGCCACGCGCCGGCCGGCCTGATCCCCCTTCCCGATTCCGCCAGTGGAGGTTCCATGACCGGCCCCGCATTCCAGGATCACTACCCCGAGAACGTCGCCCATTGCTACGGATGCGGGAGGTTGAACGAGCGGGGGCTCCAGATCCGCACCCACTGGGAGGGCGAGGAATCCGTGACGCGGTTCCACCCCCGCTCCGAACACATCGCCATCCCGGGTTACGTCTACGGCGGCCTCCTCGCCTCCCTGGTGGACTGCCATGGCACGGGCACCGCCGCGGCGGCCATGTACCGGCAGGAGGGGCGGCCCATGGACACCCTGCCGGCCTTCCGCTTCGTCACCGCCTCTCTGCATGTGGACTACCTGCGCCCCACGCCGATGGACGTCGAGCTCGAGATCCGGGGCCGGGTGAAGGAGATCAAGGGCAAGCGCGTGGTGGTCGAGGCCACCGTGTCCGCCCGCGGACAGATCACCGCCCGCGGGGAGGTGGTGGCCGTGCAGATGCCGGAGAGCTTCAACGCCTAGGGCCGCGCCATCCGCGATTTCGACTCCGCTCGGCGCGAAAAGCCCCCTTTGCGGGGGCTCGTCTGGAGGCGCCGATCGGAGTCCGGTTCCCGCCGCGCGGCTGGCTGCGCACGGCCCTCTTCGCCCAGAACGCCACATCAAGTGGCGCCCTGGGCGGGGCCTACCTGCGCGCCATCCGCGATTTCGACTCCGCTCGGCGCGAAAAGCCCCCTTGCGGGGGCTCGTCTGGAGGCGCCGATCGGAGTCGAACCGATGCATACGGGATTTGCAGTCCCGGGCCTTACCACTTGGCTACGGCGCCTTGCGATGGTGCTGTGGAGCCTTCAAACGACCCTGGCCGCTTGCGCGGCCCGGGTGGTGGAGCGGGTGATGGGATTTGAACCCACGACTTCAACCTTGGCAAGGTTGCACTCTACCACTGAGTTACACCCGCGTGAGACATCAAGATTAGCAATGGCGCGCTGTTCGGTCAACGGTGATTTTTACGGCCCACCTCCTGTGGGCCGCCCTTCGGGCCGGTCTTCGACCGGTGGCCCTCCGCTCCTGCTCCGGCCTCATGGCCCACCTCACTGTGGGCCGCCCTTCGGGCCGGTCTTCGACCGGTGGCCCTCCGCTCCTGCTCCGGCCTCAACGCGGCAGGCCCCGCAGAGCCCGAAGAGCAGCAGCTGGTGGCGCGTGATCTTGAACCCTGAAAGCGATTCCAGGTTCCGCAGGGATTCCTCGAGACCACAGGCGTCCACTTCTGCCGTGCGACCGCACCGCTCGCACTGGAGGTGGTGGTGGTGGTGGCGCGAGTCGCATCGGACGAACCGCATCACCTGGTCCGAACCAAGGATGCCCTCGGCCCAGCCCTCGCGCACGAACCGCTCCAGGTTGCGATAGACGGTGGGGAGGCCGGATCGGCGCTCCGGCACGCGTTCCCAGATCTCCTCCACGGTCAGCGGGCGATCCGAATCCTTGAGGACGCGCAGGATGCCCTCGCGCTGGGGCGTCTGCCGCATCCCCGCGGCGCGGAGGGACGGTGTGGAAGGGGCGGCGGAGTCGGCCATGGCCATAGGATGGCAGATTCGGGCACCATGGTTGCCATGCTCCAGAGAACCTTGGGCCGCATGCGGGCGCCAGAGGCCAGTGCCCCCTTTCTGCCCCTTTCCTTCCGGCTTTTCGCCAGCTTCGGCCTTCTGGTGCTGCACGCCGCGCTGCCCGCGGAAGGCCGGGCCTCAGGCCCGGGGGAGTCCATCTACCTGATCGCGCTCCTGCTGATGCTGGCGGAGGCGGTTTGGGAATCCGGGCGCGGGTTGCTGGCGATGGACCAGATCTTTCCCATGCCCCGGATCGCCTGGATCCGATGGAACCTGGCCCTGGACCTGGTCCTGGTCACCCTGGTCATCGCCTTCCAGGGCGTGGCCCAGGAGCGGTTCTCCACGCTCTACATTTTTCCCGTGCTGGCCTCGGCCTTTTACCTGGGCACGGTGGAGATCGTGTGGGTGGGCGTCCTTTCCTCCCTCACCCATGTGCTGCTGGTGCTCGGATTCACCACCGGGGGGATTCCGCCCTTCGGGCTTTCCGGGGAGATCGCCAATCTCGACTCCAGCCGGCTCCCCTTCCTTCTGGGCATCGCATCGCTGCAGGTTTTCGCGGCCACCCTGGTGGTGGTGCTGATCCGGCGCAATCTGGACCGCCTGCGCACGGATCTCAGCGTCAGCGAAGCGGCCGTGGGCGAGTTGTCCGCCCTTCACCGCCGCGTCGTCGAGTCCATGACCTCGGGCCTCATCACGCTCGATCTGAAGGGCCGCGTCACCTCGGCCAATCCCGCGGCGGAGGCGATCCTCGGGCAGAGCATCCCCGCCGGCACACCCGTACAGGAGATCCTTCCCCTCGGCGACCCGCTCCCCAGGCGCCGGGGAAGGGAACACGGTTTTGAAGTGGTGCTGCCCCACCCACGAGCCGGGCGCCGCATCCTCGGTGGGCACCTCGCCTCGTTGAGGGGCGCCGGGGGCCGCGAGTCCGGACAGCTCCTGCTTTTCCAGGATCTTACAGAGATCAAGGCCCTGGAGGAACGGACGCGCATCAGCGAGCGCCTGGCCGCCATCGGGCAGCTGGCGGCCGGGCTGGCCCACGAGCTGAGGAACCCGCTGGCCTCCATCAGCGGCTGCGTACAGCTGCTGCAGAAAGAGGGGGCCCCCGAAGAGGTCCGCGGCCGCGTGCTCGGCATCCTGGAGCGCGAAACCCAGCGGGTGGGTGCCATCGTATCGGATTTCCTCGACTTCGCCCGGCCCGAGCCCCCCGCCGGCTCCGTGCTCTTCCTTCCCCGGGTGCTCGAAGAAGTCCGCGCCAGCTGGGAGATGGACCCACGCACCGGGGGCCTCGCCCTCGACATGGAAGCGGTCCCTCCGGTCAGCGTCCGGTCCGATCCCGTGGGTCTCCACCGGGTGCTGATGAACCTGCTGAGCAACGCCCGCAAGGCGGTCAAGGGCGTGCCCCAGCCCTCGGTCCGGATGGAGATCGCGGCCTCGGACACCGCCATCCGGCTGACGGTGTCCGATAACGGTTGCGGGATGACGGCCGAACAGATCGAACGCCTGTTCGTCCCCTTTGCCGGAAGCTTTGAAGAGGGGTCGGGCCTGGGCATGAGCCTGGTCTACAAATTCACCGAAGCCATGGGATGGAGGATCGAGGTCGAGAGTGTTCCCCGCCAGGGAACCCGCGTCGAGATTTTCCTCCCCCCTTGCCGGGAAGAAGACTTGATGGCATCCAGTCCCGTTCAGTCGTAAACTTTTGCCAGCTTTCACGCATCAAACTAGGCACACACCCTTGCAGGGTCCACCTGGCACCTGCCACAGTGGTCCATCCCCTTCCAGCGTGCGCAGTCCGCCCTCTCCTGGGTTCGACTGCCCAGGTTCGAGGGGTTCGGCCACCCGCCGATGCCTTTGACATTCTCCGTACCGCCACCTGGGCCAGGATCCGCCATGAACCGGAAGCTCATCCGACCGAACCTCAGTGAATTGAAGGACAAGCTGGGCATCCCCGGCCGGGGGGGCGGAGGAGAGGTGATGACTCCCACTCCCGCCGCGATCACCCCGGGCGGCGAGCCCAATCCCGCGGTCAATCCCGCCGCTGCCACGGCTCCGCAGGGCCTCGGCGGTCTCCGGCGCAGGATCGCGCCGCCGGAACAGACCAATGCCGAGAGTTTCTACTATCTGAAACAGATGCAGTCCAAGACGCCGATGGTGATCGTGCTCCAGGACGACGAAAAGGTGCGCGGCATCATCGAGTGGTACGACAAGCACTGCCTGAAGATCAACCGGGTCAAGGAACCCAATGTCCTCGTCCCCAAACACAACATCAAGTACATCTACAAACAGGATGAGGAACCCAGGATCCGCCGCAGCCGAACGGCCAAGAAGGAGGAACCGGCGATGCAGGAGGATGAGATCCCGGTCTACGATTGAGACCAGGCAAGAGTCTTCCCGGGATCTCCATGAGCCGCCGTCCTCGCATCGTCATCAGTCTGGGGGATCCCTGCGGCATCGGCCCCGAGCTGCTCCTGGGCGGACTGCCCGCCATCCAGCCGTGGACGGATGTGACCGTGGTCGGTGCCCGGGCCGGTGCGGATCTATTGGAGGGCCTTCCAGGGAACCGGGTGGCCTGGCGCTGGGTTGAGCCCAGGCAGGCCCCCCCCTTCGGATTCACCGGCAGGATCCATGGATTGCAGGTGCTTTCCGTGGGTGAACATCCCGGGCAGATCCTCGGAGAATGCCTGTGGCTGGATCCCACACCCGGCATCGGGCAGGACCAGTTGAAACTGGGGGTGGGCTCCATCGCCTCGGGCCAGGCCACCGTGGAAGCGATCCGTGTGGCGGCCCTCATGGCCCTGGGCGGGGCCGCCGACGCCCTGGTCACCCTGCCCATGGCCAAGGCCGCGGCCCACCTCGCGGGATTCGACATCCCCGGCCACACCGAGTACCTCCAGGAACTGTCCGGGGCACCCATCACCCGCATGGCCTTCGTGAGTCCTCGCCTCAATGTCGTGCTCCACACGGTCCATCAGAGTCTGCGTTCCGTGGTGGAGACCCTCCATGCGGACGCCGTGGCCGAAACCCTGGTCTTCGCCGCCGACCGGTTCATGCAGTTGACGGGGAACCTGAATCTGCGGGTGGCCTTGTGCGCCTTGAATCCCCATGCTGGCGAACAGGGCGCCTTCGGGGATGAGGAGCGGATCCTGGAGGACGCGATCGTGCAGGCCGAGGCTTCCTTTCTGGATTTCTCCGCGGCGGAGGGCCGTCCCTACGCCGCCCAGGTCTCCCCCTTCCAGGCGGGCCCGGCCCCCGCGGGGTGGCGGGTCTTTCCCCTCGAAGGCTCACCGCTTCCCCAGCCCACGGGCCATCGCGGCGTCGAAGTCCTCTCCACCCGCGGCCCGGCCGCCGAGACCCGGCCCAACCCCCTGTTCTTCGGCCCCCTCGCTTCGGACAGCGTGTTCCACCGGGCCGTCCGCGGGGAGTTCGACCTGGTGGTGGCGCTCTACCACGATCAGGGGCTCATCCCCATCAAGCTCCTGGAGCCTGCCCGGGCGGTGAATCTGACCCTGGGCCTGCCCTTCATCCGCACCAGCCCGGACCATGGCACGGCCTTCGACAAGGCCGGCAAATGGGTGGCGGATTCCCAGAATTTCCTTGAGGCCACGGCGCTGGCGGTGAGGCTGGCGGGCCGGGCGCGCCAGACTGCGTGGCCCGCGCGGGTGGCCCCGCCCCTGGCATGACCCTCGAACGTGGGTTCGGTCCCGGGGCCGATGCCCTGCGGCCAGACCTTCCCCAGGACCGCCTGCCCCGGACAGCCCTGCCCGTCCTCCGGGGCCAACCCCGCCATCTGGAGCCTCACCTGGACCGTCTCCAGTCCGGAGCGGTGGTGCTCGGCCAGCCCGCACCCTGGCTTCCCGGAATCCAGGTGGATCTCCTCCGGTGGCTGGAGGCGGCCCTTTCGGGCCGAGATGCCGGGCTGCGCCTGATCCTCCATCCGAAGGCCGGCTTCGTCTCCGCCAGGCTGGAGACCCTTCCCCGCGCGCCCAGTCCCTGCCGCCTGATCCCGATGCTCCACCCATGGGCGGAGGCGAGATCCGATCCCGCCGCCCCGCACAAGGGGTTGAGGGGCCCCTGGGCGTCCGCCGCATGGGCCAAGGCTCATCGGCTTGGAGGCGAGGATGCGCTGCTGCTGTGGCCCGACGGCACCCTGGCGGAAACCGCCATCGCCGCGGTGGGCCTGGAGGTGGATGGCGTCCTCCTCATGCCCCCCCCGGAGGGGCGCGTCGCGAGCCTCGCCGAGCGCCTGGATCTGCCGGCCTGGGCCGCCGGCAGGGGTCTGCGGCTGGACACGGCGACGATCCCCCTGGCCCGCGCACCGGAGGGCCAGTTGTGGTGCATGAATGCCCTCCGGGGCATCTGGCCTGCGATCCTGATGTGAATCCGTCCTTCCGAGGTTGCCCCCCATGAGTTTCGCGGACCTGATCGCCGCTCTGCTCCTTCCCCTCCCGCCCTGGCTGGGGTTCTGGATCTTCCGCCGCAAGGGCCGGGTGGGCCTCAGCTACGGCTACTTCCTCGGCGGCATCCTCGCGGTGCTCGCGTTGCCCTGGGCGCATCTCACGGGCTTTTCCATCCCCACATCCCAGCTGGGTGGCGCCCTCTTCGGATTCACCCTGTTCCTCCAGGCCCAGCGTGAAGGCGTGCAGGGCGTCCGACGCCTGGCCATCGGCGTGGGCGGCGCCACGGGTTTCCTGCTGCTCCTGCTGCTGCGGCTGCACCTGCCCTGGCAGGAAGTGGCCCGGTTCTGGGCCGGGGCCGCGCTCGAATCCACCCTGTGGCTGCTCTTCTCGGACCTGGGGTACCGCTGGGCCGCCGGGCGACAGCTTGAAATCCGGATGCCCCTGGTCGGAGCTGCGGCCCTCGCCGTCGGGGCCCTGGCCCAGGCATTCCTCCCCGCGGGAGCGCCCCGCCTGCCCTGGCCCGCAGCGGTCCTCGCCGGCCTTCTTCTGGGCTTGGTCGCCCTCCAGCAGCTCCTGTGGCTGCGGGGCCAGGGCGCCTGGGTCGAAGGCCGCGGCCAGGGGCTGCGCATGGCCCTGGCGCTGCTGGAGAACAAGACCTCCGGGGACGCGCCCTCCCTCAGCCTCGGTCTCGATCCTCACCAGGCCATGTGGCTGGTGGATGGCCGAGGCCGGATCCTGGAATCCAACGGCCCTTTCAGCCAGCAGGTGGGGCTTCCCAGGCACCGGTTGAGGGGCTACGCCCTGGACGCCCTCCTCCAGGGGGGCGACTCTCCCGCGTGGGAAGGCCTCCGGAAGCAGTTGCTCCAGTACGGCTGTGCCTCTCTGCCGGCCACGCAGGTGAGCGAGGACGGAACCTTCCGTCAGGTGGCCCTCGAAGCCTCCGTCTTCGACCGGGGCATGGCCCTGGTCTGGATCAGCGATCCGTCCGTGGGTACCCTGGCCCTGCGCGGGGGTGGCGGGGCCCTGGAACCCGGTGGCGAGGACGGGGCGCGCCGCCAGACCGTGAATGCCCTGCTCGCCCTGTCCGCCGCCGCGGGGGAGTTCCGCGCCGGAATCGGGGAGAGTCCCCTGACGGCGGCCGTGGAGCGTCTGGAGACGGCCTCGGCTCGCCTGTTTCCTCCCGCCGTGCCCAAGGACCTCCAGCCCTTGGTGGATGGTGAAGCGGCCCTGGACGCACTGCTGCCCCGCCTGAGCCCCCTCCTTCCCGCCGGTGGCTCACTCCGCGTAAGCGCAGAGCCCCTGCCACTGGCGGTGGATCCGGATCGCCTTCAAAGGATCGCCACCCACCTCATCCTGCACGCCCTGGAACGATCGAAGGGACCCCAGCTCGTGATCGCGCTGGAACCTGTGGATCTGGGGGGCCGGAGCTTCGGCCTGCTCAGCCTCCGGAATGAAGGCGGCCAGGTTCGCTGGCCTCAGACGGTGTTCGGGCTGGGTTGGCTTCGACAGGCCGTCCAGGAAGCGGGGGGCCTCCTCGAACTGGATCTGGATATCCGTGGCGGCATCCTGCCCCGGATCTACCTGCCTTCGGCCAATCCCCAGGGGACCAGCCCGCATCGCTTCATGGAAGGCCGGCGCATCTGGGTGGTGGATCAGGATCCCCTGGCCCGGGAGACCCTCATGGCCCTCGTCCAGATGGCGGGAGGGGAGGCCGAGGCCTACCAGGATCTCCGCCAACTGCTGAAGGATAGCCACGGCCGGCCCCTTCCCGATCTGCTGGTCCTGGAGCGGACAGCCAGCCTCGACCGCTTCCAGAGGGCGCTTCGCCTGTTCCAGAAGGAGGCCATCCCCACCCTGGTCCTGGGCATGGGCCAGCCGCTTCCGGTCAGTCCCGGCGCCCTGGGCCTCCGCCGCCTCGGGTTCCTGGAGAAGCCCTTCCGGGCCGCGTCATTCCTCGAATCGGCCTTGGCCCTGCTCCGGCAGCCGCATGGATGATCGGAGGGTTGTTGTAGCCTGGGTACGGGAGGTGGCATGTCCACGGTGGCGGTGATCCTGGCGGCGGGACTCGGAACCCGCATGAAATCCCGGCTTCCGAAGGTGCTGCATCCGATCCTCGGGGATCCATCCCTGCTCTGGGTCCTGCGGGCCCTGCCCGCGGATCTCGGCGGTGCGGTGGTGGTGGTCCATCACGGGAAAGAACAGCTCCTGGCCGCACTGGAAGCCTGGCAGAAGGCCGGTCTGCTGCCCTGCCCCGTCACCGCCGTGGATCAGGGTGAGCCCCTGGGCACCGGCCACGCCCTTCAGGTCTGCATCCCCGAGCTGGACCGCCTCGGCGCCAGCCAGGTCGTCATCCTTTGTGGCGATGTGCCCCTCACCTCGCCCGCCACGGTCTTCCGGCTCTGCGCCGCCGAGTCGCTGCTGCTGGCCATGGACCTGCCCTCGCCGGGTTCGTACGGCCGCGTGATCCAGCACCCGGACGGCCGCCTCGCGGGACTGGTGGAGGCCAAGGACGCCACTCCGGAACAGCTGGCCGTGCAGCGCGTGAACGGAGGCGCCTATGCCCTGCCCTGGCCAGCCCTCCGGAAGGCCCTCCTGGGGTTGACGAACGACAATGCCCAGCGGGAGTTCTACCTCACGGACGCCGTGGCGGCCGTGGGCCGGGAGATCTCCGTGGCCGTGGAAATCTGCGATCCCGAGGAGCTGGCGGGCATGAACTCCCGCCACGATCAGGCCGCGCTCCAGGCCGCCGCCCAGCGCCGCATCCAGCGCCACTGGATGACCGAGGGCGTGACCTTCCTCCATCCCGACAGCACCCTGATCGGTCCGCGGGCCATCCTCCATCGCGATGTCCTGCTGGAACCCGGCGTGCGGCTGGAGGGCACCGTCATCGTGGGTGAAGGCTGCCGCATCGGCCAGGGCACGGTGATCACGGATTCCGTGCTGGGCGAGGGCGTGGAGGTCCGCCCCTACTGCGTCATCGCCCACGCCCTGGTGGGCGCGGGCGCCAAGGTCGGCCCCTTCGCGCGGCTGCGGGAGGGCACCGATCTGGGCGAAGGCGTCCACATCGGCAATTTCGTGGAGACCAAGAAGGCGAAGCTCCATCGCGGTGCCAAGGCCAATCACCTGGCCTACCTCGGCGATACGGAGATCGGCGAGGGCACGAACATCGGCGCGGGCGTCATCACCTGCAACTACGACGGCGTGAACAAGCACCGCACCACCATCGGCCGGAATGTCTTCGTCGGATCTGACACCCAACTGGTAGCTCCTGTGGTCATCGGGGACGATGCGCTCATCGGAGCCGGAAGCACCATCACCAAGGATGTTCCCGCCGACGCCCTGGCCCTCAGCCGCATCCCGCAGGCCACCCGCGAAGGCGGAGCCTCGAAGCTCCGGTCCCGGCAGAAGAAGGGAACTGGGTTAAGCTAGATGTTTCCTCCCGGAGCCCCATGGTCCTGACTTTCTTCGACAAGGCCGGCACGGGTGTGTTGAGGGCCGCCGATACCTTCGGCGATTTCGCCGTCCTCGCGGGTCGTACCTTTGCCGCGGTATTCAAGCGGCCCTTTGACGGCAAGAGCCTCCTGAACCAGTTCCAGTCCGTGGGCGTGAACTCGATCCCCGTGGTGGTGCTCACGAGCCTTGCCGTGAGCATGGTGTTCGCCGTGCAGCTGGCCTTCGGATTCCGGCAATTCCAGGCGGAAGGGTTGGCCTCCCAGGTGGAAGGACTGGCCGTGATGCGGGAGCTTGCCCCGGTGATCACCGGCCTCATGCTCGCCGGCCGCATCGGATCCGCCATGGCCGCCGAACTTGGCACCATGCAGGTCACGGAGCAGATTGACGCCCTCGAATGCCTGGCCACGGATCCGATCCACTACCTCTTCGTGCCCCGCCTGCTCGCCTCCATGTTGATGGTTCCCCTGCTGACAGTGGTGTCCGTGTATATCGGCTACTGGGGCGGCTACCTGATCCTGGTGGGCGTGGAGGGCCAAAGCGCCTACGTCTACGGCAACGAGTTCTACAAGCTGCTGGCCTTCCGCGACCTTCGCATCGCCCTCTACAAGGCCCTCGTCTTCGGGATGATCATCGCTCTGGTCGGATGCTGGAAGGGCTACCGCACCCAGGGCGGGGCCGAGGGCGTGGGCCATGCCCCCACCAGCAGCGTGGTGACCAGCTCGTTGTGGATCCTCATTTCAGACTTCTTCCTCACGAAACTGCTGCTGGTATGACGACATGGCCGTGATTGACGTCGTCAACCTTTCCAAGGCCTTCGGGCCGAAGGTCGTGCTGTCCAAGGTGAACCTCCAGGTACAGGAGGGGGAGAGCCTCGTGGTGCTCGGTGGTTCTGGTTCCGGCAAGACCGTGCTGCTCCGCAACATCATGGGCCTGCTCACCCCGGATTCGGGTCATGTGGCTGTCGAGGGTCAGATCATCGCCGGACTGTCGCGGGAGGAACTGTTCAAGGTCCGCCAGAGCATCGGCATGTGCTTCCAGATGGCGGCCCTCTTTGATTCCATGACCGTCTTCGAGAACGTGGCCTTTGGCCTTCGGCGACACGAGAAGATGACAGAAAACGAGATCCAGGCCCGGGTGGAGGAATGCCTTGCCATGGTGGGCCTGAAGGACACCAACAAACTCAAGCCCGCCGAGCTGTCGGGAGGCATGAAGCGCCGCGTGGGCTTCGCCCGCGCCATCGCCCTCAAGCCCAAGCTCCTGCTCTTCGACGAGCCCACCACGGGCCTGGATCCCGTGATGACGGACGTGATTGGACGCATCATCCTCGACCTCAAGCACGAGCTGGGCATCACCAGCATCACCATCACCCACGACCTGAAATCCGCCTTCGAGATCGCCGATCGCATCGCCCTGCTCTTCCGCGGCGAATGCATCGCCTGCGAAACGCCGGAAGCATTCAAGGTGAATCCGCACCCCGTCATCCAGCAGTTCCTGCGGGGGGACGCGGATGGTCCCTTCCTTCAGGATCCGCCCCCGCCCAAGCGCAAGAGTGCCTAACAATACCCACACGAGGTCGCGATGAAGCTCGAAACCAAAGTCGGCCTTTTCTTCACGGGCGCCATCGCCCTGCTGGCAGTGCTGATCTTCCGCACGGAAAAATTGGAGATCGGCGGCAAGCGGAACCAGTCCGAACGCCTTACCTATTTCGATCAGGTGGCCGGCCTGAACGTGCAGAGCGCCGTGCGCATCGCTGGCGTGAAGGTGGGCGATGTGCGCACCATCGCGCTCGAAAACGGAAAGGCCAAGGTGGTGGTGGGCCTGGACAAGGAGGTTCCGGTCTACGCGGATGCCACCGTATCCCTGGGCTCCATCGGCATCCTGGGCGAGAAATTCATTGACCTCAACCCGGGCCATTCCGCCAAGGGTCCCTTCCCGGAGGGCCAGCCCATTCCCAGCAAGGCTGGCGTCAGCCTGGACAACCTGATGGAGACGCTGGCCGACATCGGCAAGAACGTGAAGGGCATCACCCAGTCCCTGAACGAATCCATCGGCGGCGAACAGGGCCGGCAGAAGATTGACGAGATCGTAGACAACATCCGCGTGCTGACCGCCGAGTTCCGCTCCATGGCCCAGGAGAACCACGGCGCCATCAACGCCACCATGGCCAATGTGGAGGCCATCTCCGCCGATCTGCGGGACAAACTGCCCAAGCTGGCCCAGGAGTTCGAGACCGTGGGCAAGAACCTGAACGCCATCCTCGATGAGAACCGCCCCGAACTGAAGGGCATCGTGGGCGATGTCCGGAAGCTCACCCAGAGCTTCCAGGGCACGGCGGACAACTTGAAGGTGCTCACCAGCCGCCTCAACAGCGGCGAGGGCACCATCGGCAAGCTGCTGAACGACGACACGACCATCAAGAAGATCAACGAGGCCGTGGACAACCTGAACGGCATGCTTGGCGGCTTCAACAAGATGGATTTTCGCCTCGACATGAACGCGGCCCAGTGGAACGAGCGCAAAGACAGCCGCGTGGGCCTCGACCTGGAGATCGCGCCCCGGCCGGACTACTGGTACGCCCTGGGCTTCGGCTCCACGCCCGATGGCAAGATCAACGAAAGCACCCGTACCGTCACCCAGCTCGATCCGGTCACCGGCCTGCCCGTCACCGTCCTGGAGAAGAATACCTTCGTCACCACGGACAAGGCCTTCACCGTGTCCGCCCAGTTCGCCAAGCGCCTCGGCTCCGTGGTCTTCTCCGCCGGCATCGTCGAGGGCAAGGGCGGCGGCGGCGTCGAGCTGCGCACGCTGGCGGACGATCGGCTCCGGTTCGGCTTCCTGGCCTATGACTTCACCAAGCGCGACGACAAACCGAATCCCCGGTACCGCTTCACCAGCAGCTACCAGTTCTGGAAGGGCGCCTACATCCAGGCCGGCGTTCAGGACATCGGCAACAAGGATCTCCGCACGGTCTTCTTCGGTGGCGGCCTTCGCTGGAAGGACGATGATCTTAAGAAGATGATGGGTCTCGCCGGAGCCGCCAAGTGACGCAACCAGCCTTGAGCCTGCCCACTCGTCTACCCATGCGGTCTTCGACTGCCCCGCAGGCGAAGAGGAAGATGATCGGCCTTGCTGGATCGGCGAAGTGAAGGAACCCCGCGCCCTGCCCGCCCCCGGCCCCCTGCCGGACGAGCGGGGCGCGTTGTTCCTCTGGGTGCGCCGGGGCGTGCCCCTGGCCGCGGCGGCCATCGCCTTCGCCGGCGCGGCCCTCCACGCCGCAGGCCGCGGCTGGTGGATGCTGGCGGGCGTTGGCGCGCTCGCGGCGGCCTGGCCCAGCTTCCTCCGGGGCGGAGCCTTCCTCCGCAACCGCACCGCGATCCTGCGCCAGGACAGCCTCTGGGCCAACGCCCTCCGGCCCCTGGCACGCTGGCTTGGCCACGAAGACGACTGGATCCTTTCCTTCTGCGGCCACAACAACCAGCGGGTGCGCGAGGTCTTCGGCGGCCGCCGCGCCAAGCGGGCCCTCATCCTGCTGCCCCACTGCATCCAGATGTCACGCTGCAAGGCCGGCATCCTCGACGATCTCCAGGCCTGCTACGACTGCGGCCTCTGCCCGGTCGGCGACTACATGAACGCCGCTCTGCTGAACCGCTGGGAAGGCCGCATCTCCAACCGCAGCCACAAGGCCTACCGCGAGGCCCGGGAGTACCGGCCCGATATCATCGTCGCCGTCAGCTGCACGGACCGCCTGCTCAAGGGCCTCACCCGGCTGCCGGAGATCCCCTCGTACGTGATCCCGCTATCGCTGGCCCACGGCATGTGCGTGGACACGGATTTCAGCGTGCCCCACCTGTTCGCGGCCATGGAGACTCTGGTCCAGCCCCTTCCGCGGGCCTCGAATATCCAGCCCCTGGTCCGCGAGGCCTGAGCATGGGTGATATCGCGCCCCCCCGCCCCTTCCTCCTCCGCGGCCTGTTCGAGCGCCTGTTCGGCCGGACACTGCTGCCCTACCTCCTCCACCTCCGGCCCCTGGAATGGCCCATCATGACGGCCCATTTCCTCCTGGGCACCCTGCTGGCCCTTGGATGGGGGCTCCCGGCAAGGCCCACCCTCCTGGGATGGCTGGTCTTCGTGGCCCTGATGAACGGCGGGACGCTCGCCATCAACAGCGCCTTCGACAGGGACGAGGGCGATATCGGGTACCTGAAGGCGCCCCCCAAACCGCCGGAGCACCTGCTCGCCTTCTCTTCCACGTTGCTCGGGGCTTCGGCGGTCCTGGGATTCCTGCTGCCCCTGCCCTTCGCCCTCATCAACCTGGCCTGCATCGTCATGAGCGTGCTGTATTCCGTGCCCCCGGCCCGCCTCAAGGCCCGGGCCGGATGGGATCTGCTCATCAACTGCGTGGGATTCGGCCTGCTCACGCCCCTGGCAGGCTGGGCCCTGACGGGACGGCCCTTCAGCGGCGCCATCCTGCTGGCTTCGGCCGGGTTCGCCTTCCTCTTCGCGGCCCTCTACCCCATGACCCAGATCTACCAGGTGGCCGAGGACAGCCGGCGGGGCGACCGCACCCTGGTGATCCAGGTGGGCGTGGGCCGAAGCCTTGCCCTGGCCCTGCTGGCGGCCCTGGTCGCCCACGGATGCCTCATGGCCGGCGTGCTGGCCATGGGACGCTCGCCGCTGCCGCTCGTCCCCTCCCTGCTGGCCTGGTCGGTGGTCCTTCTGCCCTGGCTGCGGGGCTGGCGGACCTGGACGGACCGCCAGCACGAAGCGGGCATGTACCGGGGCCTGGGCGCCTGGGCCATCACCGATCTCAGCCTCCTGATCCTGTTGTGGCCTTGAGTCCTTGTGCAGGAGACCTGCGGATCCGATAGACTGGTAAGAAGTGACGACAGTCGGAATCTTCAGGAGCATCCATGGGGTTCAGCAGGGGCACACGATGGTTGGCCATCGCACTGGCCGCGGGGTTCACGGTCCTGAGTGCCGGCACCCCCCATTTCCCCGCCAGGCTGTCCCTGAAATCGGCTTCGGTCCTGGTCCTGGACCAGAGCACAGGCCTGGCGCTGCTGGAGAAGCAGGCTGGGGCCCTGGTGCCCATCGCCTCGCTCACCAAACTCATGACGGCCATGGTGCTTCTGGACGCCCACCTGGACCCCCTGGAGATCCTCACCATCACCACCGATGACAAGGATCTGCTGCGCCACAGCCGGTCCCGCCTCCCCGTGGGCACCCGCCTGCCCCGGGAGCAGGCCCTCCTGCTGGCCCTGCTGGCCTCGGAGAACCGCGCCGCCCACGCCCTGGGACGCACGTTTCCGGGCGGCCTCTCCGCCTTCGTCCAGGCCATGAATGCCAAGGCGAAGGAACTCGGCCTTAGCGGCGCCCGCTTCGAGGATCCTTCGGGCCTCTCCAGCGGCAACGTGGCCACGGCCTGGGACCTGGCCCGCATCCTCGAGGCCGCCTATCGCTATCCCGAGATCCGCGATTTCAGCACCCGCCCCAAAACCAGCCTCCAGGCCGGGCGCCGCAGCATCCAGTTTCCCAACACCAACGCATTGGTGCGCAACCCGCGCTGGAGCATCGGCCTTTCCAAGACCGGCTACATCGAGGAGGCCGGCCGCTGCCTCGTCATGCAGGCCATGCTGGCGAACCGGCCCGTACTGGTCATCCTGCTGGATTCCTGGGGCAAGTACACCCGCCTGGGCGACGCCAACCGCATCAAACAGTGGATGGAAGCCCGGCTCGGATCGAAGGGCTGATCCTCCGGTGCTGATCCCGGACACGCCAGCCCCCTTCCCGCTGCGTTGGGGTTTTTCCACGCGCCTGGATCCTCCGGAAGCCCTTCCGGCCCGGCGGCTGAACCAGGTGCACCGCTGCGGCGTGGTGGAGGCCGCGGATGCGGTGGTCGAAGGGGACGGGCTGTGGACCACCACCCCCGGCATCCGCATCGGCGTGCGCGTGGCGGACTGCGTGCCCGTGCTGCTGGCCGGCCTGCTGCCGGGCCACCGCCCCTGGGCCGCGGCCCTGCACGCGGGCTGGCGCGGAGCCACGGGATTTGGTGATCCCGGGACCGGCGGCGGCATCCTGCGCCGCGGCGTGGCCCGCTACCGCGCCCTGGGCGGCGATCCGAAGCGGCTCACCTGGGCCTTCGGTCCCGCCATCCTGGCCTGCCACTTCGAGGTGGGCGAGGAGGTCATCGCGGCCGCCCGCCAGGATCCCGCCTGGCACGAGGGCCTGCGCAGCGAAGGCTCCGCCGGCAGGCCGCACCTGGACCTGCACGGCTTCCTGCGGGCCCAGGCCCTGGACCTGGGCATGGATCCCGCCCGGGACGGCAGCGTGGCCCTCTGCACCGTCTGCCGCCCCGACCTGCTCTACTCCTACCGCCGCGGGGAAACCACCGGCCGCCAGTGGGGCTGGATCGAGATCGGTTGACCCGCGCGACGGCTCATCCCAGATGAAAAAGACCTCCACGAAGGACACGAAGGCGCCCTCAGGCGCATGAAGAGCACGAAATGGCTTCGTGTTCTTGTCTTTGACTTCGTGTCCTTCGTGGAGGCCTTGAAACCCCAGTGACCGCCGAAGCCCGGAGATTACCGGTTAACCTGGAAGCTGAAGATTGGGGACTGACATGCTCAACATCACCGATATCCGCATCACCAAAGTCGAGGGCGATGACAAGCTCAAGGCCTTCGCCGCCCTGGTCATCGAGGACTGTTTCCTGGTGGGCGACCTCCGCGTGGTGGAGGGCGAGGACGGCTACTTCGTGGCCATGCCCAGTCGCCGCAAGCGCGACGGCAGCTTCAAGGACATCGCCTACCCCCTGAACAACACCCTCCGCGAGCTGATCGAGGAAAAGGTGCTGCTGGCCTACGAGACCGCCACCGGCCACCGCGCCCTCAGCCGCATCGAGCGCGGCGAAGCCGTCCAGGTGCGCCCCGACCTGCTGGGCGTCGAGGAATTCGGGTTCACCCCCAAGGCCAATCCCTGAGGGGCGAACCTCTGGCTTGGGCAGGACGCGGACCCGCGCTATGCTTGCCTTTCCGCCTGGGGAGTAGCCAAGTGGTAAGGCAGCAGGTTTTGATCCTGCGTACCGAGGGTTCGAATCCTTCCTCCCCAACCAAACGGCCGCCGCCAGGCGGCCGTTTGATTGGGGAGCGCTTGAAGGATTCGAAATCACAGAAGCGCTGGCAGGTAGGCGCCCGTGGAGGCAGTCCGGGGGACTGCCGGAACGGATCAGCGCCGTGCCAGCGATTCGTGCGGCCGGAGCGTCATGCGCAGCGTGACGCGGAGGGAATCCTTCCTCCCCAACCAAGGCTGTCCGGGGGTTTCGCGCTTCGCGCACACCCCCGGACCCCCGCGCCCAGTCGCGGCGAAGCCGGGACTGGGCTTATACACCAATCATCCGATCGACTCCGCCAGGAGTGCTGTTTACAGCGGGAACCGCAACCCCTTGTTCCCGCCGAGGTCCACGGTTTCGGTCCTGGTGCCTTTGGGGCCCCGGACCGTGATGGTGTGGCGGCCCCGGGCGACCTGGATGCTGCTGCCATCGCTTTCGATGCCGGTGTCCCGGCCATCCACCAGGACCTTGCCGGTGCCGGGGAAGGTTTCGACGGTGAGCGTGGCGAGACCGGGCACGGTGAGCGCGGTGGCCTGGCCGGCGATGACGGTGACGGCGCGGGTGTCCTTGTAGAAGTGGCGGGCGCTGGTCAGTTCGAGCTTGTGGCTGCCCGGCTTCAGCGCCAGTTCCCCGCCGGGGCTGAGCTCACCCATGTCCTCGCCATCCACCTTCACGCGCACGCTGAAGCCACCGGCCAGGTGGAGGGTGCCCGGGGCGTTGGGATCCAGGGGCGGCTCCTGGCGCGTCTCGGCGGTGGTGGCTTCCTTCAGCTCGAAGACCCGGCTGCCCGGGACTTCGCCGGGACCGAAATCCGAGGCGTGGCCCAGGTTGCCCTTGGTGAGGGTCAGGCGGTGGGCCTGGCCCTGGTTCCAAGAAATCTTCAGCGGTGTGACGCCTTCCAGGGGCTTCTCGTCCAGCACCACGGTGGCGCCCTGGGGCGCGGAATCCAGCAGTTCCTCGCTGAAGATGGGCTGGAGGGGAAAAGGGGGGGGCGCTTCGCCGGGCTTGACCTCGTAGCGGATGGGCTGGTGCCCCATCAGATCGAGGCGCAGCTTGTCCCCGGGCGCCAGGGGCTGGTTCATGGGCGTGGTGCCCACAGCCAGGTCGTTCACGAAAACCTTCGCGCCCGTGGGCAGGGAATCAATCTGGAGTCGCGTCCCCTTCGGCCCCCGGAATAGGAGCCAGCCTCCGCCCGCGGCGACCGCCAGCGCCAGGGCGGCGATCCAGGCCAGGCCGGCTTTCCGGGGTTCGGGACGGGGCACCATCATGGTTTCGTCGAAGGAGGTGGAGACGATCTCCGGCAGTGGAGATCCGCCGCTTGATCGCATGAGGCCCAGGATCTCGCGACGGTCCTCCTTGCCCAGATCCAACACCGCATCCAGCAGGTCGCGCACGAAGGCCGTGCAGGTGGCATGGCGGGCCTCCGGGCGCTTCGCCAGAACCTTGCTGAAGACCCGCCGCCACCCTTCGGGAAGAATGCCCAGCACCGGTGGCTGCACCTCGATGGGCGGCTCGTTCACGATGCGGTAGAGGATGGTGTTGATCGAGGTGCCGGGGAACGGCGACTGGCCGCTCATCACCTCGAAGGCCAGCACGCCGAAGCTGAAGATGTCCGAACGGCTGTCCACCGTGCCCTCGCGGATCTGCTCGGGGCTGGCGTAGCTCGGGGTGCCCAGGAAGATGCCGGTCTGGGTGAGGCTGGCATCCTCCCGCTTGGCGATGCCGAAGTCCATGAGCTTGGCTCGGCCGTCCTCGCCCACCATCACGTTTCCGGGTTTCACGTCCCGGTGGATGATGCCCTTGGCGTGGGCGTGATCGAGAGCCTCCGCCAGGCCCGCCAGGATCCGCAGCTTCTCCTTCGCCGTCAGGGCCGATCCCGCCTTCATGAGGCCATCCAGGGGCTTGCCCGGGACGAACTCCATGGCAAGGAAAGGCCCGTGACCCTCCACCTCGCCCACGTCGTAGATGGCCACGATGCCCGGATGGTTCAGGAGGCCGGACACTTCCGCCTCGCGCTGGAACCGCGCCAGGTACTCGTGCTGATCAGCCTCGGTCCTCACGGCGTCCAGCTTCATGAGCTTGATGGCGACCTTCCGCTTGATCCGGGGATCCTCGGCCAGGACCACGCTCCCCATGGCCCCCGATCCCAGCAGACGCAACACCTGGTAGCGGCCGATCATGGTGGGGAAGTTGAGGTTGTCGAGATCACCCATGGTAGCCATCCTACCCTTCGCATCGGAGATGACGCGGTAGATTGTTAGGATTTTCATGGTTTTTACTAGAACCCCTGGCACAATAAAGCAGGCTCGCTAACCCGGGCTGTGGGGGGTTTATTCCGTGATGGACGTCGTCAAAACCATCGTGCTCGGCACCTATTTCACGCTGCTCACCATCCTGAGCATCTACGGGGCGCACCGTCTCTGGATCCTGCTGCTCTACTACCGCCACAAAAAGGACGTGCCGCAGCCCCAGGGCGATGCGAACTACCTTCCCGTGGTCACGGTGCAGCTCGCGGTGTTCAACGAGATGAACGTCATCGAGCGCCTCATGGACTACGTCGTGAAGATGGACTGGCCCAAGGAGAAACTCGAGATCCAGGTGCTGGACGATTCCACGGACGATACCGTGAAGGTCGCCAGCGCCGTGGTGGACCGCTACCGCGCCCTGGGCTTCGACATCCACTACCTGCACCGCACGGATCGCACGGGCTTCAAGGCCGGAGCGCTCTCCGAAGGCCTCAAGGTCGCCAAGGGCGAGCTGGTGGCCATGTTCGACGCGGACTTCCTGCCTACCGGGGACTTTCTCCGCAAGGCCGTCCCCCACTTCGCCGACGACAAGGTGGCCTTCGTCCAGGGCTGCTGGGCCCACCTGAATCGCGAGTTCTCCCTGCTGACCCAGGTGCAGGCCATTCTGCTCGACGGACACTTCGTCTTCGAGCACACGGCCCGCAACCGGTCCAGGGCCTTCTTCAACTTCAGCGGCACCGCGGGCATGTGGCGTGTTTCCGCCATCGCCGACGCCGGGGGCTGGGAGCACGACACCATCACCGAGGACGCCGACCTGTCCTACCGCGCCCAGCTCAAGGGCTGGACGGGCGTCTACCTCAAGGATCTGGTGGTCCCCGCCGAGCTGCCCGTCGAGGTCAACGCCTTCAAGAGCCAGCAGCACCGCTGGGCCAAGGGCAACGCCCAGGTCATCCGCAAGCTCATGAAGACCATCTGGACATCCAACGAGAGCCTGCACACCAAGCTGGAGTGCTGGTTCCACCTCACGGCCAACTGCAACTACATGCTGATGGTAGTGCTCTCCGTCATCATGGTGCCCGCCATGATCTTCCGGGCCGGGACGCCCATGCATGTCCTGCTGCTCACGGACGGCCCCTTCTTCCTCCTGAACGCGGTCAGCGTGGGCCTCTATTTCGGGCTCTCCCAGAAAGAACTGACCGACAACACCGGGTGGCAGAAGCGGCTCAAATACATCCCTGGGCTCATGGGCCTGGGCATCGGTCTCGCCTTGAACCAGGCCAAGGCCGTCCTCGAAGGCTTCTTCACCGACGACAAGGAGTTCAAGCGCACTCCCAAGTACGGCGTGGATGCCCATGGCAACACCGCCACCAAGCGGGCCTACAAGGTGCCCAAGAGCGTCCTGACCTTCCTGGAGCTGGGCTTTGCGATCTACTACTTCGCCGCCCTCTTCGTGGCCATCTACCTCCGCAAGTGGGCTTCCGTTCCGTTCCTCTGGCTCTTCTTCAGCGGATTCGCCTACATGAGCATCCTGTCGCTGGCGGACGTGAAGCTGTTCCGCCGCCTGGCCATGGACGAACCCGCCGACGACGCCCAGAGCGCCGCGAACTTCGTTCAGTAGCGCGCTCCGCCGATAGGGGCCCATGGCCCGACCGACTGGATCCCCCCGCCCCCGAGCCGCTGCCCTGCGGTACCGGCCGGAGGATCCCTTCAAGGACGCGGCGCCCCGCCTCGTCGCCAAGGGACAGGGCCTCCTCGCCGAGCGGATCCTGGCCTTGGCGAAGGAACACGGGATTTCCGTCTCCAGGGATCCCGACCTGCTGGCGGCCCTTGAACCCCTGGACCTGGATCGCCTCATCCCCCCAGAGCTTTTTCAGGCCGTGGCCATCCTGCTGGCCGCCCTGTACCGGGCCAACAAGAAGGCTTCCGGGGTCGGATCGTGACTCGGGCCTCCGGCCCTCGCCCTGCGGGCGGCAATGCCCCTTCGGGGCATTCCGTCCAATCCTCCCTTCGCTCTGCTACGGTCGGATTGTGATTGACTTCCACTGTCATACCCTCCACTCCGATGGCACGGACGCGCCTGAATCGTTGGCTCTGCTCGGAGAGGCATCAGGCCTGACGGCCCTCTGCCTCACGGACCACGACACCCTCGGCGGCATCCCGGACTTTCTCGCCATGCAGCCCCGCGTGAAGGTCCGGCTGCTGGTCGGCACCGAACTCAGCTGCCATTTTCTCGGGCGCTCCCTCCACGTGCTGGGGCTGCTGGTGGACCCGGCCGACGAGCGGTTCCAGACGCGGCTGGAGGATCTCCGCGGACGCCGCGAAGACCGGAATCTCCGCATGATCGCGCGCCTGGCCGAACTGGGCTACCCCATCACCTACGCCGAGGTCAGGGCCCAGTCGGACACCCCCCTGCTCTCCCGGGTCCATTTCGCCAAGGCCCTTGCCGCGCGTGGCTTCGTGCGCCGGGCCCCGGAGGCCTTCGAGCGCCTCATCGGGGACGACTGCCCGGGCTTCGTCCCGCGGGAGGAGTTGAGCCCCTCGGAGGCCGCCCGCTGGATCCGCGAGGCCGGCGGCGTACCCGTGGTGGCCCATCCCGGCCGTTTCGCCGGCAGCGGCTTCCGCTGGGACGATGCCATGGCCGATCTCCAACGGCAGGGCCTGGAGGGACTGGAGGCCTACTACGGCGAATACCGCCCGGTGGAGCAGAGGTACTTCCTGGCCCTGGCCGCGCGTCTCGGCATGGTCGTCACGGGCGGCAGCGACTACCACGGCGCCCATAAGCCAGGCCTGCGCCTGGGAACCGGACGCGGGGGGCTCAAGGTGCCCGACGAGCTGCTCGATCATCTGGAAACACAGCAAATGCGTGGCAGTTATCGCTAAGAACCGATAGGCTGAATGCGCCGAGGCGTTCATGTCCAACCGGATCCTCCTGGTGGAGGACGACCCCATCAATGTGAAATTCATCCAGACCGTGCTCGTCAAGAAGGGCGGATACGAGGTCCTGGTTTCCGAGGAAGTGGAGGAGATCCTCCGTCTCGCCCATGAGGCCGATCTCGCGGCCATCATCATGGACGTGAGTCTTTCGCGGTCCAGCTACGAAGGGCGGAAAGTGGATGGCATCTTCATCACGCAGATGCTGAAGCGCAACGAACGGACCCGTCGCATCCCCGTGCTGCTGGCCACGGCCCACGCCATGTTCGGCGACCGGGAGAAATACCTGGAACTCACCGGCGCGGAGGGGTACATCGCCAAGCCGATCCATGACCCGGGTACGCTGATCGAGGCCGTGAAGGCCGTCATCGGGACCTGAGCATGGCCGTGAAACCGTTGCCCCTCGCCTCTTTCCGGCTGCTGATCGAGTACGACGGCAGCCGATTCCAGGGCTGGCAGAAGCAGGGCGCCAAGCAGACCCAGGAGGGCGTCCGCACGGTCGCCGGAAGCCTTGAGTACATCCTGCACGGCGCGGGGCTTCACCTCGTCCACCTCGGTGGCGCCGGCCGCACGGATGCTGGCGTCCACGCCCTTGGCCAGGTCGCCCACCTGCATCTGGAAGCCAAGGGTGCGCCCCGCCCCGGTGAGTTGAGGCGCGTCCTGGACGCCGCCCTGCCCCAGGACATCGCCATTCGCGATATCCGGGCCTGCCCGCCCGGCTTCCACGCCCGCCACGATGCCGTGGACCGCACCTACCTCTATCAGATCAGCCGGCGGCGCAGCGCCTTCGGCAAACCCTGGATCTGGTGGGTGAAGCGCAGTCTGGATCTGGACCGCCTCTCCCGCGCCTGGACCACCTTCCAGGGGGATCAGGATGTCTCTGCCTTTGCCGATCTCGACACCGAGGAGGATGGCCGTGTCCGCATCCTCCGGTGCGAAGTGGCCGAGGCTGGATCCCTCATCCTGCTGCGCGTGCGCGCCACCCACTTCTACCGCCGCCTGGCGCGCCGCATGGTGGGCGCCGCCGTGGCCTGCGCCCTGGGCGAAGAAGAGCCCCGGCGATTGCTGGAGGATCTCCGGAATCCCACCGAGGCCGCCAACCTCTCCTGGGGGGCGAAGGCCGCGCCCGCCTCGGGCCTGTTCCTCGAATCCGTGCGCTACCCGGGAGATCCTGAACCCGGCCCGCCGAAACCCACCATCAGCATTCCCTGAGGGAGCCCGATGCTCACCCGTGATGAAGCCTGGCAGCTGCTCTGCGACTGGACGCCTTCCGGAAAGCTGCGGATCCATGCCCGCGCGGTGGAGCTGGTGATGCGCGATCTCGCGGCCGGGCTGGGCGATGACGTCGAGCGCTTCGGCCTCGCGGGCCTGCTCCACGACGCCGACTACGACACCTGGCCCGAGGAACATCCAAAACGCATCGTGGCCTGGCTGCGGGACCGCGGCGAGGCGGAGCTGGCCCACGCCGTCAGCGCCCACTATACCCGCTGGGGCGTGCCCTACGACCACCTGCTGGACAAGGCCCTCCTGGCCTCCGACGAGATCACGGGCTTCGTCATGGCCTGCGCCCTCGTGCGCCCCACGCGCACCGCGGGCCTGGAGCCCAGCAGCGTGAGGAAGAAGCTGAAGGACAGGGCCTTCGCGGCGGGCGTGGACCGGTTCGAGGTGGCCGAGGGCCTGCGCATGCTCATCGAGGCCGTGGGCGGCACCGAGGACGGGCACCTGGCGCGGATCATCGCCGTGCTGCACGGGCACCGGGATGAGCTCGGACTCAACGGCTGACGAAAATCTCGCCCACGGCCTCCGCGACGCGCTTCCGCCGCAGAATGAGCGTGCGGAGATACTCCTGGTTTTCCAGGGTCGTCTTCCGCCGGAGGGCCTCGTCCGGCACGGCCTTTGGCCCCTCGATCGGATCGGATAGTTGATCGAGTTCCGCACGGACGCGGGCCTCGGCGGCGACCACGCGGATGACTCGGATCTCCCGTTTCGGGGTGGCGGCGCCCCAGTTGTTTTCGGTCCAGAGGGGCTCGACGACGGCTTCGGCCAGCACCGCGCGGTCCCGGCCATCGGGGCCCGGGCGCCGATCGAAGCGGACCTTCAGCGCGGCGCCATCGCGGTTGTCGCCCCCGGCCACTGGAAAAAGATCCGCCCGGTACATGCGGTCCTGATTGCTGATGAAGTTGCCCAGCGAGTAGGCCACCAGCGCCTTGCGGCCATCAACCTCCATGATTTCGATAGGTTGGATCACGTGGGGATGGTGCCCCAGGATCACATCGCAGCCCGCCTCCGCCAAGGCCCGGGCGATGTCCCGCTGCCGCTTCGTGGGCGTGTGCTGGTACTCGTTGCCCCAGTGGACGCTCACCACCACCAGATCGGCCCGGCCTCGGGCCTCGCGCACGGACTGGAGCGCGGGTTCCAGATCCAGCGGGCGCACCCAGGGTTCCGTGGCCCGGTGGTTCAGGTCCAGATTGAAGAGATCCGTGAATCCCAGGAAGGCCACCCGGATGCCCTGACGCTCGATGATCTGGAGGGCCTCGGCCTGGGCCCGGTCCTCGCCGCTTCCGAGGGCCACCAGCCGCTCCGCCCTCAGCCGGTCCAGGGTTTCGCGCACGCCCCTGGGCCCCTGATCGAAGGCGTGGTTGTTGGCCGTGGACAGCACCGTGAAGCCGCTGGCGCGCAGCGCGGCCGGCAGAGTCTCCGGCGCGTTGAATTGGAAGGGCACGCCCGGCCGCCCGGTGGCCGGGGCGATGGGTGTTTCCAGATTCCCGAAGGCCAGGTCCGCCCCCTGGAACAACGGGACGAGATCTGCCCACAGGGCCGGAAATCCATGGGGATCCTGCGCCGCCGCGGCCTTCACGTCCTGGTGCATCAGGATGTCCCCCACGGCGACCAGGCTCAGGCTGGCCGGGGGTGGAGGGGCCGGTTTCGGGGTCCGGGAACGGCATCCGCCCAGGCCAAAGACCAGCAGGACCGCCGTGGCGCCCGGAGTGAACCGGCGCATCAGGCCCATTCCTCCGGGCCGTAATAGACCTCCACCGGCAGGTTCGGCAACCGTCCCCGCAGGCTCGCGGCGATGGCGTCCATTTCAAGGCGCCCGAGTGGGCGAGCCGCGGGTTCAGGCGTCTGCCGCGCCACGGTGTAGAGCTGGATGGCGTGAAGGCGCCCCCCCTCGGCCAGGATGTGCTCCAGGCGGCCGCAGTAGGCCTCCAATTCAGCCTCGCTTGGCCCCTGCCCCATCCATTCCAGGAAGAGCGTCTGGATCAGGATCGGCCAGCGGCGGGCCGTGGCCAGCAGGTTGTCCAGGATCTTCTGGAAGGGCACCTGGGTGCGGCAGATGTCGCGGTAGTAGGCCTCACTGCCCGCATCGAGCTTGGCCCAGATTTCCCCCTGATTCGCCATGAGGGTTTCCAGCCCGCGCAGCACCTCGGGCGCCTGGAGCCGGCTGGAATCCGTGATGAGCACCAGCTTCACCAGAGCCAGGCCCCTCTGGTGCTTGAGGCGGGCCACCCGGGCCACGGCTTCGGGGAATTCCCGGGCCGTGGTGGGTTCACCATCGCCGCTGAAGGCGATGTCATTGAGGCGCCGCTGCTCGGGCCGCGCTGAATCGAAGGGCGGGATTTCGTAGATCTCCCCACTGGTCGCGAGATCCAGCAGCAGGCCCAGCTCCCGTTCCAGCAGACCGAGATCCAGATCCCTCCGCCTGGGGGGCGTGAGGCGGTCCACCTCGCAGTAGACGCAATCGAAATTGCAGACCTTGTCCGGGTTCAGGTTCACGCCCAGGCTCACACCCCGGCTGCGCCTGGATATCACCGGGTAGCAGTAGTCGAAATCCCGCCACACGCGCCGGTGATCCAGATGGGCCTTGATTAGTTCCCTCATCCGACCAGCATACGCCGGAACGCCCGGCCACGGGCCTTCCCCCGGGACGGCATGCCTCAGCCCTTCCGCCGGCGACGCGCCTCGGTGGCGGCGTGGACCATCTCGGGTTTCCAGAGAACCGGCTCCGGGTGGAGCGCCTCGTCCACCGCCACCATCACGAACTCGCCGCTCGTGACATCGCGCCGGGCCTCGGTCTGGGGTTCGTAGACCTGGACCTCGAGATCCAGCGTGAGGCTGGTCCGCCCCTGCCTTGCCACCGCAGCATGGAACTCGATGATCTCCCCCGCCCGTACCGGGCTGTGGAAGATCAGTTCCGATACCTTCACCGTGAGGAAGCGCCGGTTGCGGGACATCAGCGAGGCTGCGATGCCTGCCACCTTGTCCATGCGCGCCATCATGTCGCCGCCGAACATCGCCGCGTTCAGCGCGATGTCCATGTCCAGGACCATTTCTCTCGAAATCAGCATGGGGGGATTACAGCATGGACCGTGGTCGGTTCCAGCAAAAAGGGCGCCGGGAAAGCACCGGCGCCCTTTTTGAGAGGAAACAGATGGCTACTTCAGGCGCTCGGCCAGGGCCTTGCCCATGTCGGCGGGGCTTTGCACGACGGTGATGCCGGCGGCGGTGAGGGCCTTCATCTTCTCGGCGGCGGTGCCTTTCCCACCGGAGATGATGGCGCCGGCGTGGCCCATGCGGCGGCCGGGAGGAGCGGTCTGGCCGGCGATGAAGGCCACCACGGGCTTGGTGACGTACTGCTTCACGAACTCCGCGGCCTCTTCCTCGGCGCTGCCGCCGATCTCGCCGATCATGATGATGGCGTGGGTGTCCGGGTCGTCCTGGAACAGGCGCAGGGCGTCAATGTGGCTGGTGCCGTTGACAGGATCGCCGCCGATGCCGATGCAGGTGCTCTGGCCGATGCCCAGGGCCGTGAGCTGGCCCACCGCCTCGTAGGTGAGGGTGCCGGAGCGGCTGACCACGCCCACATGGCCCTGCATGTGGATGCGGCCGGGCATGATGCCGATCTTGGCCAGGCCGGGGCTGATGATGCCGGGGCAGTTGGGGCCGATGAGGCGGCTGTCGGGATATTCGGGGAGGACGCGCTTGACCTTCACCATGTCGAGGACGGGAATGCCCTCGGTGATGCAGACGATCAGCTCGATGCCCGCTTCCAGGGCTTCGAGGATGGCGTCCGCAGCCCCCACGGGGGGCACGAAGATCATGGTGGCGTTGGCGCCGGTCCTGGCCACGGCCTCCTGGACGGTGTTGAAGACCGGGAAGCCCTCGATCTCGGTGCCGCCCTTGCCGGGGGTCACGCCACCGACCACGTTGGTGCCGTAGTCGCGGGAGCCCTTGGCGTGAAAGAGGCCTTCGCGGCCGGTGATGCCCTGAACGATCAGTTTGGTGTGGTTGCCCACGAGAACTGCCATGTCATACCTCTCTGAATTCGAATTCCGGTTCCGTGGATTTTCTACTTGATGGACGCGACCACCTTCACGGCGGCGTCCCTCAGGTCGGCGGCGACAGTGAGATTCAGGCCGCTGTCGGCCAGGATCCTCTTTCCCTCTTCGACATTGGTGCCCTCGAGGCGCACGACCACGGGCACCTTGATGCCGATCTCCTTCGCGGCGTTGACGATCCCCGCGGCGACCACGTCACAGCGCATGATGCCGCCGAAGATGTTCACCAAGACGGCCTTCACGGCCGGATCCTGCAGGATGATGCGGAAGGCGTTCTTCACCGCATCCTCGGTGGCGCCACCACCGATGTCCAGGAAGTTGGCCGGGGAACCCCCGTGGTAATTGATGATGTCCATGGTGCCCATGGCCAGGCCCGCGCCGTTCACCATGCAGCCGATCTGGCCGTCCAGCTTGATGAAGTTCAGGTTGAACTTGCTGGCATCAATCTCCTCCTCGGCCTCCTCGTTGAGGTCGCGGAAGGCCAGGACATCGGGATGGCGGAACAGGGCGTTGTCGTCGAAGCCGATCTTGGCGTCCAGGGCCGTGACATCCCCCCCCTTGGTCACCACCAGCGGATTGATCTCCACCATGGAGCAGTCCTTCTCCACGAAAAGCCGGTAGAGGTTCTGGAGGAAGATCACGCCCTTCTTGAAGGCGTCGCCTTCGAGGCCCAGGGCGAAGGCCACCTGGCGGGCCTGGAAACCACAGAGGCCCAGGGCCGGATCCACGGCCACCCGGACGATTTTTTCGGGGGTCTTTTCGGCGACCTCTTCGATCTCCACGCCGCCTTCGGTGGAGGCCAGGATGGTGATGCGGCTGGAGCCGCGGTCCACCAGGAAGCTCAGGTAGAGCTCGCGGGCGATGTCAATGGGTTCAGAGATGAACACCGTGCGGACCTTGCGGCCTTCGGCACCGGTCTGCTTGGTCACGAGCTGCATGCCCTGGATGGCCTTGAACAGCCCAGCGGCCATGTCGGGATCCGTGGCGAACTTCACCCCCCCGCCCTTGCCCCGGCCGCCGGCATGGATCTGCGCCTTGACCACGCTGGCCCCGCCGAACCCCTTGGTGATCATGCGGGCTTCCTCCGCATCCTGGGCCACCTTCCCATCGGGCGTGGTCACCTTGTAGATCCGAAGCAGTTCCTTGGCTTGGTACTCGTGGATGTTCATGCTCACTCCAGGAAAGGTCGCCCTCCAGTCTAGCGGTCACCGGCCCCGGGCCGAACCCCGAAGGCTGTGACCCGTGGCATCCTTTGCGTATCCGGAGTCACCATGGCCCAGCTGGATCGTTTGCTCACCCACGTCATTGCGAAAGCCGGCAGCCGCCTGGAACTGAAAGCCGACCGGAAGCCCCGGCTGGAGCTGAAATCCGGAGAGACCATGGATCTGCTGCCCAATCCGCTGCCCGCGGTAATGGTGGAGGTGCTCGCCGGGGATGTGGTGCCTCCCCAGATGAAGGGCGCGTGGCAGAAGGATGGCCAGGCGGAATTCGACTACGACCTGGCAGGACAGTGCTTCCACATCCGCCTGAGCCGGTACATGGAGACTCCACAGATCCACGCCGAGCACATGGGACCGTCCCAGACTCCCGCCCCACCGGCTCCCCAGCCTCCGGCCAAAACCGCGCCGAAGGAAGCGCCGGTCCAGCCCGCTCCCTCGATATCCATCGAGTTGGACCCTCCGGCCCTCGCCCGGCCCGCGGCGCCTGTCGCCCGGCGATCCCACGGCCATCCCCTGGCGGAAAGGCTCCTCGCCACCCTCATCGAAAGGCGAGGATCCGATCTGCACTGCACCTCCCACGAGCCCCCCCTGATCCGCATCCACGGCGATATGGAGGAGCTGGACGGATTCGGTGCCCTGGATCCTGCCACCCTGCTGGAGATGATGGAGGCCCTGGCCACGCCGAAGGCCTGGGAGCATTTCGAGGCCCGCCATGACGCCGATTTCGCATACGCCTACGAGGCCGGCGGATGCCGCCTGCGCGTGAACTACTTCCAGGACCGCGTGGGACCCGGACTCGTCTGTCGCGTCATTCCCAACCAGCTGCCGGATCCGGACAGGCTGGGCCTGCCGGAGCCCGTGCGCCGTCTCGCCACCCTTTCCAAGGGCCTGGTGCTGGTGACGGGGCCCACCGGCTGCGGCAAGTCCACCACCCTGGCGGCCATCGTGGATCTGGCCAACCAGAAGCGGAAGGATCACATCCTCACCATCGAGGATCCCATCGAGTTCGTACACCCCCGCAAGGGCTGCCTGGTGAACCAGCGCGAGGTCGGCACCCACACGGACAGCTTCAAGAGCGGCCTGCGCGCGGCCCTGCGCGAGGATCCCGACGTGGTGATGGTGGGCGAGATGCGCGACCTCGAAACCATCGCCATCGCCCTGGAAACGGCTGCCACCGGCCATCTCGTGTTCGGTACGCTGCACACCAGCAGCGCCATCGGCACCATTGACCGCATCGTGGATCAGTTTCCCGCGGATAGGCAGCAGCAGATCCGCGTGATGCTGGCCGACGCGCTGAAGTGCGTGGTGAGCCAGGTCCTGCTCAAGCGCATCGGTGGCGGCCGCGTGGCGGCCCTGGAGACCCTCTTCATCACCCCCGCCATCGCCAACCTCATGCGGGAGGGGAAGAATTTCCAGATCCCCAGCGCCATGCAGACCGGCCGCAGCTATGGCCAGCGCCTCATGAACGACACCCTGATTGACCTCATCCAGTCCCGCAAGGTCGAGCCCCTGGAGGCCTACCTCAAGTGCCCCGACAAGGAGAGCTTCATCGCCGCCTGCAAGCGCAATGGAATTCCCTTCGATCTGAGGCTCGGATCGGAGCTCGAAGGCTGACGCCTGCGAGGTGGAAAAGGTCACATGCTGCGCGACAGCAGGGCCTCGGGGATCTCCCGCAGCAGCTCGCCGGTGGCCCGCTCGCCCTGGACCGCGGCCAGACGGGCCACGGCGTTCTTCGAGGCCTTCAGGGCCAGCTCCCGCGTTTCAGCCAGCGCGTCGTGCCGCTTGATGAGGGCGCGCAACTTCGCCTCCTCGTCCTCCGGGATGGGCACTTCCTCGCCCCGGTCCCAGAGGGTCCGGATCAGGGATCGCACCTCGTCCGGGGCCCGCTCCAGCAAGGTGAGCATCGGCAGGGTGAGCTTGCCCTCCCGCAGGTCGCTGAAGGCTGGCTTGCCCAGCTGCTCGCTGGTGGCGGTGTAGTCCAGCAGATCGTCCACCAGCTGGAAGGCCCGGCCCACTTCAAGGCCGTAATCCCGCATGGCGCCGCATTCCTCCTGGCTCCGCCCGGTGAGGACGGCACCCGTCTCCGTGCATCCGCTGAACAGCAGGGCGGTCTTGCGTTCCTGGATGTCGAAGTAGTCCTTGCGGCTGGTGTCCAGCTTGTAGAGCACGTCGTTCTGGATGAGCTCGCCTTCGATCATGCGGGTGGTGACTTCCGCGAAGATCTCCATCATCCGCCAGCTGCGTCCGGCGATGGCCTCGTTCATGGCCACCAGGTAGAGCAGATCCCCGAAGAGCACGGTCAGGGTGTTGCCCCAGAGCCGGTTGAGGGTGGGCATCCCGCGGCGGAGCTGGGCGTGGTCTATGACATCGTCATGCACCAGCGTGGCGGTGTGGATCAGCTCGAACACCGCGCCAAACCGCACGTCCTCGTCGTTCGGGACACCGCAGAACCGCGACGACAGCATCACGAGGGCCGGACGCAGCCGCTTGCCCTGCCCCCCGCGCACATGGTCCGCCAGCTTCTGGACCACCTCCACATCGCTCTGCAGGATGCGCTGCAGCTCCGCCTCCACGCCCAGGAGTTTGGGGGCGATGGGAAGGAAGTAGCGGGAGAGGTCCAGGCGGGACAAGGTGCTCAGCCCCGGTAGTTGGTGAACTGGAGGTCGAGACCCTGGTCATCCTTCTTGAAGAGGGCGATGACCTCCTGCAGATCGTCGCGGCTCTTGCCGCTCACGCGGAGCTGGTCACTCTGGATGCTGGCCTGGACCTTGATTTTCGAGTCCTTCAGCGCCTTGATGAGCGCCTTGGCCTTCTCCACGGGGATGCCCTGCTGGATGGTGACCTCCTGACGCACGCTGCCCTTGGCCGCGGGCTCGATCTTGCCGTAGACCATGCTCCGGATGCTGACGCCGCGCTTGTGGAGCTTGGTCTGCAGCACGTCAATGACGGCCTTCAGCTTCACCTCGTCGTCACTGGTGAGCACCAGCGCCTTGTCGTCCTTCAACTCGATCTTGGAGACAGAACCCTTGAAGTCGTAGCGCTGCCCGATCTCCTTCATGGCCTGGGACAGGGCGTTCTTCACCTCGTCCAGATCCACCTTGCACACGACATCGAAGGAACAATCAGTGGCCATGGGGCGCTCCTCATCTCAGATCCAGCCAACAGACTAGCGCCTCAGCGGGGCCAAGGAAAAGACAGGACAGGATTAACAGGATGAAAAGCCGGATGAACAGGATTTGGGCACTGCAGTCGTTCATTTGAATCCTGTAAATCCTTTTTCAATCCTGTTAATCCTGTCCATGTTTTTCGATCTGGGATTCCAGGACGAATTAGCTCAGGCCTCAAGCCGTTCAAGCAGCGCGGGCCACCCCTCCCACAGACTCAGGAGCTGGAAGGCCGACAGCACCAGGGCATGGTGGATCTCCCCGCGGCGCATGTGGCCCTGCCACTCCGTCCAGGCGCAGGCCCAGACCTGCAGTTCCTCGGCGGGATCCAGGTCCAGGGCGCCATCGGGGTCGCAGTCCAGGGCCAGGAAGGTGTGGCATCGGTTGTTCTGGGTGGCGGGGTTTGGGGTGCAGGATCCCAGGGCCACCCAGCCTTCGGACACGAAGCCTGTCTCCTCGCGCAGTTCGCGCCGGGCGGCCTCCTCGGGGGGCTCCCCTTCGTCGCATCCCCCGCCCGGAATCTCCAGGGTGGCGGCATCAATGCCGTGGCGGAACTGCTCGACCACCAGCAGTTCGCCCCCCCGGGTGAAGGCGACCACGTTCACCCAGTCCGGTCCCTGGAGGCGGTAGAAGGCGTGCGCCCTGCCGGTGTGGGGGCTGCGCCGCTGGGCCACGATCTGCCGGAAGAGACGGGAATCCTGGCGCACGCTTTCGGATTCCTGCGCCCAGGGCGTCGCGGGATCGAAGCTCTCCGGGTGGCGGTGCAGCAGGCGCATCAGTACCTCGGCACCGAAGGGTCCATGCGGCTGTAGGCTTCGATCCCGCCTGAAAGATGCGCCAGCTCGGTGAATCCCGAGCCATGAAGGAGACGCAGCGCATGCAGGCTCCGGACGCCGTGGTGGCAGTACGCGGCCACGGGACGAGCCGGATCCAGCTCCCTCACCCGATCCGCCAGTTCTCCCAGCGGGATCAGGATGGCCCCGGGGAGCTTCGCCAGCCCGTATTCCCAGCGTTCGCGGACGTCGAGGCGCTGGGTGGAATCCGGCAGACCCCGGAAGGCCTCGGCGGACAGGTGGATGCCCTTCTCAAACACGCTGGGGCTCTCCCTGACCGAGCACCCGGCTGCAGATGTGATGGGTGATGATGTCCAGGGCCGTGCGATTCTCCACCCCCGTGGGGACGATGAGGTCGGCCCACCGCTTGCTGGGCTCCACGAATTCCAGGTGCATGGGACGGACGCTCTTTTCGTACTGGTCCATGACGCTTTCCAGGCTGCGGCCCCGTTCGCGCGTATCGCGGCGGATGCGGCGGAGGATCCGGATATCGGCATCCGTGTCCACAAAGATTTTGACATCCAGCAGGTCTCTGAGCTCTTGAAGCGCGAACAGCAGCAGGCCTTCCAGGATCACCACCTGGCCGGGAGGCAGCGGCTCCTCCCACCCCGTGCGATCCGACAGGGTGAAGTCGTATCGGGGTTTGCGGATGCTTTCGCCCCGGTGCAGGGCCGACAGGTGGGCGGCCATCAGTTCCAGATCGAAGGCGTGGGGATGATCCCAGTTCACGGGCCGCCCACCGAAGCGCCCCTTCACCACCTCCAGCGGCGCGTAATAGGCATCCATGTCCAGAAGCATGGTGGCCACGGCCTTCTTCCGGAGGCGTTTCACCAGCTCGGCGGCCACCGAGGTCTTGCCACTGCCGGATCCCCCCACGATGCCCACCAGCATCGGCCTGTCCGTCATGGCGCCCCTCCTCTCCATTCCATCTTAGGGGCCGTTACCGAATAGCCAGTGCTTTTCTGGTGGTTCCATCAGGGCCCCTCCAGCTATCGGGCGCAATGCGCCCTCCTGCTCCCTGCGTTCGCAGAGCTGGAGCCTCTACACCGCCCTCGCCGCCGGAATCAAGTGACGGCTTTAGTACTGCGGCCTACTTCAAGCGGAGCCCAGCCTCTGCTATGGTTCGGCCATGCGTCCTTCCCGCCTCACCCCTGCCCTGGCCCTTCTGCTGATGCTGGCCGGGTGCAGTTCCGAAGACCCCAGGCTCCCCGCGAACCTCTACGAGGAGGCCCGGAAGCTGAACCTCGAAGGCCGCAGCCTCGAAGCCCGGGCCATGATGAGGCAACTGGCGGAGCGGTACCCGGATTCCGAAGCCGCTGGTCAGGCCAAGCGCGACCTCTACCTCATCGAGGCCTTCGTGAACCGCGATATGGCCGACCGGCAGAAGCAGGTCCGGGCCGCCATGAAGCGCATCACCGACGCCCTGATCCGCTACAAGGCCAAGAAGGGCGAGTACCCCCTGGCGCTGGGCGGCCTCGTACCGGAGTACCTCGATCAGGTGCCCGAAGCCCCCTGGGAACACCCCTTCCTGTACCGGGCCTACGTCACCCGGCCCATCGAGGATCTGCCTGCCAAGCGTGGCCCAGCGAAACAGCGGTTCAACACCAAGCCCGACGGCTACTATCTGGCCTGCCTCGGTACCGACCTCCAACCCGGAGGCGAAGGCCTTGCGGCCGACACCCTGGTCAAGGACGGGGTTCAATGGGGCGAGACGTCGTTCCCGCCCATGCCCCAGCCGCAACCCCTTCGTTAAGGTTCCAACCAGCGTTGTGGCAAGCTGCGCACTTCGTGCGCAGCGAGAAAATGCGGCCTTTGGCCGCATTTTTAATTTCAGTGAGAAGGCCATCAAGACCGAGTGGGTCGTGCCCCACCCCGCCCCAACGCTGCGCACGCATGTGCGCAGCTAACAAAATGCGGCCTTTTCGGCCGCATTTTGCAGGGAACCTCAATGCAACGAGCTACCGTACCCCCCAATCCAGGATCACCTTCCCGCTCTGCCCGCTGCGCATGGCGTCGAAGCCCTTCTGGAAATCGTCAATGCCGAAGCGATGGGTGATGACGGGGGTGATGTCGAGGCCGCTCTGGATCATGGCGGCCATCTTGTACCAGGTTTCAAACATCTCGCGTCCGTAGATCCCCTTCAGGATCAGCCCCTTGAAGATCACCTGGCTCCAGTCCACGGCGCAGTCGCCGGGCAGGATGCCCAGCAGGCCGATGCGGCCTCCGTGATGCATGGCCTCCAGCATGGATTCGAAGGCGTTGCGGTTGCCGCTCATCTCCAGCCCCACATCGAAGCCCTCGGTCATGCCCAGGTTCTTCATCACATCGGGGAGGTTCTGCTTCGTGGGGTTCACGGCCACGGTGGCGCCCATCTTCCGGGCCAGGTCCAGGCGGTACTCGTTCACATCGGTGATGACCACGTGCCGTGCGCCCACGTGCTTGGCGATGGCCACGGCCATGATGCCGATGGGGCCGGCGCCCGTGATCAGCACGTCCTCGCCCACCATGTCGAAGCTGAGGGCCGTGTGGGCGGCGTTGCCGTAGGGATCGAAGATGGAGGCCACCTCGTCCGGCACGTTGTCCGGCACCTTGAACACGTTGAAGGCCGGAATGCTCAGGTATTCCGCGAAGGAACCCGTGCGGTTCACGCCCACGCCCACGGTATTGCGGCAGAGGTGGCGTTTGCCCGCGCGGCAGTTCCGGCAGTGGCCGCAGGTGATGTGGCCCTCGCCGCTGACGCGGTCGCCGGGCCGGTAACCCTCGACTTCGGCCCCCACCTCGGCGATGACGCCGAAGTACTCATGCCCCACCACCATGGGCACGGGAATGGTCTTCTGGGCCCACTCGTCCCAGTTGTAGATGTGGATATCGGTGCCGCAGATGGCGCTCTTGTGCACGCGGATGAGCACGTCATTGGGTCCCACCTCGGGCATGGGCGCCTCGCCCATCCAGATGCCTTCCTCGCGCTTGGTCTTCAAAAGGGCCTTCATGCGTGCCTCCGACTTCTCTATTTCAGCATCCCCGCCAAGGGCCAAGCTATCATCACGGGGCCAGCTGGCCTGCATTCAAGTGGTGAACGTGCTACCCGACCAACGACAGTTTCCCCGAATTCCCATCACCTACCGGGTCATGATGGTGGCCGAGGACCAGATCATCGCCTGCACCTCGGCCATTGACATCAGCATGGGTGGCATCATGGTTGGCGGCCAGGACCGCCTTCCCGTCGGGTGTGAGTGCGGCGTGGCCATCCTCCTTGAGGACGCCGAGGCCGGGAAGCGGGTCGTGACGCGAGGCACCGTCGTCCGATCCGATACCCACGGCATGGCCATCCGGTTCTCCAAGTCCCTCGACGAAGGCAGCTACGAAGCGCTGAGGACCCTGATCCGGGCCCTGTGTTCCGGGGCGGACCAGCCCATCGAGGCCCGGGCCAAACCCTGAGGATGGCCGCCCAGGACTTTGGCCGGATGCCGCGCCGAATCCGCGGGAGGCCCAGGCAACGCGCCAATCCCCTCCAAATTCGACCATCTGGAGCCCCCCAATGCAGAACCCCGAAGCCGCGCTGGCACGGCTCATGGACTTCATCAAGCCCGGATCCGCGACCCGGAACGCCACCGGCGAAGGCTGGGAGCCGCCGGTCTTCGAGCGGTACGAAGACATCCATCACTGGCTGTCCGAATCCGTCCTGAGCGCCACGATGTACGAACGCCACCCCGACGGCCGCTGGACCATCCAGCTCCTGCTCAAGGAGCAGAACCCGGGAACGTACCGCTATATCGTGTTGTGAGTCGGCCCAGACCCATCACCCCGAGCTGCCGATCCATGATGCACACTCGCCGATCCACCACTCTCCGCGTCCTGGCCCTCGCCGGGATGGCCGGGGCGGCGGCCCTGCTCTCCAATATCCTCGCCTCCCCGGCCCGCCGCCTGGCCTGGGCTGGGTCCGGAGCACCGCTCCCCTCCGGGGCGCCTCAGACCGAAACGCGCGTGCCTCCCGGGCCGCCCCCTCAACCGCCGCCCCTTCAACCACCAAAGGAGGCACCGCCCCACCGCCCTGCCCTTCACTCCGTGCCACGGGCGGCCACGCCACCACCCCCGGCGCCCCCGAAAGCCCAGGAGGCAACCGCCTTCAGCCCCATTCGTGAGATCAGTGGCCAGGAGGCCTGGGCGGCCTTCCAATCTGGCGTGTCCTTTCTCGATGCCCGCCGCAGCTCGGAGTTCGCGGAAGGTCACATCGCCGGGGCCTGGTGCGCCCCCATCTGGGAATCGGACGTGGACGATCGCCTCATATCATTCAAGGCCGCGCGCCGACCGGGCTCCGAGGATCCCATCGTCATCTACTGCAGCGGCGGCGACTGCCGGGATTCCCATCTCCTCGCCTCAAAACTACTCAACGAGGGCTACTTCAACCTGCTCATCTACCGCGATGGATTCCCTGACTGGGCGGCACAGGGACACCCCGTCGAAAAGGGCCAGCCATGAGGCCCCGGCTCCGCCATCACTTCCTGCATCCAAAACTCACTCTGGTCGCGCGGATCGCGCTGGGGCTGGTCTTCATCGCGGCGGCCCTTCCCAAGATCGCCGATCCGCCGGACTTCGCCAAAGCCATCTGGGCGTACGAACTGTTCCCTGCCTGGAGCCTCCATCCCCTGGCCCTGGTGCTGCCCTGGCTGGAACTGCTCTGCGGTCTGGCGCTCTGCCTGGGTATCTGGATCCGCGCCGCCGCCGCGTGGGTCGCGGTGATGCTCCTGTCCTTCGGCCTGGCCCTTTCCATCAACCTGGCCCGCCACCATCCCGTGGACTGCGGCTGCTTCGGAGCCGCGGCCCCGAAGACGGAGGCTCAACGCCTCGCGGACATGCGCTGGGTCCTCCTCCGGGATGTCGGACTGCTGCTCCTGGCCGCGCAGGTGCTATTGGCATCTGCCTCTGCAAATAGTCCGAGGCTGGACCCGACGGCTGAAAACAAGAAGTCATAACCGCAGGTGGCGCAGATCTGCGCAGATGAAAAGCGTAGGATCATCCATCTGCGACATCTGCCGTTGATTGTTTTCTTTTCCTGCTGACGGGTTACTGAATGACACCAAGCTCCCGCCCCACCTTCGTGAAGGCGGCGATGGCGTGATCGAGATCCGCCCGGGTGTGGGCGGCGCTCATCTGGGTGCGGATGCGGGCCAGGCCCTTGGGCACCACGGGGAAGAAGAAGCCGATGACATAGACGCCCTCGTCCAGCAGACGCGTGGCGAATTCCTGGGCCAGGGGGGCCTCGTAGAGCATGACGGGGACGATGGGATGCTCGCCCGGCAGCAGCTTGAAGCCTGCCTTCTCCATGCCCGCGCGGAAGTAGTGGGCGTTCTCGTGCACGCGCCGGATGAGGTCCTGGCTGTTCTTGAGCAGGTCCAGCACCTTCAGGGTGGCGGCCACGATGGCCGGCGCCACGGAGTTCGAGAACAGGTAGGGGCGGGCCTTCTGCCGCAGCCAGTCAATGGCCTCCCGCTTGCCGGCGATGTAGCCACCGGAGGCGCCACCCAGGGCCTTGCCGAAGGTGCCGGTCATGAAGTCCACCCGGCCCATGACACCGCAGTGCTCATGCGTGCCGCGGCCGTTCTCGCCCATGAACCCCACCGCGTGACTGTCGTCCACCATCACCATGGCGCCGTACTTCTCGGCCAGGTCGCAGACCTCGGCCAGCTTGGCGATGGTGCCGTCCATGCTGAAGACGCCATCCGTCACCACCAGCTTGAAGCGGGCGCCCGCGGCATCGGCGGCCTTCAACTGGGTTCCGAGATCGGCCATATCCGAGTTGGCATAGCGGAACCGCTTGGCCTTGCAGAGGCGGATGCCGTCAATGATGGAGGCATGGTTCAACGCATCGCTGATGATCGCGTCCTCCTCGCCCAGCAGGCCCTCGAAGATGGCGCCGTTGGCATCGAAGCAGGACGAATACAGCTGGGTGTCCTCGAAGCCCAGGAAGGCGGCAAGCTTGACCTCCAGCTCCCGGTGGATGTCCTGGGTGCCACAGATGAAGCGCACGGAGGCCATGCCGAAGCCGTGGCCGTCCATCACCGACTTGGCGGCCTGGATCAGATCCGGGTGGTTGGCCAGCCCCAGGTAGTTGTTGGCGCAGAGGCAGATCACATCCTTCCCGTTGGCCCTCATGCGGGGTTGCTGGGGCGAGGTGATGACGCGCTCCGTCTTGTAGAGTCCCGCCTCCTTCAGCTGCTCGATCTCGCGGTTGAGGTGGGCCAGGTAGCCAGGATTCACGGCGGGTCTCCTATCGTCATGGCCCATAGGATACTGCGGGGTTGCGTGGCACGGGCCTGGTTGTGTCACCATCCTTGCGAACTGGAAAGGATCCAACCATGCGCCCTGCCCTGCTGTTGCCCATCCTGCTGCTCACCCTGGCCTGCAGCTCCAAGCTGGAGCGGCGCAGGGGCACCTGGGAACTGACCGGCACCGACGAGGCCTTTCGCAAGGCCGAGTAGTCCATAGCCAAGCGGCGCGACTTGACCAGAGTTACAGCCTCGTCACTTGGGAGTCCATGGGGTCTCCCTTACCCTTGAAGCATCGAGGTTCCCTTGGATCACAGTCCCGCCTTCCGTCTGCGCAGGTTCATGAACTGGTTCCCCCTGGGGCTGACCTATGCGGCCATGTACATGGGCCGCTACAACTTCAACATCGTGAAGAACGACATCGGCGCCTGGTACCACCTGGACAAGGCGCAGATGGGCCTCATCGCGTCCGCGGGGTTCTGGACCTACGGCCTCTCCGTGGCCCTCAACGGCCCCCTGGCCGATCGCATCGGGGGGCGCAAGGCCATCCTCATCGGCGCCCTCGGAGCGGCGGCGGTGAACCTGCTCATCGGATTCATGTTCCTGAACACCGCCGGCACCCAGGTGCTGCTGAGCATGAGCCTGCTCTGGAGCCTGAACATGTACTTCCAGAGCTTCGGGGCCCTCTCCGTGGTGAAGGTGAACAGCACCTGGTTCCACGTGAAGGAACGCGGCGTCTTCGGCGGCATCTTCGGCATCATGATCAGCTCCGGCTACTTCCTGGCCACCACCATCGGCGCCTGGCTGCTGGCCAGCTTCCGCAGCTGGACCGTCATCTGGTTCGTCCCCGCTGCAGCCATGACCTTCATGTTCGCCGTGGACTGGTTCCTGGTGCGCAACCGCCCCAGCCACGCGGGTCACGCGGATTTCGATACGGGGGATGGCTCCAACGCCCACCACGCGGAGGATGCCCCCCTGCCCCTGGGCGACCTCATGCGGAAGGTCTTCCACAATCCCATCATCGTCGCGCTCATCTTCGCGGAGTTCTGCACGGGCTTCGTGCGCCAGGGCGTGATGCTCTACTTCACCGAGTACCTGCAGGAGGTCTACCACCTGGGCAAGAAGGAACACCTCTTCTGGTGGACGGGCGTCGCCTTCATGGGCGGCGGCATCCTCGGCGGTCTGGTCTGCGGCTGGATGAGCGACAAGCTGTTCCAGTCCCGCCGCCCGCCCGTGGCCTTCGTCTTCTACCTGGTGCAGGTGGTGATGCTGGCCCTGCTGGGCATGACCCTGGGCCAGGGCAGCACCGGCGGCCAGATCTGGGCCGTGATCCTGCTGGGCCTCACGGCCATGTTCATCTTCGGCGTCCACGGGATGCTCAGCGGCACCGCCAGCATGGACTTCGGCGGGCGCAAGGCCGCAGCCACGGTCACGGGCGCGTTGGATGGCATCCAGTACATCGGCTCGGGACTGACGGGCTTCGGCCTGGGCTGGATCCTCAAGACCTACGGATGGGATGGCATCGCCACCCACGGCCACCAGCCCGCCCACGCCTGGGTCTGGGTGGGTTCCATCATCCCCTTCAGCCTCATCGGCGCCTACATCATGACCCGCATCTGGAACGCCAAGGCGGGGGCCGGAGCGCACTGAATTCGGGGGCTGTCAGCTATCAGCTATCGGCTATCAGTTATCGGCTGTCAGTTATCGGCTGGCGGTCGCCAGCTGATCGAAAGCCGCCTTCAGCCCGCCATGGATGGCATGCACGTCGGCGGGCTTCCAGAGCTTCTGATCCTCGCGGACAAAGGTGGTGAGGTCGGCGCGGTTGTCGAAGCGGGCCACGGGCAGGTGGTAGACCTTGCTGGCGTATCGGTGGCCGTCCTGGACGAGACGCTCCACGCGGATGGTGCCAGGCCGGTCGCTCTGCTCCAGAAGCCAGGCCATATCGTCGCAGCCGTACTGACCCAGCATCACCTCCATGGGGACGCTGTGGTGCAGGATGCTGCCCTGGCCATCGGGCCTGCCCCGCTCGATGTTCTTGCGGCGGCTTTCGGTGGGATCCACCCAGACATACAGCACGGAGGCTTTCTCGATGATGGCCGGCGACAGGGTCTGGAACGCGGTCTCGTAGCCGTGGGGCGGGCACAGGGGGAAGGCCGAGCCATGGGCGCCGCCCCGGGCGGCCTCGATGACGAGGGTGCGCCCCACCTTGTCCTGGGCATTCTGGCGGTTGAGGGCATCCAGCTCGGCCCGGCACTCGGCCTCCAGGGCCTCGGCCATGCGCACCCGGATGCGATGGGGGATCTCGCCGAGCGGCTGGGACAGGCCCACCTTGGCGTGGGCGGCGTCCAGCCGGTCGAAGATGTGCTGGGCGGCGCTGGAAACCTCGGTCTGGCGGCTGGCCATGAGGTTGGCGTGATCCTCGTTCAGCAGCTCGATGAGGACGGCCCAGGTCCAGTTGTCGCGGAAGGGGCGGTTGGGCCCGTGGTAGTAGGCGTAATCCAGGCCATGGGCCTTCAGTTCGTCGTCAATGCGGTGCATGAGGTGGACATAGGGGTAGTCGTCCAGCTGCAGGGTGGGCCCCATGTGGAAGTCGTTCCGGCACTGACCGGGGGTGAGGCTCCCCAGGTAGCGGCGCACCTCGGACTTGCCCGAGGCCGGAAGGCTGAAGAGAAGGATGGTGTCGAGGAGCTGGGTCATGGGTTCCACCAAATGAATCTTCAAGAATGCCATGCTCCTCCGTTACTGAAATCCACAAGTATGAACAGGCTCAGAGGGAGCAGGCCCTCTCCTCCACAAAAGAAGGGCAAAAGGACAGTGGCCACAAAGAACACAAAGGGCACAGAGGGGCACAAAGATGGCTGTTGAGACCGCTCTGGAAGCTGAAAACCCCAATGCCAATTTCCGGCATTTCTTTGTGTACTTTGTGCCCTTTGTGGCTATTTTTATTTCTTTTCAATGCACTCTGCGGTCTGTGGCAATTGTCGATGCCCTTCCAAACGAGTAACCAGACCTGCGGCGGTATGCTGGTGGGAGGCTTTGCATCTCCAGCCACCTCAGCGGATCTCCCCGCGAGTGTGGTTTCTTTTTTCGGGAATTCTCCAACCATGCGTGACCGCGAAATCGTCGAGCGCGTCCGGGACGCCACGGACCTGCTGGCCCTGGTGGGCCAGGCGGTGAAGCTGCGCAAGCAGGGTTCGGCCCATGTTGGCTTGTGCCCCTTCCACGCCGAGCGGAGCCCCAGCTTCCAGGTGGTGGCCAACCGCGGCTTCTACCACTGCTTCGGCTGCGGCAAGCACGGCGATGCCTTCGCGTGGCTCATGGAGCGCGAGGGCATGACCTTCCCCGAGGCCCTGGAGCAACTGGCCCGGGCCGCGGGCATTGACCTGCCCGAGCGCCGGGAGCGCCCCTCCGCCGAGGTGGATCTGGAGACCCGGATGCGCTCGGCCCTGGATGCGGCCCAGGCCTTCTTCGAGGCGCAGCTGGCCCGCCACGAGGGGGCCAGGGCCTACCTGCGCGACCGCGGCTACGAAGGCCCCTTCCTGGCCGAGGCCGGCTTCGGCATGGCCCCCGATGCCTGGGATTCGCTGGTGAACCACCTGCGGGGCCTGAACTTCTCCGGCGAGCTGCTGGAGCAGGCGGGCCTGGCCAGCCGCAGCGAGCGGGGCACCCAGATTGATTTCCTGCGGAACCGCCTCACCATCCCCATCCACGACGCCCGCGGCCGGGTGGTGGCCTTCGGCGGACGCATCATGGGGGGAGGCTCCACCTCCGCAAGCGAAGCGAGCGGGAGCGCGCAAGGCGCCCGATACGGTGGAGGCCAGCCCAAGTACCTCAACACCCGCGACACACCCCTTTTCCACAAGGGCGGCACCCTCTTCGGCTTCCACCGGGCCAAGGGCGCCATGAAGGACGGGGCCCTGGTGGTGGAGGGCTACTTCGACGTGCTGCAGCTTCACCAGAATGGCATCCACCAGGCCGTGGCGCCTCTGGGCACGGCCCTCACCGACGAGCACTTGAAGGCCCTGGGCCGGTTCACCCGCCGCGTCATTCTTTGTTTCGACGGGGATGCCGCCGGTCGCCGGGCCATGGAAAAGAGCCTGCGGATGGCCCTGCCCCTGGGCTTCGAAGTCCGCCTGCTGGAGCTGCCCCAGGGGGAGGATCCCGATACCTGGTGCCTCAAGCTGGGCGGCGAAGCCTTCCGCGACCTCCTTCGGGCAGCGCCGGACTGGACCGCCTTCATGGTGGACCGGGCCATGGAGGGCAAGGATCTGCGCCGCATCGCCGACCGCATGGGTGCCTTCAAGGATCTGCTGGACTTCCTGCCGTACCTGCCGCGCACCACCGAGAGCCGCGACCTCTTCGCCAGCCTGGCCCACCAGCTGCAGGTGCCGCTGCAGGAACTGGATCGGGCCGTGCGGGGCCGGCAGACGCCCGGTCGCGTAACCGAGGAACCCGGCCCGGATTCCCCGGTCCTGCCAGATCTCGACGATCTGATCCGCGGCCTCCTCCTGCTGAGCACGGCCGGCCATTGGCGGCGGGTGCAGGAGCTTCCACCCACCTGGTGGGAAAGCCTGTCCGGCGCCCCCCTGCTGCAGGCCGTGCTGGACGCCGAGGGAGAGGTCACCCTTTTGCCTGAGGGCGCGGTGGCCGCTGTCCGCCATCTGGAGGCCCAGGCCAGCCGCCAGGATGAGGCGGGCCGGGACGCCGAGGCCCTGTTCGTGAAACTCGAAAGCCGCTACGTGGATCGTGAGATCCAGGCCAACAACCGGCTGCTCCAGGATCCCGGCACCGTGGTGGACCCGGCCCTGCTGGGCCGGGTGATGGCGAGACAGAACGATCTCCTGGCCCGCCAGAAGGAATTGTCGCGCCGGCGAAGGGGGCCGCGCTGACTCCCCGCCGAATCCCGACCCTTGCCTGAATCGGCAGATCCCCTATACTGAAAAGTTCCGGATTCTGCCGGTACATTGGCCGAGTTCTGCATTCCACTAGGCCACCGGGTCCACCGGTCCGATGCCCGCACCGCTCTTTGAGGTCCGAATGGTTCCGACGCCACCACGCGATGCCTACTACACCCTGACCAAGGCCCTGATCTCCATCGGAAGGAAAAACGGGTTCCTGCTGGTTGACCAGCTCAACGACTTCCTCCCCAGTACCGCCTCCAGTCCTTTGGACCTTGAGGTGGTCATGGGTCTGTTCGCGCGTCTGGGCGTGGGCATCGGCGCCACCGAGGAAGAGGCCCAGGCTGCCCGCGAGGCCATCGAGCCCGAATTCGTCCTGGTGGAAGGCGGCGGCAAGGGTGACAAGGATTCCGAAGTCGAGATTGACAGCCCCGATAGCGACAAGTTCAACGATCCCGTCCGCATGTATCTCAAGGAGATGGGCACGGTGCCTCTCCTCAAGCGCGAGGACGAGGTCGAGATCGCCAAGCGCATCGAGGTCGGCGTCCGCAGCGTCATGCGCGCCCTCTCCCATTCGCGCCTGGCCGCCAGCCTGCTCATTGACATCGGCCGGATGCTGAAGGAGAACCCAGGCAAGATCCGCGAAGTGGTGGGTCTCTCCGACGAGGTGGATGACGACGAGGATGCCGAGAGCACCTCCGCCACCCAGCATGTGCATCACCAGTTCGAGAAGCTGCTGGTCTACGACCAGGCCCTGCAGGATCTGCTGGACCTGAAGGTCCAGGTCGTCGCCGGCACCAAGACCCTGCCCAAGCGCCGCAAGCTCGACCGGGAGATCCTCCAGGCCCGGGCCCGGCTGTCGCGCCAGGTCCGGAAACTGGGTCTCAACAGCCTTGCCGTCACCCGCCTCATTGACCGCATCACCCATCAGCACAATCAGGTGATGGCCGGCGAGCGCAAGTGCCGCGAGCTGCGCGACCGGCTGAAGAATCCCGCCTTCGCCAAGCTGAAGGACCGCTACAAGGAGGAGCTGGCCCACATCGAGAAGACCCTGGCCGACTTCTTCGTCAAATACGAGACCACCAGCGATCATTTCCACAAGGATTTCAGCGGGCTCAAGGGCGCGGAAAGCATCAGCCGCGGCGCCAAGGCCGAGCTGATCGAGGCCAATCTGCGCCTCGTGGTATCCATCGCCAAGCGCTACACCAACCGCGGGCTGCAGTTCCTGGACCTGATCCAGGAGGGCAACATCGGGCTCATGAAGGCCGTGGACAAATTCGAGTACAGCCGCGGCTTCAAGTTCTCGACCTACGCCACCTGGTGGATCCGCCAGGCCATCACCCGCGCCATCGCGGATCAGGCCCGCACGATCCGCATCCCGGTGCACATGATCGAGACCATCAACAAGCTCATCCGGACCCAGCGCGAGCTGGTCCAGAAGCTGGGACGGGAACCCTCCAGCGAGGAAATCGCCCACGCCATGGACATGCCCGTGGGCAAGGTCCGCAAGGTGATGAAGATCGCCCAGGAGCCCATCTCCCTGGAGACCCCCATCGGCGAGGAGGAGGATTCCCACCTGGGCGACTTCATCGAGGACAAGACCGTGGTCTCCCCCGTGGAGCAGGTCGTGCAGCAGCGCCTCAAGGAGACCGTCCGCAACGTCCTCAACACCCTCAGCGAGCGCGAAGAGCGCGTCCTCCGCATGCGCTTCGGCGTGGGCGACGACGGCTCCGAACACACCCTGGAGGAAGTCGGCAGCGAGTTCGCCGTCACCCGCGAGCGCATCCGCCAGATCGAGTCCAAGGCGCTGAGAAAAATTCGCCACCCGCGCTACTCGAAGACATTGAAGGCATTCCTGGGCTGAGAAGCGCTGCCCTCGCGAAAAAGCCCCGCCCTGGCGGGGCTTTTTCGGTCATCCTGAACCCATCGTATCGGAGCCCCTGACCGTGCTATCCAAGGACCAGACCCTGGGCAAATACCAGATCCTGGACCGCCTGGGTTCCGGCGGTTTCGGGGCCGTCTACCTGGCCATGGACACCTGGGTGAATCGCAAGGTGGCGCTGAAAGTGCCCCACCAGCAGCAGGACGAGATCGTGGATCTGCTGAAGGAGCCGCGCATCATGGCGGGCCTGAAGCATCCGAATATCGTCGAGCTCATCACCGTCGAGCGGAAGAACGGCATCTTCTTCATGGTGCTGGAACTGGTAGAGGGCGAGGGCCTCGACCGCCTCATCCGCCGCGAACGGTCCCTGCCACCGACCCGGGCCCTCGAGATCGGGCTGGACGTATGCAGCGCCATCGCCTTCGCCCACGGCCACCAGATCCTCCATCGCGACCTCCGCCCGGCCAACATCCTGGTGAACCGTGATGGCGTGGCCAAGGTCACGGACTTCGGCACCTCCCGCGTGCTGGAGATGCAGCATGTCCCCTACGCGCCCACGCGGATCGGATCGCCACCCTACATGGCGCCCGAGCATTTCCGTGGCCGGGCCGTGTTCCAATCCGACCTGTGGTCGCTGGGCATCACGCTCTACGAGATGCTCACGGGCACCGTGCCCTTCTACGACGCGGATCCACTGAAGATTGCCCAGGCCTTCACCAGCCAGCAGATCGTGGCACCGCACCTGCGGAACCCCATCGTGCCCAAAGCCTTTTCGGAGGTGGTCATGAAGGCCCTCGCGGTGAACCTGGGTGAGCGGTACCTCTCCGCCCAGGCACTCCTGGAGGCGCTCCGCCGCCTGAAGGACAGTGTCGCCCGGGAGACCCGCCCGCTCGGAACCGCCGTGCTGGCCTCATCCTCGTCGGGCCCCCACCCGACGCTGCGGGCCGCCTCGCAAGCGCGGCTCTGCCGCTTCTGCTACCGGCAACTGCCCCGGATGGCCATGGTCTGCCCGAACTGCGGCGAAAAGAACTAATGATGTGGCATCCCACCAAGGACGCGGTGAAGCGGCTCTGGAGCCGACGGTGGATCCGGCGGGTGGCCTATACCTTGGTGGCGGGTGCCACCGTGTACACCGTGGCTCCGTGGCTGGTGAGGCGCCCCGCGGTCCTTCGGTGGACCGTGGGGCAGCTTGATGCGCTGGCCCGGGAAGAGACGGGATTGCCGCTCGTCATCGGGCAGATTGAGCTCCATCCCGCGCAGGGGTCCGTGGTGCTCCACGACCTCCGGCTGGGCGGAGACCTTCTGACGGTCCGGCGCATCGAGGTCCAGGCCGACGTATGGTCTCTTTTTGGCCAAACCCGCCGCTTTTACTCGGTTTGGGTGGAGCACCCCCACGTGCGTTTGACCGAGGCGGGGCTCGCGGCGATCAAGCTCAAGAGCCGCCCCCCACGGATAGGCCCCCTGCCTCAGTTCCGGCTGGATCTCTTCAGCCTCATCGGCGGGGAAATCCATGTGCCCGAGCCCCTGCGGGGCATCCCGGCGCTGCGGTACCAGTTCGACGCGAAGGCCACGGGCCTTGGCCCCAACCATGTCCGCTTTGATCTCTCTGGCGTCCAGCTGGCCGTGAAGGGCCCGGGGGGCTGGGAGAAGGGCCGCCTGGATCTGAACGGCGAGGCCTCGGAGCCCCGATTGAGGCTCCATGAGGTCTATCTGCGCCTTGGGGAGAGTCAGGTCCGGCTGAACGGCCTCTACGAGGCGAAAACCGCCCAGGCATCCGACCGGGTGGAGGCCCGCCTCACTGGGGTTCTGGACCTGGCCCAGGCGGCCCGCTGGGGTGGGGCCAAGCCCCCTCCCCTGACCGGCAGCATGGACCTTGCGGGTGCCCTTCAGGGTTCCGTGAGTCATCCCGTCTGGACCTTTGCCGCCGAGGGACAGGATTTGCGACCGCGCCCGGGCCCATTCCTTCCGGGCCGCCTGGATCTCAAGGCCGGTGGAGGGCTGGAGCAGGTTCGGCTGGACCGCCTGCGCTGGACCTCGCCCCAGGGAGAGCTGGATCTTCAGGGAAGCTGGTCCCGGCGCTCGCCGGTCCTGCTCACCCTCCAGGGGACGAATCTCGATATGGATGCCTTCGGGCGCGCCCTGCGCCTTACGGAGTTCCAGGGCGTTCGCGGAACGGTTCAGGCCCATGTCAGGGGGCCCGGCACCGAAGACCCGCTCAAGCGCATGGACCGGTGGCAGGTCACCCTCAAGGTCGCCCTTTCGCAGCGTGGGCTGGACGCCGGTGGATTTCAGGCCTCCCTTGACCGGGGCCGGGCCACCCTGGATCGCATGAACCTGGATCTCGAAGCCTTGAAGGTGGATGGTTCGGGCTGGGGCAACCTGGGTCCTCACGGCCTGGTTCAGTTGGAAGGCGAGGGCCGCGCCGAGGTCGGCGCAAGCCAAGTGGCCCGGGCCCTGCTCGCATGGAAGGTCGTGGACCTGGACATGGACGGCCAGACCAGGGTCCAGGCCAAGGTCCGCTGGAGCCGCGCGGCCGGTCTTGAATTGGATGGATCCTGCGATATCACCGACCCGCGCTGGCATGGCGCCCAGGCGGACAACCTCCAGGCGAAGGTGGACATCCGGGGTTCCGGCCTCTGGGTGAAGGACATTGACCTCCGCAAGGACGAGGGGCACGGTGGCGGCGAGATCTGGCTCACCTGGGGCCGCACCGCCCCCGGGCAGACCCAAACGGAGATGTGCTTCACCGCCTTCCGATTGCCGGTGGCCGAAGGACTCAGGGCCGCTGATCTGAAGGACAGCGAGGGGAAGGATCTGCCCATCACCGGCACGGCCACCGGATGGGTGAGGCTTCAGGGCCCATATGAACAACTGGCATTCAACGGTTTTGTGCAAACTGAATCAAGTGAAGCTTACGGAATCAAAATTCCAGCGGCCTCTTCCGACTTCCGCATGGACCTGAATTCCCGTCAGCTGAAGCTGGAGGATGTGCGGATCGCGGAGCGTCCTGACCTGCTTGGCCTGGGGGATAGTCCGCCCGAGGGCGCCCTGGCGCTCACCGGGCAGGCCGACATGGACTTCCAACGCTGGACCTGGCGGGTGGATCTCGATGGGCGTCTCGACTCCCAGCTGCTGGCCCTCCCCGGGCCCCGGATCCAGTCCCAGGTCAAGTCTCGCCTCCTGGGACCCATCACCAGCCCCTTTGGCACCATGGATCTGCCCGAGGGACGCATGGACCTGAACCGGGGGCGGATCTTTTTCGGTGGCCGGAGCGTGGAAGGCCTGGAAGGCACCCTCCATCTGGAACGGGGCCGATTGGCGGGCCGCTTCGGCGTCGAGGACATGGCCCGTCCTCTCCTGCACTTCCAGATCCACCAGGATGGCCCCGATCTCTCGGGCGATCTCGACTTGAACCTCTCGCCCGAAAGCGCACCTACCGAAACCCTCGCCCGGAGTCTGACCGAGGATCTCCTCGAGGATTTGAATCTGGACGCCAAGGTCCAGGGGCGCTGGAAAAATGGCCGAGACCTGACCTGGACCGGCTCCCTCGACCGTCTGGTCGCCCGCTTCAATGCCTTCGAACTCCACCAGGTACGGCCCTCCGCGCTTCGCGGAGATGCCCTCGGCGCGGTGGTGGACATCGCCCTGGAGGGGGGGGGGCGCAATCCCGCCGACCAGTCGGCCGCCCAGGCCGCCAGTATCCAGCTGTCAGGCACCGTCCCCTTTTCGGGTTCGGTGCCCATGGCCATCCAGGTCCAGGGTTCGGCCAACCTCGCCCATGTGAAATCCATCTTCGACCGGGTCATGGAGGTGGACGATTACAGCCTGCTGTCCGAGCTGCGGGTGCAGGGCGTCAGCCGCTTCGACATTCTGGCCCACGGCACCTATGCCGACCCGCAGTTGGACGGCACCCTGTCCCTGGCCAAGGGCGAGGTGAACCTTCGCGGCTACCAGGGTGTGGAGGATCTCCAGGCCCTGGTGGTGCTGAAGAACCGCACCTTCGCCATCCCGGAAGGAAATCCCATGCGCGGCACCCTGGCCCACGGGGACCTTCAGGCCAGCGGCGCGGTGACCTGGCAGCTTGGAGGCCTCGAGGCCTATGCGATGAAGGCTTCCCTCTCCAACTTTCAACTCCGCGACGTGCCGGATGGATTGGACCTCCAAGGCACCCTCCAGGCCACCCTGGATGGCGTGGAGGAGGGCGGCCTGCTTAAGGGGAGGTTGCGAGCTGACCGCCTGAGCTACCAGACCGAAGTCAAGCTGTCCGACCTGATCCTGCGCAGCGCCCTCAGCGACAGCGGCGGCCTTACGGGCCTGGATCTGGATGATCCGCTGGATCGCATCCGCCTGGACCTGGACCTCGACCTCCGCAGTCCCTGGAACATTGAAAACAATCTGCTGAAGTTGGAGGGGCGCACTGAAGGGCCCTTCCAGATCCTTGGCACCTTGGCGCATCCCGTGCCCAAGGGCACCATGGTCTTCCAGCCGGGCGGCCGCATCACCAACATCTTCCCGGCCGGCGACATGGTGGTGACGGCGGGATCCCTGGCCTTCACGGAATCCCGGCCCATGGATCCCATCATCACCCTCCAGGGGAGTGTCAGTTCCATCCCGGGCTACGCGGTGAACCTCGACATCCGGGGCACCCTGAGCAACCTGAACATCGTGCCCAGTTCCACCCCCAGCCTGCGCCAGGATGAAATCGTGGCCATCCTCATCAACCCGGGGAATGTGGCCAACGTGGGCACGGCGGGTGCCTCCACCGGCGCCACCCAGGGCGCCATCACCTCGGGGCTGGCCAGCGCGGGATCCGGCCTCATCTCCACCCTGGCGTTCGCGCCATTGCAAGAGCAGCTGCGGAGGACCCTCGGCCTGGACCGCGTGAACGTGGCCGTGCGCACCACCAGCGTGGGCACGACCGAAACCGAGTTCACCCTCGGCAAGAGCATCAACCTCTTCGGACAGCGCAGCGCCTTTGTGGTCTCCCACAAGAAGAGTGGCGAACTGAGCATCACCTCCGGCCAGGTGGAATGGCGCTTCGGCGATCTCATCCTCCAACTGGGCGCCAGCAAGGGCGGTACTTCCGGGCTCAATCCCTCGGGTGAGATCCGGCACACATGGAGCCCCAAATAGGCTGTGGGCGATAGGCTGTAGGCTGTGGGAGGGAGGGACCGATGATCACGGTGAAATGCTTCGCCCGCTACCGCGCCCTGCTGGGTTTCAGCGACCTGGAGGTGCCCGCGGCGCCCACCCTGGGCGATCTGTTGGCGGATCCGCCATTCGCCAGCCTTCCCAAGGACGCCCTGCTGGCCGTGAACAAGAGCTTCGCCGACCGCGCCACACCGCTGGCGGACGGCGACGAAGTGGCCCTCATGCCGCCGGTCTCCGGCGGCTGATCAGCCTTCGCGCCGGATCTCCAGCACCTCGCCACCGCTGAGGCGCAGCAGGTCCTGGAAGGCTGGTTCCCGGCGGAGGCGATCCTCCGGCCGATCGGACACCGCGGGACTCCCCTCGTCGTCGAAGTGGATGTCCACGGCCTCCAGGCCTGGCAGCACCGCGGCCAGGGCGGCGAGCAGATGAGGACTGGCCTTCTCCCGCTCGAGCTCCTGAAAAGTCTGCCGGACGTTGCCTGGGAAGCGGAATCGGAGGACGGGGGGCTCCCATCGCAGATCCGCGGCCATCTGCGGCGCGGTGGACAGGGCACGCAACCCCGGTGCCTGGCGCAGCGCCTCGCTGCACGCCGCACGAAGGAGATCGGGCGTGCCAGGCACCGGTCGCGCCGCCGGGGCGGAGGACGCGGATGGGGTCTGCGGAGGTTGAGCCGGAACCGGCCGACGAGGCCCCTCAGGCGCCGGCGCGGCCTGGGGGGCCCTGAAAGGGACCGGCGGCGGGCCTGCGGGAGGACCGGATGGCCGCATGGGAACCCCGGCGGCCGCCGTTCCGGACACCAGGGCATCCAGGGGCGCCAGGTGGGGCAGCTGGGCCGCGGTAATCAGGGCCAGTTCCACCACCACCCGGGGCAGGCTGCTATCGCGCAGATCGCGCTCGCGGCTCAACAGCAGATGCAGCATCCGCGCCCAGCGCAGCAGCTCCTGGGGCCCGCGGGCCGCCCGCGCCTCCTCCTCCAGGCGATCCCGGAAGGCGAGCACGAGCTCGCGCCAGAAGGTGGCCCAGTCGGCGCCCTGCTCCGCCAGTTCCCGGCAGGCCTCCACAAGGGACGCGGTATCGCCGATGGCCAGGGCCGACATCACGCCCTGTACCAGATGGGCGCTGACGATGCCCAGCTGTTCGCGGACGGCCTCCTCCAGCACCTTCCCGTCCCCCGCGGAGATGACGCGGTCGAGGATGGTCAGGGCGTCGCGCATGGAGCCCTGGCCCGCCTCGGCCAGCAGGCGCAGGCTGCCGCCTTCGGCCTCCACGCCCTCCTGCTCGCAGACGTGCCGCAGGCGGCCTTCGATGAGGCCCACGGGGATCAGGCGGAAGGGGAAGATCTGGACGCGGCTCTTGATGGTGTCCGGCACGTCCTGGAGTTCGGTGGTCGCCAGCACGAAGATCGCATGGGGCGGCGGTTCCTCGATGACCTTCAGCAACGCGTTGAAGGCCTCGGTGCTGAGCATGTGCACTTCGTCAATGATGTAGATGCGGTAGCGGCAGAAGGCTGGGCGGGTCTGCACCTGCTCCCGCAGGGCCCGGGCATCGGCCACGGAGGCCCGGCTGGCGGCGTCAATTTCGACGATGTCCAGGCTGCTGTCCGGCTGCTCCGCGGCCCGGCAGGGATCGCATGCGCCGCAGGGGGTGGCCGTGGGACCCTCGGCGCAGTTCAGGGCCCGGGCCAGGATGCGCGCCGTGCTGGTCTTGCCCGTGCCACGGACACCCGCGAACAGGTAGGCCTGGTGGATGCGTCCGCTCTCCTTGGCCCGCTTCAGGGCGTTGGCCAGGGCCTTCACGCTCCCTTCCTGGCCCACGAGGTCAGAGAGCAGGCGGGGGCGGTATTTGAGGGCGAGAGTGGTCATGGGAGATCCAGTCTCCCACAAGTGGGCGTCCGTCAGCCCACGCGGTCGAACAGACCCGGCTGGTGGATGGGCGGCGGGGGCGGCGCCACGGCGTTTTCGGGCCGCTCCGGGGTCCGGCGGCGGACCGGAAACACCTCGCGGAAAGCCTGGCGGATGCCTTTGACATAGTCGGGATCGAGCACCTTCAGCCAGCCATGGTCAGCCAGCACCTTGCAGAAGGGATCCTGCTTCAGCAGTCGCAGGCCGCCCACCCAGGCACTGGAGGCGCCGCTGGACCTGGCGCGCCGGGCGAACGCCTGGACATCATGCACCGCCATGAGGGGTGCGACCCCGATGCTGACCTGGATCCCCGCCGTGGCCAGGCGCTCCGCGGCGGCCCAGCGGCTGGGGATGGCCGGGGCGCGGGGCTCCACCGTCTGGCGCACCGTGTCGTCGTCCGTGGGGATGGAGAGGCCCACGGACAGCCGGTCCCCGAAGGCCCGCAGCAGATCCAGATCCTGGAGCACCAGGGGCGAGCGCGTATGCACGATGACCTCGGTGGTGGGGCAAAGCAGCAGCACTTCGAGGCAGCGGCGGCTCAGGCGGTACTGCCGCTCCAGGGGCTGGTAGGGATCCGTCGCCGAGGCCATGAAGACCCGCTGGGCATGGAGCCGGTGACGCTGGGACCAGAGCAGTTCCGGCGCGTTCAGCTTGGGCGCCACCCACCCGCCCCAGTCTCCGGGTCCATGCAGGGCGTTGGGGTACTCCCGGACATAGCAGTAGCGGCAGCCATGTCCGCACCCTCTGTAGGGACTGAGGGCGAATCCGAAGCCGTACCGCTCGTCCTTCTGCGGCCGGAGGATGGAGCGGGCCTCCTCGGGTTCCACGAGCAGGTCCTTGAACAGCGGCGGCGGATCCGAGGGTAGCGGCAGTATGCTCATGTCCCCAGTGTTCGCTTTTTATTCGTCAAGTCAAGACGCTGGATTCCCCCTGGTGATCACATTGATGCGGCCGTTGGTCTCAAGGATGGCCACGCGGACTTCCGCCACTTCGGACAGGCCCACCTGCCGCTTGCCTGTGAGGCGCAGCGCGATCAGCAGGAAGCCGTACACCAGCAGGGCCCGCAGCGCGAACTCCCACCAGGGCTGGGTGATCGTCCACATGGAATGACCCACGGGCAGGGCGCCATCCAGGATGGCCAAGTGCAACATGACCCCTCCAACCAGGAGGACGCCGCCCCGGCAGGACCGGCCTCCACTGAAGACTGAAGACTGACCCTACTGGATCTCGACCGTGAACGCGGCGGTTCCCAGTTCGGCCCCGTCCGCGGCCAGGACCTTCACGGTCCAGCTGCCTTCGTCGCCCTTGCGGAAGGTGCGGTAGGCGTTCGTGCGGTAGGGGGAGCGCGGCACCTTCAGTTCCTGCTTCGAGGTCCGATCGCCCTTGGCGAATACCACGGTGATGGTGCTATCGGCGGCGCCAGCGACCCTGGTCCAGGCGTAGATCTTCGTGCCAGCGGCCACCTTGAAAGCCGTGGCCTCGCCCTGGATCTCCATCTTCTCGACGGCGGTGCCGACCTTGACCTCGGCGGAGGCATTGGTTTCAGCCTTGGGAGCGGGCGCCTGGGCGGCGAGGGCCACGCAGGCGAAGAGGGGGAGGAGGAAGGTGGGGCGCATGGAAGCTCCTGGGGAGAAAGGTGGCCCCATTCTGCGCCAGAGACAGGCCGATGTCATCTCCAGCGGACCCATTCCTCCAGCCCTTCGAGGATATCGCGCACGCCGGGCCCGAAGCGGGCGTTGCTGAGCCAGTCCACGCCGGGCGGCAGGCCGTCCAGGGCCGCCTTCACCCGGGCCCTGTGGCCCAGTTCCGGGCGGGGGATGGCGCGTTCGGCGCGCTCGTGGCGGACGGCGGCGGCCTCGCCGAGGGCGGGAACCCAGTGCTTCAGGCGGGCGAAGATGCCCTCCCAGGTCTCCAGATCCGCCGGCCTGCCGAAGGCCCCGCCGATGAAGCTGCGCAGCTGCATCTGGCCTTCCGGAGCGCTCTGGGGATCCATCCAGGAGGGCACCAGGGATCCGAGATACCCGCGGCCTTCGGGCGGATGGATCAGGAAGCCGAAACTGTCCTTCAGGGCCGGCAGCGGCGCGTGGCGGCTGTGCCAGAGATCCACGGAGGTGTAGGGGATGGCCGCCAGGGCCTCCGCGCTTCGCGGGGCCACCGGACCGAGCAGGGCCGCGGCCTCGAAGGCGGGGAGCGCCAGCACCACGCGATCCGCCTCGCGCACCTCGCCACCACCGCTCACGCGCCAGCGGCCGTCCGGCAAGGGTTCCAGGCGCTCGGCGCGCAGCCCCGGGCGCACCGAGGACAGCTTCTCCGCGAGCCGGATGGGCAACTGGCCCATGCCCCCTTCGGGCACCACCATGTGGCTCACGCCGCTCTTGCGGATGCCGTTCACGAGACTTCCCGTGGATTCCCACTGGCGCAGCTTGGGGATGGCGTCCACGGACAGGATTTCCGGCGGCGCCGCCAGCACGCCCGCCACCATGGCCGGCAGCAGTTCCGTGGCCACGCCCCTGCCGAGCCGGCGGGCGATGAAGGCGGACAGGCCTTCCTCGGGCTCCGCGTCGCGGACGGAAATGAAGGGTTCCGCCATCATCCGCAGCTTCGCGCCCAGGGACATCAGGGACGAGAACATCAGGGCCGGGGGCGAGGCCGGAACGGGGATGAGGCGACCGCCCTTCCCCACCCAGCGGGCACCGGTGCCCGGGGACTTGAAGGGCAGTCCGACGGCGCCGAAGAGACGGTCCACCGCCGTGCCCTTCTGCCACAGCACACCCTGGGGCCCGGTCTCGATGTGTCCGCCCTCCCAGGGCAGGGTCTTCATCCACCCGCCGACACTGGCGCCGGCCTCCCACACTTCCACGGCCTCGTCGCGCCGCTGCAGATGCCAGGCGGCCGCGAGGCCCGTCACGCCGCCACCGAGGATCAGGGTACTCATGGAAGGATCTCCAGGACGCGCCGCGCGAGGCAGCGGATGTAGGCGGGGTCGGTGCCGGGGGCGGCCATGCGGCGGTAGGTGCGGATGCCGGCCTTCTCCGCCACAAGGCGGTACTCGATGTCCAGCTCGTGCAGCGTCTCGATATGCTCGCTGACGAAGCTCATGGGCACGACGATGACATCCTTGCCGCCCATGGATTCCAGCACTGATTTCAGGGGTGGCTCCAGCCAGCGCACGGGCCCCGTGCGGCTTTGATAGGCCAGCACGTACCCGCCGGGGATGTCTCCGATCCGGGCCATGAGGGCATCGCGCGTGGCGTGGATCTCGCGTTCGTAGGGATCCCCCGCCTCGATCTGGCGCACCGGCAGGCTGTGGGCGCTGAAGATCACCGTGGCGCCGGGCAGCTCCTTCAGCGCGGCACGGAGCGGCGCCTCCAGGGCATCGAGGTAGTCCGGATCCGTGGCGTAGTGATCCACGCCCGGCAGGAGATCCATGCCGGCCTTGGCCGCCTCGACGGCCAGTTCCCGCAGGCTCGATCCGGTGGTGGCGCGGCAATCGTGGGGATAGAGCGTCACGGGCACGAGCTTCCGGATGCCGTCCCGCTTCAGGGCCTTCAGCAGCCCCACGGCCCGCGGCGAAGCGTTGCGGAAACAGAGCTTCACCGCTTCGTCGCGACCCGCGGAGCGAAGGACCGACCGCAGCGCCGCGGCCTGGAAGGCGCTTTCGCGCAGCAGCGGCGAGCCTCCGCCAATTTCCGCGTAGCGCCGCTTTGCGCCAGGGGCCCGCAGTTTCGCGATGAGCCGCGCGAAGGGCGGCTGCAGCCAGGCCGGACAGGGCAGCCGGATGAGTTCCCGGTCGCCGAAAAGGGCCGCCAGGAAGGGTTCCACCTGGTCCAGGTTCGCAGGACCGCCCAGGTTCAGGAGAAGAATCGCCGTGTCTCGCATCACCCTCCACCTTACGCGAGACTCGGTGCCGCGATCGTCACGGAAGCCTGGATGAGACCTGTCGGAACAGGAAATGAACGCAGGGAAGCCGGCATCCCATAGACTGTCCTGACGCCCGGAGCCCCCCATGTCCCTGTCCGCCTTCTCCTCCCTGCCCGATGAAGCCCGCCTGTGGCTGCTGGCCCTGGCGCAGCCCGCGGAGGCATCTGTGCTGGCGCCGGAGATGGACGCCCTCCTCGGCCGCTGGCGCCACAAGGGCACCCAGTACCAGGCGGCCTGGACCCTTCTGGAGCACCGCATCCTCGCCATCGCGGAGCCCATCCTGGCGACCCAGCCCTCCGGCTGCGCCATTGACGGCATGCTGCGCGGGGTGAATCAGATCGCCGCGAAATCGGGACTGGCCCTGGAGGATCCCCAGGCCGTGATCGTCCGGCTGGCGGATGGAATCCGCGCGGTCTCCCGCGCCGATGTCGAAGCCCGGCTCGTCGACGGCACCCTGGATGGGTCCACGCCGGTCCTCGACCTGGCCCTTCTCACCCTCGGCGACCTTCGTGGCGGACGGCTCGAACGCCCCCTGGCCGCCACGTGGATCGGGCGCAAGTATTTCAAACCCGTGAGCAGCGGGACATAAGGGCGCGGGGCGTTCCACCCCGCGTCGGCAGAAACGAGGCGGCCTGGGGCCGCCTCGTTTCTGCCGTTGGAAGCCGGGGCTCAGAAAATGGATTCACCCGGCTTCCGGCGCCAGCCTTCGGAGCGCTTGGTGCCCTCGACCTTGGGTTTGGCATCCTTGGCGGCGGCCAGGGTCTGCAGCAGGGAGCCGCCCATCTGGGCGGCCACGTTCTTGGCCAGTGCAGGGGAGGCGGAAATCAGGGGGGCACTCACCGGTCCAGAGACGGAACCTTCCGGTGCGACCGTCTTGGCGGTGATCTCCTTCAGCCGCTTCTCGTACCAGACCTTCCGTTTGGGGTCCATGATCCGGGTATTGCCGAGCCTTTCGCCCTTCTTGAGGATTTTGGGTTTCGGCTTCTCACGGTCTTCCCGCAACACGGAATCAGGCTTTGCAGCTTCTTCAAGGATCTTTGCCAGGTTACCAAGGCCACGCAGGGTCATCATGTGCGGTTACTGCTCCAGAAGGGGCCACGGGCCACCATCCATTAGGTTAGCGGTAGAGCCTTTGCTTACATAGTGATTTTAGGCACGAGATCCGGTTTTTTCGCGGCCCCGGTGGGTCCGCATCCTGGGAGACTGGACCTCATGGGGACCGCCACCGCATCCATGAAGGCCCGCCTGGATGGGCTTTGCGCCCGCTACGACACGCCCGGGGCCCTGGAGAAGGACCCTCTCTCCGTGGCGTTGGCCTATCCGGAGTCCCTGGACCGGGAGGTCGCCGCGTTCGTGGCCGCGAACCTGGCCTATGGGCGCGTGGATCCCATGATCCGCGCCGTGCGGGCCGCCCTGGCCCCCCTGGGCGACCGGCCCGCGGATTGGCTCCGGAAACGCTCCGAACCGGAGGCCCGGAAGGAACTGGCCCGGGCACTGGCGTCCTGGGTCTGGCGCTTCCACACCGGCCCGGACCTTGCGGCCTGGCTGCTGGCCTGGCGGCGCCTGAGCCTGGAAAGCGGAGGCTGCATCGAATCCCATCTGCTGCCGGGCCCGGGCGAAGATTCCGATGCTCCCCTCTCCCGTCTGGTCCAGCGCCTCCGGGTGGAGCTTCCAACAACGCATGGAACCCGGTTCTCCCTGCCCGATCCCCTGGAAGGTGCCGCCTGCAAGCGTTGGCGCATGTTCCTGCGCTGGATGGTTCGTGCGGGCTGGCCCGACCTCGGCCTCTGGAGCCACTATCCTTCCGATCAACTGATCATCCCCCTGGACACCCATGTGGCGCGGGTGTCCCGCTTCATCGGCCTCAGCCACCGGGCCACCCCGGACGGCAAGATGGCCCACGAGATCACCGAAGCCCTGCGCCGCCTGGATCCCGCAGACCCCCTGCGCTACGACTTCGCCCTCAGCCACCTGGGCATCCTGGGGGACTGTCCCGGCGTGCGCAAACGCAGCACGTGTGGGGGGTGTCCGCTCTACATGGTGTGTCGTGCCGGCTCCGAATCCGCTGCGCGGATTCGGAGATAGGAAAAGCCATTCGCCGTTTGGCCGCTTTTGATTACGGCATTTTGCGCTCTGACGCCTGTTGGAACCCGGGGCCGGGCTTGCCATGTGTGCGACCGCCGGGTGGCAGAGGAGGCTCCTGTGGAGCCTGCGGCGCCGGGATCCGGCGAGGAGTACATGCCAGTGCCGATTCGCGCAGGCGAAGCCTGCGCGATGGCAAGCTTGGCCCCAAAAGGGGCCGGGCTTGCCATGTGCGCGACCGCCGGGTGATTTCGCAGGCTCCGGGGGAGCCTGCGAAATCGGGACCCGGCGAGGAGCGTACGCCAGTGCCGATTCGCGAAGGCGCAGCCTGAGCGATGGCAAGCTTGGCCCCAAAAGGGGCCGGGCTTGCCACGGCACTCGGGGGAACGACTTAGGGCTGCTTCTTCCGACCTGACCCGGTTCATCGCACCCCGATGCATGGGGCCCGGCTTGGATTCAGCCTAGCCGCGATGGGATCACCGGCGCCAGCAGCTTGCCCTCGCGCGGACCATCCAGCTGCGGGCTCGCAGAGCGGCCTCCGCATTCAAAGTCCCTGATTTCCGGGGTGTTTTTAATCACTGGAAAAATCCGGTGATGCCCCCTTGACACCCCTACATCTTGGGGCCATCCTTTTCTCCCGGCACAACCCCTAGAGGTCAACCTCAAAGTCTCCCCCATCCCGGGGAGGGCTTTGTACACCTCGCGGGCAGGCCATGTCTTTCGATCAGTCCTTCTCCACCCTTCTGCCCAGGACAGCCCATGAAGATCGCCCGCCACTTCACGAAGGCTGGTCACGACCCCTTGGAAGGGATCCCCTTCGTTCCGCGCACCAGCCGCATCTCCAAGCTCGACGGCACCGTGGTCTTCGAGGCCAAGGATGTGATGGTGCCGGAGACCTGGTCCCAGGTGGCCGTGGACATCCTGGCCCAGAAGTACTTCCGCCGGAAGGGCATTGACGCCCAGAACGGCGGGGAGAAGGACGCACGGCAGGTCTTCCACCGCCTGGCGGGCTGCTGGCGGCACTGGGGCGAAACCCATGGCTACTTCGAGTCCACCGAGGATGCCCAGGCCTTCTACGACGAGCTCACCTACATGCTGGCCAACCAGATGTGCGCGCCCAATTCGCCGCAGTGGTTCAACACGGGCCTGCACTACGCCTATGGCATCTCCGGACCCGCCCAGGGCCACAGCTTCGTGGATCCGGCCACGGGCGCCCTGACGAAGTCCACCTCGGCCTACGAGCGCCCGCAGCCCCATGCCTGCTTCATCCAGAGCGTGGCCGACGACCTCGTGAACGAGGGCGGCATCATGGATCTGTGGACCCGCGAGGCCCGGATCTTCAAGTACGGGTCCGGCACCGGCACCAACTTCTCCAAGGTGCGCGGCTCCGAGGAGCCTCTTTCTGGCGGCGGTCGCAGTTCGGGCCTGATGAGCTTCCTGGGCGTGGGCGACCGTGCGGCGGGGGCCATCAAGAGCGGGGGCACCACGCGCCGCGCCGCGAAGATGGTCTGCCTCGACCTGGACCACCCCGATATCGAAGCCTTCATCGGCTGGAAGGTGGCCGAAGAGCGCAAGGTGGCCATGATGGCCGCCGGCAGCGCCCTCGTGCGCCGGCACTGGGACGCCCTTTGCCGGGCCGTGGAAGGCTCCACCACCAAGGACGCCGATCCCAAGACCAACGAGATCCTTCTCAAGGCCCTGGCCCGCGCCAAGCGTGAAGGCGTGCCCGCGGCCTTCCTCAGCCAGTGCCTGGGCCGCCTCGCCGAGGGGGACTTCGCCCGGGATCTCGCGGGCTACGACACCTCCTGGGACGGTGAGGCCTACTTCACGGTGGGCGGCATGAACTCCAACAATTCCGTGCGCGTGCCCGACGCCTTCATGCGCGCCCTGGAGATGGACGGCGACTGGGAGCTCAAGCGTCGCATTGATGGCAAGACCTGCAAGAAACTCCGGGCCAAGGATCTCTGGGAGAAGGTGAACCGCGCCGCCTGGTCCTGCGCCGATCCCGGCATCCAGTTCAACACCACCATCAACGACTGGCACACCTGCCCCGAGGACGGCCCCATCAACGCGAGCAATCCCTGCTCCGAGTACATGTTCCTGGACGACACCGCCTGCAACCTGGCGTCGCTGAATCTCTGCACCTTCCTCACGGAGGACGGCGGGTTCGACCTGGTGGGCTACCGCCACGCCATCCGCCTGTGGACCGTGGTGCTCGAAGTCAGCGTGCTCATGGCGCAGTTCCCCAGCGATTCCATCGCCAAGCTCAGCTACGAATTCCGGACCCTCGGCCTGGGCTATGCCAACCTGGGCGCCATGCTCATGCGCATGGGCATCCCCTACGACAGCGTGGAGGGCCCCCAGTGGTGCGCCGCGCTGACCGCCATCCTCACCGGCGATGCCTACGCCGCCAGCGCCGAGATGGCCCGCGAACTGGGCCCCTTCCCCGGCTACAAGAGGAATGCCGGGCACATGCAGCGGGTCATCCGCAACCACCGCCGCGCCGCCTACGATGCGCCGGCCTCGGAGTACGAGCAGCTCTCCATCCGGCCCCAGGGCCTGCACGGCGCCGGCGTGCCCAGGCGCATCGTCGAGGCCGCCCGGGAAAGCTGGGACACGGCTCTCACCTACGGCGAGCAGTGGGGCTTCCGCAACGCCCAGGTGACCGTGCTGGCGCCCACGGGGACCATCGGCCTGCTCATGGATTGCGACACCACCGGCGTCGAGCCCGATTTCGCCCTGGTGAAGTTCAAGAAGCTGGCGGGCGGCGGCTATTTCAAGCTCGTGAACCGCGCCATCCCCGAGGCCATGGCCCGGCTCGGCTACTCGCCCAGGCAGATCCAGGAGATCGAGCGCCACGTCGTGGGGTGGCTGCAGATCACCGACGAGACCCCCGGCATCACCCGTTCCATGCTCAAGGCCAACGGCTGGGCCGACGAGGAAATCGCCCTGGTGGAGCAGAAGCTCCCCACCGCCTTCGATCCCGCCTACGCCATTGATGTGGAGCGCCTGAAGAACGACTTCAGCCCCGAGCAGGTGGAGACCTTCCTGCTGGCCCTCAGCGGCAGCATGACCGTGGAGGGCGCGCCCCACCTCAAGGATGAGCACCTGCCCATCTTCGACTGCGCCAACCGCTGCGGGCGCACCGGCCGGCGCTACATCGCGCCCCAGGGCCACCTGAAGATGATGGGCGCGGCCCAGCCCTTCCTCAGCGGTGCCATCAGCAAGACCATCAACCTGCCCGCGGAAGCCACCGTGGCCGAGATCGGCGGCATCTACGAGGCCAGCTGGCAACTCATGCTCAAGGCCGTGGCCCTCTACCGCGACGGCTCGAAGATGAGCCAGGCCATGGCCACCAACCTCGACCTGCTGGATGGCGCCGATACGCTCCTGGACGAGCAGGCCACCGCCACGGAGAAGGCCCCCCTGGTCGCCCATGCGCTGACCCAGCAACTGATGCGCACCTACCGGCGCCGCCTGCCCAACCGCCGCGGCGGCTACACCCAGGCGGCCACCATCGGCGGCACCAAGCTCTATCTCCGCACCGGAGAGTACGAGGACGGCAGCCTCGGGGAGATCTTCCTCGACATCCACAAGGAGGGCGCCGCCTTCCGCGCCGTGCTCAACTGCTTCGCCATCGCCGTGAGCATGGGCCTGCAGCACGGCGTGCCCCTGGAAGAGTTCTGCGATGCCTTCCTCTTCACGCGCTTCGAGCCGGGGGGCATGGTGGCGGGCAGCGACACCATCAAGCTCAGCACCAGCCTCATTGACTTCGTGTTCCGCGAACTGGCCATCAGCTACCTGGGCCGCTACGACCTGGCCCACATCGAGCCGGAACAGCTCAGCAGCGCCGCCAGCGGCCTGCGTCCCAACAGCCAGGCCCCCGGCCTGCAGAATCTCCCGAGCCTGCCCACGGGCACGCCCCTGCCCTTCCCGGAGTCCCCGCTCCCCCCCGCCGCCGGCGCCCCCGCGGCGCCCATCCCCGTGCCCACCCTCACATCGGCGCTCGTGCCCGCGATGGTGGGCGTCTCCGGCGCCCGGGCCACCGTCAGCGCGGCGCAGGTCGCCCGCGAAAAGGGCTACACCGGCGATCCCTGCCCTGAGTGCGGCCACCTCACCCTGGTCCGCAACGGCGCCTGCATGAAGTGCCAGACCTGCGGGGCCACGACGGGGTGTAGCTGACCAGCAGGACCCCCCTCGGAACCCCTGGCCCTCCCGAAACCGGCTTCCGGAAGTCAATTCAACCCGCTGATCTCCCCCGCGCTCAGCCGCCGGACTCCTTCGGCGGTGGCCACTTTCAGGCGGCCATCCGGCTCCCAGCCCAGGCAGGTGCCTTGGCCATCCTCCCACTGGAGGGGTGTGCCTGGGTCGGGCCAGCGGAAGAGGGGTTGAATCTCCTGCTCCAATTTCTTCCAGAAATTGGAGATGTGAAAAGCCAGGAGATCGGGAGCCGAGGGCGTCAATCCCAGATCCTTCAGGCTCGCGGGGGGGATGGCGCGGCCGGGGATATGGGGGGTGGCGGTGAGGTTCACACCGAGGCCCAGGATGAGGCGGCCACCGATCTGCTCGCCGAGGATGCCGCCCAGTTTCACCAGATGGCCGTCCTTCCAGGCCACGAGGTCGTTGGGCCACTTGAGTCCCAGGACGCGGCCTTCGGGATCCAGCACCCGGGCGGCGGCGGCCATGGCCCGCTGGAGCACCAGGCCAGGGGCCACGCCGGCGGGCGCAGGCAAGGCCGCGGACATCCATAGCCCGGCCCCGGCGGCGCTTTCCCAACGGTGGCCCTGGCGGCCCCGGCCCTCGGTCTGCGAGTCCGCCAGCACGACGCAGAAACCCAGGTGGGGGCTCCGCCGCAGAAAGGCCTGGGTGGAATCAATCTCCGCCAGGCGGATCAGCGGCAGCTCCATCGGGGTTATTTCCGCCCGCCCTGGTTGCGGAACCAGAGGATGCGCAGGCCGTCCAGGGTGAGATCCGGGGCGATGTGCTTGATGTGCCTGGTGTGGGGCGCGATGATGCGGGCCAGGCCCCCCGTGGCGGCGACCTTGGCCTCGGGGCACTCAGCCAGCAGGCGGTCCAGGATGCCGTCCACCATCCCCACATAGCCGTAGAAGATGCCGGACTGCATGGCCTGCACGGTATTGCGGCCCACCAGGCGCTCGGGCTCGGCGATCTCCACCCGCGGCAGGCGGCTGGCCCGCTGGAACAGCGCGTCGGCGCTGATCTTCAAGCCCGGGCAGATGAGGCCGCCCAGGTATTCCCTCTTGGCGTTGATGACGTCGAAGGTCGTGGCGGTGCCGAAGTCCACCACGATGAGCGGCGCCCCGTACTTCTCGATGCCCGCCACGGCGTTCACCAGGCGGTCGGCGCCCAGCTCGGCGGGGTTGTCAATGAGCACCTTCACGCCGGTCTTCACGCCAGGCTCGACATAGAAGGCGTCCACCCCGAAGTAGGTCTTGGCGAGGCTCATGAGCACGGGATGCAGGGGCGGCACCACGCAAGATATCGCCACGTGCTTGATCTGGCCGGCCTCGATGCCCTGGTGCCGCATGAGGGCGAGGGCCGAAAGGCCGTACTCATCCACGGTGCGCTCGCGGCTGGTGGCCAGACGCCAGGAGCAGATCAGCGGCGCCTCCGGCCCCTGGGTCAGATCGTAGATCCCCAGCACCACATTGGTATTGCCCACATCCACGGCCAGCAGAAGACTCATGCGCGCTCCAAGCCATCCAGGATCGCCTGTCGGGCCTTCATCGTCAAAGACGAGAGATGAAAGATCTCCACGAAGGACACGAAGGAATAAAGAGCAAGGTCACGAAGGCTTGCTTTCGTCGCTCGGCTGAGGACCATCCGGGCCCTTGGCCCCCGTTTGCGCCATGCGCAATCGGTTTTCGGCGCGGCGGCCTGGGCGACTTCCAAAGGTAGCCATGTCCGCCGCACCGAAAAGGATGGTCCAGGGTGGGTCGGCGCCCCGTCGTGGCCCTTCTTGCGCCCACAGGGCGTATTCGTGTCATTCGTGGTGGGTTTTGGCATTTCCCTCACGTTGCCCCACGGATCTGCACCGGTTCCAATGCCTTGTGATGCCCATCCCCCTGACCTCCGGTACTCTGAATCCTTCGCCTGGAGCCGCCATGCCCCGCACCATGATCGAGCCCTTCCGCATCAAGTCCATCGAGCCCATCCGCATGACCAGCCCGCAGGAGCGCCTGGAGATGCTGGAAGCCGCGAAGCTGAACGTGTTCAAGCTGCGGGCCGAGGACGTGCTGCTCGACTGGCTCACGGATTCCGGCACCGGCGCCATGAGCTCGGCCCAGTGGGCCGCCATCATGATTGGCGACGAAAGCTATGCGGGCTCCCGCAGCTTCTTCCGCCTGGAAGCCGTGCTGCAAGACATCACCGGGATGGCCCACTTCATTCCCACCCACCAGGGCCGGGCCGCCGAAAAAGTATTGTTCAGCGCCGTCTGCAAGCAGGGGAACCTGGTGCCCAACAACTGCCATTTCGACACCACCCGCGCCAATCTGGAATTCAATGGCGTGGAGGCCGTGGATCTGGTGATCCCCGAAGGGCTCCAACCCAGCCTCGTCCACCCCTTCAAGGGCAACATCAACCTGGCCCGCGTGGAGGAGGCGCTGAAGCAGGAAGGCCACCGCATTCCCTTCGGCATGATCACCGTGACCAACAACACCGGCGGCGGCCAGCCGGTCTCCATGGCCAACCTCCGCGCCTATGCCCAGCTCCTGAAGAAGTACGGCAAGCCCCTCATCATGGATGTCTGCCGCTTCGCGGAAAACGCCATGTTCATCAAGCTCCGCGAAGCGGGCTACCAGGACACCCCCATCAAGGCCATCTGCCAGGAGATGTTCAGCTACGCCGATGGCTGCACCATGAGCGCCAAAAAGGACGGCATGGTGAACATCGGCGGCTTCATCATGCTGCGCAGCGACGAATGGCTGGATCCCGTGCGCAACATGCTCATCCTCACCGAGGGCTTCCCCACCTATGGCGGCCTGGCCGGGCGCGATCTCGAAGCCATGGCCGTGGGCCTGGAAGAGGGCATGGACGAGGCCTACCTGCGCTACCGCCTGCGCACCGCCGAGTACCTGGGCGAGAAGCTCGAGGCCGCGGGCGTGGGCTTCGTGAAGCCCACGGGCGGCCACGCCGTCTACATTGACGCCAAGACCGTGCTGCCGGACATGCCCGTGGCGCAGTACCCGGCCTGGGCGCTGTGCAACGCCCTCTACCTGGAAGGTGGCATCCGCGGCGTGGAGATCGGCTCGGTCATGTTCGGCAAGCGCATGGACGATGGCACCGAGACCTACCACAGCATGGAGCTGGTGCGCCTGGCCTTCCCCCGCCGGATGTACACCCAGAGCCACTTCGACTTCGCCGCCGAGGTCATCGCCGATGTCAAAGCCAAGGCCAAGGAGATCCGTGGCGTGAAGATCGCCAAGCAGAGCCAGTACCTGCGGCACTTCACCGCCGAGATGAGCTGGGTTTAGAAAACCAAGGGTCCACCACTTCTGCAGTTGTCTTTGTGGCGAGTTCTCGGCCCTCGGGTCTGGATCGTTGCACAGCCTTTCGTGGTGAATCTTCGTTAGGATGGGCGAAACTCTCCGATCTGGAGCCCCCGTGACCTCCGAACTCGAAGCCCTCTTCGCCCGCCAGCAGGCCGCCCGCTGGCGGGTGGCGGCCACCTCGGCCGATCATCGCAAGGCCAAGCTGCGCGCCCTGCTTCAGGCCCTCATGGCCCAGCGGGCCGAAGCCCAGGCGGCCCTGGCGGCGGATTTCCGCAAGGCGCCGGAGGAGGTGGATCTCACGGAACTCTATCCCGTCATCTCCGAGATCAAGGACGCCCTGCGCCATCTGTCCCGCTGGATGAAGCCCCGCAAGGTGCCCACACCCATCGGCCTCTTCGGCAGCGCGGGCACGATTCAACACGAGCCCCGGGGGGTGGTCCTCATCATCAGCCCCTGGAACTACCCCATCTACCTCACACTCGGACCGCTGGTCTCGGCCATCGCCGCGGGCAACTGCGTGGTGATCAAGCCTTCCAAGTTCACGCCGCACACCACGACCTTCCTCCGCAAGCTCTTGGCAGGCCTCTTCCCCGAGGAGGAGGTCGCCCTGGTGGAGGGCGATGGCGAAGCCGCCCAGGCCCTGCTTGCCCTGCCCTTCGATCACATCTTCTTCACGGGCAGTCCCGCCGTGGGGAAGCTGGTGATGAAGGCCGCGGCCGAGAACCTGACATCGGTCACCCTGGAATTGGGGGGCAAGTCCCCCGTGCTGGTGGACGCGGACGCCAACCTGCGCGAGGCCGCCCGCAAGATTGCCTGGGGCAAGTGCCTCAACGGCGGCCAGACCTGCGTGGCCCCGGACTACGTGCTGGTTCACGCCGCCATCCACGACGCCCTGGTGGAGGAGCTGAAGAAGGCGCTCGCGCACTTCTACGGCCCCGATGCCGCCGCGCGCCAGGCCAGCCCCGACCTGGCCCGCATCATCAATGACCGGCACTTCACCAGGCTTCAGGCCTTGCTGAGCGGCTCCGCCGCTCAGGTCGCCTTCGGCGGCGAAACCGATGCTGCCTCTCGCTACATCAGCCCAACGATGCTCACGGACGTTTCTCCGGATTCACAGATCATGCAGGAGGAGATCTTCGGTCCCCTGCTGCCCATCCTGAAGGTGCCGGACATGGACGCCGCCGTGGCCTTCGTGAACGCCCGCCCCAAACCGCTGGCGCTCTACGTCTTCAGCGGCAGCCGCCGCGGGGCGGAGGATCTCATCGCCCGCACCACCGCTGGGGGAAGCTGCATCAACGACACGATCCTGCACTTCGCCCACACGGGCCTGCCCACGGGCGGCGTGAACACCTCGGGTTTCGGCAAGGCCCACGGCATCCACGGCTTCGCGGCCTTCTCCAACGCCCGGGGCGTCCTGCGCCAGCGCACGCGCTTCTCGGCCGTCCAGCTCATGTACCCGCCCTACACGGGACTCGTGCGGCGGATGATTGATCTCACGCTGAAGTATTTCTGATCCAGCCCGGTCGAGCCTGCGAGCCGCGCGTCAGCGCTGGGCGTCCTCCAGCGCGCCTTGGGCGGCTTCCCAGTCGCTCATGGCGTAAGCCAGGTCCGCCTCCAGGGCCTTCTGCTCGGCGAGCCGGGTGCTGAAGATCTGCCAGTCCGCGGGATCCATGGTGGCCATCACCTGATGCACCTCCGCCAGCTTCGTTTCAAGGCCCGCCACTCTGGCCTCGGCCTCGGCCACCTGTTTTTCGAAGCGCTTCACGGCCCGCTGTTTGTCCCTGTCCATGGGGCTCGGCGGCTTTGCCGCCGAGTTGGGCTTCGCCTGTGGCGAAGCTGATTTCTTGGGTGGCTCGGGTTCTTGGCTGCCGGCCTCGTCTTCGCTGCCCAGATCCAGGTCCACCCAGGCCTGGTGCTCCTCGTAGCTGCCTTCGCGGAACTCGGCCCGGCCTTCGTGGATGCGCAGCAGCGAATCGGCCACGCGACCCAGCAGGTAGCGGTCGTGGGTGACCACGATGGCGGCGCCGGTGAAGCTCAGGATGGTGTCCTCCATGGCCTCCATGCTCGGGATGTCCATGTGGTTGGTGGGCTCGTCCAGCAGCAGCAGGTTCACGCCGTGACGGATGAGCGTGGCGATGCTGAGGCGGGCCCGCTCGCCGCCGGAGAGGGCCGTGACGGGCTTGTCCACCTCGTCGCCGCGGAACTGGAACTTGGCCAGGAAGCCCAACACGTCCTGCTTCAGGGATCGGGGATTCACGGCATGGATCTGCTGGAACACGGTGTTCCGCGGGTCCAGGTTCCGGTGGTGCTGGTCGAAGTAGCCCAGTTTCACCTGGCTGCCCAGGCGCGCCTGGCCGGTGATGAAGGGGATCTCTTCGGAGATGGCCTTCAACAGCGTGGACTTGCCGGTGCCATTGAGGCCCACGATGCCCAGCTTCTGTCCGCGCTTGATCTGGAGCTGCTCCAGGGGCGTGTAGAGCGCCTTTCCGCCCCAGCCCACGCTGGCGTTCTCCAGCAACAGGGCCACATCGCCGCCGCGCTGGGTCTCGGGGAAACTGAACTTCACCTTGCGCCGGTCGCGCAGGGGGCTCTGGATGCGGTCGAGCTTGGAGAGGTGCGTGCGGCGGCCGCGGGCCTGCTTGGTGTTCTGCCCGGCGATGTTCCGGCGGATGTACTCTTCCTGGTTCTTGATGTAGGCCTGCTGCTGTTCGTAGTGCCGCTCCAGCAGCTCCAGCTCCTGTTCCTTCTTCTCCATGAACTCCGAGTAGTTGCCCTCGTAGATTCGCGAGCGGCCCTGGTCCAGCTCCAGGATCTCCGTGGCGATCTTGTCCAGGAAGTAGCGGTCATGGCTGATGACGGCCACCGTGGCATCCGTATCCTGGATGAAATCCTCCAGCCAGCGCAGGCTCGGCAGGTCCAGGTGGTTGGTGGGTTCGTCCAGCAGCAGCAGATCCTGGCCCTGGAGGATGGCCTTGGCCAGCATCACGCGGCTTTTCTGGCCGCCGGATAGCGTCTCCACGGGGCTGTCGAAGGCCGAAGCGGCGAAGCCGAGGGCCTGCAGGATGCTTTCGGCGCGGGCGCGGATGCTGAAGCCATCCAGGTGCTCGAAGGCCTCCGTCACCTTCTGGTACCGCTCCATCACTTCCGTGAGATCGGCGCCAGCCTCGCCCATGCGATGTTCCAGTTCGCGCATCTCATGCTGCAGCTTCTCGATGTCGCCGAAGGCGGCCAGCGCCTCTTCCAGCACGCTGCCCTGCGTCTCGGGAACCAGGTCCTGGGCGTAGTGGCCCATGCGGATGCCGCGTTCCCTGGTGGGCCGCACCACTGAGCCACTGTCGGCTTCGAGTTGGCCGAGCAGCAGCTTGAAGACCGTGCTCTTGCCCGCGCCGTTGCGCCCGATGACGCCCCAGCACTCGCCCTCCTGGATGGCCCAGGTGACATCCCTCAGCACCTCCTGGGGGCCGAAGCTGAGATTGACGTGGTTGAGGGAGGCGAGCATGGGGGCGGCTGTCAGCTATCGGCTATCAGCTATCGGTGAGGGGACGGCTGACAGCTGATGGCTGAAGGCTGACAGCTCGAAGGCCACCTAGCGGTGGCCTTCTGTTTGGTGGAGCCAATCGGGATCGAACCGACGACCTCTTGCATGCCATGCAAGCGCTCTCCCAGCTGAGCTATGGCCCCAATCGGGAAGAACCAGTATCCCACCCCCTCCGGGCTTCCGCAAGCATAGATCAGCGGGCGGATAACCGCAGCCGCTGCCCCGCCTGGATGCGATCACCCTTCAGCCGGTTCCAGGCCTTGAGGTCCCTGGTAGCCACCCCGTACTTGCGGGCGATGGACGCCAGCGTCTCGCCCTTCTGGACCCGGTGGGCCGTGGCCGCGGTGGCGATCCTGGTTGGAACGGTGACGCTGCCGGGAAGGCGCACTTCATCACCGGGGTGCAGCGCCTTCACGGAATCGGGATTCAATCGCATCAGCTCGCCGAGGGAGACTTTGTGGACCCGCGCGAGCTTCGCCAGAGTATCGCCCTGTTTGGCGCGGAGCACGGAGTAGGCCCGGGGCTCAGGCTCGCTCGGTACAGCAGAATTCCTTGCCCCGGTGGAAGCCCCGGTCGCCGGCGGGGCCAGGGATGCGGGAGTCTGAGACACGGCCGACAGCTGCTGGGGCGTCATTTCCGGCTTCGTGGTGGCCTCGATGGGCCCGCCCAGATCCCGGGGCACGGCCGGCAGCGGAGATAGAGGACGATCACTGAGAGCCTTCACCAGGGTGTCGCCCTTCCGCACGGCCTGGCCCTGGAAATCCGGCCGCTTGCCGACGGGCCTGCCGGCCAGTTGGCGCAGGCAATCCATGGCCTTGCCCGGGGGAACGCGCAGCAGGTAGGACCCCGGGGGCGTGGATCCCCGCAGCAGTTCGGGGTTCAGGGCCTTCAGCATCGCGACATCAGTCCCCGCGAAGCGGGCCAACACCGTGAGGCTGGTCATGCTGGAGACGGTGACGGTTTCATAGGCGTAGGGCATGAGCGGGATGATGCGCAAACCGTAGCGCTCGGGATTCCGGCCCACGAGAATGGCCGCGCAGAGCTGGGGAATGTAGTTCTTCGTCTCGGCCCTCAGCCACCGGGAACGGGCCAGGTCCCAGAAATTGCGCGTGCCGACGTTCTGGATGGCCCGTTCCAGGGTGAGCGGGCCCGCGTTGTAGCTGGAGGCCGCCAGGTACCAGTCGCCGGTGATTTCGTAGAGGCGCTTGAGGTACCGCGCGGAGGCCCGGGTGGCCTTCACGGGATCGCGGCGCTCCTCCACCCAGGCGTTGGCGGTGAGCCCGTAGATGCGCCCCGTGGAGCGGATGAATTGCCACATGCCCACGGCCTTGGCGCGGCTCTTGGCCTCGTTCCGGAAACCCGATTCGATGACCGCGAGGTAGGCCAGATCCGAAGGAACTCCTTCCTCGGCGAAGACCTGGCGGACCATGGGCATGTACATGGAGGCCCGGCCCAGCGCATTCTCCATGAACCCGCGATTGGTGGTGCCGAAGAGATTCACCCAGGTGAGCACCTTGTCGTTCAGATCAATGGGGAAATCATAGGTGGCGCCCTGCTCGGCCGCCCGCACCCGCTCCAGCTCCGCCCGGAGATCGTCCCCGCTGATGGAGACCACCTCTTCCTGGGCCTTGAGGCCGGGTCCGGCCTCGGGTGCATCCTCCATCGCGATCTGATCCTGGACATCCTTCAACCGCTGAAGGAGGCCCTGGACCTCCGCCTGCTTGAGGAGCTCCGCGGGCCAATCCGCCGTGAGGACATCGGCCTCGTCGGACCGGGTGGTGGCCGTCTCCTCCTCGTCCGCCTCCAGCGCCATCTCGGCGGCCTCCACCAGCGCCCGGAGCCGCTGGATGCGGATGGCGTCGGAATCGGCCGCCCGGGCAGGAACCGTGGCGACCTGCGCCTGGGGGGATGGTGCCGGCATTTGCACCGGCGCCATCCCCCAGAGGAGCGTGGCCAGGACGGAAATCGGCATGGGCCTAGTGGCTTTCAGCGCTCACCAGGGCCTCGTAGGCCTTGGCGTCAAGGAGGCCCGCGAGATCTCCCGTCAGCTTGATCTTCACCATCCAGCCCTTGCCGTAGGGATCCTCGTTCACCACTTCCGGGTGATCGGCCAGGGTGGCGTTCACGTCGAGCACTTCACCGGCCGAGGGCATGCTCAGCTCGGAGACTGTCTTCACGGACTCCACCGTGCCGAATTCCTCACCCTGCGCGAAGGAGGCGCCGGCCTCCGGCAGGTCCACGAACACCACATCGCCCAGCGCATCCTGCGCGTAGTGCGTGATACCCACCAGGGCGGTGCCGTCGCCCGCGGGCTTCAGCCACTCATGGTCCTTGGTGTACTTCAGGTCGGCGGGGAACATGGATCCTCCAGGGTTAATTCGTTGATGGCAAAGACTGAAAGCCGATAGCTGATGGCTGATAGCTATTTCTGCCGCTTGTAGAACGGTGTGGGAATGATTTCGGCGTCCACGGCCCGGCCGCGGATCTCGATCTGGATGCGGCCGCCGGTCTTGGCCAGCTCCGTGGGGACGTAGGCCAGACCGAGGTTGATCCCGCAGGTGGGCGACGGGGCGGCGCTGGTGACGAGGCCGATCGGTTTCCCATCCTGCACCACGGGCATGTGGTCGCGGGCGATATCGCGCTTCTCCAGGGTCTTGAAGCCCACCAGCTTGCGAGGCGCGGGGGCGGACTTCGCGGCCAGCAGGGCCTCGCGACCGATGAACTCGCCCTTGTCCAGCTTCACGATCCAGCCGAGCCCGGCTTCCAGCGCATGGATGCCATCGTCAATCTCGTGGCCGTAGAGGGCCATCTTGCACTCCAGGCGCAGGGTGTTGCGGCAGCCCAGGCCCGCGGGCATCAGGCCCTGGGGCTTCCCGGCTTCCATCACGGCATTCCAGATCCTTCCGGCGTCCCCGGCGGCACAGTAGATCTCGAAACCGTCCTCGCCCGTGTACCCCGTGCGGCTGATGAGGCACTTCACGCCCGCCACCTCGCCGTGGGTGAAGAAGTAGTAGCCGATGGGGTCCAGCGGGGTCTTCGTGAGCGGCTGCAGAATCTGGACAGACAGCGGTCCCTGGAGGGCGATCTGGCCCGTGATGGGGCTTTCGTTCACCACCGTGCAGTCGTAGGCCGGAGCGTGCTTCTGCACCCAGGCGAAGTCCTTGTCGGAGTTGCCCGCGTTCACCACCAGCAGGAACTCCTGCTCGCCTTCGCGGTAGACCAGCAGATCGTCCACGAAGGTGCCGTTCTCGTAGAGGAAGGCCGTGTAGTGGACCTGCCCTATGGCGAGCTTCGAGACCGCGTTGGGCGTCAGGTGCTCCACCAGGGCCAGGGCGCCGGGGCCCTGCACGCGGATCTCACCCATGTGGCTCACGTCGAAGAGGCCCGCCTTCGTGCGCACGGCCTCGTGTTCGGCGATGATCCCCGCGGGGTACTGCACGGGCATGTCCCAGCCACCGAAATCCACCATCTTGGCGTTGAGTGCCCGATGGGCGGCGTTGAGTGGCGTCTTCATCAGCTCGGGCATGGGGACTCCGTGAAGTCCCAGTCTATCGCCGGGGGATCCAGGGCAGAAGGCCCGGCAATTCCCATCCCAGGCTCCACAGGCCGGTGGCTTCCAGGCTTGTGACCAAGCACACAGCCAAGGGGAGGATGGCCACGCCCATCTCCGCGGCCCGGTCCAGCTCGGCGGCGTAGGCTGGATCAATCTCCCGGGCCGCATCGAACCGGTCCACGTCCATCCGGTGCACGAACAGGGCGAGGGCGGCCCGATGGCCTTCCTGCGCCATGGCCTGGAGTTCCCGCAGGTGCTTGGTTCCCCGCTCCGTGACCGCGTCCGGGAACAGGGCCCAGGGGCCCTCTTTCAGAGTCGCATTCTTCACCTCGATGAACACCTGGCGCCCATCCCCATCCAGGGCCAGCACGTCAATGCGGCTGTTTTCGGCTCCGTATTTCACCTCCGTACGGACGCTGTGCAGACCGGGCAACCCCGGCAGCGCATCCCGTCGCGCGGCCTCGGCCACCACGCGGTTGGGCATGCCAGTCTCCACGCCCACCCAGCCTCCGGGCCGTTCCACGGCCAGCCAGGTGAACTTCAGCTTGCGGTCCGGGTTGGCCGCTGGCTCCAGCAGCACCCGGTCGCCGGGCTCCCAGCAGGACTTCATGGAGCCGGTGTTGGTGGTATGGGCGGTGACGACGCTGCCATCCTCCAGTCGCACATCCGCCAGGAACCGCTTGTACCGCTGGATCAGCGTGCCCGGAACCAGGCCAGCCTTCTCGACCAGGATCATGGCCACAGGGCCAGAATCCGGTCCACGGCTTCGGGAAGGTCCTTGGCCACGAGATCCGCGGCGGAACCATCCACCGTCGCCCCGTAACCGGTGAGCACGAGGGCCACGCGGCACCCGGCGCGACGGCCCGCCTCCAGATCCAGGGCCTTGTCTCCCACCATCCAGGAACGCGACAGATCGAGCCCATGTTCCTCCGCGGCACGCACCAGCATCCCCGGATTCGGCTTCCGCTCCGGATGATCGGTCACGGCGTACTCCCCCAGCGCCTTCTCGTGGTGGGGAGAGGCGTAGACGGCGTCAATCACGGCGTTTTCCAGGGCCAGCAGCGTCCCCATGCGGTTCATGACGGCGGCGAAATCATCCCACCCGTATTTCCCCCGGCCGATGCCGCTCTGATTGGTGACCACCACCACGGGGATGCCCTTGGCGTTGATCCGGGCCACGGCCGCCGCCGCGCCGGGAATCAGCACCAGTTGCCCGGGGTCGGACAGGTAGTCCACCTCCTCATTGAGGGTGCCGTCGCGATCCAGGAAGATGGCCGGCCTCACGTGGCACCCCGCTCCTGCTTCGTGCTCACGGCAGCCACTCCGCGACGCACACGTCGAACTGGCGGGAGCCCCGGGGGTTCCGGCCACTCACCCAGAGCAGCTTCTTCCCATCTGGGCTGAAGTGCGGGAAGGAATTGAACACCCCCGTCCAGGTGATGCGATCGAGGCCGGTGCCGTCCAGGTGGATGAAGAAGAGGTCGAAGCCCCGGCCCCTGCCCAGGTTGTCGTGATGGTTGGTGGCGAAGACGATGCCCTTGCCGTCCGGCGTGAAGATGGGCGCGAAGGCCGCGCCCGGCAGCCGGGTGACCTGCCGCTTGGCCCCGCCATCCGCGTTCATCACCCAGATGTCCATGTCCATGGGCTCGACCAGGTGCTGCTTGAGGAGCTCCTGGTACTTGGCCGTGGCGGCCCCGGCCTTGGGATGATTGGTGCGCCAGACGATGAGCTTCGAATCGGGGCTGAAGACCGCTCCGCCGTCATACCCCACGCCATCGGTCAGGCGCATCAGGTGCCTGCCGTCGAGATCCGCCCGCCATAGATCCACGTCGCCGCCGCGTTCGCTGGTGAACACCACCCACTTGCCGTTGGGAGCGATCGTGGCCTCCGCATCGTAGCCGGGAGAGGGGAGGAAGGCCTTCGCATCGCTGCCATCGGTGTTGGCGAGGTAGAGGTCGTACCCCTGGAATACGGGCCACTGGTACTTGCCGGGAGTGAAGGGTGGTGCCTCGGGACACTCCGGACCGGCTCCATGCGTGCTGGCGAAAAGGATCCTCCGGTCTCCGGGCATGAACCAGCCACAGGTGACGCGGCCCCGGCCCGAGCTGACCCGCTTCTGGTCCGAACCGTCGGCGTTCATGGTGTAGAGCTGGTCGCAGGGCTGGCCGTCCCGGGTGCTCTGGAAGATGATCTGCTTCCCGTCGTTCGACCAGTAGGCCTCGGCGTTGGAGCCGGTGCCCGTGAGCTTCTTCACATTCTGGAGATGGACCTCCCTGGCGTCCCTCAGTTCCACCACCGGCGCGGCCTGGGCTCCGAGGAGCAGGGGGCAGAGCGCGGCCAGGATCATTCGCTTCATGGGGGGTCTCCTTCAGGTTCAAACAGGGACTGGAGCAGGATGCCAGAGATGGCACACTGATGGGACATCCCGAGGTTCCCGATCATGATTGACAAGCGCGTCAGCACCGCCCTGGAAGCCGTGAAGGACATCCCGGACGGCGCCCACCTCGCCGTGGGCGGATTCGGCCTGTGCGGCATCCCCGAGCACCTGATCGCCGCCCTGGCCCAGACCGGCGTGAAGGATCTCACCTGCTATTCCAACAATGCCGGGGTGGATGATTTCGGACTCGGAATCCTTCTGAAGAACCGGCAGATCCGGAAAATGGTCAGCAGCTATGTGGGAGAAAACGCCGAGTTCGAGCGGCAGTTCCTCAGCGGCGAGCTGGAGGTCGAGCTGGTGCCCCAGGGCACGCTGGCGGAGCGCATGCGGGCCGGCGGCGCGGGCATTCCCGCCTTCTTCACGCCGACGGGCGCGGGAACGAAGGTCGCCGAAGGCAAGGAAACCCGGATGTTCAGGGGCCGGGAATCCGTGCTGGAGGCCGGCATCTTCGCGGATTTCGCCCTGGTGAAGGCCTGGAAGGCCGACCGCCTGGGCAACCTGATCTTCCGCAAGACCGCGCGGAACTTCAATCCCATGGCCGCCACCTGTGGGAAGGTCTGCATCGCCGAAGTGGAGGAGATCGTCGAGGTCGGCAGCCTTGATCCCGACGCCATCCACACGCCCGGCATCTTCGTGCATCGCCTGGTGCTGGGCGCCTCCTACGAGAAGCGCATCGAGAAGGTGGTCACCCGGTAATCCGGTCACTCCATCGGCAGGCTGAGGCGGACGAGGGAACCCCGTTCCGCGGGCAGGATCTGGACGGTGCCCCCGTAGGCGTTCATGAGCTGAGCGCAGGCCGGCAGGCCGGTTCCTGGACGGCGCCCCGCATCCTGAACGGTGGGCCGCAGGTCCAGGAAGGGTTCAAAGGCGCCCGCCAGCAGTCCCGGCTCGATGGGAGCGCCGTCATCCTCCAGTTCGAGCCGGAAGTGGCTGTTCCCTCCCCAGGTCCGGATGGATAGCCGCTCTGGCCGGCCTTCCATCGCATGGGCGACCAGGTGGCCGAGCACTTCTGCGAAATCCGTGTAGACCCCTAACAGCAGATCCCTCGGGGCCTGGAGGTTCAGCTTCACGGGGAGATCCCCGGGCAGGGAACCTTCGGCCAGCATGAGGTCCAGTTCCTGGCGAAGGAGGTCGTGGAGGTGGATCCATTCCGGGCTGGTGGTCTCCCCCTGCCCTGTCCGCCGGAGCAGAGCCCGCACCAGCCTGTCCACCTGCGAAATGGCTCCGCGGATCTGATCCATGGAGCGGTGGCATTCCAACCGGTCCACCGGGGCGGGAATATCGGAACGGTCCATGAACGCGGACAGCAGGACACTCTCCTCCTGCAGGGTGTGGACCGGAACCTGGAGGCGCTGGGCCATGTTCAGGAACAGGCCGCCCAGAACGGTCTTCTGGTTCTGGGCCCCGAGGGCCCGTTGGGCTTCCTTCAGGGCCTCGTAGGTGGATTCCATCCCTTCGTAGCTCGTGCCCAGGGCCTGGCTGGTTTGATCCAGATGGGCGATGAGTCCGGCGTTCTCGAGGCTGACCTGCAGGATGCCCGCGTAGAGGGCCGCGAGTTCGATCTCGAAAGGCTGGAAGGCCCGATCGGAACGGTCCGCGGCGAGGAACCCGCGGAGATGGCCTTCCTCCGAGCGGCTCAGGATGGGGAGGAGCAGCCCCTGGGCCCGTGGATCCCACAGACCCAGATCAATGCCCTGTTCCCATGCCTGGGACTGCCGGAGATCCGCGCCCGCCAATACCCCGCCCGCGGGAAGCGACCCGGCCCAGGCGAGCAGGGGGTGATCCAAGGGGAGCGCCGGGGTCTCCTCGAACCCGGCCCCGGCCTTTTTCAATCCCTGGAAATAGGCTCCGCTGTCATGGAGCCGGTAGGAGCGCAGCTGGTCGAGATGCAACTCCTGATGAAGCTGGCCGAGGACGCGGAACTGGATCTCGCCTTCATCCCGGATGGGGATGATGTCTTTGCTGAGCGCCAGAAGACGGGACAGATGGTGGCTGCGCTGCTCCAGCTCCGACTGGACCTGCAGCAGCTTCTGGTTGCTCTCCTGGGCCTCCCGGAGCTGGGATTCGAGGTGATCCACGACCTGATGGCTGAAATGGCGGAGGGCGGCGCCTTCCCGTCCCCGTTCCAGGAGGTCGCGATGCCCGCCGAGGTAGGCTTCCACCTGGCCGACGAACAGGAAGGGATCAATGGGCTTTGAAATGAACCCGTCGCAACCCGTGACGAGGGCGGTCTCCCGGTCGCTCCGCATGGTCCTCGCCGTCAACGCCACGATGAGGGTGGCGTCCAGTTCCCCGTTCTGGCGGAGCTTCGTGGCCACCTCGAAACCCGAGAGGCCGGGCAGGTTGATGTCCAGCAGGATCAAGGCGGGCTTCAATCCGGCGGCGGCCTCGCAGCCCTTGAGGCCGTCCTCAGCCCAGTGCATCTCGTATCCCGCCTGGGACAACAGGCGCTGGACGAGCCGCCAGTTCATGGGGTTGTCCTCGATGCAGAGGATCCTGGGCGAAGGCGCGTTCACGCGGCCCCCCGCTTCATCAGGGGCATCTCCACCTCGAAAGTGCTCCCTTCCCCCTTGCGGCTGACCGCCGAAATCCTTCCGTGCATCAGCCCCATGAACCGCTGGCTGATGGCCAATCCCAGGCCGGTTCCGCCGAAGCGCCGGGTGATGCTGCCATCCACCTGCTGGAAGGGCTTGAAGAGACGGCCCAGTTCCTCTCCGGACATCCCGATGCCCGTGTCCTTGATCCTGACCCTGAACCGGCCGCCATCCACCTCCACGGAAATCTCCACCGAGCCGGCCTCCGTGAATTTGATGGCGTTGCCCACCAGGTTCGTGAACACCTGGCGGAGCCGGTCCCGGTCCCCCATCACCCGGATTTCCGCCTCGGGGCGCTGGTAGAGAAGGGTCACCGGACGCCCCTGGATGAGACCGGCGGACATGGCCTTCACTTCATCCAGCAGCCCCACGGGATCAACCTCCTCCAGGTCCAGTTCCATCTTGCCCGCTTCGATCTTGGAGAGGTCAAGGATCGAATCAATGAGCCCGAGCAGGGAGCGCCCGTTCTGGTAGATGATCTGCAGATCCTCGCGGGCCTCCCGGCCCATGCGCCCCTGGGGATCCTGCATCAGCATCCCGGAGAACCCGATGATGGAGTTCAGGGGCGTGCGGAGCTCGTGGCTCATGTTGGCCAGGAAGTCGTCCTTCAGCCGGTCAATCTCCTTCAGCTTCTGGTAGCTGGTGAGCAGGTTGTCGTTGAGCTGGCGCAGCTCCCGGGTTTTTTCGTGGACCTTCTCTTCGAGGGTGCTCGCCCAGGCCTTCAGTTCCACGCGGCTCTGCTCCAGGCCCCGCGTGCGATCCTGGACGAGCTGCTCCAGGTTGGCGCGGATCTCCTCCAGCTCCCAGATGGTCTCCATCAGCTGCCGGGTGCGCTCCTGGACGCGGTACTCGAGGAGCCGGTTCTGCCGCTCGATCTCATCCCGGGAGACCCGAAGCTTGTCGGTCATCACCTCGAAGGACCGGCTCAGGTCCTGGATCTCGTCCCGCGTGTAGACCTTCACGGACACGGCCTCCAGGTTTCCCTGGGCCACTTTCTGGGCCGCCTGCGTCAGCTGGATCACCGGGCGCAGGTAGCGGTTGGAGAAGAAGACGGCCACGCCGACGCCCAGCACCAGGGTCACGAACCCCACGGCGAGACTGGCCCTGATGTTGTCCCGCACCGCCCGCTGCGTGCCTTCCGTCGTGAAACCGATGATGAGGGTTCCCACCTGGTCGGCCCGGGGCTCTTCGTAGAAGACCGGGGCCACCGCGACGAGCATGTTGTCCTCCCGCCGGATGTAGGTGTGGGAGATGCCGTCCCGCAGGGTCTGGCCCATGGCCCAGTCCGGCGTGGTGGGGGTGCTGTCGAGGGCTTCGCCCTGCGGCCCGAAGACGGCGCTGAACCGGAAGGCCGGGATGTTCTGGACCCCCTGGAGCACTTTCGCGATATCCCGGGTGTTTCCGATGCTCACCGCCGGTCCCAGGGCATAGCTCGCGGTCTCGGCGACCTGGCGGGCACTCAGTTCAGCCTGGGAACGGATCTGCTGCTCCACCCAGCGGGGGTAGTAGAGCAGATTGAAGGCGATGAACGAGAGGACCAGGATGCTGATGATGGCGCTCAGCTTGGTCTTGATGGAAAGGCGGTACATGAATGGGAGCCCGGGAACCGGCTTCCAGCCTAACAGCTGCCCAGGGCTCCTAGAGTTTGAAGAGGTTCACTTCCCGGTTGAGCATGTGGACCTGGACGCCCAGCTGCTCCACGGCGCCGCTGGACGCCTCGATGGCCCGCTCGCTTTCGAGGGCCTTGCCCAGCACCCGGTTCATCGTCTCCTTCAGGGAGATCACGTGGTCCTCCTGGCGGGCCAGGATCTCGTGCAGGTTGCTGGCGAGGGCCCGCACCTGCTCGGTGGCCTTGGCGATCTCGTCGCTGCCCGTGCTCTGCTCCTTGGTCGAATCCCGGACCACGGCCGTGGCCTGCTGGACGTTCATCGCCAGGGACAGGATGTAGTTGCTGGTCTGCTGCTGCTCCACGATGACCGACCGGATGGTCTCCACCTGGTTGTGGATGTTGCGGTTGGCCTCATGGATGAGCGAGGCCTGCCCCGCCTGCTGGAGGGTTTCGTTGAGGATGCTCTCCACCACGCTATCGGTCTCGCTCACGGACTCGAGGATGGCCTGGAGTGCCTCCTCGCTCTGGGCCACCGAATCGGCTCCATCCCGCACGGCGTCCAGGCCCAGCTCCACCTGCTGATAGGCCTTGCGGATCTCCGCCTGGAGCGTGCCGATGATCTGCTGGATCTCCCGGGTGGACCGTCCGGTCTGTTCCGACAACTGCTTGATCTCGTCCGCCACCACGGAGAAGCCCTTGGCCTGTCCGTTCCCGGCGCCATCCCCCTGGGAGGCGATGATGGCCGCGTTCAGGGCCAGCAGGTTGGTCTGCTGGGCATGGTCCCCGATGTAGTCGAGGATCTTGGCGATCTCGGCGCCGAGCTGGAGCAGGGTCCGGGTGGTCCCATGGAAATCCTGGACGACCCGCTCGATGACCTGGATCTTCTCGCGGTTCCTCGCCACCAGCTCCATGCCCCGCCCCGCGTTGTGGATCACCTTCTTGGTGTACCGCTGGGCGATCTTCACGCTGTCGTCAATGGCCGAGGTGCTCTGCTCCAGGTTTTCCGCGAATTCCCTGGTGTGTTCGGCATGGCCCGCCAGGTGGTCCACGTTCTTGCCCACGCTCTTGATGGCCATGTCGAAGTCCCGGATGGCCGAGGTGATCCCCTCCACCACCATCAGCAGTTCATCCATGCTCTGGTTGATCTGCTGCACGCTGGCCGCCATTTCAATGATGGTGGTATTGGTGCTTTCCGAGGCCAGGCTGAGCTCCATGGAGCTTGCGCTGATGCCGATGGAGGTATCGGTGAGCTCGTTGATTTCCTGGTGGAAGGCTTCGATGAGCTCGCGCTGGCCCTGGTTGGAACTCCGGACCCCATCTCCGGATTCCCGGATCAGCGTCGAGGCCTTGGCCAGATCCCGGCTCGCCGCGCGGATCTGGACCACCATCCCGCGGAGGCTGCCGACCATGTGGCCGAACCCCGTCACCAGGGAGGCCACCTCGTCGTCGCTGTAGACCTGTTCCAGGCGGTCAATGCGGCCCTCCCCCACCTGCTGGGCATTGCGGCTCAGGAGCAGGAGGGGCTGCTGCACGTCCCGGAGGATCAGGGGGATGAAATAGGTCAGGAAGATCGCGGCCAGGACGAGGATGGCCACATTCGGACGCAGGGCCTTCCAGATGGCGTCGGCATACTCCGCCTCGGGGATCACCGCGCGGAGCTCGGAACCATCGGGCAAACCCTGGGACACGAGAATGTCCCCGGCTCCCCTTGGCCCGATCCGGGATCCGACGATCCCTCCGCCCCGGGACACGGGCAGGCGCAGCGAGACGCTCCCTCCCGCGCCCAGTTTCAGCGTGCCCAGGAAGGCCGCGAGATCCTCGGTCGTGGTGTTCATCTCCGCGACGAAGGTCACGGAATCCGCCAGGTTCGCCAGCTCGTTCTGGGCATAGCTCGCCACCTTCGTCCGGATGGAGGACTGCAGGGTGAGGCCCGATACGAGGATGGACAGCAGAAGCACGCCCCCGGAGATGCCCAGCACGCCGAAACCGAACTTCGCCCGCAGGCTGGTGGCGAACCGGGCGGCGGAATCGTTGAACCCCGGCTGTCCCGCCAGAATCTTGTAGACCTTGATGAGGTTCTGCTTGGAGAGGAAGTACTGGCAGATGCTCCCCAGGGCCGCCAGCACCAGGAACATGGCCACGGTGGTGGAGCTCACCCACAGGCTTTGGCCCAGATAGAGCTTCACCCATAGGTAGGCCCCCCCGCTGAGACAGGCGCCAAGATAGAAAAACAGGAGCGAAGCGGATTGGGGGAATCGCGTCAGGGACCGGTAGAGATCCGGGCCCAGGGGCTGGCTGGCCAGGGTGCGGCCGAGCTGCCGGATCTGGAGGAGGGATCCACCCACCGCCAGCAGGAGCAGGCCCAGGGAGGCCGCGACGCCTGGGACCGTCAGATGGAAACCGGACGGAGCCGTGAACAGGTAGACGACAGTGGCCACGAAGGAGGTCGCGAACCAGATGATTCCATTGCTCTGGCGGAGCCGGGTCAGGATCAGATCCCGCTCGGGTTCGCCCAGACGAACGGATGTTTCCGGTCTGAACTCAGACCGGGCTCCAGAAATGAAATCGGGCCGCACCATACTCGCGTGTTTCGGCCGGAGTCCACCCCGTCTGTACTTCCAGCCTGGTTTGCCGGTCCGTCTCGACGACCAGGACCCCCCCGGGGGCGATCCAGCGCCGCAGGCGGGCCCCCATCCGGGCCCAGATGGCTTCGCACTGGTCGTAGGGCGGATCCAGGAAGATCACAGCCTGGCCTGCGAAGGAGCCTTCCTCCAGGCGCCGCAGATCGGTGCGGAGCCCCTTCACCCCGGTGCCTCCCGCATTCCGGAGCAGGCAGGACCAGCCCGGTTCCGCCGCCTCGACGCAGGTGACGGGCCCGTACCCCCTGGAATGGGCCTCCACCCCGACCGCGCCCGTTCCAGCACAAAGGTCGAGAAAGGGCCCGGAGGGCCATCGCTGGAGGATCGAGAACAGGGCCTCCCGGGCCCGGTCCGACGTGGGGCGCACCCGCTGGTCCCCCGGGGGAGGCGCCGAGAGCCGGCGGCCCTTCAGGATTCCGGCGATGACGCGCACGGGCGGCGGCGGACGCTCAGTAGGCCCAGCGCATCAGCGTCGAACCCCAGGTGAAGCCCGCGCCGAAGGCCGATAGCACCACCAGGTCGCCCTTGGCCATGCGCTTCTCCTCCCCGGCCTGGTGGAGGGCCGTGGGGATGGTGGCCGTGGTGGTGTTGGCGTAGCGGTCAATGTTCACCATCATGCGCGAAGGATCCAGCTCCAGCCGCTTGGCGGCGGCGTCCATGATGCGGATGTTCGCCTGGTGGGGCACGAAGAGCTTGAGCTGATCCCCGGTGAAGCCGTTGCGGTCCAGCAGCAGCTTGCTGTTGTCGGCCATCTCGCGCACGGCGTTCTTGAAGACCTCGCTGCCGGCCTGGTGGATGGTGTGCTCCTTCGCCGCGACCGTCTCAGCAGTGGCCGGTTTGAGGGAACCCCCGGCCGGCATGTATAGGAAACAGCCACCCGTACCATCCACCTTGTGCTCGAAGTCGAGGATGCCGAGGCCATCTTCCACCCGCTCCACGATCACGGCGCCGGCCCCGTCGCCAAACAGCACCGAGGTGGCCCGGTCCTCGAGGTTGATGATGGTGGACATGATGTCCACGCCGACCACCGCGGCCCGGCGGATGGCCCCGCCAGCCACCAGGCTCGCGGCGGTGGTGAGGGCGTACAGGAAGCCGGAACAAGCCGCGTTCAGGTCGAAACCCCAGGCATTCCGGGCCCCGATCATGTCCTGGATGCGGCAGGCCGTCGCCGGGAACAGGGTGTCAGGCGTCACGGTGGTGACCAGGATCAGGTCCAGCTCGGAGGCCTTGATGCCGCGGTTGTCCAGGGCCATCTGAAGGGCCGGGGCCCCCAGCTGGGAGGCGCCGGTGCCGGGTTCCGCCCAGCGGCGTTCACGGATGCCGGTGCGGGACCGGATCCATTCGTCGTTGGTATCCATGATCCTGGAGAGATCGTCGTTGGTGACCACCTTGGGCGGGAAACACTCTCCGGTGGCCGTGATTCCGACGGGGGCGGCAAGGCGACGGTTCAAGGGGCCTCCGTAACGAAACCGCCATCATCGCATGAACGGCCCTCCGAGTCAGCGCCCGCCTCGGAACCGGCGCAGCCACGCGATGAGGCGGTCCAGGTCCACCCGGGGCAGATCGCTGTCCCCGACCCGGCCCACGGCATCAATCCAGGGGCGCCAGGGATCGTCCTCCGGGGGGTCGCGCCAGGCCTCGGGCCCCAGCTCCAGGGTCCCCGCCAGCCGGTCCAGGGGCATCCCCAGGCGCAGCCGCAGAACCGCCAGGGCCACGGGGGGCCCGGAGCCCACCCGGCATCCCGGAAGATCGCCCCAGGCCAGCACCGGAAGGAACTCGCCCTGATGGATCACCACACCTCCGATGCCGCGGGGGCCTCCCGGCAGCGGGGAGACGGGTACCGGAGCCACCACCTCCCGGAGATCCCGCGTGGAGAGCAGCAGGTCCCGGCCCGCCGCCCTCGCCTGGAGCCAGGATCCATGATCAGACACGGGCCACCCGGCGCATCAGGGAATCCATGGCGAGGCCCAGGATCGCCTCCGGATCCAGCACCCACAGGATGCCGTCCTCCTGCGGGCTGCCGCCCATGATGCCGGGGGCGTGCGCCAGTTCGGGCAGGCTCCTGAGCAGCACCTCGCCCCGGCCCCCCACCTCGTCCACGCCGATGGCGACTTCCACGCTCCGCGCCGAGGCCCCCTGCTGAGTCAATACCACGAAGGCCCGCTGTCCATCCGGCTCCGGAAGCCCCAGGCAGGCCTGCAGGGACTCCAGGGGGAGGGACATGCCGTGCACTGCTACATGCTCCCCGCCATGGAGGATCTGGCGCCCCGCCTGGACCCGCAGAACGCTGCCGATGGGAATTCCGAACCCCTGTCCACCACACCGCACCTTCAGGCAGCTGACCACCGCGCGGCTGAGGGGAAGGCTCAACCGGATGAGGCTCCCTCTCCGGGCTTCGCTCGATAGGTGGATCTCGCCCCCCAGGCCATCAATCTCGGTCCTCACGATATCCATCCCCACGCCCCGCCCCGAGATGTGGGACGCCCGGTCCTGGGTTGAAAAACCCGGTTCCAGGGCCAGACGGTGGAGGCGCTCGGGGGAGTGGGGCTCTCCCGCCCTGATGAGGCCCAGCGCCACGCCGCGCGATTCGATCCGGGCCAGGTCGAAACCCCGGCCATCGTCCCGGATGTCGAAGCGCAGGTTCCGTCCCCGCTGCGAGGCGGAGATCCGCAGAGAGCCAGCCTCGGCCTTCCCCTGGGCCAGCCGTTCCGAGGGCGTCTCGAGCCCGTGGTCCAGCGCATTCCGGATCAGATGGAGGAAGGGTTCCGTCAGGCGGCCCAGCAGGTTCCTCTCCAGCTCGAGATCCCCCCCCTGGAAGGAGAGCTTCACGGGCTTGCCCATGTCCCGGCTCAGGCTCTTCACCATGGGCTCGATGCGGGCGAACAGGCTCTCCACCTTGACCATGCGCATCTGAAGCAGGTCTTTCTGAACCTCCAGAAGGCCATCCTCGATCCGGGCCATGAGCGCCAAAGGCCGCTCCGGGCCGGCCGCTCCGGCATCCCGCATCAACAGACTGGCCGCATCCCTGAGCTGGCCCACCGCCATCAGACGGACCTCCAGCGCCTCCACGCGATGGACCGGCAGCCGGAGGATCTCCACTTCCTGCGCCGGAACGGGAGGGAATGAAGCGTCGGGAACGGCGGGCGCCTGGGCGGGCGGCGCCTCCACAGGGATCTCCTCCCGCAGGCTGGCAGGCACCCGGGAGGGATCCCCCAGGAGCGAGGTTCCCAGGATTTCGTCCGGCAGGCCCGGGAGACGGCGGGCGTCGAACCCCCGGCAGGCGGTCATCAAGAGGAAGGCCAGGCCCTCCCGGCCCTCGGGCACATCCCATGGAAGGGTGGAGATCAGCTCCCCGTGCGCCGATAGCGATTCGCTGAACGCCCGGAGGCGCTCGTCAAACGTGGCGAATTCCAGACAGACCGTCACCCCGTGAATGGGCGTGCCTTCCATCAGCACCGCCGTCACCCGGGTCCGTTCGTACTCCGAAAGGGCCTTCCGGGCCTCCAGGGGGAGGTCCAGCAGGGAAGCCAGGTCCTGGGTTCCGCCCTCCGCAGGACGGGCCAGGGCCTCCAGTTCCCCCAGCTGCCGGCGAAGGGCCAGCAGGTAGTCCTCGGGCTCGGGACGCCCCCGGCGCAGCCCGGCCAGGCCTGATTCCAGGGCCTGGATTCCCGCCTCCAGGGTCTCGATCAGGGAATCCGTGGAGCGCAAGCGCCCCTTCCGCATGAGGTCGAAGATGTCCTCCAGGCGGTGGGCTGCCCGGCTGAAACGGGGGAATCCCAGCATCCCGGCCATGCCCTTGAGGGTGTGGGTCGTCCTGAACAGCGCGTTCACCGAGGCCTGGACCACATGCGCCGGCTGGGGCTCCTTCAGCGTGGCGAGGGTCTGCCGGGCCTGCGCGAACAGGTCCTCCCACTCCGCCCACACATCTTCGAAGGACTGGTCCAAGGGAACTCCCGTTCCAGGAGGCATCGGCAAGGGGCGGGGGAGTCTGGAGTCTGACCAAAGATCCCGGGCAACGCATGCGTTGCCCGGGGGAGTCTGGAGTCTGCTTTAGACTGGTCCCATGCGCACCCTTGCCGTCCTGCCCTCCCGCTTTCAGGCCTCCCGGTTTCCGGGCAAGCCCCTGGCTCCCATCGCCGGGAAGCCCATGATCCAGTGGGTCTTCGAGGCGGCCCGCCAGGCGGAGGGGGTGGATCGGGTGGTGGTGGCCACGGATGACGAACGCATCGCGGCGGCCGTTCGCGGCTTCGGGGGCGAGGCCATCATGACCGACCCCGCCCTGCCCTCCGGCACGGACCGCACCGCCGCGGCCCTGGGGGCCCTGCTGGAGACCGGGGTCGTGCCCTTTGACTGCGTGCTGAACATCCAGGGCGACGAGCCCGCCATGCATCCCGATACGGTGGCGGCCCTGGTCGCCCTGATGCGCGACCAGCCGGACCTGCCCATGGGCACCGCCGCCTGCTCCTTCACGCACGCCGACGAGATCTTCAACCCCAATGCCGTGAAGGTGGTGGTGGATGACCATCGCCGGGCCCTCTACTTCAGCCGCAGCCCCATTCCCTACCTGCGGCATTCGGCCCTTTTTGAAGCCGATTTCCGCCCCTGGATGGCTCCGGAACAGCTCGTCCACTTCAAGCGCCATCTCGGCCTCTACGCCTACCGGCCCCAAACCCTGCGCGCCTTCACGAAGCTGCCCCCGCACCCCCTGGAACAGCTGGAGATGCTCGAGCAGCTGCGGGCGCTGGCCGCGGGCATCCCCATCGGCGTCGCGCATACGGCCTACCTCAGCCTCGGTGTGGATGTCCCGGGAGATGTGGCCGCCGTGGAGGCCCTGCTGCGGGAACGGGGCCTGGCACGATAGACTCATCCGTTGGAATGAGCGCCCGTTCCCTGCCAGGAGATGCCGTGAGCCACCACAAAGTCATCATCGTTGGAACGGGCCCGGCCGGCTATACCGCCGCACTCTACGCTTCCAGGGCCAACCTCGCGCCCCTCGTGTTCGAAGGCGCCCAGCCCGGCGGCCAGCTCACCATCACCACCGAGGTCGAGAACTTCCCCGGGTTCCGCCAGGGCATCGCCGGGCCCGCGCTGATGGACGAAATGCGCGAGCAGGTGATCCGCTTCGGCACCACCCTCAAGCCGGAAACCGTCCTCCAGGCCGATCTCCAGGGCCGCCCCTTCAAGCTCACCACCGACAAGGGCGAGTACACCGCCGATGCCGTGATCATCGCCACCGGCGCCTCCGCCATGTGGCTGGGCATCGGCAAGGACGAGCAGCTTTCCCGGTCCGGCGGCGGCGTCAGTGCCTGCGCCACTTGCGATGGCTTCTTCTTCCGGGGCAAGGAGATCGCCGTGGTGGGCGGCGGCGATACCGCGGTGGAAGAGGCCACGTTCCTCACGAAGTTCGCCACCAGGGTCCACCTCATCCACCGCCGCGACAAGCTCCGGGCCTCCAAGGCCATGCAGGAAAGGGCCCTGAAAAACGAAAAGATCCAGCCCCTCTGGAACAAGGTCGTGCTGGATGTCCTCACCTCCACCCTTGAAACACCCATGGGCGAGAAGGTGGAAAAAATCCGCGCACTGAAGCTCAAGGATACGGTGGATGGCTCCGAATCCGAGCTGGCCGTGGAAGGCCTCTTCGTGGCCATCGGCCACCGGCCCAACACCAGTCTCTTCGCGGGCCAGCTGCCCATGGACGAGACCGGCTACCTCCAGGTGGAGAAGGGCTCCAGCCGCACTTCGATTCCGGGCGTCTTCGCCTGCGGCGACGTGCAGGACCATGTCTACCGGCAGGCCATCACCGCCGCCGGCAGCGGGTGCATGGCCGCCATTGACGCCGAGCGGTGGCTCGCGGAACAGGGACTGGCAGACTGAAGGCCTCCCTGGCAGGAATGATCTGCACTACCATGGGGCACCCGTGTCCGGCTCCCCATGAACCTGCTTGTTATTTCCCGTCATAACGGCCTCGTCGAACGCCTGCGAATGGCGTTTGAAGGGGCTGGCCATCGCATCCTCCACGCGGAGGATCCTCTGGAGGCCCTGGCCCGGGATGCCTGGGGCGAGGCTCAGGTGCTGCTGGTGGACTCCGGGGGCGATCCCATGGATGGCTACCGCCTCTGCCGCCTTCTGCGCGGCGAAGCCCGGGTGCTCTTCCGGAATCTCCCGATCTTCCTGATCCTCGATCATGCGCCGACCGACCAGGACCAGCTGGCCCTTCAGGACTCGGATGGGGATGGGTTCATCCGCGCCGGGCACACCATCCAGCAGATCCTGAACCACCTCGGCCCCGTCATGGCGGGAGGGGCGTCGCGCGAGGAGGGGCAGCGGGTCCCCATTCTCGCCGTGGGGCTTCACGCGGGGCTGGCCCAGCAGGCCCGGGATCTCCTCCATCACTACTTCATGGAGGTCCACACACCGCCCGCGCGGAACGCAAGGGAGGCCCAGGGGGTGCTGAAGGCGCCCATCCTGCTCCTGGGACTCTCCGCCGGCGGCGTGGAGGGCGCGCTGTCGCTCCTGGCGCAGCTGCGTGAGCAGAACCGCCTGCCCTACACCATCCTCGTGGGCCAGGTGAAGGATGAGACGGCCCAGCGGAAGCTGCTGCTCGCCGGCATCTCCGATTGGGTGCCCCTGCCCCTGCCCGCGCCGAGGCTCCTGCACGCATGCAAGCGGGCCATCGAATGCCTGCACGCCCGGCGGATCCAGACCGAGTACGAGTCCGCCATCCACGACCTGCGGGAACGCCGGGGCATGTTGGAGATCGAGGCGGCGGCGCTGCGCAACGAAGTGCTCACCGATCCACTCACGGAGCTGCTCAACCGCCGGGCCTTCGACCAGAATCTGGAGCACGCGGTCCGGCAGTGGGAGCGCCATCGGCGGGCCTTCGTCCTGCTGCTCGGCGACGTGGACCACTTCAAGCTCATCAACGACCGCTTCGGCCATCCGGTGGGCGACGAGGTCCTCCGGCAGATGGCCGCCCGCATCCGCACCACGCTCCGCAAGTCCGACCTCGCCTTCCGCATCGGCGGCGAGGAATTCGCGGTGCTGCTGACCGAGACCAGTCTCAAAGCCGGCGCGGAAGTGGCCGAGAAACTGCGCCGGCGGATTGACCAGGAACCCGTGCTGCTTCCGGGCGGCCAGACGATCTTCCCGACCATGAGCTTCGGCGTGGGTGGACCGGGCCCCCCAGACCCGGCCGCCCTGCTGGTGCTTGTGGACAAGGCCCTCTACCAGGCCAAGCGCCTCGGCCGGAATCGCGTGGTGGTCACCGACGGCGGGGAATTGCCTCCCCGGCCGGTCATTGGCGGAAGCTGAAGAGATCGCCCAACCCTCTCAGGGTCAGGGTGAGGTCGAGGCGATCCTCCCGGCCCCCGGACACCAGCACGGTGTTCAAGGCCACATGCGTGTATTTCAGGACATAGGCCACGCAGGGTTCCACATAGGCCAGCGCCACCTGGCTGGAGGCGAAACCGCGCGTCCTGAAATCGTAGTTGGCGCTGAATTCGAGGCGCAGCCGGTCGTCCCAGACCCGCTGGATCCCCCCGAACTGAAGGCCCTGCTGACGCACCAGGAACCGGTTGATGCCCGTGGAGAAATAGGCGAGGTTCAGCCGGCTGCCATTCCGGGCTTTCACGTCCACACTCAAGGCGTCGTCGGACCCACCGGCGCCCAGATCCGAAGAGCGATGCAGGCTGATGCGGAGGCGGTCATCGGGTTCCACGTCGAGATTCGTATCCACGGACGACCAGCCCTTCTTGTAGCGCCCGTCGCTGAGGATGATCGGCGAGGCATGGTAGCGGGTGGCGATCCGCAGGCGGGCCAGATCCGCGAATCCTCCGCCGGCCGATGGCCGTCCAAGGATGTGCTGCTTGAGCCCCACTTCGAAGCTGCGCTCGCCGGAAGCGCTTTCATTGACACCGGGGAAGGAATCCACCGTGTCGAAGCGGGGCAGCAGGCCCGCCTCTCCGTACCGGCTCGTTTCCGTCAGTCCGAAGTAGGGCTCCGCCACGTGCTTCAACTCCCCCTTGTAGCCGAGGATGGACACGTCCTTGAAGGTGCGGCCGACCTGGGGGCCGGATAGCCGCAGATGCCCCGAGGCCAGGAATCGCGTGGCCGCGGCTCCATTCACCACGAAAGGGCTGGTGGCTGGATTGACCACGGTGCCATCGGCCCCGGCCGCCGGATCGAACACGGGGGAGGCGAGGGTGGAACCGTAGTGGGTGCCGCGCCCCATCACTTCCAGATCGGCCCGGAAGGGGCCCCACTGGCCCAGACGCCCGTGGAGGCGGGTGCTGGCATCCTGGCGGCCCCAGGCGTAGCTGCTGTCCGGGGCCGCCGTGCTGCCTTCGATGCGATAGGCGAACCGGCTGATCCGGACACCGCCGTCCAGGTAGAGCGGGCCCAGCAGCGAAACGGGAAAGAACCGGAACTCCCCCTGGGGCAGGGTCTGCCGCCGCAGGGAGGCTGGAAATTCCGGGCTGTAGAAGGGATCGCCCTGATCCGTCGTGAAGAAGAAGCTGCGCTGCTCCGCCGCGGAGAGGCTCAGGCTTCCAAAGGTGAAGTTTCGGCCCAGGTAGAGGGCCGAGTCGAAGCTGGTGGCGCCGAGGTAGCCGAGCCCCTTGCCGAAATCCGCGTCCACCAGGCTGTCCGAAGCCTGGTTCACGTCGGCGGTGAACTGCCAGCCGTCCTCCCGTTGCCAGACTTCTTTCAGCGAATAGCGATACCTCCGCGCGTCCAGGCTGCGCTGCTGGATGGTCTGGCCCGAGAAGCTGCCCTGGTGGGTCAGATCCGGCCGCCAGCGGGCCTCGCCGCCCCAGAGGACGCCCTCTTTGCTGAAGTACTCCGGCGCCAAGGTCATATCCGCCCGGTCGCCGAGGGTCTGGTAGTAGGACAGCCCGACCGTGCTGCCGAAGGTGCTGGAAGCGCCCAGCCGGGGGGGCAGCAATCCGGAGGTGCGCTGGGCCTGGGCGGGATAGATGGCGTAGGGCACGTAGTAGATGGGCACGGCCCCCATCAGGATCCTCGCGTTCCACAGGGTGGCGAACCCATCCAGATCCACCTTGAGGCTCGACAGCCGGGCCTTCCAGCCAGGTTTCTCCTCGGGACAGGGGCTCAGCTCCACCTCGTCGAAGGCCCAGGTCCGGAGGGTTGTGAAGGCCACATGGCTGGACCGCAGCGTCCAGTTCGGCGGAAGGTCCATCTGGAGTGCCCAGGCCTCGCCCGAGCGCCGTTTCCAGTCCATCTGCAGGCGTTCGCCCCGGAGGCGGAGATCAGGGCCCTCCAGCCGGATATGCCCCTCCGCCACGAGGCGTCCGTCGGGGATCCGGTACTCGATGCGATCCGCCAGCAGCAGCAGACCCTCGGTCTGGATGGCGCCCTGCTCCAGAATCCAGACATCCCCCTCTTCCCGAACCTTCTCCCCGCGCCAGTCGAAGGGCACCCGGGAGGCACCCGGTCCCCGCTCCATCTGGAAGGGCCGGAGCGGAAGCAGTTCCGCCGGCGTTGGCGCATCCAGGGGCGGCGGTACCGGGATGGATGGAATCTCCTGCGCCGCCAGCAGAGCCGACAGGGCTCCCAGCATCAGGCCTTGGCTCCCTTTCCGGATCCCGCGCATGGAGGGCTCAGTGCAGGTGCGGCAGCAGCCGCGCGCTGAGGAGGAAGATCCCCACGCCTGACAGCAGGGCCACCGTGCTGCGGAAGCCCGACACCTTCTGGACCTCGGGCAGCAGGTCGGAGCTGGCGACATAGAGCGTGAGACCCGCCGTGAGACCCAGGATCGGGCCCGTGGGAAGGTTCAGCAGGGACTGCCCGGCGGACCCCACCAGGGCGGCCAGGGCCAGCGTTCCCGAGGCCAGCAGGGCGGCGCGGTTCCCGAAGCCGCGGGCCAGGAAGATCGAGGCGATGGTGCCACCCTCGGGGATGCGGTGGAACAGGATGCCCATCACCACCAGGGGGCCCAGGTTGCTGTTGGTGGAGAGCGCCGCGGCGATGGCCACGCCGTCCATGAGGCTGTGCAGCGAAAGGCCCACCAGGGCCAGCACGCCACTGAGGGGCGAACCCTCGGCGTGGGTCTCTTCGCCGTAATGGAAGTGCAGCGTGATGCCGTGCTCCATGACGTGGACCAGCAGGTAGCCCCCGAGAACCCACAGGGCGTTGACCTCCCCACCCTTCGCCTCCAGGCTTTCGGGGATGATGCGGACCAGGGTCAGCGACAGCAGGTAGCCCGCCGCGACGCCGGAGAGCAGACGCATGAACTGGGCCCGGCCCTGGAGGAAACGCACCACGCCCCAGCCACCCAGAAGGGTGGCTAGGGACGCGAGAGGTGCCAGCCAATAGAGGGACATGCGGAGCTACTCGGCTTTGGCCTTCCTGGCCCGGGTCGTCTTGGGCTTGGGGGCCCCCACCACCTGGACCTCCGCGGCCTGGGCCGGAACCGCATCCGCGGCCTTGGCGGCCTTCTTCGCGGGGGGCTTGGCGGCCTTGGCCTTCGGGGCGGCCTTCGTCTTGGCCGGAGTCTCGATCACAGGTTCCGGAGCCGGGGCTGGTGCCGGGGTGGAGGCCACCTTTGCCCGGGGCGTCCGCTTGGGCTTGGCGGGCTCCACAGCCGCCACGGACGCAGGCTTGGCGGCTCCGATCCGCGGGCGTGGGCTGGGCGTGAGGAGGCTGGCCACCAGGCCCGGTGTGGCCTTGGGGGGCTCAGGCTGCGTTTCGGGCGGGGACAGGGACTCGGCCCGGTTCCCGGACGGCGTGGCCAGGGTCGCGGCCTCGCCGGCCCGGTCCGGTCCGGCCTTGCGCCGGCGCCGGCGGCGCTTGCGCTTGGTGCCATCGCCCTTGGGCTCGTCACCGGATTCCTCGGAACCGTCCTCGGCCTCGTCGTCCTCGGGTTTGGCGCTTTCGAAGAGGGCCCGCAGGCGCTCCCGTTCATCCAGGGCCGCCCTTTGGAGATCGCGGCGGTCGTACTTGAAGGCCTCCTTCTTGGGCTCCTTGGGGCCATCACCATGAATGCCCAGGGCCTTTTCAAAGGAGATGGGGCTGTCGCCGCCCAGCACCACGGTCTCGTCCTCAGGGGTACCCTTCTCCCGATGGGGTTTGGGGGCCGGCTTCTCGACCGGGGCCTCCTCGGCCCGCTCGATCTCGGCCGCCATCTCGCCGTAGCCCATGGACCAGTCGGCCTGGATGAGGATCTTCGCCTCGCTCTCCTCCTCCATCTGCGTCAGCTCGCGGCGCTTCTGATTGAGTACCGCGGCGGCGATGGCCGGAGCCAGCTTGACCCGGATCTCGCCGATGCCGCCCTTGGCGAGGATGCCGTGCAGCTTGCGCACCACGGAGAGGGCCATGGCCTCGATGGTCTTCACCTTGCCGGTGCCGGTGCAGGTGGGGCAGGCCTCGTGGTTCACGTGCTGGAGGCTGGGCCGGATGCGCTGGCGGGTCATGACCAGCACGCCGAAGCGGTTGATCTTCCCCACCTCCATGCGGGCCTTGTCGGCCTTGAGGCAGTCCACCAGGCGGTCCTGCACGGATCGGATGTGGGATTCGCGCTTCATGTCAATGAAGTCAATGGCGATCAGCCCTGCCAGGTCGCGCAGGCGCAGCTGGCGGGCCACCTCGTCCGCGGCTTCCATATTGGTCTTGAAGGCCATGTCCTCCACGCCGTCGCCGGAGGTCTTGCCGCTGTTCACGTCAATGGCCACCAGGGCCTCGGTCTGGTCCAGCACCAGGGCGCCGCCGCTGGGCAGGGGCACCTTGCGGCCATAGACCCGGTCAATCTGCTCCTCGAGCTGGTGGCGGGAGAACAGGGGCTTCTTGCCCGTGTAGTGTTTCAGCACGTCGAGGTACTGGGGCATGGTGCGCTTGAAGAAGGACTGGGCGGCGTGGAAGGTGTCCTCGTCGTCGATCTGGACTTCCTCCACGTCGGCGCTGAAGGTGTCGCGGAGGGTGCGGGTGACGACATCGTCCTCCTGCCACACCAGCCCGACGCCATGGCGGTGCTTGTAGCGGTTCAGCACCTCCTTGTAGGTATCCAGCAGGTACTCCAGGTCGCGCTGGAAGTCCTCCCGGGTGACGCCCAGGCTGGCGGTGCGGACGATGACGCCGATGTCTTCCGGGATTTCCAGCGTGTCAATGAGCTGCTTGAAGTGGCGCCGTTCCTCGGTGGCCTCGATCTTCCGGCTGATGCCGTTCACGGGATTCCCCGGCGTGATCACCAGGTAGCGGCCCGCCAGGCTGATCTGGCCGGTCATCATGGCGCCCTTGCTGCCCAGCTCCTCGCGCACGGCCTGGACGAGGATCTCCTGGTCCCGCTGGAGCACGTCCTGGATGCGGCCCCGGCGGCCATCGCCACTCAGATCCCGCGGCAGTTCGCCCATGGGGAGGAACCCGTTCTTCTGGCCGCCGAAGTGGACGAACGCGGCCTGCAAGCTGGTGTCCGCGCGGACGACCCGGGCCTTGTAGAGGTTGCCCTTGATCTTCTCGTTATGGAGGAACTCGACGTCGTAGTCGAACAGCACGCCGTCAATCAGGGTGGCCACGCGGATCTCTTCTGGATCCGTGGCGTTGATCATCATGGTTTTCTTGGGGCTCAAGGAGGCTCCTCTAGGGGCCCAGGGACCTGGCTGCGGCTTACGCCCTGCAGGCTCGGCGGCCCTGGGGATGGATGACGGGATGGGAGGTTGGGAAACCGAAGGGGGCCCTGCCCTGACTTCGGCCACCCGGGGATGGAACAAACGGGATGGTCGCGACCCCCGTGCGCGGGCGGTGCCTCGGACAGCACGCGGGATCTTCAAGCATTAGACCCACTTATTTCCCGCGAGGCAAGCTGGATCCCTGGATCGAAGTTACAAGGATGTCACAGCCCATATGGATGGACTTCACGATTGCCCCTCAGGATCACGGACATCGAAGGAGGCATCCATGAGGATCCGAATCCTGGCCCAGGCCATGCTGGCCGCTCTGGTGGGACTGTCTGCCACCGCGCAGACCATCAAGGTGGACCCCAAGGTCACCACCTACAAGAAAGTGTCCGGCGTCAGCGGAAACCTGAATTCCATCGGTTCCGACACCCTGAACAACCTGATGGCCTACTGGGTCGAGGGGTTCAACAAGAAATACCCCGCCGTGAAGATCCAGGTGGAAGGCAAGGGTTCCACCACCGCCCCTCCGGCCCTCATCGAAAGCACCAGCCAGCTGGGCCCCATGAGCCGGGAAATGAAGAACGAGGAGACGGACAAGTTCGAGAAGAAGTTCGGCTACAAGCCCACCAAGATCGCCGTCGCCATTGATACCCTGGCCGTGTTCGTGAACAAGGGGAATCCCATCCAGTCCCTGAGCATGCAGCAGGTGGATGCCATCTTCTCGAAGACCCGCAAGGGTGGCCATGCCAAGGAGATCAAGACCTGGGCTGACCTGGGCATGACCGGTGACATGGCCCCCAAGCCCCTCAGCCTCTACGGCCGCAACAGCGCCAGCGGCACCTACGGCTACTTCAAGGAGCATGCCCTCTTCAAGGGGGACTTCAAGGACACGGTCAAAGAGCAGCCTGGTTCCTCCTCCGTCGTTCAGAGTGTCGGTTCCGACCGGCTTGCCATCGGCTACAGCGGCATCGGCTACGCGACCTCCGGTGTCCGGGCCGTGCCCCTGTCCGACGAGAAGAAGAACGGTGGAGCCGTGTTCGCCGCCACCTATGAAAACGCGCTGAGCGGGAAGTACCCCATGTCCCGGTTCCTCTATGTCTACATCAACAAGGATCCGAAGAAGCCCGTGGATCCCCTGACCCGCGAGTTCCTGAAATTCGTGCTCAGCAGGGAAGGACAGGAGATCGTGGTCAAGGATGGTTTCCTTCCTCTCACCGCCAAGATGGAGGCAGAGGAAGTCGCCAAACTGAAGTAGCCCAGCTTGACGCGGGTGTGCCGGAGCGAACCTCCGGCACACCCGCGTGTTGACCCAAGCCCCACCCGGGCCGCCTTTGACGAGACGACATGCCCAGCACTCCTTCAAACCAGGGCCGCGCCCAGCGCATGGACCGCTTCATGGCCTTCACCATCTCCGGTGGCGGCATCCTGATCATCGGCGCCGTGCTGGCCATGCTCCTGTTCATCATGAAGGAAGCCGTTCCTTTGTTCGTTCCGCCGCTGGTCAGGTCCGTGGGGACCCTCCAGGCCCATCGTTCCGGCGGCTCCTGGCTGGATGAATCCGGAAAGGCCGGAGTACTCGTTTCCCGGGCAGAGGGCTTGAGGGCCTTGCGCTTCCCGGAGGGCACGGCGCTTCCCGCGCCCGGCGGAGGCCCCCCCCTGCCCTGGCAGGCCTTCACCCCGCCCAACCCGCGGGGAGAATGCCTGGTCATCGGGGCGGATGGCCGCCTGTCCATCGCCCGCCTGGCCTGGTCCAAGCCCCCCGGTGAGAACGACCCCGCGCAGTGGACCCTGGAACCCCACTGGCAGGGCGGACTTCCCCTGGCGCAGGTGCCCATCGAGCTCCTCCACTTCAGGCTTCTGGAGGGAGGGGGCCTGGGCGGGGGACTCACCCTGAGGGTCGTGGCCCGCACCCGGGATGGAATCGTGTGGGCGGAATCCCCGCTGGAGGCTTCCGCGGCGCTCGTCTGGAAACCGCTCCCGCACGATCCCGCCCTGCACCCCACGACCGCCGTCTGGAGTGGCGATGGCAGGAACCTCTTCGTCGGCACCCAGGAAGGCCGCCTGCTCGACCTTGATCCAGAGGCCGGGAGCCTTCTTTCATCCGCGGATTTCGGGGAGCCCATCCAATCCCTGGGATTCGTCCTCGGACAGCAGAGTCTTCTCGTCGGGGGCGCCCTCGGGAAGCTCGGTGCCTACCAGTGGGTCCGCGTGAACGAGGTCTTCCAGCTCCAGGCCTTTCATGGCTTCCCCCGCCTCCACGGTCCCGTGCTGGGTTTCCAGCCCAGCCAGCGGGACAAGCGGTTCCTCGCATGGACCCCGTCCCAGGCGGTCGTGGACCACCTCACCACGGAGCGCCGGCTGTTCTCCGTCCAGCTGGACGGCCCGGGCATGGCGACCCTGGCGCCAAGGGGCGACCTGATCCTGCACGCGAACGACGCCACCGGGGCCCTTCGGCTCTGGTCCCTCGACGCGCCCCATCCCGAGGTCAGTTTCGGCCTCCTGTGGGGGAAGACGCATTACGAGGGGTACGGGAAATCCGAGTACGTCTGGCAGAGCACGGGGGGGGCCGACGACTTCGAGCCCAAATTCAGCCTCGTGCCGCTCGTCTTCGGAACCCTCAAGGGCACCCTCTACGCCATGCTCTTCGCCTTCCCCTTGGCGGTCCTCGGCGCCCTCTACACCTCCCAGTTCGCCTCTCCGCGCCTCAGGAACGCCATCAAGCCCACCGTGGAGATCATGGCGGCGCTTCCGTCGGTGGTCCTCGGGTTCCTGGCGGCCCTCGTGATGGCCCCTCTGCTCGAACGGCTGGCCATGGAGATCCTCGTCTACCCCTTCGCCGTGCTCCTGCTCGCGCTGCTGTTCGCCCCCTTCTGGGGCAGACTCCCCCTGACGTTCCGCAACGCCTTCGGGAGCGGCCGGGAGGTTCTCTGGGCGGTCCCGGTGCTGCTGGCGGGCCTGTGGGTGGCCAGCCTGGCCGGGCCGTGGATCGAGCGCACGATGATGGATGGCAGCTACCGCACCTGGCTGCAGACAGCCATGGGCATCACCTACGATCAGCGGAACAGCGTGGTGGTCGGCTTCGCCATGGGATTCGCCGTCATCCCCATCATCTTCACCATCAGCGAGGACGCCCTTTCCAGCGTGCCCCGGTCCCTGACCTCCGCCAGCCTCGCCTGCGGAGCCAGTCCCTGGCAGACGGCCTGGCGCGTCGTGCTGCCCACCGCTAGCCCCGGCATCTTTTCGGCCACCATGGTGGGCCTGGGGCGAGCCATTGGCGAAACGATGATCGTGCTCATGGCCACGGGCAACACGCCCATCATGGACTGGGGCCCCTTCAACGGCATGCGGACTCTCGCCGCCAACATCGCCGTCGAAATCCCCGAAGCCCCCCTCCACGGAACCCTCTATCGCGTGCTGTTCCTGTCCGCGTTCCTGCTCTTCATCTTCACCTTCATCCTCAACACCGCCGCGGAGCTGGTACGCCAGCGCCTGCGCCGCCGCTACGAGTCCATCTGATGAGCCGCCTGGCCGAACGCTTCCGGCAGGGTGGGGTCTTCGTGTGGCTTTCCGCCACGGTGCTGGCCTTCTGTCTGGCCATGATCCTCGGTCTCGTGGGGTTCATCGCGGCCAAGGGGATGGGGTATTTCTGGCCCAGCCCCCTGGTCCAGGTGCAGACCCCCGACGGTCCAGTCCTGGGCGAGATCACGGGCCGCGAACCCGCCCATGGCGAGGAGCCCGCCAAGACCCAGTTCCGGGTCGGGAACCGGGATATCTACGGCCAGGATTTCCGCTGGATCCTCACCGCCGGGCTGAGCGCGCCGGAGATCCCGCAGGACGCGCTCCTGATCGAGCGCCTCGAATACGGTCCCTTCATCGGAAGGATCGTCTCCGTCAGCCATGACGGCCGGCTGGTCGCGACAGGCCCCTCCGCCCTCTCCGAGGCCGCGAACCGCCTGCCGGAGACCCTTCGGATCCGGCGCCGCATCCAGTCCACCGAAAAAGGACAGGTGGGAGATCTTAATCGCCGCATGGACCGGCTCCGGTTGTCCCGCAAGAAACTGGAGCGAGGGGGCGATCCGTCCGCCCTCCAGGCCCTGGACGCCAAGGACGCCGTCCTCCAGACCGCCTATGACGAGCTTCAGGCGGGACTTGAACAGTCCCGGTCGGAATCCAGATCATGGACCCTCAGCCTACAGACGGTGGATGGACAGGTCCGGGAGCTGCCCCTGGCCAGCGTGGTCCGGATGGTCCCCGCCAATGCCATGGGCCGGCTCGACAAGCTCGGCGTCTACCTGTCCCGCCTGTGGGAATTCCTCGCGGACGACCCGCGCGAATCGAATACCGAAGGGGGCATTTTCCCGGCCATCTTCGGCACCGTGATGATGGTGCTGGTGATGTCAGTGCTGGTGGTCCCGTTGGGCGTCATCACGGCGCTCTACCTCCGCGAATATGCGCGGCAGGGCTGGATGGTCCGGGCCGTCCGCGTGGCCGTGAACAATCTGGCGGGCGTGCCTTCCATCGTCTTCGGCGTGTTCGGCCTGGGATTCTTCGTCTACAGCCTGGGCGGAACCATTGATCAGCTCTTCTTCTCCGATAGCCTGCCCACCCCGACCTATGGCACGGGCGGCATCCTCTGGGCCTCCCTGACCCTCGCGCTACTGACCGTTCCGGTGGTCGTGGTGGCCACGGAGGAGGCGCTGGGCGCCGTGCCCCGCTCCCAGCGGGAGGCCAGTCTCGCCATGGGCGCCACCAAGTGGCAGACCCTGTGGAACATCGTGCTGCCGAGCGCCACGCCGGGCATCCTCACCGGCATGATCCTGGCGATCGCCCGCGGGGCGGGGGAAGTGGCACCCCTGATGCTCACGGGAGTCGTGAAGCTGGCGCCCTCCATGCCCCTGGACGGCACCTTCCCCTTCTTCCACCTGGACCGCAAGTTCATGCACCTGGGCTTCCATATCTACGACGTGGGGTTCCAGAGCCCCAATTCCGAGGCAGCCAAGCCCATGGTGTTCATGGCCTCCTTCCTGCTCCTGCTGGTGGTGGTCATCCTGAACCTGTTCGCCCTGAACCTCCGGCGGAAGCTGCGGGAACGCCTGGGCGGAAGCACCTTCTGATGATGATCACCGGAGCCATCGACATGGACATCGACGACCCCCGCCCCGTGCCGGAGCCCGCCCTCCTGCACGCGCCTCTCGACGGAGCCGCCAGGCGGGCTGGGATCTTCCCCCAGCCCGATCTTCCACTCACGGATCCCTCCGTGCTCTCCGCGCCCACCCTGCTCAAGGTGGAACGGCTGAACCTCTTCTACGGGGAGAAGCAGGCCCTGGACGACATCAACCTCCAGGTGGCCCGCCACTCCGTCATGTCCTTCATCGGACCCTCGGGATGCGGGAAGAGCACCCTCCTGCGATGCCTGAACCGGATGAACGACCTCATTGACGATGTCCGGATCGAGGGCCGCGTGATGATGGGGGATACCGACGTCTATGCCCCCGGAACCGATGTGATCTCCCTCCGGAAACGGGCCGGGATGGTCTTCCAGAAATCGAACCCCTTCCCCAAGTCCATCTACGAGAACGTGGCCTACGGACTGCGCATCCAGGGCCAGGGCGACCGCGTCGTCCTCGAAGAGGCCGTGGAACGCAGCCTGAAGGGCGCCGGCCTCTGGGAGGAAGTGAAGGACCGCCTGAAGGAGTCGGCCCAGGGGCTTTCGGGCGGCCAGCAGCAGCGGCTCTGCATCGCCCGGGCCCTGGCCGTCCGTCCGGAGATCATCCTCATGGACGAACCCTGCTCGGCGCTCGATCCCATCGCCACGGCCCGGGTCGAGGAGCTTATCCTCGAGTTGAAGCGCGAATTCACCATCGTGATCGTCACCCACAACATGCAGCAGGCCGCCCGGGTGAGCGACCATACCGCCTTCTTCTGGATGGGAAAGCTCATCGAGACGGGACTCACTGAAAAACTGTTCACCAATCCCGGGCATCGCATGACCGAGGACTACATCACGGGGAGGTTCGGCTGATGCGCCAATTCGACCAGGAACTGAAGGATCTGCGGGATGGCATCCTGGCCATGGCGGGGCTGGCCGAGCAGATGATTGATCTGACGAACCAGGCGCTAGGCGAACGGTCCCAGGCCAAGGCCGAGCAGGTGATGGCCATGGACCGGAGCCTCGACGAGTGGGAGCTGAAACTGGACCGGCTGTGCGTGGACCTGCTCGCGCTGAGGTCGCCGGCAGCCGGGGATCTGCGCCTGATTGCCTCCAGCCTCAAGATCGTCCCGGAGATCGAGCGCATCGGCGACCACTGCTGCAACATCGCCCGGCGTGCCACCTTCGTGCACCCTCCCATTCTTACCGGCGGCCTGCTCGAACGCATGGGCCAGGAGACCCGCGGGATGGTCCGGTGGGCCGTGGATGCGTTCATCGGCAGCGACGCGGGCCTGGCCCGCACGGTGATCAATGCCGACGACTCCGTGGACGAACTGTACGGCCAGATCTACCGGGAGCTGCTCCGCCTGATGATGTCCGATCCCCTGTGCATCGAGCGGGCCAGCCACCTCATCCTGGTCATCAAGAACTGGGAGCGCATCGCGGACCAGGCCACCAACATCGCGGAAGAGGTGCTGTTCATCCTCGAGGGCCGGAGCGCCAAGCACGCCTATCTCCAAAGCGATTCCGCAGAATAGGATCGAAGGTACCCATGACCCACATCCTCCTCCTGGAAGACGACGCCGAGATCCGCCTGGGCCTCGAACAGCACCTCCGCCGGGAGGGTTTCAGCCTCGTGGCCGTGGGCACGGGCCGGGACGCCCTCAACGCCCTCAACGCCTCCGGGGCGAGACTCGATGCCGCCCTGCTGGATCTCAGCCTTCCGGACATGGACGGCCTCGATGTCCTGCGGGCGATCCGTTCCCACCCTTCGCTGAAGGCGCTGCCCGTGCTTCTCGTCACGGCCCGCAGCGAAGAGATTGACCGGGTGCTGGGCCTCGAACTCGGCGCGGACGACTACATCTCCAAGCCCTTCTCGGCCCGGGAGCTCGCGGCCCGGCTGCGCGCCATCCTCCGCCGCTCCGCCCCGGCCGGCCCTCCCGAGCGGGTGCCCAAGCTGAGCTTCGGTCCCATCACCGTGGATCTGGATATGCACGCGGCGCGGGTGGACGGTCAACTCGTGGAACTGACCCGGCGGGAATTCGAGCTGCTGACCTATTTCCTGGCCAATCCCCGGCGCGTGCTCACCCGCGAGAAGATCCTCCAGCAGGTCTGGGGGCTGGAGTACCTGGGCGAAAGCCGCACCATTGACGCCCACGTCCGCCGGGTCCGCGCCAAGATCGGCGAGAGGGCCGCGGAACTGATCGAGACCGTGGTGGGTGTCGGCTACCGGCTGGGTGGGACCGCGGATTAGGATCCATTTAGAAAGAACCCGTCCCGCTATCTTGGGACGGCGGCCTCCTGATCCGGGCGCCCGGGATGGGGCGGCAGCATCACCCGGAAGGTGGCGCCCTCGCCAGGCCTGCTTTCCACCGTGACTTCGCCCCCCATCAGCCGGCACAGGTGCTTCACGATGGCCAGGCCCAGGCCCGTGCCCGGTTTCGCTTGGGCGGCCTGGGCCCGGTAGAAGCGTTCAAAGATGCGCCCCTGCTCGGCCTCGGCGATGCCCGGGCCCTGGTCCCGCACCTCCCAGGTCTGCCCCTGGCCCGTGACGCGGACCACCAGCTCGACCCGCCCCCCGCGCGGACTGAATTTCAGGGCGTTGGAGACGAGGTTCTCGATGACCTGGTGAAGCCGCAACGGATCCGCCAGGATCGTCGCTCCGGCGGGCGCATCGGCCTCCAGAGCCAGCAGGACGCCGCAGGCCGCGCCCCGAGGCTGGAGATCCCTCATCAAGGCATCCAGGAATGCGGCGAGATCCAGGCGCTCGGGAGCCAGGCTCAGGGCGCCGCTCTCGATCCGGCTCAGCTCCGACAGATCGCCGAGCAGCAGGGCCAGACGGTCCACGGAGCGGAGGAGGGACTGGGCGCTTTCCCGGGCCGTATCCGGAATCTCCTCCGCCTGGAGGTTTTCCGCGGCGATGCGGATGGCCGTCACCGGCGTCTTCAACTCATGGCTCACATTGGAAATGAATTTCTGGCGGGTGGTCTCCAGGGCCTCCTGGCTGGTGACATCGTCCAGCGTGAGCAGCACGCCACTCACGGAGCCCAGTGGCGCGAAGGGGATCGCCCGGACGCGCAGCGTCCGACCGGCCCGCGCCAGGCGCCATTCACAGGGCGTCCCGCGGTAGGCCTTCTGGACCGCCCGGGGGCCTTCGGGATCGCGGAACACCTCGCCCACCGCCATGCCCTTCGCCAGGGGCGCGCCGAGCCCCAGGTGGCGCTGGGCGGCGGGGTTGAACTGCTCCAGGCCGCCGCCGGGGCCGAACAGGAGCACCCCCTCCTCCAGCCGGGCCATGATCCCGGGCAGCAGCCGGTCCTCGCGGGCCGCCTTCTCCTTCAGGTCGAGGTTCTCCCGTTCCAGCGCCGACCAGGCGCGGGGGAGATCCTCGATGGCGTGGGGCCGGGTTCCTCCCAGCAGCTGGCCCAGGGGCTCGGCCAAGGTCCGCACCTGCCAGCGGGCCATGAGGATCAGCACCAGGCCGAGGGTGGCCAGCAGCCCCAGCGTCCAGAGCATGGACGCCCCTTTGTGGACGTTCATGCCCAGCCCGAAGCCGAGGAACAGCATCGAGGCCAGGCAGATCAGCGCCCGGCCAAGGAAGACCGGGAGTCCCGATCCGTCACCACGCGGGGATTCCGGCTGGTCCATGCCCTTTGACCATACACCGCCGGGAGCCCGCCGCCCAGCGGGGGCCGTCGAATTTACGCTCCGGTAACGGCCTTGGACCCGGTACAGTTGAAAGCTGATCCCGGGAGCTTCCAATGTCTTTGAATACCCTGATGCGCTGGCTCAAACCCCGGGAGATGGTCTTCTACGACCTGCTGGAGTCCGCCGCCGCCAACGCCTACCAGGCTTCCCAGCTCTTCGACCGGGAGATCCGGAGCAACGATCCCGCCCGCTTCGCCGAGCTCCGGCGCCAGATGAAGGATCTGGAACACGCGGGCGACGATCTCACCCGCGAAATCATGGACCGCCTGAATCAGACCTTCGTCACCCCCATAGACCGGGAAGACATCATGCAGCTGGCCCACGCCCTCGATGACGTGGTGGACGCCATCCATGCCGTCTGTGAGCGCCTCATCCTCTACCGCATCGCGCACGTGCTGCCGGCCGTCACGGAGATCAGCTCCATCATCGTCGAGGGTTCCGGGGAGCTCCTCCACCTCATCCGGTCCCTCCGGAACATGTCCAACCAGAAGGAGATCCGGGACCGCATCCGGCGGGTGCATACCCTGGAGAACAAGGCGGATTCCATCTACCACACCGCGCTCGCCCAGATCTTCGAGGATCCCAAGGATCCCATCGAGCTCATCAAGTGGAAGGAACTGCTCAACCGGATCGAGGACGCGACGGACAAGATCGAACTGGTGGCGAAGGTCGTCGGCTCCACCGTCATGAAGAACGCCTGAGCCGGCCATGCTCGAAGTGTTCCTCATCCCCTCCCTCGCCGTACTGGTCCTGCTGGCCTGGGGAATTGACTACATCAACGGCTTCCACGACACCGCCAACTCCATCGCCACCGTGGTCAGCACCGGCGTGCTGCCCGCCAAATACGCCCTGGCCATGTCCGCGACCCTGAATTTCGCCGGGGCGCTGGCCGGAACCTCCGTGGCCACGACCATCGCCAAGGGCATCGCCGAAAGCCAGCATGTGGTCCCCGCGGTGATCGCCGCGGCCCTGATGGCCGCCATCACCTGGGATCTCCTGACCTGGTGGTTCGGCATCCCCTCCAGCACCAGCCACACGCTGCTGGGCGGACTCACCGGGGCCGTGGTGGCCCACGCGGGCTTCGACGCCCTCCACATGAAGAAGCTCAAGGAGATCGGCGCCTTCATCCTCATTTCGCCCGCCATGGGCTTCATCGTGGGCATGGTCCTCATCCTGGCCATCCTGTGGATCGTGCGGCACTTCCCGGGACACAAGGTGAATGTCGTGTTCCGGAAGGCGCAGCTCGTCAGCGCCGCCGCCATGTCCTTCACCCATGGCCAGAATGACGCACAGAAGGCCATGGGGATCATCTGCCTCGCCATGATCGCCTACAAGTTCCACCTGCCCATGGATGCCAAGGCGAATGTGGTCGTCCCCCTGTGGGTGAAGATCGGGAGCGCCACCTTCATGGCCCTCGGCACCGCCTCCGGCGGGTGGAAGATCATCAAGACCATGGGATCCAGGATCGTGAAGCTGCGTCCCATCCACGGTTTCGCCGCCGAAACCGCCGCCGCGGCGGTACTTTTCACCACCGCGCACTTCGGCATCCCCGTCAGCACCACCCACAGCATCACCGGCGCCATCATGGGCGTGGGCACCTCCATGAACGCCAGCGCCGTGCGCTGGGGCGTAGCCGGAAACATCGTCGTGGCCTGGGTTCTGACCATCCCCATCAGCGCCCTGCTGGCGGCGGGCTTCCTCAAGCTGGTGGCGCCCTTCTTCTGAGCCGTTAATTCCAGACATGTGACAGCCAGGACATTCCTCCGTCACATCCGGATCCGAAACTTGCAATCCCTGCTTCGCGGATGCCCGTCACCGCTTGGTTTCAGTCTATTCTCGCCAAGTTGGCACCGCCGCCACGCCGCCGTCATCACCGTGACCGACCCTGGACATGAACCCAGGGAGGCACGACATGACCATCGAGCAGCTCACCCCCCATCCCGAAGGCGCTCGCTACACCGTCCGCCCCCTGGGCAGTTCCGACTTCGTCCACCTCCGCCGTCTGGAATCGGAGATCTGGTCCGGTGACGGCACCGGGGAGCTCTGCCCCCACTACCTGCGCCTCTGCACCGAGCTGTACCGCGACTGGTGCTTCCTGGCCCTTGATGGCGACCGGCCCGTGGGCTACGTGCTGAACTTCGTGCGGGGGACCACGGTCTACTGCGCCACCCTCGCCGTGCATCCCGAATACCAGAAGGGCCGGGTGAACTATCTGCTCATCCGGGCCATGGTCTCCAAGCTCCTGAACGAGAACGTGGACGAGTGCCGCTTCCTGGTCGAGCCCGGCAACACCGATGCCCGCAGCGTCCACAACGCCCTGGGCGCCCGGGTGGTGGAGGAAGTCCAGGACTTCTACGCTCCCGGCGATACGCGGCTGTGGTCGGCCATCACGCGCGACGATCTGGAGCGCGTCCGGGCCCGCTACACCCGCCTCAGGCTGGTCTCCTGATGTCCTGGGCCGGCGTTCTCTGGCCCACCTTCGCCCTGCTGCCGGATCTGGCGGTCAGAGCGGAACCCCAGCCGGGCATGCACCGCTGGGCGCGGCGCCTGCTTCCGGCCCTGGGCGTGGATCTGGAGATTCGGGGACACCCGAGATCGGATATCCCCCTCTGGGTGGCCAACCACCTCAGTTGGGTGGATGGCGTGATCCTCGGGAGCCTCCGCCCCATGGGCACCATCGCCAAGGGCGAAGTCACCAGCTACCCCCTCATCGGCCGCTGGGCCCGGAAGTCCGGCATCCATTTCGTGGACCGGGAGGACGCCACCAGCCGCGCCGCGACCCTGGCCTGCTTCACAGCCTCACTCCAGAACGGCCGTGACATGTTGCTGTTCCCCGAGGGCACCACCACCCGCGGCGAGCGGCTGGCCGGCTTCTACGAGGGCGGCCTGCGCGCGGCCTACCACCTGGGCCTGCCCGCCCAGCCCATGCGGATCTCCAGTCCCGCCCCGCACTATCCATGGACCGGTGACGAAACCCTGCTGCCGCACCTCCAGACCCTCTTCTCCACGCGTACGCCCGTCACCGTGTCCGCAGAGGCACCGCTGTTTCCCACCGATTTCAGCTGCCCAGGGGCGTGGATCTCCGCCTTCAGGACCGCCCTTGCACCCAGGAGCTCCGATGTCCGCTGATGTCCTCATGCAGGGTCTTCGCACGGGCCTGACGCCTTTCCTTGGCCTGCCCCTCTGCGTGGATCCCCGTCCCGCCACCGGCGTGGTGCTCGGCGCGCCCTGCGATGCCGGCGTCATCAACCGGCCTGGCGCCCGCCTGGGCCCCTGGGCCATGCGCGCCGCCTCCATGGGGCTCGGTTCCCATCCGATGCCAGAACGGCTCCGAGAGGGCCGTCCGGTGCTCGGCCCTGCGGCGGCCCACGGGTGGCTGGATGGCGGCAACATCCCCACCCTGCCCTTTTCGCTGGCCGAGGCCCTGGCGACGGTGCAGGCCACCGTGGGCGCCTGGGCCATGACCGGTTGCCGCACCCTCATGCTCGGCGGGGATCATTCCCTCACCCTGGGCGCCCTCCGCGCCCTGGCCCTCCAGCACGGGCCCCTGGGCCTGCTCCACCTGGACGCCCACCCGGACGCCGCGGATGGCGCCGCCTGGGGCACGGACATCCACCATGGCACCTGGCTCCGGCAGGCCCTCGAAGAAGGCCTGGTGGATCCGGACCGGGTGATGCAGGCGGGCCTGCGGGCCCCGCGCTTCGACGATGAGGAACTGGCCTTCCTGCAGGCGGCCGGCGTGCGCATGTGGACGCCCGCGGATCTGCGCGATCCCCTGCTGGCCCCGCGCCTGAAGGAGGATCTCGCCGCCGTGGGCCAGGGCCCGGCCTACCTGAGCCTGGACCTGGATGTCCTCGATCCCGTCCTGGTGCCCGCGGTGGCCGAGCCCGTACCCGGCGGCCTGGACCTGCCCGAAACCCTGAGCCTGATCCACGCCGCCCGGCAGTGGCCCGCGCCCTGGGTGGGCGCCGACATCATGGAACTGGCCCCCACGCTGGAGGGCGCCGAGGCCAGCGCCCGCATCGCCGTCCACCTCGCCCTGCATCTGCTCGCCTGAGGTACCCATGAGATCTCTCGACGCCTTCCGTGCCACCCACGGTGAACCCACCTGGGACGATATGGTCACCGGCCACGATTTCGGGTTCCTGAGCCCCGCGCAGATTCAGGCCTGGACCCCCGGGGAGGGCCCGGCCGCAGTGCGCCTGCGCACCCTCGAAGGCGAAGCCCTGCGGACCTTCGAGGCCCACCTCTGGGCCGCCTGTGCCGAGGCCGTGGGCAAGACGCCGCGCCCCGGCAGCGCCCGCTGGTCCCAGGCCCAGGACCGCTGGCGGGACGCCCTGCTGCGCGAGGCCCTGGCCACGGAAACCACCGCCGCCCACCTGGCGCGGCGTGTGGAACGGCTCTACGAGCAGGTGGGCTGCCCCGAGGACATGCTTGCCATGCTGAGGCCTTCTCAGACCTGGTCGGGCACCCCCGCGACCGTGGATCCTGCCGCCGTGCAGCGGTTCCTGGACCGATCCCAGAAGGGGGCGAGACGCTTCGGGGCCGCGTCGTAGCTTGGTGTCACACTGAAGGCTCCTTCCCGGAGTCCCGATGCCCCTGCCCGACCCCAGGCTGGATGAGCTGCTGAGTGATGGTGCCCCGAAGCTGGAGCCCCTCCTGCGCTGGCTGCTGGCGGCCGCGCCGGTGGGTTCCATGGGGGGCGAGGCCCGCCGCACCACCCGCCTGCGAAAGCTCCACAAGGCCCTGGCCGAACGGGGGCTCACCGGCCCGCTGGCGGACGCATGGAACCATACTTCGGCCATCCGCCTTCTGGCTGAAACAGGTTTGCCCGACCGGACTTCCCTGCTCGGCGAAGGGTTCCTGCGGGTGGTGGACCGGATCATCCCCCGCCTCGATCCCGAGGGTGATCTCTACGCCCTACTGGATCGCCTGAACCTGGATGAAGCCGATGCCATCTGGATCGAGCACCTGCCCAAGGACCTGCAGGCCACCTGGGGAAACCTGCTAACTCCACCCCAAGAGGCCTGGGTGCAGGCCGCACGATTGCTCGCCCACCGGGCCGCGGCGGTGGGACTGTCCCGGGACCTGCTGTCCTTGGATCCAGGGGGAAGCGACGCGGATTCGCCCTTCTTCACCCTGACCCGGGCCGTGCGGGAACGGGGTGAGCGGCCCCGGGACCCCGAGGCCCGCCTCGCCTGGGAACACTGCCGGGCCGAATGCTGCCGGGCCCTGGATCAGGCCCACGACAGGATCGAGGAAAGCGGCGTATCCACCGACCTGGTGTTCCGCCTTGAACTGCTGAACGCCCAGCTCGATCGCATCGCCCAGTTGCTGATGTTCGTATCGGGAGATGGCGATGGCGCGGCCTTCACCGCCGAGCTGGTACGCGGCAGCGCCTCGCAGCATGGCCTGATGGCCCTGCTCCGCACCACCGTCAAGCGCCTGGCCCGGAAGGTGGTCGAACACACCGGCGACACCGGCGAGCACTACATCGCCCGGAACCGCCACGAATGGTGGGCCATGGCCTGGTCCGCCGCGGGGGGCGGCTTCCTCACCGCGGGCACAGCCCTGCTCAAATACGGTGTCTCCGCCCTGCCCCTGGCGCCGCTGCTGCTGGGCCTTTCCCTCACCTTCAACTACACCCTGAGTTTCTTCCTCATGCAGCTGCTGGGATTCAGCCTGGCCTCCAAGCAGCCCGCCATGACCGCCGCGGCCCTCGCCCGTGCCCTGGAAGCCGGCGAGGATCAGGCCCGCGAGATTGAACTGGTGGCGGCCATCACGCGGACCCAGGTCATCGCCACCTTGGGGAACGTCTTCGCCGCCATTCCCGCCGCCCTCCTCATCTCGGCCTTGTGGATCTGGCTCACCGCTCACGGTCCCGTCGGTCCAGAGACCGCCCTGCACAGCCTTCACGGCAACCACCCCTTCCATAGCTGGGCCCTCGTCTTCGCGGCCGCCACGGGCGTGCTGCTGTGGCTGTCCAGCCTGGTCTCGGGTTGGGCCGCCAACTGGAGCGCCTACCGCCGCCTGCCGGAGGCCCTGGCCCAGAACCACCGGATCCGAGCGCTGCTCGGAGTCCAACGTGCCGAGAGCCTGGGCCGTTTCGTCCATCACCACATCTCCGGCTTCATCGGCTACCTGGCCCTGGGTGGCCTGCTGGTCTTCGTGCCCATGGCCTTCACCTTCGCGGGCATCCACCTGGAAGTGCGCCACGTGACCCTGCAGGCGGCTTCGCTGGCGCTGGCCTCCGCCACCCTCTGGGTCGAAGGCACCCTCCTTTGGCGGGACGTCCTCTGGGGTCTGCTGGGCATCGGCCTCATCGGCATCACGAACTTCGCCGTCTCTTTCGCCCTGGCTCTGTGGACCGCCCTGCGCGCCCGAGGCCTTGGCGGCCGCGCCAGCCGCCACCTTGGGTGGAGCATCCTCAAGGCCTTCAACCGCCAGCCGGGGCGCTTCCTGCTGGCACCGAAGGCTTCTGCTACCCTCGATTCCCCCCACCCCGACCCCGGAGATTCCCATGTGTAGCCTGCTGCTCCCCGCCCTTTTCGCGATGTCGCTGGCCGCCCAGGAGAAGCCCGCGCCCGTGCGCCTGACGCCCCTGCGTGTGAGCCCGGCCTGCACGGTGTCGCAGGAACTTGGCATCAGCAAAGTGGACATCACTTTCGCCCGGCCCGCCGTGAAGGGGCGGAAAATCTGGGGCGAGCTGGTGCCCTTCGGGCAGGTGTGGCGGGCGGGCGCCAACAACGCCACCGTGATCACCTTCAGCCACGCCGCCAAAGCCGCGGGCCAGGATGTACCTGCCGGCACCTACGGCTTCTTCGTCATCCCCGGCGAAAAGACCTGGATACTCATCCTCAACAAGAAGGCCAAGCAGTGGGGCGCCTACGACTACAAGGCAGAGGACGATGTGCTGCGCTGGGAGGCCACGCCCCAGGCCGGGCCCTTCCTCGAATACCTGGACTACCGCGTGCTGCCCACCGGTACCGGCAGCGCCACCGTCGAACTCGGTTGGGAGAAGCTGCGCGTGAGCTTCCCCGTGGCCTTCGACACCCGGGCCATCTACTGGGCCCACCTGGAAGACACCCTCAAGAAGGCGCCCGAAACCGACTGGGTGCCCTGGTACCAGGCCGCCAAGTACTGCCAGGAACAGGCCATCGAACCCGCGAAGGCCCTGGCCTGGATCGAGAAGAGCCTGAAGGCCAGCGATAGCTTCTGGAACCATGAAACCGCCGCCCGGATCTACAAAGACGCGAAGCGGATGCCCGAAGCCCGCACCCACCTCCAGAAAGCCATTGACCTGTCCAAGGGCAAGGCGCCGAAGGAATACACCGAAAACCTGGAGAAGGAACTGGCGGCGTGGAAGCCCTGATCCCAAGGCCTTTTCTGCGGCATCGCGGCTTCCTGCGCTTCGAGCGGGGGGTGGCCGATAATCGGGATATCTAAAATACAGGTATGAGATAGATTTGGCGATGAGACGGTCCTCTGCTGGAGGTGCGCCCATGTCCAGATCTCTTGCCCTCGCCATCCTGCCAACCCTTTTGCTGGCCCAGGAACCGGGCCTCGATGATCTGAAAGACCTTCAGGATCTTCTGAAGCAGCCGGTCATCTCCTCCGCCAGCAAGCGCCTCCAGCGGCTCAAGGAGGCCCCGGTGGACGCCACGGTCCTCTCCGGGGAGGATCTGCGCCGCCTGGGTTATCGCACCCTGTCCGAGGCCCTGGATGGCGTGCTGGGCTTCCGGACCGTGCGCGATCGGGCCTACGACAACCTTGCGGTGCGCGGTCTTCAGATCGTCGGGGATCTCAACACCCGCGTCCTGATCCTGCTGGATGGCCACACACTGAATTCATCTGACAGCCTGGCCGGAAGCATGATCGGGGAGGATTTCGGAATCCCCCTGGAACGCGTGGAACGCATCGAGATCATCCGTGGGCCTGCTTCCGCCCTCTACGGCAACACCGCCTTCATGGGCATGGTCAATGTCATCACCCGGCCCCCCGGCGGTCGCGCGGAGGGTGCCCTGGAAGGCCAGTCCCGGGGCGGCTTCGGAGGCTGGGGCCGGGCGGGATGGACCGGTTCCGGAGCCACCTGGGACATCATGGCCAGCGGATGGCAACGGAAGGGCACCGCCCTGGACTTCCCGGAACTGGGCGTGGGCACGCTTCCCGCGGACCTGGACCGGGAGGAACGCCAGAGCGCCTACCTTCGCGCCAAGGGCAAGGATTGGAGCCTGGCGGGCTATGCCATGAGCAACCTCCGCAGGCTGGCTTCGGCCCCCTACAGCAGCGTGATCGGCGATGCCTCGAACCACTACAAGGATTCGCTGGTGTTCGGAGAATTCAAGGCCGAGCCCAGGTTCGGGAAGGTGGAAACCCTGGTGAGGGTCTATGCCGATCACTATGTGTTCTCGGATGTCTTCAGCTACGACGGGGTCCGCGATCCCGCCTTCACCCAGCCCTTTTCGGAGCGGGATCCCAGCCAGGGCCAAGGGCTCGAAGTCCAGGCGAGATTCCCGGTATCGGGCTCCCAGATGTTGACGGTCGGGTCCGAACAGAAATGGGGCCAGCTCCGGATCGAAGGAATCAACGAAGGCTCCCCCTTCGGGGGCCGGGTGGATAGCCGATCGGGGAACAGCTACCTCCAGATGGATTCGACCCTGAATGAGTGGGCCCAGCTCGTGCTCGGGATCCAGCACGCCAGCCATCGCATCACCCTGGCGGAGAGTTTCGTTTCAGGGCAGACCACCTCCTTCCAGCCATCCACCCATCAGGACTGGACCCCCCGGTTCGCCCTGATCCTCAATCCCACCTCCATGGATATCCTGAAACTGCTCTACGGGGGCGGCTACCGGTATCCCACCCACGTCGAACGCTACTACCAGGATGGCCAGGGCTATCTGGCCAACCCTGGACTGCAACCAGAGACCATCCGAACGGCCCAGGCCATCTGGGTGCGGACCTGGGGCGGCGGCATCCAATCCCAGGTCGGATGGAGCGAATCCAGCTGGGAACGCCTCATCGAATACGAGGACGATGGCAATGGCCTGGTGCAGGCCCAGAACAAACCGGGGACCACCCGGGGCCGGGCCGCCGAGGTGGAACTTCTGGGACGGCATCCCGGGTGGACCTGGATGCTTCAGGGCGGCGCCTACCACTGGCTCCGCGATGACGGCGCCCGGTTCCCGGATAGCACCCGCATCCAGGCCGGGCTTCGAGTCACCCGGATCTGGGGGCCATGGAGTCTCACGGGCGAGGCCCGCCATGTGGGCCGCCGGGAAGATGCCGCCCTTGGGGTCGTGGCCCCGGCGGCCACCACCCTCCGGTCCGCCCTTCGCTGGGAGGGGCGGCAGGCCTGGGTTTCAGCCTCCATGGAGGATCTGACGGATGCGCGACGGATGGACCTGGTGGCCCTCGACTACGCACCCATCGCCCGCATGGCCTCAGATGGCCGGACCTGGCGGATCACCCTGGGGTGGCGCTTCTGATGCGGTTCCACCGTCATTTCCTGTTGGCCGCGGGGGTGAGCCTGGCCCCTGCCCAGGGACCGTCTGCCACCGAGTACTCCGCCAAGGTGGTGCTCCTGGAGCGGATCAGCCGCTTCGTGGAATGGCCCGCGCCGCCCCAGCCCTCCGAGCGGGGAGGGCCCTTCATCCTCGCCGTGGTGGGCCGAAGTCCCTTCGGGGATGAACTGGAGGCCTACTTCCTCACCCACAAGGTCAAAGGACGCGCGGTCTCGGTGAAGTATTTCCGCGGTCCAAAGGATCTCGGCCCCTGTGACCTGCTCTTCATCTCCAGTTCGGAGGAGGCCCGGCTCCCCGACATCCTTCAGCAGGTGGCGAAGCGGCCCACCTTGACGGTCGGCGATAGCGATGGCTACGCCGCCAGGGGCGTGATGGTGAACATCATCCGGGACCAGGCGCACCTCGGCTTTGAAGTGAACCTTTCCGCGGCCAAGGCCGCCGGCATCCAGTTGGCTTCGTCCTTCCTTCAGGTGGCAAAAAAAAGGTGATGTCATAACAGTTTCAAAGTGTGTTCCGGGCCCGGCCGCATCGAATTTAACTCATACAAATCCAGGCCAGTCCGACATGATCTACGGAGGAGATCCGTATCGTGTTCCGTGCCAGGTTCGAGCAGCTGACCATCCAGCGGAAGTTCACCTGGGCGGTGATGATGGTCGCGGTGGTGGCCCTGCTCGTATCCCTGACGGCCTACATGGTCCAAGAGACCTATCAGCAACGCCGGGTCTCGATCCGTGAATCGCAGATCATCGGCGATCTGGTGGCCGCCAGCAGCCTGGCGGCCCTGACCTTCGAGGACATCGAGCTGGCCATGCAGAGCCTGCTGATCCTGGAGGACCAACCCCAGGTGGCCTCCGTCACCCTCTATCTGAAGGACGGCCGACCCCTTGCGTCCCTGGGCCAACCGGACGGCAGCCTGGAGCGCAAACCCTTTTCAGAGGGTGTTTCCCTTCGGCCCCGTCGCCTCATCAGGGATCAGATCATCCGGTTGCAGGGGGAGGAGGTCGGCCGTCTGCGACTTGAGCTCCGCATGGATGACCTCTGGAAACGCCTCGCCTGGGCGCTGGGCGCGGCCCTGGTCATCGGAGCGGGCTCCTTCGGGCTGGCCCTGGCCTTTTCCCGTCCCGTCCGCCACAGCCTCATCCGCCCCCTCCAGACCTTGGCCCGGACCGCGCGCCGCGTCAGCCAGCGCGGGGACTATTCCGTCCGGGTCCCCGGGGGAGGACAGGATGAACTGGGACAGCTGCTCAGGGATTTCAACGGCATGCTGGCCCAGATCGAAGCCTCGGATCAGGAATTGCGGAGGCATCGCGGCCAACTGGAGATCCTGATCCAGGAGCGCACCCGGGAATTGTCCAAGGCCATGGTGAAGGCTGAATCCGCGAACAAGGCCAAGGGGGAATTCCTTGCCACCATGAGCCACGAGATCCGGACCCCCCTCAACGGCATCCTGGGCATCAGCACCCTGCTCCTGGATTCCTCCGTTCCGCCCAGGGAGCGTCAGCTCGTCGAGAAAATTGGCATCGCGGCGGAAGCCCTGCTGTCCGTCCTCGGGAATGTTCTCGACTTCAGCCGGCTCGAAGCCGGCAAGGTCGCCCTGCAACCCATCGAATTCAATCCCGAACGCGTGGTGCGGAACCTGGCCGAGGTGGTGTCCATGCAGGCGGATGCCAAGGGTCTGGAACTATCCGTCGAGGTGGCCCGGGATGTTCCACGGAAAGTCCTCGGAGATCCCAGTCGGCTTTCCCAGGTGCTGTTGAACCTCCTGGGGAATGCCGTGAAGTTCACCGAACGGGGATCGGTGATCCTCCGGGTCAGCCCCTCGCCGGATCGCCCAGGGGACTGGACCTTCGAGGTACTCGACACAGGCATCGGCATCCCCCCTGACCTGCTGCCGAGGTTGTTCACGCCCTTCACCCAGGGGGATGGTTCCTTCACCCGGCGCCATGGAGGTTCCGGGCTGGGCCTCTCCATCAGTCAGAGTTTAGCCACCTTGATGGGGGGCACCCTGGAGGCCATGTCCCGGTCCGAAGGGGGAACCTGCCTCAGGCTCACCCTTCCCTTCAAGACCTGCGAAACCGGAGGCCTGCTTTCTCCCTCCGAGTCCAGCCATCCCCCGCCGGACTCCCGGGTCGAGTCGCTTCGCAATCTCGAATTGACCCCGAGCAAACAGGGAAGGCGGATTCTCGTGGTGGATGACAACGACATGAACCGGGATGTCTTTGCGGAAATCCTGGAGCACATGGGCCACTGCATCGGCACGGCCTCGGATGGCCTTCAAGCCCTGGACATTCACCAGAAAGAGCCATTTGATCTGGTGCTCATGGACTGCCAGATGCCCCACATGGATGGGTTCGAATCCACCCGGCGGATCCGGAGCCTGGCAGGCCCCTGCGGCAAGACCCCCATCATCGCCCTGACCGGCAATGTGCGCCTGGAGGATCAGGAACGCTGCCTGGAGTCCGGCATGAACGACGTTCTGACCAAGCCGGTGCGTGCCAAGGACCTGCAGGCCATGATTGACAAGTGGTTGCCCCCATCGTTGGGCTAGATGCCCGTCCGCTCCACCCCCCAGAGGATCTTGTGCAGTTGCACCTGCACCCGCACAGGCAGGCCATCCGCGACCACCTGCTCCGCCAGCCAGGCGGGGTCGAGGCCGCCCCAGACGGGGCTGAAGAGGACTTCGAGACGATCCCACACCGCCCGCTCGGCGCACCAGGCCTTGGCCCAGGCGTAGTCGGCCGGGTCGCAGAGGACGAACTTCAGCTCATCCTGGCCGGGGATCATGTGGTCGAGGTTGGACTCGAGCCAGCGGTGGACTTCGCCACTGCCGGGGGTCTTGCGGTCCACGATCTTGATCACCTCGGGGGGCACGGGCGCCAGATCGTGGCTGCCCGCGGTTTCCAGGGCCACTTCATAACCGAGGCTCAGCAGGGCCCGCAGCAACTCGGGTGCTTGGGGGTGGGCCAAAGGTTCGCCGCCGGTGAGTTCCACGAAGGGCGCGTTGGGGCCCTTGTGGGGGGGGCCGAGACGCTGACGCGTCTCGGTGAGAAGAGCCTCCAGTTCCACCATCGTTCCGTCATAGAAAGCGTACTCGGTGTCGCAGTAGGTGCAGCGCAGGGGACAGCCTGTGAGGCGGATGAACAGACAGGGCCGCCCGATGCGGGCGCCCTCCCCCTGGATCGAATGGAACACCTCGTTGACCTTGAACCTCATCCGCCACCTGCCATCTTCATCGTCCTCCACTCCCGCCCTTCGGGCGATCGCGGGGCGCCCATGACTACCCCCGGATCGCACGCGCCACTGGCGCGTGCTCCCGCTCACGCGCTGCGTTCGCGGACGGGGCCCCGTCCCTCCCCCTGGATCGAATGGAACACCTCGTTGACCTTGAACCTCATCCACCACCTGGCCTTCTTCATTGTCCCTTGATCGGACGCGCCCCCGGGCGCGTCCTCACGCTCACGCGCAGCGTGAGCGCCATGCCCTCACCTGTGGGTAGACCCCGTCAACGATCCATCCATCGCCGCCCTCCATCCATGGTGAGGATCTCGCCGGTGAGGAAGGGGCTGTCGGCGGCGAAGCGCACGGCGCGGCAGAGGTCGGCGGGCTCCCCCAGCCGTTTCAGCAGCGTGCGGTCCGCCAGGAAGCCCGCGTCGCTGCCTTCGGCGGGCAGCAGGGTTCCCAGGGCGTGGCCCACCACGCGGATCTTGGGTGCGAGCAGCTGCGCGAGCCCCGGCACCAGGGCGGCCAGACCGGCCTTGGCGGCGCTGTAGGGCAGCCGCTGGAGCCAGGGCTGGTGGATGGATGTGTCCAGCAGGATCTGGAGGCAGGCGCCTTCTGACAAGCGGGGGGCGAGGGCCTGGGCGCACAGGAAGGGGAAGGCCAGATTCATCCGCCCGGTGGCGTCCAGCCCTTCCGCTGTCCAGGTTCCGAAGGGCTGTTCAGGGAAGGTGCCGGCCAGCAGCACGGCGCCGGAAATAACCCAGCCCTCGGCCTCCAACGTGTCCAGATCTGCCATCATGCGGGAAACCAGTTCCGGGCTCTCCGCATCCCACTGGAGCGTCCGGATCCGAGCCGTCCCAGACAAGCCCTCCACCCAGGTTTCGCCCTCCCATGGCCCTGAACTGGTCAGCACCAGATCGTGATCCCGGGCCAGATCCTCCGCCAGGGCCCGTCCCAGCCGCCGCCGTCCGCCCACCAGCACCCAGCAGGCCCTGTCCTTCCGCGCGATCCGCCCCATCCGGGCATTCTTCCATAAAGGCTCCATGAATCCCTACCTGAAACGCATCCGCTGGCGCCTGCTCTGGATCAGTTTCGTCTGCCTCGGTCTGGCCATCGGTTCGTTCGCGCTCAATCAGTGGGTCTATGCCGCCTCGGATGATCAGTGCTCCTGGGTGGTGGAAAACGGAAAGATCGTCATCCGCGAGATCCTGCCGGAGGGGGTCGCGGAGGATGCGGGGCTCCTGGAGGGCGACGAGCTGGTGAAGATCCAGGGGCGGGCCTATGAGGCCACCCAGGAAGGCACGCTGAAGGCCCAGCGCTTCATCAACGGGAAATCCGAGGGCACCATCCTGATCTACACGGTGAAGCGCCAGGGCCGGCAGATCCTGATCCCCATCCGTCTGGTGAAACCCCTGGACCTGGTGCAACTGGCCCTGCTGGCGAACGGCTTCCTCGCCTGGGCCATCAGCCTGCTGGTGGTGCTGTCGGCCCCGGAGCGCAAATCCTCGCGGCATTTCTTCTACCTGGCGGCCACCACCCTCCTCCTGTCCGGAGCGATCCTCTCGGGCAGCGCGCCGGTGGCCATGGGCATCGTCGTCACCCTCATGGCCGGCGCGGCGGGAGCCCTGCTGCCCCCCCTCTGGATCCACTTCTTCCTGCGTTTCCCCCACCCCTTCGAGTGGCGGAAGAACCGGCGGTTCCTCCAGGCGATCTATGGCACCTTCGCCCTGCTGGCCCTCGTGCAGGTCCTCCTGCGCCTCTGGATGCTGGCCGGCGATGGCCTGCTGAGGACGCCCGCGGGAACTCCCCCGGACGGCGTGTTCCGCCACCTGCTCCTCGCCTTCCGATCGCTGCCGATCCCGCTCTACCTCGCCGCAGCCCTCACGGGCCTCGGATGCTTCGTGGCGGGGACCTTCCGCGCGCCGGAGCGCCTCCGGAAGGCCCTTCTGCCCTCGCTGCTGGTGGCGGCGGTCCTGTGTCTGGATCTCGTGGCATGGACCGTCCTCCGGGCCAGGTTCGGGGACAGCCTGCTCTTCCGGCGCCAGACGTTCATCTTCATGCTGCCGGCGCCGCTGCTGCCGCTGAGTTTCGCCTTCGCCATCTTCCGCCACGGCCTCTTCGACGTTCGCAAGGTGCTGCTGCGCTGGGTGAGCTACATGGCGATCCTTGGCCTCACGGCCGCGGCCTACCTGGGCGGCCTGGCCTGGGCCTTCTCGCACCTGGCTTCGATTCCTCCGGGCTGGGCCGGGGCCCTGATCGGCTTCCTCGCCCTGCCCCTGGGTTGGGCCCTGCGGGGTCTGTTGAAGGGCATCCGCCGCCGCTTCCGCCGGGACTTCTCCAGCACCCGCGACATCGCCCTCAGCGCCGTGCGCGAGCCCCGGAAGCGGTTCAGCGAGACATCCCTCCTCAAGTCGCTGCGGCGCGCCCTGGGCGAGGCCTTCCAGCCTCAGCTCCTGGAGATCCTCCCCATCGAGGATCGCCAGGTGATGCTCCCCGCGGCCGAATCCACCGATCGGGACGACCGCCGGATCCACTTCCCGCCCCAGCCGCTCCGGATCCCCCCGGGCCTGCTCCGCCTCGCCCGCGAAAACCGCGAGCTGGTGCTCGGCATGGGCAGCGAGGAGGCCGATTGGATCCGGGATCAGGGCGGCACGCTGCGGGCCCATGTGGACGCGCTGGAAGCCCAGCTCCTGCTGCTGATCCTCGCCGGGGACGCCCCCCACAGCCTGGTGCTGCTGGGCGGCAAGTACGCCGAGCTGAACTATGGCCGCGAGGACCGCGAACTGCTGCGCGAGGTGGCCCTGACCGCCGGCCAGGTGCTGGAGACCGCCGTGATGCACCAGCGCCTGGTGGCCCAGGAGCGCCTCAGCCAGGAGCTGGAGACGGCCCGGCGCATCCAGGAAAGCCTGATCACCTCCCACCTGCCCCCCATCCCGGGCTTCCAGGTGGCCCTGCGCCTGGAACCGGCCCTCGAAACCGGCGGCGACCTGCTCTTCGTCAAGCGCCGTCCCAGCGGCCATTGGCTCGCGGCCGTGGGCGATGTCTGCGGCAAGGGGCTCGCCGCGGCCCTCTACATGGCCCAGGCCACCGCGCTGCTTGAGCAGGCCGCCCAGCGGGAAGATCAATCGCTGGAGGAGATGCTCTGTTCCCTGGACCAGACCCTGCGGCAACTGCTCGGCCAGCAGGGCTTCCTCACCCTGATCCTGCTGGAATGGGACGCGGCCGGGAACTACCGCCTGGCGCGAGCGGGCCACCCCGGCGCCCTGGTGCTCCAGGGACTGACCGAGGAGACCTCCCGCGAGATGGTCCCCCACGGCCGAGGCCTGGGCCTGCGCCCCGCGGGGCCCAGCGACTGGCAGGTGATCGAGGGCGTCCTCCCCCCGAAGGGCTGGATGGTGCTCTACAGCGATGGGCTGTCCGAAGCCATGAACCGGGAAGGCGAACTCTACGGCCTGGGCCGTCTCAGCGCCCAGCTGCGCCGCCTCTGGGGCACCGGCAGCCCCCGGGCGGCCTGCGAAGCCGTCTTCCAGGACGTGGCCGCCTTCGATACCCAGAACCGCGATGACCGGACTTTGTTTATCCTGGGGAGGGAGCACGCATGATCCGCACGTCCCTTCGATGGGCCATCCCGACCTTCCTGGCCCTCCAGTTGGGGCTGCTCTGGATCCAGGGCGCCCAGCTCCACCGCCAGAACCAGGTGCTGCAGGCCCTGCGGGAGGATATCCAGGCCCTGACTGAATCCATCGAGAACGGCCTGGGCCCCGTCTCCTTCGAGGAGGACGCCCCCGCCGTCCCCGCCGGATTCAGGCCCAAGCCGGCTCCGCCGAAGACGATCGCCGTGCTGGGCGTGCAGGAGGAGCAGGAGGCCGCCACGAAGGATCTCCAGGCCTCCCGGGAGTCCGCCCAGAAGGCCGTGAAGGAGGCCCGCGAAGCCCAGTCCAAGCTGTCCATCGAAGAGAACATCCGCAAGGCCGAGGCATCCAAGAAAATCCAGACCGCCACCCACGCATGGCAACGCTGGGTCTGGGGGGCCCTCATCCTGGTGGCGCTGGCCCTCATGGCCCGCTCGGTGGTCCAGCGGAGGCGTTGATGTCGCTTCTGGACTACCTCCGCGAGGATCCGGACTGCCGGAACCTGGCCGAAGGCGCCATCCATGCCGTGGCTCCGGCCCTGGATGAGCCTGATCCGGCCCCGGTGATCCTCCAGCTCGATGACTGGGCCTTCACCCTCGCCAGCCGCATGCCCCTGCCCTGGAACATCCACAAGGCCCTGGACGCCCTGAACCACCTGCTCTTCGTGGAGCTGGGCTTCGAGGGCGACCGCGAGACCTACGACGACCCCCACAACGCCCTCCTGCCCTCCGTGATCTCCCGCCGGAAGGGCCTTCCCATCGCCCTATCCATCCTGTGGGTGGATCTGGCCCGCCGCCTGGGTTTCGATGCCGTGGGCGTGGGCCTGCCGGGCCATTTCCTCGTCGCCCTGCGCACCGACCTCGGCCTGCTCTGCTTCGACCCCTTCCACAGGGGACGCGCGGTGGGGGAGGAAGGCGGCGCCGAACTGGTGAAGGCGGCCACGGCGGGGCGCATCGCCTTCCACCGGGATATGCTTCGCCCCACTTCCGGACGCGAGATCCTCACCCGGCTGGTCCGGAACCTCCACGGCCGTTTCATGCTGGCGGAAACCTGGGACGAGGCGATCTGGACCGCCACCCACCTGGCGCTGCTGGACCCCGCGAACCCACGCCCCCTGAAGGAGCGCGCCTTCGTCCACCTCCAGCGGGGCGAGCCCGGCCCGGCCCTCTCGGACCTCCGCGATGCCCTGCGCCTCAGCCCCGATCCCGACCCCGAGCTCCAGGCCTGGCTCCAGCAGCTGGAAACATAACGCGGGGGCCGATCGGCCCCCGCTGACTAACAACTGACATCTGATAGCCGATAGCTGATAGCTGATAGCCGATAGCTGATAGCCGATAGCTGATAGCTGATAGCTGATAGCTACTTCTGCTGCGCCTCCACGACCGTGAGCGCCGTGAGGTGGATGATGTCGTTCAGGTCGCTGTGCCGTTGCAGCACGTGGACCGGGGCCGCCATGCCGCAGGTGATGGGGCCGATGACTTCGGCGCCCGCCAGCCGCTGCACCAGCTTGTAGCCGATGTTGCCGCTGGTGAGATCGGGGAAGATCAACACGTTCGGGCCACCGGGCAGATCCACCCAGGGATAGTTCTCCGCCAGAATGCCGTCCCCCAGGGCGGTGTCCGCCTGCATCTCTCCGTCGCACTTGAGGCCGGGGCGCGTGGCTTTCACGATCTCCACGGCCTTCTGGACCTTGCGGACCAGCGGGTGTTCGGCACTGCCGAAGCTGGAGAAGGAAAGCATGGCCACCTTGGGTTCCATGTTGAAGGTGTCCTTCACCAGGTCCGCCGTGAGGAGCGCGATCTCGGCCAGATCCTCATGGGTGGGCTCGATGTTCATGGTGGTGTCGGCGAAGAACAGCACGCGGTTCTTCAGCACCATGGTGTAGACGCCACAGACCTTCTTGACGCCCTTGCGGGTGCCGATGACTTCCAGGCAGGGCCGGATGGTGTCGGGGTAGTACATCGTCAGGCCGGCGATCAAACCATCGGCCTTGCCCATGCGGCACATCATGGCGCCGAAGTAGATGCGGCGCCGGGTCTGCCGTTCGGCCTCGAACCGGGTGATGCCCCGGCGCTTGCGCAGCTCATAGAAGGCATCCTCGGCCTCCTTGCGCCAAGGGTCGGTTTCCGGGTCCAGGATTTCGATGCCAGTGACATCCAGGCCCCGTTCGGCGGCCACCGCCTTCACCCGGGCGGGATCGCCCAGGAGGATCGGGATGCAGATGCCCTCATCCACCATCTGGGCCACGGCCTGGAGGATCAGGGGATGATCGCCCTCGGGGAAGACCACGCGCTTGGGGTTGGCCTTGGCCCGGTTCACGACGCTGCGGATCACGTCCTTGCTGCGGCCCTGGAGCCCTTCGAGGCGCTCTATGTAGGCCTTCATGTCGGCGATGGGCTTCTTGGCGACGCCGGAGTCCATGGCGGCCTTGGCCACCGCCGGGGCCACCCACAGCAGCACGCGGGGATCGAAGGGCTTGGGAATGATGTATTCGGGCCCGAAGCTGAATTTCTGCCCCGAATAGGCCCGCACCACGGATTCGGGTACCTCCTCCTTGGCCAGGGCGGCCAGGGCCTGGGCGGCGGCCAGCTTCATGGGCTCGTTGATCTCGCTGGCCCGCACATCCAGGGCGCCGCGGAAGATGAAGGGGAAGCCCAGTACGTTGTTCACCTGGTTGGGATAGTCGCTGCGGCCCGTGGCCAGGATGATGTCATCGCGGGTGGCCTTCGCCAGGGGGTAGTCAATCTCGGGATCGGGATTGGCCAGGGCGAAGACGATGGGATTCTTCGCCATGCTCAGGAGCATGTCCGGCGTGAGGGCACCCTTGCTGGAGCAGCCCACGAACACATCGGCATTCACGATGGTGTCCGCCAGGGTGCGCCATTCGCTGGGCTTGGCGAAGCGGTCCTTGTAGATGTTGTTGCCTTCCTTGCGGCCGGTGTAGACCAGGCCCTTGGTATCGCAGAGCCACAGGTTCTCCAGCTTCACGCCGGCATTGATCATCATGTTCGCGCAGGCGATGGCGGAGGCGCCGGCGCCGGAGAACACCACCTTCATGTCGCCGAGCTTCTTCTTGACGATCTCGGAGGCATTCATCAGGGCCGCCGTGCTGATGATGGCCGTGCCGTGCTGATCGTCGTGGAAGACCGGGATGTTCATTTCCTTCTTCAGGCGGGTCTCGATCTCGAAACACTCGGGGGCCTTGATGTCCTCGAGGTTGATGCCGCCGAAGGTGGGCTCCAGCGCCTTGACCACCTGGCAGAAGCGGTCAATGTCCAGCTCGTCCACCTCGATGTCGAACACATCAATATCGGCGAACCGCTTGAAGAGCACGCCCTTCCCTTCCATCACCGGCTTGCCGGCCAGGGCGCCGATGTTCCCCAGGCCCAGCACCGCGGTGCCATTGGAGATCACGGCCACCAGGTTGCCCTTGGCGGTGTACTCGTAGGCCAATTCGGGGTTTTTTTCGATCTCCAGACAGGGCTCGGCCACGCCGGGAGAGTAGGCCAGCGACAGATCCCGCGCGGTCGAACAGGGCTTGGTGGCCACCACCTCGATCTTGCCCTTCCGTCCCTGTGAATGGTAATCGAGGGCTTCCTGCTTCTTCATGGCCACACTCCCTGGTTTGAGTGCCCTGTCCTCGGGCTGGATGCCCCCAGCTTACACCTCGCGACATGCGATCTTGCCTGGAAGGTCATCAATCCAGGCCTTTGTTGCGCCGGTCACATGGAAACCTTCCAGACCGCCCCGCCTGGAGGTAGGCTCCTTCCATCCCACCGGAGACCCCATGCGCATCCTGCCGTTCCTGCTGCCCTGCCTGCTGGCCCTTCCCGCCGCCGCCCAGAAGACGAAAGCGCCCGTGAAGACCGCCGATCCGTCCAAGGAGTCCAAGATTGACTGGGATGGCGAGTGGACGCTCCATGCTTCGCAAAGTGACAAGATTGACGAACAGATCGAAGCCCACGTGAAGGATCTGAACTTCGCCATGAAGCTCTTCTGGAAAAAGAAGCTGCAGTCCGCCTGCCGCGGATTCAACAAGCTCGACATCCTGGCGGGCGACAGCTTCACCGTGACCCTGGGCAAGGAGCGGCCCGTGGACACCCCCGCCGACGGCACCGAAAGCGATTGGAAGCGCAGCGACGACGCCGTGTTCAAGGCCACCCTCACCAAGGACGGCCCCACCATGATCCAGACCCTCGTGGGCGACGGCTACACCCTGAAGCACGTCTACTCCATGCGGAAGGACGGCCACACCCTGGCCCTCCAGGTGACCTACACCCACCCCAAACTGGACAACCCCTTCAGCTACAAACTCGTTTTCAAGCGGGACGGCTGATACCTACGGGGAACAGTTGCAGCAATTCGACTACGACGCTTTCGGGAACCGGGTTTCCAGCAACCTCCAGCGGGTGACCGGGTGGAGCGGGGTGAAGGGTGCCTCCACGGCCTATGTGACGGCCAGCACGGTGCCGACGGTGATCAATGCGGCCCTCAGCGCCTCGGACACCGCGCTGTGGCAGAAGAACCAGCTTCCGGCCACGACCAGTGCTGGCGTGCTGACAGGCGCGGTCTATGATGCTCAGGGAAACCTGACGCAGATCTTTGAAAAACCGGGAGACGCGAGCAAGTCAGTGACCATGGTCTACGACGCGTTGGGGCGGGTGATCCAGCTGTCCAGTTCGAAGACCGGGATCACGGAGAAGTACCAGTACACCGCCGAGGGTCTGAGGGCGGTGATCGAGGAGCGGAGCGGGACGACGCTGCTGAAGACCCGCGTGAACCTCTACAACGATGGCCGGCAGCTGGTCTCGCAGTACGAAAAGGCCGCCGCCGGAACCCTGGCCTGGAAGCGGGACATCGTCTACCTGGGCACCCGTGAAGCTGCGGAGTTCGATGCGGCAGGGATGCACGTGACCCAGGTGGATCATCTGGGAAGCCCGCGGATCGTGACGGGTCCAACTGGGCTCAAAGAAAGCCAGCAGAAGTACCTGCCCTACGGTGAGCTGTTGGAGCAGTCAGACACCTTCAAGAGTTCCAAGGGCTACACCAACCACGAGCAGACCGATGCAAGCGGCCTGATATACATGCAGGCACGTTTCTATGTGCCCTGGTTCGGACGCTTCGCAAGCCCTGACCCCGCCATGGACCAACACTTCGAGAACACACAGAGTTGGAACATCTACAGCTATGTGCGGAACAGCCCGATCATGAGTACCGACCCGACGGGGATGCAGGAGGCCATAAGCGTTCCAAACCAGAAGGGCGCAGACAACGATGAAACGGGCATGCAGGTAGGTTTGAACGAGGAGCAAAGGAAAGAGGAACAAAGAAAGAGGGAAGAAGCGGCGAAGGCGCAAACAAAAACTGACGCCTTAGTGGGTTCGGTTCCAGTTGAAGTGAAACGAGCAATTCAGAAATCTCTGGATGCTAGCAACGCCCCCACAGAAGACGACAAGACCGGAAGATTCCACGAGGAAGGGGGGCAATGGGGCAAAGGGGTTGATGGCAATGTGCTCGTCTACCCAGCAGTTCCAGGGAAGGTCAGTAAGCCGGGCGATAAGGAAGCCAGTGTTGACTCTGGGCAAGCTGTTGATCAGCAAGGGAAAATCAACAATTTGGCTACGACGGATGGTAAATGGCACATCCATCCGATGGGGGATGGCTTAAACGGGAAGCGCGGGTTTCTACAGGGACCGAGCCCTGGAGATTTGAAGCGACCTGCGGATGAGTTCTTGCCCACGAACATTGTCGTGGGTGCCGCGAGTCGCAGAGTCTACTTCTACGATGCCAAGGGTGTAGTTGCAGAGGTTGGGCTGAGTGACTTCATGAAGGGGGTGAACTAATGAGGGCTCGAATCACCATTCTGGCGGTCTTGTGCATTCTCTTTTCGACAAGCGCACTCTGGGCGATGGAGAAAGGAAGTGGAGGCTCTATTCCAATTATCTCTTCTGCCAAGCTCCCCATTTATCCTGCTAATGCTCGAATCGCCAATATCAATGGCACCGTGAAGATGAAGGTTTCTACGGATGGTGGCTCTGTTGCGAAGGTCATCTCGCTTGAAGGACCGCCAATGCTGGTGAATGCAGCAAAGGAGATGATCTCTGAATGGAAATTCCTTCAGCACGACCCTACGGAATTCACCGTTACAATCCAGTATCTTCTAGCGACAACCCCGACTCGCGCCAGTGATGTGGTTGTCTTCGATTTGGGAAAGAAGATTGTTATTAAGGGGTTCAGAACAAAAAGTTAGATAAATTGATGATTCTTTGACAACTATTGGCGCAAACAAGCGAATCCGTTGGGCAGTTGCTTGATCGTAAGGGTCAAGAGGCTTATGAGAAGGGCAACACCGCAAGCTGGATTGGTCTCGGGTTCCTCAATGCCGCATACGAGGTCTTCACCCCCGGCGGTGATCGCTTATCGCAGGTCAATGCACGCGCTCAGAATGGTGAAGATGTTCCAACGAAGGATTTGGCTGTGGCGGGCGGGCTTGCCTTAGGGCAGGTAGCACTCACGGCAGCACCTCAACTTCTAGGGGCAGGAAAGCCATTACAGGGGGCTGTCACAGAAGCAGCTGCCGCAGGCGGGTCCAAGTCGCAGCCAATTAACACCTTGGGAGGCAAGCTGAGGCTCGAAACCCATATGGAAGCTGTGCCAAAAGGGGTTCAAAAGGCGCTAGATGTAAAGGTTCCTGGAGCCATTATGAAGCCACGGCACATCTCTATCATCCTGACCTAAGCGCCTCGGCATCTTGAGGCGCTTTTCATTGTGTTCGGAGTGATCGGCAGTGGCTATGGGCTTCGGGAAACGGTTATGCGATAGGCCTTCGGCTGGGGTCGAGGTTGTCGGTTCTGGTCGTTGTGGG